>JANQLV010000005.1 GCA_028280415.1 Saprospiraceae bacterium
TCATGCAGTAACTATACAGGGATTCATTTTAAAAATTGTCCTTTTCATTTTTGCATATACCATTGATAAATCTATGTAGATCGCAACTTAAATTAATTATTCCGGCTCTGGACGGAGAAGGTACGTCGAATTATTAATAACACAGGATCGTAAAAAATGGAATGCAACCGGTTTTATCCGAGTTATGTTTTTTAAATTCATGGTATAAATAACTGTTACCCGGTTTTTAGTTTCCAAAAGCCGGGTAGCAAATATCTGATCAGCAAAATCAAAAAACATGACGAATAACGAAAACCAAACAAAAGAAGATAAATTGGTAAATGATGGTTTGCAACTGCTTTCCAATGGTCATCGGATGACCTATGTTTTTAAATATATCCGGGAACGTGCAGAGGGTGATGAGATGCGTCAGCGTATTATGCAGCGCATTACTTCGAATAATCAGGCTCAACAGATTAATCAGACCCGATTGGAACATGATACAGCTAAGAAAAGCATTAGCTGGACGGAATTGATTATGGGTTTATGCGTCATTGCTTTTGCGATGTTTATTACCCGGATGCTCTGGGATATGGGCTGGGTATCCACTCTGCCTTTGATAATGATGGGAGCAGTGTTTGTAGTATGGTCGAAAAGAAGATGATAGTTTTTAGCGTTTCTACTCCAGGAGTCCCCGTCCTTCTTTTTTTATTTTACCTTCTTTATTGAGCTTTTTCATCAGGCGATCCAGAATACCATTAATGAAATCTTTACTTTTATCGGTACTGTAAAGCTTGGAAATCTCAACAAACTCATTCAGGGTTACTTTGGTAGGAATAGTAGAGAAGATCATCAATTCTGAGATAGCCATCTTTAATAAGATCATATCAATTACGGCTACCCGGTCGGCATCCCAGTTGTTCAGAGTAGGTTCTATGATTTCGAGAAGGTCCTTATCATTATTATTAACATATGCGAAGAGCGTTTCGCCAAATTCCTTGGTGGTTTCATCCGTAGGCTTGTAAACTCCCATAAAATTATTTTGATCAGGCAGCGCCTTAATGGTTTTTTTGACGGTCCCGACGACCAGAGATTTATCGTCTATCCAGGTGGGATAGTGATCTTCTATTGCCTCGTTAAATAATTCGTGGTTGATACAATGTTTAAAAAGGGCTAAAAGGATTTTTTTATGTTCTTCATTGGTACTTTCCTTGTTGAGATAATCCTTGTACTCATCTGTTTTAGCAAATTCTACATACAGCTTCCTAATGGTATCCTCATCAAGGCTATCGTCAAATTTTTTCCGGGCAATCAGGGTCGCAAAATCCGATTGCGTAACAATCGTTTGCACGACATCATTATCGTAAATTTTTGGAGAAAAGGCTTTATCTTCCTCGGTTGGTAAATGCTTGGCAGAACGCCTTTTAGCATCTTTAAGGGCATGCATTGCTACCTTAACTAAATAATTAAGATTGTATAAAAACAGAATATAGGATTCCTGGATTCCTTCTTCATATCTGTTAAGCGCTTCCGGGTAGGAAAGGCTGCCGTCTCTACTCATCGTGTAGAGCATCTGCATTACTTTTATGCGGATATTTCTTCTACTAAGCATATGTTATCAATGGGCAGTTTTAGGTTTCTGCAACACAAAGAAAGGAATTTTTTTAGAAAGCTTCACATTATCAAAAATTATTTTCGTGTAAAGTTTGATGTAATATTTTGAGACTTTCGTGTAATAAACGAAAAAAGTTATCCCAAGTTCTCTATTTTACCCGAAATATCTTAAAATGAAGGCTGCGTATCGACCGCATATTATTGGATGGTTATTATTCCTGGGGTATGACTATTTCGATTATTTTAGTAAAGGTGATGTGGATTTTCAGGGACTGATGATTGTTAGTTCTTATAATTTGATTCTGATCCTGACGTTCTATTTGTCTTACTTTTATCTTTCTGATCTGGTCCCCGGAGCGAATGCATTGCTTAAAACAATTTTGATCATCTCTTTGGGAATCCTTGGATTTATACTCACCAGATACTTTATACAGGAAATACTTTTTGAAATATTCTTTGGCTTTTCCAACTATTATCGGGATGATTTTGCTTATTACATTCTGGATAATATTTGGAGAGGTGCAGTACCCGTAACAGGGGGGATGCTGGTGCGTTTGGTTGAAAAGAAAAACGAAGATGAGAAATATCAACTTCGATTAAAACAGGAGAAAACAGCAGCAGAACTGAGTTTTCTCCGATCTCAGATTAATCCTCATTTTCTCTTTAATACGATGAGTTTTTTGTATTCGGAAGCATTTACGATCGATGAAAAACTGGCGAATACCATATTGAAGCTATCGGAACTTTTGCGTTATGCGCTGGAAAGTGCCAAAGCGGATAAAATTAATATCGGGAAAGAAGTAACTATTTTAAATAATTATATTGATATTTTTAAAAATCGATTTGAAGGCAAGTGTTTTATAGATTTTGATTATACCAATACAGATCAAAGCCTGGAGATAGAGCCCTTATTACTGCTTCCCTTTGTAGAAAATGCTTTCAAACACGGTGTAAGCAGTGATTCCGAACATCCCTTACGTATAAAGTTGAAAACAGCGGGCAGGCAGCTATATTTTGATTGTCAGAATCGGATTAACCGCTTTCAGAAAGATGAGAGTAGCGGAATAGGTATCGGGAATGTCAGAAAACGGCTGGATTTGCTTTATCCGGGACTTTATAATTTGGAGATTGCTAAAAAAGAGGATGAAGGAAATTTTCAGGTATCATTAGAAATTACTTTATGAATGAGCAAACATTGAGGTGTATAGCTTTGGATGACGAACCGCATGCACTCAAAATATTATCTGCTTATATTGAAAAAACGCCTTTTCTAAGTCTGGAAAAAGCAACAACTTCGGTATGGGAAGTCTTGGATATGTTGAAACAGCAAAATCCCGATATCCTTTTTCTGGATATTCAAATGGAGGAACTGACGGGGTTACAGTTACTGGATATTGTCAAGCCTTCTTGTTCGGTCATTTTGACTACGGCTTACTCCGAATACGCACTTAAAGGATATGAATACCAAGTACTGGACTATCTGCTAAAACCTTTTTCCTTTGATCGCTTTTTAAAGGCAGTATCACAGGTGGAACGAAAGGCCGAAATCAATTCCAAGAAGCATCAAACAGAAACACCCTCCACTATTCATTCGGATGCCATTTTTGTCAAGGGAGATGCAAAGAATAAATATCATCAGATCAGACTGGACGATATCATGTATATTGAAGGTTTGAAAAACTATGTGATGTTTATTTGTACCGGACAAAAAATTATCACATTACAAAACCTCAAAGACTTACAAGCTTTACTTCCGGTTGAGGATTTTTACCGAATCCACAAATCTTTTATTATTAACCTGAAATATATTCAGCAAATTGAAGGCCATTCCGTATTGATCAATGGAAAGCGTCTGTCTATAGGTGCGAGTTATAGAACGGATTTTTATAATAGAATCAAAACACTCTGAGCGTTATCCCGAAACCAGCCATTTATAGTCCCAGGCTCCTAGCTCCAAATTCAAAACCTTATCTTCATCAATAGGGTATACATGCGCGTTAAATAATTCCTTGATTTTATTTGTACCAAGGATTGTAACATCCAGACGGAGATCAAGCTGCTGATCCGACAAATTGATTAGGATGAGAATTTTTTCCGATTTATAGCTTCTGCTAAAAACAAGAATGGATTTATTAGCGACTTCGATAAATTGTAAATCACCCCGACCCAATACGTTTAATTGTTTGCGCAGCGCAATGAGGTTTTTTGTCCAGTGAAATAAAGAGTCTGTATCGTCGATCTGTTTCCTTACATTGATCTTTGAAAAATGGTACTCCGGATCTGGAACCGTGGGCAGATAGAGTAGGGAAGTGTCCGCTTCAGAAAAGCCGCCATTGATCTGATCGTTCCACTGCATAGGTGTTCTCACTCCGTTGCGATCTTCCTGAGTGAGATCATCCCCCATGCCAATCTCATCGCCATAATAGAGCACAGGAGTACCGGGAAGAGAGAATAGCAGCACATTCATCAATTCAATTTTTCTCCGGTCATTATCCATCAGACGGGCGAGTCGAAGCCGGATTCCGAGATTGATTCTTGCTCTTTGATCAGCTGCGTATTGATCCCACATATAATGCCGGTCTTCCAGTGTGACCATTTCCAGGGTTAACTCATCGTGATTTCTTAGGAAAGTGGCCCATTGGCAATTCTCGGGTATCTGAGGTGTCTGATTTAATATTTCGATGATTGGACTTCGATCCATCTTTTTCAGCCCCATATAGAGCCGGGGCATGACGGGAAAGTGAAAATTCATATGGCATTCATCCCCTTCGCCAAAATACGCTGCGGAATCTTCCGGCCACATATTGGCTTCGGCAAGAAGCATAACACCTTTGTGGTTTTTATCGATATAAGCTCTCAATTTTTTCAGGAAATCGTGCGTTTCCAGCAGGTTCTCACCGGAACTGTTCTCTCTTTCAAAAAGATAAGGAATAGCATCCAGCCTGAAACCGTCAACCCCAAAAGCCGCCCAAAAATCCAGTATTCTGAATATTTCCTCCTGGACGGGCGGATGATCAAAATTCAAATCCGGTTGATGATGAAAAAAGCGATGCCAGTAATATTGTCCAGCTTCTTCATGCCAGGTCCAATTGGACTTTTCAAAATCCTGAAAGATGATTCTGACCTCTTTGTATTTTTCGGGATCGTCGCTCCATACATAATAATTGCGTTCGTCCGAGTCCCGGGGAGCTTTAATGGCTCTTTGAAACCAGGGATGCTGATCAGAACTATGATTAATAACTAATTCAATAATTACTTTAATATTCCTTCGATGTGCCTCGGCCACAAAATGCCTGAAATCTTCAATATCGCCATAAATTGGATTGACTGTATAATAATCCTTAATATCATATCCATCATCGCGCAGTGGAGAGGGAAAGAAAGGTAAAATCCAAATTGCGGTAATTCCAAGTTGTTCCAGATAATCCAGCTTTTCAATCAGGCCCTTAAAATCTCCGATGCCATCTCCATTGCTATCCCGAAAGGATTTGACCGGACACTCATAAATGATGGCATCCTTATACCAAAGTTGATCGTTCATTAATTATTCGTCGTTTAAAAGTTGTTAAATACAACAACCTTCTTTATCCTTTTTTACCGCTGTAAATGCTCTACATTCATTTTGATATTCCGAAAATTCAAATAAAGAATAAGCGCGCTTAGTCCAAGTCCAAGTAAATAAACAGACCAGTGAATTCCGGCATCAATTTCCAGCCCTTGTCCTTCGAACCAGCCAGCAAACCAGTAACGGCTCAGTAGTAGTGCGAGTAAAACAGCGACTAATATGCCCGTAAAAAGTATCAAAAGTCGTTTATTCAAAATACCCCCGACTTGCTTGTTTTTATATCCAAGTTGAAGTAATAAGCGAATGTCTTCTTTAGATTGAGATATGATTAACTGGAAATTAAGTACAAAAACCAGTACGGAAAGTAGTACGATGATAAAACCTATTCCGGCGATTGCAGAAATGATACCCCGGAGCAGAGAAGTTAGTTTTCCCCCGATCAATTTACCACTGCTAACTTCGTAATTTTTTTCTTTAAGCATATTTTGTAATTCCGGCGAATATGGATTAACCGTTTTCAAAATAACTCTCGAAGGATCGCTCTTGGCTTTGTTACCGAATTGTTGATTGGACCACTCCAGAAAATTTGCCGGTACAATAATCGAGTTGATCCGATCGCTGAAACCAATAATTCGTCCCTGATAGGTACGACGCAATCCATTGCCGCGAATGATGATATCAACCGAAACTTTGCTAATGGTACTTGGCGTAAATTGAGGTAAACCCTGGCTGGGTGCAAAACCAAAATTATACAGTGCCAGATAATCCCTCGACATGATAATTGGAACTTCTTTCTGCCCTTTCTGCCAACTGAATCTACCGAGGTTGACATCGACAAAATTATCGGGGACGGATTCAAAAAACAGTTCTGTATAGAAACCGAACATGGAGCTGGAAGCACCTACTTTGTACTGATTAGAGTTGAATTCACCTACTTCGAGGATGAAATCATAATTTTTTAAAGTGTCGATTTCTTCGGATGTAAAAGCAGCGCTGGCTCCAAGTGTATTAAACAGATTTACTTTTTTATTAATGATCACATATTGATCCGAAGCCCCGTCTCCACTGATCAGATTTTGCAGATCGTGATAAAATTGAAAGGCGGTAAGAACGAGCAGTAAACCCAGAAAAGCGCCTATAGCTGCACTGTAGATTTGCCATTTGTTTTTTCCCTTCCAAAGTATTTGATTCAATAATTCCATACAAGCGCTTTGATCGGACACAAATGTAACAAAGCTTGCCTTGCTATAAAAGAATAGATCGAATAATTAGACAGAATTTCGACGAGTTTATCTTTCTACCGATAGAAGGCTGAAAAACTAGAATGTAATCGTTTGTCCAACCTCTTCATAATAGGTGCGCTGTTGATCAAATATGTTTCCAGGTGCGCTACAGGTAACGGAGTAACCCATTTTATTTTGGAAATAAAGAAAGGATACGGACATTAAAGAGCCTTGCTGTGCAGATTGTTGAAAAATAATTCTTTTAAATGGGACACCGGCCTTGGTTTTGCCTTCGGATTCTTCTGTTATAGACTGGATTTGACCACTATTTAGCAGGAAGTCACGGGAGATATCATAATAATTCACCAGATCACCATATGTCTTATTATCAGCACCAATGGATATCGTTTCTTTACCTCCTGCAGCCTTATTGATAAAGATAACGGGGAGGTTAGGCATCCTGTTTTCTATTATTTCCCAGGAAGAAGGTTGCAGAACTTTGAAAGCAAATACAGAGGACGTATAATATTGTTTTTCCGGAGCCTTAGGTTTAGCAGGCGGAGCAGGAGCAGTGTTTTGTGGTTTCTTTTCCGGAGTTTGAGGCTTGGAAGGGGATTGGGTTTCACTATTACAAGCAAAAATGACCAGAAGTGAAGCGATACAAAAGATATTTATTAGACTTTTCATCGGAGTGTTTTTATGGTTTTATAATTCCTCGAAAGTACATGACATTAAGCAAGTACATTTCTCAATATCCAGAAGACAATAATAATACCCAGTACTATGTAAATTGATTTGTAACCGAACAATATTTTTTGAGCTTTCTGATACTTGTTTTTCATACTTGGAATTTCAAAAAGCAGACCAAGAAAAATATAAGGCAGAGAAAGTACCAGTAAAGGATTGTATTGATAGGCCTGGAAAAGTTCACCCCGGAGTAATTGATAAATAGCACGCTGTGATCCGCAGCCCGGACATTGGTATCCTGTCAATGATAGGAAAGGACATTTTGGAAACCAATTACTTGCTGCAGGATCAATGCTGCTATAAAGTATCAATAATGTAAAAATGATTAGACCTAAGAAGAAAAATTTCCTGGATCGCTTCATTGAACTTTTAAAATGCGCTTCCTGCGAGTATCGCAAATACATAAAAGATAGTAATGACAAGACCTATACCCAGGGAGATCATTACCCAAAGTTTGGCATTATCTGAGGACTTTTGTGCGCCTTGTATATCGCCCTGAGCCCATTTAGTGTCTACCTGAGCAGCATATACAATACCAATAATACCACCGATTAAGCAGCAAAATATAGTAACCAAAATGGATTCAACCAACCACGTTTTGGGTTTGATGCCGTTTGGCTGTTGATATTGTTGCTGGTATCCACCTTGATTCCTGGCTTGTTGATATCCGCCCTGAGCTGCAGGAGGTGGCGGTGATTGTTGTACCGTAGGCTGTGGAGGCGTCATGGTAGTTGCTTCGAATAGAGCATTTAGTTCAGGCAGATCACCTGCTCTGGTCCAATCGGCCAGTCCCTCGTACCAAACGTAAGTATCTGTGCTAATTCGCTTTGATTGTAATTCTTCGAATGAAAAGGGACCTAATTGCTGATCTCCACTGGCGTAATAATATTGTTTCATGCTTTCTAAGTTGATTATAGGGCTTTGTTTATTATGGCCTAAATATAAATAATTATATGAATTTATGGTAATCGGGCTACGAACCGACCTAAAATTTATTGACTGGTCTGTAACATGCCTTTTTTATTTACGCTGCGGCTATCGCCAGAGCTTAGGGCTTGGATTAATTTTGAAACGATGTTTTGGAGCAGCATAGAATGGCTATTTATGTGATAAAAATAGATCACCTTCTGGGGATCGTTAGTATTTCTTCCATCCTTCCATCCAGAAAATAAAATTGATTATTGGTAAATACTCCATTCTCTTCAAGCATAATACGGACAATTTTACCCCATTCCTTGACTTCACTGGCAGCGAATAATTCGATAGAATAGCAGGTATTCGGATAGAGCGGATAATCGCCCTGACCTTTGACCCCCTGTTGCTGATCCCAAAGGCCAATAGTTGGACCGGCAGCATGTCCATGACTCCCGATCGGGTGCGTGTAGATAGAAGCCTGAATCCCTTCCTTATTGGCCTGGTTTAAAGCGTCTCTCAAAATTTCATTTCCGGTTTTACCAGCTTGAAACTGATGGACCAGAATGTCTTGCAAACGATTTCCATTTTTGAATGCCTTACGCAAACCCTCCGGCACCTCTGTTTCTCCCGGTTTTAATACATAAAAATGTTGTTGCTGATCCGTATTTAAACGGAGATAAGTAATCCCAAAATCTACATGTAATAAATCTCCGGGAAGGATTACATCCTGTTCTGGTCGTTTTGAAAAAGAACGGAGGAATTCATTATTCCCCATATCTGCTCTTTGCACGGAAACACTGGGATGAAACCAGGTTTTAAGGCCGAGTTCACTTAGCCTTTGACGCAACCACCAGACGACATCATCGGTAGTCGTGATGCCCGGATGAATGACTTTTTCCGATAGACCCTCCTGCAAAATCATATGCCCCATCCGGCAAATCATTGGGTAAATTTCCAACTCTTTTGCCGAGCGAGTCTCTAACCAGGCTATGGCTAATTTTTCTGCCGAAACAACCCGCTCGTGATATTCCTGGGGTAACTTGCTCATAAACGCCTGATACTCCGTACTGACTAGGCCGTCGGCCAATCCAAAGTCTTTGGAATAATTCAGACCTATTTTTTGTGGATTTTTGCTTTGGATGATATTTACCAAAGCTTCCCACTGATCCGGATAAACATCAATGTTCCATTCTCCTTTGAGTAATTTTCCGACGCTGTATCTGGCAATCGCAATTTTTTCAATGGCAGCATTTTTCGGTTTATAAAACACCATAATTGTACGTCTTCTGGCAGATAGCCAGGTACTTGGAAGGATAGTCTTCATCACTGGATCTTCATTATATTCTCTGGAAATAATAATCCACATATCTATCCCAACGCGATCCATTAATTGTGGTAGCAAATTATCAAGGCGGTCTTCCAGTATTTCATCAATAACTCTGGCTTGTTCTCTCTCACTTAATAAATCCGGAAAATTATTTTGCGAGAAAAGAGAAAAGCAAATTAGAAACAGTATAGCACAGAACAGTATTTTTTTCATTTCGAATTCTTTAATTTTTTGAGACGAAGCCAAAATACTTAAATTTTCTTCCTTTAATAGCGCTTGCAAGGATTTTCAGGTAGAAGGTATATTGGAAAATCCGGATGGATACATTGCCCCTTAACCACTAAAAAACATGTAAGCTATAATAATTAATAGAATAACCAATGCCGATGCAATGACATCCTTTGTCGTATAACTGGCTCTGTTTTCCATTTTGTCTTTTTCCGAAAGGGTAGAAAAAGTTAATCCCTTGATTTGTGCCAAAGAAGGAGCTTCACTTTTGCGACTTACCAGCCACATGACTAATCCGCAAACGATAGTAATCAACAGACTGTAATATTGGAAGAAAATACTATTGATCAACCAGAAGAAAGAACCTTCTTCATAACTAAACCCTTCGATTAATGCTTTTGGGGTGTCAATTGCCAGACGGAAAAGTCCCATTGCGAAACCAACTCCCAAGGCCCATAATGCTCCTTTTGCTGTCATCCTTTTGGAGAATATACCAAAAAAGAATACAACAAAAATAGGAGGTGCCAGATAGCCCTGAACACTCTGCAAATAATCATATAAGCCCCGGCTTCCCTGAATCACTGGAATCCAGAGTAGGCCAATAAGCACCATTACAGCAGTAGCAATACGGCCGATCCTGACCAGGCTTTTCTCATTGGCATCCGGATTAAATTTGGAATAAAAATCCATAGTAAAAAGGGTAGAGGAAGCGTTAAATACCCCTGCCAGAGAGCTCATTAAGGCTGCCAGTAATCCGGCTACTACAATACCCCGGATTCCCGGGGGTAAAATTGTAGCTACTAATCGGGGGAATGCCTGTTGTGCATTTATGGAGATTATCTGACCCTTTTCATCCAGCAAAACTTTATCTAAACCTTCATAACCTTTGGTAGCTAAAGCAAAACAAATCATACCGGGGATGATAAAGATAAAGACAGGTAATAACTTTAGGAATGCGGCAAAAATGGTCCCTCTTCGGGCTTCTGTTAAATTGGCGGCACCGAGTGTTCTTTGCACAATGTATTGATCGGTGGTCCAGTACCACAGGCCTATGATCGGAGCGCAGAGCAGCATCCCCAACCAGGGATAGCGATCATTGAAATACCAGGCCATATGCGTATCTGATTTGACAGGTGCCCAGGTGCTCTCTAAACCTTCCGGTACTAATGGTTTCCACAAATTAAACATATCCGTACCACAAATTCTCCTTAATTCATTCCATCCCCCCAGTGCTTCCAGTCCATAATAGGTGACGAGTATAGAGCCAATAATCAGTATTATTGATTGGAGGGACTCCGTATAGGCAACTGCTTTTAAGCCTCCCAGGATGGTATATAAACCTGTGAAGATAATAACGAGAATAGAACCGATCCAGAAACTGTTCAGCCCCATGAAATTGATATCCGGTAATAAAACGCCGAATACAATACCTCCAGCAAAAATTCCTACGGCTACTTTTGTCAATACATAAGCTACCAGGGAAATCAGTGATAAAACCCACCTTGCTGTTGAATTGAATCTTTTTTCCAAAAACTCGGGCATGGTAAATACCCTGGAGCGCATATAAAAAGGAGCCATTATCCAGCCGAGTACCAAAAGACACCAGGCATGTAGCTCATAATGAGCAAGAGCGACACCATCGGTTGCTCCGGAACCGGCTAAACCTACCAAATGTTCAGAGCCAATATTTGAAGCGAAAATGGAAGCTCCTACTACGAACCAACCGAGGTTTCGACCCGCAAGAAAATATTCATCTGTGTTATTATTTTGTTTCTGAATTACCCACCAGGCAATTCCGAGAATGATCAGGAAATAGATCCCGATTATCCCCCAGTCAATAGGAGCAAGTACACTCATAATTGTTAATGCTTTTTCGTTTCCAAAAAAGTAAAAGGCATCGCAATTCTCCGCGATTTAAATGGTAGGTTTGGTCAAGTTAATGAACTCTTCAGGAATAGCGAAATTTTCAGTAAAAAGATTATGTGAGAGTACTTTTCAAGGCTTTGTTCCTTTGAACATTTATTAGTATTTCCATACTAAACTGATTCTATTGTACTATTTAAGATAAACTCTTGAACTTGAATTTGAACTTAACACTTGAACTTAAAAGTATCCGGCATTTCCAAAAGTTAGGAACCAAGCTTAACCAATTCAGCATCTATTTTATAAAAATTAAAAGCCGGTGACATCCCGTCTATAATGTTAAATAATAAATTAGTGGCTTTACTCCCTACCTCATGTCCGGAATGATGAAGATGAGTAATTTTTGGATAGAGATAATTGGGGGCAATTCCATCACTAATCGAAACCAGTGAAACATCATCCGGGATCGTTTTTCCCATTCTGTTAATTACGTGGTAAGTATTGACGAGGTTATTATCTGACATGGTGAAGATGGCTGTAGCATCGGGATGCGCTTTGATATGGACCGTTATAGCCTCTTCCAGATTATCTTCGCTGGGGACCATTAAAATCTGTTCTTCATTTAGCTGTTTTCTGTGATGAGCATAGGCAAGGCGAAAACCTTCAACCCTCAATTGCGTCATTTTCAGGCGTTCATCTCCGAATATTCCCAGAATATTGTGATGTCCCTGCTGAATTAAATATTCAATTGCTTTAAAAGAAGTTTCGCGGTCGTCAATAGTAATACTCGGGAAATCTTCATTTTTAATAACGCGGTCGATTAGTATTGTCGGAATGTCCGCATCTTTCAGTTTTTGCAAATGATTGAGGTTTTCGGATTCCACAGATAGAGAGATTAGCACTCCTTCCGCAAAAATATTCAGACAGAAATCAACCAGTTCCCGCTCTTTTTTCAGATTATTATTGGATTGTAAAAAAACGAGAGAATAACCGCGTTCTTCTACAATTTCGCTAATTCCCTTTAATAATTTTGGAAAAAAGAAATCTGTTAATTCAGGAAGAATAACCGCAATAATCTTGGAAGATTGAGTGCGGAGAGAACGAGCATTCAAATTGGGCATGTATTTTAGAGCCTCCGCGACTTCCTTTACTTTCTGTTTGGTTTTGGCTCCAATATCCGGATGATCTTTCAAAGCTCTGGAAACGCCCGAGATAGATAATCCGGTTAGTTTAGCGATGTCTTTTAAGGTAGCTCTTTTCATAGATATTTGGGTGATTTCGCTCTTTTTGTGTGGTTTTCCGGAGTTTTATAAAAAACTTTTATAAAGTTACTAACATCAAACGTTTGAGCAAACGTTTGAGGAAAAAATTGATTTTTTATAATTGTAATAAGGAAATACTTTTATGTTAAGTTTTATATTTTAAAGCTTTATTTCAGGAAAACTGGGATTTATTTTTCAGTTTTTGTTAGGTAAATTTCAGATTGGTAGTATTTGTAAGAGAGTCCAAATAGAGTTGAAATTTCAACTTTGTTTGGACTTTTTTTATGTTTATGGCTTGTTAATAAGCCATAATCTATTTGCATGGAGTCATTTTCACTGGAAAGAATTATTGAATTTATTGATTATATAATTGCGGAATTCGCCAGCTTTGTCTGGGGTCTTCCATTGCTGCTATTATTAGTAGGTGGAGGTTTATATTTGCTTATTCTTTCCGGCTTTTTACCTTTCAGATATCTTGGCCATGCCATTCAGGTTTTGCGGGGAAAATACGATGATCCTAATGCGCCCGGTGAAATTAGTCATTTTCAGGCCCTGACGACAGCCTTGTCTTCTACTATCGGTATGGGGAATATTGCTGGTGTGGCCGTAGCGATTACCATTGGAGGTCCGGGAGCAGTTTTCTGGCTCTGGGTTAGTGGAATTATTGGTATGAGTACCAAGTTCTTCACCTCGACTTTAGCCATTTTGTACCGGGGAAAAGATTCCAATGGCGAAGTGCAGGGTGGACCGATGTATTTTATCATAGAAGGACTAGGCCGGGATTGGTTTGTTCTGGCTGTTTTTTTTAGTATCGCCGGATTGGTTGGAGCCCTGCCCGTTTTTAATGTTAATCAACTGACACAAGCCATTCAGGATATTCTGTTAAAACCCAATAATCTTTCCGGACCTTATTCCAACTGGATCATTGGTGCTGTTTTAGCAATCATTACCTCCATTATTATTTTTGGTGGTCTGAAACGGATTAGCAAAACCGCTGCAGCTCTGGTTCCTGTAATGGTACTGCTTTATATGGGCTCGGTACTGTTTATATTGGTGGTCAATTTTGAAGAAGTCCCCAAATACCTGGCTATGATTTTTACGGATGCTTTTGCAGCTAATCATTATAAAGGGGATCCTTTGTTGGGAGGAATAGTAGGAGGGCTCATTTTACACGGTATCAAAAGAGGGGCCTTTTCCAATGAGGCCGGTATTGGAACGGCTCCTATGGCTCATGGTGCTGCCAAAACCAAAGAGCCGGTTAGAGAAGGTCTGGTGGCCATGCTTGGTCCGGCGATTGATACTCTGGTAGTTTGTACATTAACGGCATTGACTATTTTAGTAACAGGAGTATGGGAAACCAGCGACAGCAATGGGGTTTCCTTGACTGCGGCCGCTTTTGATGGTTCTATACCAACTATCGGAAAATATTTGTTGCTCCTTTGCGTCTCAATTTTTAGTATATCTTCTCTTTTTTCCTATTCTTACTACGGCACGAAATGTATGTCCTTTTTAATCGGTGCAGAGTTTAAAGGTGTTTATAATTACTTCTATATCATAAGCATTATCATTGGAGCTGTATTTCCATTAAGTGCTATGCTCAACCTGATAGATGGTTTCTTTGCTCTAATGGCTTTTCCCACTATGACGGCCACTTTAATAATGGCTCCCCGGGTAATGAAAGTAGCCAGGACGTATTTTCAGAAAATCCGGAAGTAGGTTCCAGACAGCTTCTCAAAGCTCGCCAAATTCATCCAAGCAGGCGATTAATTGACTTTTGGCCTTGTCTTCATGTGGAGAGTGACCAGCATCAACCATGTATAGTTTGGCGTTTTTAAGTTTTTGACAGAGGGTATAAGCTATTTTTGGAGTAGTAATCATATCATACCTTCCTTGTACGATATATATTGGAAGATTGGATATATTATTCAGATTGTTCAGGATAAACTGATCGGGTAGAAAAAAATTGTTAATGGAATAATGGGCTAATATCTGTGCTTTTCGAACGTAATCGGTATCTGCTAATGCTTTATCAATTTCTATATCATTATTAGTTCTGGCATAGATGGAGAACCCATAGCGTATTAACTCATAGGAAAGCTGTTCTCTTTGTACTTCGTCTTTACTGGATAATATAGTTTTATAATAAAAATCGGAAACTTGTTCTTCTTCTTCAACCGGTACCTTACTGGCAAATCTTTCCCATACTTCCGGAAAAAAGGAAGCGACACCACCTTGTTCGAAAAACTTTCGTTCCTTTTTGGAAGCGGTAAAAACCCCTCTGAGAATCAAACCCCGGGTCTTTTCGGGATAAGATATTGCGTAAAGCAGCGCAAGTGTACTGCCCCAGGAACCACCGAAGAGAATAGGCTTTTCCAATTGCAGGTGATTAGCTAGTTTATGGACATCTTCGACAAGAGTCCGGGTATTATTGTGGAGCAATGGAACAGGTGAGCGACTTCGTCCGCTTCCTCTTTGCTCGAATAAAACGACATTGAATTTTTCCGGATCAAAGAAGGTTTTGTCTTTTTCAGTAAAACTGCCTCCTGGTCCGCCATGAATAAATAATACAGGAATACCTGCCGGAGTACCCAGTTGCTGATAGTATAATTCGTGATGCTCATCCACCGGTAAAAAGGCTTCTTTGGATTTATTCATAATAAAAGAGGATTTGCATTTGCGATGAATGGATTAATAAAAAAGCCCTAAGCATTACCCAAGCTATATGAACGAAATAATTCATGTTTTCAAAACTCGATGTTGACTCTTGTTCTTTGGGCCTTTAGGGAACTTCTGTTCCGACAGAGGCCTGCCACAACTCATACCATTCTTCATGGCTCAATTTGATATTACAAGCAGCCAGTGCTGATTTTACCCTGCTAATTCTGGAAGTACCCAGTACCGGGATGATTCCCGAAGGGTGTTTCATTAACCAGGCTAAGAGAATTTGATCCAGTTGGGCCCCGTATTTTTCAGCTAGAGCCATTCCGGTTTTCCGGATACGCAAAACCCGCTCATCCTTTGTGTCTTGAAAAAGTACTCCACCTCCAAGCGGTGACCAGGCTGTGGGAACGATATTGTATTTTAGACATTGATCCAGACTGCCATCATAGAATGGTTGTAAGTGGCTTATTGATATTTCGATTTGATTGGTGACAAGTGGAAAATAAGAATGGAGAAGCTCAAATTGAGAGGTTGTAAAATTGGAAACCCCAAAATGAAGCACTTTACCTGCTTTTTGTAAGGATTCAAAAGCTTCGGCAAGATCTTGTGGATTCATTAGGAAATCCGGCCGATGAATCAATAGTAAATCTATAAAGTCCGTTTTAAGGACTTTTAGAGAGTTTTCAACCGATTGAAGAATATGAAGTTTGCTGGAATCATAGGATTTGATTTTATGATCGGGGCGATTGGGAGAAAGCATTTTGATCCCGCATTTTGTTGTGAGCCTGATCTTGTCTCTTAAATCAGGTCTGATTGTTAAAAGCGCTCCAAAATCCTGTTCCGTTGTATAGTCGCCGTAGATATCGGCATGATCGAAGTCTTTGAGCCCGAGCGCCAGGCATTCCTCTACAAAGGATTCAAGGTTTGCAGTATCCATTTTAACACCCCAATCTCCCAGCCGCATTGTCCCAATAATCAGCCTGGAAAGTTCAAAATTCTTTATACCCATATTATAAACATTGTTTGTTTGTAAATATAGGAAAAAGCTTAGGAGTGTAGAATGCCGGGCTGAATTGTTCTGTAAAAAAGAAAAGCCCCCCGAAGGGAGCTTATAAAATTCAAATAATAGTTTGTTATTTCAAAACCTAGTAACGGTTGTTGTATCCGCCGCCACCACGGTTATATCCACCACCGCCGCCACGATTGAATCCGCCGCCACCTCGACGATTACCTCTGTCTTCAGCTTGTTTTACTACAATGTTTCTTCCGTCTAGCATGGATTCATTTAGTTCGTTAATAGCGTTTCTAGCTTCATCGTCATTTGGCATTTCAACAAAACCGAAACCTTTAGAACGTCCGGTCATTTTGTCCATAATAATCTTGGCAGAATCAACCTGACCAAATTCTTCGAAAGCTGACCTTAGGTCAAATTCTTGAGTATCAAAACTCAATTTAGCAACAAAAATATTCATAAAAAAAATTGAATTCTCACCTTAAAAATTTTGTGAGAAGTTAAAAAAATTGAGAAAATTTAGAGGTAGGAAGGAAAAGCTTTTAAGAAACTTGAACTAACGTAACAAAAAATAAACTCATTAAAATCAATGCAAAAATACATTAATTTTATTTATAAATCAATTGAATACGGGTTTTATACTGATTTCGGGCTTATTTGGGGAAATAAGGCATAAGGGGTTTCCACTTTGTATACATGCTCAATGTTTCAGCAATTCAGGTATACCGAGTATCAAAGAAGAAGTATATAGCTTCATTGGCCCTGATTATCAAGCCTTTATGATTGGGTAGGTATCGATTTCAGCGATAGGGTAAATTGTTTGGATGCTTTATAGAGAGGTATTGGTGCACACTTAAATATATCCGGATAGTTATGAAAAAACTAAAAAAAATCCCGGACTTTTTATCAAAATCCCGGATTTTTCATACCTGATATCAGGTTGACTAGCGGAGCGATAGCTTTACTTGAATTTATAAGCTAAATTTAATGAAATGCCGAACTCCGTGTAACCGATTTGATCTTTGCCTCTCAATCCCTGAGGGATAAAATCCGAGATTCTGTTTGTTCCGTATGTGTCCTTTTGTGCCAATTCGAAGAAACCTTCAAACTCGATTACAAATGCCTGATCGCAAATGTTTATGGACTTGTCAAATAAATCGGGGCGTTCTAAAATAAATTCGTTGAATGCGGCGATTTCTTCATTCGTCCAGGTTTCCAGAATGGAGTCACAAGGTGTAATATCGATTTGCAAAGTGTCCTGGGTATTTAGCTGGTAGAGTCCAAATAGAAACAAGAGAAAAGGGTAGCGCTTTTTCAAAATAAAAAGAGAATATGCATGCCTTATCCATTAGTTGCAGCAAGTGTAGCTACAATTTCCTCAATTTGATTGGAAACATAACGTTTTGCTTCGCGGGAACAAACATAGAAAACAAGCACTGCAATAAATATGGATAAACCTCCTTGTAATGGTTCTAATTGGCTGATAGAAAGCCCCAGGGAAGCATCCACGGCGGTATAAATCCAAAAGAGGGCAACACTGGCTAAACCATCGTAAGTTGCAGCCATTACCCAATATCTGCGGAGTAGCGAAAAGGATGGAGCAAGCTCTTCGTTTTGCCGAATTTCGGCCCACAAACGGATATACAATCTAGATGATTGCAAGTTTTCCTCATCGAGATAAGGGCGATATTTTTCGTAATCTGTTAATTGATGTGCTTTTAGAGCTTCTACAAATTTGTTGTATTTATTGCGTTTTTCCTTTTTTAAAAAAATATAGATAATTCGATAGCGAATAAAACGACCCAATGCAAAGCATACCAATCCTGCTATGTAGCACATTACAACTAATGTGAAAACATTTATATCCTTTTTGATCGTAGAAGGTAAACTGAAATCAGAAGCTTCCAGCCATATATAAATACTGCCGATTAAAGCGGCTCCGGAGACAATAAAAGATAAATCAAAAACATCGAAAAAATCACCGATTTTACTAAAAAGAGCATTAAATGCTTTACCTATTTCTTCCATTATCAATTAAATAATAAGTCCTGAAATATGCTGCTTTCAAAAAGCATGGACAAAAAGCAACTGCCTAATATAATTTTTTTTATTTAAAAATCGGGTTCGGAGGCAACTAAAGCGCTTTCATATGCATATTAAAAGTAATAGAAGGTACCTCTAATTCTATTCTGAATAAGACATCAACAGCGATAGTATACATATGAATGTCAATACTTTTAGCTCAGGCAATTATTTTTTACAAAATGAAAATACAAAAGAGATTATTCCAAGAAAAGTGGTATTTAGATAAGAAGGCGATTTTTCGCCAATTGCTTTAATTGCAAATTATATTTTGTTTTAAAATCCGGTTGTCATATCGACCGGATTTTTTTTATGTAGAAAGTCAAATATGAGTCCTTCCGAATTTTGATTGAGATCGGCTGTGAATGGAATATTGCATTGCTATCTAATGCTTTCGAAAGGAGGTGTTAGGGACCAGGTTTTAAGCATTGGATTTTGGAGATATTGGAAGACCTAATAAGCTAATACCAAAAACCTGATCCCTATTTTCATAGAGTTTCAATATTCTATAAATCCCTTTGATTCGGAATAACTCTTGTTTAACGCTTTGTCTTTCTGTTGATCTAATTCAGTAACTCATAAATTCCGGCGATTCCCTGGCCGCCACCGACACAAGCCGTAACCATTCCGTATTTTTGGTTTCTTCGGCGCATTTCATTAAAAAGCTGCGTTGACAACTTTGCTCCGGTACAACCCAGCGGATGACCAAGGGCGATTGCACCACCGTTTACATTAACAATCTCCGGATCAAGATCAAGCGTTTTGATTACTGCCAATGCTTGCGTTGCAAAAGCCTCATTTAACTCTACCTGCTCAATATCCTTAAGTTTCAAACCTGCCTGAGTTAAAGCTTTCGGTACTGCTGCGCAAGGGCCAATTCCCATATACAAAGGATCAACACCGGCAACTGAACAAGAGACCATTCTGGCGATTGGTTCGAGATTGAGTGCTTTTACCATCCTTTCACTCATCACTAAAACGAAAGCTGCACCATCTGATGTTTGCGAAGAATTACCGGCGGTAACAATTCCTCCATTGGCAAAAGCCGGACGGAGCCGGGCCAGCGCTTCCATATTCGTTCCTCTTCTGACACCTTCATCCATTGCTACCGTATGTTCGGCTTCTTGTCTTTTATTATTTTTGACAAAAACTTCTTTAACGGTTACCGGAACAATTTCATCGTTGAATTTTCCAGTATCAATCGCTGCTGCTGCCCGGGCATGTGATCTCACCGCAAATTCATCAGCCTGTTCTCTGTTAACTTCGTATTTCTTAGCGACTGCTTCTGCCGTAGCACCCATACTAGCCAGATAATTGGGGGTCGAACTCGCTACTGCATAACTGGGAGCCAGCTTATAACCGGTCATCGGAATCATACTCATACTTTCTGTACCTCCGGCAATAAAACATTCTCCCATACCCGCTTTAATTTTTGCCACAGCAATGGAAATCGTCTCCAACCCACTGGCACAATAGCGATTGACAGTCATTCCCGGAACCGGCTTTCCCAAAGCTCTCACAGAAATTTGCCTTCCGATTTGAAAACCTTGTTCTCCTTCCGGATTTGCGCAGCCAACAATGACATCATCAACCAGCTGCGGATCAAGTGCAGGAACCTGAGTCATTAGATGCTTTACGATCTCAACGGCCAAGTCATCGGAACGAAAATTTTTAAATCCGCCACGTTTTGCTTTGCCTACTGCACTTCGATATGCTTTTACAATATATGCGTCCATTTTATTATTTTTTAGATTGAAAAATAGGTTAATACTTTAATGACCATCTGGTCATCTATTGCATTCCTAATTCCTAAGTGGTTTATTGGTTTGTAACATATGCTGAATACGCTCCATGGTCTTTTGCTCTCCAGCTAAACTTAAAAATGCCTCACGTTCTATATCCAATAAATATTGCTCCGAAACAGTTGGATTACCGGTTAAGTCGCCACCGCAAAGTACATAGGCTACTTTTTTGGCAATCTTGATATCATGTTCTGAAGCATAGCGTCCTAATTGTAACTCGTTAGCTGCAATATAGCAGGCTGCCAGACCGGTTTGACCCAATACACGAATATGTTCGCGCTTAATCGGTTGAACATAACCGTCAGCTAATTCAAGCACTTTTTTCTTTGCTTCTCCAATATTGCGTTGGGTATTTACAACAACACTATCCTTGTTTGCCAAAAGATAATCGTAGTTGAAGGCTTCGTATGCAGAAGTTGCTACGCTGGCCATGGCGATGGTTTTAAACTTTTCAATTAAAGTAGGAATCATGACATCGCCTTCGAAGAACTTATCCGAGGCTCTTAGGGCAAATTCTTTCGTTCCGCCACCTCCGGGAATCAAGCCGACACCGACTTCTACCAGACCAATATAGGATTCTGCAGCGCATACTGCTGCATCACAATGCATGATTGTTTCACATCCTCCACCAAAAGTATAACCTTGCGTGGCTGCTACTACCGGAATGCTGGAATACCGGCATCTCATGGTCGTTTGCTGAAATAGATCAACAGCCATATTGAGTTCATCAAACTCTTGCTGAAAAGCGAACATTCCAATCATCATTAGATTAGCTCCGACTGTAAAATTGGTGGCATTGTTCCCAATGACGAGTCCTTTCCAGCCATCTTCTTCAGCAATGCGGACAGCTTCATTAATACCTCGGAGTATGCCTTCTCCGATTGCATTCATTTTGCTGGTAAATTCCAGACAAAGTACACCATCTCCGATATCGTGTAAAATGACTTCGCTGTTTTTGAAAACAGGCGCCTGTTCTCGGTAATTATCGAGGATAATGAATTGCTCTGCACCGGGAATAGCCTGATAGGATTTGGAATCTTTATCGTAGTATTTTTTTACACCATCTTCTATCTTGTAAAAAGAAGTATGCCCTTCAGCCAGCATTTTTTTCACCCAGTCCGCAACTTGTTCGCCATGCTTTTCTGCTATAGCCAGACCTGCTTCCAGGCCTACAGTGTCCCAATATTGAAAAGGACCAATTTCCCAGGCAAAACCTGCACGAATAGCATCATCAATCGCATATAAATTATCCGAGATTTCTGGAATCCGGTTTGAAACATAAGCAAAAAGCCCGGCCAGTGATCTTCTAAATAATTCACCTGCCTTATCTTCCGCTTTGAAAATATACTGTATTCGTTTAGAAAGCTCTTCAATTTGTTTAGCTGCTTTCAAGCTTGGAATATCTACTTTTTGAGAAGGAGCATATTCGAGGGTCTCCAGATTTAATGCGAGAATGACCGGACGGCCTTTTTCATCTTTCTCTTTGGTTTTTTCATAAAATCCTTTTTTGGATTTATTGCCAAACCATTTGTTCTCAATCAAGAATTCCAAATACTTCGGAATCTCAAAAGCACTTGCCTGTTCATCATTTGGGCAATTTTCACGAATTCCCTGAATTACCTTTACGGAAGTATCGTGCCCAACCAGGTCGCCGAGTCTAAAAGTCCCGGTTTTCGGACGTCCTATTGCCGGACCAGTAACTTTGTCGACTTCTTCTATCGTCATTCCCAATTCAGAAGTTAGCTGGAATATTTTAGCCATTGCGTATACACCGACCCGGTTAGCAATAAAAGCAGGTGTATCTTTACATAATACGGTCTGCTTTCCCAGAAATCGATCGCCATAATGCATTAAAAAATCAACCACACTCTGGCTGGTAGCCGGTGTCGGGATGATTTCTAATAAACGCATGTAACGGGGAGGATTAAAAAAGTGGGTTCCTGCAAAATGACTGAGAAAATCCTCACTTCGGCCTTCCATCATCATTTGAATTGGAATACCAGAGGTATTGGAAGTAACCAGTGATCCTGCTTTGCGATATTGATCAACCTTTTCGAAAATTTGCTTCTTGATATCCAAACGCTCGACAACTACCTCGATAACCCAGTCGCAGTCTCCGATTTTTTCAAAATCATCATCAAAATTACCGGTTTTGATTCGGCTGGCGAATTTCTTATCATACAAAGGAGCAAATTTGGACTTAATCGCATTTTTAAGCGATTCGTTTACGATGCGGTTACGTGCAGCAGGATTGCCCTTTTCTTCCTCTTTCAAATCAAACGGTACGATGTCCAAAAGTAATACTTCCAGACCTATATTGGCGAAATGACAGGCAATACCAGAGCCCATAAGCCCTGAACCGAGAACGGCAACTTTTCTGATTTTCCGATTAAAGGTTTTTCCGACTTTATCGGATTGATCGGTTTTTTCTGAAATTAGGGTATTCTCCATTATTTTATCGTTTTTAAAATTAAATGCTTTTGATGTGGAAAAGTTTTTCAAACTCTAGCGAAAATTCGCTATCCGGACAAA
Source organism: Saprospiraceae bacterium (assembly GCA_028280415.1). GTDB lineage: Bacteria > Bacteroidota > Bacteroidia > Chitinophagales > Saprospiraceae > JAHDHW01. Next base: position 22,813 of record JANQLV010000005.1, read on the forward strand.
TGTACAAAATAATCGTTTTCTTCGGTAGGCGTTTTTATTAAACGGGGATAATAATTTCCTGAATTGAGAACGCTGATTCGATTTTTATAATGTGGCTATCGGCATTCAAATTACTAATTTCCAAAGTACGATTAAATCTTTAATTTATTGTACCACTTCTTTAGAGAAAAGTTACAATAGGCAGAATTGAGATTGAGCCTTATACAAATGGAGAAATTCTTAACCTTTCAATCCGGGAATCCTATTCAAAAAAGCTGCTGAAGTCTCGAAATAATCGCCAATGTTGTATATTTTACCGCGCAATATACACCGAGCTGATTTAAACTTCTGGAAACAGGTCACAAGCTTAAATCAGTTCTTATTTATTAACACAAAATTTATACTTATGAAAAAATTGGCTTTGGTTTTTTTACTACTTGGAGTGATGGGACTTTTTACAAATTGTAATAAAGATGATGATGAAAACGAAGAACCGGAATTTTTCCTGAGGGCCAAAGTAAATGGAGATGATTTTTCCAGTGGGACCCTTACTGCGATAAGAGTGGGACCATTTATCAACATCACAGCTTTACAGGGATTAAATACTGCTTTGTCTATATCCGTTGCTGAATCTCTGAGCCCGGGTAATTATGACTTTGATGCAATACTTACGGATGAAGTATCTGCGGGCTATGGAAATTCTCTTCCGGGAGGAATTTCCGTTGATGCAGAATCAGGGATTATGATTATAACCCAATTGGATACTATGACCCAAATAGTTGCAGGGACTTTTGAGTTTAGCGGAACAGATGCAAACTCCGGAGAAACTTATAACATCACAGAAGGAGAATTTAAAGCTCAATATGAATGAGGACCTAAAACAGTATGGCATAAAGAGCAATGCAGAATTATATTACTTCTGTAATTAATTTATAAAAAACTTTAATTTTCAATAGGCAATTGATAATTTGGGGCTTTTAAAAACGTTCATACTCCATGCTTGCGAAAGGCAAGTCTAATTTTAGAACAATTACTTACGAACGCTTATAGAACGAGCAAAACAAAAAACTAAAAAAGTAAATCATGTCTGATCAATTTATTTTTCTTTTTCAGGAGCCTAAGAATCAAAGTCTTTTTGATATAATTTGGGGAGATGGTGGTATTGGTGGCATTCTGGGGATCACAGTACTGATTGTTTTATTTGTCCTGGCAGTAGTAGCTATTTACATCTTTGTTGAAAGATTACTAACTATTCAAAAAGCGGCCAGGGTCGATAATAGCTTTATGAATAATATCCGTGCTAATGTAGCTGCCGGAAATATAGCCGGTGCCAAAGCTTTGTGTCAAACTACTGATTCTCCGGTTGCCCGCATGGTTGAGAAAGGAATTATGCGTATCGGTAAACCCCTTCGCGATATTGATACGGCGATTGAAAATGTTGGTAATCTTGAGATTTTCAAGCTGGAGAAAAACCTGTCTCGTCTGGCGAGTATTGCAGGAGCAGCGCCAATGATTGGATTCTTTGGAACGGTTACGGGGATGATTCTGGCCTTTTATAAAATGTCAGAAGCAGGCAATGTTGGCCCTAAAGAATTGGCTAGTGGTATTTATGTGGCACTGATTACTACTGCGGTTGGTTTGGCGATTGGTATTTTTGCTTTTATTGGGTATAATCTTTTAGTCGCCAATGTAGAAAAAGTAATCTTTAAAATGGAACGTACAACCGTCGAGTTTATGGATCTATTGCAAGAACCTGCTTCCTAAGACAATATTATCAGCATAAAAGCTTATGAAGAATCGTAATAAAATCAATGCGGAGTTCAGTATGTCGTCTTTAACTGACATTATTTTCCTGTTGCTGATCTTTTTCATGTTGACAGCGAATTTTGTACGTATAGATAATGTTGATTTGCCCGAAGCGGATACTCAGACCGTAGCGGCACTGGAAACAACCGTTACGATTACCAAGAATGGGGATTATTTGCTCAATGGCAAAAAACTGCCTCTGTCCGCTTTGCAAAAAGAGCTGGATCGATCCATTCGAAGGCTGGAGAATCCTCAACTGGCAAAAATTGGAATCGCTGCGGAGAAAACCGTACCCTGGAGCAAGGTAATGAAGATTATTGATATTTCCAGAAAGTTGAAAAAAGACGCTATTATTTTGACCAAACCGACAGAGCAATAAACTGCTCTGCTGATAATATTTTATCCTATGGGACTCAAAAAGCGATCAAAAGTAAGTGCCGAATTTAGTATGTCATCATTGACAGATATCATTTTTTTGTTATTGATCTTTTTTATGTTGACCTCTTCTCTGGTCTCGCCACATTCCGTAAATATTAAGTTACCGGGCTCAAAGGGGAATCCAACGGTCAGTAGTGCCGAGCCACCGGTCATCAGGGTCAGTAGTCGAGGCAATGTATCTTATGATGGCCGTTCTGTAAAAGAGCCGATCCGTGATAATTTGACACGAATTTTGAGGTCAGAAAGAGGAGGTGCCAAGAAATTTGATGTCATTTTGGACACAAGTTCCGGTGCTCCGACCGGAGTAGTAGTGAAGGTTATGGATGCTACACAAAAATTGGGTATTGAACCCATACTTGCTGCCGAGAGATAATCTTTTCGCTTAAAAAACGTTAAAGAAATGTAAAAACGGGAAATTCAATTTATCCTTCTTAGCATTTCTACATCTAATTAGCAAACAAAAAGACGAAGTCATGTCAAGTTACGCATTAACAACCAACAAGAAATATCAGAATACGGCTCGCACTATAGCGACTGTAGTAGGGATTTTGTTCTTGGTATTGTTCTTTTTTAAGTTGCTCAAATATTACGATCCTCCATTGGAACAATCAGGCATTTTAGTCAGCTTCGGACAGCCTGAAATTGGTCAGGGCGAAGAAGTTTCAGCACCTCCTGCACCGGTTGAAGAGGAAGAAGTTGAGGAAGAAAATGAACCGGAAGTATCAGAGCCTGAGGTTTCCGAACCAGAGGTATCTGAACCAGAAGTACCAGATCCTGTTGAAGAAACTCCTACTCCGACTGTAGATAAGGAAGTGGTAGAAGATACCCGTTCCAAAGAGATTGCTTTGAAAAAGAAAAAAGAACAGGAACGAAAGCTGGAAGAAGAGCGTAAAAAACGTGCAGAAGAATTGGAAGCTAAGAAAAAGGCCGATGCAGAACGGAAAAAACGGGAAGAAGCCGAACGTAAAAGAAAAGAGGCGGAAGCTAAGAGAAAGGCAGAGGAAGCCAGGAAAAAGGCGGAAGCAGATAAATTGAAAGGCGAAATCGGCGGATTATTTGGACAAACAGGTGAAGGAAAAGGTAATACCGGAACTCCCGGAAACCAAGGTGATCCAAATGGAGATCCCAATGCCAGTAACCTGGAGGGCATTAGTACTGGTTCCGGGAGAGTTGGTGGTGGATTAGGTAACAGAGGTGGAAAAGGACCGGCAATTACAGATAAATCACAGGCTACCGGAAAAGTCGTAGTAAAAGTTTGTGTAGATTCTAATGGAAGAGTGATCAGTGCCAAATATACGCAAAGTGGTTCAACTACCAGTAATAGCCAGCTAAGGAGAATCGCAGAAGCGAATGCTCGTAAATGGACGTTTAAAAGAGGTGAACTGGATAAGCAGTGTGGTACAATTACTTATGATTTTAGAGTAAAGTAATACTTCAATCATATTGCCGGTTTTGTAAAGGAATCGGTATCTGAATCCCAAATCCGTTATTCGGATTTGGGATTTTTTATGCCTGGAACCTAATTCATTAATATAAAAATATTTTACTCAGACATAATTTTCTTTTAAATAAAAATAGGCAGGCAGCAAATGTTCTTAATACCTCATTTTGAGCCGGGCTTTTTGGGAATACACAAATGTCACAAGGCAAGTATAAAGAAGTCATCAGTATGCCCAGACTTGTATTGAATTCTGGCGTATATGATTCCGCACTATCTATTCCCTGTACAATTTGCCAGTGGGGCAGTGGGAACCCTGAAAACAAGCTTGCAGCTAGGCCCATCGGGGATTACTACAAATTCAAGGGACACCATCTTCCCTTTGCTGAGTTTGCTGATCTTTTGGAAAATAATGATGGGACATACCGATGAAAAGCGGCGTTTGCTCCTTGTTCAGGATTGGTTTATTGATAATGTTATAGAACTGATTCAAACAGTTGGGCCACATATGTTGTTAAACTATATAAAGGAGAAAGGATAACACAAATAATTTTACGTTTCATACATATACATAAGTAAATTCAAACGCATCTGTCAATAGCAGGTGCGTTCTTTGTGTCTATGAAAAATTAAAATATAATTAATCATTCTGCTAAGAAATAAGAAGGGTACTTTTTCTAGTTTAGCCGATCAAAAAACTATTATGGCTAATAAACTCTACTTGTTAATTATTCTGTTTTCCGCTTTTTTTCTGTCTGCCTGCAATAAATCCCTAAAGAAACTGGAATCCCAGGGACCTGCCAAAAATATTATTTTGCTTATTGGCGATGGGATGGGACTGGCACAAGTGTCCTGTGCTTATTATTTCGGGGACGAAACACCTAATTTCTCCCGTTTTAAATATATTGGCTTACACCAAAATCAACCTGTCGGAAATAAAATAACGGACTCTGCATCGGGAGCGACTGCTTTTGCCACCGGCTATAAATCCTACAATGCTGCCATAGGTGTAGATCAGGATACTATTGCCAGAGAAACCATCTTGGAATGGGCCGCTGAACGTCAAAAAAGTACTGGCCTGATCGCTACCAGTTCCATTACTCATGCTACACCTGCCAGTTTTTACGCCCATGTAAAAGATCGAAACTTGCATGAGGAGATCGCCAGTGACTTTGTAAAAGCAAGCATTGATTTTGCAGCAGGTGGAGGCTATCAGTTTTTTAATCAAAGAAAGGATGGCAAAAACCTTTTGACGGAATTAGAAAATAAAGGTGTTGAAGTAGATACCAACTCTATTGGAAGCGATTTAAAATTTGGAAACCCCTATGCCTATTTTTTAGCACCGGACAGTTTGCACAGCATTAGAGGAGGCAGGGGTGATTTCCTGGAGCGGGCCACTTCGACAGCTTTGGATTATTTATCAAAAGATAATGATGGTTTCTTCCTGATGATAGAAGGTTCTCAAATTGATTGGGGAGGGCATAGAAACGATGCTAAATATGTTATTGATGAAGTCCTTGATTTTGACAAAGCAGTTGGACTTGCACTGGACTTTGCTCAAAAAGATGGTAATACATTAGTTATTGTCACTGCTGACCATGAAACCGGTGGTATGTCTTTGTCGGCTGCTAAAGTGTTTGGACAAAGAGAATATGGAGCAATCAATCCTACCTTCTCTACTGGCGGCCACTCGGCTTCGCTGATTCCGGTATTTGCTTATGGTAAAGGTGCAGAGCAGTTCTTGGGAATTTATCAGAATAATGATCTATTCTTTAAAATGAAGAAATGTTTTGAGTTAAAATAAGCCCATTTCCTCTCATGCATCGCAACTTAAATTAAAATAATACCAAAAAGATTTGTTTTCTGATTTTTCGAAAGGCGATTCTTGTCCCAGAGTTCAGGTGTTTATACGATTAAGTACTAAATTCGCATTTTGTTTTAGATGCCGTGAAATATGCTGTTCAAAAGTAGGGCGTTTCGATTTAGAAGAGCACTTGTCTTGTATCGCTTTTATTTCGCATCTTGGAACACAAATCTTCATTATTTGATAATCAACAGATTAGTAAAGGTTTTCGCCTTAGAATATGAGAAAGATTGATCAGAATTTTCGTGCAGCATTAGATTTTTTGTATACGCAGCTTCCCATGTTTCAGCGAGTAGGGAAGACGGCATTCAAAAAGGATTTGACAAATATTCGAAAGCTCTGTAAAGCTTTGGGTAATCCGCATAAATCACTCAAAGCTATCCATATCGCCGGTACGAATGGTAAAGGATCAACGGCCCATTTGATAGCAAGTATTTTTCAGGCCAAAGGTTATAAAACAGGGGTTTACACTTCCCCTCATTACAAGGATTTTCGGGAACGGATCAAGATAAACGGTACATTATGTACAAAATCATTTGTAATTGACTTTGTACAAAAGAACCGGGCCGTTTTTGCATCAATTCAACCTTCTTTTTTTGAAATAACCGTAGCAATGGCTTTCGAATATTTCAGGAAAGAAAGAGTGGATATTGCCATTATTGAAACCGGATTGGGAGGAAGACTGGACAGTACCAATGTTATTCGTCCGGTTCTAAGTGTGATTACTAATATCAGCTTTGATCACCAGCAGTTTTTGGGAAATACTTTGCCTTTGATCGCTAAAGAAAAAGCAGGGATCATTAAAAAAAATGTACCGGTAGTGATTGGAGAAGAGCAAAAAGAAGTGAAATTTGTTTTTAAAACCGTTGCAGAAAAAAAGAACGCTCCAATTTCCTTTGCCAGTAGAACTTTTCGCCTGAATTTGCTTAAAGAGGACCTTGAATATTCTTATTATGATGTTTATAAAAATGAAAAACTTCATTTTAAAAAACTAAAAGTCAATCTTCACGGGACTTTTCAACATAAAAATATTGCTACGACCTTAAAAACACTCGATGCCTTACCGCCAACATTTTCCTTTTCGGAAAAAGATATTCGCAAAGGCCTGGAGCAGTTGAAAAGCTTAACTTATTATCTGGGGCGGTGGCAAATTCTCGCACAAAAACCATTGACAATCTGTGACAGTGCACATAATGAGGCTGGTTTGAAAATGATTAAACGCTCCTTGGATAAAATTTCCAGAGAGAAGCTACACTTCATTTTCGGTACAGTCAATGACAAAGACACCGATATGATGCTGAGTTTATTACCAAAAGATGCCAGGTACTATTTTGCCAAAGCTGACATTCCCCGGGGACTGGATGCCAAGGTGCTCATGGTAAAGGCAAAAACGAAAGGACTCAAGGGAAGAGCTTACACTTCGGTTGCTAATGCCCTGAAAGCAGCCAGACGGGCCGCTTCAGAGAATGATTTGATTTTTGTTGGAGGTAGCATTTTCGTAGTGGCTGAAGTGTTGTAAGTTTACCAGCGGAGCATAATAGATTGCAATATCAAAGTTTTATCCGGGCAATGAGAGTATTTTTTGCATTTAAAAAATAGAAACAGACAAGCCTTTGCTGTTTCTGCGATTTCCTGATAGGTATCCTCAAAAAAATTCTATTTTTGTGCCAGTCATGAATGGAAATGCGAAAAGACGGAAAATTATACTGAATATATTTTTTCTGGCAATTATAGTAGAACTGGCTATGCAAAGCTTCTTACTAAATAGCCTGGGAATGTATATCAGTCCAATAGTATCGATTTTATCTGGAATTACGGTGGCGCTTACCGCTTTCTGGCTAACAGCTTTTAAAGAAGAACAGGGTTATAAAACCGATCATCAGAATCCTTCGAAGCAGTATAAAATTATGTATGGCAGTTTTGCTATCGGAGCAATTATATCTGCCGTTATTTTATATTTTATATTTCTGGATTTTCCAGTTGATGCAAAAGCTTCTGATATTATTCCATCTCTGGAAATGTACGTTCGACGTTTCCTCGCCGGGGAAGTGGTTTACCGGCCCCTATTTTTCGAGAGCTATGCTGTAAACCCTACTTATTTGCCGCTATTATGGGCTCCGTATATTGTTTCGGAAGTTTTGGGTATTGATTATCGCTGGACAGCTTACTTTGTTTTCCTGCTGGCTATTTTTTTGTATCAGTTGAAATTGGTAAAAAAGAATTTGCCGGTTTATGAGCTGGTGCTTAAGTCGATCATTCCCTTTGTCCTGATTATCGTTTTAGCCATATTTACGAGAAGTAATTTCGGACTTGCAGTTGAATTGCTCCCGATAGGTTTTTATTTGTTACTCACACTAAGCATTTTTGACCGGCGGCCCTGGCTGATGGCTCTTGGGATATTAATCTGCCTCTTATCCCGATATGCTTTTACTTTCTGGTTGCCGGTATACCTGTTAATCTATTGGATCGAATACGGTTTTGGCAGAGTATTTCGGGTTTCCCTTTATGTATTAGTGGGTGTGTTGGGGCTTTATGTTATTCCATTTTTATCAAAGAACTGGACTATCCTGAAAAAGGGCCTGGATTATTATGAAACAACGGCGGTAAGGCAGTGGGAGCCTCAGATATGGCAGCCACCAGATGCGGTTCCTCACCATTTGTCGGGAGGACTAAGCCTAGCTATCTATTTTTACGGATACGAAAAGTATACTGTTAAAGATCGCTTAGCCCGGAATCGAAAAGCACATATTGCCGTTTGTGCTTTTACGGCATTACTTATCTTACTGGGATATTTTTATTACAGAAAAAGAGGGCTGGATACAAAAATGTACCTAATCATTGGTTTAAAGCTGTATCTGGTGATTTTCTATGGCTTTTTCTATGTGCCTTTTGGATATCTGTATCAATTACCATTATTCCTTTCTATTCCCCTGATCTATAATATTTCTTTTTCAAGAAAACAAAAAGAACTCAAACCTGGGGAATAGTGGATTATCGGATCATTAGTGTACCTTCATTTGTGCTTTCCCCATCTTTTACTCTATAGAAGTACAGACCTTTTGATAATGCCTGAGTGATAATACTTTGTTTGAATGCGACACCTTGATTAGTGATCCATTGACTATTAATCAATTGTTTGCCGGCTGTATCATACAATTCAAGGCTTATAAGCTCAGATTTAGTACGGCTCATCTCTATGGTAAACATATCCCTGGCCGGATTCGGATAAAGAACAAAATCACCTTTGGGCGGAAAGCTGGCTTTTACACTATTGGAATAATCAAAAACCCCGTCGGGACGCACTGCCTTGATACGATAAAAATTATCTCCATTCATTGGAGCAGTATCCGTAAAGCTATAATCACCGATACCGGAGGCGGCCACAATGCCAATTGTTTCGAAAAAAGGACTTCTTTGTATTTCATAATGTAAGACATCGTCTTCGCTGATTATATCCCAGTTTAATACAACAGACGATTCATTGACATCTGCTTGTAAATTACCAAGGGAGAAAAAATCCGGGCCGCAATAGGGAAAAATATCAACCTCTTTGGTCGTTTGTAAGCCTGCGGCATCTGAAACCGTCAATCGGACCCTAAACCAATAAGTTGCATCAATTTCACAGCCCGCCGGTGTAATTACCGCAAGTGGATTGCGTTCATAACTAGGAGCTTCCGGATGATTATGCGAGTTGTGATGCAGAGCAGTTTGCCATTCGTAGGTCAACTCGCTGTCTGAATGTTCTATATCACTAACCTCTGCATCCAGCCGGTAAATAGTATTCCCCTTCATGGAATAAAAACTGCTATCCCGGGGATTAATGATTTCCACTTCCGGAGGGGTATTGTTCAATGATATGATAATTTCATCCATCCCTTCTACTTCGAGACTATCTGTGACTGTTAGTTTTACAACGAAAGGGCTTGGAGCAGAACTATTGCTGACAAACTGATGACTAGGTGCAATGTCTGTGCTTTCTGTTCCATCCCCAAAGTCCCAGTGATAAGTGATCGGTAGTCCGAAAGGATCATAAGATTGTGAGGCATCAAATTGAACGGTCAAAGGGGAAGTACCGTAAATGGTATCTGCATTGATCCTGGCAATTGGAGGCGGATTTCCTCCGTAACATATTTTATGAATCGAACCGCCATTTCGAAAGCTGATATAATACAAGCAACCATTGATGGGGTGTTCGATCAACTGAATGATTTGCCGGGAATCATCATGAAAAGGTTCAATTTTTTCCAGTTTAAAATCTTCTCCAAAATGCATCACCTTTATCCAGCCACTATAATCAGCGTGAAAATAGAGGCCTCTATAATATTCCGGGAAATTATCTCCTTTGTAAAAAGTGCCCGCAATACTTGAATTGCCATCAAAGAGATCGGATTCGATAGGGGAGTCTGCTGAACTGATATCTGTAGCGCTATAACTTCCATCCGTATCGAAGACCGGGACAAAAGTTTTTGTCGGAAGATTGTATTCGTTATGTCCCCAGGTCAGGACGGGCAAGGTTTCCATTCTGGGATAAGCAGATTCCGGAATAGGAACGGCATTATTACAGGGATTTGGAAAAATCCCGGTATTATCAGAGCGGGCCTCGGCATAAAGGTCCCGCAAATTGAAAAATTCCTGGGAGCAGCCGCTTCCAAAAAGCGGATTGGGAGCAAGTGGACTTTCGGGAGCAGTGCTGTTCCAAAAGCCCCAAAAAGGAATCAGGCCCTCTTTAAATGGCCAGCCAAAATTCAAACCTCCACTTCGGGCAATATTGAGTTCTTCCCATTGAGAAGCGCCTACATCTCCAATCATTAAAGTACCGGGATTACCTTCTTCCGGATTATGGCTGCCGGTATTTTCCACTAATATCATCTTGTAGGGATTCCGAAAACCGTAGGCCCATATCCGGGATATAGCTGCCCGGGGATTATCCGGATCATAAAAGGGATTGGAAGGGATGCCATCCCCGGTTTCCGGATCAATGCGCAAAACTTTTCCTCCCAAACTACCAAGATATTGCGATTTGAAAGAGCCCATGTCTTCCTCCGGGCTGATAATTCCATCATTTAAAGCCTGTTCTGCATATGAGCCGAATTCATTGCCTCCAATATCGACTCCCTGGTTAGAATTACCGTCTCCACAGGAAACCAGCAAAGTCCCGTCTTCTCCAAAAACCAGGCTACCAACGCCATGAGATTCATGATAGAGCGGAAAACCGGTCGAAATGGATTCCCCAAGGAGTACTCTCCGGCTGTTGGGGATCAGGGTGGTAAAATCGTTGGCCGGATCTGCTGTAAAACGACAAACCCTTCCGATGGATGCCTGAAAAGAACTGCTTGAATCGGGATGATACTGCGAGGTTCCAAAATTTAACAAATGATGTCTGTCAACGGCGTAGAGCAGATAAAAATGCCCGTTATTTATAAAATTGGGATCGAGTGTAAAGCCTAAAAGGCCATGATCCCGCCAGTTCCCCACCTCTTCCTGAATATCCAGTATGGGCGGTTCTATTTTTGTACCGCTGGAATCCGCACGATAAACACGTCCTGCTTTTTCCCAAACAAACATGTTTCCATTTTCATCAAAAGCCATCCCCAATGGCAGGTTCCATTCATCGCTGATGATTTGGTCGGAAAAATCGGGGGGTAATTGCCCCTTAAGTGATTGAAAGCACAGAACCAGATATAAGAAACATTTAATTTGACGGAACATTGAATTCGGACTTTTGCTGAGTATTATAAAATGCGGTATAAAAATACAATGCTTTGGTCAGAGCTGCTAAACTAATTCGGTATAATGTAACTTTATGTGCGAATTTGCAAAAGGTAAATTGTGGGTTTTATTATTGTTTGGTATTACACCTTTGCTCGCACAAACGGATGATAATATCAGCTGGAATTCAGTGAAATTCGGAAAACAGATAGGTGAGTATACCAATCTAAGTTTTAGGCCGATCTTTAGGCTTGAAGAAAATCTTTCAAAATATCAAAACACCTCGGTCGATTTTGCTATAAAAACAGCACTGAGCAAAGAATGGTCGATTCAATTATTATCCAGAACCTGGTTCATTCCGGAAAGAGGAAATCGGCAATTTATCTGGACGGATATTAGTTATGTCAAAAGATATAAAGACTGGAAATTGGATAATACTTTAAGAATGCATTATGCACTGGATATTCAGGAAAGAGATGATCCGGATTTTTTGCGCTGGAAGATTAAATTGTACGGCCCCTCATTGGAGAAACTTAGGTTTTTCCTGGGATTCGAGCCCTGGTGGCGCTTTAATGGGCAAAACTGTATTCAAAGGTGGAGATATGAACCGGGCTTGAAGTATAATTTTAGTAAACGCCTCGATATGACTTTTACTTATCGCCGGGAAGTGACACAGGATATAAAGTCCGTTGAGAAATTGAATATATATATATTGACAATTGGCTATTCCATTCCTTAAAGGGAAGCAAGAAATCAACTCCGCTTAAGAAGATTTCCTGCTTCTCTTACTGAGATAATTAACTATTATATAAAAACTTTTCGCTTACGATTTTGCCATCTTTCCATTGTTGTACAGAAACCTGAGTGTAATTGCGGTCACCCCATTCTTTATGAGTATAATCAAAACCCCACTCAACGGTGGCTACCCCCGCGTCTTCACTTACCAATACATTTTTGACCTCTGCACCTCTGAACGCCGTTAGATTGTTGACAAAGTCCTCCTCGAACTGTCGGCAGGCAGCTTTTCCTTCTCTTACCGGAAGATTATTATCCTGCATCACTACTTCTTCGGCATAAAATTTATCGAAAGCATCAAGGATTTTTCCTTCGAGAATCATGTTGTTTAATTCATTTACATTGTTTTTAATAGAACTCATTTCTTTTAATTTTTATGTGATGTTAATACAATTAATGTATAAACATCAATTATTTCTTTTTGTTGCCTTACGAAGAAGTTTTTTTTAAAAAACAGGGAGTAGGAATTGAGACCGGGCCTATTTATTTAGGCCATGCTCGGTCCAAGGATGCTTAGAAGATATTTCAGGAGCTTTTACCAGCCATTTATTTGAAGGTATCGAGTATATTTTCATCGCTATTAAAATCAAGTTCAGTAGCGCGCTCTCCAATATCTGGCGGTAATCTATAAAGAATTGATTCCATTTTGGAATAATCCCGAATGACTTTTACAGCCAAAAAGCAAAGAGGAATACCAAAAAGAGTACTGGCTATACCGACTTGAGAGCCTAATAAATAATCATCCGGACTGGTTGCTCTTAATAAAATCCTGGATTGAATATTACTGACTATACTGGTGATGACCCAAAACGCCCACCAAAAACCAACCAAGTACATATTGAGTTGGGTCTTAAAGTTTTCATCCCTCGCGGAAATATAATCATGCGTACGTTCATATAACTCTTTCATGATCTGGTAAGGTCTGAATAAATTTAGTATGGGAACAAACCAGCTTCCGGCCGCCCATCCTTCGGAAAAAGCCAAACCTTTCACTCTGGTATGTAAATTATAATAGGCTCTTCGAAACCATCGGATATACATAACTGCTGAAACAATATACACGACTCCGTAAAGTATTCCGATAATACCTTCTCGCAAATCGTTCATATTGGCCCTTTCTTGTGAAACATTGAGGCCGTTTGCGATTTCCTGAAGTATACTGATTTGCATATAGCTTGAAATCAATACCAGGAATTCTAAACAGAGAATGATCCAGATCAAAGTAATTGCAGCTTTTGCTCTTTGAGAATTATCTCTCATTTGATTGATGTTTTAATTTTCTGTAAAAACGAAAGTTTATCCTAGTTCCAGGTAAAACGATAAACTTCAGATGTACCACTTCCATCGGGATTTTCGAATAATTCTATCCCTTCCAGAAAGCCTCCGATTTTTTTATAAAACTGGATAGCATTTTTATTCTTGGTAAGTACATAAAGAAAAGTCCGCTCATTTTTGGCATTCTTCTTAATATACTGAATCGCTTTTTCCATTAATTGCTTTCCTATACCAAGACCTTTACATGATTTAGAAACATGCAGGTTATCGATGAGGGAACCCCAGCGTAAATCATTATCAAGAAACAAACAAACAAAACCGGATAATACGCCCTCTTTTTCCGCTATGATAATGTGCATATTGGGATTGGGGTTAGAAAATCGCTCCTCCCATACTTCCTGTCTTTCATCAAATACAGGGCCATCCAGATAAGTATCTTCGAAGCTGCCACGATAATTATCGCTCCAACTTTGTGCATGGAGTTGAGCAATTGCTGTTTTATCCTCGGCTGTTGCTTTTCTATATTGTATCATTGGTCTTTATGGCATTTTAATATGCCCGCAAATTAATAAATTTTAACCTGAAAAAGCAGCGTAAAACTCTTCCTGGAGTGCTTTAATATCTTCTTCTTTATACTTCTTTGAAAAATGAATGGGTATTGCCTTTTTTACTTTAGCTGCTCGCATGATTTCGGCCGAAAGCCTGGAGTAACTATGATAATGCAGTTGAGCCATTTCTTTATCCGCTTCGTTGAAAAAACTTTCGATATATACCTGATCGCAATTTGAAAATAGGGCTTTTATTTTCTTGTGATTTTCCTCATGAGCTGCGTGATCCATGATAACTCCGAGAGAGTGTCCTTTTTTTACAGAAAGCAGATGGAACCAATCTCCGGCTTTGTACATCTTTTGATCAATCTCAATTTCTACTTCGGGATCATTAAGGGCAAAAGCTTCTTTAAGCCTTGCCACCCATTTGCCTCCTTTTATCCTCTGATCCGAAAGATCAATTTTTATACGGTCCTTTTCATTAAACCGGTAAGCGATAGAAGCGGTTTTGTGATCGAGGATGGTATACCGGACTTCAAAATCTAGGTCCTGGTATACGATATTGCTTTGAAAAGATTCCACCTTAACTAAATCCCAGTTTCCAGTATTCAGTTCATAAACATTGACCTGCTGCCCATCTAAAATCTCGCGAATCTCATATTGAATGCTTTGGGGCTCGATCAGGTTCCAGGTATACGCTAATAATTTGGCTTGTATTTGCCGGGCGATCCCCTTTGGGCCGCAAATACTAACTCTTTTTTTACTACCGATTTGATGACGCATAATTTCATCCCAGCCAATGAAATGATCAATATGTGTATGGCTAATGAAGATAGCTCTGGTGTTTTGATATTCTTTCACATTGTATGTACTAGCCTGACCACAATCACAAATGTATTGCCAGCGGTGGTTATCCAGACTAATCAATAATGATATATCTTCTTCGAATTTACTCTTGATACGGGCTCTGAACATTTTAAAGAATTGCTTGTGAGGTATACTTTCCGCTTGTTTTCATAAGTAAACCTCCTGGTTCATTTACATCACATTTTGAATATATCCTTTTTAAATAAAACTTTAACCCAGGTGATTAAAATAAAAATCACGAGGATTAATGCCGGAAAGCCTCCAATGGCGGAAATCGTTTTAATACCATCCAGACCTGCATAATTGATCATGATCCATGCAACCAGACCAATGGTAAGCCCCCATATTAACTTGATAGGAAAAGGTGCTTCTGCATTTTCCGGAGTAATACCGGTTGTACTGATAGCGCTCATTGCTGAAGTATTAGAATCCGAGGCCGTTACGAATGAAAGAAAGACAATCAATAGAAAAACGAAGCTGATTATTTGTGCAAAAGGCAGCTTTTCGATTAGGAGGTAAATGATACTTTCCGGCCCCTCGGTCTGTAATGCCTGGTAAAGCGGAAAGTTTTCTCCCTGCATATCCACCTGCAAAGTCGCTCCACTGAATATCATCATCCAGATTCCTCCGAATAATGCCGTGAAGACCACATTCGTCAGGATAAACTCCCGAACGGTATATCCATAGGCAATTCTACCCAAAAACAAAGCTGTAATCGGTGCCCAGGCCATCCAGTTGGCCCAGTAAAACACCGTCCAGCTATGAACCCAGCTCGTATCCAGAGGTTGAATTAAATGGGTACTGCGGTTGAAAAAGTTTTTTAAATAGTCTGTTAAACCCTCAAAACCAAGTTGTAATGATTCAAAAGGGTAAATGAATATGAATATGAGTAAACTCAAAATGACGAAGGCTCTGATATTATAATCGGAAAGTATTCGTATACCGCGGAATAATCCGCTTTTGGCGGATAATAAAAAAGTCAGCACGACCAGCGTGGTAATAATGCTGTAAACCAGGGCATTTCCTTGCCAGCCGAACAATTTATTGAGTCCTCCTGAAATCGAAAGAATGCCTGCACCGAGGCTTGCTGCCATGCCCGCTACCAGGGCAAAAAGGCAGATAATATCAATGATATCACTGATTGAGCCTTTGACTCGCTTGCCCGCTAAGGGATATAAAAGTGTACCCAATGAAAAGGATTGCTTCAGATTGTAATAGGCCAAAGCAAATAGAAGCGCAATAGTACCGTAGATCGAATAGGGCGTAATGGTCCAGTGCATATACATCGTGGACATGGCAAAACCTTGAGCTTCAGCAGAACCGGGAGCAATACCGAGACTTTCAGGCGGTTGATGTAAATGAAAAATTGGCTCTGCAGTTCCCCAGAATAAAATCCCGGTGGCAATTGTGGTACAGAGCGTAATAGCAAACCAGCGCCATCTGGAAAGGAAAGGCTGAGCATCGGGGCCACCAATTTTGACTTTCGCCAGAGGGGAGAAAAAGATAATAATGATCATCAATACACAGCTGAAACTGACCCAGGAAAACAAATCATCAAAATGATACATGATCCAGTCCCTGGTCTTGGTAACTCCGGCCAGAAATGCCTCTTTTTGTACAATGCTCGAAATGGTACTAATTGCCAACAAACTAAAGGGAAGCCAAAATACCTGATGTTTCAACTTTTGTTGCATGATTAGAGATTGTCGGGCAGGAAGATAAAGGATTTTTCGTATATGGTTAGGGGATTCCTAAGTTATATGTTTACTTTGTCAGAAAGATGGATTCATCATTTGTGGGCGAACGATCAAAAAAATGCCCATGGCATACAACCCTCAGGTATATATGAAGCTCATTATTGCAAACATTAGTATTAAATGTCTTTCACAATCAGTATGACGGAAGCTGAACTCATAGATGCGTGTCTTGCCAATAGTCGACGGGCGCAAAAGGACCTCTATGATCGCTATAAACAGGCGATGTATACCATAGCTTACCGCATCACAGGCAGTTTTGAAGAAGCCGAAGAAGTTTTGCAAGACGCCTTCCTTAGTGTTTTTCGCAATCTCGGAAATTTTAGAAGAGAATCGACACTTGGTGCATGGATCAAAACCATTGTTGTCCGCACAGCCATTAAAAAGGTTAAGAAAAAAATATACTTCGAGCCTTTGGAAGATCATCACCAACGCAAAGAGGTCGTCAACTGGGCCAGTGCGAAACTGGATGTTGATTACCTGGAAAAAGCGATTAAGCAGTTGCCGGAAGGTTATCGGACGGTTTTTGTATTAGTGGAAGTAGAAGGCTATGGGCATAAAGAAATTGCCGGTATGCTGGATATTTCCGAAGGGACTTCCAAATCCCAATTATTTCATGCCAAGAAGAAACTGAGAAACATTTTAGAATCTTATGAGCTTAAATAATTATGAAGGAGATCAATAAACATTTGCTGGAGGAAGCCTTAAAGAAGCTTCCTGAATATAGTCCTCAAAATGTAGTCTGGGATCGAATCAATGAAAAAATGATCATTGCCGGGCAGGAAGAGCATTTGCATCGCTCTCTTGAACAATTACCGGATTACGATCCTCCTGCTACTGTGTGGGAAAGTATAGAGGCAGGTCTTCCCGAAGAGCAGCAGGCAAAAGTCAAAACACTCAGCATTCGCAGATGGGCCGCGGCGGCAGCGGTATTTATAGCTTTTAGCCTGGCTGGTATATATATATTTAATGTAAATCAAAATATGGCCTATGTTTCTGTTAACTATTCGGAAGAAAAATTACCCGCAGCATTTTTGGAAATAGACTGGGATGCTGATGAAGATGCATTTGAGATGGTAGCCGCTTTTTGTAAAACGGATAATATTGTTTGTAAACAACCGGCCTTTAAAGTACTTACGGAAGAATTGGAAGAATTGAACGTAGCGCGAGCCGAATTGAAATACGCTATGGATCAATATGGTAATGATCCTGATTTGATTGCACAACTGACAGAAATTGAACACGAACGTTCCGATATTTTGAAAAAAATTATTAGACAGATTTAAAAAAATCCCCAAATCCGGGAGCTGGTTTGTAAATGGAGTAATCCTTTCCGAACCGGCTCTAAAGGTCGAATTTCAGAAAGATTGCCAGGATTGTCTTTTTGAGTTTTGAAATAAAATATCAATGATCACCAGATATTCATTTTATATGAAAAGCATCATAAAAATATATTTAGGTTTATTCTTTACCTTCTTTTCGGGGGCACTCTTTGCTCAGGAGGCTACTTTGCAGGTCGTGACTAAAAGTATTGAAAAAACAATTAATTATAAGGAAGGTTATGCCTTGAGCATTGATGGCGAAAAAGCAGACGTGCAGATTGAAACCTGGGATAAAGAACAGGTAAAGATCATTATGGAACTGATTGCAAAACACGAGCAGAGAAAAATCGCCGAACAGGATATAGAAGCACTTGGTTATAATATCGAGTTAGTTGGAAAGAAAATCTATGTTCGTAATTATGTCAAAACTAAAAGCGGACAGTCCAAACCCGAAAGCATTTTTAAAGCTAACTATGTATTGATCATTCCCGAAAACTGTCCGGTAGATTTACGCAACCATTTTGGTAAAGCCAATATCAAGGATGTTAAACAGGCCGTCGATGTGAAAAGTGAATTTTGTGAAATACAGTTGGATAATATCGAAGGAAGAATAGGGATTGAAACCCGGTTCGGGGATGTGGAAGGGAAGCGATTGGGAGGACAAATGACAATTGAGTCTATTCGTTCGGATATTACTCTGAGCCAGATTAAGGGCCCTATTGATATCAGGGCAAAATATGGTAAAATTAAAATTGATGCCAATAACAGCTTGCTTGATCTGAACATTGTAGCTGAAAAAACAGATATTCTTTTTCTTAATCCTTCTACCGGGACTTATGATTTTGACCTGACTGCTTATTATGGAAATATTACTACACCGGAGGATATGAAATTTGATTTTAAAGAAACGAATTCGACTTTGAACAAAGCCGAACTTAATTTACCCCGGCAAGAAGGCCTGGTTTCTATTCAGACCTCTTTTGGAAACATTGTAGTAATGCGGGTAGAGTAGGGGAAAGAAAAAACGGCAATGCGCCGGAGCACACTACCGTTCGGGGGGCGATATATTCAATATGGGACTTTTCTCGTTTAAAGTTTTACTACTTTTCGGTTTTGTATAAAAGGCATCGCTCCGTTTAGCAACAAATATTCTTCTCCTTCGGAAAGGTAAAAAATCTGAATTTCGTAATTATCACCCGATTTTTGCTGGTTATTAAAATAGGATAGCTCGATCATATTTCCATCGAATTTAAACTTCACACCTTTTGAATCAATTTCACTATCCGGGAAGTTTGGATTACTTTCAATATAAGAAAGGGTTTCGCCGGTATCGGAATTGACGATTTTGACGATGAACTGCTCATCCAGTAGCAATTTCAAGTCTTCGTGCTCCAGGAAAAATTCAATAACGGTATATTTCCATTTGCTGTTTTCCTTTTTGATTTTGCTGATCGCTTTACCAAAACGCTTTTTTGAAAGAGTAACATTGTTAAACTTCACCGCAGTATTATTGACGAGATTCGAAATTCTTTTAAACCTCGCTTCACTTACCTGCCTATCCAGCAATTCTGCCTCGCTCTCCTGACGCATGGC
The DNA here is from genome assembly GCA_028280415.1 of Saprospiraceae bacterium. Lineage (GTDB taxonomy): Bacteria > Bacteroidota > Bacteroidia > Chitinophagales > Saprospiraceae > JAHDHW01. The sequence continues at coordinate 42,201 of JANQLV010000005.1, forward strand.
CACTTCCTGTTCTTTTTGGATAGAAAGCTCCGCGATCGTATTTCTTAGTTCTGTTTTGTCCGCTTCCAGGCTCGCAATGAGATTTCTATCAATTTCATCTTTTCTGGAAAGCTCTGCAATCTCCATTTTTAAAGCCTGATATTGGTTTTCAATATCTTTTAATTTTGCCTTGATAGATTTAATAGTCTTATTCTGATTATGAATTTTGCTCTTTAATTGTTTGATCTTTCCGTTTAAAATAGCCACACTATCCTTTAATAATTCAAATTGTTCGCGCAACATGATATTATCAGCAAGTAAAATCTCGTTTTCCTCTTCCTCATTAGTTAGAGAAACTTCCAGAAAATCAATTTCTTTGGCTTGTTCGGTTATGGTTGCATCCTGATCTTGTATTTTATTGGATTGAAAAACCGAAAAGATGCTCATCCCTGTAAAGATGATAGTAACTAAAATGGCAGGTAATAATTTTGACATCATAAAGTGCTTTTGATGGTTCTTATCATTTATAAGATCCTAATGAAAAACAAATTTTAACCCGGAATACTGCATTCAAAGCAAAGTGTTTATTTTTTCAGATCACTTTGGAATGGCATAGATTCCCTTTAATAAAAGTGGTTCGGTAGTCCCTCCATAGATAATTTATATCTACACTATCGAACACTTGTTTGAATTGGTTCACATCGTTTTTGTTTTCTTAAGTGTATTTGTTCTTCTTAGTTGTTTTGGTTAAAAACACTTGTTTAAAGCTGAGCCGTTTGGCCATAGATGATATTAAAATCATCATTTTTCAACTGTCGCATAATTGTAAGTTCCAGCGCTTTTTTAAAAAGCTGCAGGTTTTCGGGCTTTCCTAAGCCTTCAATTGAAGAAAGATAGAATGTGGTAACATTCGAAAAATCTTCAACTTTTAACAGTGCTATTTGGTCTTTGCTATTTAGAATATGATTATTTTCTAAAAAAATACGAACGATATCCGCTTTGATATTACCCGAAGGATTTTTAATCGGAATCGATACCAGGCTGATCCCTTTTTTAAAAGGTCTTTGATCGTAAATTATGATAGCCTCCGTTTTGGTATTCCCATTGTTGGAACCTGTATTTATTGACAGATTACCCAGTTCATTACCCCCATTATTGCAAGTAAATAATGATAAAGGAATTAGAATTGAAAGAATCAACCGATAGATAATATGCATGGTGTTTTTGGTCTTTGTGTTCCGTATATTGCTGATTTACAATTTTAAACACATTAAAATAGAATCAAATATCATTCCAAACATTAAGCTGTTTTTTAATGTTTATTAAACTGATACGAAGTAAAATAGATTTTGTTATTATATGAATTAATGAAATTTAATAAGAGCCTTTTTTATCTGAAAAATGGTCGTGTCAGAGCAAAAAAGAATATTTCATCTGCTTTAATAAAATTAATTTTTGACCAATTGTTAAAAAAAATTATCTTGCGCCGCGACAGGTATTTTAGATAACTTCAAGGTTTAAATATTTTGGACAATACTTTGAAACAGACGACCAGCCATATTTTAATGATTCGCCCTGCGAATTTTGGGTTTAATGAGCAAACTGCAGAAAGTAATTCCTTTCAAAAGGCAGATGATAGTTTGGATGTTGATGAAATCAAACAGAGAGCGATTGAAGAATTTGACCGGTTTGTCGATTTGCTTCGATCAAAAGATATTAATGTTCATGTTGTAGAGGATACCGCAAAGCCTGTAAAACCGGATGCCGTTTTTCCGAATAACTGGATCACCTTTCATCAGGATGGCACGGTGATTACCTACCCGATGCTTTCTGAAGCCCGGCGAAAAGAACGCAGACCGGATATTGTAGAAGCACTCAAAAGTTCTTTTGAGGTATCGAGAGAACGTCATCTTGAATTTTTTGAATCAAAAGACAAATTTCTGGAAGGTACCGGGAGCATGATTCTGGACCGGGTTAATAAGATCGTCTATGCCTGTATCAGTCCTCGCACGGATGCCAGCTTACTCGAAGAGTTCTGTTTGTGGACAGATTATGAAAAAGTGCAGTTTCACTCGGTGGATGCTGAGGGAAAAGATATTTATCATACCAATGTAATGATGGCTCTGGGTGAAGGCTTTGTTATTATTTGTATGGATACGATCAAGAATGAGGAAGAACGGGCAGCTTTGGAATATGCTTTTGCCAAAACCAATAAAGAAATCATCGAAATTAGTTTTGAACAGGTACTGGCTTTTGCCGGTAATATGCTTCAGGTTCGCAATGAACATGGAGAAAAGTTCCTGGTAATGTCTGAACAAGCTTTTCAATCACTTGACCAGGAGCAAATTGACCGAATTTCCGTACATACAAATATTCTCTACAGTCCTATTGATATCATTGAGACTTACGGTGGTGGAAGTACCCGTTGTATGATGGCTGAAATTTTTCTACCAGAGAAAACTCCGGCTTAAGAAGAAAAACCCTGTTTATTCTTCTTATAGGCCCATTTTTTCCTAAAACACAAAATATCGGATATCTAAAAAGAGGTATCGGAAAATAATATTCTGTACTTTTCTTTGAAATCTTCAAACGGCTTCAATATATTTGCCTTAACATCTATGGATGAAACTAAATCAGGTAAAATGTTCGCATTCCCAGGGTGAGATGATAATAGAAACAAAACGAAAAGACAGCCCTTTCTTATGTTTTCCTGACAAATTCAAGAATGCCATTGAGCAAGAACAGGTTAAACCTGTTTGTTAAACATTTCTATTAACTATTTAATCCCATTTTCAGTTAAGGACGCTCTTTGCTGAGGGTCTATTGGTATGGAAACTAAGGTATAGTTTGATGCTTATGTTAATTCGCAGCAACACACTTTAGAAGTAATTGTATTGATACTTAACGATTATTTAAACTTAGAAATGCTTAAATCTTTGGAATCCTTTTCACATTTGTGAAAGTTTTATACTATAACAAACATTTTAAACTAAATTAACAGAGAATGAAAAAACTAGTTTTACTTAATTTCTTTCTTTTATTAAGTTGTTTTGCTTTTTCGCAAGGGGTAACTACCTCTACTTTATTGGGACAAGTTACTGATGAAAGCGGAGAAGTATTAACTGGGGCCAATGTAACGGCTATTCACACCCCTACAGGAGCTTTCTATGGAGGGACTACTGATGTCAACGGAAATTATCGTATTGATAATATGCGTGTTGGTGGACCTTACAAGGTTACGATCTCTTATGTTGGGCAGGAGGATATTGTTATCGAAGGCATTTACCTTAGACTGGGAGAGCCTTTCAGAAGAAATGTTCAGTTAGGAGATTCTTCAATTGAATTGGGAGAAATTCTGGTGCTTGCAAAACCCGGATCAGTTGGTAAGAACTCGGGGACAAGTACTCAGATTGGTACAGAGGCAATCGACAAGATGCCTACCCTAAATCGGGATATTTCTGATTATACCCGATTAACACCACAGGCGAGTAATGCAGGATCCGGAACTTCTTTTGGCGGTATTAATAATAGATTTAATGCGATTTATATTGATGGTGCTGTTAATAATGATGTATTTGGCCTGGCTGACAATGGTACTAATGGTGGTCAGACAGGAATCGCACCTTTTAGTATTGATATCATCGATCAGTTTCAGGTGGTACTATCTCCGTATGATGTTACCTATGGTGGATTTGCCGGTGGTGGTATTAATGCGGTAACAAAATCCGGAACCAATGAATTCCAGGGTACAGCTTACCTATTCTGGCAAAATGAAGGTTTGGTTGGTAAAACAAATGGAGAACTGGCTGACCGTTTAGGTTTTTCAGATGGTGATCGTGAGCAGGTTGGAGAATTTGATCAAAGAACTTACGGAGCTTCTCTTGGAGGACCAATTGTAAAAGATAAAGTATTCTTCTTCACTAATGTAGAGATCCAGGATGATGTAACTCCAATTCCGTTTAGCCTGGGTAATTATACCGGGTTTAGTGAAAACAGAGCTCAGGAGGCTGATCTTAACAATTTGCGAGATCAATTGATCAGAGATTACGGATATGATCCGGGGACCTTCGGCGATACGGAAGATGAACTACAGGGCTTGAAAATTTTTGGAAAACTGGATTTTAACCTTAATCAAAACAATAAGTTAACCCTTAGACATCAATATACGAAAGCGGAGCAATTCAATCGTAACGGAGGAAGCAGTTCAACGCTTAACTTCTCAAACAACGGAGTCTTTTTCCCGAGTATAACGAACTCTTCTGCGATAGAATTGAATACCCGAATCGGAAACACTATGTCCAATAACCTTATTTTAGGTTATACTCAAGTTGATGATGACAGAGGTCCGCTTGGTGATCCATTCCCATATGTTATTATTTTTGACGATGGTGGAACGATTGAGTTCGGTTCAGAGCAATTCTCTACGGCGAATTCATTAGAGCAAAAAATCTTTACCTTAACGGATAATTTCAAATTGTACAGAGGAAAGCATACCTGGACCTTCGGTACTCACAATGAGTTTTATGATATCAGAAATGTATTCCTGGCCTGGAACTTTGGAGAGTACGAGTATGATAGTTTATCGCAGTTCACTAACAATTTAAGTGCATCTGATTATACCCGTGTTTACTCGCTTGTAGACGATATTTCAGGAGATGAGACAGCTGCTGCGGCAGAGTTTAATGCCATGCAGTTAGGTTTTTATGCTCAGGATGAGATAGCGGTGAATAATAAATTGACACTTACAGCCGGTTTAAGAGTGGATATCCCTATTCTGACTGAAGATCCGGCAGAGGCTCCACGTTTTAACGATGAAGTCCTTCCTCGATTATTAAAGGAATATCCAGAGTTTGACGGGAATGTACAAGCTGGAAAAGCGCCGGATGGACAAATTATGTTGAGTCCAAGGTTCGGTGTAAATTATGAAGTGAATTCAAAAACTAGATTACGTGGTGGAGTGGGAATTTTTACCAGTAGAATTCCTTTCGTTTGGCCGGGAGCTATGTATAATACCAATGGTTTAACCACAACCTTCATTGGTGGTTTTGCGATTGAAGATATCGCTTTCAGACCTGATGTACAGAATCAGTACACTTATGAAAATCCAACAATTCCTTCCGGAGATATGAACCTCTTTACAAATGATTTCAAATATCCACAGGTATTAAGAGGTAATATCGGATACGATACGGAAATTGGAAATGGATGGAACACTTCTTTGGAAGTTTCCTATACGAAAACATTGAATAATGTAAGATACACGAACCTGAATACTTCAAGAGAAATCATCGCTAACTTTACCGGTTCAGGAGATGATCGTCCGATTTATGATCGTGCTGAAATCGATGAGGATGACTTCAGTGCCGTTTATTTAGCTTCTAATACCAGCCGTGGTTTTGCTTATAATATTACCGGTAGTGTAAGTAAGGAAATAATTAAAAATCTGAATTTCTCCTTGGCTTATAATTTTGGTGATTCTTATGCGCTTTTCGAAGGTACATCTTCTCAGAACTCTTCTCAGTGGAGAGGTGCAATTAATGTTGATGGTAGAAACTTTGCTTCTTATGGAAGATCGGACTTTGCTTTGGGACACAGAACTGTTGGAACAATAGATTATAAAGTAAAGTGGGCGGATAATATTTCTACTACTATTGCTATTTTCTACAATGGACAAAGTGGCTTGCCATTTTCTTATGTAATCGGCGGAAGCAGAGATGCTAGAAACCTCAATAATGAAAGAGGTAGCATCTCCAGATGGAGATCATTGGTTTATGTACCGAGAAATCAGGATGATATCAATTTAATTGATTATATGGATGGTAATGTCTTGGTAACAGCTCAGGAGCAATGGGAGAACCTTGATGCATATATTGAGGACGATCCACACTTGTCAAAAAGAAGAGGTCAATACGCACAGAAAAATGCAGGAAGAGCGCCTTGGGCGAATATCTTTGATTTAGCGATCCGTCAGGATGTTGGAATTAAAGCAGGTGGCAAATTGCACAATATCCAGCTTTCTTTAGATATTTTCAATTTTGCAAACCTGTTGAATAATGAATGGGGGACTCAGTACGTTATTCCTGGTAATTTTAATAACTATGAGTTTTTGAACTTTGAAAGCTTTGCGGATGACGGAACAACGCCACAGTATACTTACAGAAGAACAGGAACTGGAAAAGATACTTATGATATTAATGACCTAAATTCTCGCTGGAGAGCCAGATTAGGTATAAGATATATCTTTAACTAAGTTTATCCAGCTTTTGATAAATAGTAAAAAGGGCCATTCCGGGTACAGCATCTGGAATGGCTCTTTTACGAAAACAAATCCGGAAATATCAATGGACTTTTCTTATTAAAAACTACCTTTGTAATCATATTCCAGTGTTGATCAATACTTTGCTTACAACTACTACCTTTGATATTTCTAACAACCTTATGACGTTTGTTACCTCATGTACTTTTGAGGCTTCGCAACATTTGCCAGCCTATATAAGCTCTTTTACTTTTAAAAATTCAATTTCTTTTTAAAACAAAATTTATCAGCGCATGAAAAAAGCTTTTACTTCATTTCTTTTTGTCTTGACAGTGGCTTTAGCCTCGTATGCACAGACAATGGTTGCTGTAAGCAGCAATGTCTTTACACCATCTGACATTACTATTGAAGTTGGTGAAACCGTACAATGGGACAATACAGGTGGTTTCCATAATGTAAATGGCTCACAGACTACCTTCCCGGATAACCCGGAAGGATTTAGTAATGGTGCAGCTTCTTCGGATGCCTGGACCTTTTCTCATACTTTTAACACAGCAGGTGTTTATAATTATCAATGTGATCCTCATTCCAGTCTGGGCATGACTGGTACGGTTACAGTGAATGCTGCTCCGGCAAATGTGGATCTGGTAATTACTGAAATCATGTATAATAATCCAGGTGTTGACGATTTTGAATTTATAGAAATTTATAACAATGGGACTGAAAATGTCAACCTTGAAAATTATACCATCACGAATGCTTTTGGATATACCTTCCCGGATGTGACCATAGATGCAGGAGCATATCTGGTAATTGCCTTGAATGCAGACGATATGCTAAATAATTTTGGCGTGACTGCCTTACAATGGACCAGCGACAATATGAATAATACCGGAGAAACGATTGAAATTAGAAACCCCGGTGGTGATCTGGTTGATGAAGTAACATATTCCGATTCCCCTCCTTTTGCAGAAATCTGTGATGGTGAAGGTCCTTCTCTGGAACTTTGTGATGTAAACGCAGATAATAATGATCCGGCGAACTGGAGTTTTTCTACCACCAATACCGGTGTGGTTTATGGTTCGGGAAATAATACGGTATATGCTTCTGCCGGATTTGCTAACAATTCCTGTGCGGAAACGCCTTATATCTTCTTTGACGGAACATCCAGAGTAGTTAATGAAGGGGATGGTTCGGCTAATATTCGTGTGAACATGGCCAATGTAGGGGCTATGGATACAACGGATATTACAATCGTTGTTGATGGCTCTTCTACTGCTACTGAAGGCGAGGATTATACAATTAATGATATGGAATTTGGTATTGGAGGTGATGGAGTAGGTAGTTTGACTACCGTGAGCTTTACGGTGAATTTGATAGACGATGCTGTAGAAGAAAATACAGAGGTTTTGAATCTTACGATTAGTATGGCTACCAATGGCGCCGTGATTGCCGGTAGTACTTATGAGATCACTATTGAAGATAATGATGGTCTTTCTTATCCCGCTTATGATATTACAACAGTAACAAGCAATGATGCAGATGGGCTTGCAGATTCTTTGGATGTCCTTTGCCAACTTCAGGGAATAGTCTACGGAGTAGATTTGCAAGGCAATGATAATATTCAATTCACTATAATCGATGCAAGCGGAGGAATTGGTTTATTCAGTTCGAATGATTATGGATATACTGTAGCAGAAGGTGATGAAGTGATTGTTCGGGGCTCTATTTCCCAATTCAATGGATTAACTCAAATTAGTCCGGATACGATCATATTGGTTTCTTCTAACAATATGCTGATTGACCCTGCTATTGTTACCGCTTTAGGAGAAGATACAGAGTCTGAGCTTATTCGGATCAATGGAGTGTCCTTGGTTGAACCATCTGAATGGACTGGTGACGGTTCTTCTTTTAATGTGAATATTACCGATGGTGTGAATAATTACACCATGAGAATTGATAATGATGTTAATTTATCCAATCAACCTGCTCCGGTTGGTGATTTTGATGTTATTGGAATCGGTGGCCAATTTGATTCTTCCTCTCCTTTCGATGGTGGATACCGGATTCTGCCAAGATATATCCCGGATATCATTCCTGTGGGAGGAACCCAGATTACTGCTAATGATGATGCAGCAACCACCGATATTAACCAGGCTATCAATATTGAAGTACTGGCCAATGATATCACGCCGAATGGAATAGCTTCTATAGTTGCTGATGAGCTGCCGCTTAATGGTAGTTTGACTTTAGAAGTAGATAACTCCTATACCTATACCCCAGATATGGATTATTGTGGGATAGATGAATTTACTTATATTATTTGTGATGCAACCACAGCTTGCGATACAGCTACGGTAACAATCGACGTGACTTGCCCAACAGTTTATCCGCAGTATCCAATTGGACAAGTGACAACTAATGATCAAGACGGAGTACCGGATTCATTAGGGGTAGCTGTAGAAATTACCGGTATTGTTTACGGAGTAGATTTGCAGGGTAATGATAATATTCAGTTTACGATTATTGATGCGTTCAATCCTGATGCTGGAATAAGCCTGTTTTCCAATAACAATTTCGGATATACAGTGACAGAGGGTGATGAACTAATTGTTCAGGGGGTAATTTCTCAGTTTAATGGTCTAACGCAAATTACACCGGATACACTTTGGTCCGTTTCTTCAGGAAATAATCTCCATGATCCTGAAATAGTAACTGGTTTAGGTGAAAATACCGAATCCAAATTGGTGAAGTTTGAGAATATGTCTTTCGTTAATCCGGCGGATTGGGATGGAACAGGAGATAGTTTCAACATTGATATTACGGATGGAGTCAATACAATTTCTATGCGTATAGATAATGATGTGGATCTGGCGAACATGAATGTTCCACAATTCACTACCTTTAATGTAACCGGTATTGGAGGACAATTCGATAATTCTTCTCCCTTTGATGAAGGCTATCAGTTATTGCCAAGATATATGGAAGATATTGAAGAGTTCGTTTCAGTAGTTGATCCAACGATTTCGGAGAAAGTTTCAATGTATCCGAATCCGGTTTCCGAAACTTTATTTGTAAGGATGTCTGTGAATATGGAAAGATTGAGAATTTCTAATGTACTTGGTCAGGATGTGATCAATGTAGAAAATCCGGATAATCTGGAAGAGATCAATGTTTCTGATATACCGGCCGGCTTATACATTTTAACTTTTGTAAATGGTGAGCGAATCTGGTCGACTCAGTTTGTAAAAGAATAAAACAAGCTATTTGTTTTCGACTTTCGATATCCGTGATTTGAGCATAGTTTCGAATTGCGAATATCGAAAGTCGAAAACATCAATTCAGATAAACTGCCTTTTCCGGGACTTTCATGATTTGTACATCAATATCCTCCTTCATAGTAGTAGCTAAAGAAAGTCCAACATAATCCACTGCTATAGGAAAAGATTTATGCTTTCTATCTACTAAAACGGCAACCTCCACTTTTTTGGGAAGAATATTCAACAAAGGTTTAATGGCGTAAAATATCGTTCTTCCGGTATTGGCTACATCGTCAACAACAATGATCGTTTTATTGTTGAGTTCCTTGATTGGCATCTCGATAACCACTTCTGATTCCAATGGGTTGGCTGGGCTTAAACGGATTCTGGTGAGCTTGATATCGATCGTGCTAATCCTGGAAAGTTGACGATGAAGCATTTTGGCAAAACCTACACCATTATTATTGATACCTGCCAGAATGATCTCTTTTTCATCAATATTGTTTTCGAGAATATGGATCGCCAGGCGTTTTATCTTTTGCTTGATTTGTCTTTCGTCTAGAATTTTCAATGCTGCTTGATTTGATGATGAAACGAAGGTCTTGATTTTTTTAGAAATAAAAAAGTAATTCCTTTTTCGAAACCCGATTTTCCGCTTGAGACTTTTAACGCTTGGATAACGGATTTACCATAAGTTTCTGGAATATAACTAATTGATGATCAATACTCTGTGGAACACTGCATTTGTTTTTCAAAGGGCTGTATCTCAAAGTTAACCGACTATTGTTAAGTCTAAAATCAAAAATATTTTTACTTTGACTTCCGAATATCCTATTTTAGTGCAAATTTGAAAAAATACTCAGAAAAATAATATTATGCTGCAGCAAGTCTTTTTCATTCTTATCACCATAATAGCTTTCTATGGCGCAGCGCGACAATTTATGCGAATCCGTAGAAATATTAATCTTGGGCAGGATGAAGATATTTCAGATAATGAAGGTGCACGATGGAAAAATGTACTATTGATTGCATTTGGTCAGCAAAAAATGTTCAAAAGATGGATTCCTGCCTTGCTTCATTTGTTTATCTACGTCGCTTTTCTGATTACCCAGATCGAACTCATTGAAATTTTTATTGACGGCTTTTTTGGTATACATCGTTTTTTTGTCGATAAACTGGGCGGCTTTTATACATTCATAATTAGTTTCATCGAGATTCTTTCTGTACTGGCTTTTGTAGCCACTTTGGCCTTTTTGGCTAGAAGAAACTTGCTCAAAATCCCTCGTTTTCACAAATCTGAAATGACCAGGTGGCCAAAACTCGATGCAAACCTGATCCTGCTTGGAGAACTTGCCTTGTTAATAGGTATTTTTTGTATGAATGGTGCTGATGTAGCCTTGCAGGATAAAATGCCCGATAAATATCATCCAACAGGTTTTTTTGCGATCAGCGGTTGGTTAGGACCAATGCTGTTTGGCGATCTTCCAGCTGGAGTTTTGGTGGTGATAGAGCGATTTGGCTGGTGGCTGCATATCCTGACGGTTCTTGCTTTTCTAAATTACCTGCCCAGTTCTAAACATTTACATATCATTCTTGCCTTTCCAAATACCTGGTACGCGCGGTTATCAGCTAAAGGAGAAATGGAAAATATGCCAGAAGTGATGAATGAGGTCAAATCAATGATGGGACTGACCGAAGATACCGGTGCGGCGATGGAGGAAGAGTTACCTGAATTTGGTGCGAATGATATTTTTGGCCTGAGCTGGAAGAACATTCTAGATGCCTATACTTGTACGGAATGTGGGCGTTGTACTTCAGTATGCCCGGCTAATCTGACGGGCAAAAAGCTATCTCCCCGGAAAATAGTGATGGATATTCGGGATCGGACGGAAGAAGTAGCCAAAAATCTTGATTCTGGAAATCAAAAATTTATAAAGGAATCGGAAAGGGGAGAAGGTGTAAAACTTACCAAAGACAATTATGATGATGGTAAAACACTTTTCGATTATATCAGCCGGGAAGAATTACATGCCTGTACGACCTGTAATGCATGTGTAGAAGCTTGTCCGGTATTGATCAATCCACTTGAACCAATCTTGAAAATGCGCCGCTATGAAATTCTAACTGAATCGGCGGGGCCTTCTGACTGGATTCCTATGTTTACCAGCATTGAGAACAGCGGCTCGGTATGGCAGGTACCTGATGAGCGGGTAAAATGGGCAAAGGAAGCACTTAATAAGGATGACTAATTAAAATTCGGCACTATGAAAAGAATACTTTATCTCGGTTTATTATGCCTGGTCACCCATTTGGGTATTGCTCAGGATACTTTCTCGATTGTAGCGCTGGATGAGGAAACAGGAGAAATTGGTAGTGCAGGAGCATCTTGTGTGGAAGGGGCCGCGCAATTGGGAGGCGTAATCCTGATTAGTGATATTATTCCCGGAAGAGGTGCTATTAATGGACAAGCTACAGTTTGTATCCCACATATTAATCTGGAGAATGGAATTAGTCAGATGGAAGCGGGTGCTTCTCCACAGGAGGTCCTGGATTGGTTGTACGAAAACGATGCCTGTATTTTTGGTACTAATGAAGATCGGCAATATGGCATTGTAGATTTTGATATGGATGGTAATCCGAGAAGTGCAGCTTTTACCGGGATGGAGGCCCTGGATTATGCAGGGCATCGGGTGGGAGCGAATTATGCTATTCAGGGGAACATTCTCCTTGGACCGGAAATCCTGGATTCTATGGAAACCCGCTTTTTAAATGCACAGGGAAGCCTGGCCGAACGACTTATGGAAGCATTACAGGGGGCTAATGTTCCCGGAGCCGATTCCCGTTGTCTAAATGCAGGGACAAGTTCTACCTCAGCCTTCCTGCAAGTCTATCAACCGGATGATGAGGCCGGAACTCCTTTCCTGAGACTAAATGTAGCAGAGGCGGCTACAGGTGTTGAACCCATCGACTCCCTGCAGGTTTTGTTTAATAACTGGGTACTTACCTCTGTGGAGGAATTAAGCCTACTCAGCAGCATCAGCGTTTTTCCAAATCCGGCAAAGGATTACCTGTATATTGATAATCCACAGGTGGATGCTTTACAATTAAATCTTTATGACCTGAATGGTCGACTTGTTCAAAGTGAACGAATTAATGGAATGAACCAAAGAATTGACCTGAGCAATATTCGTTGTTCTGGGATCATCCTGTATCAAATTATGGATAATGAAGGAAGGATACAGACCAGTGGGAAGTTATTTGTTCAAAAAACTGATTAGTCCGGGGAATGAATGAAAATCTAAAAATGGCTTTGAAATTCGAAATTATCGATACAGAATTGGATCTCATGGCGATTACGCTTAGTCAGATAAAATAAAATAACCTTAATAGATGTCAGATACTTTAAAGATACCGATTATGGCGGATTTGGCCGCCGAAGGAAAATCCCCGGAAGTTCTTTTTTGGGTTGGTTGTGCAGGAAGCTTTGATGCCAGAGCGCAAAAAGTAACGCTTGCTTTTACAAAGATACTCAATGCTGCGGGTGTTGATTTCGCTATACTTGGAAATGAGGAAAGCTGTACTGGCGATCCGGCGCGTAGAGCAGGAAATGAATTTGTTTTTCAAATGACTGCCTTGCAAAATATTGAGACGCTCAATATGTATAAGGTGAAAAAAATTGTAACCGCCTGTCCACATTGTTTTAATACTATAAAAAATGAATATCCCGCTTTGGGTGGAAATTACGAAGTGGTGCATCATACTCAGTTCCTTCAAAAACTACTGGATGATGGACGGATCGCAATTCAGGGCGGTGCTTTTAATGGTAAAAAGATCACTTATCACGATAGTTGCTACCTGGGTAGAGCAAATGGTGTTTATGAAGCACCCCGGGCAGTGTTAAGTATGCTGGATAATGAATTGATAGAAATGAAAAGATGCCGGACCAATGGCCTTTGCTGCGGTGCTGGCGGCGCCCAAATGTTTAAAGAAGATGAACCTGGAGATAAACGGATCAATATAGAACGAACCGAAGAAGCTCTTGCTACCAATGCTCCGATCGTTGCGGTAAACTGTCCTTTTTGTCTCACAATGATGCAGGATGGAGTAAAAGCCAAAGATAAGCAGGAAGAGGTAATGGTTTATGATCTCGCAGAGCTGATCGTAAATAACTTGATTAAATAATTTTTGATTCCTCAAAATGTGGATTATGAACAATTTGAATTTGTCAAACGACTCTAAAATTTGGATATACCAGTCCAGTCGGGCTTTTTCAGAAGAAGAGGTGCATAAGCTTAAAAACGAGCTAGCTACTTTTGCCAACCAGTGGGTAAGTCATAATCGTGCGCTAAAAGCGTTTAGTGATGTGATTTTTAACCGCTTTATTGTCTTGATGGTGGATGAAACATTGGCCGGAGCAAGCGGCTGTTCTATTGATAGCTCTGTGCATTTTATGAAACGAATCGAGTCGGATTATCAAGTCAGTTTATTTGATCGGATGACTTTTGCCTATCAGAAAAATGGGGAGTTAAAAACGGCTTCGAGAGATGCTTTTGCCAACTTGTTTCATAATGGCGCGATAGATGAAAACACCTTAGTGGTCGATACTTTGGTTAAAACAAAAAAACAGTTCGACGAAGCTTTTCTAAAACCTCTTAAAGATAGCTGGCACAAACGCATGGTTTAAAATTGCTTTCCCGGTTATAAGGGGTTCCATGTATGGAAAAATCCCTCTTTGGCTTCTTGCTCTTTATTTTTCTTACATTTATAGAAATAATTAGCAGGATTTATAGCTTTTATTCAGTTTAGCTTCAAACTTTGAATATATGTTTGGTAAAGTAAAAAAATGGCTGGGAATAGAAGGCGTGAAATTGGAATTGATATTGCCCGAAGAAATTCCTTCGAAAGGGGGAATGTTGGGAGGAAGTATTAAATTTACCTCAATGAATGATCAGACCGTTACCTACATTAAGGTAATTATGATAGAAAAATTTATACGGGGCAGGGGAGAGGATAAATTGATTGATGAATACGAACTGGGGAGCATTGAGTTAAATCGGGATATTGATGTACCTGCGAATGAAGCTATAGAAATTGATTTCCAATTACCTTTTGAACTCATGAAGTCCAGAATGGATGAGATAGGGGATAAAAATATTTTGTTCGGCGGTATCGTGAAAACTGCAAAGTGGATACGTGGAGTGAAATCGGAATACAGTATAATTGCCGAAGCCAAGGTCAGAGGAGTAGCACTTGACCCTTTTGATAAAAAGATTGTAAATCTGGCTTAGATGATTAAAATAGCTGTTCATTATCCGTATATCAAATAATGAACAGCTGGCGTAGAAATGAACTATTGCTCCTGCCGGTTATTTTCAAACTCCTTGATAATCTCTGCATCGGTCTTATCAATATTTTCTAACATGAATTTTGCAGATTCGATAAAATCATCATTGGGGTATTTCTGAATGAATTCTGAATACAATTGCTTGGCTTCTTCCTTTCTATTCATATTATCATCCAGAGTAAAAGCTTTTAGGAATAAGGCCTGCGAAACTTTAGGATAATTGGGGAACTTGGTCATTACATCATCATAAAGCGCAATTGCATAACGCTTGGCATTAATATTCCGGGCTGTTTCTGCTGCTTTAAGCAACCACTCCGGACTTTTCGGATCGTCCTTGTTTTCAGTTGCATATTTTTCACAGGCAGCTATAAATTGTTTGGCTTTTGGAGGGTCAATTCGCTTGGCTTCTTCATCGTAAACCAAAGTGACCAGACTATCAATTATTCCTATCGTGACGACTCCATCATATCTAAATCTTTCTAAAGGTTTTTCAACGGGTTTAGTGGATTCAACCTGCGTTCGCTCATTACCATTATCTTCTCCGCTACCGCAAGAGAAAAAGCTGAACAAGGCAGCAAAAAATAATACTTTTATCTTCATAATGTCGTTGCTTTTCGCGTTTTCAATTTATTGGCCTAAAATTAATAATTTTCTATAATAGAAGTACTAAATTGGGTTTCGAACCGCTCTAAAATAAGACAGAAAATAATAATTAGAGGCAATAAAATACTACTAATGAAAATATTTATCCAAATTTTGATGCTCACCATGCTTTCCTGTTTGGCTTGTAATAAAAAAGTAAAGAAGGAATATTTAAGAGAAACACTTGTCCGTCCGGTCAATTATGAGGCAAATTTGCGGGTTTGCCGGGATCAGGAAAATTATACACCCGACACTGCTCATCTGGACCACACGCCGGTTAAATATGTTCGTGTAAACTTTCATATCATGTGCAACAGTGAAAAGAAAGGAAATTTTGATGAAAAAAAAGGGCGGGAATTTGTGAAACTCGTTTATAAAACGGCCAATGAAAAGCTTACCAATAACAAGAAAATGAATCTTCCTCCGGGAAATGCTACCCCGGTCTTACCTATTCGCTATCAATATTTATTGACGGGAAGACCTGATGATCCTAATGATGATGGTATATATTTTCATAATGATGACCAACTTTACGCATTGGTCGGAAGCGGAAAGCATCGAAATATTTTTAATAAGGATGTTTACGAGAAATATGGCATTCAAAAAGATACAGTGCTCAATATTTTTGTGATGACCCATCATCTGGATAGTCTAAAATCCAAAACCTATGTAAAAGACTCCAAAGGAATAGGTTATCCAAACTTTGTAAAAGTTACGCATTGGTATGAGAGTGATAAAGGCATTCAATGGAGAAATGGAGAACCGGTTTCCGGAAGAGCAAAATGGACTGCTGTCAAATTGCTTAACCATGAAATCGGTCATAGTTTAGGTTTAAGGCATACCTGGCGGGGCAATGATGGTTGTGCAGATACACCAACGCATTCCAATTGCTGGAACCAGACGAAGGGCAAAAAGCCTTGTGATGAATGGTGGTCAAATAATTTTATGGATTATAATAGTCACAGCAGCGCCTGGTCTCCTTGCCAGATCGCTACAATACACAGAAACTTTGCGGATAAAAATAAATCTACGCGCAAATTGCTGGAATCGAACTGGTGTAAGCTTGATGAGGAAAAAACCATTCGTATCCAAAAAGATTTTGAATGGCTGGGTGCGAAAGATTTGGAGGGGCATTTAGTCATCGAAAACAGAGCTACACTTAGGCTTGGCTGCCGTTTGTCTTTGCCAAAAGATGCCAAGATCATCATTCATCCAAAAGGTAAATTAATACTACGTGGAGCGACACTCGAAAATGCTTGTGGAGACAGTTGGAAAGGGATTGAGATCTGGTCGAATAAGGAAAGTAAGGGCATAGTTGAGTTTTATGATAATACTCAAATCCTCAATGCAGAAAATGAAGTAAAATTTATAGATAAATAAAGTGGTGAATAATGAAAAAATATCTGGTTACCTATTACTCTAAAACGGGAAATTGTAAATTCCTCGCGGAAAAAGCATCAGAACAATTAGGAGGAGATTTACGGGAAATAAGACCTTTAGTGAATGTTTCAGGGCTGGTATTATTGATGTCCGCATTAAGATTTAATATAAAAACCAATATTTCTATCAAGGAGATAGAACAATATGATGAAGTCATCATTTTTGGACCTATTTGGGCGGGCCATTTAATTGCTCCTTTGAAAAATGTACTGAATAAATGTTGTAAAGCTTCAAAAAACATTCATTTTGCATTGAGCTGTGAAACCAGTGATGAGGATAAGCATACGAAATACGGATATGCCGGGGTATTAGAAAAAGCCAAAGATATTGGAGGTGAATTCCTTAAAACAACGGAGGCTTTTCCAACTTCATTGACGAAACTCGGAGATGAGTCCTGGAAGCCTAAATTGTCTGAGAAAATCAAAATTACCGGGGAAAATTTTAAAGGTGTTTTTAAAAAAAGATTTGATGATTTTCTTGCCAGGGTCAGATCGGCTTAGTACAAATTCGTAGCTGACATACCTTTGAACGCGCAGGGATTGACGTTTTGTACTAAACAAATAGAATGTTTTTCTGTTAATTTTGGGATTGACTAACTAAGCGATAAGAATTATGTCTCTTACCATATTTTGGCATCGCCGAGATTTAAGACTGGAAGATAATGCCGGCTTATATCAGGCCCTGAAACACAATAAAACTGTCCTGCCTCTATTCATTTTTGATAAACAAATTTTAGACAAACTGGAAGATAAAGATGATGCCCGGGTCAGTTTTATTCATGAAAGCATTTTGAGTCTGCAAAGGCAGCTCAAAGCAATGGGCAGCTCAATACTGGTACGATATGGTAATCCCGGAGAAGTATGGGAAGACCTGATTAAGGAATTTGAAATTGTAAATGTATATACGAATCGGGATTATGAGCCTTATGCACTTGATCGGGATACAAAGGTGAAAGAGATATTGGCAAGAAGGGGTATTCCCTTTCGAAGCTATAAAGATCAGGTGATTTTTGATAGAGACGAAGTTGTCAAAGATGATGGGAAACCTTACACTGTGTTTACACCTTATTCGAGAAAATGGAAGGCAAACTTGCAAACCCGAATGCTTGAACCCGATTCGGAAAACGGACCGAAAAAAACAATTTCTTATTTCCTGCAATCTTATCCTACCGATAAATATTTCTCCGGTTTTAAAAAAGTGAAGCCCTTTCCGGTTCCATCTCTGGAGGAAATAGGTTTTGAAAAATCAACTATAGAAATTCCCGGTCAGCAAGTTAATCAGGGATTGATCCGGCACTATGCAGATACACGGGATTTTCCGGCGCTTAAAGGTACATCCAGATTAGGTATCCATTTCCGTTTTGGTACGATTAGCATTCGGGAAAAGGCCCGGAAAGCCCGGGGATTGAGTGAGACCTACCTGAATGAATTGATCTGGAGAGATTTTTACAGCATGATCCTTTATCATTTTCCGCATGTGGTTGAAAATCCCTTTCGGGAAAAATACCGTTGGATTGAATGGCGGAATGATCCCCGGGAATTTGAGCTTTGGTGTCAGGGAAAAACCGGTTATCCAATTGTCGATGCCGGAATGCGTGAGCTCAATGCCACCGGATATATGCACAACCGGGTCAGAATGATTGTAGCCAGCTTTTTGACCAAGCATTTGCTGATAGACTGGCGATGGGGAGAAGCCTATTTTGCCAGGAAGCTTTTGGATTTTGATCTGGCGAGCAATAATGGTGGCTGGCAATGGGCGGCAGGCTGCGGTACGGATGCAGCGCCTTATTTCAGAATATTCAATCCATATAGTCAGCAGAAAAAATTCGATAAAGAAATGAGCTATATCCGGAAATGGATTCCGGAATACGGGCAAGGAGAATATCCCGAACCTGTTGTTGATCATAAATTTGCCCGGGAACGATGCCTGGAAACTTATAAAAAAGGCTTAACAAGGGCAGAAACCACAGATTAAGTTTGGGCGCTAGTTGGATTGACCATTCTTTTTTTTCGGAGGATTAGCTTTGAGAAAAGTTAGAATTTGTTCTGGTTCATCTGTGCAAAAAAGCAGATCGAAATATTCCCGTCCATAAGCTAATTGTTTCAATAAGGGGAAAATTAAAGTATCAATTTCATACCTTTTTGTACTCAAAAAAATCATCGGGCTGTAATAGTTGAAGGTGCAGTAATGATTTTGTGCAGCATCCATGAAAATTTCCTGTGTAGTACCGGCACTGCCCGGCGAGCAGATGATTCCATAAAGACTGATAGCCAGAAGGGTATCTTCTCTAATACTGTTCGAAAAATATTTTGCAATATGAGTAGAGAAGAGGTTACTGGGTTCATGCCCGTAAAACCAGGTAGGAATAGCCAGGCTTTCACGGCCATTTGGGTGTTTTTCAAGCACTTCATAGGCTCTTAGATGAAAATCGCGATCACTATAATGCGGCGCTTGCTGCAAAATCCTGATGGCGGCTTCCAAATCATTATCGGGCTTTCCGGCAAAATAAGCTCCCAGGTTAGCGGCTTCCATAATTCCCGGACCACCACCAGAAACGATAAAATATCCTTGCTCCGTTAAAAGCTTGGCAGTCATGGCGGTTTTTACATAGAAAGGATCATCGCGCTTGGTAGAATGCCCTCCCATAATTCCAACACATTTTTTATCCGTCATCCCTTCATCATCTACTTCTATTAGTCTTCTTAAGGACTCGTCAATAGCATGATCGTGTATACGCTGGTATAAAGCCTCGTTAATTCCCGGATTGTTTCTGGTTTCCGAAAAATGCTGGTAGATTTTCAGGTCTGTGCTTTCATCCTTATCCGGTGTATAGCCCTCCATCAACTCCTGATAAGTATAAAGTGCTTTCCGGAATGGCTTATAAGGTAGATTAATCGGTGCTTTATAAA
The DNA here is from genome assembly GCA_028280415.1 of Saprospiraceae bacterium. GTDB lineage: Bacteria > Bacteroidota > Bacteroidia > Chitinophagales > Saprospiraceae > JAHDHW01. The sequence continues at coordinate 62,031 of JANQLV010000005.1, forward strand.
TATAAGCCCCCTGCTCGATTAAATATAGTTCATCTTCCGCTTTGAAATTACAACCGAGGAAAACAGTATTATTCATTTCACACTTTTCCCAGTTTATATTTAGCTGAGTGAAGTCCAGAGCCTGGAAAGTACAATCCTTTAGGCAAGGGCTTTCCTGATTAAAAATATCATCTTGAAGAGTACTAATTACGCGCTCTAGTTTTTCCTTTACATTTCTCATATAAAAATTCTTAATCTTAAAAACTCTGTGGCTCTCTGCGTCTTCTTTGCGTTCTCTGCGTCCGGTAAAAATTACATACTTTTAGTGCCCGAACCTAACTGCGAAATTGCCAAAAAAGAAGCCCTTATCCAAATAGATAAAGGCTTAATTAAAGTTGCGGTCTTAATAAATAATATCTTTTCCAAAAGCAGTAACACTTTGCCTTTGAACGTTTAATCAGTTTCTTTTCTTAATGGGGATTTCTTGTCTTTATCGCTAAAGGTCACATTGTTATTACCTTTAGCATACACCTTTGGTTCTGCTACTGCTTTCTATTTTCTGGTGCAAAAACGGGATTTCAGTTTTTATATTATTTACGCAAGTAAAGGAGTATTCGTTTCAAATAAATTAAAATAATTTTAATATGTTTTCAGGCCGTTTCCAGGTTCCATGTTTTATCTGTTATCCCCTAAAAAAAGAACGACTACCGAGTTACGATAGCCGTTCTTTGTGTTTGAATCAAGGTGTTTATCTCTATTCTCTTACTTTCAATACTCTATGTACCAGTTTTTTAAAGCCGCCATATTTTACATTTAGAAAATAAAATCCAGCCTGGTATTCTGTTAAATCGATCTCGATGCTATTACTTCCTGCTGGCAGGATAATGATATCCATTATCTGGCCTGTTGAATTAACTACTTCTACAGTAGCGTCTGCTTCAAAAGGGCTAACTACTCTTAGCATTGTAATTCCCATTGTAGGATTTGGATAAGTGATTAGATCTTGCAAATCTTCGCTTTCGAGAACTACAGATTGAACTTCGGAGAAATCAAAAGTACCATTGAAGTCAATTTGCTTAAGTCGGTAATAGTTACGTCCGAAGAACGGTGTTTCGTCCAGGAATTGATAATTGTTAATTTGATTACTTGTTCCGTTTCCGAATACACTTCCAATAGTTTCAAATCTTTCCCCGTCTGCGGATCGCTGAATTTCGAAAAAGTAGTTATCCTCTTCCCAGGCCGTTGACCATTTAAGCAATACTTGCTTGGCTTCGTATACCTGAGCCGTAAAACCAATTAACTCAACGGGTAGAATTGTGATACACTCTGCTTCATATTCTGAAAGTACATTTACGGTACCGTGTAAAGTCACAGAACAACCCAGAGCATTGGTAACCGTCAGTTTATATGGTTTTTCACCGGGAGTATTCCAGATAAAATCAGTTGTTCTTCCATTGCTCGTTCCAATCTCTACCGGATTAGTGATGTCATCGAGGAAAACCCAGTCGTACTCATAATCAACAACATCCGGGCCTGCGCTAAAGTCTACCGGGAAGCCAACACAGGTCGCATCGCCGATATGTACCTCCGGAATGAATCCACATTTCAGGTGTAATCCTGCATCATTTCCGGAAACATCAGATCCGGAAGTTACTCTGAATACATCTGAAAGACCAGTAGATGGATTTGCGTCGCTATCGATAAAATCATTTAAACCAATATTCTGTGTTGTGATACCATAACCTAATGGAAAAGTAGACTCATCGAAAGCAACGTAGTATTTTCCGGGGATAACATTGAAGAAGGTGTAAAATCCATTTTCATCAGTTAGGTCATCCGCAATTTTTATATCATCCGCAGTACCTTGGATCATATCATCTCCTGCATCATACAGAGATACGGAAACATCCTCAACTCCGTCTACGGTATTTTCCTGTAGACCATCCTTGTCATTATCAAACCAAACGATACCGACAATCTCGACCGGTTTTACATAACCTGCATCTACATTGTCAATATCCTTATTACCTGAACCAACAGTAATGATTGAGGACCTGCCATCGATAAAACTTGCATCGCTGTCCAATGCATCATCGCCACCTTTATTCGGACTGGTGGGTAAAAAACCACCTGGCGTTGCAAATCTCACAACATAATTTCCGAAAGGTAAATCTTCATAAAGGTATTTTCCATCGGCATCTGTTACTTCTAATGTTACATTATTGATGGTATTTCCAAATTCATCCTCCAGGAATACAAATACTCCCTGAATACCCGGCTCGTTATCATCTCTTAATCCATTGCCATTCAAATCTTCCCAAACCTGATCTCCAATGCTTCCGGATTCGATGCAGGTTTTGATATTATAACTGATTGCATCTACATCGAAATCAGGTGAGGTATCGCCATTGGTAGACAGATTAACCAGCTTTAGATATCTGGCATTATTTTGCAAAGTAATGGTGTTGTGGATGTAAAATGTTTTGATGGAAGTAGAATAGGTATTATTGATTGTAAAATTAATACCATCCTCGGATTCCAGAATTTGCAATCTGGAGTCTCCGGAAAAACTGCTGTTATAGTCCCGGCCCTTCCAGCTTAAAGTTAATTGATCACCTGCCTCTAGCGTCTCATCCAACTGGATAATCAGATTATCATCTTTATCATAAAACTTTGCGGCTTCTTCGTCAATTGCTCCTAAAATATTATCCGAGTTTGCAACACCGTTATTGGCTCCTTTACTGGCGATGTTTCCAGTTTTGCTTACTTCCTCAGCTCCGTCAACACATACTACACCATCACCATTAATAATTTTAGCGATGATATTCGATTCACCAAGCCAGTAAATACAACCCAGTCTTCTGGAACATCTTAGAAAGTAAGTCGTTTCTTCGATTAAGCCAGGCTCTAAGGTAGGATCATCTGCTCCGTCGATGACATCCCAGTGATTAAGTGGAAGTTCCGGATTGGTTGTTTTTAACCACATGTACTGAATCGTTCCACTTCCTCCGGATGGACTGCTAATATTTTCGATAGTCGATGCTATGAAAGGCCCGCCGGCTATTTCAAAAGCTCCGATTTCACCACCACTGGTAAGGTTATCACATTCGGTAAGTGGATCACCGCTAAGATTGAAGTTAAAATCTCCTTTATCACCTGATAGGTAGAGATTGGAGTCATCAGGTTGAGAATAGATTACAATATCCAGCCATCCGCATGCTCCGAAAATATTATTACCTTCTGTTTGATTAGCACCCGTACCAATCTGAAAAGACGGCCCGTCCCTGTCTACCGTGAAATAAGCTCCTTCAGCTGCTCCTGCACCTGTAAAAACGCCCCAGGTAGAAGTGTAATAATACCAGTCAGAAGTGTTGTTATTGCCGCAGTTGCTGGCTTTTGGACTATTCGCTGGAGTATAAAATGTACGATTATAAAAATCTACATCTACATGAAAAATGATTGTTCCGTTAGTGTTGTTTGTTATTGTCCCCGTCAAATTTGCGCTTCCATCGCTATATTCTACAAAAGTAGCATCAGAGATGGTGTAATAGGGATCTAATCCCGCAAAACTCAGGTAAGCTCCATAGGCTTCATTATTATTACAGTGATCTGTGTTAAAAACAGTTCTTGAAATAAGTGAAGTTTGAGCCTCCAGACTAGAAAAACCTAGTAGGAAAGAAAATAAAATACTTGCTAAAAATGCTCTTTTGGAAAGCTTGGCTGACAAGAACAAGTTTTGGCCAACTGGTAGAAATCGTAACATAACTACATGTTTACTTAAATTATAAAATTCGTTTCGATAGGAAATAGGTAAACAGCTACTATGTTTGCTACAGTTCTTGTTATGTGTACAGTAAGTTTAAAAGGAGGGAAAAGAGGTTTTTAAATTGGTCATTACCTCTTTGGTTTGGTTGTCAATTGTTTTACAATCGGGTGTAAGTTACGAATTAAGAGTATACGGCGCAATATTTGAATTTTTAAAAGCGGCATTATGAATGCACTTTTAGAGGGGATTCATTTTTCGTTTTTTATAATAAAAAATTATACCTCAGACTCTTATGATTGGAGATTATCTTAAATATAATATATAAAATAAAAATAAATATTTTTTAATTTTATATCAATAAAATTCCTAAATGAACCGTCACAATTTTATAAATACAGCTACCACTAATAAAATATTGAGTCTTGTGACAGGCTTATTATTTCTTATTTCAGAGAATATTGGCTTAGGCTATTTTATTGATAGATTTTTGTTGAATAGTTTAAAAGAACGACAGAAGTCCTAATTCTGATTTTAGTAAATGGATATAGATATATAACAAAAAGAAATCCCGAGTTTCATTATTGGAAACTCGGGATGACTTTTATATTCATTTTAAAAGATAAATTACTCTTTAATAATTCTGATTACGTCCGTGGCATCTTTATCAGCGTATTTGACTTTGATAAAATAAGGACCAGAAGCGTATCTTGTAAAATCAATGGTACTTTTTCCAATATTCTCATCTACAATTACCGTTTCCAGTAGTTTACCTGTAGCATCAAATAGCTGCAAGGTTGCATTTCCATTCATATTATAAATGGATTCCACGAATAAGGTCCCGGAAGCTGGATTCGGATAGACAAAAAATCTTTCATTTCCGATATTGAACATGGCCTCTACTAACTCGGAGAAAACCTGCTGTCCGTCAGTTAAATCTTCCCGAATGATTCGATAAATGTTTCGACCTATTCTTGGATGCTCATCCATGAAGCTGTATTCATTCATAGTTTGCTGATCACCTTGACCACTAACTGTTCCTAAAGTTTCAAAGTCAATACCATCCGCTGATCGCTGAACCTGATAACTGTAAAGGCTGCTCTCCGGAGCCGTAAGCCATGTTACTTCAATTTCAGTTTGTCCATGAACTTCGGCATTTAAACTAGTCATTGGACCTCCGATACAGGAGTTGACGACAATCACTACGATATTGGATTCTGCAATGAACTCGGTACATCCTTCTCTTCTGACACATCGGATGAAAAAGGTCGTTTGAGTCAATTGTGGAGGATCGTAAGTAGGAGCATTGGAGTTAGGAATTTCCATCCAGCTTCCATTACTCAATGGACCACCTATATTGGATCTCATCCATAAAAATTCAGTAGCCCCGTATCCTCCCGATGGCATAGAAATACTGACCAGGGTATTAGGGAATTCACCGGGGCAAATTTCCTGATCGTATCCAATCTGACCTCCGTAAGTATAATCTTCGCAGATTAAGAAGATTCCGGCATCATAAGATAAATCGTCGGGCATGCCTTCAACAACCGTAAAAGGAGCTGTTTTTCCATTGTCAGGATCGGCATCACTATCCAGCTCATCGTCACCACCTTGATCCTGGAGGGTAATGAAGTACTCACTCTGATCGATTCCAAATTCAATATAATAAGTCCCCGGATCAACACACTCAAACAGGTAACGTCCAGTATTATCGGTTGCATCGCCATCCACAATTATATCATCATCCGTGCAAATAGTGCCATCAGGGCCAGCACCTTTTAAACGTATATTGATGTTGGGAACACCTGCTTCCCAGGGCTGTTGAATACCGTCGCGGTTCGTATCATAGAAAACAAAATCCCCAATACTAATGCAAGGGAATAATCCGGCATCCACATCATTATTGCAAATAGAAAGACCAAGGGAAATATCTTCGGTCATACCTGTAGCTGGATCAACATCACTATCAACTGTCTCATCTATTCCGACATCCTGCGATGTAACTCTATAGCCAGAAGGCGTTTCAAAGGTTAGGTTATAGGTTCCTGGTAGTAAACCATCGAAAGCATATGAACCGTCAGGATTGCTTGTCGTCGAACGCATTACATTAATTCCACTGTCTGTCGAACCACTCAAATTAATAATAACACCATCAATTCCGTTTTCTCCATTATCCTGAATGCCATTTTTATTAGTATCTTCCCAGACAAAGTCACCAATCTTGGATGGATCATTAAGTTCAACTTCTGCGGTACAGGTACAGTCATTCTGATCAGTTATTGTTACGGAATAGGTTCCCGCACTCAGGTTGCTTGCTGTTGCTCCGGTTTGACCATTACTCCATTCGTAGCTGTAAGGAAGTGTACCTCCGTTAGCAGAAGCAGTTGCTTCTCCATCACTTCCGCCGAAAGTACTAATATCTACTCCTTCATTATAGGAAGAGGTTACCATGGCACTACAGGAACTGATGCCATTGGAACCGATAATTACTTCATTGCTTATAGCCGTACAACCATTGTCATCGGTCACGGTTGCCGTATAAGTACCAGGAGCCAGGTTTTCAATAGTTGCCGTTGTACCGCCATTACTCCAGGCATAAGAGTAGGGTGGTGTACCTCCAACGGGAGAAGCAGTGGCAGAACCGTCATTGCTTCCAATGCAGGTTTCATCAATGCCACTTGCACTTACCGCAAGAGCGGAAGGCTCGACAATTGTTGCACTTTCAGAAGCAGAACAGCCATTGTCATCGGTGACGGTTACCGAATAAACACCAGGAGCCAGGTCAGAAATGGTAGCTGAATTAGCCCCATTACTCCATTCGTAGGTATAGTTACCACCACCTCCACTGACATTGGCAGTGATACTTCCGTCTGCAGCTCCGTTACAGGAAACATTGTTTACACTTAGATTGATGGAAGGAACCCCGTTTCTAGTGACCGTGATCGAGTTGGAAAGCTCGAAACAACCTTCGAGGTCAGCAGCGTTGGCACCTTCGCTTAGACCGGTTAATCCATCCGCATAAACAATATACCAGATCAGGCAAATGCCTTCTCCTGCTCCTTCAAAGTTGAAAGGCGGGGCAGGTGGCAGAGCCAGAATATTTAAAGCATCATCGGTAATAATCCAGGCGGTATTTGGACCATCCGCACCACTAACCGATACGTCTATAAAATCATCGATGCCATCTCCTACACAAACACTCGTTGGATCGTTAGTTGTAATTTCACCACCCTCCGGATCAATTCTAATAACTGTAATGGAATTGGAAAAATCAAAACAACCATCCAGGTCAGCAACATTATTACCTACTTCAAGACCCGTTAGTCCATCTTGATAACTCAAATGCCAAATTACACAATTGCCTGTACCGGCTCCGTCAAAATTAAAAGGAGGGCCAGTAAAAATTCCAATAATATTTCCCGAAGGATCGGTCATTACCCAGGTAGAATTTGGACCGCTATTGCCACTTAAATCAACATCTACAATATCATTAATGCCGTCACCGGCGCATACTTCGAGTTCATCATCTGTATCAATCGTTCCTCCGTTTACTTCATCCCCATCAACCGTAGCAGAAGCGGCTTCCGTACAGCCATTATCATCCGTAACGGTTACGGAGTATACCCCGGGAGCTAAATCACTGATCATTGCTGTATTGGCCCCATTACTCCATTGATAAGTATAAGGCGCGGTACCTGTGATCACGCTAACGGTCGCAGTACCATTATTTTCATTACAATCCGAATCTTCGGTACTGATTTCGATTTCTATATCACTATCTTCGAGGTCTATACTAATTATATTTTCACATCCCGTCGCATCAGAAACGGTTACGGTATAGGTTCCGGCAGATAAACCATCGATTGTAGCCGTATTTCCTCCATTACTCCATTCGTAGATGAAAGGAGGCGTACCTCCGCTTACATTAACGGTCGCAGAACCATTTGTACTATTACAATCGGGGTCCTGACCACTGATGCTTACGCTCAGATCGGATAGCGCTTCGATCGTTACACTTTCAGCATTCGTACAACCATTAACATCCGTTACGGTTACGCTATAAGTACCGGGGGCCAATCCTGTAACGGTATCAGTCGTGGCACCATTGCTCCATTCAAATATAAAAGGTGGTGTACCCGTCATTACGCCGGAATAAGCAGAACCATTATCCAGGCCACAATCGGCATCCGTACCTACCGGCATTAACCAAATACCTTCAGGAGATAGCTCTACATCGATACTCCCGACGGCTGTACAACCATTAGTATCCGTTACGGTAACGGTATAAGTACCCTCGGAAAGGCCACTGGCGACAACAAATGTTTCACCGGTACTCCATAAATACGTATAATTGCCTGTACCGCCGGACACATTTACGCTAGCTGTTGCATCGGCTGCACCTACGCAAGTTTCATAAGATGCACTCATAAAGAGATCAAGGCCATCTTCTCCGACGATGGTTGCACCTATTTCAATGGCGCCATCTACATCAATCACTGTGACCTCGTAAATGCCGGGACTAAGGTTTGTAATGGTCTGTGTCGTATCTCCATTACTCCAGGTGTAAGTAAACGGAGCCCATCCGTCAATAGGGTGTGCCGTGGCTGTACCATCATTCGCTCCGGGACAGGTAACATCAGTCGAAGTTACTTCCAAATCCAGCAATGCATTGGCATTACCGATAGTACACATGAATAAAAACAGAAATAGGAAAGAGAACAGTTTTCGGGCAATGTATCTTTTTGTTCCTTTGTAATATCCTACTGTTTTGATTGTAAAATTCCTTTCCATAATGGATTTACAAATTTAGGATTAAAAAATGTTTGTTAAAGTGTTCGTAATTCAATAAATCAAGAAGCCTACCGTATAAATGAGTTTCTCAATTTATTCAAATTCTTTAGTTATAATTTTACTTTGCTTTTATGGAACTTATGGAGTCTAAATGAAAACTAATGCAAACATTAGTTAATGATTAATATCGGATTCCTGTTGAGTGTAAAAATAAAAAAATATTACTATCTAACCACCTGCCTGGTGATTGAAATAAATGGAAATCCGAGATTATTCGGGCTTTGTCGGTTTTGGATACTTGAAATGAGGGGGTATTAAAGGTTTCTATTTAGCCATAAAGGTACTAAATAAAAAGGGCATTTACAATAGCAGTATTTAATTAGGATTTTGTAAAGTTAAGGACTTACTCTGTGTAAGTCCTTAAAGTACAGGGCGGTTTGCTAAAAAATACTAAAGGAAATAGCTTTAGTCCCTTGATTATTAGTTAATATCATATTATAAATTCCAGCCTGAAAATTTCCAAGTTCGATGGGAATTTGATTAACACCCGGAAATAAATCAAGCTTTTGTTCATAAACGGTTTTTCCAATAGCATCAATAATTTTTAAGGCATATTCATGTGCTATTTCACTTTCTAATTGAAGAATCATTGAACCTCTGTTTGGATTTGGGAAAAGCTTATAATTGCTTAGTGTTCCCCTGGCTTCAGTATCATTTAGAATTTCAGCCGGACCGGGGATCAGATGGAAATTAGAGGCTTCGGAAAAGTGAATAAGGCTTTCTTTTTTCCCTTCATCGTAATAAATTTCCGTAATGGAACCGCTTTGGACTATTAAAGAACTGTCCGAGGGGATGCGCAGTGTTCTACCACTATTGATGAAACCCTTTACTGCTCCGGCATTTAGAAAATCTATTGCCAGATTAGTGGCTTCATCTGTGACTAACCAACCCTTGTTTTCAATAAAAAAAGAATCTCCTCTTTCAAAAAATAGAAAATCAGGCTCTTGATTTTCGTCGAAAGACAAAATACCGGCCTGGGCATTTGTTTTAAAACTCTCGAACAGTGAATTCGAGGCTATATCAATTAATTCCGTGTCATTATGAGTGAAAATTAAATCTGTATTTTGATCTCGAATTACTTTTAATAAGGTCTGTCCGGAATCAACAGGTAATTTTTGAATCTGAGGTTCATCAATAGAATATGGAAAAAGTATGCTGGTAAATTGTGCCTTGGACAGTGGAGGGGAAGTGACCAGAAATTTATGGTGATAATCTGCGATGATACCATTATAGGTGGAATCCAGTTTTAGAGCATAACTGGCTTCGGTTTGATTGAGTTCGGTACGAACCAATAGTTGATCCTCATTTTTAGAAAGCAAAACACTGTGATTCTGACTGTTTAGTTGAACCTGTCCATTTTCATCACTTGCCTGATTCTCGCTAAGACCGCTGCAATGCATCTGGAATTGATAGGTATTGGTATTGGAGGACTCCACAAAATCCCACATAACAAAATAAGTATCGTCTACAAAAAGTGTTTTACGATTGAGATTAGCGCCTTCCCAGGCACCACTCAGCTCACCATAATCCAGTAATTCTGTATCAAAATAGTTTTCTATGAACACTTCATTATCCTCCGAGACCCACTCGCTGATCGGTGGTTTCGGGCCTTTACCATTGACTAAAATTAAATTGTGATCTGTAGCTTTATTAACGTAGGTTCTATAATTGGATCCGGTATAGCCCTCGTCTATGGCAAATACATGATGATTATAATATAGTTCAAAACTCATGGCATCCGCCTGATGGTGAGCTTTTGCACCGTAGAGCGCAATCCCGTTTTTACCAATTAAGTGCAGATAGATCGATTGCGGATCATCATATGAAGATCGGAAAACCAGACTCCCTGCATCTGGTAAAGCCTGGAACAGCGGTTCGGTATACTCACCGGGACTTATCATCGTAGAAAGCAATTGCGCACGAGTCCATATATTATACTGATCTGATACAGAAGGAATATTAAAGGCAGTTATACCTGATAAAGCCGGAAGTACGGTACTAAAGTGGGCAGGGCTATCGTGTATAGCCGGACTTCTGCCATCCGGCATTCTGATGAGCATCATCCATTTATAAAGATTGTGAAAATCAGTATCATACCAGGGATGTTGGATGCTCCGGGTGACTCCTTCAAATTCTATATCAAATACCTGATCTGGCAGGTAATTCCACATAGCCCGGATAAATGGGAAGGCATTGACAAATCCATAATTAAAATAGCTTGGACCTTCGGCGTATCCGGCAATTACTCCGGCTTCTGAAACCCGGGGCAGTAAACCATCAACTCTCCAAAGCAAATTGTCAAGATTCCAAAGTCCGGCCTTTAGCCAGTTCTCGGGTTGTCGGTGGGGGTTATCACTTGTGCAATCTCCCAGGACAATAGCTGCCAGCCCTAAGGCGGCACTGGTCATCACGCCGTGATTATTGGTATTGTAAAAATAAAAGTCTATGTCAGGAAGTCCGGGAATAGGATTTGGATAACCATCAATTGAACGAACATATAAATTACTGCTGAAAGTTTGTAATTTTTCTTTAGCTTCAGATAATTCCGAATCCGGGACGTCGGCGCCTTTTAACAGGTCATAGGCAATTAAATAATGAATGAGCTCTTTGGAGCGGAATTGCCAGCTATGGTAAAAGGACCAACCCGACTGTACTTCCACTTCTGTGTTAATCTCATTCAATAAATGAATTGCTTTTTCAATTAGCGAAAGTTTTTCGCTTTCCGGTAAAACCGGCAAAGGGCTCTCCGGCCCCGCAGTGCGATTGACTAATACGACAAAGGCTGCTTCCCGGGCGATCTCGGATCTTCTTCTTCGATCATTTTCAGAATTATTATCAGGGGGTATATCCAGGTTAGCAAACTGATAAATATCTTCGTAAAGCGCCAAGTTGAAAGCATTCGAAAGTGATTGGCGAACTGCTTCAATCTGCTCTTTATCAATGATCGAACGGGGGAACGATAAATCGGCATCAGCCGGATTGAAATTGCCCTGCGCAAAAAGGTGCATAGAACTTATCAATGCGATAAGCGTAAAGTGTGTTCTCATGTATATTTATCTTCGAGGATTAAAAAATAATAACCATCGAGGGTAGTAGAATTTGAGTGTTTGTTCTTTCCTTAGAGTCCAATTTTTACAAACATCGAAACTGATCTGATCCTTCTGGAATTTACACTCATGATATAAGTTCCCGGAGCTAAATTTGAAATATCGATATCTGCTTTAATTGAACTTGCGGTAACTAAATGTTCGCTAATTATATTCTTTCGAAGATCACTAATAGTAATAATTGTTTCATGTTCCTGAACATCTTTCAATCTTACACTTAATTGCTCTGTTGCCGGATTTGGAAAATAACTATAATCCAAAGTGCCTTCTTTCTCCAGCGTAGTACTTACTGTTTCGGAAAAAGCAAATTCACCAGAATAGTCCACTTGTTTTAAACGGTAATAATTAATGCCATTATAAGGGGCATCGTCAATAAAACGGTATTCTGCACCGTTTTCTGTATCATTGCCCTGACCATTTATAGCACCAATTGTTTCAAAATTGATACCATCATCAGATCTCTGAATTTCAAAAAAGTGATTTTGTTCCTCTGTTGATGTGGCCCAGTGCAAAACAATTGCCCGGTTATCGAGTGCTTCACTATAGAAGTAAGCATAAGCTACCGGTAGCGGTCCGAGTATTTCTATTTCAGTACTGATACTGAAACTGCAACCGGTAAAATTATCAAGAGTACTTAAGGTTACGGTATAAACGCCTCCAAACTCGTAAACATGGTTAACTGTACTTCCCATTGCAGTATTACCATCTCCGAAATCCCAGGTGTATTGAATAAATGGAATATCCAATGCAGAGAACGTTAAAACTTCATCATTTACAGCGGCGATGGGCAAATTGGTAAAAGTGACGACGGGGCTTGAAATAATGGTAATTAAAACAATATTCGTTTCGCCAGTATAGTTGGTAAAACCTGCTCTTCGGGCACAACGCATAAAGGCTGTCGTTTGATTGAGTGCTTCCGGCTGATAGGTTTCTCCAGTGGCCCCCTGGATCATTTCCCATCCGGAAACGCCGGGAACGGATCGCATCCAAAGGTATTCAATCGGAAGAGCTGCGTTTCCTCCGGATGCCGGTGTGATACTGGTTAGCAAATCCGGAGTCTCTCCAAAGCAAATCGATTGATCCATTTCTATCGATCCTCCTGAGGTTATATTCGTGAAATAATTATGGTTAACCGGGGAGTTGGCAATCAGATTATTGTATGGGAGTGCAAAAAGAATAAACAGGCAAATAGAAAAGTAAGATTGAAGGTAAAGTTTTTTGTTAAACATGTTATGGGGGCTATGATCCTACTTAACAGGAAGTAAGATTAATTAACAAATAAAATGATTCGTTTTCGGGACGGCCGATGCACAGTGGGCAAGGGGCTTAAATACTTAATTCAGATTCGTTTAGAATTAAAAAGGGATTATTTCCCTGAAATCAGCTTTTTATTCAAATACATCGACTGACTTCATTAAGGCTAATGCAATTTCTGTTCCAAAATCATTACAAAAAATGATAATATGATTTTATTAGGAGAAATTTAACAGCTTCAAGTAATAATACTGTTAGGGAAGGAGTTGGTGGTAAATTTCGATTACCTGTAGAATCAGGCTTTGACTACCATCGTTTTGGATAACAAAATCCGAGCGATTAACTTTTTCTTGTTCTGGCAGTTGTTTATTAATTCGGGCCTTTACAGACTGCTCATCCGTACGATCACGTTTGATCACTCTTTGTATCCTTATTGTCTCCGGTGCAGTCACTGCAATCATTTTATCCATATATATATAACTGCCACTTTCGAAAAAAAGAGCTGCCTCTTTAAGGGTAAACGGAACGTCTTTTTGTGCCTCATGCCAGTTATCTCCGTCTTTTTGTACAGCAGGATGAACAAGACTATTCAAGAGATTAAGCTTTGATTGCTCATTGAAGACGATTTTGGCAAGATAACCCCGGTCGAGTTTCCCATCTTTTGTGTAAACCTGTTCACCGAAAGCTTCTTTTAATGCTTTCATAAGGTTTTGATCGTTGGCCATTAGCCATTTAGCGCGTTCATCGGCATAATAAACCGGAATACCAAGCAGTTCGAAAATTTTGCAAACTGTCGTTTTTCCACTCCCGATGCCTCCGGTGATACCGATTTTTAACATGATTGGTCAATTTTGCTGCAAGGTAAAAAATAAAGGTGTACCGCTAATAGCAATACACCTCGTTCTTTTATAAAAACAGTAATTAGGATTAATTAAGTATCTACAACATCCTGCGTACCAATATGATCATTACCACCTCTAAGCTCGTTCAGACTGACTTTACTAACAATAATATCCTTCGCCAGGTTTTGAATTCTTTCAAGTAACTTATTCATTTCTAATAGTTTAAAAGGTGAAGTATAAGCTGCATTCACAAATTTGTTAAGCTGGTTCAGGTTATAGGTGTTTTTATGGAAATGCGGTGTTAAAACGCTGATGTTTTATACAATGTTTTGTGATTTGATGTTTTAACATTTGTAACAAAAAGCAGCTCGTCCAAGTATACTGATAAGCATAATTTACCCGAACCTGAAATAAATCTCCTTAAAAAACGGAAGGTATAATATGTTTTCGCCTTTTGATCATTAAGGCTGTTATTCAATTTTAATATTTCGAATATTGCGAATTGAACGACGCGAATCGACCATTAGTGAATTTTTAAATGCGGTAAACTTCATTTTGACAAGCCTTTTTCTTACATTAGAGAAGCAAAATCCGGATATATTGAAAACTAGACTTTTACTCGGCATATTTCTACTACTTAGTCTTCCAGGTTTTCGGCTGGAGGCTCAGGATATACACTTCTCCCAGTTTTATAACTCACCTCTGAATCTGAATCCGGCGCTGGCGGGTGTTTTTCCGGAGGATACACGTTTTATAGGTAATTACAGAAGACAATGGGCCAGTGTCCCCGTGCCTTATCTTACTTTTTCAGGATCATATGATACCAAAATATTTAATAAAATTGCTCCCAATGGTTTCTTTGCTGTAGGTGGCGTTTTTAATTATGACCGCCAGGGACTTGCCGAACTGAGCCTTACCCAGCTCTCATTAAGTGCTTCTTATACCCATCGCTTAAGTGAATATAATTTTCTGACAGTTGGATTTCAGCTTGGTTCTTTTAGCAGAGCCTTTAAAATTGATGATCTTACTTTTGAAAATCAGTTCAATGGAGATATTTTCGATCCCGGTCTTGATCCCCGGGAAGATTTTGCAAATACCAACCGTACTTTTTTGGATATGGGAACTGGTATCAATTTTCATACACAAAACGATGCCGGCTTGAGTATCAATATAGGAACCGGACTGTTTCACCTGACTCGTCCGAGCCAAAATTTCTTTAATCAAACCGATGCGAGACTCCCTTTCCGTATTACCGGTCATATAACGGGGATTGCGCCTGTTCATCCAAAAATGGATTTAAGGTTTAGATTACTAAGTCAATTCCAGGGACCATATCAGGAATATCTAGGCGGAGCGGCCCTGGTATACAAGATCAGTGATATCAGAGGCAGCCAAATGGCCGTGAATTTTGGTACCAATTATCGCTATGCTGAAGAAAGTGATGCCATTATTCCTACAATCGGAGTACGCTACCTGATGTGGTATGCGGAATTGAGCTACGATATTAATGTTTCTCAATTTACGGAAGCGACGAGAGGTGCAGGAGGTCCGGAAATCGCCGTGATCTATACTATTACCAAAGTAAAGCCCCCCAAAGCTTTTAAAGCTTGTCCAATCTTCTAAGAGATTTGTTAAATCATTTTTCAGACATGAGGCTAATTGTATTTCTGTTTTTGACATTTACTATTGGAAGCGCGCTGAATGCTCAGACTGCGAGAGCATTTGAAAAGGCTGGGGATAAAGCATTTAAGGGGAAAGATTATGGAGCAGCCTTGGAATATTACCGGAATGCTTTGGAAATGAAACCGAAAAGAATTAGTGTTTCTTATAAATATGCTGAAGTGGCCCGGCATTTTTATGCGTATGATTTTGCTATTCAGTATTATAAAAAAGTAAAAGAAAGTAAAGAAGCTAAAAAATTTCCTTTGACGGATTACTGGTTGGGAAGAGTATACCAATCTATGGGAAATTATGAATTGGCTATTCAGTACTTAAATGCATATTTGAAAGAATCTGGAAATAGTGCTTTTGAAAAACAGGCCAGGGACGCGATCGCGTCTTGTCGATGGGCCAGTGAAAAAGTGACAAATGCGGATAGTTTACAGATTTTACAATTGAATAAACGGGTAAACAGCCCTTATTCTGAATTCGGACCATTATTGAAAGGGGATACCTTATTTTATACCTCTTTTCGATATGATAATTATAATGATGATTATGACCCTCCCCGGAAAATATCCAAAATCCTTACCTCGGTAAGAGGAGCTAAGAGCAGGCCTATAAGAAATCGTTTTAATGTAAAAGGGAAACTTACCGCGCATACTACTTTTAGTCCGGATGGGAAACGCATGTATTATACGATTTGTGAATATCAGGGCAGTATGGAAATTCGCTGTGATATTTATTATCGTGAAAAAGATAAAAAACGGAGGCGTTGGGGGAAGGCAAAAAAACTTCCTAAATCCATTAATCAGGAAGGCACCTCTACGACACATCCCAATATTGGAATTAATCCGGAAACCGGAAATGAAGTGCTTTACTTCACCAGCGATCGTGCCGGAGGAAAAGGTAAACTGGATATTTGGTATACGGAGCGGTCGGAAAAAGGAAAGTTTGGAAAAGTGATGAATCTGGAAGCTATAAATACTGCGGAAGATGAGCTGACTCCTTTTTATCATTTTGCCAGTAATACCTTGTTTTTTAGTTCAGATGGCAGACAAGGCATGGGCGGCTATGATATTTACAAAACCAAAAAAGAAAAGAATCAATGGACTGCTCCGGAGCATACGGGTTACCCTTTGAATAGCAGTTATAATGATGTTTATTTTTTCCTGAATGCAGATTCTACGATTGCCTATCTTTCTTCGAACCGAGAAGGTTCTATGTATTTGGAGCCTACTAACAAATCCTGCTGCAATGATATTTACAAAGTGATCATTCCACAGGCCGTACCATCCGAAACACCCGAACCTATAGATAGCCTGGCTATTGTTATTGACATTCCCGATGTACCTGCGGAAATTGACAGCCCCGAACCAGAGGTAGAGATTCCGCCTTCTACGCTGGAAGATTTTTTACCGCTGGCCCTGTATTTCGATAATGACGAACCGGATAAACGCACCCGTAGAAATACTACCAAGAAAAGCTATTTACAGACTTATGAGCCTTATTATGCCCGTAAAGTGGAATTTCGAAAGGAGTATCCCTCCGGCCTTTCCGGTGAACAAAAGATTCAGGCAGAAGAAGCTATCGATGCTTTCTTTGAAAGAAAAGTCAAAAAAGGCGGAGATTATCTTGCTTTGTTCTCGGATATTTTACTCAAGCGATTGAAAGAAGGCGAAGAAGTAGAAATTTTTGTAAAAGGCTTTACGAGTCCCCGGGCGCAAAGTGATTATAATATTCATTTGGGGAAAAGAAGAATTAGCAGTGTCAAAAACCATTTCAAAACTTATCAAAATGGTATTTTTAAAAGTTATCTAAAATCCGGAAAACTCATCATCACAGAACGATCATTTGGAGAAACTACTGCTAGTAATGATATCAGTGATGATTTGAATAATCAAAGACTTTCCATTTACAGCCCGGAAGCATCTCTTGAACGCCGGGTAGAAATCGTTGAAATAATTCGGCAGTAAGAAGTTATCAGTTTAAGTCTAAGTCTTAAGTCTAAGTTTAAATCGAAATACGTCCTTTAATTAGGGAGCTTAAAGCTTGTGTTTTATTGCAATCCTTTTTGGAATGAATATTGATTTATTCCTCTCATATCAGAACAAACCTATCCTGAAAAACTCCCCGATACTCAACAAACACATAGACTATTGATACCTAACAGCAATATCAATAGCTTTTTTAATGGTAAAATTCGATTAAAACTTAAATGGTAATGGCACAGCTTAAACGAATTTTCGGAACACTGTGTGTTCTACTTTCCTTTATTTCTACACATGCTCAACTGGATGCAGATTTTTCCTTTACAGATACAACTGGATGTGGAACCTTGCAGGTAGGATTTTGCGATATTTCTGCTGCTTCAAATACGATTGTATCCAGAGTCTGGGATTTGGGTGGCGCACCGGCAACGGATATTAATTGTCCAAACCGGATTTTTGCTACTCCCGGATCCTACACCGTTTGTTTGACGGTAACGGACGATCAGGGAAATACAGATACGGAATGTAAAACGGATCTGATTAGAGTATTTCATCTTCCTGATCCCGATTTTGATGCTAATCCGGTAATTGATTGTGCTCCGGCAGAAGTGACATTTACGGATATGTCTACTTCGGCAGATGGAACGATTAATGAATGGTTGTGGGGCCTGGGAGGCTCCTGTGGGACCATTACTCAAACCGCTCCGGCAACTCCGGCAGTAGTCTGTACTTATCCCGTACCGGATGATTATACAGTCAGCCTGACGGTTAAAGATGATAATGGTTGTGAAAATACGATTACCAAAAGTGATTATATCTCGGTAGCGGAAAAACCGGAAATTTCTATTGCAGCCAGTACTACTTTTGGTTGTGAGGAACCATTTACCGTTTCATTTTTAAATACCAGTAGTACTACAACAGGTATAGATTTTCATTGGAATTTTGGCAATGGAGATACCTTAACGGCAGAAGATCCGGGCGACATTACTTTTAACTACGAAGGAAATTATACTATCACTGTACTTGCTACTGATCCTTTGACCGGTTGCGGGGATACCCTGATCCTGGAAGATTATATTACAATTGGATATCCAATAGATTTTTCGGCCTCTCAAATGGAAGGCTGTGTAGGTACTAGTGTGACCTTTACAGATAATTCTCCGAATGTAGCAGATGATGTTCTGTGGGATTTTGGAGATGGTAATACATCTACTGATCCAAACCCGACACATACTTATAATACGACGGGGTGTCATTATGTAAAATTAACAAGAATGGTTGGCGGTTGTGTCAATGAGCGTTTTATGGCTCAATGTATCAATATCGTTGCTCCGCCAGCTTTTAATACCAATAACGATAATAATTCAGGCTGTTCATTACCACATGTTGTAAACTTTTCAAGCACTTCGACTAGTGCGGAAAGTTGGGAATGGGATTTTGGGGATGGTACAACGAGTACTGCCCAAAATCCTACCCATTCCTATATCAGCTATGGTGATTTTGATGTATATATAATGGGGGTAAATGCACAGGGTTGTAGAGATACCGTTTTTGTAAATACGATTTCGGTACGTCCTGTTGAAGCCATACTGGATAATGATGATATCCAGGGATGTGCACCTTTGGAAATCACTCTGGGAGAAAACTCCAGTAGTGTAACGGCAATTACAGATTGGCGATGGGAATTGGTAACTACCTCTAATACCTTTATCTCTTTTTCAGAAAATCCAACATTTACAGTGATCGATACTGGGGTTTTTGATGTAAAACTTATTGTGGAAAATACACTCGGATGTAAGGATACCGCTGTTTTTGTCGGTGCAATTGAAGTGGGGGATAATCCTACGCTCAATTTCTCGGCTACTCCTGTAGAATCCTGTGTAGAACAACCAATTACTTTTACTGATATGTCTGACAATACGGTAGACTACTGGTATTGGGATTTTGGAGATGGAAACGATGCGGAAGAACAAAACCCGGTACATTATTATCTGGATACCGGTTATTATGATGTCAACCTGATCGCTGCAAATAATGGATGTTTTACTTCTTTGACTTTTGATGATTACATCCATATCACGGCACCGGTTTCCAAGTACAGTATCATCAAGTTTTGCGATGATAATTTGAAAAGAAAATTTAAAAATAACTCCGTGGGGGCAGATTCCATATTCTGGGATTTTGGAACGGGTATGTCAACCGATACATCGACACTGGAAAACCCAGAATTTATCTATCCTGCTCCCGGTACGTATACGGTAACTCAAACCGTATTTAATTCAACTACAGGTTGTACCCACTCCCGGTCGGAAGAAGTAATTGTTACGGATCCAATTGCCAGTTTTACGCCATCCGTGACTACGGGATGTGCGCCACTGACATTGACATTAAACGATAATTCACAGGATGCTTTGGTATATACCTGGAGCAGTACAACCGGGAGTATTTCCGATCCGAATACTGAAAATCCGAGTATAACCTTTACAGATCCCGGGGCTTATAATGATGTACGTTTGATTATCAAGGATATCAACAATTGTAGAGATACTTTTGATATGGCGGAAACGATTCTTGTCAATACTATTGATGCGGATATTGCTGCTAATCCAGTTGCGGGTTGTGATCCGCTTACGGTTAGTTTTGCTGATAATTCTAATAATCTATTTAATAACAATAATTCATGGTTATGGAATTTTGGAGATGATTCCGGAACTTCTGTATTTGCTGACCCCAGTTATACTTATAATGGTGCCGGGGAATATACCGTTACACTTACTGTCTCGGATAGCTGGGGATGTACGGGGGAAGCAGTGATTGCTACGCCCATCAATGTAAGTGCGCCGATTGCATTTTTTGAAGCTGCTGAACAGGCGGGATGTCCGGGGAGTGCGATTGCTTTCAATAATATTTCTGATGGAAATGACCTGAGTTTTCTTTGGGATTTTGGTGACAGTAATACCTCTACCGATGAATTTCCGGAACATGCCTACACCAGTGCAGGGACTTATACGGTATGTTTGACCATTACCGATTCTAATAATTGCGATAATACTTTGTGCCTTGATGATTATATTACGGTCTCGGAACCAGTAGCTAATTTTACTCAGGACAATAATTTTGCTTCTTGTCCACCTTTGACGGTTAATTTCGAAAATCTGTCTACCGGAGCTGTAAGTTACCTTTGGGATTTTGGTGATAATAGTGGGGTATCGACTTTAGAAAACCCTTCACATGTATATTCTATTCCAGGCTCCTATGAGGTTACGCTTGTTGCGACTAATGCAGCGGGATGTAGCGATACCATTGTTTTTGATGATCTGGTAATTTTAGATGGGCCAGAGGGTAATTATACCATGACAATTGATTCGGGCTGTGCGCCATTGACGGTAACATTGATTGGAGAATCGGTTGCGGATTATGTTTATACCTGGGATTCAGGCAATGGGATTGTACAGACGAGTTTTGGTTCTGTTTCCAATGATACTATAGTATTTGTTTACCCCAATCCGGGAATATATTCTCCCTCTTTAAGCCTCGAAAATGCAAGTGGATGTTTTCGAACATTACCTTCGATTGGCAATATTCATGTTTCTGAAATTGATCCCAATTTCGGAGCATCGGAAACCCTGCTTTGTGGTGAAAACCAGGAGATTACTTTCTTTAACTTTAGTAGTTCTCCTGATCCGATTACAGATGTACAGTGGTTTTTTGAATCCGGCAATCCGGCAACCAGTAATCTGATTGAAGCACAAACCAGTTTCCCCGGAGAAGGTACTTATGATGTGACCATGATCGTGGACAATGATATTTGTAAAGATACTTTGACCCGGGAAGATTACATTAATATTGGTGTGGAGCCTGTAGCAGGTTTTAGTATGGATGTTGTCTCGGGATGCGAACCATTAGAAGTATCGTTTACTGATTTATCTTCTATCCCTTCCGGGGCGATTGATTCCTGGCACTGGGATTTCGGAGATGGTACAACAGACATCGGTCAAAACCCTAGCCATATCTTTACCGGCGGGGGAAGTGTCCCGGTTACCCTGGAAGTTACTTCAACAGAAGGCTGTACCAATACTTTCGTACAAATTGTCGATGTATATGCTGCTAATCAACTTACAATTGATCCTGTTCAGGCAATTTGTATTGGAGAAAGTGTACCCTTAAATGTTCAGGTGCTTGGTGATATTACTGGTAGCACTTTCGGATGGTCTCCGGCTACCGGGCTAAGTTGTACGGATTGTTTAAATCCGGTGGCGAATCCTGTTGATACCACGACTTATACCTTTACCATGACTAATGCCCTTGGATGTACATCATTCATTGACATTACAGTTGATGTTAAACCATCTACCTTGCCAACGATTGAATTAACTGCTGACACGAGTATATGCTTAAACACCGATTTACAGTTAAGTGCAGATGCAGGTACAGGAATATTCACCTATGAGTGGGAGAGCTCCAATCCGGGATTGAATTGTACAGACTGTGCTGATCCGATAGCTACGCCCAATCAGGCAACAACATATACAGTTACGGTGACCAACGAATTTGGCTGTAACAGCTCGGAGTCCGTTACGATTGGAGTGATTGATGATACTCAAGCCTTTATGGGGGCTGATCGAATTATCTGCGAAGGTGCTTCCGTCGAATTGGATGCTTCCTTTGGGACCAATCCGGTTTGGATAACTACAACGGGGCTGGACTGTACTAATTGCCCCAATCCAATTGCATCACCGTCTGTTCCAACAAATTATATTGTACAAGTTACTACAGAAAATGGATGCGTAATTACGGATTCAATTTATGTTGATTTGTTTTCTCCTCAAAACTTTGATGCCGGACAAGATCAAACAGTTTGTGATGGAGAATCTATTATGCTGAGCGGTTATGGTTCAGGAGTGGTTAGCTGGAGTCCGGCAGAAGATTTCGATGATCCCAATATTATTAATCCTTTTGTTACACCTGATGCAACGACCACCTATTACATGACATTGATTAATGGAGATTGTGTGGTGACGGATTCATTAGTTGTAGCAATAACAGATAATACAGATATCGAGATCAATGAAGATTACACCATTTGTTCAGGAGCATCGGTACAATTGGAAGTGAGCGGAAACGCAGACCAATTTGAATGGATAGGGAATAACTCAACCTTATCCTCTCAAAGTATAAGTAATCCGATTGCGAACCCTGAAGAAACTACAGAATATACGGTGATTGCAGCACAGGGAACTTGTCTGCCAGATACCGAAACAGTGGTTGTCAACGTAATTCCTTCTCCGATTATTAACCTGGTGGAAAATGCCAGCTTCTTTCCCGGACAATCGATTCAGGTGAATGCTGAAGTTCAGGAAGATGGAACATATGGTTATCAGTGGTCGCCCAGTACCAATGTGAGTTGTGCTACCTGTAGCGATCCTTTCATCAGCCCTGTTGAAGGAATAAACACCTTTTATGTACAAATTACCGATTTTGCAACAGGATGTATAACGGTTGATAGTGTTTATTTCGAAGCAATGGATAGTTGTCCGCCTGAACTTATTGGAGTACCGAATGCATTTACACCGAACGCAGATGGCAATAACGATCGCTTAGAAGTATTTCTGGCCAGAAATATGTCTCAGGAAGGAATCGTATCTTTCCGAATTTTTGACCGTTGGGGTGCCCAGATGTTTGAATCCAATGATGCGAATATTGGATGGGATGGTACTTTTAAAGGCAGACCGGTTGATGTAGGGGTGTATTTATATTATATAGAATATGTTTGTCCGCTTGATGGAAGTATTCAGATTAAAAGAGGAAATGTTACGCTTATTAGATAGAATTAAACCCATATATCAAGATATAAAAATGAAGGCTCGATCATTTGTGATCGGGCTTTTGTTATTACAAAAGCATATTATAAACAGGTAAAATCGAAATCAATTGTTCAGGTTTTGTGACATAGTAAAAAAGTATTTATTTTATAAAGGTGAATTATTTAAACAACTGATGTTTAGTGTGTTATGCTTACTTTATAGCTTTTGAAGCTTCTAAATTAACTCAAAATTACATATGACTTGTGGTATCAAATTTGGCTTAGCAAGGTTGAATTTTAAAAATTCCAATTTAGAAGAAGCATATTATGAGAAGAACAAGTCGTCTTTTAGCATGTACTATTGTACTCGCTTTATCATTCAACTTTTCATTTAGTCAGGTTACAGCAAATTTTACGGCAAGTGCTACGGAGGGCTGCGGTTCTCTACAGGTATCATTCACCGATCAATCTTTCTCAACAGCCGGGAGCATTACTTCCTGGTCCTGGGATTTAGGGGCACCGGTAACTTCCAGTATTCAAAATCCGGGAAGAATATACGGGGTGCCGGGAAATTATACGATTTGCCTTACGGTCACTGACTCAGAAGGTAATTCTGATACGGAATGTAAAAATGACTATATAAAAGTATACGAATTACCTGCACCGGATTTTGTTGCTGATCCACCTGTTGGTTGCAGTCCTTTAACGGTCAATTTCATTGATCAGTCAACCTCTGCTAACGGATCAATTGAGGAATGGATCTGGGGTATTGGTGGAACGACCGGTGTAGTTGTTGATGACGGTTCTCTGCCGGCAATTACCTCAACTTACACTAATCCTGATGAGTATACCATTAGTCTCACCGTTACGGATGATAAAGGTTGTATCAATACGATTACCAAAAATAATTATGTTATCGTTTCCGATGATCCGGTAGTAGATGTTTCTGCTCCGGTAACCTTCTCTTGTACCAATCCATTTATTGTAAATTTCACAAACAATGGGAATACAACAGATATGGATTTCCAGTGGGATTTTGGAAATGGCACTTTTTTCAATGGACCACATCCACCGGCAGTAGTTTATGATGGCTTTGGTTCCTATACGATTACGGTCATAGGTACAAATACAATTACTGGTTGTTCAGATACACAGGTACTCACTGATTATATACAGGTAGGATATCCGATAGAATTTTCAGCTTCTTCAACTTTTGTTTGTGATGCTGAATCGGTCTCTTTTATGGATAATTCTCCTGATCCTGCGCAAAGTGTTTTATGGGAATTTGGTGATGGAAATACTTCCACAGCAGCAAACCCTACGCATGTATATCCCGGTATAGGATGTTATACGGTAACATTAACCAGAACGGTGAATGGTTGTACGGCCTTTGATACACTGGATTGTGTTGAGATCGTTGCATTACCTACCGTTTCCTACTCCAATGATAATTCGATTGGTTGTACTACACCACACACAGTACAGTTTACATCTAATTCTGCTTCTGCGGTTCAGTGGTTATGGAATTTTGGCGACGGTACAACCAGTGAAGAAGCTAACCCTGTACATATTTATGAAAACTATGGGAATTTTCCGGTAGAATTAAGAGTGTGGAATATAGAAGGATGTAGACAAATAATAAATACCGAGAGTATTTTGGTACAAGCCATAGAGGCGGTAATTCCTCAGGATACAACAAAAGGTTGTTCACCTCTGGATGTTACATTAACTAATACATCAACTTCTCCAACTCCAATAACTAGTTATGAATGGACATTGACAAATAATAGCTCTTCACCACCAGTAATTGAATCTTCAACTTCTCCCAGCCCGGATTTTGTTTTGGTTGATACCGGTTTTTATCAGATTCAACTGATTGTAACCAATGATATTGGATGTAGAGATACTTTAGTAGAAGATGATTTGATTGCTGTAGGTATACCTCCGGAAATGGCGTTTACTGCTGATCCGCTTGTAAGTTGTGTGGAGACTCCTATATCTTTTGTAGCACAAACCTCAGATAATGCAAATAATTGGGTTTGGGATTTTGGGGATGGAGGTTTAGGCTATGGTGCAATTCCGGAACACGAATATTTAGATACCGGGTATTTTGATGTGACACTTCTCGCTTCACACCATGAATGTGAAAATGAACTGACTATTGACAGTTTTATCCAGATAACACCTCCGATTGCCAGATTTGATATTAGCTCGGATTGTACTACGCCTTTCCTTCGGGAAATGATTGATCAATCAGTAGGAGCGGATTCGGTTTTTTGGGATTTTGGAGTTGCAGGGATCGAAACCGATACTTCTTCTGAACGCAATCCAAGTTTTACCTACCCATTCACTGGTGATTTTAATATTACCATGACTGTATTTAATTTTGAAACGGGATGCTCGGATGATGTTTCTCAATTTATAATGGTACGAGATATTAATGCTGATTTTGGTATCAATTCAGCTTTGGAGGGATGTGAACCGTTTGAAATTTCCATTGACGATAATAGTCAGGATGC
Source organism: Saprospiraceae bacterium (assembly GCA_028280415.1). Lineage (GTDB taxonomy): Bacteria > Bacteroidota > Bacteroidia > Chitinophagales > Saprospiraceae > JAHDHW01. The sequence continues at coordinate 87,799 of JANQLV010000005.1, forward strand.
AGATATTTATAACTGGGCAGCTAATGGTGCGATAATTTTGGATCCGACAGTTCCGATTCCTTCGATTACTTATCTCGATCCGGGAAAGTTTACTGATGTCGAATTGATAGTGACAGATGTTAATGGTTGTCAGGATACAGTAGCATTTCAAGACACCATTACCGTTAATGAAGTGTTTGCAGATTTTACGATTGCACCAACAGATGGATGTCAACCTTTAACGGTCTCATTCACAGATAACTCTTCCAGTGTTTTCGGAACGGTAACAGAATGGATATGGCATTTTGACGAAGGGGCGCCGGTCTCTAATGAACAAAACCCAAATGTAGTATTCGAAGAAATTGGTTCTTATCGCATTGTTTTAACAGCCATTGATGACTGGGGCTGTGAAGATGTTGCTATTATTGATGACGGAGTCCAGGTGACTTTTCCATTAGTATCTTTTAACTCGGATACTTTATCCTGTACTTCAAGGCAAATAAGTTTTAATAATACTTCAGTTGGAGAAGCCATGAGTTACCTATGGGATTTTGGAGACGGCCAGACTTCAACGGCGAATAATCCTACACATCTTTACACTAACGAGGGAGTTTATACAGTCTGTTTAACGGCAACGGATGTAAACGGATGTGATAGTACACTTTGTAAAAGTGATTATATTGTCATTGCCGATCCGGTAGCAGCCTTTACCAGTGATACAACCTATACTACTTGTCCTCCTTTAATTGTAAATTTTGAAAATCAATCTCTTCACGCTGACCAGTACACCTGGGATTTTGGAAATGCCAGTGGAACTTCGAATTTGGAAAACCCACCGCATATATACACTGAGCCAGGAGTGTTCGATGTTTCCCTGATTGCCTCCTTTGGTGGATTCTGTGCAGATACATTAGTGCTGGATGACTATATTCAGGTGGAAGGACCAGTAGGTAGCTTTTCTTTTGATATTGATAGTGCCTGTATACCGGCAACTATAACTTTTTACGGAGAATCAATTGATTATTACAACTATATCTGGGATTTTGGAAATGGAGATTTGGATACGACTTTAAATGTAATTAATGATACGATCCAGTATGAATACGATCTGGTTGGAAAATTCATTCCTAAACTTATTCTGGAAGATTTTAACTTATGTAGAAGGGCTTTTGAGTCGCCTGATACTATTCAATTAGAAGAATTAAATCTCAATTTTGTAGTTAGTGATCCTATACTTTGTACAGGAGAAGATAATACAACATTTCTGAATACCAGTAGTTCCAGTTTGCCGATTACCAGTGTGGAATGGATTGTAGAAGGTGGAAACCCTAGTACTTCTTCTTTCTTTGAACCAACGGTAACTTATGACTCTGCGGGTGTTTTTGATGTAATACTAATTTCTACCAATGGTTTCTGTACCGATACCCTGATCCGTCCTGAAGCAGTCAAGGTAGGGGAAACTCCGGTCGCTGCATTCTCGATGAGTGATACGCTCGGATGTCCGCCTTTCCCTGTGACGTTTACCGATCTTTCTACAGTCGGCACGGGCTTTATCAGTGGATGGACATGGGACTATGGTGATGGTGATAGTAGTTTTGTACAAAATCCGACCCATGTTTTTGATCAGGGAGATCAATCGACGGTTACTTTAACAGTCAGTACGGATATTGGATGTATAGATGAAATAAGTAATGTGGTTGAGCTATTTCCAATGCCGGTCGTGGAAGCTCCGGAACCCTACAATATTTGTATTGGAAATGTAGCTACTTTGGCAGTAAATATCTTATCTGATCCAACTGATTTAACCTATTATTGGATTGATGATCCGACTTTGAGTTGCACTACTTGCCTGAACCCGGATGCTACTCCGGCGGATACAACAACTTATTATTTTGTTGTTAATAACCCGATAGGTTGTTCTGACACCACTGAAGTTTTGGTAGAAGTAAGACCTTTCCCGGCACCTGTAGTTACTATTACCAATGATACGACCATCTGTGCAAATTCAGTGATTCAGATTGTCGCAGATGGAGGGAACAATATTTATGAATATCAATGGGACACTTCAAGTCCCGGGTTGACCTGCTACGAAAATTGCTTTAATCCTATTGCGACACCAGAAGTTTCTACCACATATATTGTCACAGTAACTAATGAGTTTGGTTGTGAAACTATCGAAGATGTATTTATTGAGGTAATAGATGAATCGCAACCATTTGCCGGACCAGATCGAACGATATGTGAAGGCAACAGCACTCAATTGGATATTCAGTTTGGAAACGATCATACCTGGTTGGTTACTGAAGGTCTGAACTGTACGTATTGCCCGGATCCCATCGCGAACCCTGAGACCACTACCACTTATGTGGTGACCGCTATTACAGACATCGGATGCGAAGTGAGGGATACCATTACGATTAATGTAATGAGTGAAGAAAGTATAGATGCCGGTATGGATAATGTAATTTGCCGTGGAGAGCAAATTGAGCTGGACGGGCTGGGGAGTGGACAAATTTCCTGGACGCCTGCAGCATCACTTAGCGACCCAAATGTAATTAATCCAATTGCATCTCCTACATCTACAACTACCTACCGGCTATCCATAACAAATGATGAATGTATGATGACCGATTCCGTTACTATTGAAGTAGTGGATAGGGCTGAGGTCTACGGGGATGATGCAACGATATGTTTGGGTGAATCGGTAGAATTGAATGCCTATGGTTCTGCACAGGAATTCAGCTGGACGCCTGCCTTATCCCTTAATAATTCTGAAATCGCTAATCCGATTGCCACTCCAACAGAAACAACGACTTATGTAGTTACAGGCTCTTTGGGGACTTGTCAGGATGCAACAGCAGAAATAACGGTGACGGTAGTTCCTGGTCCTCCTACTAACTTAACCCGGGTTTATGACTTCTTCCCCGGGCAAACTGTGGAAGTAGAAGTAACAACTGACGGTATGGCCGCTTATTCTTACGAGTGGAGTCCGGTCGAATTATTGAGCTGTGTTTCCTGTAATAATCCACAAATTACTCCGGATTCTACTACGATGCTGACGGTGACGGTAACCGATCCGGTAACTAATTGCTGGACCATAGATACTACTTTACTCCGGCGACAAAACAATTGTCCACCTGATCTGATTGGCGTTCCGAATATTTTTACCCCCAATAATGACGGAATAAATGATGTATTGGATTTACATCTTTCTCCGGCAATTCAGGCAACGGGTATCGAAGTCTTTAGAATATATGATAGATGGGGCGCCCAGATTTTTGAAGGACGTAATGCAAATGATGTGTGGGATGGAACTTTTAAAGGCAAAGCCTTGCCGAGTGGAGTTTATGTTTATTACATTGAAGCTCCCTGTCCGGTAGGAGAGGGTAAGATCATGAAAAAAGGAGATATAACGCTATTGCGAAAATAAAAGAACTTTTAGTATGCTTCTTTAGTTGTTGAGCCTTTGAGGATTCCTCAGGGGCTCTCTTTTTTTGAAAAAGATCATACTTATACTGTTCGTAAAGGAAAATGGATCAAGCATATGCAAGCATCATAAATAGAGCCTTAATCTTATCCCGGACTGTGGGTGTGTGAGGAGTTTTAAAATATATAAAAATACTATATGAACAATGCCGGGTTTTGCAGATATTTAATTATCTTTGCTTTGTCCTAAAAACGAAAACCTCCTCTTTGAAGAGACTTTACATTCTAAAACCGTTTCAAAGTTATATTGAATTAAATTTGAATGTGAGAAATATAATCTCTTTTATATTTTGACGTTTCTGGTTTATCATCCCTTTTCAATACCCTTGGACAATCCAAATTAAAGCTGAATCTTAGGTAATATCCTATTTATTTTATTAGTCTTACTGAGTTATTAGAATGCGATTAATAACGCTATTTTTATTAGTTAAGGTAGGGGCAATGATCTCATGTCCTTTATTTGCACAAGTTACTGCTGACTTCACCGCAAATATAACTTCCGGCTGTGGTTCATTACAGGTATCTTTTTTAGATCAATCTACTTCTGTTAGTGGTTCTGTCGTTTCCTGGAACTGGGATTTGGGAGGTGTAAACTCAACAAACGAAAACCCCGGACGTATTTTCGGAAGCCCTGGTAGTTATACGATTTGTCTTACAGTAACGGATAGCGAAGGCAACTCAGATACGGAGTGTCGGCAAAATTATATTACAGTCTTTAATTTACCACAACCAGCTTTTGAAGCAAACGAACAGTTTGGCTGTGTCCCTACGGAAATTACTTTTGATGATCTTTCAACTTCTGAGGATGGAACAATTACTCAGTGGGTTTGGGGACTGGGAGGTTCTACAGGGGTTGTCATTGAAAATAACAGCAATAGCGTATCAAGTACTTACGAGAATGCGGATACTTATACAATCAGTTTGACAGTAAGCGATGATAATGGTTGTGTGAATACGATTACCGAAGAAAACTATATCACAATATTTGACTTTCCTCTTATTGATATTTCTCTAAGTGATACTTTTGCCTGTGATCCTCCTTTTATAGTAGATATAACAAATAATAATCCTGATCCTAATGTAGAATATACCTGGGATTTTGGAAATGGAACGCCCTTTTTTCAGGGAACTGATCCGCCTCCAATGGTATACTCAAATGAAGGAGATTTCACTGTTTCTATTATCGCGGAAAATGGGATGACTAATTGTACGGATACTTTGATTTTAGAAGATATAATCACAGTTGGAAATACCCTGGATTTTAGCTATGATATTGCACAAGGCTGTGAAGATTTAAGTGTTGCTTTTAGTAATAATACTTTGGGGATGGTAAACCCGCAATGGGATTTCGGGGACGGAAATATTGGTTTTGGAAATAATGTAAATCATGTATATACGGATGCCGGATGTTATTTTGTAAGGCTAAGTGGTTTGGTGAATGCTTGTCCGGATACTTTGATCAGTACAGAATGCATTGAAGTTTTTCCAATGCCTACAGTTAGTTTTTCCAATAATAATCCAATCGGCTGCACTGTTCCCCATACGGCCAGTTTCTTTGGAGCTTCCGATATTGGAACAATTTATAATTGGGATTTTGGAGATGGTACGACCAGTAATCAGCAAACACCTGTACATACTTTTGAAAACTTTGGTATATACCCGGTTACTCTGGAAGTTACGGATCCCAATGGCTGCACAAATACAATTACGGATACTATCCGTCTCATTGAATTGGAAGCAATTATGAATTTTGATGTGGTTTCAGGATGTAGTCCGGTAAATTTTTCCATTGATGAAAGTTCTATTTCTGTAAGTCCGATTACTTCCTGGTATTGGGCGGTAGATACTGCTTTTTCCGATCCCAACTTCCCACTCATAACATCAACAAGTCCCTCACCTTCCTTTAGTATTATTGATACTGGTTGGTATGATATTACGCTGGTAGTAACGAACTCGCTGGGCTGTACAGATACAATAGTTAATCCCGGAGCAATAGGAGTGGGAATCCCACCGCAAATAGACTTTTCAGCTCTACCGCAAATTGCCTGTGTAGATGAACCCGTGCAATTTACTGATCTCAGTAGTAATTACGGTGATTGGTGGTTTTGGGAGTTTGGAGATGGGGGGATTTCCAATGAACAAAATCCTTCACATGCTTTTAACCAGCCGGACACTTTTGATATAACACTGACGGTTGCACACAACGGTTGCCTTAACACGTATATGATTCCCGATTATATCATTGTTCAGGAACCTTTGGCAGCTTTTGAAATACAGCAAAATTGTATTAACCCTTTTAACGTTTCTTTCATTAATAATTCGGTCGGAGCAGATTCTACCTTCTGGGATTTTGGCTATGATGAGTTAAATACTGATACCAGTTCGGTACTTGAACCTACGGTCAATTATCCCGGAACTGGATGCTACGAGGTTACCTTGATTGTTTTTAACTTTACAACTAACTGTATTGATACTTCCAGACAAAACTTCTGTATTACCGATCCGGCGGCTTCTTTTACCGTCTCTCCACTTTCAGGATGTAGCCCTCTTAATATTGAAATCGAAAATAATTCTCTGTTTGATATAGCCTGGGAATGGTCTGCTCCCGGTGCGGTCGTTCAGGGAGCAGATCAGCCGGAACCCAATATTACTTATCCGACTCCGGGAATTTATTCAGATATCCAGTTGGTTATTACAGATATGAATAATTGCCAGGATACCATCGTTTTTGAGGAAGATATTTTAGTGGATGGTGTAACGGTTGATTTTAATGCGATACCCACCGGAGGATGTGAACCCTTACAAGTCGATTTTATTGATAATTCAAGCAGTTTTATTAGTCCGATTGTATCTTGGGCCTGGGATATTAATAATGGTGCACTAATTACTACAGATCAAAACACTTCCTTTTTCTTTTCAGAAACGGGCACTTATCCGGTGACACTTACGGTTACAAACGAATGGGGATGCCAAACGACACTGGAAGTAGAAAATGCGGTTAATGTTACTTTGCCTGCGGTTTTATTCAATACCGATTCTATTACCTGTCCGGCAGATACCGTTGATTTTACCAATCTGTCGGAAGGGCAGGGGTTAAGCTATTTCTGGAACTTCGGAGACGGAGGAAGTTCAACAGAAGCTGAACCTTCTTACCAGTTTGTAAATCCCGGGCTATTCAATGTTTGTCTAACCATTACCGATTTTGCAGGCTGTGATCAGACCTATTGCCAAAGTATTGAAATCGTTGTTCCCAATGCTGCTTTTACAGTTGATTCTACTTCGGCGAATTGTCCGCCCTTAATTGTCAATTTTGAAAATGAATCGCTCAATACCATAAACTACGAATGGAACTTTGGGGATGAAAGTGGTATCTCGGATTTGGAAAATCCCGCTCATGTATATACAGTACCCGGAGTTTATGATGTAAGCCTGATCGCAAGACTTAATGAAAATTGTGTTGATACATTATTGATTCCGGATTTGATTGAATTGGAGGGGCCGTTGGGAGCTTTTTCCTTCGATATGGATACGGTTTGTATCCCCGATGTAATAACCTTTTTTGGCTCTTCAATAGGAGAATATATGTATATCTGGGATTTCGGAGACGGGATGGTAGATACGACATTTAATACAAGTGCAGATACCATTACTCATATTTACCAGGAAGCAGGAAAATTTGTACCTAAATTGAGTCTGGTTAATACCGAAAACTGTTTACGTACCTTAGAGTCCCCGGACACCATCCACGTAGGTATTTTGGATATCGATTTTTCCGCAACGGATTCGACCTTATGTGAGGGCATTGGAACGACCCGTTTTATTAACCTTATTAATTCCAGTGAACCGATTGTTGATCTTTTGTGGTTGTTTGAAGACGGAAATCCGGCAATGAGTTCGGCTTTCGAGCCATTGGTTAGTTTTCCGAATATGGGAGTTTATGATGTTACTTTGATGGTGGAAAATACTTTTTGCAGGGATACGATATCAAAAGAGGATTTTATTGGTGCAGGGGCTTTACCTGTTGCAGCTTTTGATACCGATTTCGATCAGGGATGTTTACCTCTGGGGGTTCAGTTTACAGATCAATCGACGGTATCCAGCGGTTCAATTACATCTTGGGACTGGGCTTTCGGTGGCATTGGGGGAGCGGATATTCCCAATCCATTTTTTGAATATATTTCACCCGGAGATTTTGAAGTAGAGCTGGTTGTAACGACCGAATTTAATTGTTCCGATACTGTTTCTGCTCCAATAACTGTATTTGAGGCAGCTCAACCTTTCCTTTCACTCTCCGAGCCGGAAATATGTATTGGAGATGTGATTCAATTGGGGGTAGCTTTTCCGTCGGATACCAGTGGACTGGATTTTTTCTGGCTGGACGATCCCTCCCTAAGTTGTACAGATTGTCTGGAACCATTTGCAAATCCTGTGGAGACAACTACTTATTCCTTTGTCAGTACAACTGCCGAAGGATGTGTAGATACGAGTTCTATCCTGATAAACGTGTTACCTTATGAAATTCCAAATATCAGCTTGACGGAGGACACAACGATTTGTATCAACGAATCTATTCAATTAGTGGCTACTGCCGATGGAATAGTGGTATACAATTGGGAAAATACCGACAGTATTAGTTGTCTGGATTGTAATAATCCGCTGGTGAACCCCTTGCTTCCTACAATGTATACCCTTACAGTAACTAATTCTTTTGGCTGCGATGCCGTAGACTCTGTTTTGGTTGATGTTGTTGATCAAAATCAGGATTTATTTAGTGGAGACCGAACGATTTGCCGTGGTGACAGTGTACAATTATCGGTGCTGGTGGATGGTTCAATTACCTGGATAAACAGCGATGATCTTTCCTGTGATGACTGCCCTGATCCCATTGCTTTTCCATTGGAAACCGCTATCTATCCGGTTCAATTGTTTACAAGTGATTTCAATTGTGAACTTTTAGATACCCTGACAGTGCAGGTCTACGGCCCTGAAGATATAGATGCCGGAGAGGATACCCGGATTTGTATTGGAGAACAAATAGTATTGGACGGATTCTCCAATAGCTCTGGGGATATTCTCTGGACACCTTCCATAACGCTGGATGATAACAATGTGCTTAATCCGCTTGCAACACCCAATGACAGCACGATGTACTTTCTGACAGTAACGGATGATCTTTGTGTATTAGAGGATTCCGTTTTGATTGATGTACAATTCGTTACAAATGTAGAGAGTTTTGAATATGAAATATGTGCCGGAGATACGGTTCAATTATCATATATCGGTGAGGCAGATGATCAAGTCTGGACGCCGGTTAGTACCTTGTCCAATCCTTTTGAAGCCAGCCCGCTGGCATTTCCCAATGAGACTACTGAATACCTGCTTAATGCCGGCTTGTCGACTTGTGAGAATGACACCGCCGTAGCTTTGGTAATTGTTAATCAGGGGCCTGAAGTACAGGGACCGGATAGTTATGATAAATTTCCAGGGGTTGATGTACAGATAGAGGTAGAAGTCCTTACGGGAAGTGGTGATTATACTTTTGACTGGTTGCGTTTTGATGGCCTGTCCTGTAACAATTGTCCGGATCCGATTTTGTCTCTGGATACCAGTGGATTTTACCCATTAATCGTCTACGATGAATTTAATGGTTGTGAAACGGAAAAGCTGGTATTTATTAATCGCCTGCGTTCTTGTGATGAAGATTTGCTGTTTGTACCCAATATTTTTACACCCAACGATGATGGGAATAATGATAAACTCAAAATTTTTAGTGGTACAATAACAGATATTTACACTTTCAGAATATTTAATCGTTGGGGAGGATTGGTTTTTGAGACAAACGACATTAATGAAGGTTGGGATGGTACCTATAAAGGCAGGAAAATGCCCTCCGGAGTTTATATCTATTTAATTGAAGCACCTTGTCCCATTAATAATTTGAGATTTTTAAAAAAAGGAGATATCTCCCTGATTCGGTGATGGATTAAACGACAAAACTTAAATGATGCATCCCCGGAGCATAGGTTTTACTCAATGCCTCTACAATCATTTTATAATGCTTTTCATCTTTTAAAAAATCAATTTGATCCACATCAATGATAAGAATTGGCAATTTGCGCTCTGTTCGGAAATATTCGAAATATGTATTTTGAATTCCGTTTAGATATTCTGCTTTTATATCTTGTTCGTAGGCCCTGCCACGTTGCTTGATATTCTGCAATAAATTGTCGACAGATCGGTGCAGATAAACTAATAGTTCCGGTTTTGGAAAAGTTGAATTGAGAATATTAAAAAGTCTTTGAAATAAGCGATTCTCTTCCTCGTTTAGGTTGTTTTTTGCAAAAAGCAATGTTTTTAGAAAAAAATAATCCGCAAGGATAAATTCCTGGAAAAGACTAAACTGAGCCAGGTTTTCTTGTAATTGCTTATGTCTTTCGGTCATAAAAAATAACTCAACCGGAAAAGCGTAGCGTTCCTGGTTTTCATAAAAGTAAGGCAGAAAAGGATTATCGGTAAACTGCTCAAGAATGAGGCGGCAGTTGAAATCGACTTCCAGCATTTTGCAAAGCGTGGTCTTGCCTGCACCAATATTACCTTCGATTGCAATGTATTGATATGGGAATTTAATCTCGCTCATAGTTTGTTTCAGCAATGTATACTTCAAGGGGATCTTTGGATTCCCAATATAGTGTTTCAATCGTTTTCTTAAAAATCGGATGCTCAATTTCTCCGGCTATTTCCATTAACGGAATCAGGGTGAAATTGCGTTCGTGTAAATGTTTATGGGGAATAATCAATTGTTCGCTGTTTAGCTGAAGGTTATTGAAAAGTAAAATATCAATATCAATGACTCTGGAACCCCATTTGGCATTCCTGATTCTGCCTAGCGATTTTTCTATATCTAATAATTGCTCCAGCAAAGAAAAAGGGTTGAAATGCGTATTTATCTTTAGGGCCTGATTGAGGAAATCCGGTTGGTTTTGTTTCCCCCAGGCCTTAGTCTCATAGTATTGAGAAGCCCCCCTGATCTCGCCAGCATGTTTTTCTATTAACTCCCCGGCAGTCTTTAAATTATCAAATCGATCTCCCAGATTACTGCCCGTCAAAAGATAGGCAATGTTTGTATTACTCATGCTGCAAATTTAAAAATAGCTGGCTTGATTTTATTAGAGTCTGCTCAGATTTTATTCCAAAAGTCGGCAAAAAACTATATGGGAATAAGTTAAAATCAGGAATAAATTTGCAAAAATAAACCGATCGGTTTATTTTTGAATTAAACTAAACCAATGAAAAGCACGATTCAGCCTTATTCTAAATCGGAAATTTCGGAAGCCCTGCGAATAGCTTATGGACAGGTAGACGAGCAGATTAGCCCTCTGGAACTACCTGTTTTTCACAGGCAGCCCATACAAAGATGGTCTATTGCAAACCAGGTGGAACATTTGATTATTTCATCAAAAGGTGTGGCTTCTGCTTTAAAAATGCCCAAAGAACAATTGGCGAAATTTGGCATACCGGAAGCACCATCCAGAGATTATGATACGCTGTCTAAAGACTATTATGCTATACTGAACCAGGGCATGAAAGCGCCTCCGCAGTTTGATCCGAATGTAGAAGAAAATACTGGTGTCGATCAACTTTTGGGGAACTGGAAGATGATAGGAGATAAATTTGAAAAGAGAATATCCGAATGGGATGATAAGGATTTGGATAATTATTTATTGCCTCATCCGGCGTTGGGTTTGCTAACGATCAGAGAAATGTTACTCTTTACTATTTTGCATACTAAGCATCACTTAAAAGCAATACAAGAATTGATAAAAGAAGCAAATGTCAATTAAGGGAATGTGTATTAGGCGTTGGTTAATAGTTTTTTATACAGTTCAATTAAATGTAATGACAAAACTGGAAAAGTTTAAAAAAGCGGAAAGAACAAAGAACCTGATTGTACAGGAAGCAGCCGTTTTGTTCAATCAAAAAGGATATGCCGGTACTTCGATGCACGATATCATGAGTTCTACGGGATTGACCAAAGGTGGACTTTATGGAAATTTTAAAAGCAAGGAGGAAATAGCTATTGCTGCTTTTGAATTTGCAGTTGCTGCAGTTAATCGCGAAATATCCAAAAGAACCCATGTTGTGGAGCACACTTTGGACAAACTTAAGGTGGTGGTTTACTATTACAGAGAAAATCTTTTTACACCGGCTATAGCAGGTGGCTGTCCGATTTTAAATACATCTGTTGAAGCGGATGATAATAATCCTGTTTTAAGGCAAAAAGTGATTGAAGCACTGGATTATTGGCAAGGCAGAATTATTTATACGATCAAGAAAGGAATAGAACGGGAGGAAGCCCGACCAGACATAGATGCTGCTGAATTTGCAGCATTGTTTATCAGCACACTGGAAGGAGGAATAATGATGGCCAGAATATACAAGGATCAAAAGTATTTTGATCTGGTAAGCAAACAATTATTAAGAATGATTGACGCTGCTAAATTATAGACCGGTTGGTTTGTAAAAAATTGAACAGGACAAAAAAGTAAATGATATTTTAAACCTTTCCCCAAATCAAAATTGATCTTATGGAAGTTGCAAATAACTATGAATTGATTATTTCAGATCACCCCAAACCCGAAGTACGGCTTAGAAGGCCAAAGCCCCTGGCATTCCGGTTTGTTCGCCTGGGGTTTAAGACCTTTGGGACATTATTTCCGGTCAGGGCGGCTCAATATGCTTTCAAGCTTTTTACCACGCCGCGAATTAATGCAACTCATAAAACTTCAGATACGGTACTGGAAAAAGCGAGAATTTTCGAATTTCTATACGGAAAATACCTTTTAAAAGGATATGAATGGGGGAGTGGTGACCGGACGGTACTTCTGGTACATGGCTGGCGGTCAAGGGGTACGGCGCTTCGTTCTTTTGTTCCGGGATTACTTGCAAAAGGTTATAGAATTGTTGCTTTTGATGCCCCCGCCCATGGAAACTCTCCGGGGAAAAGAACTACTTTGCCTCAGTTTAGCGGCGCAGTACGGGCAGTACTTAATCACCTCGGTGGAGTAGAAGGCGTGATTACACATTCCTTTGGTGGTCCCTCCACCATTTTCGCTCTACGGGCACAGGAGGAAGATTTTTCAATTAATAAAGTAGTACTGATTTCAACGCCTTCCAGTCTGGAAAATATGGCAGACGGCTTTATGAATGCTGTGAATGCACCAATGCCGGTAGTTAAAGAGTTTTACAGGATACTTGAAAACCGCATTGGAATCCCTCTCAGTCAGGCACATATTAGCAAATTTTACCCCGCCCTGGATATTGGTCAGACTTTATTGGTACACGATGAGATGGATGAAATCGTTCCTTTTAACGAGGCAGAATCTATACTGAATCAATGGCCCGATACCCGGCTGGTAGCTACGAGTGGTTATGGACATTATAAAATCATGAAAAACCCGGATGTGGTGGAACGGGTCGTGAATTTCTTTTGACTTGTCAGGTAGAGGTGCTAGATTTGTATTCAAATATTGATTTGTATTGAAAAAATTACTTTTTGGTCTGGGCCTGTTATTGCTTCTGACAGCTTGTGCAACTAATTGGAGAGCTTCGGATAGAAACATTGAGTTTGGCAATGAACTGTTTAAGAAGTACTATACGCTCTATGGCAATGCCTTTTATCTTTCAACTTCTTCGTCAAAAAGTGCGGGTTACGAATACGTATGGTCGCTGCATAAAGATCAAATTATCTTCTCAACCATTAACTTAAACGGAAAGGTCAAAACAGAAAATCACTCAGGTGGGATTAATTGGCTAAATAAAGCAGAATGCGATTTTGAATATCCGAATTGTAATGCTTTGTTAGATGGAGATATCATTAATATTGCATATTTCTGTAATGGTTCGGAATATTTGCTCGAAGAAGTTTTTGATGAATATTGTTTCAGGCAATCAAAGGACTTTTTTGTGAAAAATGTCTGGAATGACATGCGACGGTTAAAGCTCTTTTTATAATCCTAATTAAAAATCGCTTTGATAAAAATCCCCATGTGACTTGTCCGCCGATAATGGCTTGCAATAGTCTAAAATTCGAGCCTCGAACTCCGAAATACGAAACTCGAAATACCTTAGACATTAGCTTTTCCCAGTTTCTTTCTTAAATAAACAAAAGCTTCTTCTACTTTTTCAAACACGTCTTCTTTAGGAACCAGATCCGGGACCAGGCCAATGGACTCTAGTTTATCCATTGGTTGAGTTTGTAAACCTGTGAGAATGACTTCAATACCTTTGGTACGCAATTCATGTATAGCGTCTTCCAGTGCGTACAAGCCAGACTGATCAATATAGGGAACCCTGTCCATTCGAATAATCAGCGCTTTGATATTGGCAGGCAGTGTTTTGATCTCGTCCCTGAAATGAGCTGTAAAGCCAAAGAAGAAGGGGCCATAAAGATGTTTTATAATTACCCGGTCTTTATATGTTTCATAAAACTCTATTTCGTCCTGCCAGGGCTTGGAACCGTCAAAATCGGAAACCGGACCTACATCCATACCGCTTGCAGCCAGATCACTGGCTTTTTTCATGAAAAGAAGTGAAGCAAGTGCGACTCCTATTCCAACCGCCTGAATCAGGCTACCAAAAGTGGTAATTAATAATACAATGATGAGTACTATCGCATCAGCTCTGGGGATGATTAATAAATGTTTAAGCCCTTTAAAATCAATAATTTTAAAACCGATAGGTATCAATAAACCGGCTAAAACGGCTAGAGGAATATGTGAGGCAAGAGAACCCAAACCCAGAAGAACAGTCAATAGAAGTAAACCGTGAATTGTTCCCGAGACTCTGGTGCGTCCACCGGAATTAATATTTACCACAGTACCTTTAGTCGCTCCGGCACCTGGAATACCACCAATGACAGCAGCTATCATATTTCCGATCCCCTGACCAATGAGCTCCCGATTACTATTATGTTTGGTTTTAGTCATATTATCAGCGATCACGGAGGTCAATAAGGAGTCAATACTACCTAATACCGCAAGTACTAAGGCATACTCTAAAATCAGACTATAGGCACTCGAATCCACTGAAAGCACCTTTCCGACCTGGATGGTAGGTAAACCCGAAGGGATATCGCCAATGATCGGAACATCACATTTCAGAAAATAACTCACAAGAGTAGCAACAACGAGTGCGACGAGGGCACTGGGAATTGCTTTGGTGATTTTAGGAAAAACAAAATAAATGATTACCGTTAACGCGCCTAATCCCAGAGCCTGGAGATTGGCATCAGCAAATAAACGGGACAAGTCTTGAAGTACAGCTATCGTAGATTTAGGGGAAGAAAGCCCCGCAAAGGGAAATATTTGTAAAATGACGATGATTAATCCAACTCCGCTCATAAACCCGGATACTACGGGATAGGGGAAATATTTTACATAGCTGGCGATGTTGATCAAACCAAATATTACTTGTATCAGACCTCCCAGAAGAAATGTAAGCAAAATGATCCCCATGGCATTATCCAGGCTGCCGGTGAGCTCGATCGCCGCAGCAACCAGAGCCGCAGAAACCACTGTCATTGGCCCGGTGGGCCCACTGGCCTGGGTAGCCGTACCACCAAAAATAGCTGCAAAAATACCTACAGCAATGGCTCCATAAAGCCCCGCCGTTGCACCCATTCCGGACTGAACACCAAAAGCAAGGGCAAGTGGTAAGGCAACAACCCCGGCAACTAATCCACCGGTAAAATCTCCTTTGAGATATTTGAAGTCATAAAACTTATTTAACATATTGGTTTTGTTTGTTTTGTTGTAAGAATCGTTTTGAATCCTTTATATTATTTTGATATCGTCTGGAAGATTTCAAAATAGTTTGGGCGGTATAAGCCCGTGCATACTTTTGTATAACCATATGTTCACTGGAATTGTTTGCTAAGATCAGAAAAAGTAATTATTGGAATTTTAAGACCTTTGACTAATCTTTTTACCGATTAAAAGCTAAGGTCGCTTCTTTCTTTTTTTTTTCAAAATAAGTTTGGGCTAAACGCTAATTTCTTTGATATACAGGATATCATTCGATTGATCAGCAGGTGTTTTTCTTTCTTTTAGTGGCTGGAATCAAGCATTTTAAAAATTGCTATTTACAAGCTCTGCCTTTCTTTTTAAGCTCTTTGATCAAATTATCCCTGATTCGGCTAATGATGATTTCGGCTTCTCCATTTTCGTAAGGTGGCTTGTACTTGTGTTTTTGATATACCTTAATTAAATCTGTATTTCGCAAACGCATCAAAGACTCCAGCGCATGATCACATACCCGCATCGGTCGAGGCAGTTCCATGGATTTCGTGTCGAGTACCAGACCCGAATCCAGAATGCGTTGTTTTTCATCAAGGAAAGGGCAGATTATCGGTATGACCTCTTTGTTTCCGGTTTTACCTAACATCTCGATTAGAAGTGCGGCAGTACGTAGCTGGTATTTATCCAGGCTGGCAGGTTCTTCATAAATGATATTTTCAAACCTGTAAAGGATCAAATCCGAAAGAATCGTAGCAATCCCTTCCGACTTTATCCAGGAGTTTTGATGGAGATACAAGAGATCAATGATTCTGTGCATCTGACTGATATCGGCATCCTGAAACTGGGCGAGCAGTGGTTCAAGGAATTGTTCATCCCAAATATCCGGAGCAAGGCTTAGCTCTTCTAAGGCTGTTTGATTTTTTTCTTTTAAAAGTGTTGTATAATAATTGATCACTTCCGAATCCTTGTTGAAGAAATCGTTCAGATGATAAAGAATGGCAATTCTCCCATCTTCCCGCCCTTCTCTTTTTTTTAAGGTCTTAAGCAGTGTTTTGATTTCAATGCCTTTGGATATTTCGGAAACAGATAATAATGCCAGCAGCTCATAATGATGCAGGGTGGAATAAACAGGATTTTCCAGAAGCTGGTTGAGCTGTTGATATAATTTGCTAAATTCGGTGGGTTCTGGCCGGCTCCAGTCAAAGGAAAAAGCTAGTTCTTTCCAGTCTATAGAAAATTGGCGATCACCACTGAGTTGCAAATGCAGCTTGAGCTTTGCTTCGACGTAACTGCTTTTTTGCTCTGGTACAGAAAGCAAAAGCGCTCCCACAATACTGGGATAGCTTGAGGAAACATTATTGCCCGGACTCAACTCAATCATCGGAAAAGGAGAATCCAGCGATTTATCCAGAAGTTCTGAAGTGGAGCGGCTGGCAATTTTTCCTTGTTTAATCAGTTTTCCTCCTTTTTTATCAAATTGTTTGCAATCGATCGTATAATAAGCGTTTTCGATCATCAGGCTTGTTCCGGTTTTGTTTTCAAATTCTAAACTTATCCAGTTCCTGTCTGCCAGACTTGGTGATTGTCTAATCTTCAGTTTTGCAGAAACGCCATTAATCTGTTGCTCATCAATGGTTTTCCAGGTATTTGCGGAAGTGTTACCTAAAGCATTTAATCCTGTGACAGATAGGCACAGGCTGATGAAGAAGAGAATTTTCGCGCAGTTTTTCACCCTCAAAGATTTTGTAAGTTTGGCAAAATGAAACGAGAATACAGTAAAAGATTACTGCACTTAACGTTAATTCGGGCGGTTGTTGTAAGATTTTGAGAGGCGGTTTAACTATTGAAAACCGCCTCTCAATCCGGAAAGATTCTAATTGAATTTAATTAATTTTTTGAAAGCGATGGTAAACGCCGCTTTGACCTTCTGTAAAGAGTTCGATGAAATAATGTCCTGGAATTAAGTTATTTCCGGAGAGGTCAATCCTGACTTTATGACCATCAGAATCTAGCCTTCCTCGCATCAATTCCTGCCCGTAAATGGAATAGATACGGTAAGTGGTATTTTCGTTCAATTGATCAGCGCCTGTCAGGTATAGTTCAGATTGTACGGGATTTGGATAAAGACTCAATTTATTATTAGTTCTGTTAAATTCTACTAAGCGGATTTGGCTATGTTCTATCTGGCCGGAGAAACTAATCGTCTTGAGTCGATAATAATTCGGACCTTCCATCGGTTTTTGATCCAGCGCTTTATAATTGATGTAAGCATTGGAATTACCTGCACCCTCCAGATTGGCAATTGTCTCAAAATTTCTTCCATCTGTTGATCTTTCCACACTAAAAGCCATGTTTTCAATTTCTGTCACCGTTGTCCATTCCAGTACAACCATATCATTTTTTGCGCTGGCTGTAAAGCTCAATAATTCGACAGGCAGTGGTGCAGCACTTTGCTCATAAGCCCCCATATCGACTGTACCAACAAAGCGATTATTTCCGTCAAGGTCGTCAATTTCTGATATGCCTGAATTGTCGCCCGTATTTTTTGCATCTGAATTTTCGGTGATTCTCAAATCTCCATTGGCAGCATCCATAAAGTCCGGCGTATGCCCCAACTCGTATAAAATACCAGCTCCGCAATTGATCGCTGAACCCGAGCCATTATTCAGCTCATTGCAATCATCAGCATCTACCAGACAATAACTGATACTTGGAGAGCAATCTACATTCTTAAGTACATGTGTTCCGTAAGGAGCTATATTACCCCAAATGATACAGTTTTTAATGATAGTATTGCTCTGCCCTCCATTAGAGCCGTTATTATAGATAGCACCTCCTGTTCCGCCACTTCCGGTAGCTTCATTGAGGTAGAAAGTACAGTTGATAATATTAGGGCTGGCGTCTCCATCAGTATTTCCACCATTATTGTAAATACCTCCGGCAGCAAAACCTTTATTGGCATAAAATCGGCAATTGATAATATTGTGATTGGCTTTTCCCTGAGAAGTCCCCAGACTATACATGGCTCCACCATTTCCTTCAGCGAGGTTATTATCGAAATCACATTTTTTGAAATTTGAGGAAGCATCACCATGACCGCCATGGTTGAAAATAGCACCGCCCGAACCTACAGAGTGATTATTACTGAAAGTACAGCCAATGAAAGTTGCATTTACCGCTCCACCCCAGATACCACTACTGTAAATAGCGCCACCATCAGCATTGGAAAAGTTATTATCAAAAGTACAGTTTTCGAAATAAGGAGCTGCGACTCCCGAGAAACTTCCATCAACGTATATAGCACCTCCGCCTTTGTCTGCATAGTGATCCTTAATAATGCAGTTGCGAATTTGTGGGGAACATATTGTAGCAGCTCCAACTATATCCATATAAATACCTGCTCCGGATTGACCTCTTTGATTGAACCCATCGGCATAACCATCTCTAATGGTAAAACCGTCCAGTATAGTAGAAGTACTGCTATTTTCGAAATAAACTACTGTATTTGAATAGTTATTTCCATCTAATTCTGTTAGATTGCTGATCCAGTTACGCTCGGAAAGATTGACTTCCGTCCCATTGAAACCTCCGTAAACAGCCACACCGTCCGGAATTTCAAAAGAGGTGTCTTCATCGCCAATAATTCGATAAAAACCTTCAGCAACCCAGATTTCATCGCCGCTGGAACTACTGAGCAAGCCATTTTGCAGGTTGCGATAAGCTTGTGCCCAGCTGGTACCATCACCACCGGCAGCTGCATCGGTGTCAACATAAATTACAGTTTGTGAAAAGGAAATACCGGAGAGAAAAAATGAGCATAGTAAGAGGCTCACGCTCTTTCGTAAAGAATTGGTTATCATGTGTTAAAATTGTAAGTAAGTTACTTTTTAAAAACTCAGGGAGTAAGGAGGGATAGTAATGGCGAATGTTTTATACTGCAAAGATATATATACGAAATAATTTAATCTTACCCGTAATATGGTATTTTTAATATTTCAAAAAATGTATATGTATTGTTGGATCGGGGACATATTTTAATTAAACCTTGCTAAAAAAGGGCTTTGTCCCGGACATTAGTGGCTTAAGGACCTGTTTTTGAAAACGTTTCGATATCGATTCTTCCTTGTTTTTTGGATCGGATGTTATTATAAAATGCGATTGGAATTGACCTTTGGTCATTTTTCTAATGGATGCTACTTCCAATAATTATTTTATTTTCTCTCCGTCGACATTATAAATCGTTTTTTTACCCGAAAAATCTGTTACCTGAATATCCCAGTTACCCGATTTGGACAGGCTTTTGTATTCTAAAGGAATGATTATTTCTCCCTTGATATTTACAAGGCCCACTTTATCCTTTTTCTTGACCCAAAAGTATTTTCCAAAAAGATAATAAGTGTTGTCATACTGTTCGAGTAATTGTTCTCCATCACTGGCGAAGATGTAATTTCTGTCTTCGCTTTGTACCGATATCATATTTTCGTGTTGGGAAACATTTTTAAAAACGGGTGGCAAAATCTCCTTACCCAAAGAATCGATAATACCCATATCTTCACGATATTCCTTATTGGCTGCAATCAAACCGTGACTTTTGTACAAAGCATCTCCCAGATAATTGATATCCGGCTTTATGGGGGAGGTCGATTTTGTATTTGGATTGTAGAGGTATTTTTTATCATCCGACAACTGAATGAGGAAAAAAGGCGTTCGGTATATATGTTTGATTTTTTTATAATCTGTACGGGCTTGACCATCGACCATTACCGGATATGGATTACCATCAAGATCAAAGGCATTATAAGTAGTGGTATTGCCAAATTTATCAACCCAGATAGCATCTTTTCCAAATTTCCCTTTATTATTAAACCCCTGATCATAAATCACTTCAAATCGCTCATTGAGCATCACCCTTTTACCATCGGATAGCCTGCGAGCTTCATAAGCTATCGAGTTCGTAGAAATATGTTTGTAATTGAGCTCTGCTTCGAATAGTTTTTTACCGGAAAAATCTAGGACTTCGGCACGGCTTGATTTCGGTACCCTAAAAGCGAGCAATACTTTTCCTACATTATTGATATGCGCGTATTCGAAAGGAATAATTACCTGCTCATTGGTATCAATGACGCCATATTGATGCTCTTTATTTCTGGCAAGGTATAAACCCGATTTTTTTACAGCCGAAAGGTTCGTATATTTTGGTTCTATTCGCCATTCCAGCTGCTTGTCAAGCAGACCAACCTTATAAACCGGATAACCCAATGGATTTTTTTTATCCGTTTTAATGCCTATCGCAGCAAGATGGTTATCGATTTGTAAGCGGGATGCCTTGTTGCCAACCGGAGCTCCTGTTATTACTTCACCCTTTTCATTGAAAAACCAGTTTTGTCCTTTCTTGTCAGTTACAGAAAATAATGTATGGAATGATTGATGATTTTCAACTTTGATTCTGTCCCCACATGCGAGAAATTGTTTTTTCTTAAGATCAATGAATTGATGATTATAGTATAAATACCTTCCGTGAAAAATTTTTCCATAGCCGTATTGATTATATTTAATTCCCAGTTTATGGAATGTTTTTCCATTTTTTAAAATATCGAGTTCCCCGTTTCTTGCAGGAATAAAACAATAGTTGTTCCCATCTTCTGAATAGGCAGTGCTTAACTCTTCGTACTTTGGAGCAAGGATTACTTTGCCTTTTTCATCCAGTATGCCTTTTAATTTACCAATTTGTACGATCCAGCAGTTGTTTTGGTGCTGAACCTGATCGTATTTAGCCGGGATGAGTATTTTGCCTTTTTTGAGATGAGCGACGCCTATTTTTTTCCCCGAATAAAAGAAAACATAATTTCCTCTTCCATAGGGACGAATACGCTGAAAATTTTCTTTAAAAAAAGGCTCGGCATTTTTGTTATAGACATTGAAACCGGCTTTTCCCAATTCTTTTCCCGTGAAACTGAGGTTCGTTTCATCAAAGGAAATTTTTACCAGTTCGAATTTGGTTTTGCTTATTTTTTTCCCTTTTTGAGATACCAGATTCCAATTCATATCCTCATCTAATACAAACTTGTTTTCACCAAACTTCATCTCCGGCTGCCCGTATTTTTTGCTTTTTAAAAAAGACTTTAAATCTTTCAGCATAGACGTTTCTGAAGGAGGTTCTGGAATATCAACTATCTCCGTTTGCTGATTATTACTCGGTGGCGGCGGCGGAGGTGGGGGAGGCGGAGGGACATCAATTTCCATTTCTACTGCATATTCAGGAGCTTTACCCGCATCAGATTTTCCCCGCGGCTTACTAGGGACAGGCAAAGGACATCCTTCCTGCAAACCAAGTATCTCATAAATGGGCTTGCCACTTTGTGCATTGAGAAAGAAAGGCATCGTGAATAAAAGAACGATTACAAAAGTGTTTATCTGTTTCATATAGGTTTATGCTTGATTTTACCTTGCGCAAATATAGTCAATTTTAGAAATGACAGAAATACTAAAACAGCAGATCGTGATCTATCTGTAAGTGGCAAAACTATATACCCTGAGTGCGCGTACTATAACAGCATTTGGCAAACTAGTATGGAATATTTTAGGAAGGGCAAAATCAATAATGGCTCAAAATCCATTCTACTGCTCGTTCCATCACGAGGTCTTTTTGGGCATCAGAGCCCTTTTCAATTTCCTCATCGGGTGAGACAACGGAATCATAAACGCGATTAAATCGATCCACCATTTTGGTAGACGCCAAAAAAAGCATAGCCCCATCACTTAGCTCAAAATCTGAATTTCCGGTGGTCAGCCCCATAGTAGAAGCACCAAAAGAACGGGTATTCTTGTTTCCAATAAAGGAAATGGTGACAATTTCACCGGAACTTCCGGTTAAGCTTCCGGTAAGTACAGCAATGGGAAGATTTTTATCTATTACAAGAGGATTCGGAACGCTAATATCTGCTTCTGCATCCCAATAAACCGTGCCTTCGTGATAATACCAATATTCTTTTTCCCCATTAACGTCTTTCAGTGATCCAAGAATACCTGAATCGAGTAGGGGCCCGAGTCCAGCAATCATCGGAGCCATATTTCCGCCATCATTAGGTCGGAGGTCGAGTACAAATCCTTTCAGATCATCACTATAAGCATCCTGAATCCCTGTCTGTAGCTCTTTAGCGTATTCCTGTAAAAAAATACTATCCAGAGAGTGACATCCAGGCATTGTAATGAAGGCGATATTATCTGTTCGTGTAACTGTGGGAAGTTTTCCCTTCTTTGCGTCAGCAGAATTGTCCGTATTTTTCAGGTTTAAAGCACTTTCTTCGTTTATAAAAAAGGAATGATTATCTCCGTAATCTCGAAGAGTATTCAAAATGTAATCAACGGCAAGGTGACAATCTTCGCTGTTCTTTGCGGCACCAGCTACATCCAGCGCTGTCTTTCTTAGGAGATCGTAATCCAGTGCATCGCGGTAGAGAGAATGTTTTCGAATCAGATCGAGTATTTCCTTAATGTAGGATGTAGCGAGTTCACTTCTTTCATTATAGTTAAGATCGAGTAATTCTAGTTTAAACTCATCAAAATGCGCTTGCCCTTTTCCATATACAATTGCTCCGGTTTTTATTTTTGCCGTTTGTTTAGGTAGCATGGTTATAATTTCAACGAGCTGCCAATCCTGATTTCCCCTGAGCCAGCTTTCCGAGTATCTGCCGCCCATATCTTTGGTAGTTATATAACCATCTTCTTTATCGTAAAAAGCTATATTCAATCCGGCGCCTCGTCCTTTAACCTCCTGTGTTTTGATCCTGGCCGAAAACCGAATAATTTTCAAACTGTCATATTGAGGAATGGATATTTCTTGTTCGACAAAACCAACAGAGTTTTCACTTTTGCCAGAAATAGACATAAAAGCGTTACCTTCTGATGTTTCCTGTTGGCAACAGTCCTTCGCACCCCAGGAAAGTTCCCAGTTACATAAGCCGGTTTTTGCCTCCGGGCAAATATTTTCGAATCCGGCATTGAGGATTTGTTGTGCTTCTAATAGAAAAGGATATAGTAGAATTAATAGAAAAAATAATTTTTTCATATCTGTGAATCATTGTTTAATCCTTTTTTAAGATGCCGAAAATACAGTTTACCCCTATTGAAAACGGGCTTTATTTTTAAAGTCAGCTAAAAATAAATCTAATGAATGTTAATCCTCAACTTTTTGGAAGCGATAGCTAACTGTTTATGGGTAAAAAACAGATACGGAAAAAGCACTATTTGTACTTTGTTTAATACAGGGGCAACAGCTATTTCTTATAGAAATTGTATAAACGTCGAGCCTGAAAATGGTATGTCCTCATTTGTGCTAAATAAAAAACTCCGCAACAAATGCTGCGGAGTTTTTCTTGGCTTTAAGAAAATATCAAAGCCAATTTCCTGTGAATTTATTATTTCGAAAGACCAATAGCATTGAGGTATTTGCCAAGTTCCTCCCTGACTTTCGGGAAAAGGAAGAATAGTCCGATCATATTCGGAAATACCAGCGCCAGGATCATGGCATCGGAAAACTTAATTACTGCGTCTAGGGTTGCAGAAGCTCCGATAATCACAAAAAGACAGAAAAGGATTTTGTACGATAAATCTGCCCCTTTTGACCTGCCAAATAAATACTTCCAGGACTGCAAGCCGTAGTAAGACCAGGAAATCATCGTGGAAAATGCAAAAAGTACAATGGCGATTGTCAGAATGTATTTGAACCAGGGCAAGGTGCTTTCAAAAGCCATGGAAGTCAGGCCTACACCTCCGACCCATTGTCCGGTTTCATTGATAAATACATTGCTATTTGCAGAATCTCCATAATCAAATACGCCTCCCATATTGAAGAAAATAATTACTAAAGCCGTCATGGTACAAATCACTACAGTATCAATGAAAGGTTCCAATAAAGCTACAAC
The DNA here is from genome assembly GCA_028280415.1 of Saprospiraceae bacterium. GTDB lineage: Bacteria > Bacteroidota > Bacteroidia > Chitinophagales > Saprospiraceae > JAHDHW01. The sequence continues at coordinate 111,983 of JANQLV010000005.1, forward strand.
TCCTTCCGAAGCGGGATACTTTGTTTTTACTGCTGAGTGTGCAATGGCGGCAGAACCGGCTCCTGCTTCATTGGAGAAGGCCGCTCTTTGAAAACCAACGATCAAAGCACCGATCAAACCACCGAGTCCGGCAACTGGTGTAAATGCACCGGAGAAGATCATACCGAAAGCATCTCCGATATAACTGATATTTGCACCAATGATGATAAGACAGGCTAATACATAAATTGCTGCCATGAATGGAACGATCTTTTCCGTTACATTGGCAATCCGTTTGATCCCACCAATAATTACAATAGCTACTAAAAAAGCCATGATGACGCCAATGACGAAACCACTGGAACCACTGTTGAGACTAAGCATACCGGAGATTTGCTGTGCAGCCTGGTTAGATTGGAACATATTACCACCTCCGAATGATGCACCGATGCAAAAGACAGCAAACATAATGGCGAGGATTTTCCCCAGTGTTGTCATGCCACTGGCTTTGAGTCCTCTGGAAAGATAGTACATAGGACCGCCATAAACCGTACCCTTGGCATCTACATCTCTGTACTTTACTCCAAGTGTACATTCTACAAACTTGGTGGACATGCCCAATAATCCACAGACAATCATCCAAAAAGTAGCTCCCGGGCCTCCAACTGCAATAGCAACGGCAACGCCGGCAATATTACCCAAGCCAACCGTACCGGATACGGCTGTTGCCAGTGCCTGGAAATGACTAACTTCTCCTTCTTTTCCTTCCAGCCGGATGGTATCTACGATATCTCCTTCTACTACGTTTAAAGTATCAGTGGTTACGGGTTCTGCTCCTTCCTCTATATCATCGTATTTTCCTCTTACGACATTAATTGCAAGCGGGAATTTTCGAATATTTATAAAACCGAAAACGATAGTGAAAAATAAAGCCCCCAGTACCAGTAGAATCACCACAATAGGTAAAGCGCCACCTTGTTTTTCTGCTTTATCGACATAGGGCAGGGCAGTGACATCTGCTAAAAATTTATTCAGATTTGATTGATCAGTTACTCCTATCGAAAAAGTATTGGAACCGGTTAGCCGATTAAACTGTCTGTATCCGGCGGATTTAATCAAAGCTTCGAGCGCACTCATATTCGCTAAAGTATCATTGAGGGTAATGTCTACTTTATCTTTCTTGGTGTAAGGAATACCTGTCAGTACAAATCCTTCCCACCAATCTGCTTTTGGTGCAAACCAGTCATTAATTCTGTCATCGAGTCCCTTGCTATCCGTTGAATTATCTTGCGAAAATCCTATAAAAGGAATGATTAAGATGAGTAAAAAAAAGAGTAGCGATCTTTGATTCATATGTTTCTCGTTTAGTTTGAAATTTGTAGTCGAAACCGTTAAGGTATCCACTTATTTTTATTTACCCAAAAATCAAGCTGTAAAAATCTTAGAATAGCAGTCGCTATAGCTGAAAAACTTTAGCGTATGAGATTCCCGGTGACCTGCAGACTTAAGTGTTGAATGATTAAGAGGTAGTATAATTGTACCGTTCCAGCAACTGATCTACCTTCCTGCTCACTTCTGAATCCTGAATCAAAGGAGGTGCATGATGGGGTTTGATACGAGCATCGATAATCAAAGCTCCTTCGCAACCCCAATGCTTAAATTCGGTGAAGCTTTTAACTCCATAAATATCGTGGGATGGATTGGCCCGGGTATAGGTTACCCATAAATAATTATTCAGATTTTCGGCAACAAAAGCACTATCGTCGACCACCAGGATAAGCGGTATTTGTTCGAGCCTGAACCCTTCCAGATGATTGGCTAATTTTTCGATCTGTTTACTACCACTCTGTTGACCAGTGAAAGCGGGACCATTAATTGCCATTATTCCTTTGAGCGGGAAAGCTGGATTTGAAAAGCCTTCTGGTAAATTAAAATCTTCGGGTACTTCGGTTGCAAGTTTCCGCAATTCCGGACCATAACAGGCAATAATTACTTTTGATCCTGCATTCCAGCCTGTACCACTGTAATCAAGCGTATCTATGGTGGTTTTAGTTTGAAAATGCAGGTCTCTGCGCCAATCTACTCTTTTCAAAAGATGTTCGAAAAAATATGGAATATCATGGCAGTTGAGATGAGCATCATCATTCTGAGCAGCAATGAATAAAAACTTTGCCAAGGAGGTTTGTCCCGTCCCGAGAATATTATTGGCCTGGATCAGAATTTCTTCCGGTACTTTATCCCGGAAGGGCATATATCTTTCACTTCCGACGGCCAGTAACAAGGGGTGAACCCCCGCAGCGTCAACGGCATTGATTTCTTTAATGCCGGGAAAAACCTGAGGGGTTAGCTTTTCGACAATCTGATGAATTAAATAACCAAAACTGGAATCTTCCTGTGGGGGCCTGCCCACCACCGAAAAATGCCAGACGGCATCCTTTCTGTGATAGACTTTGTCCACTTTCATTACCGGGAAATCGTGTTGCAAACTATAATATCCCAGGTGATCACCGAAGGGGCCCTCAGGTTTCTTAAAGTTCTTGACAATCGTTCCGGTAATGACAAAATCCGCATCCGAAGAAAGGTAATGGCCATTGCGGGTCGTATAGCGAAAACGGCGACCACCAAGCATCCCGGCAAAGGTCAATTCGGAGATTCCTTCGGGCAGTGGCATGATCGCCGCAAAAGCATGTGAAGGAGGCCCTCCAACAAAGATCGAACACCTAAAGGGGGCATCACTATTATTATATTGAGTATGATGAACACCGATACCTCTATGCAATTGATAGTGTAAGCCAATTTCTTCGTTTGGAATATATTCATTACCCGAAAGTTGAATACGGTACATTCCAATATTGGATTGCATAATATTTTTTTCTCCCGGAGGCATAGTAAATACCTGGGGCAGTGTAATAAATGCTCCGCCATCCATCGGCCAGCTTACAACCTGCGGCAGTTGATCGATAGTGGTTTCCTGATAAGTTACCGGCACTTTAAAACGGCTTTTCATCGGGAGCGCAGTCAATGCGGTAAAAGGGGCTGACAGATACCGGAAAGGATTTTTAAAAAAATTACCGGGATCAGCTTTTAATTCTATGACTTTCTGAACTTTGTCAATGGTCTTTCGAAATAAAAAATCGGTTCTTTGAAAGGTTCCATATATATTTGAAACGGCCGGGAAAGGACTGCCTTTGACTTTTTCAAAAAAGATAGCCGGCCCTTCTGCATCAAATATTCTTCTGTGAATTTCAGCCATTTCCAGATTGGGATCGACCACTTCCTTTATTCTAATCAAATGTCCATGCTTTTCCAAATCACGAACACAATCCATCATGCTTTTATAGGCCATGTTTAGGTTTTTAATTCTTTAACTGAAAGGGCAATATAGGGACTTGATTCCATTTTTAAGACCTCTTCTCCTTTAAAAGAATCTCCCTCGTGTATTATTTGCCCGTTAAAGAGATGTATACTTTTATATTCCTAACCAAAAATCAGAATCATTGTTTTTGAAAATAAGAGAACCTGTCTAAAATTATTGATGGGTCTGCGAAAACATCTTTGAGGCAATAGTGATAGGGATAAGAGGGATGCTGGTATTTTTTATACACAAAAGCGCGATTAATTTTTTTACACGAAAATATTTTACAGTAAATTTGTGATTACATAGTCAAAATGAAATAAGTGATTTGGAATTTTATTGAAAGGTTTTCAAACAATAGATTCACGCTGAACCTTGTTTCGAGAATGGGAAGACAAAGAAAGTAATTTAATTTTCCTAAGCTCTTTCCCGTAGTACTAATTTTTATTAAAAATATTAATGAATTTCAAATGCGCCAATACCTGGATTTACTTCAACATATTTTAGACCATGGGACAGAAAAAAGCGATCGTACCGGTACGGGAACGATAAGTGTTTTTGGATATCAAATGAGGTTTGATTTAAGTGAGGGATTTCCGATGGTGACCACTAAAAAACTGCATCTGAAATCCATTATTTACGAGTTATTATGGTTTTTGAAAGGCGATACTAATGTGAAGTATCTGCAAGATAATGGAGTGAGAATCTGGAACGAATGGGCAGATGAAAAAGGAAATCTTGGTCCTGTTTATGGAAAGCAGTGGAGGAGTTGGGAAAAAGCCAATGGAGAAGTAGTAGATCAAATTGCCAGGGCCGTTGATTTGATTAAGAATAATCCGGATTCGAGAAGAATTTTGGTAAATGCATGGAATGTTGGAGAGATTGATGAAATGGCTTTGACCCCTTGTCATTGTTTATTTCAATTCTATGTTTCCGATGGTAAATTATCCTGCCAGCTTTATCAAAGATCTGCGGATAGTTTTCTGGGAGTACCATTTAATATTGCTTCCTATGCCTTGCTTACCATGATGATGGCTCAGGTATGTGAGCTCGAACCCGGTGAATTTATTCATACTATTGGTGATGCACATCTTTATACCAATCATCTGGAGCAAACAATGCTGCAATTGAGCCGAAAACCTTTTCCTTTACCTAAAATGAAGATCAATCCAGCGGTTAAATCAATATTTGATTATCAGTTTGAAGACTTCGAATTAATTGATTATCAGGCTCATCCACACATAAAAGCGCAGGTTTCAGTATAAAATTTTCCTGTTTAGCTAACTTATAGTTTACATTACAGCAATTTTTTCTTAACTTTAGGATGCACCCATCTTATGTGATTATAATGTCACTTCCCAAATAAATCGGTTTCATCAATTTTTAATTGATTAAAACTTTTCTGAGGATGATTGAAATCATTGCTGTAATATTATTGGTATGGGTACTTTCTGAGAAAACGGAAGGCTTTATCACAGACTAACAGAGTACAAGAAAAAATTATTAAATGGAAAACGTTGAGTACGATATCAAACTGTACTCTAATGTTTGAGTATGTTCCTGCCTGTGTAACTTTTCTTTATACCAGCACTTCATTTTTATCTATAAATCAGGGTATCATATACTCTGATACAAAGTAATTCTTCAAGGTTCGCAGTTCATCTTGAATCCAGATTATGAAATTGTGTAAGTCATAATTTCCTGTCAGAGGGCAGATTCACCGCTGCAAAATGTTTCATAATAAGGGGCAGATATTCAAAAATGCCGTCTATTTATCAAAAAGTGTTAAACGTTTATGATTGATAAATAAAATAGTAGCCATTCCTCGTTTTTTCTTCGTTATATTGGAAAATTGTTGACAACTAACTCCTGATAGTTTTGAATCTTTATATCGGGGGTAGCTTAGAGCAAAAATGATCGAGAATTCCTTTGGGACGAGCCTGGCTATATCATATTAGCAGGGACGAGCTTTTTTGTCTAAGATTTAAAAAGTGAAATATGAATTTAAAGGAAAACGTAATTAACGTGGTAAGCTGGGTAACCAAAATCAATCCTCAACACATTTGTATGACTACCAGCTTGCAAGATGACCTCCATCTTGATGAAATTGACAAAATGAGTATCATCCTGGAACTGGAAAAATGGTTCAATATTGAGTTGACTGCCAAAGAAGTTGATCAGATTGAAACGGTAAAGGATATGTGGGATTGTATAAACAAATATCAAAGCAGATACGCCGCCTGATTAAAAGCAATCTGTGAAAACTAAATACAAGTACTACCATCTCTTTTTGATTCTCTAAATTATACTCAAATTCTTGTCACAGATTAAGGTTTGGGCCTTGTGCAAAGTACCAGCCTTTGTGGATAATCTGTATTATCATTTTTATAAAAATAAAATTGATATTTATTTCTTTTTTAATATCATAAAAAGATCAATTTATACGTTTAATACTCGTATAATTGGCTTTTGCTGATTTTTTTTGCTTTAGTTCTACAACTAAAAAAAACAGATTTTCTTTCCGATTATTTAGAACCTGTCTAAATAGTATTAGCCTTTAAATTAATATTGGTAATAATGGGATTGAATTGTATTTTTGCGATGACAAAAATATGACATAAAAAGTTTATGTCTTCTCTTTAATAATTTGTACATACTAAAGTCAAAAAATAATGATATATAGATCGTTGGTTTCCAGGCTTTTTTTACTCCTGTGTTTTACTTTTTTAGCAACCAATACCATACTGGCGGATGAGGTTGCAGATCAGGGGAAGGCCTTGTTCAAAGCGAACTGTGCATCCTGTCACAATAAGAACATGATCGATGATATGACCGGTCCGGCACTCGGTGGTACTAACGAGAGATGGGAAGGTCGTGAAGAGTTGCTCTACGAGTGGATCAGAAATTCATCTGCAGTTATCGCTTCTGGTGATCCTTATGCTGTAAGTATTTTTAACCAGTACAACAAATCTGTGATGACTTCCTTTCCCAATCTCACAGATGATGAAATCAACGCCTTATTAGTATATATACAAGGAGTTTATGACGGGACTTATGGTCCTAAAAAAGATGATTCAGGTACGACTCCGGGAACTGCCACGGTAACTGAAAAAAGCGACAATACTTTTCTCTTTATTACCTTATTTATTATACTGGGTATCCTGGCCCTGGTTCTGGCTCGTATTATTTCTAACCTTAACCGAATGGTTGACATTCGGGAAGGTAAAACCCCGGCTCCGCAGAAGACCTTATTGCAATCACTTACCAGCTCTAAGATTGTTGGGTTTATTATTTTCGCCCTGATCATCTTTGGAGGTTATACCACCGTGAACAATGCGATCAGTCTTGGCCGCCAGCAAGGGTATCAACCAACGCAGCCCATCAAGTTCTCCCACGTTACACACGCCGGATTAAATAAAATTGATTGCCAGTATTGTCACGATGGGGCTCGCAGAAGTAAACACTCCGTTATCCCTGCTGCCAACACTTGTATGAATTGCCACTCTGCAGTAAAAAAAGGTTCTCAATACGGAACCGCTGAAATATCAAAAATATATGCTTCCATTGGATACAATCCTACCACCAGTACTTATATAGACAACTATGAGGATATGGCGGAAGAAGATATTGAGAAGATATTTAAAGAGTGGATCGGAGAGAATTATAAGAAAGACAATGAATTAACCACTCTGGATAAAGAAGGAAATAAAGAGGTAGAACGTCAGTGGGATGGTATCAAGACTTCTTTGACAAATCCTACGAAAAGCAAAATCCAGGGACCAATCGAATGGATTAGAATCCACAATCTTCCGGATCATGTTTATTTCAACCACGCTCAGCACGTTTCTGTTGGAAAACTCGAATGCCAGGAATGTCATGGCCCTGTTGAAAAAATGGAAGTAGTTGCTCAGCATTCTCCTCTGTCAATGGGCTGGTGTGTTAATTGCCACCGTGAGACAGAAGTGAAATTTTCAGATAATCCCTATTATGAATCTTATCAAAAATACCACGATCAGTTCAAGAACGGGCAAAGAGATAAGGTTACTGTGGAAGATATTGGAGGTTTAGAGTGTCAAAAATGCCACTATTAATATTATTATATATTATAAAGAATAGACTTAATCAGAACTAACATATTATTTATATCATAAAGTAGATATGAAGAACAACAATCAAGATGTTTGGGTTGGAGTAGAGGATAAAAATAACGATCCTGCCTTTCTGGAAAGCCTGAACAGTGAATTCAAAGAGTTACCTATCGTCGATACCTTATCAGAAGAACAATCGTTGGAAATTGGCGCTTCAAGAAGGGATTTTCTTAAATATCTGGGTTTTGGAATTGGTGTAGCTACTTTGGCAGCAAGTTGTGAAATCCCCGTTAAGAGAGCAATTCCTTATGTTACCAAGCCCGATGCAATTGTTCCGGGTGTTGCTACCTATTACGCTTCTTCTTTTGTCAAAGGGGGCGATTATTGTTCTGTACTGGTAAAAACCAGAGAGGGTAGACCTATTAAAATAGAAGGTAACTCTATGTCACCGGTAACCGGAGGCGGGACCAGTGCAAGAGCGCAAGCTTCCGTTCTTGATCTTTATGATACCAATAGACTTCAGGGACCCATGAGCAATGGAGAAGGAGGCATGCAGGGAAGTTCCTGGGCTGATTTGGATAAAGCCGTAAAAGCTAAACTCAATGCTGGAGCCAGTGTAAGGATTGTTGCTAATACCATTCTTAGTCCTACAACCAAACGTGCAATCAATGATTTCACAGCTGTTTATGGAAATACGAGTTTGGTTATGTACGATGCCGTTTCCGGTGCAGCGATGCTTGATGCTAATGAATCCAGCTTTGGTGATCGGGTTATCCCAAATTATAGTTTTGATAAAGCAGACGTTATTGTAAGTTTTGATGCGGACTTTTTGGGCACATGGATTTCTCCTGTCGAATTTGCATCTCAATACGCGAAGAATAGAAAAATCAAATCTGTAAAAGGCGCTAAAATGTCTCGACATATCCAGGTAGAGAGCGGAATGTCGATGACTGGCTCTAATGCAGATAATCGAATTTTGATAAAACCTTCAGAGCAGGGAGCTGCTATTGCTACTTTGTATAATGAAGTTGCCGCTCAGACTGGTGGCTCCAGAGTGAATGCACCTGCTTTGAACGGAAAGGCTACCAGAGCATTGGCTACAGTTGCAAAACAACTGGTAGCTAGCCGTGGAAAGTCTTTGGTTGTTTCCGGATCAAATAATATCGGGGAGCAGCTATTGGTTAATAAAATTAATGACCTTTTAGGGAACTACGGGAATACGATCAGTTTTTCTGGTGCTTCTTTACAAAGACAAGGTTCGGATAAAGATGTCCAGAATCTGATTAAGGAAATGGGAGCTAATAGTGTAGATGTTTTGATCGTGATGGATGGATGTAATCCAGTCTTCGACCTTCCAAATGGAGCTCAGTTCGCTGCGGGTATGGCTAAAGTAGGCACCAAAATTTCCTTCTCCGGGCTCAATGATGACACTACGAATCTCTGTGATTTTGTAGCTCCTACACATAATTACCTGGAGTCCTGGGGAGATGCTGAACCCAAGCGAGGACATTTTAGTTTGATACAGCCAACTATTTCTCCATTGTTCAATACTCGGAATGCTGAAATTAGTCTCTTGACCTGGGCGAATAGTGCAAATCTTGATAAGAATGCGGATCAACCCTATTATGAGTATGTGAAGTCTTCCTGGAGATCAACTGTATTTTCCAGTCAGACTGCTTTTGCCACTTTTCAGGCTTTCTGGGATACGGCTCTGCACGATGGCGTTTTTCATGCTAATCCAATTGAACCTGCTACTACAACCTGTACGGTTGATGTAAATAGCGCTGCTGGTTTGATTAACAAGCCTTCCGGTAGTGAAATGGAAATTGCATTTTACGAATCAATTACAATTGGAGCAGGACAATATGCTAATAATCCATGGCTTCAGGAAGTACCTGATCCTGTTACCAGAACTACTTGGGGGAATTATGTATCTGTACCGGTAGTTTGGGATGGTAATGATTATAAAGGCTTTATGGGAATTGGCGGTAATCAGGCAAAAGGGAAAGCTGAAATCGTAGAAGTAAAAGTAGGGGATAATGCAGCGCGTTTTTCTGCCTTGCCTCAATTCGGTCAAATGCCGGGTACGATATCCATTGCTATGGGCTATGGCCGTAAGGTAGTAGGATTGGGTGGACAAAATATTGGAAGCAATGTTCAGCCCTGGTTATCTCTGGATGCTAATGGAAATACAAAATACTACGCAGACTTAGGCTCGATTGATATCATAGGAGAAGATAATAAGTTTGCTTGTGTACAGTATCACCATACTATGGGGATCACTGCTAAAGATAGTTCTGGAGAATATCTTATGAATCCGGATGATGAAAGTAAACGTCTCAATGTGGATGAGCAAAAGCTGGCTTATCAGGGATCGCTTACTGGTCGTTCTGTAATTTTCAATACGAATATTAAAGACCTCGAAGATAAATCCAAAAAGCTTCAGGAGAAAAGAGCGTATTATAATAAAAACTGGAACGAAGAAACGCTTTACGGCGGACATCACAGTTTATACGAAAATGGTCATCACTGGGGAATGGTAATCGACCTGAATGCCTGTACCGGTTGTAATGCCTGTTCGGTAGCCTGTATGGCGGAGAATAATGTTCCGGTTGTTGGAAAAACCGAAGTGGCCAGACACCACGAGATGAGCTGGATTCGAATTGACCGCTACTATTATGGTGATGTCGAATCTCCAAACGTTGTTTACCAGCCAATGATGTGTCAGCACTGTGATAATGCACCTTGCGAGAATGTATGCCCGGTAGCTGCAACGAACCATAGTTCTGAAGGACTTAATCAAATGACTTATAACAGATGTATCGGTACTCGATACTGTGCAAATAACTGTCCTTACAAAGTACGTCGATTCAACTGGCTGGATTATACGACTGCAGATATTTTCCCTGGAAACCAATATACTGTGAATGGTGAAGAAGTACCTTATGGTGCAGATAATTTAACCAGAATGGTCTTGAACCCTGACGTTACAGTACGTTCCAGAGGTGTTATCGAAAAATGTAGTTTCTGTGTTCAACGAATCCAGGAAGGAAAACTGACTGCTAAGCGAGAAGGAAGAAAGCTGCTTGATGCCGATGTTAGAACGGCTTGCCAAACGGCTTGTCCTACTGGAGCAATTGTATTCGGAGATATGAACAATAAAAAAGGTGACCTGGGTAAGAAGATGACAGAGAAAGAAGATTTGATTTACCGGGTGATCGAAGAGACGAATACGGATTCTTCGGTAAGATATACGATGAAAGTGAATAACCGTGATGAAGCTTTGGATAAAATCCTGAGCTAGTTTTAAACAGTTATTTTAATTAAGAAAAGAACTCAATAATATAGAATATGAGCGCAGTTGTTTCTCCCATTCGGGAACCTTTGATTACAGGTGGAAAAACTTACCATCAAATTACAGAGGACATTGTAAGTCCTACGGAGAAAATGCCCGGAAAAGCTTGGGTAGCCGCATTTACGGTTTCAGTGGCTACACTTTCCTTTGGCCTGTTTTGTATTGCATGGACAATTTGGGTTGGAATTGGTACCTGGGATTTGAACCGTACAATTGGTTGGGGATGGGATATCACCAACTTCGTTTGGTGGATCGGTATTGGACATGCCGGTACGTTGATCTCCGCAATTCTTTTACTGTTCCGTCAGAAATGGAGAACGGGTGTAAACCGGGCAGCAGAAGCGATGACGATCTTTGCGGTGATGTGTGCAGGATTATTCCCCTTAATTCACATGGGACGAATCTGGCTGGCCTTCTTTATTTTCCCGTATCCAAACACCAGAGGACCACTTTGGGTTAACTTCAACTCTCCTTTACTTTGGGATGTTTTTGCGATCAGTACTTACTTCACGGTATCATTATTATTCTGGTATACTGGTCTGGTACCTGATTTTGCAACTGTAAGAGATAGAGCCAAAGGTATTAGAAAACGCATTTATAATTTCCTTGCTTTTGGCTGGACCGGAAAAGCAAAGCACTGGCAAAGATGGGAAGCGCTTTCTTTGGTTTTAGCCGGATTGGCAACTCCGCTGGTACTTTCCGTACACACGATTGTATCCTTTGATTTCGCCACTTCCGTTATTCCTGGATGGCACACCACGATTTTCCCGCCCTACTTCGTAGCGGGAGCAATCTTCTCAGGGTTTGCGATGGTATTGACTCTGATGATTATAACACGTAAAATTCTCAAGCTGGAAGATTATATTACGGTCAACCACATTGAGTCTATGAATAAGGTAATCCTTTTGACCGGAACGATTGTAGGAACGGCTTATTTGACGGAGCTTTTCATCGCCTGGTACTCCGGATATATCTATGAGCAATTTGCTTTTTATAACCGGGCCTTGGGCGTTTACTGGTGGTCCTACTTTGGAATGATGGCTTGTAATGTGATCTCTCCACAAATCTTCTGGGTTAAAAAATATCGTAGAAGCATATTCATTACCTTCTTTATGTCCATTTTCGTCAATATCGGAATGTGGTTTGAACGATTTGTGATTATCGCAACTACCCTGGCCAGAGACTATTTGCCTTCGAGCTGGAGCTATTATGTACCAACCTGGGTGGAGATCGGTATTTTCGTGGGTACTATTGGTTTGTTCTTCGTCATGTATTTAATCTTTGTGAGAGTGGCGCCGGTGGTAGCGATTGCAGAGGTCAAATCAATTTTGAAAACATCGGGTGATCAGTATACGAAAGAAGCTGCTCGTGCTAATTATGATAAGATGCTTCATGAAAAACCGCATCACGAACACGATCATGCGCACTAATTCATCTTTTTTAGAAAAAATTAATAATCGATATAAAAATGAAAGAATACCAGGAAGTTTTATATGGTCTGTATGATGATGAAACAGAACTGATGGATGCGGTTCGAAAAGCAAATGCAGATCATCTTGATATCATGGATGTGTATTCTCCTTTTCCGGTACACGGTCTGGATCCGCTCCTTGGCCTTTCTGAATCAAGATTGCACATTACCGGATTTGTCTATGGAGCTCTTGGAACGCTTACAGCTTTCTTGTTCATGACCTGGGTTTTTACCAGAGACTGGCCCATTATTTTTGGTGGGAAACCATATTTCTCTGCTCCGGCATTTATTCCGATCACTTTTGAGCTGACTGTACTTTTCTCTGCGATCGGAATGGTAGTAACTTTTTATACTATTTGTGGACTTGGACCTGGTGTTACCAATCCAACTTTGGATGATCGCATTACAGATGATAAATTTTGTATTGCTTTCGAAACCAATGGATATTCTGATGAAGAAATTAATAAGTTGAAAAGCTTTTTCTCTTCTACCGGAGCATCCGAAGTAAATACGAAAACCATTTAAGATTTTTTGATAAAGGATGTTTGCGCATCCCTAATAGTTTCAAAATGAGTCAATTCAAAAATATATTAATTCTTTTTGTTGTCGTAGCCACACTGACTTTCCTAAGCTCTTGCTCTCCATCGGAAGGTAATTACCCCGGAGCGGAGTATATGCCTGATATGGGGCATTCAGTTGCTTACGAAGCAAACGTTTATAATTATTATTACCTCAATACCTGGGATGAGGAAAGCGTGAAACCATTGAAAGAACTGTCCATGCCGCGTACACCCGTGAATGGAACGATTCCCAGAGGTTATGCGGGCTCTGCTTCCAGTGATAGTGGACATTCGGTAGCTGTTCCGGTGAACGGAAGTGTACCTTATTATTATGGAAACACGGATGCAGAACTTGCCCGTGCAATGGCGGAAATCATTGACAATCCTTATCCGATTACCGAAGCAGGTTTGGCAAGAGGTAAAGAATTATACAATATTTTTTGTGGAATTTGCCACGGAGATAAAGGAGATGGAAACGGATGGCTGGTTGATGAAAAGAATCCTGATGCCAAGTACCCTGCTGCTCCTGCTAACTTTTTACAAGATACTTTTTACAACTCTTCTAATGGAAGATATTATCATGCAATTATGTATGGTAAAGGGGTAATGGGAGGTTATGCGGACAAGATTTCTTACGAAGAAAGATGGCAGGTGATTCACTATATACATGCCTTGCAAGCCAAGGAGAGAAAATTGGCTTATGACGAGAATGAAAATACCTTGACTTCAAATAGTGTAGATGTTCCGGGAGCTTCTTTAACCAAGATCGCTCAGAAAAACGATCATTCAGATGAGGCTGGGCACGATGGTGATGCGCATCAGGATGAAGGGGCGCATGATCACGATAATGATGCCGGGCATGAAGGAGAGAGTCATGGAGAGGATCATGATCACGGAGAAGATCATAAATAACTATTAACGAACGAAAATCATTCTTCAATCTCTTCTTAAGGAGATAGAAAATTAATAAAATAAAGTACAATAATGAATCAATTTACTTTTGAAGGAAAAGAAAAGAGTGTCTTAATCGGAGGAATGGTACTCGGAGTGGTTTGCTTAGCGCTTTCCTTCTTCATGGATGGCTCTCCCCATGCTGGAGAAATTCACAGCCGCTTCTGGACTAATTTTCTGCACAATACCGTCTTCTTTACAGGGATTGCATTTGTGTCATTATTTGCCATTTGTGCTGCCATCAGTGCTTATGCCGGTTGGTATGCAGTAATCAAGAGAATCTGGGAAGCATATTCCTTGTTCCTGATCGTAGGCATCGTACTAATGCTGGTGATTATTGCCGGAATTTGGGGACATTTCCATCATATTTACCACTGGGCAGGTGAAGGAGTAACTACGATAGGCAGTGATAATTATGATAAAGTGATTGATGGTAAATCCGGTTTCCTGAATCCTACCTTTTATACTCTTGCAACTGTTGGATTCCTGGGTTTATGGTACTTTGCATTTGCCCGTCCGATTCGATCTATGTCAATCACCGAAGATAAATCTGGAACGGCAGATTACGCAATCCACCGAAAAATCAAGATTTATGCGGCTACTTTTCTTCCGATTGCTGCTTTTTCTTCTTGTGCTGTGATCTGGCTTTGGATGATGTCGATTGAACCACACTGGTATAGTACCATGTATGCCTGGTATACCACAGCCAGCTGGTTCGTTTCTGCTTTGGCACTTACTATATTGACTATAATTTATCTGAAATCGCGAGGATTGCTTGAAGATGTTACAGATGAACATGTTCACGACTTGGGAAAACTATTGTTTGCCTTTAGTGTATTTTGGACCTATTTGTGGTTCTCCCAGTTTATGTTGATCTGGTATGCAAATATAGGAGAGGAGACGACTTACTTCAAAACGAGAAGAGATGAGTACCCTGTTTTATTCTTTGGTAATCTGATTATCAATTTCTTGCTTCCATTCCTGATCTTGATGAGAAATGATACCAAACGCAAATTCGGTACAGTGGGATTCGTTTCTGCTTTGGTGCTGTTTGGGCACTGGTGGGATTTCTTCTACATGATCAAGCCTGGTGTATTAAAAGAATTGGTACATGCAGAAGGGGCACACGGACCTTTGCCTTCTGTCGCTGGATTTGATTATCCACACTTGATTGAACTGGGTGTATTCATAGGCTTTTTGTCATTGTTCCTGTATTTTGTATTCCACCAAATGACTAAAGCTTCACTTAGACCGGAAAGAGATCCGTATTACGCAGAAAGTATTCACCACCATTCATAATATAGGGGTGAGAATTAGTCAACAAAGTGTTGCTGATTGCGTTTATATAATTAACCTTTGTTTCGATAGTTTTAGTACTTTCGAAAAAAAATGAAAGTCTTTTGACTTGTATTTTTTGAGTTTAAATAAAAAATAATATAATGACAGGTTTAATTGCTGTATTATGTATTGTGTTGATCACCCTGGTGGTCGTTCAGATCGGAAAGGTTACAGAATTAGCTACAAAAATCCGAGGTGAGCAAGATGCACAAGAAGAGGCAAACAACTGGAGTGCTAATTTCTTTTTGGCATTTCTGTTTATATTTCTTTTTGCTTGCATAGCTTCTGCTGTGTATTACAAAAATGATATGCTTGGATATGGGCCACATATCGCAGCATCTGAACACGGCCCCACCCTGGATTATTTATTTAATTTGACTTTGTTTTTTACAGGAATCGTATTCATCATTACGCATATCTTTTTATTCTGGTTCTCCTACAAATATCGTGGCCGTAGAGATCGAAAAGCTCTTTTCTTTCCTCATGATAATAAATTGGAGGTTATCTGGACAGCTGTTCCTGCAATCGTAATGACTTTACTCGTTGTTGGAGGGCTCGATGCCTGGAACGAAGTAATGGCCGATGTGGGACCGGATGAAGAACATATTGAGATTGAAGCTACTGGGGTACAATTTGCCTGGACGATGAGATATCCCGGCCCTGATGGTGCTTTAGGGACCAAATATTTTAAAAATATTACTCCTATCAATGCATTGGGACTTGATTTCAATGATGAAAAATGTTTAGATGACATTATTTCTTCCGCTGCCGGTGAAGTGATTAAATTGCCTGTAGGTAAAAAAGTGAGAGTACGTATTACTGCGCGCGATGTATTGCATAATTTTGATATTCCTCACTTTCGTGTAAAAATGGATGCTATTCCGGGACTTCCAACCTATTTCGTATTTACACCAAGCATCACAACGGAAGAATATCGCGATAGACTGGGCTCTTTGAAAAATGATGGAACGCCAATGTATCCCGAATGGCATGAACCTTACGATCCGGAAGATCCGGAAAGTAAAAAGCGTTACGAAGAGTTTTACTTTGAGTTGGCCTGTGCGGAGCTTTGTGGAAAAGGACACTATAGTATGAGAAGAATCATCGACGTGGTTTCAGAAGAGGAATGGAAAGAGTGGATGGATGATCAAAAATCTTTTTATATGACTAGTATTCGTGGAACAGATGAGGACCCTCACAAAGGGAAATTACTGGATATTGAAATTAAAGAACGAAGAATGGATTTCAATACAAAAGTAGAAAAAGCTTTGGCTGCTACGGAGTTAACGGAAAAGATCATTCGACTCGATCATGTAAATTTCGAAACAGGTTCTGCTCGTTTAACGGCTCTTTCCAGATATGAATTGAACAATCTTTTCGATTTCCTCAACAAGAATCAAAACGTTACTGTTGAATTAGCGGGTCATACCGATAATGTTGGCGAACCCGAGGCGAATATTATACTATCTGATGATAGAGCCAATGCTGTTTATGACTATTTATTGAATAAAGGCGTTGCAGCAGATAGAATGACTGTTGTGGGATATGGTGACACACAACCGATTGAATCGAATGATACCGCTGAGGGTAGACAACAGAATAGAAGAACTGAATTTAAGATTTTAACTCAATAGAAATACATCGTCCTATTTTGGACATTATTTATAAATATTATTAGAATGGCAAGTGATTTAGTAACAACTACTTACGACCCTGATTTACTGATAGAAGAACAAGGGTATGATGATCATTTTCACGACCATCATCATGGCGACAAGTATCAGTCTAATTTTATTACGCATTACGTTTTCAGCCAGGATCATAAGATCATCGCTAAGCAATTCCTGATTACGGGAATCTTCTGGGCGATTATCGGAGCTGGAATGTCTATCATTTTCCGTTTACAGCTTGGTTTTCCGGAGGAAAGTCTTGCTTGGATAAAACCTTTGCTGGGGAAATGGATAACGGTTAATGAAGCTGGAATAGGAACTCTGGATCCTCAGTTCTATTATGCCCTGGTTACGATGCATGGAACAATACTGGTCTTCTTTGTATTGACGGCAGGATTAAGTGGAACATTTAGTAATCTGCTCATTCCCTTACAGGTAGGGGCCCGGGACATGGCATCTCCGCTGTTGAATATGATGTCCTATTGGTTCTTCTTCCTTGCAGGGGTAGTTATGTTTGCTTCGCTTTTCCTGAGTACAGGGCCATTTTCCGGAGGATGGACGGCTTATCCTCCCCTGAGTGTGCTACCTCAGGCCTCATCCGGTTCAGCAGCAGGTATGACCCTATGGACGGTTAGTCTGGTCTTGTTTGTAGTTTCGGTACTATTAGGAGGGATCAACTATATCACTACCGTTCTGAACCTTAGAACGAAGGGAATGACTATGTGGAGAATGCCTTTGACTATTTGGGCCTTTTTCATTACTGCCATTATTGGTCTTCTTTCTTTCCCGGTATTGGCTTCAGCTTTCTTCCTTGTGATTTTTGATCGGGAGCTGGGGACAAGTTTCTTCCTGAGCGATATTTATATTGGAGGTGAAGCTTTGGATAGAGTAGGAGGTAGTCCGGTACTTTTCCAGCACTTGTTCTGGTTCCTTGGACACCCGGAGGTATATATTATTATTCTGCCCGCAATGGGGCTGGTATCCGAGGTACTGTCGGTACATGCGAGGAAACCCATTTTCGGATATAAAGCGATGGTATATTCCATTCTTGCGATCGCATTTCTTTCTTTCATCGTTTGGGCGCACCATATGTTTATGGCAGGTGTGAATCCTTTTATCTCAAATATCTTCGTAATCTTTACTTTGATTATTGCGGTACCTTCTGCGGTGAAAGTATTTAACTGGATTACGACACTTTACGGTGGTAATATTCGATTTAATTCGGCGATGCTCTTTGCAATTGGTTTTGTATCGATGTTTATCTCCGGAGGTTTGACGGGTATTTTCCTCGGAAACTCTGCAATTGATATTCAAATGCACGATACTTATTTCGTAGTTGCACACTTCCATATTGTAATGGGGATTGCTGCTTTCTTTGGGATGTTTGCCGGGATTTACAACTGGTTTCCGAAGATGTACGGTCGATTTATGAATGAAACCCTGGGTAAGATTCACTTCTGGGGAACTTTCATTGGTGCCTATTTGATCTTCTGGCCAATGCACTACTTAGGAATGGCCGGTGTACCTCGTCGTTATTACAGTTTTGAAACTTTTGATGCCTTTGCTCATTTTGATGGCACTAACAAATTCATCACAATAGCTGCAATCGTTGTATTTGCGCTTCAGTTGTTATTTGTTGTGAATTTCTTCTACAGCATTTGGAAAGGAAAAAGAATGACGACCAGAAATCCATGGGGGGCAACTACATTGGAATGGACTACTCCAATCGATACGGGGCATGGAAACTGGCCCGGCAAGATTCCGGTAGTACACCGGTGGGCATATGATTATGGTAAAGATGGACGTGAATTCATCCCTCAGATTCTGCCGGTATCAGAAGATGAATCAGAATCACATTAATTATTATTTCACAGTATAAAAAATAAAGGTGTATACCAAAACAGTTAACAGAACAGGAGATAATTCCATACGGCAAAAGCTGAAAGACTATGTTCAGCTAGTCAAACTTCGTTTGTCTTCCTTAGTGGTTTTCTCTTCTGTAATGGCTTATCTTATTGCCGCTTCCGGTTCGGTTGTCTGGACAGAGGTGATCCTGTTGGGCCTTGGAGGCTTTCTGGTAACTGGTGCCGCTAATGCTTTAAACCAGGTCTTTGAAAGAGATACGGATCAATTGATGAAACGTACAGCAGATCGCCCTCTGGCAACTGGTAGAATGACTGTTTCAGAAGGGGTGATGGCTGCCGGATTTATGAGCCTTATCGGCATTCTGATTCTGGCTACTTTCAACCCATGGACGGCATTGCTTGGAATGGTCTCAATGATTTTATATGCATTTGTGTATACACCAATGAAAAAAGTGTCTCCAATCGCAGTTCTTATAGGTGCGGTTCCCGGTGCACTGCCTATGATGATCGGTTGCGTAGCCTTTGAGGGTGAAATTAGCATGTTGGCATTGACTTTATTTGCAATTCAATTCCTTTGGCAATTTCCTCATTTCTGGGCAATCGCCTGGATGGCTTTTGAGGATTATACTAAAGCGGGTATGCATTTATTGCCATCTAAAAGAGGAGTAAGGGATAATAATGCCGGTTTTCAATCTTTTATTTATGCAATGTTTTTAATCCCGGTAAGTTTTATACCTTATTTAATGGGCATTACTGGAATTGCATCGATGATCATATTGGTAATTAGCGGCCTCTTATATGCATGGTGTGGATGGGATTTTTATAAAAAGGAAACTAGAAAAACAGCGCTTCGTCTGATGTTCAGCTCTTTTTTCTATTTGCCTGTAATATTATTTTCATTGTTTTTTGATAAAATTTAAGAAGAGATGAGTGTGGCAGTATCAGAACAAGCAACAAGAAACAGAATACACCCCCACAAATTTGCTTTGTGGATAGCTTGCGCGAGCATTACAATGATGTTCATGGCATGGACGAGTGCTTATGTAGTACGTCAGGCTGCTGGTAACTGGTTGGAGTTTCGATTGCCGAACATCTTTTTTATTAATACCGCAATCCTGCTTATTAGTAGTCTTACTTTGCATTATTCTTATTCTTCTTTTAAAAGGGGAAAGGAAATGCTCTATAAGACCTTTCTAATTGCAAGTTTTGTTTTAGGAGCACTTTTTTTAGTACTCCAGTACGTAGCCTGGATGGAACTCTATGATATTGGTGTGGCTTTGGATGGCAACCCTGCCGGGTCCTTTGTTTATGTATTTTCCGGCTTCCATGGTTTGCATATCCTTGGGGGATTGGCGGCTATCATTGTGGCAATTGTTCATGCTTTTGCATTAAAATTTAAACCAACTGCTAAGCGAAAATTGAGGTTCGAATTGACTTTGACAATTTGGCATTTCCTTGATTTTCTTTGGTTATATATTATTACATTCATAATTTTGCAATCCTAATTCGAAGCTGATTTTCAGCCTTGAATATTAATCAAACAAGACATTAGGATGTCGTTTTAAAAATTATTAATTAATGGCTTCAGACACAGCATTACACGAAGAAGAAGTACTTTCCGGTCAGGATGCATGGTCCGGAGGGAAACGGCCTTTCAAGGCGAGTTATGGAAAACTGATGATGTGGTATTTCCTCTTATCGGATGCCTTTACTTTCGCCGGTTTCCTTATCGCTTATGGTGCAATGAGATTCAGTATGCCAACCTGGCCCGTACCGGATTTCGTTTTCTCAACGGCGCCTTTTGGTATTCATGATGCACCACTGATTTTCGTAACCTTTATGACATTCGTTCTGATTGTTAGCTCGGTGACTATGGTGCGTGCTGTGCAGGAAGGACATCGCGAAAATAAACGTGGAGTGATCTATTGGATGTTTCTCACCATTCTGGGAGGAGCTACCTTTCTTGGCTGTCAGGCCTGGGAATGGACAACCCTGATTAAAGGAGAGGGGGTGACAGTTACTAAAAATCCATTCTCCAATCATTTCGAAAGTGGAGTCTATTTATCCGGAGATGATTTGAAGCAAGCCGGATTTATTGAAAAAGAAATTGATCATGGTCACCACGGTGATGCTCATGCTCATGATGATCACGGCCATGATGATCACGCACATGGAGAAGAAGGAGCGCATCATGCGAATACGCATTATTACCTGCGACCCGGTGCTATAGATATCCCAGAGAATAGATACTATGCTAAAATGGATCACTATGGTAAATCTTTTGCTGGAGAAGCCTTTGAATCCAATACTCCATATTTGATCACTTATCATCATAATACGGGTAGCTACGAATACGGAGCCTACAAATCAGATGGAGATGGTCAGATTAGAAAAGAAGAATATGGACCGAAAGCTTTTGGAGCATTGTTCTTCTTTATTACCGGATTCCACGGATTCCACGTACTGTCTGGTGTGGCATTTTTGCTGATCATTATGGTAAATGTGGCTTCAGGATTATACGTTAAAAGAAAGAACGGATACGAAATGGTAGAGAAAATTGGTCTTTACTGGCACTTTGTAGACTTGGTTTGGGTATTCGTATTCCTTGTATTTTACCTTTTGTAATTTTTATTTTAAAAAAACTTAATCCAATATAAAATGGGACTCAGTTACGAAGAATCTAAAAAAGTTGTTGTCAAAGGTCTTATCCTTTTGGGAGTAGTGACCGTAGTGGAGGTTATTATCGCTCTTTTTGGTAACGGACATATCGTTGAAGGTCTAAGATTATCCAGATGGATTATGTATCCATTGATGATCGGGCTAAGTATGTACAAGGCATATTTCATTGTTTATGAATTTATGCACATGCGCTACGAAGTGAAAGGCCTGGCAATGAGTGTATTGCTACCGACCTTGCTCTTGGTCTGGGCTATTATTGCTTTTTTCCAGGAAGGAAATTCATGGAACGAACGCCGTCAGCAAATATTAGATAAAAACAAGAAAGAAATCGGTTATCTGGCGCCGCCGGATATACCCGTTAAAGAGATTGGAAGGATATAAATGAAAAAGGCGAGACACTAAGTACTCGCCTTTTTTGTAGATTGTCAAAATAGTTTCAGAAAATTATCGGCCTTCAACCATCTGTTAAATAAAATGTTTTCAGATTATGAGCGAGAGGAATACAACTAAAAAATATCTGCAAGCTGCTGCCTTTATCCTTTTTATTATTGGCTTGCCATTGATATCCTGGTATTATTTGCAGGCCGGTTTCGACTATCATAAAGACTTAATGTCAGAACTGAATAATTATGGCCGAATTCCGGAATTTAGTTTTGTAGATCAAAATGGGGATACCTTGACCCGGGATAAACTCCAGGGAAAGTTGATGGTTGTGAATTTTTTCAATACGGAAGAAGAGCATTTTTCAAAAACGATGGACTATTTACGCAGATTATCCAGCCAGTTCCATGATCGAAATGATCTGGTTTTTGTTTCCCATGCTCTGGAAAAGGATATCGACGTAACTGAAATTAAAGAAATTGCTAAAAAGGAAAATCTCGATCATGCTCAAGCCATATTTTTGACAGGAGACCGAAAGGATTTATTGGATATACTTTCTAAAGGTTATCAAATTCCCGACTTTGAACAGCGAGGTGTTGAAGATAAAATTTTGCCCCGAAGTGCGGATTTCGTAAATATCCCGGAAGAATATCCATACTTCGTCTTGGTTGATGAAAGTGGTACGATTAGAAATTACTATAAAGTTGATGATGAAAAATCAGTCACCCGACTTGTTGAACACTTAGCTTTGATTCTTCCTCGAAAAGCTGAAGAAAAAGCAGAATTAAAAAGAGAAAAGGAGAAATAATGGATCAGAAAGTTTTAGCAAAACGTATGAATATTGCGACCTGGGTAATCTCTGTGTTGGTCTTGCTTCTGGTTGGAATAATGCGTCGTCCGGAGTTCAAAATTCATACGGATATTGATTTTAGTTTTTTACCGCCATTTCACTCGACGCTTAATGCCCTGGCTGCTCTTGCTCTTATTGCGGCCCTCTATTTCATTAAGCAAAAAAATATGATTGCCCATCGTAACAGCATCTATGCAGCCTTGGTATTTTCGGCTTTATTCCTTTTATCTTATGTAGTTTATCATTTTACCAATGAAGCAGTAAGATTCGGGGATACGAATTTTGATGGAATTGTTGATGAAGCAGAGAAGTTGGCTGTTGGTGGTACACGTACGATCTATCTCATTTTATTGATTAGTCACGTTACTCTGGCCGGAGTAATTCTTCCTTTTATTTTGATAACCTTTACCCGGGCAGTCACGCAACAGTTTGATCGGCATAAAAAGATGGCCAGATGGGTATATCCGCTTTGGCTTTACGTTGCGATTACCGGACCAATATGCTATTTAATGTTAAAGCCCTATTATCCCGTTTAAAGAATACAGTTTCCCTTTTTTAAAATCCGTATCTTTATACCATGAAAAAGCGAGTTTTTAATTTTTTAAGTCTTCTGATATTGAGCCTAACCTTAAGTATTACACCAGTTGATACAAATGCTCAATGTCCAATGTGTAGAATGTCTGCCGAAAATAATCTTAAAGACGGAGGCTCTACTGGAAAAGGGCTTAACAAGGGCATTCTTTACATGCTGGCGATGCCTTATATATTAGTAGGTACGATTGGTATCATTTGGTATAGGAACCGGAAAAAAGAAGAAGAGCTATAATTATTACGCATATTTCCTACTTTTTTCTATTTATAATATCCCTACGTCGTGGTTTTGCTGTTTGATTGATTCAATTATTATTCTAAGCGTAAATTGAATCAATTTTTCTATTTTCAGGCATCAGGTACTTTTGACCTGTTTAAATACTGCCAATTATCGATTGTATTTGCCTATGAAAAAATATTTACTCTCTGGAATTTTAAGCTTTCTAAGCTTATTTATTTTTGGACAACAAACCATTTCTGGTACAATAACCGATGCAGAAGAAAAGATTCCGGTTATTGGTGCGAGTATAGTTGAGAAGGGCACGAATAATGGTGTGCTTTCTGATTTGGATGGGAAATACAGTATTACCGTTGCTGAAGATGCCATTTTGGTTATTAGCTATTTAGGGATGGCGAGCCAGGAAATAAACATCGACTCCCGGACTGTAATCGACATTGAACTCAAAGCAGAAGCTCAATATCTTGACGATGTAATCATCACTGCATTTGGAATTGAAAAAGAAAAGAAAGCGGCAGGTTTTTCTTACTCCGAGGTGGATGGAGAAGAATTGACTCAGGCCCGGGAAGTAAACTTTGCGGCTCAGTTAGTTGGAAAAGTAGCCGGCCTGGATGTTACCAAACCATTGAATGGTCCCTCCGGTGCTACGCGTATAGTTATTCGCGGATTAACCGGCTTCTCGGGCTCGGCACCGCCTTTAATTGTGATCGATGGGGTACCTGCCGATAATTCCAATGTTAACCGCGCAGGGCTTTTTGGTGGCAGAGATTCCGGGGATGGACTAGCCGCCATAAATCCGGATGACATTGAGAGCATTACCGTTTTAAAAGGTCCTTCGGCTTCTACTTTATACGGTTCGAGGGGCGGTGATGGTGTAGTGATCATTACTACAAAAAAAGGTAAAAACCGAAAGGGGATAGGAGTGGAATACACTTCTAATTTTGTTACGGAATCCGTTTTCCTGTTACCCAATTTTCAAGAAGAATACGGGCAGGGAGCAGATGGTAGAAAACCTACCACTCAGCAAGAAGCTTTTGATAACTGGAGATCATGGGGTGCCAGACTTGATGGTTCTATGACGCCGGTTTTCAATGGAGAATCATTGCCTTATTCTGCAGTCGGACAAGACGACATTCGTTCCTATTATAAAACCGGACAAACCTGGACGAACTCGCTTGCCTTGACCGGAGGTAATGAACAGGCGAATGCCCGTCTTTCTGTTTCACATCTGAATAATAAAGGAATAGTTCCAAATACCAATTACGAAAAGTATACTGTTAACTTTTTTGCCCGGGCCAAGGTTTCGGAAAAAGTAGAAATTGAAGGGAAGGCCACCTATGCGATCGAACAGGCGGAAAACAGAACCAACCTGACGGACAATCCCAGTAATCCGGCAAAATACTTCACGATTGGTCCGGCTAATTTACCTCAATCCATATTTGCAAGAACTAGAGATGAGTTGGGCGACCCAATTTATTGGTCGAATAATCCTTTTACACTTAGTCCTTACTGGGGGCCGGTTGAAAATACCAACCATGATACTAAAAATAGATTGATTGGTTTTATTAGTTCAAGATGGCAAATACTGAATTGGCTTTCTTTACAAGGTAGGGTAGCTACTGATGAAAGCAGACAGTCTTTTTTTAATGTGGAAATTGATGGGACACAGCACAATATTCCCGGTTCGGTTTTTATTGATGACTTTGAGATTACGGAGAGAAATTACGATTTAATCCTTAGTGGTGATAGAAATATTAATGAGCACATAGGGCTTTCCTTTAACCTGGGAGCTGTACAGACGGATCGTTTTAATAAAGTCACTTCTATTAATGGTTCAGATTTTATAAATCCCGGATTTCTATCCATTAATAATATGGCGATTCGCAGACCGGGGAATGTCACCAATAATCAAAGCCGTACCAATGGATTATTTGCTATGCTCTCTTTTTCTATTAATAATTATCTCTATCTGGAAGGTTCTATCAGAAAGGATTTCTTTTCGGTACTCACCAATCCCCTGGATGTAGAAGGTTCTGAAAATGGTATTTTGTACGGATCGGGAGCTTTGAGTTTTGTCCTCTCGGATGCCTTCAAAACGCCCGATTGGTTGAGTTTTGCTAAACTTCGTATGGGTTATGGATCTGCCGGTAATGCCAATATTGAGCCCTACTCTCAGATCCAATCTTTTGCGGTTTCCGCTGAACCCAAAGAGGATGAAAATGGTAATGTAACTTTTGGAAATATATCCGGAAATGTTTTTGTAAACCCGGCACTCAAACCCGCCCTTACTACTTCCTTTGAAATAGGAACGGATATCAGTGTATTCAAAAATCGATTCAGACTGGATTTTACTTATTATGATCAAAGAACGGACAAACATATCTTTCAAAGACCATTGCCTGCTTCTACCGGTTTTGGAAGTGTCAATATAAATGCCGGGGAGATTCGTAACAGTGGTGTTGAAGCATTACTCGATGTTAAGGTGATCAAATCCAGCGATCTGAACTGGAACCTTAGCCTTAATTTCTCCAGAAATGTAAACAGGGTACGTAGCCTGGTCGAAGGAGTAGATCAATTAATAATGGCCGAAGATCGTACTTTCTCTGCGAACATCGTTTCTCAACTGGATGGAAGAGTTGGGGATATATGGGGAAATGTTTACGATCGAAATGAAGCAGGAGAAATTATTTATGGTACTGACGGATTGCCTCAAATAGCAGAAGACAGAGCTATCCTTGGCAATTTTAACCCCGACTGGTACGGTGGAATTACTTCTACACTGACTTATAAAAATTTCAGTTTTTCTTTCCTGATTGATACCAAACAGGGAGGTGAGATTCTTTCAACTACCAGCAGTTTTGGATATCTCTTCGGTCGTCATATCAACTCTTTGGAAGGGCGGAATAATCCTGATTTTATGATCGTTGGCAATGGTGTTGGCCCGGATGGTATCAGCAGAAACGAAGTGCCGGCACGTATTGACGATTATTATACACGCATTTCGAGCATTTCCGAAGAAAATGTATTTGATGCCTCCTATATTAAACTAAGACAGATGTCACTTACTTATACTTTTAACAAAGCCGTTTTAGAGAAAATCGGTTTTATTAATAGCTTGAACGTATCGATAATCGGACGGAACCTGTTTTTCTTCTCAAATGGCTTAGATGAAATCGGACTAGATCCGGAATCCGTTTACGCTGCCACAGGAGGAGATATCGGAATTGAATATGCGGCCCTGCCCAGTACCAGAACTTTTGGTTTTAATGTAAAAGTTGGATTTTAAATTCAGAATTGAGATGAAAACTGTAATTAAACTATCAATAATTTGTTTCTTGAGTTTTTCCCTGGCTTGTACCAAGGATTTTGGAGAAATAAACACCAACCCCAATGAACCTGATAATCTGGACCCCAAACTTCAACTCACCTATGTTTTGAATCGAGCTGCTAGTGAAAGATCTGATCAATGGCGAGGGAACCTGATTTATTGTTCGGTTTGGGCACAGCAGCTATCAGGTAACTATGAAACGGATAGATATATCACCACAAATGAAGACTGGCTAAGTTCCTGGTGGAATAGTTCTTATCAGAACCTTGGAAAAGATTTGAACGATATTATTGAAAAAACCGAGGCAGGATCAAATATCAATAGTGTAACGAAAATATTTAGAGTTTTTGTTTTCCAGAGAGTAACAGATATGTATGGAGATATTCCATATTCAGAAGCTAATAAAGGTGCTGAGTTTGCGACTCCGGTTTTCGACCGACAGGAAGACATTTATAATTCTTTTATTGAGGATCTTACTCAGGCAGTAAATGATTTGGATGAATCCAAAGACGAACTGGGTACTGCGGATATTATTTATAATGGCGATATTCAAAAATGGAAAAAATTTGCCAATGCACTTAAGCTGAGAATAGCAATGCGGATTTCAAATGTAAATCCGGACCTGGCTCGACAAACTGCTCAAAGTGCTTTGAATTCGGGTGTTATGACCAGTAATCAGGATATTGCCTATATCAGTTTTTCGGGCTCTGATGTCGATGGTCCGAATGCCAATGGTATCGGTGAGGTTTTTCAAGATTTCGGTATTACAGGACATCTTTTTAGGTACAGCGATGAATTTGTCAATCTGATTATTAATAATGATGATCCTCGAGAAGATATCTTAATGGAAACCTATCTCAATGATGGTACGATCGACAATTCCGTAGGCTCGGGAAACCATCTGGGAAGACCCAACGGAATTGATCCCGGGAACGATGATTTTGTATTTGCTCAGCCTCGTAGAGATGTAATGGTGACTTTCGATGCCCCTGCAATTTATTTCAGTTTTGCGGAAGTAGAATTTTTACGAGCGGAGGCCATTGTAAAAGGCTGGGTAGAAGGGGATGCCAGAGCAGCTTATGAATCGGGGGTTTTTGCAGCCTGCAAACATCTGTCCCTGTATCCTAATGCCGGAGAAATTAGCGATGACGATATTTTTGATTATCTCGAAGAAAATGGTGTAGAATACGAGGAAGACGAAGCAATAGAACTGATTAATACACAAAAATGGATCGCTCTAATTTTTGATGGCATTGAAGCCTATGCCAATTATCGACGCTCCGGTTATCCTGATATCAGTCCTGGTCTGGCTAATGGAGAATCTGGAGGGACTATTCCGCGCCGTTTGCGATATCCCATTAATGAAATGGTCAACAATAGTGCAAATTACGATGCTGCGGTAGCAAGATTGAATGGAGGGGATGTTATTACGGCTCGTATGTGGTGGGATGTTGACTGATATAAAAAAATAATTCTTAATCAATCTAAAATTACCAACATGATGAAAGTTCTAAAATTGATAGTTTTGCTTTGTCTGGGGACGGTAGGATTCGCTCAGAATTTTGGAATCCAGTTTGATGGACAGGATGATGGTATCCCCCTTTGTGATGACGATGCTTTTGATATTGGAGATGGATTTACAATAGAAGCCTGGATTTTTACGACCCAGTGGAAAGCGGAAGCGTGGCAGGGTTCCATTCTGAATAAGGATCAGCAAGGACCTGATTCGGGTTTTGCTTTTCGTGCAGGAAAAAATGGTACACTTAGTTTTGTCATGAGTGCCGATCAGACCTGGAACGAGGTGCAGTCCGGAGAAATTATGAATACCAATCAATGGTATCACGTCGCAGTAGTAGTTGATGGCACTACTATGAGTTTGTTTATTAACGGGGAGCTGGTTAATTCAAACAATTATGAAGGGATGCCTACACCTAATGATCAAACTGCAACCATTGGTGCTTCTCCTGGCTTTCCCGGCAGAGTCTGGGATGGAATTCTTGATGAAATCCGGGTTTGGAGCGTTGCCCGTACACCAGCTGAAATCGATGCCAATCAAACTACTGAGTTTACTGGGAACGAAGCTGGTTTAGTGGCCTACCTTCCGATGAATGAAGGACAGGACCTTTCAACGGCCAACCTTGCAAATACAAATTGCTCCGGCAGTTTTTCCAATATGGGAGCTGACGCCTGGCAGGATGGTTATTCTATTCCTCAATTTGATGTGGGGGTAGTTAGTATTGATGGTCCGGATGTTTTAAGCATTTATCGAAGACCTGTGAAAGTGAGTATGACGATTAAAAACCTGGGCAGTGATCCAATTTCAAATGTTCCGGTTAAACTGGATGTAAATGGTCTTCCGGCTCTGGAAGAAAATTATGAGGGGACACTCCAGCCTGGTGAAGAAGTCGCTTTTTCTTTTACAACACCACTTGATCTTTCTGATAATAATACGAATCTCCTGTCCGCTTCAACAGATCATCCCAATGATGCCAATGCTTTGAATGACGGAGTATCCTATCGATATAAAAAACCGGATGATGATAGAATTGTCAATATTTTGAACGAAGAGCAGCATAATTTCGGAAGTGCCGGACAAACTCAGTTTACGCTGGTAAACTTACCGGAAAATATGGAAGATTTTGGCCAGATTCTCTTGCACTTTTCGGTAGAATGCCCGAATGATGGTTGCGATCCCTGGGATCAGCCAGCCAGCTTTTTCTTAGATGTAGCGGATGGCAGTTCGTACGAGTTGGCTCGTTTTGTTACTCCTTTCGGTATTGAATGTGGCCCCTGGACGGTAGATGTCACTGACTTCAAATCTATCATGAGAGGCCCGGCAGTGTTCCGCTCGTTTGTACAAGTGTGGGGACCTTCTGGATGGTTGGTAAATGCTGATCTGGAATTTATAGATGCGCAGACGCCAACTTATCAAAAAGTTACACCGCTTTGGGAGACAGACAATTGGGTATATGGCGATCCGGGTATAAGTCATGATCTTCCGGAACAAACGGTAACTATCGATAATACGACTGAAACCGGGCATATGCGTATGACGATCACTGGTCATGGACAGGGTAATACGGATAATGCAGCAGAATTTTCCAATAAGACACATACAATTATGCTTAATTCCAATGCTGCGGATTCGCATAATTTGTGGAAATCGGATTGTGCCTCTAATCCCTGTGCTGATCAAAATGGAACCTGGGAATTTGCTCGTGCAGGTTGGTGTCCCGGGCAAAATGTCATCCCTTACATCTATAATTTGACCGATGAGATTACACCCGGACAAGCCCTGAGTCTTGATTATGAATTGGAGGATTATGTAAATGAATTAAATACGGGTTATAATGGAAGTTCACATACCGAACCCCATTACCGGATCTTTTCTTATCTGATAGAAAGTGGAGATGAATGGTTTGATGATTATAATAATTTAAGAGCGGAATCTATAAGCGTTGGCACTAATGGAAATCCGGATAATCCGGTTTTTGAAAGTCTCACTTTTCGAGTTAAAAATACAGGCTCGAACTCAGTAAGCAATGCCAATGTCAGCTACTTCATTAATGGTGAATTTGTTTTTGAAGAAACCATCACGGCAGCTATTGCCCCGGGAGAAATCTATGTACATGATTTCTCACAAGTGAACGGATTTACAGCGGGAACAGATCATTTGGTTTTTGGAGTTGTAAGCTATAGTAATGATGAGAATCTTAGTGACGATGTAGCAAAAACTTTTATTGATGATCAACTAACGAATATCAATGAAATCGATAGAAGAGCGTTTAAAGTTTTTCCAAATCCTTCTGGTGGAAACTTTAACATCGAGTTTAGTGAAACATTCTTTAACGGGAGTTTAAGCCTACTGGATGCACAAGGACGCTTATTGCAAGATTATCAGCTTGGTAATACTACTGCAATGGATTTACAGATCGCAGACCGGGGAATTTACATTTTGAAATTGACAGGTCCCGAGGGTGATGCATTAATTCAGAAATTAATCGTTCAGTAAACGATTGTATACCATACAGCTGGTTTGATCAAGAATAGCTCTGATCAAACCAGCTCCATTTTAAACATTATAAATATCTCGATATTTTGCTTTGGCATAGTCCATGAAATACTGAAAATTTAGGGTTTCTCCGGTAATCTTTTCGCATAAATCGTTTGCAGTGTAAAACTTGCCGTATACATGGATATTATCCCTCAGCCAATTTAATAACTCAGCATTATTTCCGCTTTCAATCTGTTCCAGAAGGCCGGGTATATCTTTTTTAGCTTGCTCAAAAAATTGTGCAGCATAAAACGATCCAAGCGAATAAGTAGGAAAATAACCGATCAAGCCGAAAGCCCAGTGTATGTCCTGCAGAATTCCCTGGTTGGCATCCGGGACATCAAGCCCAAGGTAGGACTTATATCGTTTGTTCCATTCCTGTTCTAAGTCTTCTACTTCCAAACTACCTTCCAGCAATGCTTTTTCTAATTCATAGCGAATCAAAACATGGAAATGATAGTGGATTTCATCTGATTCAGTACGGATCAGGGAGGGTTCTATTTTGTTGATTCCTTTATAAAATTGGACTAGGTCTATGCCTTTCAGGTTCGCAGGGAAGATTTCCTGTAATTTTGCATAATGGGCTTTCCAATAAGGAAGGCTCCGGCCAACGTTATTTTCCCATAATCTTGACTGGGATTCATGTATGCCCAAAGAGATGGCCTTGGCAATAGGCAAACCGTAAGCTTCAGGTTTGAAACCCTGTTCGTATAAAGCATGGCCACCTTCGTGAATACAGCTCCAGGTCATACTGCCAAAATTGTGTTCATCAATTCTGGTTGTTACCCGCACATCTGTTGGGCCAAAGCTGGTTGTAAAAGGATGTGTGGAAATATCCTGCTGCCCGGCCTCAAAATCATAGCCCATATTTTTTAGTATATCAATTCCAAAATCCCATTGTTTTTGCCTGGGGTAAAACTTATAAAGGAAAGAATCTTCTACCTGAGATTTCTGTCTGATTTCAGCGGCGAATTCTACCAATTGCTTTCGGACATCCGCAAAAAGCTGATCCAATTGAGCCGAAGTAAATCCCGGTTCATAATCATCTAATAAGGCATCGTAGGGATGTGCTTCATAGCCTAATAAACCGGCTTCTTCTCTTTTGACCTCGATCATTTGTTGTAGTGCCTCCCGATATAGACTATAATCCTTTTGTGCTCTGGCTTTGATCCAGGCATCATAAGTTGAAGAGGTAGTCCTGGATTTTCGTTCGACAAATGCTTTGGAAAGTTTTTTGATCTTTTGATATCGCTTTCCGCTTACTTCCACATTTTTCGCCTGGACCGCATTCAGGTTTTTGCTGTTTTGCTGGAGTTTATCCAACAGGATACCAAATTGCTCATCCGTTAATAATTCATGGGCAATACCGGATAAAGTCGCTACTTGCTGCGCTCTGATTTCCGAACCTTTTTTTGGATGATTAACTTCTTTGTCCCAACTCAATACCGCAGCAGAATGCTCTACATCTGCAATCTTTCTCATCCTTGCGACATAATTGTCATAATCTTTATTCATCGTTTTTTAAAATTGAAACACCAATAAAAAAAAGTACCCAGCCTATAATAAAACAAAGTCCTCCGATTGGAGTGATTGGACCAAGCCAGGACCAGGATTCTATTTCCAATAAAAACCTGTTGGCCAAAAGATAAAGGGAACCGCTGAAGCATACAATACCTAGTATAAAAAAAATACCGGCGTATCTAAACCATTTGTTATTGTTTTTTAATGCAATCCAGCCTACCATCAATAATGCAAACGTATGGTAAAACTGATATTGTACACCGGTCTGAAAAATACTTAACAGATTGGCATCTAATTTACCCTTTAAGGCATGGGCTGAAAATGCTCCCAGAATGACGGATAATGCACCTAACAGTGCTCCTAGTTGTAAGAATTTTTTTGCCATTCTTCAAAAATTTCTATTTTGGAGATGCTAATAGAGCACCTTTATTTGTTAGTATTAATGAGGAAATTTGTATAAGAATAACGCGAAACTAAGAAAAATTGCCCTTTTCTTCGGAGGGTTAATATTGTTTATAGTCATTCTAAATTTACTGTTCAGTATTTTTAGGTTCCCTTTTGTCAAGGTTTCTCCTTTCGAAGCGATTCCTTCCGAATCTGCGTTCGTTTTAGAATATCAGCCCAATCATTCTATTAGAAATACTATTGTGGCGGAAAATCTTGAATTAGAACTTCTGGATCGTTTTGAAGAAGATCGGCTATTCTTTGAAGAACTTTTTCCGGATACGCTTCGCTCCGCAAAAGCAAAGAAAAACATCGCCGTTTTACAAAAGGTCAGCGCCTTTCAAATGGATTTCCTGCATATATTAGATGTCAAAAATACGCAATTCGATTCACTGATCCTAAAGCAAAGCCTGCAGGGAATTTACGAGGAAGAATATAGCTTTCAGGGATTTCGATACTATCGCTTTCAAACTCCGGATGGAAAAACGTTTAATACGTTTAAGTATAGAAACCTACGACTATTCGCAAGATATGCGGTGCAGATAGAAGATGCGATTCGTCAATTAAAGAACTTTCGAAATAATCTGAATCATCATCATGATTTTAAAAAGTTAATTGTCCGAAGTCATGATGCTCCGTGTAATCTATATGTAAACCCCGAAGCCTTTTCAACCTTTTTCAATGCATTTTTGCGAGATGAGTACCGCCCTTTGCTTAAAGTTGTCGCCAGGTTTTCTTCCTGGATGCGGTTTGATATAAGCCAGACAAAGCCCATTGGAGTTTTTTACCCTCGAAGCTCAATTCCTACTAAAAAACAAAATAAGGATTGGGAAATCATTAATGTCTTGCCGGATCATAGCGGTTTTGTTGCTATACATGACAATAGCGGATTGGTCACCCCAAATGATTCCATATACAACCGCTATTTTGCACCTTTTACTTCTGGTCAATGGGCCCTGGGACTAGTTAATGCACATACATCAGCTGACCGCTTGTTGATATTAAAAGCCAGGGATAAGGAGCATTTGCAACACTATCTGGAGAAGTATGAAGAAGAGAAAGGACTCTTGCTCAACACGTCTTATCAAACTTATTCAATCAATCGGTTTTTAGATAATCAGGCTTTGACCCCTTTTATTGATCATCTGGGACTCGATCTGGAGAACCCTTATTATACTTTAATCGACCGGTATATTATTTTTTCCAAATCTGGTCAGTGTATCGAAACGCTTATTGACAAATATATTGCCGGGCAAACACTTGCCAATGATGCAGACTTTTTAAATTGGTATAACAAAATTTCCAGAGAATCAGATGCCATGATATACTGGAAAGGGGCAGATTTGAATTCCATTATTCAGAAGATGCTGGCTAAAAATTTCAAAGAAAGTTCTTTGAGGAACAAACACAAATTTATAAAGCGAATAGGAGGATTTAATTTTTTTAAAAAACCAAAGCATACCGAGATAGCGTTTGATTTTTTGGAAACAGCAAGCAGGCAAAGCCATACGGATATATTATGGAAAGTCAATTTAAGTGATAAAGTGATTGGCAAACCCAAAGCACTCTGGAATAAATCCAAAGAGGCTTATGAGATACTGGTTCGCGATGCTTCACATAATCTGTATATGTTAAATGATAGGGGAGGATTACTCTGGAAAAGGACTTTTGATGGGCCTGTTCTTTCGGATATTTTTGAAATGGATGACTATTATGGTAAAGAGGTGCATCTTTTGTTTAATACAGCCAAAAAAGTCTTTTTGCTCAATCGGAACGGTGAAGATATGGGGAACTATCCTTTGCGTTTACAGTCGCTTGCAACTAATGGCCTGGCTTTGTTCGATTTCAAAAAGGACAAACGTTATCAGTTCTTTCTCTCTTGTGCCAATGGCTATGCTTATGGATTTGACAAGGATGGTAATCCGGTTTTGGGCTGGAATCCGAAAACCGAAGCAGGAAATATCGATCAGGCCTTCCAGCATTTTCAAATAGAAAACAAGGATTACATTTTGGGGCTTGACAGAAACGGACAATTATCAGCCTATGATCGCAGGGGGCAGCTTGTCTTTTCAAATACTGCCACAAAAAAAACGCAGCAAACTAATTTTTCCATTTCCGATATAGCCGATAAAAAAACGATCATTTTGTCAGAACCATCCGGGCAGATTCAGCTTATTAATGATCAGGGCAAAGAAATCCAGCTTGCTTTAAAAATTCAACCGGATATTTTAAAAATTGTAACTGATAATAATTTAAAAAGGGAACTACGTTCCGACTTTGTAGTCTTAAAGGATAATAAAATTAAAGGTTTTCGTTATAAGGATTTGCAAGTCGAACAGATGTTCGAAATTCAGTTAGAGGAAAAGCCCGATGATTTTTTTATTATTTATCTGACCGAGCCTGATCAAGGCACTTTTTTTGGCGTTTTTAATAAAAATGCCGGTACAATTAATCTCATTGATATCCGTGGTAATCAGCCGGATGATTTTCCATTAGCGGGTACGGGGTTGTTTACATTAGTCGACCTTTTTGGTGAAAACCAGAAAATTATACTCGTCGCTAATGAGAAGGCCGTTTATGCCTATCAACTGGGAGAAATGGGTGGAAAATTAATTCGAGAATAAACTATTCTTTCATCGGTCTTTAGTCAGAGATTTTACCAGTCCTCATTATTGGTATAATTCTTGAATTTTAGTTGTTAGAAAATCCCTCCAGTATAAATTATTTCAATTCCTTAAAACTAAACGTTTTCTAATGAAACAAGTAAGTAAATTACTCAGTATCAAGAATACTGACACACAGGTACTCAGTGCAACTGAGCTTATTAATTTAAAAGGAGGTCAATTCGCTAGTGCTGAATTTGGTTGTCCACCTCCAATTGGAATTCCTACGAATTCCAGCACTACCGGAGGTAAGTAAGGAGCAAGAAAAATCATCTTACGAGCCTCTAACCGGATGGTTTGTAAGATGGTTTTCATGGTATAATTATTGTCATTAATGCATAGATGTTCGGTATGGTTGGATAGAAAATTTTAAACCCGAAAAAAAACAGTTTTGAAGTTATTCAAGACATTTTCTCGCCTCATTTTTTTAATTCCATTATTGCTGCTTTATAATAATGGTTCTGCCTCGCCTGTCTTGGATAGTCTGTTACAAAAACGCGAAATAGAGTTGGATACAATCAGTACGGATGGACTGATTATGCTTGATTTAGCAATCTCTTCTGCTTATAGTGAGGCTCAGGAATACATCAAAGCACAGGAGTTCGCAGAAAAAGCCCTGCAGACACAAAATGAAAAAGAGTATTTTAAATACGAAGGCGAAATATACTTTAAACTTGCTTATTCCTACGACTGGCAAAATAACTATATCAAAGCACTTGAATATTATGACCTTTGCCTGGAAGCGCTTAACAAACCCGCTAAAAAAAATATAGCTCTGGAAGGACAGGCTTATGGCCGCAAAGCCGGCGTTTATAAAAATCAGGGCAATTATGAACTTTCTTATGAAAATCAGTTATTGGCACTTACCTCTGCCGAAGCATTGAATGATTCCATTAAAATTGCCTCTTCTTTATATCATCTTGGTTCTTTGTTTTTCTACCAAAATCAGTTCGATAAAGCACTTGAATATTATCAGAAAGCACAAATCTATGCCAATAGTAAAGGTGGAGGAAGTGATCGCCTCTTATATGCCTGTCTGGCAGCTTTGGGAACTACCTACGAAGGATTGGGCTTACTGGAAAAGGCTCTGGAATACAATGAAAAATCCCTGCGTAAAGCATTCGAAATAGATTATAAGA
Organism: Saprospiraceae bacterium; assembly: GCA_028280415.1. Lineage (GTDB taxonomy): Bacteria > Bacteroidota > Bacteroidia > Chitinophagales > Saprospiraceae > JAHDHW01. The sequence continues at coordinate 148,503 of JANQLV010000005.1, forward strand.
CGGGTAAAGCTTATGCTTTGTCCAATATGGGATCGACCTATATGGTACTCGAAGAGTATGAAAAAGCTTATGATAATCTGACGCGTTCCCTGACTTTAAAAAGAGAACTCAAAGACAAATGGGGAATGGTTGGTACTTTGCGTTCTTTAGCCAATCTTTTTATTGAAAAAGATGATCCAAAAGCGGCCATTCCTTATTTGGAAGAGGCTCAGGCAATTGCAAAAGAAATTGGCTCCAAGCCAAGGCAATTGGAAATACTGGACCACTTTGCCAAGGCCTATAAAGAGATGGGAGATTACAAAAAAGCATATGAGTACAAAGATGCTTTTACCATTTTAAAAGACAGTGTCCTGAACGAAACGACACTGGAAAAAATGGGTAAACTGACCAGTGATTACGAGATTTATAAAAAAGAAAATGAAATTAAGCTGCTAAAGAAGGATAAAGATGTTTTGGAGAAAGAGAAACTAATCAATCAATTATACTACTATATCTGGGCCGTTTTGGTGCTTTCTTTTGGTGGATTATTACTCCTTTTTATAAGCAGATACCGGACCCAAAAACGTTCTTCTGAATTATTGACGGAAAAAAATGAAGAGATCAACCGCCAAAACGGAGAATTGCAAAAGATCAACACCTTGCTTTCCGATACCAATCAATTGCTCGAGGAAAATAAAGCTAAAATAGAGGATCAGAATAAAGCATTAGAAAGCTCTAACGAAGACCTGAGAAACTTTGCCTCGGTTGCCTCACATGATCTCAAAGAACCCTTGCGGATGATTAACTCTTATACTTCTATCCTCAAAAAGCGCTATGATTCGCTGTTTGATGAACGTGCGAAGGAGTATATGGGCTTTGTCATCGATGGTGTCATCCGAATGGAGCAGCTATTGAACGGTTTACTGGATTATTCCCGCGTTTCAATTCGAGGAAATGAAAATTATAAACTGATCAATTCTAAAGATATCATTGATATGGTGAAAGGGAATTTAAGATTTCCAATCATCAAAAATTCCGCGACGATTAATGTGGAAGCTTATGAAGAATTTCCAATAATTCGCGCGAATCAGGTGCAAATGATCCAGTTGTTTCAAAACCTGATCAGCAATGCAATTAAATTCAGAGGCGAACGCTTGCCGGTTATTACTATAGGATTTGATAGAAAAGGTGACTTTTATACTTTTTACATTAAAGACAATGGTATCGGAATCAGTAAAGAAAATCAGGAAAAGGTCTTTGAGATGCTGACGAGGCTGCATACCAAAGAAGAATACGAAGGAACAGGTATTGGATTGGCTACGGTTCGTAAAATCGTCGAGAGACATAAAGGAAAAATCTGGGTTGAATCCACAGAAGGCGAAGGCAGTACTTTCTTCTTTACCTTGCCGGTTGTAAAAGCTACAGAAAACGTACTGGCGAGTAGTCCGAGATAATCAATTCACTAAGCACATAACAATTCCCGTGTAAAACGCTCTTTACCAGTTAATTGGTTTTAAACCTTGATTGGTCAGAATTTCGTTTGTTTTGGAGAAATGTTTGTTCCCAAACCAGTAACCTTTGTTCGCACTTAAGGGAGAAGGATGTCCCGAAGTAAGTACATGATGCTTAAGCGTATTGATAAGAGATGCTTTCTTTTTAGCAAAACCACCCCATAATAAAAAAATTAAACCCTCTCTCTCATCGGATAATTTGCGAATAACTGCATCTGTAAACTTATGCCAGCCAATATCTTTATGAGAATTTGCCTGATGCTTCCGGACCGTTAGAGCTGCATTTAACAAGAAAACACCCTGATCGGCCCATCTTTGTAAATTACCGCTATTGGGTACATCAATTGCCATATCTTCCTGCAATTCCTTAAAGATGTTTTCCAAAGAAGGCGGTTTGGCAATACCATCCTGCACAGAAAAACACAAACCATGTGCCTGGCCCGGTCCGTGGTATGGATCCTGCCCGAGAATCACTACTTTAACTGCTTCGAAAGGCGTAGAATCAAAGGCATTAAAAATCAGAGAGCCGGGGGGATAAATCGTATGCCCGGCTTGTTTGTCTTTTAAAATAGCCTGCTTAATTACGGAGAAATAAGGTTGTTCAAATTCATCTTTAAGCACAGTTTTCCAGGAAGGGTGAATTTTTACATTAGTGGTTTGACTCATGGTATGCGTTTCTGTTTTATTCGTGACGAAAATAAAAAATCGAGACTCAATAAACGAATTTTGCAAATGCTCAATGAGAAATAAATGGGGGACAGGTCAGATTTTATCCTTCCCCCGACTTATTTTGTTCCGGTTCTTTTTATCTTATGGCTCAATGAGCTAAGAGCATTTATAAATGTCAAAAATTAAAAAATATCAACACAGTGATGTGCCTGATCTGTTATGTATAGGCTTTTTGTGTCACGATTTGTACGAAGGGAAATATCTTTTGGGAGGAACCGCTTCTTATTCGGGGATCATGGCAAGTCATCTGGGAATGCGCACTGCAATTTTGACCAGCGTCGGCAGTGATTTCGGCTTTCATAATATTTTTGCAGCAGCGGGGATTGAAATAGTAAATAAAGCAGCTACTCGAACCACGGTTTTTGAAAATATTTATAAAAATGGCAATAGGACACAATACATTCACCACCGGGCAGAAACATTATATCCGGAAGATTTACCTGTTCATTGGGCGAGCGTTCCGATTGTAAAATTTTGTTTGATTGCCGACGAGGCCGACTTCTCTTTTCTACAGTATTTTCCCAATGCATTAGTTGCAGCTACAATTCAGGGCTGGTTACGCCAGTGGAATGAAAAAGGCAGGATAAGTCCTAAAGAAATGGACTGGAAACAACTCCGGTTTGTAGATATAGTATTTATGAGTGAAGATGATATCGCTGGATTTGAATCGGCCATTCCGCAAATTGCCGGATTGGTGAAAATACTGGTTATGACCAAAGGCGGAGCCGGAGCTGAAGTATATTATGAGGGAAAGAGATTTGAATTTCCCGCTTTTCAGACCAATGAGGTTGATCCTACCGGAGCCGGAGATATTTTCGCAGTTTCTTTTTTAGTCAAATACAGGGAAAGCGAGAGCATAGCGGATGCTATTGCTTTTGCGCATGCTGCAGCCTCTTTGATAGTAGAGGATTATGGGATTAAGATTCCGGATTTGAAGACAATAAATGAGCGCTACCGGATTTACCGCTCTCGATTTTTAGAAGGCAGGGAAATTAAGTAGGACAAGTATGTTTAAATAGTAATCAACGAAACGAAAGTCAGATAATATGATACAATTCCTCAGTTTTTTAGCTTTTACAATTTTCGTTGCGCTTTATTCGGCCTGGCAATTGCGCAAAGATAAGCTAAATTCCAAAGATGGCTTTTTTCTCGGGGGCAGAAGCCTGACGGGAATAGTTATCGCCGGCTCTATGTTACTGACCAATATTTCTACTGAGCATCTGATTGGAATGAATGGATCATCCTATCGGAACGGAGCGATCATTATTGCCTGGGAAGTAACCTCTGCCCTGGCTTTGGTAGCAGCGGCACTTTATTTTGTTCCGCGTTATTTGAAAATGGGCCTGACTACCATTCCCGAGTTCCTGGAAAAGCGCTTCGATGGAATGACTAGAACGCTGATTGCATTTTTATTAATAGTCTCTTTTGTTAGCACCTTATTGCCGATTGTACTTTATACAGGAGCTATTAATATTGAAAGCATTTTTGAAATCTCTACAATACTGGATATTTCCAAAGAACAGGGAATCTGGCTCACCGTAGTTGTAGTGGGGGTAATTGGTGCGGTATACGCAATTTTTGGAGGTTTGAAGATGGTTGCTTATACGGATACTATTAATGGTTATGGGTTGCTGATCGCCGGCTTGGCTGTACCTTTACTCGCTTTATGGAAAATCGGGGATGGAAATATGTGGAGGGGATTGGTAATGGTTTTTGAGCATGCACCCGAGAAATTCTCGGTGATCAGCCGGGAGCCATCAATTGGAGAAGGGGCGCGGGAGGCTATCTTGCCCTTTAGTGTTTTGTTTACCGGCTTGATCATTAATCAACTTTATTTCTGGACGATGCACCAATCCATTATTCAAAGAGCTCTGGGAGCAGTTAACCTTAAAGAGGCACAAAAGGGATTATTATTCACCGGTGTATTAAAGATTCTGATTCCTCTCGTGATCGTTTTACCAGGCATTATCGGCTTTTATTATTTTGGAGATTCCCTTTATGATGATCAGGATACTGTTTATCCTTTGCTGATCAAAAAGGTTTTGCCCCTTTGGCTGACGGGATTCTTTGTAGCAGTAGTGATGGGAGCGATATTGAGTACTTTCAACAGTGCGCTCAACAGTGCTGCCACTATCTTTAGTCTTGGGATTTATAAGCGTTATATTAATCATCATGCAAGTGAATCCCGGTTGGTTTGGATGGGGCGAATGTCTTCGGCGGTCCTGGCAGTATTTGCGATTGTAGTTGCGCCTTTTGTTGCTAAGGCCCCGGAAGGTCTGTATCAATTACTTCAACAGCTAAACGGGATATTCTTTATTCCGATGGCTACAGTGATTATGGCCGGATTCTTTTTTCCGAGGGTCTCTGCTACCGGGGTAAAGGCAGGTTTATTCTTTGGCCTGGCTTTTTATATTTTGATGTATTTTGTTTTGAAAGTAGAATTGCATTTTGTACATATCTGGGGTATTGAATTTGTTTTGAACGTTTTGGTAATGCATTTGGTGTCCATAATAGCTCCAAGGAAAAATAATTTTACGATCACAGATACTGGCGCAGTAGAGATGACGCAGTGGAAATATGCCAGAGGATTGAGTATTATTCTTGTTCTGGTTACCCTTTGCATTTATATCTTTTTAGGCAATGTCAGTTGAAGCCGGGTTTTATCCTTTGAGTAATACTTGTTAAAAATACTTTGCCGATGAACGATTTCATTTTTCTGATCGTTAAAAAAATGTCCAGACAAGGGTTGTTTTTATTTAAAAAACTACTAAATTTGCATCGCCTTGAATGAAAGGTGGCTTTTTGGTTTTATCAGATGAACCAAAATTGCGATTAAAATAGAAAAATAGCTTTGTTTTTCAATCCCGGTAGCATTGGAATTGTTCTCCAAAGCCAAAAATAAATGGTCCTGTAGCTCAACTGGATAGAGCAGCTGCCTTCTAAGCAGCAGGTTCCAGGTTCGAGTCCTGGCGGGATCACTGCATTAAGCTTTAAGCCCTTGATTTACAGTAAGTTGTCAAGGGTTTTTTTATTCCTTAGTCGGTCTTGTGGTCGGTCCTTTTTGATTAGCCAGTTTTTGTTACTGTTTAATTGCATATAAAATCAAGGACAGATAAATAGTGCTTATTGTTAAATCTAATTGCAATATCCCAGATATTTAACGAAATGAATATCCCTGAGCCATATAAAAAATACCATGTCGATAAGGACTATACTTCCATTGGCCTTTTCAGAGCATTGAATAAAAGATTTGCCATAGAGAAAGTCTTTTACCCCGGATCTCATGTACATATTACCCCTTCGTTGATTTTTTCTCATGTTACCTATGCCGATTCATTCAGGAACACTTACCAGTTTTTTGAAAATGCAGAGACAATCGATTTTATAAAAAAGAACAAAGAGTATTCGGAAGAACCTTTTATTCGCTTTTACCAACAGGATTATAACAAAAGATTTCAAGACTTGAATAAGGAATTTGATCTGCTAATATCGCAGTATGCCGGATTTGTAGGTCAGGCTACGAAAAGGTATTTAAAGAAAGGTGGATTATTGGTTTGCAACAATTCGCATGGAGATGCCTCAATGGCCTCTTTGGATCCGGACTTTGAATTAATCGCTGTTTACAGGAGGAATACCGATGACAAATTCAGTATTTCCGATAAGAACCTGGACGAATACCTTAAGCCCAAAAATGGAATAGAGTCAACTAAAGAACAGCTTTTAAAGTCAATGCGGGGAATAGCCTATACCAAAAGCCCTTCCGGCTATATTTTTAGAAAAGTAAGTGAATAAACTTAGCTCAGATGCCAAGCCGGCTTTAAAAGAAATAATCGTTATCAGGGAACTTTTAAGCTGTTACACAATTCAAATAAATGATTGATCATCAATTCTTTTATAAAGACTTCTTGATCTTTTGGCTGGCTTCACATTTTACTTTAATATCTTCTGATTAAAAGCCTCTTTGTATGCCCTTCCTATGGGGATGATTACATCTTGCTCCAGATACACTTGGTTACCGGACACTTTTACGATCTTTTTGATATTGATAATATAAGATTTATGTACCCGGAAAAACTGATTTTGATCTAGGTTATCCAGCCAAAATCGAAGCGACTCCGAACTCAGATGCTTTTTTCCGGGAATATTGAGCTCTGTATAATCGGCATCTGACTTAATGAAAACTATTTCTTCAATAGAAATTTTGATATGCTCATATCCGGACTTGATAAAGATCGTTTTCTGCAGGTCGCTTTTTGATTCGGGACTGATTGATTTTTGGCCTGAGGTTTTAGAAACGGCTTTAACAAATCGTTGAAAAGAGAAAGGTTTCAATAAATAATCAACCACATCGAGCTCATAGCTTTCCAGCGCATAATCCGGGAAAGCTGTGGTCAGAATGACTTGCGGAGGATGAGCCAGTGTCTTTAGAAAATCAATTCCCGAAATCTTTGGTAAATGAATATCCAGAAAGATCAAATCGACTGCCTGGTTTTTTAAAAAAGCCATAGCTTGCAAAGCATCTGGAAAGGTGGCCAATAATTGCAAAGAGCCAATGTCCTCAATATATTTTTTCAAAATGCGCTGTGCCGGTGGTTGATCTTCGATAATGATACAGTTCATTTTAGGTGATTTTATTTAACCTGAGCGATAATTTAACCTTATAATTTTCGGCGGTTTTTTCGAACGCTAAATGATGTGCATCGGGGTATATGAGTTGTAAGCGCTTTTTGACATTTTCCAAACCAATTCCCTGATTAAGACTTTTAGTATTGGAAAGTTCTCGAAATGAATTTTTGCAGATAAACTCCAAAACTCCTTCATTGGAAAGCCCAATACTAATGTCAATCGAGATTTTATGACTTTGACTTGCGGTACTGTGTTTAAAGGCGTTTTCTATAAAAACAATTAGAATGAGTGGGGCAATTTGGTATTCCGATCGAATATTATGCGTCGAAAATTTTATCTCACCTCTTTCCTCAATCTGCATTTCATTTAGCTTTACGAAGTTCTCTAACTGTTTAATCTCTTTATCCAAAGCTACGAATTGTTCTTTGCATTCGTAAAGCATATATCTCAGGACACCCGATAATTCAAGGATGATTTCAGGGGTTTTGGGAGATTGTTCGATGGCATATGCGTACAAATTATTAAGATTGTTGAAGAGGAAATGGGGATTGATTTGAGATTTGAGAAATTGTAATTCACTTTCTTTAATAGCACTTTTAAGTTCGTCTACTTCCCTTTGCTTTCCGAGCGCATCCCAGGCGAATTTGAAACCTGATAAAATAGTGATAATCGGCAATACATCCAGGAGACAGTAAAAAACTCCGGCGAAACGTTTACCCCGGGTATCCGGAAAATAAATTTGTTCAATAACAAACTCTTCTATCAAAATCACTCCGGCAGTGATGATTATAAGAAACATTAAAAATTGCAGATACTTCTTTTTATAGAAATACCTGGGCAAAAGCAAATAATTGATGAGTAGTGCCGCCAGAGCATAGCTAAGGAATGAAGCTACTTTATAAGATTCTATCTGAGGATTGTATTTGTCAACAGAATAAAAGATAAAAACCAACACATGTAAAACCAGCTGGAATATAATTTCCTTTCGGATATCCTTTTTCTGAACTCGTTTGGACTTCATGTACTCAAAGTTAAGTCATATTGACCTTTGTGCGAAAAATTATCCCGTCAACAGCTTAAACCATCGGGTCAACAGCATTGTTTGAGCATTGTCTTTTGAATTTGTCGTTCGAGGGGGAAGTTTTGTTGTTCAAAGAAAGTATTTGCAATTACCCTAAAAAGAAATTTCTTTTGTGATCGGAAAAGGTATTTCCATTTCTGAATGGAAGAAGTATTTCGCGATAAGAAAATTAACAGGATAATGAAAATAGACTTGGTGCCGATTTTTTTGTGTTTGAGTTTCTTTTGTATTGCCCAATTTGGTTTGGCGCAGAACCAAAGTATTACGATTAAGGGAATGGTTGTAGAAAGCGGAAGTAATCAACCCGTTGAGTTTGCAACTGTAATGGTAGCCGATAAATCAAATCAAAAACCGATTGCCGGAACGACTACAGATCAGGATGGCCGGTTTTCCATTAAAGTCGATCAGCGCGACTTCTATATCGAAGTAAGCTTCATTGGTTTTATAACTAAAAAAATAGATACGTACACTATCGAAAATAACATGCTGGATTTGGGGATAATCGGTATGGCTGAAAATACCGCTACGCTAGATGAGGTAGTTGTCCGGGCCGAAAAATCCAGTACTGAATTTAAGCTGGATAAAAGAGTATTCAATGTAGGAAAAGATTTGAGCAGTACCGGGGCCAGTGCCCTGGATGTTTTGAATAATGTACCTTCGGTTAATGTAAATATCGAGGGGGAAATTACTTTGAGGGGGAGCTCCGGGGTGCAAATTCTGATTAACGGAAAACCTTCCGTTTTAGCCAGTGAACAGGGGAATGCTTTGGGGACGATTACTTCAGATATGATTGACCGTATTGAAGTAATTACCAATCCTTCGGCAAAATATGATGCGGAAGGAACTTCGGGGATCATCAATATTGTCATTAAAAAAGAAGAGCGAAAAGGCGTTAACGGCTCTATTTCGATCAATACAGGTGTTCCGCATAATCACAGTATTGGTCTTAGCCTGAATCGACGTACAGAGAAGTTTAATCTGTTTAGCCAGTTTGGCGTTGGCTATAGAGAATTACCGAATGATACTGAAATCATCAATCAGGATCTCAGGGTTAATCGTACGGTGCTAACCAACGGAAGAGAATATCGGAATGAGAATTTCTACAACTTCATTTTGGGAACAGATTATCATATAAATGCCAGAAATGTACTTACCTTATCCGGTAACTTTGCTTATGAAATCGAAGATCAGCCTTCTCGTAATGATTTCAGCATATTAGATGCAACAGGCATAGAAACGGCTAAGTGGTTTCGCACGGAAGAAACAGAAGCTACTAATCCCAAATGGCAATACGAATTACAATATAAAAGCGATTTTAAGGATCATAAAGACCATAATCTACTCTTTAGTGCTTTGGGAAACTTCTTTGGGAAAGACCTGTCCTCGGAATTTACGGACATTCCAGTCTCCGGAAACCCCATTCTTTCCAATCAACTAACTCGTACTAATTTTAAAGAAGCGAAATATACTTTTAAACTGGATTATACCAGACCCTTTTCCAAGGAGTGGACCTTGGAAACCGGGGCCCAATATGTGTTACAGGAGGTAAGTAATGATTTTGCAGTGAGTGATATTGAAAACGGGGAATGGGTGGAGAATGAAAATTTCACCAATATCTTCGAATACGATCAAAAAGTGCTCGGGGTTTACAGTACAGGGGCCTATGAAGGCAAGAAATGGGGATTGAAACTTGGTTTAAGACTGGAAAACACGGATTTGAATACTTTTTTGGTCAATACCAATAAGACCGACCGGCAAAATTATACTAATCTTTTTCCCAGTGTACACGCTTCTTACAAACTGACCGAATACTTTTCTTTTCAAACGGGTTTTTCGAAAAGAGTGTATCGCCCTCGCCTATGGGATCTGAATCCCTTTTTTAATATTAGAAATAATTTTAGTATCCGTGTCGGAAATCCGGAATTGCTACCGGAGTTTACAGATTCTTATGAGTTTGCCAGTGTTTATGTCGCCGGGAAAACCTCTTTGAACCTATCCGTTTATTATCGGTTTACTTCCGATGTCATCGAACGGATTTCTATTTTCGAAAATAATGTAAATACATTTAAACCGCTTAATATTGGAACGAATCGAACTACTGGAGTAGAACTGAATGCAAAGTATAGCGCAAATAAATGGCTCTCCATAAATGGCGATTTTAATTATAACTTTTTCAACCGGCAAGGTGTATTCGAGTCGAATAATTTTGATTTCAAAGCTGATCAATGGACGACCAAGTGGACGGCAAAATTAAAAATGCCGCTAAAGATTGATTTTGAAATTACCGGTCATTATCAATCGAGTGTACAAACGGTACAGGGAGAACAGGCAGATAATCTATTCGCTGATTTGGGCCTGCGCAAAAAAATACTGAAAGGACGGGCAGTTCTCAATTTTAGTATTCGGGATATTTTTGCTTCACGTATTTGGCTAAATGAAACCTTTCAGGAGGATTTTTACATTTTCAACCGCCGGCAAAGAGGCCGATTTATTACATTCGGATTTAGCTACGGGTTTGGAAAAGGAGAAGCAATGGAATTCTCAGGGGCTCGTAGACGATAATTCATGTTTAGTCAAGACTCTCGAATCAAATGGAGGGTACCTTTAGAAATACTAACCAGCCTTTTCTGAATTTCCTCATTGTGATCTTGATCACAATGAGGAAATATTCAAAGACCTATCTTTATCCTGATTAGTAAGTAATACCTGATCTTTTTTATTTTTATGGAAACTTAGGAATGGAAAAAGATAAGTCATGTAAAACACCGCGCTGGCGAATGCTCAAAAGCCAGTTGAATAACCTTTCCGCAAAAGCATTCTACAACACTGCCAGGTCCAGTGATGCTTCGGTAATTATAGATGTTCGTACTGCTGGCGAGTACGAGTTTGGACACATACCGAATGCGATAAATCTGGACTATCTCGCCGAAGACTTTCTGGACAAGATTGAACAATTAGACAAGAATAAGGATTACTTTATTTATTGTCGTTCCGGAAGGCGAAGCATTCGGGTGTGTACCTGGATGCGTAATGGTGGTTTTGATAATAAGAAAGTTTTCAATCTGGATAGTGGTTTCACCGATTGGCTGGAATATTTTCCCAATGAGCTTAATCGTCCTTAAGCATTCTTCTCTCTTCCAAGGGTTTTTATAAAAATTCAGATCAAGGTCAACAATTTGACTGGTATACTAAAAACAGAAAGATGTATAAACTAATCACGGCCAGTTTTTGCTTATTATTTTTTTGGGCTTGTTCCACTTCTCCGCAAGAGCAGCCTGATTCCGAAGAAAAAGGGGTTCAGGATATTGATGTTCAGGTGTTTAAATCTAAAATGCATGAAAAGGATATAGTAGTTCTTGATGTACGGACACCTCGAGAAATTCGAAATGGTAAAATTGCTAATGCCCTGGAAATCAATGTAAATGGACCAGACTTTGAATCTAAAATTGCACAACTGGATAAATCAAAAACGTATCTCGTTTATTGTGCAGCAGGCTTGCGAAGTCAAAAGGCTTGTAAAAAAATGGAAGCAGCCGGTTTCAAGAAATTATATAACCTCGAAAGCGGTTACACGGGCTGGAAAGCAGCCGGTAATTAACCAATATGTGATAAGTAGAGATTTACTCATAACCTTCAAATTAAGATACTAATGGAAAAATACTGGAACATTTTTATTAACGGTTATAAGGGCTATGCTAGCTATTTATGGGATGAGATCACTAATCCTTCCTGGCACAGTTACTTTTACTGGTTGATATTGGTTTCTGTTTTTTTCTTCGTGCTGGAGGTCGTGATTCCCTGGCGAAAAAACCAGTCAATTATTCGCAAGGATTTTTGGCTGGATGCTTTTTATATGTTTTTCAACTTCTTTTTATTCTCTTTGATTATCTATAATGCTGCATCCATGGTGGTTGTGAATCTCTTTAATGATGCCATCCTGGCGCTTAGCGGAGTGGACCTCGGGGCGATCAATCCCATGAAAAGCTGGCCATTTTGGGCAGTGCTTTTAGTAGGGATGGTAATCAGGGACTTTGTGCAGTGGTGGACACATCGATTATTGCACCGGGTGCCATTTCTGTGGGAATATCACAAAGTTCACCACTCCGTAGAACAAATGGGCTTTGCTGCGCAACTCAGATATCACTGGATGGAAAACATCGTTTATCGTACACTGGAATACATTCCCTTGGCACTATTGGGGATTGGGCTCTATGACTTCTTTATCATTCATATTTTTGCGCTTGCCTGGGGGCATTTTAATCATGCCAATATTAGTCTCAAAGGTTGGCAAAGTGGGGGAGTAGTAGGCATTTTAATCGGTATTATCCTCGCCAATAATCTCCTGGATATCCACCTTTTTACAGAACCCTCTCTGGCCTTGAAAACCCTTGTGATCCTGGGAACGGGGGGGTTGGGTAGTTTAATCCTTGGGCCGCTAATGCCTTATCTATTTAACAGCCCGGAAATGCATATTTGGCATCATGCTTATCATCTTCCCGATGAGCGGAAATACGGAGTTAATTTTGGTTTAACCCTGGCTATCTGGGACTATATTTTCGGAACAGCATATATTCCTAAGAATGGTAGAGATATCCAGCTTGGATTCCCGGGAGTAGAAGAATTTCCGGAAACCTTTAGCGGCCAGGTAACACATGGTTTTGGTTCGAATAAATAAAAGAACAGACCGCAGGTATAAAACACGCTGTTTGATATCGACTTTTCTACAAACAATTTCACAAGTCTTTTTCTGCTTTAATCTGGCCAAACAAATCTTCAAATTAATAGGCTTTCATCAATAGGATTGCTATTTTTGGCGCATCATTAACCTAAGCACTAGTCGTATTAGTATTAAATCGAAAAATGATGTTTAGCGAAGCTCAATCTAAAAGTCCTGAAGCTCTGGCCAAACTTCTAAGGGAGGCTGCAGAAACCAAACAAACCATTTCTCCCTTAAGAGAAGTTATTGGGGTCGAAGATATTGATTTGGCCTATCAAATTCAGGCCATCAATTCTAAATACCGCCTGGCACAAGGCGCCAGAATAATCGGTAGCAAGATTGGACTCACTTCAAAAATAGTACAAAAGCAACTTGGAGTAGATCAACCTGATTACGGACTCCTGTTTGATGATATGGAAGTCTTGAACGGCGGGGAAATTTCTTGTAGTAAATTAATGCAACCCAAAGCAGAAGCTGAAATCGCCTTTGTATTGGGAAAAGATTTACCCTCAACTTCTGTTACCGCAGTTGATATTCTTTCTGCTGTGGATTATGTGCTTGCCTCCATTGAAATCGTGGGTAGTCGAATCGAAAACTGGAATATCAAGATCACAGATACTATAGCGGATAATGCTTCTGCCAGTCATTTTGTTGTTGCGCATCAACCGGTGAAATTAGAAAATGTCGACCTGATCAATTGTGGAATGCAAATGTATAAAAACAATGAGCTGCTTTCCGAAGGGACGGGTGCCGCTTGTTTGGGTTCGCCTATTAATGCTTGTATCTGGCTGGCAAAAACGATGGCGGCACATGGTACACCTCTAAAAGCAGGTGATTTGATACTTTCCGGTGCCTTGGGGCCTATGGTGGATATTCAGCCGGGAGATAAGGTTGTAGCAAACATCGAAGGCCTTGGTAAAGTCTCCGTGGGCTTTAGTGAGTAAATTGTGTTTGGTGTGGAATATTTATGTTATTAGTGTCATATCCGGTTGAGCAAGATGGATACATTAATGCGACGGGGTTCAATCACTTATAATTTTTTTATATGGAAAAAACAAAAGTTGCGATTATCGGTTCCGGAAATATCGGGACAGATTTGATGATAAAAATATTGAGAACTTCTCAAGAGCTTGAGATGTCGGTCATGGTTGGAATTGACCCGGATTCAGATGGATTGGCCCGGGCCAGACGTTTGGGGATCGCTACGACGCATGAAGGTATTGAGGGATTGATCCGTATGCCGGAATGGAAGCAAATAAAAGTAATTTTTGATGCTACATCGGCGAAAGCCCACCATTTTAACTGGTCCCATATTCAGCAATATGCGGATAAGAAGATAGTCGATCTGACACCTGCTGCAGTAGGACCTTATCTGATTCCTTCCGTTAATTTTGATGAAAATCTGGATGTAAAAAATGTAAATATGGTTACCTGCGGCGGCCAGGCTACCATACCTATTGTAGCAGCAGTTTCCAGAGTTGCAAAAGTGCATTATGGGGAAATCGTTGCTTCGATTGCCAGTAAATCTGCCGGCCCGGGGACCAGAGCTAATATCGATGAGTTTACCGAAACAACTGCCAGGGCTATTGAAAAAGTAGGCGGGGCAGATAAGGGAAAAGCAATTATTATTTTGAATCCTGCCGAACCTCCATTGGTGATGCGCGATACGGTTTTGGTGCTTAGCGAATCTGCGGACCGGGAAGCTGTTCGAGATAGCATTCATCAAATGGTTGAAACGGTTCAGCAATACGTACCGGGCTATACACTGCATCAGGAAGTGCAGTTTGAAGAGGTACCTGCAGAAAGCCCCGTTTTCATTGAAGGATTAGGCTATCGCCACGGTCTTAAAACAGTAGTATTGTTAAAAGTAAAAGGAGCCGGCCATTACTTACCCGAATATGCAGGCAATTTAGACATTATGACCAGTGCCGCCCTAGCTGCGGGAGAAAAGCTGATAGAAGTTTCATATTAAAAAGTATCAAGATCAAGTATCAGATTCAAACTCAAAGCTAATTAAATGATCCGTAAAAAATACGATCTTGAAGATCGACTGGTCAAGTTTGCGGGAGAGGTAATTTTATTTTTAAATAATTTGCCAAATGATAGAGCTGCTAATAACCTTAATAACCAGCTTGTTCGATCTTCCACCAGTGCTGCTTTAAACTTTGGAGAGTCCCAAGGAGCGGAATCACCCAGAGATAAAATTCATAAAATGGGAATTGTTTTAAAAGAACTTAAAGAAAGCAGAGTAGCACTCAAAATATTGACTTATATTGATTATGGAGCTTACGAAAAGAGAAACGATCTTTTGAAGGAGTGTGGTGAATTAATCGCAATTATAGCTACAATTATTAAGAATAAGAAGCAAGAGATGTAATAAATAATTTGAACTTGTACTTGATATTTGAGTTTGGATTTTAAGATTGATAAATAACCGAAAAGATGAATCATAATATTTATATCCAGGATGTCACCCTGCGCGATGGTATGCATGCGATACGGCATCAGTATTCGAAGGAGCAAATTAGGGAGATTGCATTGGCTTTGGACCGGGCCAAAGTAGATGCCATTGAGATATCACATGGGGATGGACTGGCCGGGGGAAGTTTTAATTATGGCTTTGGAGCGCATACAGACTGGGAATGGCTGGAGGGAATTGCAGGGCAGCTGAACCATGCAAAACTAACGACGCTTCTGCTTCCGGGAATTGGAACAATCGAAGATTTAAAAAAGGCCAGATCACTGGGCGTAGAATCCGTTCGCATTGCCACGCACTGTACGGAGGCAGATATCTCTGCTCAGCATATTGATGCGGCTAAGCAACTGGGAATGGATGTAGGTGGCTTTTTGATGATGGCACATATGAACAGTCCTGAAGGCCTGGCAGAACAGGCGAAACTGATGGAGTCATACGGGGCGGACTGCGTTTATGTAACGGACTCTGCGGGAGCTTTGTTGATGGATGGAGTGACAGACCGGATCAAAGCATTTCGGGATGTACTAAAACCGGAAACTGAAATTGGTATCCATTGTCATCATAATTTATCACTTGGAGTAGCAAACACTATTGTCGCCATGCAGCATGGAGCGAATCGACTCGACGCTTCTCTGGCTGGTATGGGCGCCGGAGCCGGAAATGCACCTTTAGAAGTACTCATTGCTGTGTTGAATAAAATGGGAGTTTCCCATCATTCGGATTTATACCAGCTCATGGATGCAGCGGATGATTTAATCAGACCATTACAGGCGCGTCCGGTGAGGGTAGATCGGGAAACCTTATCTTTGGGATATGCAGGAGTATATTCCTCCTTCCTTCTCCATTCCGAAAAAGCTGCTACCCGATATGGACTGGATACAAGAGCAATCCTTGAAGAACTGGGTAAAAGAAAAATGGTAGGTGGTCAGGAGGATATGATTATTGATGTGGCTTTGGATATGAAGAACAGGAAATAACCCAAAAGTATGGATGACCATTGGTATTCAGAAATGCATGCTTTTTCAAACTTCTTTTTTAATAAAAAATATTATTCGATTGAATCAGGCTCTTTTTAATATGAAAAGAGCCTGATTCGGTTATGCATTAAAACCAGATAATTCTATCCGTTCATCAAAAAGGCAATCAGTGAAATTAATACGATGGAGCTCTATCCCTCTTGCGCTGCGATGATCATTGATTTTACCCAATCATTGGGTATTACATCGATACTCATATTTATTCTTTCCTTTTCACTATTATTGACAACCCGATGCGGATCGGTCAATCGAAGATACCAGCATTCACCGGTTTTCATCGGTACAATTTCATCGTTTAGATAAAATGAAACACCTTCTTCATTAGCGATTGGAACCGTTAACCTTACCATTGATTTGTGGATGTGAATCCCCAAAGTAGGATCGGTATGCTCTTTAACAACGGAATGAGGTGCCAAACGCAAAAGACGCACCAGGTTAACCGTGGTATGTTTTTTGAAAGTGTCGATAACGCTCATCAAATAAGGAGATTGTTTTAGTTCCTTGGAGTCGAGCCAATCTGTCCAGGAACCATCGGCATAATCATCAGCTGGTGGTGGAATGGGTAAAGAGGGATCGACCATGTGCGCCGGGGCTCTTAACTGTATGACATTATAATAAACAAAATCGCTTAAATCCATTGCCTGAATTTCTGCGTACATTTTTTCTGTATCAAAATTAAAAGGCAGTTTGATACGGTCCTTGACCGTTTCTAATTGTTGATCAGTTAACTGGAGTGTCATTTTTGAGGTTATTGGTTAAAATAATTATAAAATTTTGCAGTTGAGAAGTAAAGATTTTAAAAAACCTCATATCCAACTTTATTTATATGCAAAATAATGAAAATATTTGAAAATAGTATTTATCTTATTGTTTGAAAAAGTAAAACCGTTTTTAGATGAGCATTTATGCCAATAAAGAATCTGAAGATCATCAATTAGGAAGAACTGAAATTCCTGAAAAGAAGGCCAAGACAGCTGGCTTTACTAGCCCCAATTCAGTAAATCAATTAAAGTTGCAAGCCCTAGCCAACAATAGTGCAAATGTGCATCAATTGCGACATATTCAGGCGAAGGCAAATAATTTTGTTGCAAAAAAGGAGATTAACCCACCTGTACAAAGAAAAATCAAAGTAAATCCGGTTTCACCAAAGTTGGATAATAATGCTCCGGTCGTGCAACGAGGCATTTTTACTACTTACGAAAAAAAGGGTGCAAACACTGATGATCTTGCTATTGCATTTTTAATTGCAAAAGACCTGGAGGGACTTGTTGAGCAAGCCGCCAGTGTGGTAGATTCTGATGCGGGAACGACTAATTCTTCTTTGGCCCTTTACAGGGATAGCGGGACCAGGGCTAAAGCTGCCAAACGAGGTACCGCAATTCATGCAGAAACTTATGAGATAATTGGATCTCAATTAAAGGGCTATGGTAAAGTAGAGACCAAACATGGCAAAGGACGAGCAGATATTATTTTAACCCTACCTTCTGGTAGTATAATTGTTTATGATATTACCTCTGCTGCACAAGCTGAAAAAGCGCATACTGCTGACCGCGGTTATGAAAAAGTACCTAATGTAATTGCTGTGATTGAGATTTCCTACGATGATTTTTAGTATTTGATTTATATTTTAAAATCAATTTCTTGTCGTTACAATATCAGTGAAAAAATAATAAGCGAGCAATAGTGCGACTAAAAACATTATAATTCCTACCCATTTGAATTTCTTTTCATTTTCGTCTACATTTTCAATACTTCGAATTCCTATTGAAGGTACTAAAAGATAAATCGTGCCTTTGAGTAATTGTAAAATACCGTAGATAGTTACCAATATCATGGGCCAGCTTCGAACCTGATGGAAAGAAACGATAAAAGAACCAAGTCCCAGTGCGAGCATGGCATTGAAGGTATTACCGACTATTCCTTTACTGGCCAAAAACTGGAAAAATCTAATCCATAATTTGGCCTGAAAAAAATGAGAGAGGCCAATAATCGCCAGATTAATAGTGACAAATAACTGAATGGATTGAATCGTACTCATAGGCTATTTTTAAAGGTAGTACAAATTAGCAATAAAATTCTGTCTTTCTCTGGTCGAATCCATAGGATGCTAAAGTCGAGTTTGGAGAAGAAGTTGGAGCATCAAAAGATTCGCTCCATCCCCCTTCTGTATTCAATAGTGATAAAGCCCTTTGAGCAGTAAAGCCTAAAAGAGAATTCTGATTCAAAGCTGGACAGGTATTCGAAAAGTTATCCTTTGAATACTTTTTCATAAACTATATTAGTGAGAGTTTTCTTCAATCCGGGATTTTCGTTGTATAGGTAAATATTCTTTTATATTTTCCCATTTGGAATTGAATGTGCATATATGTTGAGCTCAACACAAGCAAATTTTTGAATTTTAGGGTCAATATAATCTAAAATTGAAAATCTGTACAAACTATCTAATAGTTATTGATAATGAAGGGATTAAATATAATTCTAATAATCTTCCTATTTTCTACTTTGGGGAATTCTCAATCCAGAGTAGATAAGAATATTGAAAAATACAACGAAGTTGAATTAGATTCAATTGCAAAGGTGTTAAGCAATAGAGATGAGATAGATATATTGGAAATTCAAGCTTTGTTGGAGCAAAGTATATCTCTTGGTTTTAATGTAGGAGTAGCCAAGTATAATGCTTTGCTGGGCGATCATTTTTCTACAATCAATGCTGTCAGTGATGCAGAAAAATACTATTTGGATGGATTAGAGGCTATTAGAAATTGTAAGAATGAAACTAAATTGGAAATTTTAGCTATTGGAAATTTGTCGTCTCTTTACAGTGGAGCCATGGATTTGGATAAAGCGTATGAATTTACTATTCAGCTACTCAAAAAAGCGGAGGAATATGGCGATAGTAGTCTGATCAGCTATGCTTATTATAACTATGGTTATATGTATAATGCAGTATTGGATTTTGAGAGTGAACTGAAATACTATCTACTAGCTTTAAACTATTTAACCAACCAAAATGAATATAGTGTTAGACGTCCTGTTTTACATAGTGAAATTGCCTCTATCTACCATTCTTTAAATGTATTGGATAGTGCAGAGTATCATTTCTTTGTTGCAGATAGCTTGTTTAAAGAGGATCTAAAAGAAGGGATTGAATACAATTACGAATATGCTAGTTTAGACCTTTATATTGGTCAATTCTTATTAGCCGATAATATGCTTGATAGTGCATTAATTCGATGTCAAAGTGCATATGATTATTTTAAAAGTATAAATAGTAAATACAATGAAATCAACTGTGCATTGTGCTTGTTGGAGAGCTATGAAGCACGATCTGATACACAGAAGATTAATCAATATTATCATGAAATAAAATCGCTTGCCCTGTTAATAGACGATCCCTATATTAACTATTTGATCGCAGATTATAAATTTAGAGAGATAGAAAAAGATATAGCCCCCATTCATCTACCGATCATAAAAGATTACCTAAAACATAAAGACAGTCTCAATGTCACAGAAACCCAGACTAAGGTTTTAAAAAAAGAGAACCAATTAAAGTTAACTATCAAACAGCAAGAGCTGCTCTTAAGTAAGAAGCAACTGCAAACTGAAAAACGAATTAAATATCTATATCTCTTCCTCTTTATTATATCTCTAGGAGGCTTATTGCTGATATGGAGGTATCTAAACATAGAAAATAAACTTCATAAAAAAACTAAAGAGCAGCACCAGAATCAAAAACTTATTCAAAAAAGTGAGTTAAAAAATAAGGAGGCAAAATTAGCCTTAGCCAAAAAAGAGAAGGAATTATTGGCACAAAAACTCAGTAATTCTGAAAGAACGCTCATCTTAAAATCAATGATGAGAAAGGATTTTACCAATCTACTGAAAGACTTAAATTCAAAATTGGAGTCAATAGGCTTAAATGAAAGTTCAACTTCAAATAAGGCATTAAACTCTGCTTTTAATATGATCAAAAGCTTTGAGAGATTAGGACAAACGGACGAAGAGTTTATGACTCATTTTGATAATATCCACCCTCAGTTTTATACAAGGCTCAAAAAAAAGCACCCGAACCTTAGCTTAAATGACCAAAAATTATCTGCTTATATAAAGATGAATATGAGTACCAAAGAAGTATCCAAACTGTTGAATATTACCCCTTCTAGCGTTAATACCTCAAGATACAGATTGAGAATAAAGCTTGACCTATCAAAAGATGATGATCTGAACAGTTACATTCATAGTATTTAACCCACTTAGCTTTAACTGAAAGTACTACTTCAAGGTTAGGAAGGGATTCTAAGCTATAATTCCTCTTGTCTATCGTTTGTCTATTGCTTCATTTTGGGATTACTTGAGCAGGATAATAGATTTACCATTCTTTTTGTAAAAGGATTTACTATTTATTATCAAAACACTAAAATTATGCAATTTAATTTTGTCATCCCTTATTTTGCTTTCTTGCTATTCATCCTCCAAATTGTTTTTGTTCCCTCTGCAGTAGGGCAACAAAGTGAAAAATGCGCTTTTGACCAACACCTTAAGCAATGGCAAAAATCCGAGGTGTTTATACGTAATCGCCACGTAATGGAGCGATATATTCAAACCTTTTCACAATCTGCTGAATCAAGGAGTACTGGAACTGTAAAAATTCCATGTGTTGTACATGTCATCCATACCGGGCAGGCAATTGGCACTATTGATAATGATCAAATGGGAAACGATGATGGAGCTAACCCGAATAATGCTCAAATCAATTCCGCTATATCTGATATGACGAATGCTTTCAAACATACCGGTCCTTATGCCTCAAAAACTGCATATACCGCTTCTTTAGATATTGAGTTTGTTTTAGCTATCGTTGCTCCCGACGGAACATCAACCGATGGAATTATAAGATATGATGTTAGCGGAGAAGCTTGGGGAACAGATTTTGCCAATAATGGAATGGATGCCGGGCTTAGCCCAGGAGTTCCTCAGGCTACCATAACCACTTCCAGGTATTGGCCTCCAATGGATTATATGAACATATGGTTGGTTCATGAAATCGAAAATAATACAACGACTCTTGGATTCGCTTCATTTCCAAATTCAACAGCAGGAGCTACTGATGGATTGACGATGCTTGCAACAGCGTTTGGATATGACCCAAATTGCGGAACCGGAAGTGCTATTCCTGGTTCTATATTGGATTGCAATACGAATCTAAATGGAACAGCAAATCACGAAACAGGTCACTACCTCAATTTATATCATACCTTTACTGGCGATATGGGGGGGGCTTCCTGTCCTGCAAATATGACTTGCGGAACAGACAGTGATTGTTGCGATGACATTGACCCTCATCAAAGAACCAGTGGTTGTACTAATCCAAATCCACCTGACCCAGTGACTAATACCTGTGTTACACCAACAGGATCGACTACTTATATCCATAACTTCATGGATTATGCTGATGATGCGTGTTTTCATGGTTTTTCAGAAAATCAAAAAACAAGAATGGAGGCAGCGCTCTCAGATCCTAGAATAGCACTTTGTAATGCTATAAGTGATGATCCCCCCGCTGCAAATTATCCGGTAACGGTAGCAGCACCAAACGTAACTAATCCAGATCAAACTATGGGAATTTATGATATTACATTAGATGGAACAACATTCAATTCTTGGAGTTCCAATTATGACGGTGGTTATGTTAATAGAATAGCCTCTGCAACAAGAATCACGTTAAATTTTAATACTATGTATACTATGACAGTTCAAGTTGGGGTTGGGAATACATTAAATGATGAATTGATTAGTGTTTTTATTGACTATGATAATGATGGCTCATTTATCCAAGCCGGGGATTTGATATTCCAGGCTACTAGTGGCAAGAAAAATGGTGAAGTATTTTCGTTTAATTTTACAACTCCTTCTTCCGGTACTCCGCCTCCAAATCAAGGATTAAGGTTAAGAGTTATTTCTGACTTTGATAGTGGTTCTCCCTTGGGAGCTACGCATGTATCGAATAATGGTGGGCAAATAGAAGATTATACAATAGTATTAACCAATCCATTACCCGTAGAATTAACTGAGTTTAGGGCTATTCCCAAGCAAGATGCTATTTCTTTAAAATGGGAAACTGTCAGTGAAATAAATAATAAAGGATTTGAGCTTGAACGTTCCACAAACAATAATACTTTTCAGACTATAGGATGGATTGAGAGTAAAGATACTTCATCATCACAAAATAGTTATCAGTTTTTAAATGATGAAGTTGAAAAAGGAATTACGTATTATTATAGGTTAAAGCAAATTGACCTTGATAACACATTCAACTATTCTAACATTGTCTCTGCTTTAATCCCTAATAAAACTCCACGTTTGGATATATTTCCTAACCCTACCACTAATCTTTTAAATGTTCATTTGAAAGGAAGTTTCTCAAGTGATATTGAAATTTATCTCATGTCTACCAATGGGCAACTGATAGATAAAAGGATAATAGAGGCTAACTCTGAAGAAATAATAGAATTTAATATGGGTAACTTATCTAATGGAATTTATTTTATACGAACCAGTAATAATCAATTGTCTGAATATCAAAAGGTGGTATTAATCAAATAAGATTATTAATCATACAAGTGTTCGATCACATTATATAAGCCCATTCTAAATGAAATTTAGAATGGGCTTACAGTTTTATGAATCATATGTCAAGAAATGACTTAGATCATTAGTGAATAACTTCAATAATTGTTTTAGTATTGTACGTTACTAAAAGGACCAGACTTCAGAAATTCATTTTCAAACTCTTCGAAAATAAAATTAGATAAGATTTTGAATAAATTTTGACTTCATACTTAAATTTTAACAAATTAGTCAAAAAATACAGGCTTCAGTTTGAATCGTCTGATTATATTCTGAACTCATTATTCAATGAATAGAAAAATTCATGAAGATGGCTGTATCAAATAAAATGCAGAACGTACATAGTCGCTAAACGCGGTCACCGCATCTGCACTGAGCGTCTACATAATTGCTGATATTTATTGCTGGTCTACTACCTTTTATTGACGGATTCCTTTTTATAACAGAACAATTGAATTTAAGCATGATCTAAGATGAAAATGAAATTAACCTTTAATGCGGATCGGATAATAGGGCTTTCTGCTATGCTGATTAGCCTGATGACCTTATTCATTTTCCTGTATCAAACCAATTTATTAAGGGAGCAAAGCAGATTATCCGTAAGACCCAGATTGACTTTCAATAAGAATATTAATAAGCTTGTTACCCTGAATGTTTCGGATTCGACTAATTCTACCTTAATCAATATAACTTTAAGCTTGAGGAATGACGGATTAGGACCTGCAATCATTGAATTAAATAAAGTAGTTGATAAAAACAGTCAGTACGATATTCTCACCTTCTTTGATACCGTTTATCCAAAACTAAAAGAATATGGAGTTTTTACTCAGCTTACTGAGCTGGAACTTGGAGAAGCCATACCTGCATCTGAAACGATAGATATCTTTTCGTATCAATATGATGTCACTAATGAAAACAAGATCAATGATTACTTAAATATTTCAGAATCCTATGTATTGCCTTTTGATATACTAATTGAATATTCTTCCCTGTACGAGGAGAAATGGATGGTCAAATCCAATACAAAAGGACACCCCAAAAAAGTGAATTAAAAAATACGTATCATACAAGCGGTTTTCCCAAAACCAAAGTCTGGGCGATTCCATCGCTAACTCAGATTTTCCAAAACGAAAGGATTATTCCACTTCCCGACAATGGATATAAGAAAAAAACACCTCCCATGCATCTTTATGGTTTTCAATGGATCAAGAAGTAATCAAATACATCGGGCGAGTATAGTTGTTTTTCTTTTCTCCGAAAGTTAGAAGAAAGAAAGATCACTTAAAGATATTGAATTTAGGATAAGGCTCAGTATAAACGCTGTAGAGGCCTTTAGCAGCTATTGCCGTTTTACACTTTGCTGTGAGGCGCTAATTTATTCTCTTAAAAGGTATTAGTTCTCCTTCTTCATGCTCTAATTTATAAATCATGTCTGATAATTCATAAGGACTATTCTCTTTCAGTAAAAGCACAAGGTAGTCACCTAGTCCGTTCTTTGCAATATAGATGCCTTTTTGAGTCATTGGAAATAACTCATGCCAAGACGGGTCAATAATTTCAAGTTTGTTTTTTCCTAAATATTCATATTCTTCTGAGTACTTTGTTAAGCTATATTCTTCATTTTTTAAAAGGATTATTTTATAATTTCTTGGAAGGATTATTTCATTTTTTACTTCAATTTCAAGTAGCCTCGGGTTTTTATACTTCGATTTTAGAAATGAGGCATAATCACTTTTGCTAAAAAGAACTTGCAAAGAGTCATTAATTTTTTTATAATTTCTAAATGCTAACTGCATGGAATCATTCTTGACTTCGGGCAATCGAAAATTTATAGTATTTCTATTGTCAACAGGTGTGGAGATATAAGGTAAAGCATTAGTATAAAGATTAAGTCCTTTGATATTATTTTGAATGATACACTTATACAGCCGGTTTGAAATCCAAATATCAGAGCTACCTAGATTAAAAAGATCTAATGAGTCTTTAAGTGTTATATTCAAGATTTTGAACTCTTTGTTTTCGCTTTTAAAAAATGGAATTCTTTTGGGAGAAAAGGACATAAGTTCTTCACGTTCTTTAGAATTAAGAACTCTAATACTATCAGATATAATTCCTCTTTTGGTCAAATAGATGCTATCATAATCTATGGACTTTGCATTAGTTGAATCACATAAAAACACAAAATAATCGCGTTCTTCACTTCCCCACCAATGAGACTCTACATGTAGTTTAATAGGATAAAATCTATGTTTAGGAAGATTAAATTTTTCAAGTATTGCTTTCAGTCTAGGTGATACTACTCTGATTGGGATATCCTTATTCCTGCTATTGAATTGATGGTAATCATAGTATTTTTCTGGTTCTTTGAATTTACATTCTATTTCAAAATGACTATTTGCAATAGTGTCGGGGAAGTAGGATAATTTTTGATTCTCTTTACTAAATATTGTTGTCCAGTTATTGAGATAACCAACATCGCCTGTGAAATAATGTCCTCTTTTTTGATTAGATATTTTATGGAGCTTTTTGGAATCACTAATTAAAAACCGGGTTAAAATATCATTCACTTTTTTTGCATTAATTTTAGAAATAAATAGATCGTTTATAACTTGTTCGTTTTTGGCTAATTCAGATAAAAATTTTGGATTCACCAGGTCAATGATTTCATTGATGGTCCAGGATATTTTGTTGTTGCTGTAGTACTTTCTCTGGTTTATATATTTTGAATACTTTTTGAGTATTTGTTTATCAACTTTGTGAATTTCCCGATCTTGTAAATTTTGTAAAAAACGTAAAGCAGTACTATCTGATTTATTCTTTTTATATGGAATTACAATGAAATATTTCAATAAATTTTGGTTTGAAATATTTACTTCCCATTTTTTCTCAAGTAGAACAGAATCAACTGAATCACTTTCCTTAAGCAGGGAATGATTTATATTTTTGCTGTTATCCGCAAAAAAATCTTTTGAAAGATATACTTTCCTTTTGTAGCATAGATAGTCCCAGTTAAACCAGTGTTCATTACAAAAAGACGAAACCAATTTTTGATTCCAGTTTATTCCTTTATTCCTCAATAGATTAATGTAGCTCCATTCATCAATATATTTATTGATCAGGTTTTTATCCCATTTCAGCTTTTTATTACCTGATAAGGCTATAAACTGTAAAATGTCTTTATACTTTTCAATTTGATCATTGTCTAAAGGGTAGTATCTTGAGATGATTTCGACAAAAAAAGCTCTATTATTCAAAGCTATCTGCTCTATTGTATCAATTGTTTGACCGGCTAAGTTGGTCAGAGATATTGTTGTAAAAAGAAAAAGGCTTAATACTAGTCTTTTCATTTAATTTTTGATTTATTGTGATTCATACCGCTCGGTACAAACGCAGTGGCCGTTTCTAGTAGGTGTCGGTGTTCTGCATTTTAATAGGCACAACATTTTCTTTTAAGTTTATTCCAAAACTAAATGATTTTTTAAAAAATAGTGATAAAAGTCACTAAGCCTATTGATCATTGTCATACTCGGTATTGATGATAATCCTCATTTTTATAAAAGTACAAATTTGATTTAATAATTTTTGAATTTAAGCTATGTTTGAAATTCAGTTAATTAAGTACTGTAGAAAAAGTAATTCGGTATTTTAGGGAATGTGTTTTGGATATAGATGAGGCAAAAACCGCAGTCGTAGCATCGCTACGGCGAGTATTTTTAACGAAATATAGATTCAAAAGACACCGATAAAATGCAGTAGTATTTCTTCTTCAGTACTTAAATACCAACAACAAGTTTCCTTTTGTATTTCGCTTCTTCAAGAATAAAGTTCTATTGTTTTTTCAGGATTATAAAACGTTGGGCATGATTTTACATGAAATGCGATTTTTATAGTATTCATTGTGGAATATAATTTTTGATATTTAGCATTATAAAAAAATAATATATTTTCTAATTTAAACTCCAAAATTATGGCAAAAGAAAAAGCAAATTATCAAATTAAGGAAATTATATCTTTGGCATCCAAAGAGCTAGAAAGAATTCTAGTTGGCAGAGCTGCTTTAGGTTGCACAGGAGGTTGTATGGATTCCTGTAAAACCGGCTGCTCTCCCGGTGGAAAGTTCAGTGATACTATTGTAGCATCTGATATAAGCCCTAATAAATAATTCCTTAATAGACTGCGTTTTAATTATTAACTAGCTGTTTTATAATAAAATTTATAAAAATAGCTAGTTAATATTTATCTCATGGAGGTTGAAAAATACCTATATAAATGCCCCTAAAATCCTATCAATCATGAATTTAGAATCAACTTATATTTTCAACCCTTATTATATAATTAAACCAGATCGACACAGAGTAATCTTATCAAATAGTGGTAGTTTTTTCATCATTCCTGAAAAATTAGCTGAAGATGCAATTACTTCTTTTATTCATCCAATGTTTGGTATTATTATCTCAGTGTTCGATGGGAAAAAAACACTATCAAAATGTATAGATGAACTTGCTGATTATTTTGACTCTTCCTTTGAGGAAGTTTTGGAAATTATTAAAAAACTGATAAATAATAAAGGACGAGTTGGATTTCTTGTTCAAGGATTCTTATCTGAATTTCCTAAAAATATTTTGATCGAATATAAGGAAGAATATAAATTCAGAGATTATGATAAAGAATCTTTTGCGATCATAGATGAGCTTGATTTTACAACTGCCAGATTATATGAGGGACCTCTTGATGTTAGTATTTTAGTGAATACGATTTGTGCAACGGATTGTGAGTATTGTTATGTCGATAGAAGAATAAAGCAAAATTGCTTAATTCCTCTCGAAAGGCTTCTTGAATTAATACAAGAGGCAAAAAAAATAGGTGTCCGGAAATTTGATATTGCTGGAACAGAAATTTTTATGTATAAACACTGGGATGTTTTAGTTAAGAAATTACTTGAAAATGATTATTATCCATATTTATCTACAAAACTTCCACTTAGTGGAAAAAGCATCAAAAAATTGTATGAACTAGGCATCAGGCATCTGCAAGTATCAATGGATTCCTTAGACAATGAAACTATCTCAAAACTATGGGGGATAAAAGTCGAAGAGTATATCGATAGACTGATGAAATCTTTATATAAGATTAGCAATCAAGGCATCGAACTAAAAGTGAATTCAGTTATTACAAATACGAATTTTTCCATTTCAAATCTCGAAAAACTTCTTCTCACTCTAAATAATATTAAATCATTAAAGGAAGTAATTATTAATGAAGCAGGGGCTTCAATCGCAAAAACTGAAAGCCAATTTAAAAAATTCAGGTTAAATACTAATCAATCTAAGACTCTTGAAAAGTTTATAGCTGACTTCAATCAATCAAAAAAGTTGAATTATAAATTAGGCTTGGCAAAAGGACTGGTTAAGAGTGATTTCGTTAATGAATATTCAGTTAAAAAAGAATTATTTTTAAAAAGATCAACATGTCCGGCTGGTATACGGAGTTTGACGATACTAAACGATGGTCAAGTAACGATTTGTGAAGAGCTTTATTGGAACAAGAATTTTATTATTGGAAATGTATTGGAACAAAGTATTTTTGAGATATGGAATTCTAAGAAAGCGAAGTACTTTGGTAATCTCAAGCCAAGTGATTTTAAGAGCGAAGGTTTTTGCACAAATTGCCCAGAATTCAATAATTGTAGAAAAACTGGCGAAGGGGTTTGCTGGAGTCAAGTAATTCAAGCCTACGGAGAAGAAAACTGGAAATATCCGGACCCTTCTTGTCCAAACGCTCCGTCACCATTCTACGAAATATACAATCAAGTTTGACTTATTGGTGTACCTGCAGGTGTCGACGAATGAAGGTACTTGACAAGGACATATTGTTAAACACAGTTTAATTCAATGATCTGTATGCTGCCGGACTCATCCCAACTTTTCTCTTAAACATTTTACTGAAATGTTGAGGATATTCAAATCCCAGATCATAAGCTATTTTGCTAATCATCTCCGTAGTGCCGAGCAGTTCTGTTTTTGCCCGATTGATCACAAAATCTTGAATTTGCTGTTGTGCTCCGGAGCCGGTTTCCTTTTTGAGTAAATCGCTTAGATACTTTGGAGACATGTTCATAGCTTCTGCTATATAGGCTACAGATGGAATTCCCCGGCTCAATGGCATTTCAGTGCGATAGTAGTTTTTAAGTACTTCATTGAATTTCTCCAGGTGATCCCGGCTTAAGTTGGTTCTAGTAAAGAATTGCCGTTCATAAAAGCGCTGGCAATAATCCAACATCAGCTCTAATGTTGAGATGATAAGTTTTTGGCTATGCTTATCGATGTTCTGACTATATTCTCTTTCGATCTTATCGACGAGATCATGGATGATTGATTTTTCTTCATCAGACAAATGCAGTGCTTCATGAACATCGTAGGAGAAAAAGGAATAATCATCAATAGATTTTCCCAGGGGTGATCTTCTGATCAGGTCAGGATGAAATTGCAGCATCCATCCGTCCTGTTGAGCAGATGTCGGCTCTTCATCGTTGCTGATTACCTGACCAGGAGATGAAAAGATCATAGTTCCTTCCTGAAAGTCATAACTATTTCTTCCATATCCTAAAGCGCCCGCTGTCCCATTTTTAAAAATGATGTTATATAATTCAAGTCGAAAACGTATGCCCGTTGGTGGCAGTTTATTGAGAATATCCTTGATTCGAATAACTGAGATCAATGGGTGCCTCGGTGTTTCCAATCTGAGATTTTTATGACTTTGAGAAATGCTTTCTACCGCGACTATTTTACTCATATGAGTTCCGTAATTATTTTAATCAAGATATGGCTTATTTGACATATTTATTGAACCATTCTAACATTTTTTCAGGATGGTCATAGAACCAGTTGTAGCCATCAAATCGATGTGTAACGTCCTCCAGCCAGTATAATTCTTTTTCTTCCGGGAGGTTTTCGTATATGTCATGGATAAAGTTCAAATTGGTATTGGGATCATTTCTTCCCTGGCATAAAAGTGTCGGCACCTGAACAGCAGGTACATCAGCCAGCACGGGGGCATAAAAATTGTATCCGGTTATCTCTTTAAATCGCTTGCTTACTGCATTAAAAACTTCTGAGGGCAAGCCGAGTGTTTTTAAAAAATCGGAGTTGGTTAAGGGTTGCATAGCAATCAAAGCTTTGACATTGGATTGCTCCAATAAATCAAGATCTTTTCCGTAAGCGATGATGCTCGCATTAGCGCTCATGCAATAACTCAGCAGGCCGATAGGTTTCCCTTTAGTGGTTTCGTTAGCGGCAACAAACTTCACAGCACCCATAATGTCTCGTGCCTCTTCAGTACCACCTGTTCCGGCAGCTTCCTTTGTTTTTTCACTAAGTCCATGATTTCTCAGGTCATACATTAGGACAGCATATCCGGCATCTATTAGTCTTCCCGCCACTTTAACAAACTCGATTTCTTTTTCATAAGGCAGGACATCTCCCTGATGCTTGATCTGGTAACCAAACCGGTTGGCCCGGTATCCGAAGTGGGACATAATGATGACCTTGTCTGCATTTTCATTCAGAAGCCAACCGGATAGCGTCAACCCATCGGATGATGGAAATTCTACGTCTCTGTATTGGTATCCATGATCTGCCGGTGTTTTGGGAAAAGGTTGTGCCGGTGGGTAAAGAAATAAATTCGTTGTTGCTTCCACCTGGGCCTGGAATTGTTCTTGCTCTGTCATTTTGGATTCTTCTTTTTTTTCCTTAGCGGTCTGCTTACAACCAATAAGCGTTGAAATAGTTAATAATAGAATGATTGCTTTTGGAATCATGATGCTCTTATTTCATTGATGGTTCAAAGGTAGAAGTTACTCCAACGCTTCATGTATAACTATTTCCGAAAATCTAATACATATTCCATATTTAGCCGAATAGTGGCAATAAACCACTTATTTGAAATAGATTGTTGCGTTAAAACGGTGTGAGGTGTTTAGCGATTAGGTATGTTGTACTTGATTAGTGGCAGGATTAATTCATTTTAGCATTATATTTTTATCTATGTTGTTATAAATATATGTTTAAAGCATTAATTGTATTTAATAGTTTCAAACTGTTTTTCCTAAAAACTTCAATACTGACATCATTTTCAAGTCCTTGATTATCGAATTTAATTTTTGAGAGTAGATCTAACCAAGGGCTTACAGAGTCTTTAAATAGGATATTAAGTAATTCTGAATGGATTAATTCTTTTTTAAGAAGTAGACTCAAATTTGCTAAAAACTGACAAATTTCTCTAAGTTCTGTATATTTTCGGGGGGTAGCATTTTTAAAAGTATCTATGTCTATCTCAGTGCCATGTGCAGCTTTTAATTCATTTAAAGTGCTCCAAGCCGAAAGACGGTATTCATGCATATTTTTATTATTCCACTCTCCAAGCATTTTAAAAATCAGATCTCTTTTTTCTTTCTCAATATTTTGTGCTATTTGTTTTTCCAAGTTTTTTGCTTGCTGCTCTTGCGCTATGCGGGATTGTTCTATTTCTTTTCTTGTTGCTTCGAGTTCTCTATTTTGAAGAATAATCGTTAGAAATAGGGCCATTAAGGACAAAAAACTAAGAATTGGATTTAGTGTACCTCCGAAATAATCTCCAAAAGTTCCCCAATTGGCCCCTTCGGCACTAAACCAATTGTTGAAGTTGAATAAATAAGAACTCGTAATAGTAATTATTATTATAATTGCAACTCCAAAAATTATCGATAAAATTCTTACTAATTTGTTGTGATCTAATTTTTTTAACATATTTTCTGTTTTTAATTGTGTAGGTTGATTTAGTTTTATATTGTTTTTTTTTACATTTATTGCCACTCAAATTAAAGCCAGGATCCTGGTGATTTTGACAATATCTCTAATACGTTAATTCTTCAAATTCTAATTTTACTTTTCCGGTATTTACCACGAGAACTTTTTTAGTTCTTCCTTTTCCAATTAAAGAATCAAAGTTAAATTTTAAATCTAAGAATGCAGCTAATCCAATAATTCCGCTATTTTCGCATTCTATATTATAACTTGAAACAATTTTTTTACTTTTTTCAATTAATTCTTTCTCATTAGATTCTAAATGAAGAATTGCATTTGGTAGGTTTGAATTATCATTAAAGAATTTTTTATATTCTTTGGATGAAAACTGCCATTTACTTGAATTTATAATTGGAAAACCTTTTTCTTCGTTTAATAAATTGATTAAATCTAAGGATTGTTTGTAGGAATCATTCTTATATTTAGAATATAATTTTTCACAAACTATCTTATTGTTTGACGTAACCCCGATGAATAAACAATTTTTAATTCGTTCAATTGGTACAAATAGCCTTCGCATTTCAATTTCATTTATTGAAATTACTCTTTTTAATATATTGAGCATCAGTTCACCTGATCCTACAGGGATGAAACAAATGTCAGGATTTTGATTAAATATCTCATATGTTAACCAATCATAAAAATTCTCTTTGATATAGCTTATGTCAACGAAATTATTCCCATTCCATTCTTGGCCAAAAGTTAACTCTATACAATCTCCTTCAATATTTGTTTCTTTAATTATTGATTTTGAATTAAACTCTCTTGCTGATAAGTCAAGTTTTTTAATAATGCACCCCATTCTCTTCATAGCGTCTTCAATTTCCTTTGGAGTATCAATATCTATTAGAGTTTGAATCCTTACATTGGGATTATATTTTTTAAAGAAGTACTTCAATGCAATTCCCGTCGCACCCGCTGTAATCAATGAAATATTCTTTACTTTTCCATAAGTCTTTATTTCTTCCTTGTATCTAACAACTATTTCATGGGCAAGCCTATCTTTATGTGTTCCTGTGGGGTTTTTACTTTCATCTTTAATAAATATTTTCGTATTGTCATCAAGAAAAATTGGAATAGTAGGTGTTGCAGGAAAAGCCGGGATAGAGGTAGGGAATTCTGCTAGTAATTCATTCTCTGGTATATTAATTCCTAATTCTACCTTTACTTCTCCAAATACATCTAAATACAATTTTTCATGTATCATAATTGAAAGCATATTGCAAAAGTTACTACGTAATAATATTTCATCTCCGTGTCCGACAATATTTTTATTCTTTGAACTTGGTAATTCATTTATTTCTTTCCAATATTTAGAAAATTGTTGACCTTTTATTACAGATACCTCTCTAGATTCATAATCTGGTTGTTGAGTACCTTTGATTACTTTATATTTTCTTTCTTTTAGACTCTTTATAATAAATTCCGAAAGTAGATTGAAATGTTTAATCGATCTTGGAGCTGTTTTCGATTTTGAAATTTTAGCTTTGAGCTCAATTAACAATATAAGATCTAATATTTGTTCTTTTGAGACTCTTAGTTGGTCTTCTCTTATTGGCATTACTTAAATTTTAATTAAAACATACAAGTTTTAATCAATTTAGGGGTTTTAATTCAATTAATTAGTTTAATTCAATTAAAAATTGGAAGGAATTAAATAGATATAAAGTGTGTATGTTCAGTTTAAATAATAATTAAGGATTTTAAATCTTATTTAACTTGACTCATTGCAATAAGGCAAGATAGACTCTAAATTGTAAATATTAGTTGAGTTATAAAAAGTTATAATTCATCTATTGGTAACATCTCTTCAAAAATAATATTGCGATTGTTTATTGAATGTTAATTAACAAAAGTTACTGGATCAATTTTGAACCTGCCTTTATTGATCCTTCCCCCAGGGAATCCAATTGTATTAGCAGATTACTAACCGAATCCCGCAAATTCAAAACTACACGTTACCATGAAGAATGGAAAAATTTCTAAATCCTCTTCGTATACACTGAAGTTGCTTGTTAAGGAATTTATTATTGTAGTTGTAATTTCATTATTAACTTTTATTATTCAAAAGAAATTTTGGCCAGTAGAAGTAAATGTGAAAGTAGAAAAGGGAGTTGAAACTGAATGTATTGATGTTACAATTTGCAATGAAAATGATGCTACTTCAACTAAAGCATCTGATTAAATTCTTATCGTGTTCTAAATTTTAGTAGCCACCTATTACTTGATAACAGGTGGCTTTTTATGTCATGTAACGCTCGATGCAAACGCAGTATATCCGTATGGAGCATATTGCCGTTCTGTACTTTGTTAGCTGTCGGATTTTCAGTATATTGAAGGTTTTGGGATTGCGGACGTGCTCTTTGATCATTTATTGATTCGCGTTTAGATTTTCTTATTCTTTGAATCGGAAAGTAAAATTAATCAATAGAGTAAAATACTAATAAAAATGAGTAAAAACAACAATATATTAGATGTAGTTGAAAAGAATGCAGGCCCCAGGACATGTCCTGAATGTGGCTATCAATTTCCTTTATTATTATTTGTAAAGAGATATGTGTTAAAACATGGTTTTTCCAAGTGGACTTGCCCAAATTGCCACCAGTTTATAAAATATAATTACTTTAAGGCTACTCTTATTATGACTGTTGTTTTCTTGGTTTGTATCTTTTTATTTCTGGGTTTACAATCGAAGTTTGGATGGGATTTACCTATCATCATTATCCCGGTTCTATATTTCTTCTTCGCTTTGATACTTTTGAATTTCGATACCTTTGAGAAGTATTAAATTAAAGAAAGCTGCCGGAAGTTTTCCTTTAAGTTCATACTAATCAACCCCATTTTACCTCATTTCGTGATTTGAAGATGAGGTCTAACGTTAGGTGCAAATGAGGCAGGCGTGTTTAGTAGCTATTTACACGTTGCATATTGTTGTAGGCAACTAGTCATGCTGAGCATTTATAATCTGGATAAGCCTTATAGCGATTTTTATTCCTCTTCTTTTTTAATAATATTGAACTCTTTATCCAACTCAGCATAATCTATATATTTGAGTTCTTCTGCAATAAGCTGTTGAGCAGATTTTAATTTGAGAATGCCTAATTTTTTTGAATAGCTTATAATTTCGACTCCTTTTTCTTCAAAGTAAGTAGTAACTTCTTCGTTCATGCAGAAGTTACTACTTACTAAGGCTATATATATTTTTTCGCTCATATTAAATCGCCTGTGCAATTCCTTGACCTATATCTCTTGATTCGAGATGATTTAATGGTTTAGAATTTTTTTCTAATTTCAGCCATATATCTGCTGCGGAAGCATTTGGGAAAGCTTCCCATAAAAGTGTAGCGATTCCTGCGACAAAAGGAGTGGCCATACTGGTTCCATTCAAACGCCTATACAATTGGTTCCCTGAAGCATTTTTTGAGAATGAGCTAAATATATCTACTCCTGGTGCAGCTAAATCGATGCGTCCTCCAGTTCCGGTATTAAGACCGGCATTAGAGAATTTAGCAATGTTTGGGGTTTTGTCTAAAGCTCCTATAGCCATAATTGATTGAGCATTGGCAGGGCTACTCACTGGCCGTATAAAATTGGGACGTCTGCTATCATTTCCAGCCGCAGCTATGAGTAAACAACCATTTTCCAAAGCCTTTTCACCGGCTCTCTCAAAGATTCGCGAAGGATTTTCTCCAATTCCAGTTGGTGCACCGAGAGACATTGAAATTACCTTACAGCCTTTTTCTAAGGCCCAATCAATAGCATCGATAATCCCGCTTGTACTGCCACTTCCAGAATCAGAGAGTACTTTGCCTATAAATATATCTGCTTCATTGGCAACTCCATAACGTTTACCTTGGTTAGAAATGTTTCCTACAGCTATGCCTGCACAGTGTGTACCGTGACCATTTCTATCACGATCCCAAACCTCACCTTCAATGAATGATTTTCCTTCTATGTTTCGCCCTTCGAAATCAGGGTGTTCTTTGTATAGACCAGTATCCAAAATACATGTTTTAATACCTTTTCCAGTCCTGTCAGTAGCGGCTATATTTATTGCTTCCAATCCCCAGGAAAGGTCTTCTGGTTCAGGAGCCGAATCTTCATTTTTGTTTTTTAGTAATTGTTCTAATTCTTCTAAATGTTGCTGTAGTTCTAGTGTGGTGTTTTTAAGTCGTACAAGTAATTCTAATTCACTTACAGGCCGGTATTCTTTTTCTTCTTCCCAGTAAATAATGGGGTTGTCTTTATCCTTTACAGCAGCTTTAAGTATATCAACATGTACTTCGTCTACAACTCCGACATTGAGATTTTTGTAAAATATTCCCGTATCAGCGTTCATCACCTGGTATGATCTGTTTTTACTGTTTAACTCAGCTGAAGAAACCATTTTAATGTTTAATTCTTTTTCAGCTTTGTTAATTGATGACTTCTTGCCATCTTTTAGCAATACTACATAACGATCGGCTTTTGCTCTGTTTTCGTTGGGTTGTGATTTCATTTTAAATTATTTTAGTCTTTTATTTTAAGCATTACCGAAGTGAAGAGTAGAAAAATATCTTCAACAGCAATAGTTAATTTTAAATTCCTTTCGTGTAATTTGACGTTCTCATTTTGACTTAGCCGATGCCAAATAATTTCTAATTTTTCCTGGTCCAGATCCTCTGATAATTCTTCAGGAGTGATTGCACCTGCCTGGATCAAGGATAGAACCAATTGACCAATAGTTTGTTCGGCTTGTTCTAATTTGCTTTTGGCTTTTTGTAATTCGTTTTGTAAAATTTCAGTTATACGGGATAAACAATGGAAGGCTGTCGTTCTTTTCATTACTCTGCGATATGTCTTAATAAGTTCTAATTTAATAGGATCGACACCTTCATTAGACATTTGAAAAGTATTCCTGATTTGCTCTGCTTCTGATTGATTGCTTGAATCTCCAACTTGCTCAAAGTAATTGATTAATGAATCAGTTAAAGTATAAAATTCCTTTTCGAATTGGAATTTTTTATTTTTAAATAACTCGTTTAAATTACTTAGCCTGGAAAGAAAATAGTTTACTTGTTGAACTTTGTAATGTAAAAAGAATTGCATGACTTTTGATTATTCAAAAACGATTTCTTCAAATTCCTTCCCATTTTCATCATGCAGTTTCGCAATTCGCAATCCTTCTTCTACCATCTCTACATTTAACTTTATTAGAACCTTATCCTTATCCGCCTCTTTTGTAGTATCCGGATCAATAAAAATATTTTTCAATTTTGATGAAACAGGAGAAAGTTGTTTTCTTAAGCTATCTTTCAAAATATGATCCAGAGCCTTTTTTTCAAGTTCAGCATTTTTAGAAGGACTAATGAAGTCATTACTCTTGACATTTATTTTTTTAATGAAATCAATTTTATTAATGCTTTCATCAACTTGTTTTATAAAATAGTAATCTTTTTTTTCTAAATCTCTACGAAGCTCTGTAAAATTGAAAACTCTAAGTTTTTGCTTCGTCATAGGTTTGATCCTAAATTTATTTTTAAGATTTACTTCTTCAATTTTTTTGTTTACATCAGCAACATATGTACCCTCATCTATTTTAAAATTATACTTAGTCTCAGCATCTAATTCATTAATTTTGAGTGGAATTTCAAGTTTTACACTAGGGATGGTAAAACGGGGCACTCGAAAATACTTCAAATATTCATGTTCAGAATATTTTTTTGCTAACTCAACCGATTGTTCATCGACTTTTATTCGTGCTTGGATTACCTCTCGATAGAGATAATCCAAGTAATCTGAAAGTTTTATCATGTTGTTTATTCAGCTAATATTCCTAAAACCTGTTCTAAACCAGCTGGCAGCTGATCATTTGTAGCTCTTACTTTTACACCCATATTATATTCTTTTTCAACCCGAACCCCAGTACTGGAAGATCGTTTATAAGAAGCAGAAACTTTAAACTTGACGGGGCCCCAGCCTCCAGAAACGGATGCATCAATTCCAAATTCACTAGTAACATCTTTAGTATATACAGAATTTAGTTTTACATTAAAATCAATATCACAGTTTTCAATTCTCAGACTGGGAATATTGATAATTGAAACCAGTGGCACTTCTACGTGAATTTTCTTTGGGTCAAGGTATTCATCCGTGGTATTTGCATCAGGGGACACTCCACCTTCACCAGCGGTTTTTCCAAAATGAGGATTCACTTGTGGTTTTTCGCATTTGAATTTAACCATTACTACTTCTTTACCTCCACTGCCATCATCCTTTAGACCAACTTGTTGAATGAAGTTAACAGTGGCCAGAGAGGCCTTGTTTTGAGCAGTTACGCATGCATTTAAAGGTCCGGCAATTAAATTATCAAAGTCAAGACTACCTAACTCTGCTGCAAAGCCCGCATCAGCAGCGTTTTGAACACCAAAGCTGGCTTCATCTTCAGTCATGATTTTTTTCGCAAATCGAATTAATATTTCGGGACTGTTGGCAGCGAATTTTTCCCAACCATCTTTGTATTTTTTCTGAAAATCTTCTACTACATCAAGAATTTCTTTTTTGGTTGAGTTTGGTAGGTTCTTTGGAGGTACAAGACTAATTTTTTGATATTCCTCCTGCGTTATAAGGTTTTGCAGAGTTTGCATCATTTCACTAAGTTGAGCCTTAGTTTTTTTTGAATGATCTTGATTTAAAACTTCTT
Organism: Saprospiraceae bacterium; assembly: GCA_028280415.1. Classification (GTDB taxonomy): domain Bacteria; phylum Bacteroidota; class Bacteroidia; order Chitinophagales; family Saprospiraceae; genus JAHDHW01. The sequence continues at coordinate 186,811 of JANQLV010000005.1, forward strand.
TGATCGTTTTCATAAATTAAATAGTTAAGTTTAAACGAATTACATAAATAGTTAATGAAATAGATTCATTAAATTATTTTCGATAAGCGTTTACTAAATAACAGCTCTTAGTTAGAACCTGCTTGGAAATCATTAATTGCTCTGTAAATACCATTTTTCAGTTTACACTTCAGCTATTTTTCGGCACCTACCTTACAAGTATGCACCTCAAAATGAGCTTTGTTTAATCTAAAAACTGACTGTTCTCGAACAAAAAACAAAATCCAAACACGCGCTTAATTTTTTAAGAATATTAAAAATAATTTATTCTTAAACTAGCAATAAAAGCATGTTTAATAAACTGTTTAAACTCCCTTATTTTATGAGATTTCTATTTTAGAAAAGCAATGAGTGCTAATATATAATTAATAATTTGTAATTAAAAATTATTTAAACATTTAATTATTTTATTATCGAATCCTGGTCTCATAAGGTTCAGTCAGACTTATTGGGCATCGACCTTCTGCAATTGTTGTGGACAAGGTTTTTCACTTGGATAGGGCTCCCATAAAAAGTCATAAGATGTAATATCTTGAGCCATGATCATCAATCAATGATCCATCCTTAGAGAGACTTATTGGGCTCTACCTTAAGGAATTTCTTTTTTACTTTTTTCAATAGCTTCGATGATTGAGATTAGCTCCTTGGCAAGTATGCTGTTTATTTTCAATAAAGAGGTTTCGGCGGTCCGAAAGGCACACCAGCAGCTTTTATCTACTGGAAATTCATTAATCTCATGGTTTTCGACCAAATCGATTTCTTTGATTAATCTCCCATCTTTCGAGTATAATTTTACTTCTTCGTACTGTATTAAAACTTTAGCTCTAGAATAGTACTGAATGTGTTCCTCCCAAATCGTATAACTGCTCCCTAAACTATAACAAGGGGTGTACAATGATGGGAATTCCTCTCGTGTTGCAGCACAGGCATCAAAATCTTGCATAATCCGAAAGTTTTTCAGTTTGGCGGTAATATAATAGTCGGCCAGGTGCTTTTTAGCATAAACTACATTTTTAAAAATCTGATCACTTTTCAGATGATAAGCCGTTAACCTGGTAAGATTATGTATTAGATTGGATTTATAATTCTTCTCCGAGTTGATGCATTTTTTTGAGTTATTTTCGTTTTGTAAATGAGTCTTCTTTCTTTTATTAAAATAAATATCATTAGCAGGGTCTTTTCTCCGGATGTCTTCAAAGTATTCAATGCTTAGTACCAGGGAATTTAAGTATTTGTTGGTTGAATGATTTGCTTTGAGTGGATCGGGGGTAAATTGATAGGGCCTGGCACATTGTGTAAAACTCGCGATGATGATGAGGAAAGCTGAGCACTTGAGTAAACTGAATTTTTTCATAGCCGGGTTTAATTTATATATCTGAGGGTTAAAATATTATTTTTTCAACTATCTCTCTTTTCAAACACCCATCTATATATATAAGTTATTTAGGAATGATTTGTTTAATTTCTAATAAGTATTAAAGAAAAAAATAGATGATGCGAACTCATCCAAGTTTTAGATTTAGTTTCAAATCGTATGAGAAGAGCTTTAAAAGCGGGAGTATAAGATAAAGTGTGTTTCCTTGCCGGGGCCATCTATAAACATAATAGTAAACCGCTGTCCAATGGAGAAAGGAAGTATCTAAAATGCTCCATTGAGAGCCGGTCCGTGTAATCCATAGAATTGCATTAAACACTTCTTGTAAATCTAATTGTCGTTTTCTTTTGATGAGAAAAAATTCTTTAATAACTTCCCATTGGTTGTCGGTTAAAGGTTCGTATGGAATGTGCATCTTGATAAGTTGTGCTTAACTTATAAGATAATAACCGCTTACCTTTTCTCAGTCTTTAATTTCCAAACCTGCTCTTAATCATTTATTTATGCCTGAATTAATTTATAATAGCGGATTTAATACCAATAATGTCTTCGAAATCACAATAAACAAAGATAAATTGATGAAACTAATAGAAGTGCATTTATCTGATTTGAACCGGATGAAATTCTATGAACAAGGGAAAAAAGAGTTACATATTAAAAATACTTCTCTACCTTTCTTTGCTAAAATTCCAAATTGGTCCGGGGATATTTCTTGGGTTAGTGCAGCGTCAAAAAGTACTTTTAATTTTTTCGAACAATGTTATCAAAGTTTGGAAATTGAGTTTAAAACCCAAGCTGTTACAGGTTTAGAAATCCCTTTAATAATGTACTCAGGATTTTTTGTTGTTCGTTCTTTTGCTACCCAGACTTCTTATCATCACGACTATTTTAATTCAGGTATTCAGGCCCTTACTTTGATTACGCCAATACAATTAGGAAATAATAATAAAACCGGACACTTATTGTACAAAGATAATCAGCAAAAAGAGTGTGTTTATAAATATCAAATAGGAAAAGCTATTCTTTTTGGTAGTGATTTCTTACACTCTACACAACCTTTTGAAAGTCAAGAGAGATGTATTTTTCTTTCTTTTACCTATGGTTCTACAGATTTACAAGCATGGAAAGAAATCAAAAAAACAGCAGCTAATCAGGGTATTGCTTATCGGCATCCAGATGGAAAAATCCGAGTGACTAACTCCGATTTTATTAAGTATTTTTAATGCTAAAAAATCCTCAAAACTCGACCTACTTTATTACAACAATAAAATGGCTCGAGCTGGCGCTAAACAGCTATTGCTTATGCATAATGTTAGCAGCAATAAAAAAATGAAAAAATGAAAAAACATATTAGCTATATTCTAATGACGATATTTATTAGTAGTTGTGGAATTACTACAAAAGATTTCTATGAATATAACAATTGGGGAGGAACAACTAAAGTCGAAAAAATTGTTAACAAAAGAAAAAAAATTAGAAAGCTTATTGTTTGGAATTATACACCTTCTAACTTTCCAAATGAAACAATTGAAAAACTAATAAATTTAAAAGAATTATCAATTAATTCAGATACATCAATTTACTTAAAAATTGATGCAGAAAGGCTTTCTTCAATTAATAATCTAAGGAAATTATATGTAGGTACATTTTCAATGGATAGTTTTCCAAAACGATTAGGAAATAAAAATCTTAAAGAATTATTTCTTTCAGTTGATAAACTTGAAAAATTAAATACTGATTTTTCTAATCTTCAAAAGTTAAAGAAGATGTATATTATTATGAAAGACTTAAAGTTCATAGGAGAAGAAACTAAATTCCCAGAATCGTTAAGCCATCTTATAATTTATAGCAAAAAAATACAATCAGTACCTTCACATTCTCTTAAAAATTCAAACGTTACTAAAATTACTTTATGGGCTTATGACATGTCAAATGAAAATGTTAGAGAATTAATAGAAACATTTGAAAAAATAGAAAGCTTAAATAAAATAACAATTCTTTTACATAACTGTGAAAGAAAAAAATATTTGTTAAAAACAGTTCAATCAAAGATTAAAATTAAATTCAAAACAAATGATTTTTGCAATAACTTTAGATAAAGATTACTTTACCACAAAAAAGAACACTGCTGCTAACAAAGTGCAGAACGTCGATGCCCGCCGCTATACGCGACCATCGCGCCTGCACTGAGCGTTGTGCTTAGTACTTATTTGATTTTCTAGTTTTCTTGTAATGTTTTATCATTTTCCCGAAATCTCTATCCTTTCTACGTTTTTCAGCTACAGTTGATTCATAGTGTTCTTTTTCTCGTTCCATTTTCAAATAGTTTTCGAAATACGATTTGTCTATTTGTCCTTTTTCTATAGCTAATTGAATCTTACAACCACTTTCTGAGGTATGGGTACAATTTGAAAATTTACAATTTTGTGCCAAGTCGTATATTCTTTCAAATGTACTTTCCAGCCCATCTGAACTATCAGTGATGCCAACTTCACGCATTCCAGGATTGTCAATAAGGATTGCGCCGTTTACCAGGGGAATTAACTCACGATGTGTCGTAACGTGTCGGCCTCTATCAATACTAGCACTTATAGCAGCTGTTTTCATTAGGTTTTCTCCACTCAAACTATTTATTAGCGAAGATTTCCCAACCCCCGATGAGCCCAAAAGGCAATATGTTTTTCCTTTATAAATCAATCTTTTTAAATCCTCCATCCCAGCTTTCGTTTTATTACTAACAGGGATGATAGGAACATTTTTAACTCTGTTGCTTATTACACTAAGTAAATCCTTCAAATCAGGGATATCAATTAAGTCAGTTTTGGTTATAACAATTATCGGTTCAATTTTGGAAGTGTAGCAAAGGGTCAAATACCGCTCTAATCTATTAACATTGAAATCTCTATTAAGGGATTGAACAACTAAGCCATAGTCGATATTGCAAGCTATGATTTGTTTTTCTGCAAATTTGCCCACTGCTTGTCGGCTTAAAACTGAGTAGCGGGGCAAAATAGCATGAATCAAGGCTTTTCCTTTATCGTATTCAGAAATGGCTACCCAATCACCAACAGCGGGCAATTCACTCATATCCCTTGCTGTATACCTTAATTTTCCAACAAGTTCACAATCTAACTCACTGGACCCGGTACGTATCTTGTATCGGTCTTTATGTTCTTGTGTAACTCTGCCGACAGCAAAGGAACCAAGGTTTTGCTTTTGTCGGTATTCTTCCAGTTCGCTATTGTACCCTAATACTTTGAGATTCATTTTTTTTGAGCTTATTTTACTATTGCATTTTGATTACGTTGATTCTTTTGTCTACCAAAGCTTCAAACCGGTTCAATTCATTTATATTTTTGACTTCATAATGCATGGGAATAGCAATTTTAGGATTGATTTCATTGATAATCTTAGCTGCTTCTGCTGCATTCATTGTTAAGTTGTCACCACCAATTGGTATTAAGGCAACCTCAATATCAATTAGTTGCTTCATTTCCGGAATGTAGTCCGTATCACCTGCGTGATAGATTTTTATTCCATTTTTTAACGAAATCACATAACCTACATTTTCTTTTGACTCTGGATGTGCCTTAATCCACAAGAAAATGGATTTTGTGTTGTATGCCGAAGTTGTCTCAATATTAAAGTCTTTAAAGTGCAACTGTTCTTTAGGTCTCACTATATGTATTTTATTAGTGATATTTTTCAGCTTTTTAAACACCCCTTTAGGGCAAATGATCTTTGTATTCTCTTTAAGGAGGTTCTTAATATCTCTTATGGATAAGTGGTCTGGATGAGCATGAGTTAGCAAAATAAAATCTGCTGGTTCTGCATTTCCAACTTCTACGGGGTCTATGTAAATAACCTTATCATCAGCTTTTAATTGAAAACTTGAAGGAAAGAAGTGAGATTTATTTACTTTAATTGTCCCCCAAGTCTTTAAGCTTACATTGTCTCCAATAATTACTTGTTGAGGAATTGGATTTCTCTTTTCGCTTGTTGTGATTTTTACCATGGTACAGCTTTGATTGATTAATAAGACCAAATAGATTGTTAAAAGATGTAATCTGCTTAGTTTCATTCCTATTTAATTTTTTGCAAAATTACAAAGCTTGAAGATCAGATTTTAGACGCTACCGTCTACTTTGACCTGTTTTTAGGCTGTTTGAAAAGAAGTACCATTTGCCGAATATTTGCAAAGTATTCACTTAACCATAGCTCATTTAGGGTCTCGTCAGTAATTTGGAGGTAAAAATTCTCTAGACTAAGATGCAAGACCATTTGTGCTAAACCACCATTCTCCGATAAGGAAATGATGTTTTTCCATACAGGGAGTAATCCCCGTACGGAAAATGGCATTATATGATCGAGGCATTCCTTATATTTTGGTTGGTTTCTATGGATCCTCAATTGGCGATTAAATAATAGGTCAGTTTTGTGTGCAAGGATTATTGATATTAATTCTTGCTCATTTTTTGCAGTTGATTCTTTTTTTGAAATAGCTTTTGCCCGACTCAAGTGTAACTCTAATAATCTTTCTGTAAAGATTTCTAAGTCAGCAAACAAATGGTAGAATGAAGATTTGTTTTTCCCCACTTCTTTAGACAGTCTTTCTACCTTAAGGCCATTTGGACCTTCATATGCAAAACACCGGTATCCAAATTCCAACCATTTTTTTTCTATTTCTCTCATGTTAAATTGTCGATACTTTGGTTAAGTAATTTTGAGAGGATGTTGTAATTCACGGCTTGTATTAAGCAGAACACCTAGTGTCTGTGTATACGTTGTGGCGACCGAATGGGAGGCATAGACGACATACGCATTGTTAGATGTAATTTATTCTGTTTCTTTCTAATTTTGTTGACCAAAGTCTTATTTAGTGTAGAGCTTTATTCTTTTAAAAAAATCTTTACTTCAGAATCGGCTTGGGCATATATAGATTGTAGTTCATTTTGAACTTTTTCAACTTCGTTCAACTGATTAAGTGCTTTGAGCGCTGTAAGTTTTCCTTTGAGAGATTTAGATTTTTTTGGCATCCGCAACAAGGCTTTATCAAATTGTTCTCTCGCTTCTTCATATCGACCTTTTTCTAATAACCACTCACCATATTGCTCGAACGAAGGTTTTGTAATGCTAGGTGGTCCAGTTGGAAAATTGGTAAGATCCTCAAGTTCAATCGCCTCCTTCATTTTAGCTTCGAATAATTTCTGATCGCTTTCCAACAGTGCTTTCAATCCTTCAATTTGAGTTATAATCACCTGGGCAATTTTTATAGAATTTTCTGTTGGCGCATATCTACTATTTCCGGCGGCACACATAGCAATACCGGAATCCTTAATGTTTAGTGAGTCTAAATATATTTTAGTGGAAAGCCAGTCAATTTCATCATTAATTGTTTTGATATCCTCGTTTCGAAAAGCAACTTGTGCTCTCAGTAAGCTGCGGACAGATTTTGCTACTATCCCTATATCATCGACTTTGACATCCAAATCAAGTTGGGTTTCCGCATTCACTTTGCCACTTTCTGCCAGTTGTCTACTCTGCATGCCAAGTAAGTATCCTCTTGCTCCTTTTGTCGGGTCCTTTGGAACATAAGTCAGCATATCGTTTAAGATTTTTTCAGCCTTTGTGTACTTTCCTTGTTGTAATAGTCCATAATGCAACCAAGCGAAAGAGTGATAACCTCTAGCACCATCAGTCAATTCCTGTTTGATCATTCGTTTAACACTGGCATCGTATGATTCTTGATTAGAGCTAACCACTCCATCCCATTCTCCGAGAGCCAGATAGATATGTGAAGGCATATGTAGGGCATGTGCTGCATCAGGAGCTACTTTAGCGTAAGCGTTGGCTGCCTCAAGCGCATCCTTTGCAGAAGTAGGACCATCCAAGGCATGTATTTTATAGTGCAAAGCGCCTGGATGAAAGGGATTTACTTTGATAATTTCATCAGCAATGGAAGCTGCTAATCTTAAATCATCGCTACCGTCCCCATATTCTTCTGTCGACCAGATTAGTGACAAGGCATAGAAAGCTGCTATTTCCTGATGGTTCGGATATTTTTTATGCATAGCTGCCAGGTGCTCTTTGAGCAAGTTATTTCTATTTTCAAAATCACCTTCTCCATACATGATTTCTACCATTTCCCACATTGCTTTTTCTAATGGGGCATCTATGGAAGCTAAACGCTCTTCTCTGGTATTTCCTAATCGGGATACTATTGTTTTTCCTTTATCTGTGTTTTGCAATTTCCACAATGCTTTGTAATGACACATAGCTTCACCCCAATGCGTTAATACTTGTGTGCTATCCAAAGCGGTAGCTTCCTCAAATGCGGTCAATGCATCTTCATATTCAAAATTGTGTAGAAGAAGTAAGCCTTCATCAAATTTTTCCTGAGTAGCAGGACTAAATGTGAAACCGTGTTCCAATTTACCCAGAACTACATCTGAAGATTCTATTGAATCTTTTGATTGCTCCTCAGAAGAACAAGCCATTATGATTAGGGCTATTATAAGCGATAGATATGCTATTGGTTTCATCAAAAGAATATTTTTTGTATTGTAATAGAGTTATTGATTCTTGTTCCTATAAAGATAAAATTATTTTGAGTTTTGAAGAGAAAGCAAATTAGTAAAGCATTTTATACATATAAATATTGATGAATTTGAAATTATGTGAATCCAAGGTGTGTCTTTTGGTAATTACATATAAGGTTCTGTGCAGACGAGTAGGGCGTTTAGCGACTATGTAGATTCTACACTTTGTTGCATGCTGGCTTATTTTTTCTTCTTTCTTTTTTTTCTCAGTTGGATGTCGTAATCATCTAGTGTACCTTTTACTCTAATGTTTAAATACCGTGTTTTTTTATTGGGATCTTTTTCTATAATTTCATCATCACCTACATCTCCATCTTTTGTTTTTTTACTACCGAATAATTTATAGCGGGCACCCTGCTTGATTATTTTCCAGGGAATACGAATATAATAATCCAGTTTACCAATAAGTGACTGTTCTCCTGATAACTCATAATGGCCCAGAGTTGATTCTATAGTCATATTAGGTATGGTAATGATTCCATTCGTAATATCCATATGGTTTTGAAGCGTGTCAAATCGAACAGAAGATAAGTTTTTATCTCCCATATAATCTGATAACATAAGTACGGGCTCATAGTTTTCCAGTCGCCCATTTAACAGTTCAACATCCATATGAATTTCAGATTGATCTAAATCTGGTACCATGTCCGGATACACGCGAATTTTTCCGGTAATATCTGCTGATAATTGACCGTGGACATAATCGGAAACTACCTCATCCTGTCCAAAGTTTTCATACTTAAACATCAACTGATCTAAATCTGCTTGTATCACTTTTAATTTCGGTTTAAGATAAATCCGGTCCGGATTGCTTCCGTTGAAGTAGCCTGACATTAAGAATTGTCCTCCAGCAGCACGCATGCTCATCGTATCAACATAGATATAATGATCATGTGTTGTTCTCAACCTGCTATGAATATTTTGTAAGTCAATATGATGATAAATAAAATGATCCACATCAAGGTCAAAGGTCATATCTGTAAAGGGAAGTTCGTAAATATTGAATGCAGTACTGTGTGATTCCACATCCTCGGTAGTTGCAGTTTGTTTTTTAGTATTCTTGTTTTTTTTTGGCGAGGCTGTGTTGAAGGCAAATAATTGGTCAAAATCAATATAATTCGCTTTTAAGCCAAAATGGTTGTCCCGCAGTTTAATCGATTCATCCTTCCCAAGGTAATAGTTCATGTCAATGTCGAAAACGGTACGTCCTATTTTACCATGCATTTGTTCAATAACCAGATGTTCATCCTCATAATGAAATCTCCCTGAAAAATCTTCAAAACGCATAGGGTGCACATGCATTTTTGCATCAAATTGATCCAAATCAATGTCTATTGAATGTAGCTTGGAATCTTTATAATGCATTTCACCGTTTATGTGCAACTCAAGATTGTCAAATTCTTCGTGGCGATAATCTTCGGGAACATAATTTTCACCTTGATACGAAAAAATATCTTCCAGTTTTAGCAGGTCAGCATTTAAACTAATGTCCAATTTTACATCTCCTGCTAAAGTATCTTTCATCCAGAAACCGTAGTCATGAATATTGCCGTTGAAATGAAAGTCAGATTTATCAATAAATCCAGTGAAGTCAATAATCTTTAAATCCCGGTCATCAATAAGAATGTCAACATGAAAGTCGTGCAGCTCATGAGGATAGTGTTTTAGCTGAGCATGGAGCCCTTCTATAAAAAACTCACCTTTTGGCAAATATTTATATGCGGTTAATCCATGAGCCGTGGAATTGAATTTCAATTGTATGTTTAAGTCTTCTATTTGCTCATCTATGCCAGTACTATCCCCTTGTGAAAAGCCCGTCAGTTCTGCAATGTCCAATAGCTTGGAACTCATTTCCAGTTCTGCTTCAACTGGAGTATTCAATTTTTCATCTCTGGTCAAAGTATCTTCCATCAAGGAACCGTAGTTATGAACCTTACCATTGAAATGAAAGTCAGATTTATCAATAAACCCTGAGCAATCGACAATCTTTATAGCGCTGCTATCAATAAGGATATCAGCATGAAAATCATTTAGCTCGTGTGGGAAGGTGTTTAGCTGGGCATGAAGTTTTTCTACAATGAACTCTCCTTCAGGTAAGTATTTAGATTCTGTAATGGCACGTGCACTGGATTTGGCCTTTAATAGCAGGTGCAAATCTTTTATTTGCTCATTTACCCCGGTACTATCCCCTTGTGAAAAGCCCGTCAGTTCGGAAACATCAAATAGCTTGGAGCTTATTTCCAGTTCTGCTTCAACTGGAATGTTCGTGTGATGAACGATTGCCGGAAGGTCAGAAACATAGCCTTTCAGGGATAAGTCCGTAGCGCCCATTTTTAGATCGAATTTATCTAAAACACCTCTCTTACCGGACATAGCAAGATGCATATCCAACTTATCAATTGGTACTGTTAAGTCAGATGATTCCACATGCAGGTTTTGGATATTTAATTCACTGTAATAGGCTTGATTTAATTTGTCAAGCGCCTTTTCCGGGTGCTCCAGGTCAATTATATCATGAAAATGCATATCGAGCTTTACATTACCGGAAACATTTTCTATGTAGGATAAATTAAAAAACTGGGTAAGGAATTCTAAGTTAAAGTCTGTATTAAGCTCTAATTCCACATCAGGTTCAATGAAGTTTTTCACGAATAATGAAGCAGTAAAGTTACCCCGCTCTAGTTTTGATGTAAAGTCTTCAATAGAGAATTCCATTGATTCAAAGGATTTCTCTTTGCCATTGGTAAAGTGGCCCTTAAAACCAAGGTCATCTACTCTTTTACGTACATCTATATTCTCCAAAAACGCTTCATTTGCCCCGAAATTAACATCTATAAATGGCATCTGGCCATTATTTGTTGGACCAACTATATCAGCATTAAAATAAAATTCACCTGCATTATTATAACGTTCCAGCGTAGGAATAAGGTCTTCAGGAGCAAAAGCGATCAGCATATCAAAGTTTGGCTTAGTCCCGTTTACATGCAGGTCCAATGTCATTTCTTTTTTCGTTTCAATGCTCCCATAAACATTAAAATCTCCGTTTTCCATTTTGACTCCGGATGGTGCTATTTTAAGCAAACCTGAAAGTTCATTAAACAAAACATCCGTGTGGAACTCAAAGTGCTTATGTTTTATAAAGCTGGTATCCTGGTCTTGAATGATATTTAACTCAAACTCTGTATCAATATGAGCATCAATTTCATTTTTAGCAGTTTTAAACCCGCTTTTTGCCCAGTAAATGTAAGTTTCAATATCCAGATTGTTCGATTCGTCAAATTTGTGAATGTCAAGATTCTTGAGTTCAATATTTTTCAAATGAATATCAAGAGGCTCCACTTCCTCGCCCCCCTCGCTTGGTGTGGCTAGTGCATTTTCAATATTAATACTACCATCCTTATGCTTGACAATATTAAAAACCCCATCTTCGACCAGCAATTTCTGAATGTCATATTTAGCCTTAACCAGGTCCCAGACATTAAAACCCACATATATATCTGCTACATCTAAAATGAGGGAAGCGTTTTCGGCTTTTGATTCATAAATCTGAACACTATCGACTTTTATGGAGATATAAGGGAAGTTTTTAAATGGTGCTATATGAGTATCTCCTATTACAATTAAGCCTTTATGTGTTTTATTCAAGGCGTCTATTTCCCCTTGAATGAGTCCATCTTGCTTTTGATAAACGATAAAGGTTAAAACCCCAATTAATAATATGGGCAATAGAATGCCTAATAGTATAAGCCTTTTCCATAATTGCCGTCGATTAAGCAAGTTAAATTTCATAATGGTTCAAAGATAATAACTTTACATATTTAGATTCTTTAAAAATGGATTAACGAAAATACTTGAATTAGTATTATGGGGAATACGGGTAACGTATAAGTGTGTATTCATTTGTTGAGGGACGGAGCGCCAGAGCAAATGCAATATACGAAAAACCGAGAAGGCTGTCAGCAATTGATATATACACCATATTATACGAGTTGATATTCATGGCGGAGTAGGCTGCCTATGGCGGATTTCGAATAGCAAATGATATATCGGTCGGTGAATGTACGATGAGCTGTCGGATACATCATAGCTAGACGAAGTAGCGGGTAGGGGAGTACTCACCCACAAATGTCGTATAACGCTCGGTGCAGACGCGGTAGCTGCGTTTAGCAACTATGTACGTTCTGCACTTTGTTAAGTACAGACTTGACGTTCAATATTTTTCTTATTTGATTTTATGGTTACTTATGGATTATGATTTTTCTTGAATGGACTATGCTTTTTGAAGTAATTACCATAATTAATACTCCACTTTGGACAGCCGATAAATCAAACTCTTTATGAAATGATTTTGAATTTAAAATAGTTTCTGATTTAATGAGATTTCCTAAAGAGTTGAAAAAGTCAATGCTTATATCTGCGGTTTCTCGTTGAGAATACTGAACTGTAAAAATTCCATTATTGGGATTAGGAGAAATTGTAGAAATTGATTCTACATTTAATTCCGGGTTTGGATTTGAAGTAGAAGTAATTTGCTCACACACTTCATTCTCTATAATAAGATTGGAAGCGTTATTGATAATATTACTTTTGATAGTTTCTATTTGATTTGGTGTGAACATTAACATACAAGAATAGCCCATTATGTTAGATGCATTATCAACTTTATCATTAATACTATCTAAACAAGTATTTTGATTGCCTAAACATATACTTCCAATTTTAGAGACTGGGGTATCTTGAATATAATCATCAATTTCACAACTAAAAGAGGGGTAGCCCCAATGATGAAATAGTCCCAAAGCATGCCCTATTTCATGACAAAGAACATTTGGGGTTGATGAATCTAATATATTATCTTTATCAATGACAACCCCCGTAATACCAGAACCAATTATTCCTGAAGTCCCAAGAGGAAAAAAAGTACTATCTGGTATTCCATAATTATAGCTCTGAGAACTATCGGACATCGGAGCTATCCAGATATTGAGGTACCTTTCCGTATCCCATGCTGATTTCCCACCTAAACTATCTTGCTTTACTTGCTCAATATAAATTGAGTTTTGTAGAATCGGTGGCGAAAAATATTCAATATCTGATTCAGTACGAGTTATGCCATTCGTCTGATTATTTTCGGGATCAAGTTGAGCAAGATGAAACTGGATTTCAGCGTCAGTTAAAAGAGATCTGTGATCAGGATGAATGAAAGATGTGTCAATATCTTGTGTAGTTAATAAATGATTTAATTTATTTATTAAGTCTTCAATAAAGCTATCTGTTATACTTTCTTGCGTATTGGAATCAATTATATGGACCACTGTTCTTATACAAAGGGCTTCATCTGTTCTAAAAACTACTTGATCAAAAGAAGGAGTGTTTTCTTCTATGTCTTTATTCTTGAGAAGTAAATCGTCGAATGAACAAAAATTATTTGTTTGAGAGTTTACGGAACTCTTAATTACAAATAACAAGAGAAATACATTGAATACGATTTTAATCATTGCTAATATATTTATAGCTATTCAGGTCGTTCCCTAAATTTAAGTAAAGTATTGTGTTAAAAGCAATATTCTAATCGTTTATATTTGGGATATACCGCTAAACTAGAATTCAGCTCTGAATATAGAATCAATTGACGTTGGATTCTCAATATTCATTTGACCTAAAAATTTCTTGTACCTAAGGCTTTGTGCAGACGCAGTGGCCGTGCCGAGCGGGCGTTGAGGTTCTGCACTTTGTTAGGTACCGGTTTTATTTCTTTTTAAATTTTACTGAATTACCGTTAGCAATCCGTAATACATAAATACCCGTATTTAATGCTTGAATATCTATTTCCTGATTTGTGAGAACTCCTTTCAGGACTATTCTGCCATCAATTGCAAATAAGGAATATTGCATATTTGCCGGAAAATCACATTGATTTGGATAAAGGATTCTGCAGGATTAGGAAAAAGGGCTACTTTATCTTTCGTCTCAGAAATTTCAATCAAATTTGTTGTTAAAGACGATTCTTGATTTCTGAAATTTACAGCAGTTACCATATATGTGTCTCCAGTAGTATAATTGTCGTCAACATAAAAATTCTGCTTCAATAATTCGTTTATTCCTGTTCCCGTAGAATGAACTAAGTCAGATATATTGGTTGTAACACGGTTACCATTCTTATATATCTTATATACATTGTAAGCCATAATCGAATCAACAGATAATGTAACGGTTGGAATATCCCATGTTAGAGTTGCAGTACTTCCGTTAGAGCTTACTTGTATGTTGCTTGGAGTTGGCGGTAGGTTTCCACCAGACCTGTCTTGGGAAATCGACAAGTAAAGCTTTGTCTCGTCGTCGGGTATTGAAAATAAATTCAAAGAATCCAATATAAATTGGTAATCGTTTTTGACTGATACCTCGATGTGTTCTTAACCAAAATCTCAATATAGACCAAATAGCTTCCTGTGCTAATAGGAACTTCGCAAAATCTATCTCTATCCAACTTACTATTGCACTTCACAGATCTAAGGCCTTCCTTCCAGCGAACTTCTTGCAGCATATCATAGCCTTGCTTATTTCGTAAAATCAGCGAAGAATAACTTTCTAGAATCCGTTTGTTCTTCAATTTGTGTACCTTGTTCCTCAAGATATTTGTTCAAAGGTGCAAGGATTTCCTCAAATGTTGTGTGCATTATAGAGCGTTTTGTGACTTTATATTAGCACTTTTGGGGGAATGCTCCTCTTTCTAAAATATTTTACCGCTCAGAAATGAAAAAATGTATAAATTTAACAAAATCAACAATTTGAATTCAAAATTTATTATTAAATTTACTATATATTGTCAACTTGATTGATAATCTCTTCAGTGGCTCTATTACGTTCCAAAAACTCAATATAATTGACTGACAATCCTTGGAGGTTAGCATTTACCTTCTTAATTAGGATTGCATTTTTAATAGTATAGATAATTTGGTTTATACTATTAAACACTTCTGATTTGTGCGATTCATAAATCCTTAGTACAGCGTTTAGTTTACAATGTACTTATCATTCTTGTGTCATTAAGTTACATGATCTCAAACCCGGCATAATTAAACATCTTTTTGCAGTAATAGTAACTTTACTGCCCTGGTAGTTTATTCAATAGAACATCGAAAGATTCATCGATTAAATAATTTATAATCATTTTTTTAACATAAATAATATACTTTATGACAGCAATTAAAACTAAAATGTTAACAATTTTATTAGGAGTGATCTTTATTGCTTCTAATACTTCATTTGCTCAAACTTGCGTCACAGTAGGTTCGGCAACTGGAACACTTAGTCCAGTATTAAAATCTAATCCGGGTTTTTGTTCAACTCCTGCTACACTAACTAATGTTTGCGATTGTCCTACAGGTTTCGTAGCTGTTGGATATGAAGCCGAAGTTGGTAATTTTTATGGACCTTTAGTACATAGTCAATTTACATTAAGATGTAGAGAACTAAATCAAGATGGTACATTAGGAAATACAGTAAGTTTAACTTGCTCGAACGGAACAGCAAATGGTAATACTCAGCCAGCTCCAGATGATGCCAATGCTAATGAAGCATTAGTTGGAGCGCAATTAAGAATTGGTTGTGCTGTTGATCGAGTAACTGGAAATTCTAAACCTATAGCCGATATCATTGCAGGATCACCTAATTCGACTAATACTACAATGGCTGGAGTAGGTGGCACTGGAGGTGGTCTGGGGCCTTTGCAAATTGTTCCAAACGGCAATGTTATAGTTGGTATGGAAAGTTATGAAGATCCTACTAATAACATCTCAGGAGGTGTCGCATGGAGATACGCTCCAATTGTCTCATGTACTAGTAATGATTGTGCACCTAATAATTGTGTTACCCTTCTTTGCCCTGCTGATATAACAGTAGCTTGTATCACCGATGTCGATCTCGATCCAAACCTTGCTTCAGCGAGTTCAACTTGTGGAAGTATTCGAGGTCAATGGATTACTAATCCTTTGATTACTAATGCTCCCGGTTGTCCGGGAACTACCTATACCTATTTTTACAAAGCAGTAGATACACAAGGTAATATAGGCTGTTGTGAAAGAGTCGTTACTATTGATAATGATCCGCCAGTGCTTACTGTACCTCCAGGTTTTGGTGTTGACTGCTTTGATGATATTGAGGTTAGTATCAATGATGCTACCGTAACAGATGATTGCGCAGAATTTAATTTATACTTAACAGCTCCAGAAGTGGTAGGAGAATTTGGCTGTCCCGGAACACAATACATTTATACTTATCGCTTAATTGATAAATGTGGAAGAATAGTAGAAGCGACTCGTACTTTCACTGAGAATGCAAATGCTGCTCCTACTATTCAAGCTCCTGTTGATATTACCTGCGAGTGTTTGGCTGGTGTAAATCCAAATCCAGACCTGGCTACAGTGACAACTAGCTGTGGTGTGGGCTATGATGTAACAGTTACCGGCCCTCAGCAAATTGGTCAGCAAGATTGTCCTGGTACGATCTATCGTTATACTTATATGGTAACGGATGCCTGTGGAAGAACAGCTGTTGATTTCCAGGATTTCACTATTCAGAATAGTGCTCCTATTTTTAGCAGATGCGAAGAAGATACCTGGTTACAATTCAACTGTGAAGATTACGGTGGAGAGGAAGGAACGATTGCAGTGATTGAAGCTTATATTGCTTCCGTAACCGCTTACTCTGCTTGTGGAGACAATTTGATGGTTTTCAACAACTTCAACTCTAATAATATCAATACTTGTATCAATAATGGTATTAATACCATTACTTTCCGTGCAACGGATAACTGTGGACGTACTTCTTTCTGTACAACTACTTACGTTGTGGTAGATACAGAAGCTCCGGACATCATTGAAGAAGCTCAGGATCACTGGGAAATCTGTAACTATAACTCTCCGGATAATTTCGATGATTGGGTAGACAATAATGGAGGCGCTGTCGCTTTTGATGGTTGTTCTAATGAAAACGTTACCTGGTCTACTATTCCTTTCAACCCAACATTCAACTGTATGGGAGCTAGTGGAACAACTACG
>JANQLV010000013.1 GCA_028280415.1 Saprospiraceae bacterium
AGTGCTAAAACCCTTTCTATTTAAGCGGTCCGGACGGGACTCGAACCCGCGACCCCCTGCGTGACAGGCAGGTATTCTAACCAACTGAACTACCGGACCTTACATTCTAAAATGGTTTTAACTACTTTTTAATACACATTTGCACACAGTAATCAAGCCATTTTTTATATAATCTTTTTGATTATTGTTTAGCGATTGCAAATGTAAGATTCCTTTTTGAAAGTGTCAATTTTTTTTGAAAAAAAATAAAAAAAAACGCTCTCGAAATCATTTCATACGCTTGATTTACTACATTTGTAATAAGGGAGTGCTAATTTTTGAAAGAGAGATACTATTCGGTACTAGAGAGATGTTTATTCTTTAGATAATTTACGCTCTGAAAAGAGAACCTTCCTTTGTTATTATTAAACATTGCAGAACCCCAGGGTCTGGCCATTGTGCCTTAACCCGGTTTATAAACAGTTTCCTATGGTTTTCTTAGAATTTGAAAAACCTTTAGAGAGTCTCTACGAACAGCTCGAGAAGATCAAACAGGTAGGCGAAGTAGGTGATATTGATGTTTCTGATAAAATTGCCGAGCTGGAAAAAAAGATTAAACAAGAACGTAAAGAGATTTATAATAACCTGTCCGGATGGCAAAAAGTTCAGCTTTCTCGTCACCCCGAACGACCTTATACCATGTATTATATCCAGCAGATGTGCAAGAAATTTGTCGAATTGCACGGCGACCGGTATTTTAAGGATGATAAAGCAATCGTAGGGGGACTGGCAAATATTGACGGGCTTAATGTTGTGATTATCGGCCACCAAAAAGGGGTAAATACCAAAATGCGGCAGTATCGCAATTTCGGTATGGCCAATCCCGAAGGCTATCGCAAAGCGCTTCGCCTTATGAAATTGGCCGAACGCTTTAATCTTCCTGTCGTCTGTTTGATCGATACACCGGGAGCCTATCCCGGTATCGAGGCTGAAGAGAGAGGCCAGGCCGAAGCTATTGCCCGCAATCTATTCGAAATGGCTCAACTCAGAGTTCCTATCGTTTGTTATGTGATCGGTGAAGGAGCTTCCGGTGGAGCAATTGGAATCGGTCTGGGAGATCGCGTTTTTATGCTCGAAAATACCTGGTATTCCGTTATTTCTCCCGAATCCTGTTCTTCTATACTCTGGAGAAGCTGGGATTTTAAAGAACAAGCCGCGGAAGCATTAAAATTAACCCCCGATCATATGTTTGAATTCCAATTGATCGACGGGATCGTTAAAGAACCACTCGGCGGAGCACATAGCGCTCCCGAGGAAATGGCCAAACTACTCAAACGACACATCAAAAAAGAATTGTCGGATCTTGCGGAAATCGAACCCGAAGAAAGAATCGACAATCGCATCAATAAATATAGCCAAATGGGCGTTTATTCCAGAAAAGAGGTGAGCGAAAAAGAGAGAATCAAAGGATAAGAAAAAATAGCTGATCTGTTATTATCTAGTATACACTTTATAACGTTGGTTATTACCTCCGTGCAGTCGGGATTCAAATTATGAGAAAGCTTAAAAACTGGCAAAAGCAAGTCCGGGATCGTTTTCTGCTAAAATCTTTGCGCAAACAACACCCTCAAAGGCATCCTAAACCTTTTGAATCAGCAAAATCCGTCGGGATATTGTTTGATGCTACCGAACAGGCGAATAGAGATATCATCCAGTCTTTTGTCGAAAAAATAAAAAAAGAAGGCAAAGAGGTAATGTCAATCGGTTATTTTGCCAATAAGCAGGACGTTTCTTCTTTTTCTTTTAAAGGTTTTAACAAAAATGATATTGATTTTCTCGGGCGACCGAAAAGAAACATACTCGAACAATACGCTGCCAAACCTTTTGATGTCCTGATTTGCTGTTATGAGCATCCCTGCGCACCAATAGAGTACATCGCTGCACTTTCCAAGGCGCATTTGAGAGTAGGTCCCTATACGGAGAATATTAATTGTTATGATTTGTTCATAGACACGACAAAAAATAAAAGCATTCAAGACTTTTTAAAAGAAGTAGATTTTTACCTTCACAGGATAAACCAAGAAGCATGACATCACAATTTGTTAATGGTACCGGAGTAGCCCTGGTGACGCCCTTTCAAAATGGAAAAGTTGATTATAAAGCACTCGAAAAGTTAATTAATCATGTTATTGAAGGCGGGGTTGATTACCTGGTTTCACTTGGTACTACCGGAGAATCCGTTACGCTCTCACGAGAAGAGTGTCGGGCTGTGCTGGATTTTACCATCCGGATCAATAATGGTCGCCTTCCAATCGTCGCCGGTCATTTTGGGGGTAATCGTACCGACTATCTGGTTGAACGAATCAAGCTTTTTGATTTCAACGGCGTCGATGCAGTTCTTTCCAGTAGCCCCTCTTATAGCAAGCCCGGTCAGGAAGGTATTTTTCAACATTATATGAAGCTTGCCGAAGCATGCCCCAAGCCAATTATCATTTATAATGTTCCCGGACGAACGGCCTCCAATATCAGCCCGGAAACGATGATTCGCCTGGCTAATGCCGATAAAAAATTCATTGCTACCAAGGAAGCTTCTGGCGATATCCTCCA
The DNA here is from genome assembly GCA_028280415.1 of Saprospiraceae bacterium. GTDB lineage: Bacteria > Bacteroidota > Bacteroidia > Chitinophagales > Saprospiraceae > JAHDHW01. The sequence continues at coordinate 2,587 of JANQLV010000013.1, forward strand.
GGGGACAAAAATCATTAAGGATGCTCCGGAGCATTTTTCTGTACTTTCCGGCGATGATCCCACTGCTTTTGCTTTAATTGCCAGTGGCGGACAAGGGGTTATTTCGGTAATCGCCAATGCTTTTCCCCGAATGTTTTCGGATATGGTTCGCGCTTTTCAAAACCAGGATTTTGACAGCGCTCGATCTTTAAACCTGCAATTACACGATATTCATCAATGGCTTTACATTGATGGTAATCCCTCGGGAATCAAAGCGGCATTGGAAATTTTAGGCATCTGCTCCCGGGAAGTCCGGCTGCCTCTTGTTCCGATCCAGGAACGCAATTTTAAAAATCTAAAACTGGAAATGGAGAAGTCTGTTAAAAATGTGATTCGATTTTCGTAATTCGATTTTCGGCATTCGAACATCGTTTTTCGAACATCGAATGCCGAAAATCGAATACCGATCCTCACTGACTTTTAACTCCTTTTATTCTTTGAAAAAACTTTGAAAAAGTATCATCTTTTACCGGAGGGCGTTGACGGCTTTGCTGTGCTTTTAATACTCCGTTTTCTTCTGTTAATAAAAATTTGAATACAAAATCGTCGGGACTCTTTGCCTCCTCCCCCATCGTTCCAAATCGCAAATCACTAATTTGCAAAGTATCATTACTTCGCTCAATGACATTATAATATCCGTTGGTAAACCATTCCAGGGTCCGAATAGATTTATCTGTTTCATGTCCTTTGATCAATTGCCTGTTTTTAGGATACACATTCCACTTTTCAATTCGCGGCTCGGTATCCAGGGTAGAATACAGGCTTTGATAAAAAACAGAGTCCGCTTCCACAACACAGTTCCACAAAAAATTATTTAAAATGGTCGGAGAACTCATGTAATTATTGTATTCAATATTCCGGGCTTTCAAGGAGCTGGTAATTACTGTATTGACTTTGAGTTTATTATTAACTGTCCAAATGAGATAAACAGAACTCAGTGCAATACCAAGAATATTCAGGTATCGCCGGATTGGTAATTTTTTAAAAAAGAAAGCACTGAGAATAATACAAATTGCAAATGGAACCGTATAAATCGGATCAGCTACTGCAATATTATTAAAGCCTACCCGGTAATCTGAAAAGGGTTGAAAAACCTGGGTCCCATACGTCGTACAACAGTCTAACAAAGGGTGCGTAAAAATGGACCAGAAGAAGACCCAGGCAAAATCCTTCCAGGAGGCATCTATTGCATTGAGTTTTCTTTTAAAGAAACGATAATAAAGGATAAAGCTTACCAGTATTCCCAATACGACACTCCAGAGGATAACTTTGGTGTTCCAGATTCGTCCACCGGTTTCATAAAAAACGAAATTAATGGCAAAAGCCATAATAAAATAAACAGTGAGCCCTCCTAGAAAAGAAACAAATTTTCGATTGGGATTTCTATAGTGCCAGGCCACCAGCCGACCCAGTACCAAGGGAGCAATCACGGCAAAGAGAAAAGAATGTGAAATCCCCCGGTGAAAAGCCAAGGCATCCATTTCATCGAACAAATTAATACTCTGGAGTATACCCCCGACCATTACATCGAGATCGGGAATGGTCCCGCCAACTGCCCCCCAAAACATAGCTTTCCGTCCAACCTTTTTCCCTCCGGCCAATTCTCCGGTAGCTGCGCCTAAAATAATTTGCGTTAGTGAATCCATGTTGTTTTAAGTATACCTTCTATTAACCTGCAAGAACCCGGAATGTTTTATCCGGGACTTAATTTTCATTTCTCGATCAGCAGAAGTCAACTATTAAAAACCAGATAATAAAAAAGCCCTCTTGCCGGGCAAAAGAGCTTTTGTCTTGTAGAGTTAAGATTTTATCTAAAAAGGAAACTCGTTAGCTTCAATCATTATGTTCGCAATCTTTCGGCGCAATACCTTTACATTAGATGGTGGATACTTCACAAAACGTTTCAGTCCCATCAACATCGTTTTCAAAAGATCACCTTCTGCAAAGGAAACCAAAGCTTCCGTTGCATTTTTATTGATTCTGGTTTGCGCATCCATCAAAAAGACCTTCAAGATGGCATCATAAATCTCCTGATCAAATTTGGCTTTAACCTCTCCCATTTTTTCTACTCTCAATAAAAGAGATTCTGCCAGGAAAGTATCGATCAACATATCAGAGATATTGGTCAGGATTTCCTGCTCTTCTTTGAGGTTTAACTGACCGTCCATCTGCATTTTAGCAGCTGCTCCGGCTACCATAAGTACCGCTTTCTTAAAGTTTTTGATCGCTTTCCGCTCTTCGGCATAGGCACCTTCGGGTTTATCAAGACCCGGCATTGAAGCCAGTTCTTTTTGCACCGCCCAGGCTGGCCCTACGATATCTAAACTACCTTTCATGGCTCGTTTCAATAACATATCCACAATCAATAAACGACAAATCTCATTCGTTCCTTCGTAAATACGGGCGATTCTGGAATCCCGATACGCACGAGCAGCAGTACCTTCTTCCGAAAATCCCATTCCGCCGTGGATTTGCAAAGTCTCGTCAACGATATAATCCAGGACCTCCGAACCGGCAACTTTCAGGATGGCACATTCAATGGCATATTCTTCGGCAGCTTTTAGTTTAGCCAAAGAATAATCGTCTCCTTCGGCACGTAAAACTTTTACTTTTTCCTGCATAAAATTGGATACCCGATACTGCGCACTGTCAATTACAAAAGCACCGATAGCCTGTTGTGCAAGTTTATATTTAATCGCTCCGAAATTGGCAATGGGTTGTTTAAACTGATGACGTTCATTCGCATACTGAACCGCTGTAGTAATACTGGCTTTTGCACCTCCATTGGATAATACACAGAGTTTGAAACGACCAATATTTAAAACGTTAAAGGCAATCTTATGTCCCTTGCCAATTTCACCTAGCAAGTTTTCAGCAGGAATTTTTGCATTTTCAAAAAATACTTGTCGAGTTGAAGACCCTTTGATACCTAATTTATCTTCCTCCGCTCCCAGGGTAAAACCTTCCGTTTCTTTTTCTACGATAAAGCCGGTAAATTTATCCCCATCCACTTGAGCAAATACGATAAAAATATCTGCGAATCCGGCATTCGAAATCCACATTTTTTGCCCATTCAAAATGTAATGTTTTCCGTCTGGCGTTAGATCCGCCCGGGTCTTGGCCGCCAATGCATCCGATCCGGAGCTTGGCTCTGTTAAACAATAGGAGGCTGCCAATTCTCCACTGATCAGACCTGGCAGATATTTTTCTTTTTGTGTTTCTGTACCAAAATATAAAATCGGTAACATTCCAATACCCGTATGCGCTGCATAGGTCGTCGAAAAAGATCCCATCGGTCCCAGAACATCACAAATCAGTGTATTCGTATTGGTATCCATCTCCATTCCTCCGTATTCCGCAGGCATATGTGATCCCAGAAGTCCTAATTCCCCCATTTTCTTAAGTAGACTTGGTGCTACACCTTCTTCTTGCTTCTCAATCCGGTCACGCAGTGGATCGAGTTCACTACTGATAAAATCCACACACATATCCCGTACCATGAGTTGTTCTTCGTTCAATTGCTCAGGAATAAAAGTTCCTGTCGTATCAGAATCTTTAACCACAAACTCTCCCCCTTTCAAAATTTCTTTATTGATAAAACTTTCCGGATTTTTAGTCATAATATGATTTTTAATTAAACTTTAGCGAATTTTCGCTTAAATATACTACAGAATTGGGATAATGTAAAGTAGCCAATCATAAAAATTGCGAATTTTCGCTGACATTTTATACAGTTTGCAAAATTTATCAATAGATGAGCTTAAATACAGAAGATATTATATGGTTTCAAGCAAGTCTTATGCCAGAGGTTTTGAAACGGATGTTTATAAATTTAAAGTTTGGTTCATTAAAATAGTGGGCAGCCTTTCAGCCTTTAGGTACTCCGTTTTTTAATCGACCGAAATACTATAAGAAAACTAAAAAGCTACCAGCTAATATCAACATCATTATTCAATCATTACGCTTAGGTTTTCCGGACGATACCTTCCGATAATAATTCCTCCTGCATTGGTTTTTTCTACTAAATCCGGTTGCTTTCTGCGATCCATAAAGACTGTTCCTTCTCCTGCTCCCAGCCTTTCCAACTTGCTCTTATCAAGAATAATGCTTTGGGCATCAATATCGTTTGTAAAAAAGGTCTGCGCATCAAGTTCATTTTCTCCGTTAATCACAAGCGTTACATTTTCTTTTTCCATTAGAGCCGAACCTTCCCAGTTTAATTCAAAACTCTCGTCCCTGCTGATACTGGTAATGCCGTCGGGATAATCGATCGAAGTGAAGTTTATACTATTTGTAAATGTGTTTCCCTGGGTATCCGTCCACTGGAACGTTCCATTATCTACCAGCCCCGCATATTCTTTTTCATAATAGGCCAGTACGGCATTAAAAGTGAGTATCTCGCCGTTAAAAGTAACCGTGCTTGGGGATACCAGTTCCAGCTTTGTACCAAAAATATTACTGAATTTGAATGTGGCGCGAGCAAATGTTTTATCAGAATTGGCATCGTAAAACAGCTCGTATTCCGTGAAAATTCTATCCTGATCTACCGCATCAGAATCTTCCCGAATGCAAGAACTCAAACCCAGTAAAGCAAGACTAAATAAGATTAACAGGTTTTTTGTTTTCATGATAAAGAGTATTGAAATAGTTAAGTAATAATGATATTACATTGACTATTGCTCTCCAGACAAAAACCTTAATTATTTCTAAAATGTGCTTAAGAAAGTATTAAAAGGCAAGTTCTGCAATGCTTTTCCCAATATTTCGCAATCCGGTATTTCAAAACTTCCAAGCATGCTCCATTAGATCACATTAACTAAATATTCCGCACAATTGTCTAATAATAAGTACACTATAACTATTTTTATAAACATACATTCGAGTTTACCGTTTTTAGTAAAACCATAATATCATACTAATGGCTAATAAAAACTCCTTTATATTTTTACCGGATATCAGTGGCTTTACTAAATTTGTTAGCCATACCGAGGTGGAGCATAGTCAGCATATTATTGCCGAACTGCTAGAGTTGTTGATCGATAGCCAGGATTTGGGGATGACTTTGGCCGAGATTGAAGGAGATGCACTTTTTTATTATAAAAATGAAAGTGTTCCTCAGCCTGCTGAATTAATGGCTCAGGTAGAAAAGATGTATGTAGCGTTTCACAGCCATTTGAAGTTATACGAAAAACGGAGAATTTGTAATTGCGGTGCTTGCAGTACTGCCAATGAGCTTACGCTCAAATTTATCGCGCATGCCGGGCCACTCGACTTTATTCAGATAAAGGATCAAAGAAAACCTTATGGCAAAGAAGTAATTACCGCTCATCGATTGATGAAAAATACCGTTCCCATCGACGATTATTTACTTTTATCCGAAGGGGTGTATAATAGCTGGACTTCATCGATTCAAAGCGATCTTCCTCAAAAAGAAAGTCAATCCGAATATGATCTTGGTGTAGTTCATTATAAATACTTCGAACTGATACCGCTTCAGGAAAAAGCTAAATTACCAAGCCTTGCAGTAGCTGAAGAGCGCAATAGCAGAATATTAGCTTCCGAAACAATTCTCATTGATCAGGATCGGGAAAAGCTGTTTGAGTATATTAGCAATTTTAAATATCGTCTCAAATGGACCCCTGGTATCGATAAATTAGATTATGAAGAGAACCGGGTCAATCGACTGGGAACTAAGCATCAGTGCGTGGTTGATGGTCGATTAATTGATATTGAAACAGTTGCTAAAGAAGATCAGGAGCCGGAAGAATTGATTTATGGAGAACGAACTGAAGGAATTCCTCTTGTAAAGCCTTTTACAACTTTTTTTACTATAAAAAAAGAAGCGAATCAAAGCAGGGTGATCGTTGAAGGACGTACGGAAAGCAAGTCTTTGCTCAGCAGATTGCTAAGCCCCCTGATCCGTATAAAAATACGACAGCAAATGCGTTCAGTTTTAAAAAATCTAAAAAAGTATGCTGAAAGCGAGGCTTTATAATCCCAGGAAATTGCCATCGACTATTGTACTTAAAGGAATCAAATACTCCCCGGACCACTCACCGAATATATTAATTGGCTGCCCTCCGCTAAGCGCTACCAACTTCCAGGCAATACCCTCTTTGGGCAGAGCTTCTATATATTTCTTCTCCCGATCCACTACAAATAATCGCTCTTTATCCATAACCGGGATTACCTCTTCCAGATAACAGGGAAAATCGTATACCCAGGGATTCCTGGATAAGGCCCGGGCGTATTTTTCAAAAAACTGATCAATCGTAGAATTTCCCCGGGGCTCTTCAAACAAAGCAACTGCTCCCTTTTGCGCTTTAACCAGCGCCCGCAATTCGTAAGCAGAAGGATAATACACCACTTCCCCATTAAAAGCCTGACCAACTCGCCAGGTCACCGGGTAGCCAGAATCACCAAAACTATATTCCAAAATCAGAGCTATCCGCTCACTATTCGTACCGTATATCCAGGTATGCCGGTAATTAAGGTTTTCGTCAAGCCCTTCAATGACGCCCATAACCAACCAGTCATCGTGGATACCTCGCAGCGATTGTAATTCCTCTTTTTTAATATTAATTCCAGCTATGGTCAATAACTCCTTGCCGAGCTTCGATGGCAAATCTTCGAGGCGTTCAAAACCTTTGACGATCATATAAAGCTCGGCAATTTCAAAAAGCATCCTTTCCGGCCATTCTGTACCCGAGCTATAGAGCAGAGGAAACTTTCGAATTCGCTTGCCCACTCCCCCCAGTTTGGAATCGACCATCCGGGCAGCAATATTTTGCCAGTAAGCATAAGCCTGTCCTTCGGTACTGGCAAGTCCCTGACGAATCAAGTCATTTAACCAAAGCTCCAGGTCCTCTACACCCGTCGTCATTAATTGCAATCTCGCATCCCGGTTTTTAATCCGGGCTTCCCGTTTTTTACGCTCTGCTTCGGACTGAGCCTGTTCATCCACAGGCTGGCCCCTTTTCTCCATCCAGTCTTTTACCCAGATCGGATAATCATTGGTAATTCGAAAAGCTTCAGATTGATTGGTAAAAATTAGCATAAGCCCCATTGCATGTTTGCAGGGAAATTTGCGGCTTAGGCAGTTGCATTTGAAGGCTGGCGCGCTGAGATCAATTTGAGTTTTATAATACGCAGTACCACTGCTTTTACACTCTCCCCAAATAAATTTTTCATTCCCTTCCAGGTTTTTCCACTTTCGGGTAGTTGCCAAATCTTCTCCTTTACGGGCTGTGGCCTCGTCCGGAGCAAAAGACAGCGCTTGTTCGGGTGACCAGGGCAAATCAGATGTGTTTTTGGATTTTGAATAATTAGCAAAGTTTCTCTATCATAGGAACATTCCGGCATTAGAACATATAAATCCTACTCTCTCTCCTCTACCAGAATTCCGAGCAGATGCATCGCCTTTTCGGAAGCGGTTTGTTCCGCACTTTTTTTATTAAAATCATCAGCAGTAGCCAGTTTTTTGCCATCAATCAAAACAGCTACTTTAAAGCGATCTCTCTTTTCAAATTTATACTTAGCAAGCATTTTGTAAGCAACCGTTTGACCATTCTTTTGGCACCATTCAAGCAATTGGCTTTTGTAATTGTCATCAAAAGTTTCCAATTCATGAATATCCAGGTAACTCCGTAAAATCTTGTTAACAACGTAGCGTTTGGTTTTGTGGTAACCTTGTTCCAGATAAACCGCCCCGACTAATGCTTCCAGCGCATTACCTAACATTGATCGGCTCAAACGAGTGTTATTATATTCATTCAACAACATATCCAGCCCCATTTTATCGGCAATCCGGTTGAGTGATTTACGCTTTACAATTTTAGAGCGCATTTTAGTCAAAAAGCCCTCATTGCTGTTGGGATATTTTTTGAAAAGATATTCAGCGACGATCGTTCCGAGAACCGCATCACCAAGATACTCCAGGCGTTCATTACTCTGTACCGCATAGAGTTTTTCGGTAGAAGTAGACTTGTGGTAAAAAGCAAGCTTAAACAGGTTGATGTTCGAAGGTGTAAAACCGAGCATAGACCGAAGTCTCCTGGCTAACTCTTTGTCTTTAGACAAATAATAATTGTAAAGTCTAAATAAAACTTTCAAAGTCAATGTACATTAAAAAGACTCATTATTAGGTTGTAAACAGGCATTTACCCACCGTTTTGCCAGGCAAAACCGTAGTAATCCTAATAAAACTGACCAGAATACTTACTGTACCTCAGCAGGTATCCTGATGATATATTAAAATCGGCACTTTCGTACCTTATTTATCCGCCTGCTAAAAAGCAAGGCTCAAAAAAGTCCTTCGAGAAAGAATCTGAGAAAAGCCGTCTAAAATTATAATACAGACTACCGAAATTGATAGTAATTTTAGATAGCTCTTAAGGTTTTTATACAACCTAATAACCTAAAAATTTTAATTCCCCGATCTTTTCAGGATCGGTATTTCTTTCTACGAAGGTTATCAAGCGCTAAATCTCTTGATAATCACTGTCGCATTATGGCCGCCAAAACCAAAAGTATTACTGATCACTGCATTCACTTCTCTTTCCTGAGCCTGATTAAAGGTCAGGTTGAGTTTTCCATCAATTTCCGGATCATCCGTGAAATGGTTAATCGTCGGCGGTACAAAATTATGTTTAATTGCCAAAATACCGGCAATTGCTTCAATCGCACCGGCTGCTCCCAGCAAGTGCCCTGTCATAGATTTAGTTGAGCTTATATTTAAGTTGTACGCATGATCTCCAAAAACCTTTAGAATTGCTTTCGTTTCGGCAATATCTCCCAAAGGTGTTGAAGTACCATGTACATTTACGTAATCAATTTCTTCAGGGTTCATTTTTGCCTCATTAAGTGCCATTTTCATCACATTTCGAGCACCTAATCCCTCTGGATGCGGGGCCGTAATATGATGTGCATCAGCACTTGCTCCCGTTCCGACCAGCTCAGCTAAAATATTGGCCCCTCTTTTTTTAGCATGCTCTAATTCTTCTACAATAATCGCACCGGCTCCTTCACCCAATACAAATCCGTCTCTGTCCAGATCAAAGGGACGGGAAGCTGTAGCGTAATCATCATTACGGGTTGAAAGGGCTTTCATGGCATTAAAACCGCCCATTCCGGCATGCGTAATGGCAGCTTCCGAGCCGCCTGTTACTATAACGTCAGCTTTTCCCAAACGAATATAATCAAATGCATTTCCCAGAGCATGAGAGGAGGAAGCACAAGCCGAAACAGTCGCGTAATTGACGCCCATAAAACCATATTTAATAGAAATATGTCCCGCTGCAATATCTCCGATCATTTTCGGAATCATAAAAGGATTATATCGGGGAACCCCACTGCCCTTGGCAAAAGCTTCTATTTCACTTTCAAGAGAATAAAGTCCTCCAATCCCAGATCCCCAGATTACACCGGCCCGATCCATATTCAGTTTTTCAAGATCCAGTCCGGATTGCTGCATTGCTTCTTCTGCTGCAACCAGGGCATATTGTGCAAAAGGATCCAGCCTTCTTGCTTCTTTGCGGTCAATAAAGTCTTCCACTTTAAAATCTTTAACCTCGCAAGCAAATCGGGTCTTAAAGTTTTCTGCGTCGAATTTAGTAATCAAATTAGCGCCGCTTAGGCCATTTTTCAGCCCTTCCAGGTATTCGTTAATATTATTTCCAATAGGTGTAAGGGCTCCAATACCGGTAATGACAACTCTCTTCATAAGATCTGGTTATTTGGATTAATCCGGATTTGTTTTTCTCATTAAAAAAATCCACAAACCAGTAAGATATGCTTCTGGTTTGTGGATTTTAGAAATCAGTTATTCGTCATAACTGTTATGATTGCTCATCGAGCAATTAAGCTTCAATATTACTAGTAAGATATTCAACAGCGTGTCCTACGGTTTGAATATCTTCAGCTTGTTCATCAGGAATAGAGATATCGAATTCTTTTTCGAATTCCATGATCAATTCAACAGTATCGAGTGAATCAGCTCCGAGATCAGTAGTGAAGTTAGCTTCCATAGTCACTTCTGACTCATCTACGCCTAATTTGTCGACGATAATTTTAGTTACTCTTTCTGCAATGTTTGACATATTTATAATGCTTTTGCGCTTTCTTAATTCGTTTTTGATTACAAATTAATTTAAGATACTAATGCTAAAAACGACTGTAAAAAGCTTGGTTTACAAATGCACTGCAAAGTAAATTATAAGTCTATTGATAACCAAAGTTTTTAATGACTTTTTTACCTGTAGCAGCTTTCTTAACGGTCTGATCCAGTATTTATTAAAATAGCCCAAAGTCAATCCATCTCGATAGTAGCGCTATTTTAGCTCAGACATATCTATTTTATTTTTTATTTTAAAAGTTGTTTGGGGAATAGACCATATAAATGTACATTTAAGCTTTATATTATTGTATTTTTTACACTAATACAAAGATTCCATCAGCTCAGATAAATAAATAATTGACTATCAATCCTTTATTTTCGCTACCTTTAGTATCGTCGATCGAACATTTTGCAAAAATATACGCTTAACATACTGTTGTGGTACTCCAAAAGGTAGACGCTTTCAATTTCGTAAAGACACTTTTTTTAACATTTTTTTAATTGATATGGAAATAGTAGATCAGCAGAATACGAAAATCGTGGCCACCGTTGGCCCTGCATGTAGTTCTTATAATACTTTACTTGAGCTCGTAAAAGCGGGAGTAGATGTTTTCAGGCTCAATTTTTCGCATGGTGACCATAATGATAAACTGCAGATAATCAATCATATAAGCTATATCAATGATAAATACAATCTGCATATCAGTATTCTGGCAGACCTGCAGGGGCCTAAATTGCGGGTAGGGACCATCGAAAATAATCATTTGGACATCAAAATCGGTGATATTCTGACTTTTGTCAACGAACCCTGTGTAGGTACTAAAGAAAGGATTTACATGAGTTATGAATTATTTCCGCAAGATGTTAATGTTGGAGAAAAAGTTCTCGTAGACGATGGAAAACTCATTTTTGAAGTTATTGAAACCAATAAAAAAGACGCTGTAAAGCTCAAAGCACTGTACGATGGGGTTTTATCTTCCAATAAAGGAGTGAATCTGCCTAATACGGCTATTTCTTTGCCTTCTTTGACTCCAAAAGATGAAAAAGATCTTGAATTCATACTTTCTCAACCAGTTATCAACTGGATTGCTCTATCCTTTGTACGTTCTTCCAAAGATATCAAGGATTTGAGAAAAAGAGTCGAAGCAAAAGGACATCCGGCAAAAATTCTGGCGAAGATCGAAAAACCAGAGGCTATTGAAAAGATTGACAAAATCATTAAAGCTTCAAATGCCATTATGGTAGCCCGGGGAGATTTAGGTATAGAAATGCCCCTGGAACAAATTCCGGTTTTACAAAAAATGATCATCGAAAAGTGTATTCAACGGGCCCGGCCGGTTATCGTTGCTACACATATGATGGATAGTATGATCAAACAGCCCATTCCAACCCGGGCAGAAATTACAGACGTTGCCAATGCAGTACTCGACGGAGCTGATGCCGTGATGTTGAGTGGAGAAACATCTGTAGGGGATCATCCCGTCAAAGTTGTAGAAGCGATGAACCGGATCATTACCGAAGCCGAAAAGGTGTTTTCCATCAAAGGCAGACGCCCCAAGCCAGGTCCCAGGTCAAGAACTTTTTATTCGGATGCTATCTGTTTCAACGCTGCCAAAACAGCGGAAGATATTGGAGCCAGTGGTATCGTAGGGATGACTAGTTCAGGATATACGGCATTCAAAGTATCCAGCTATCGCCCCAATTGCAAAACATATATTTTTTCGGATAAACAGCATATGTTAGCCACGCTCAATCTGGTTTGGGGAGTCCGCTGTTTTTATTATGATAAATTCACAACAACCGATGAAACGATACAGGATGTAACCGATATACTCAAAAAGGAGGGAAAAGTAAAAGAAGGAGATGTAGTTATCAATACCGGAAGCATGCCACTCCATAGAAGACACCGTACGAATATGCTCAAAGTGACTATTGTGGAATAGGTGTTTTCGATTTTTTATACATTTATTTTATAAAAAAGACATCCCGGGTTTTCTCTCTGTTCTCTGTATACAACAACAGCTACAGAAAGATACATAAAATCATTTAGGATGACCTGTCGGCTCTTCTTTAGGTCATCCTCTTTAACTAAGTTTACAACTTAGAGTCTTTTTCTTTAAAGTTTTTCAAGGATTTTCAAAAAAGATTCTTTGCGCCGAAGACTGACGTTTAAGACCGTTTTATCGCTCAGCGTAACCGAAGGACTTTTTTGCCGGCCGATTTTTTCGATATGACTTAAATTAATTAAATCGGATCGACTAATCCTGAAAAAATTATGATCTTCCAGCATCTTGCTAAAGACTTTCAATGTTTTGGAGACTAGTATTTTCTTCCCATTGGTCAAATAAAAAAAAGTATAATTATTTTGAGATTCGCAGCGGATAATATTTTTGAGCGCTACAAAATGGTAACCGTCCGTAGCGGGTAGAATTAATCTTTGATTGACATTATTTAAATTATCCAGTAGTGTTCCCATTTTCCTTTTGGTGATGTCTTTTTCTTTTCTCACAGATACTCGATTTACAGCAATTTTCAATTCCTCCAAATCTATTGGCTTCAATAGATAATCGACTGCCGAAAACTTAAATGCTTTAATAGCATACTTTTGAAATGCGGTAGTAAAAATTGTATGAAACTGGGGCTCTTCGAAATGATCAAATAATTTGAATCCATTATGAACGGGCATTTCTACATCCAAAAAAACGAGGTCAGGCTGATATTTTTTAATGGCATCTACTCCTGCTAGTACCGCATTTTCCACAGCGACCACTTTTACGCCTTCACAAAATTCATTAAGCATATTGGTGAGCGTGATTTGACTACTTCGTTCATCATCAATAATGATTGCTTTCATCATAGCAATTAATTTTATGTTTATTCTCCACAATAAATATCAACTCTTACCCTGGTTCCTAATACAACGCCATTCGTTCCTTGAAGGTCAGTAATTACTATACCTCTTGGAAGGCAATTTTGCTGCTTTTTGTTATGAATTAATAACCTTTCCTCCGCGACTTGTAGACCAGAGGAAGAGCGGTCTCGCAATATTTGCTGCCCCAACTCCGCTGCTTTCTTTCGCCCGATTCCATTATCTTCGATCGTACAAATTAAATAGTTTTCATCTTTAAAAAATTCAATACTTAAAATACCTAGTTCTTTTTTATATAAGAATCCATGTTTGAATGAATTTTCAATAATTGATTGAATTAATAAAGGGGGGATATTAATCTCATCACTTATCTCCAAGAGTTCTTCGCTCACATCCAATCGGATTTCAACCATGTCTAAAAATCGAAGCTTTTCGAGTTCGAGGTATATATTCAAAAAATCCAGCTCTTCTTCCAGACTGATTTTTTCCTTTTGGGACTGTTCGAAAATTGTCCGAATTAATTTCCCAAATTGAGCCAAATAATGCATGGCCTGTTCCTGATTATTGGTCGTCAAAAATTGTTGAATTGCATTAAGGGCATTAAAAATAAAATGCGGATTCATTTGTGCCCGAAGCGCTTTTGTTTTTAGCTCATTAATTTGAGCTGTAAACATACGCTCTCGATTTTGCTTTTGAATTCGTGCATTTATAAAATAGCTAATTACACTAAAAATGAATAGTGCCCCTAATAATCTAACCCACCAAAGTTCCCACCAGGGAGGTCGAATAGAAAAAAAAATGGTAGCAGAATCTTTACTTTTAATTTGATCTTCGTTGACCGCATATACTTCAAAGTGATAATCACCTGGTCGAAGATTAGGATAACGGACATACCTGGACTTCGTATTCACCCAGTTCTCATCTTCGGGAGAAAGTTTATATTTATACGTAATATCTCCTTTCCCTCTAAACCCAAGTCCTACAAAATCTATTTGGATACTATTTTGGTGATAGGGTAAATAAAATGAATCTTGTACGGTAGTATCTTTGTCTTCTAGTTGTATCCTCGAAATATAAATAGGAGGCGGTGTAAAGTTAGTATGCTTCGCTTTTGTAGAAAAATTGACCAGCCCTTTGGATGTACCTACCCAAACTTCTTCACCAACAACCTTAACAGCATTGACCTCTAGGGAAGGCAAACAATCGGCAGTATTTATCCATTCCCATTCTTGAGTTTGCAGATCATATCTATTCAAACCATTATCCGTCCCAATCCATAACGCAAAATCATCGGCAGACAATGCTTTAATAGTATTACTCGCTAATTTATCTGATTTTTTAAGATGATAAATGGTTTTATTATTTCTAATTCCCAGTAATCCTTCACCTCTAGTACCTATCCAGACAATTGAATCTGAAGTTTGAACCATGGTAGCAATATTATATTTCACTTTCTTTTCTCCTACTAATAGCGGCACAAGCTTATCATCAAAGTACTGGTAAATCCCGTTGATCGTTCCAATCCAAACTACTCCATCATAATCTTCCAATAGACTATAACTTTTCTCCCTCAATACCTCATGTTTTTCTTCGGGTAAAAGATAATTATCAACGTGAGATTTGTCTATTTTTAAAACACCAGCATAGGTACAAAAGTATATGTCTTTATTTTGAGTTTCTATAGAATATTTTACTGCGCTTTTTAAAAATCCTTTACTATAAAGTCTGTTATCTATCTTGTATAAACCAGCATCATTCGAGCACCAATACTGTGCCTCTGAATCTATCATAATATCTAAGGTACGTCCGGGATTTTTTAAATGAACAATTTGATTATTGTAAGTTTCGTCCATTACGGAGATAATGCCATTGTCCTGTCCTATAATGACACGTTTTTTGAGTGTATCATACGCTAAACTATAGACTTCATCACTCGGAAGCGTTGAATTATTACGTTTAAAAACCTTGGTTTGAGGAGCTGTAATCACATAAACACCGTGTCCTGTCGTAGCAATCCATTTATTGCCCTCGTGATCAACCATCAAATGATTTGCACTAATATTTTGTAACAGATTGGATTCGTTTCTTTTTTGTATATCGAAGGCAGGATAAATGGAAACACCTTTCACGGTCATCATCCAAATAGAATCTTTTATAATTTTTATATCCTGAATAGGATTAACCTGATCACTTATTCGTGAAAGGTCTCTCTTCTCATCCACTTTAAAAAGAACATCCCTAATTGAAAGCAGTAATTGTTTTTTATAAAAATATGCTTTTTTTAATTGTCGCCCTTTTTCCACTAATAAGCCCATTACGGGAATCACCTCACCAGTTTCTTTGATAAGCTTGGATAAAAGAAGAGAATCACTATATTTCACGCGTTTTATATGGTAATTGAATTCTCCATCAAAAAGTAAAGGATATATATGATCAGAGATATTATCGTGAAGCTTTAATAGTTCGAATTCTGTACGTCCAGCAAAGGAAAAATATCCACTACGATATTCTTTTCCATTTTTTAGTGTGAGCCAAATCACTTCTTCCTCTATCACAAAATCAGTAACCAAAAATGATGGAATTTCAAGCAAAGCAGAGGCTTTTAAAACACGTTCGTTTTCGATATAAAATAATTGGCCGGAGAGATTTATAAACCAAATCCGGTCATACTTATCAACGGCTAATTTTAGTATCTCCCGGTCACTCAAATCTGGACTATCATAATATCGATATTCTTTTCCGTCAAAGCGGCAGATTCCTTTTTCAGTTCCTATCCATACGAACCCTTTGTTATCCTGAATGGTCTGATATACCGTCATACTAGGCAAACCATCTTCATCTGTAAGATGCCACATCCCAGGCTCCTGTCCAATTGCTTGTCGTAAAAGCAAGAGAAAAAACAAGAAGAATAAATATTTTGAAATTGCTTTAATTAATTTTCTCTTTAAACGAAGTAGTAGAATCTTTAAGAATTACCTTATCACTTACTCTTATTTAAATACAGGATTAAAACGCCTTGATTCAATTAGATTATTTTAAATAATACATCTTGTATTTTGTGTATCACGATTTAGCCCAATTACTATTTTATCACCTTTTTCATTCCCTAATAATTTAGCTTCATTGATCCCCTAATCATTAACACTCCCTAATTTTTCATAGGTAAAGAAAGCTTCTCTTAATAAATTTAAAAATAGTTAATCGCTTTTCAAATCAAGGTTATTCTCCAAAAGCAATTAATCATTTTTAAACATGGAATCTGTTTAAAATTGTAAACTAAATCGGTAAGGTTAGTTTTTATGTCCACTATTCCAAACTAAACTGTGGGATAAATCAGTATTTATTCCACAATAGTTAAGGCTATTATGAAAACAAAAAGTCTTGACTAGACCTGAAGCACGGCTTTTTCCAATTTAGTGAACAAAATTTATACAGGTTTTTAAAATCTATTTATTATGAATTTTAAATCATTTTCAACGTTAATTTTTTTGACTTTAATTATTTTTAGCATTACACTACCCAACACTCTCAACGCTCAATGGGCAGGTAGCAGCAGTATCAATAATAACATTTACAGAAACGGAAACGTCTGCATCGGCGGAAGCACTCCCGAGCAATTACTCACGTTATCACATCCTACAGAACCTGTCTTACGATTTGAAAGAACCAACCCAGGCCATTATGATTTTGAAATGTTTGCCACTTCAGGCGGGCATCTAAAATTTCGTGGCGGCAGCTCTGGAACGGGTTCTTCACTTAACAATTTAATGACTATTCGTCGAGATGCAAAAGTATTGATAAATACAAATAATGCACCAAGTGCCTTAAGTGGAATTGATCTTTCTGCGGTCAAGCTTTACGTACAAGGTGGTATTTTGACTGAAAAAGTCTTAGTCAAAGAAGGCTGGGCTGATTATGTTTTTTACGATGACTACCAACTAAAACCACTCCTTGAAGTAGAGGCTCATATTAAGCAGCACGGACATTTACATAATACCCCTTCTGCAAAGGCAATTGAAGATGGAGGTCTGGATTTAGGTGCACTCACCGTCAATCAACAAGAAAAAATTGAAGAATTATACCTTCATTTGATTGAAAAAGAAAAAGAAATCAACGAATTAAAATCCGTGATCAGTAATATGCAAAAACAGTTAAATCAGCTAGATAATGCAAAAATTCAAAAATAAGCTCATCCTAAAATACTATATCAATGAAATCGTTTATATTTTTTATCATTATCATGAGTACTTCTTTTCTGCAAATAAGTGCTCAAGAAATTAATCGTGACGAAAGCGCCCTAGAAAGAATAAGCAGCTGCGGTAGAGATACTGATGTTTCATTCTGGAATTTCGAAGACTATAATTGTAATCAATCGAATAGCTGCGGTCCATACATTAGTCCTGAATGTTGTTCTGGCTTAAGCACTGGTGCCACCAATGCCTGTGATATTCAGCGAACTCATGGAACTCCCTATATCGACGATAGCTTTGTAGTTACTGATCCGATCAACGGAGATCATGACTTATTTTTTAGTGCTACTACTTTGGATAATAACGGAGAAGGAGCTTCATTATGTTATTCCTTTAGACCAAACACTTGCTATAAAATTTCGCTCGATGTTTTTGCGGGTACGATGGCTGATTTTGGCCAGGGAAACTTTGATCTTCGCGACGGCACCCTTATTATCAGCAGGGTAAATGGTTCGGATTTTCCTGCTAATCAAGATCCTTGTAATTTTCAACGACCAAGTATTAACGAGGATATTATGACAGGAACTCCCATTAATCTCAGTACTATAGCCAGGTCACCCTTAAGTTCAAACGAATATTATCATCTTGAATTCGAATACGGCACCGGCAATGAGACTAATCAAAACACTATTTGGTTCTATTCTTTAATCAATCTTCAGGAAGATGGAGGTACCCTTGGGAGTTTTGTACATATCGATAATTTCGAAATTAAGCCAATTGAAGATTGCCCAAACGTACTTATTTATTCTGATGAGACAGAGACTACTCAAATACCTATAGGTAAACGGCAGGCATCAATTTATATTGATATGTATACGGTAAGTAATAATGAACTAGTACAAAATAACGTTAACGGGAATACTACTTTATCTGCTAACAATTATATCAATGTGGACCCGAACACACACTTTGAAGCGGAAGGGGATAGCTACGCTTTGCTCAAGATAGACGGATGTGCCCAAGGCGGAACCACTTGCAATAATAGTAATGTCTCGATTAGTTATATTGATCGTTTCCGGTCTACTCCCGAGCAAGGCTCAAAAAATGAAGATTATTTATTCAATGCTTTATCGGGAGATTTTATTAAAAAAGAAACTAGTGAGAACCTTACATCGATAGCCCATGATCAAATTGAGGTATTTCCAAACCCTTCAAGTGATTTTGTTTCTTTTAAAAATTTAACAAATGAAGAAACAGATATACAAATATTCTCCTCATTTGGTAGTCTATTTGCTGCGTTTAAAGTTAATGGTCATACCACAGAAGTTTTTGATGCTTCTCAACTTCCCGTAGGTATCTATTTAGCTAAAGTTAGTGCTAAAGAAAATAATTGGAAGAGTACCATCAAATTTATTATCAGTAGATAACTTTTACAACACTATTATACAATTCAATAGCTTAGCAGAGCACAGTACTTTGCTAGGCTATTTTGCCCTTAAGTAAATCGTTAATTCTTCCGATTTACCGATCAAAAGTAGTTGAATATACAGGCTACGACTTAATACAAATGAGCAGTGTAGCATTCCTAATAATTTCTTACTTTTGCAGTATTCTAAAACCTAGATAAATCGTTTGGATATTTACTTTTTTTGAACGTGCTCAATATCCTTTCTTCCTTACTAAAACAAATATCAGATTCATTCGTAAATCATAGCATAATTCAATTTTTAAAAACACGTAACACCATAAATAACTATGAAGATTATCATCCCTATGGCTGGTCGGGGTTCCAGACTACGCCCACATACCCTCACCGTTCCCAAACCATTAGTTCCAATTGCGGGAAAACCGATGGTTCAACGTCTGGTAGAAGACCTTAGCGCTTCCTATGGTCAACCAATTGAAGAAATTGCTTTTATCATCGGAGATTTTGGCGAACAGGTTAAAGAAGACTTAAAAGCGATTGCGGCTTCACTAGGGGCAAAAGGTTCGGTATATACACAAGATGAACCACTGGGTACCGCACATGCCATCCTTTGTGCCGGAGAAAGTATGGAAGGACCAGCTTTTGTAGCATTTGCGGATACGCTGTTTCAGGCAGATTTTTCAGTAGAACCTGATGTAGATGGCATGATCTGGGTGCAAAAAGTGGATGATCCTTCTGCTTTTGGGGTAATCAAAGTCAATGAAGATAATGTAATCACGGATTTTGTAGAAAAATCGCCGGTTTTTGTTTCTGATCTGGCTATTGTCGGAATATACTATTTTAAAGATTCCGGTATCTTAAAAGAAGAATTACAATACCTCCTCGACAATAATATCAAAGACAAAGGCGAGTTTCAATTGACCAGCGGGCTGGAAAATATGAAGGCTAAAGGAATGGTCTTTAAGCCGGGTTCAGTACAGGAATGGCTGGATTGTGGAAATAAGGATAATGTCATTTACACTAACCGTCGAATGCTGGAGATCAAAAAAGATAAAGAACATTTAGTTGATGATTCCGTCGTTTTGGAAAACGCTACTATTGTCCCACCCTGTTATATTGGAAAGGATACTCAAATTAAAAACTCCGTTATTGGTCCGCATGTATCGATTGGAAATAATTCAACCGTAGAAAGTTCCGTTATAAGTAATAGTGTTATTCAGAGCAATACGATTATAAAGGATGCCAACCTCGAAAACTCTATGCTAGGGAATCTTGTTGAATATCAAGGTAAAAAGTCCGAAATTAGCATTGGAGATTATTCCGTGGTATAAGTTTACTGTGATTATACCCTAATACAGGCTTTGAATGGCGGATTAATCCAATAAATAGCATTATGAATTATAAACTTTATCTCTTCTTGCTTTTCTTGCTTTGTCAAACTTCTTTGACAAACAGTGCATATGCTCAAATAAAGCAGGTATCCGAAGAAGAAATCAATACTCAAAAAGTATTTATCGATGCCACGAAAGAGAAGATTCTCGGCAATTATGAAAAGGCTGCGACTTTATTCAAAGAGGTATTGAAAAGAGATAAAAAGAACCATGTGGCGGCATATGAGCTTGCCCGTATTTACAATGTACTCGATAAAAAAGACAAAGCATTGCAATCCATAAAAACCGCGATTAGCAGCGATCCGGCTAATGATTGGTATCAAATGTTTTTGGCAGAGCTTTATGAGGACAAAGGGGATTCTAAAGCGGCCGCCAAGGTTTATGATAAATTATTGGCTAAAAGCCCCGATGATCCTTTCTTTTATGAAAAACTAGCCTTCCTGCTTGTCAAAGCGCAACAGCCGGAAAAAGCCATTAAGGTTTATAATGATATGGAAGAACGTTTTGGAGTACACGAAGATATTTCAACACGTAAACATCGCCTGTATCTGGGAATGGGGAATAAGAAAAAAGCGGCAGCGGAGTTGGAAAGGCTCATTCGATATGCCCCTTCGAATACAGATTATTACCACATGCTGGCCGGATTTTACCAGCAAACCGGTGATCAGAAATTAGCGAATGATGTCTATCGAAGAATTCTGGAAGTTGACCCGGCAGATGTCAAAGCCAGTATTGCACTGGCCGGGCAAAACAAGGGAGCTAATAGTGACCTGGGGTATATAGATGAACTAAAAACGCTTTTTGAAAAAGATAATGTCAATATTGATTTAAAAATCAAAGAACTATACCCCTACATTCAGCAGGTGGTCGATGGAAAAGCGAGTGAAGAACTCACCCGGGCGACTTTGGGCCTCGCAGAAATTCTGGAAAATGTTCACCCGAAAGAAGCTAAATCCTTTTCTGCACACGCAGATTTACTTTATTATTCCGGAGATAAAAATACAGCACTGATCAAATATCAGAAAGCTTTGGAACTGAATAAATCCATTTTTTCTATCTGGGAGCAGATCATGTACATTCAGATGGAAACCGGAGCTTTTGAAGCGATGCTACCCATTAGTGAAAAAGCGATTGATCGTTTCCCTAACAAAGCCCAGGCTTATTATTTCAACGGCATTGCCTTAGGACAGGCAACCAAGCATAAACAGGCAGTTAATAGCTTTAAACAGGCTTTGCTGATGTCCCGGAAAAACCCGATGTTACAGGTCGATATCCACAATCATCTGGCAACGGAGTATTTTGTTTTAGGGCAACATGATAAATCGGATCAGTCCTTTGAAAAAGCGCTGAAGATCAACCCTAATAATCATATGGTACTCAATCGATACAGTGCATTCCTTGCCAATCGAAACGAGTATCTCGAAAAAGCCAAATCCATGTCGGCAAGGGCGAACGAACTGGCTCCGAATCAAGCTGTTTATCAGGATACCTATGGCTGGATTCTGTATCGCATGCAAGAATACAAAGCGGCTAAAGAATGGGCTGGCAAGGCGCTGAGCAATGGGGGTGAAAATTCTCCGATTATTCTGGAGCATTATGGTGATATTCTTTTCCAGCTCAAAGAAACCGAGGAAGCCGTTTCCTATTGGCAGAAAGCATTGGAAAAGGGTTCTGAATCTCCATTTCTCGAGAAAAAAATCGCCGATCGAAAGCTTTACGAATAATTAGAGTACGTTTGGAAATTATTAATCGGTCTGCAAATGTCTGTTCAGTTCAAAGAGCAGGTCCGTTCCGGTGCTTAAATTCCATTTAAAATTTTTAATTAATTAAAAAGCAAAATAAATTTTGTTTTTCCTCTATGATGTTTATTTTTGTATTAAAATTAGTAATAATATGATTTTTTGAAAATTATTCTGATTTTTCTGCAAAAATTCCGCTTTATTCTCCTTTGTTCAAAATCAAACACTAAAGTAATTTAAGTTATTACGAATCAACTTAAAAGTAAAAGTTTGTTTTTCAGGATGAAGCTTATCCTGATTTTCATATTCGGGAAGCATAAAAAACAGCAAAGGCATTGAGTCCCTGCTCCTTTTATCTTACACAATAAAAATTAATTCTCTTTAAGCAGATAATTTTGAGTTCACTCAAAAAATTTACCAAACCAACTTTATAGCTTATTAATTAATACATAGATTTTTTAAATAAAAAACACATTTATCTAAAAAGCTGTTTTTTATTTAAAAATCATTACCGCATACAAAATCAAATTGAGAAGCTGTTAAAATTTTGTTTATAATTTCAAGAAGGCATCATTTCTTGACAGCTTCTGAATTAAATTCTATTTTTTATAACCTCAAAAACGAATAGTCATGTCAGAATTTAAACACCTATCTCGGGCCAGCCCTCATTTAATTTTTAGAAAAATACCGTGATCACATTTCTCTTCTTGGGAAATAAATAATCAGGAACAGCATTACTATTCCCGATATAATTTATGTACCGGCTCCGCTGCCAAAGTTGTACGCGTTGACATATATTTTTATTTCCAGAAGATTACCCATTAAAATCCGACCGGTTTTTAAAATTAAATTAGTTTACAAAACACCAGGCACCTGGTTATTTTATCCCCAATTAAAAAAATTAAAAAATGGCACATTATACAATAGAAGACCTCAAACACGGAAAATCAATTCCCGACAAATTAGATATTGCAATTATTGGCGCAGGGATGTCCGGCCTGTATTTTGGCTGGAGCATCATGAATGAAAATCCGGACACTGACTTTTTAATATTCGACAAATCCAATCGTACCGGCGGGAGGCTGGATTCGGATGTAGTAGAATTTCCGGACGGCACAAAAGTTAAAGAGGAAGAAGGTGGCATGCGGTTCACCTTTGACAATATGGATAATTTAATGGCCCTGTTCCTGGACCTGGATATCGCCAAAGAGATCGTCCCTTTCCCTATGGATAGCGATGGAAATAATCGACTTTTATTTCGAGGCAAACCATTCAATAATGGAGATGCTCATGAAAGTAATAATGCAGTCTGGTCCAGTATTTATAATCTGGAATTCAGCGAGCAAGGAAAAAGCCCTGGCGAAATTGTCAATATAGTTTTCAATGAAGTGCTAAAAGCCAATGAAGAGACTTTTAAAGAACGGCCAACGGATCGTTCTCCGGAGTTCTGGCAAAAATTCAGAGATATCTGCAAATGGAAAGATATTTCAATTATTAACTGGACATTATGGAATTTGTTTAGCGATATGGGCTATTCAAATGAATGTATTATCATGTTATATCGTGCGCTAGGATTTAATGGTGTTTTTCTTTCGCAGGTAAACGCAGGTATCGCTTTCCAATTGTTAGAAGAATTTCCAGTCGATCCGGGATTCAAGACTTTGGAAAGAGGATTCAGTACCTTACCCAATGCTCTGGTAGAGCAAATTGGAAAAGAAAAAATATTTTTAAACACCCATTTGGACAGTATTAATAACAGTCCAGAAGAAGGTTATAATTTTGCCTTAAATTTTACAACTGTAGATGAAAAAGGTACCCCTTTTACGGCCACTCTACATGCAAAAAAAATAATTCTAGGCCTCCCGCGCCTGGCTTTGGAAAAATTATTTGTCACTTCAAACGCTTTAAATACACTAGAAGAACAGCGTTCCGAAAAACTTTGGGATATGCTACAAACCAGTGTAAATTATCCATTGCTAAAAATAAATCTTTATTACGAAAAAGCCTGGTGGAACGAAGAGAATACGGGGCATCCAAGTGTAGCTTTTGGACCCAATACTTCCGACCTGCCTTTAGGTTTTGTTTATCCTTTTTACGCCATTAATTCTGAAGTTATTGCCGCACTGGAATACCAAGAATGTTTTAATACTTCCGGTAAGCCAATTCCTAAAGATATTCAGAAAAAACTGGACAGAATTAGTAATGAAAAATACACTTCTCCTGCAGCATTAACTATTTATTGCGATTATTTGAATATTAATTTCTGGCGAGGACTTCAGCAAAAGGGAGAGCGTTTCGAATCTGAAATGCAACACAAATATAATAAGCAAGTTCCTCAAACCATCTACCCCGCATCCAAGTCTGTAGTAGCCGAAGCAACGAAGAATTTTAAATTATTATTCGATACCCCGAATGTCCCGCAGCCTGTATTGACGAGTGCGCGAATTTGGGCGGGTAATACGCTTTTTAATGCGCCGCCTAGTGAACAATTTGGCTATGGTGTACACTTTTGGCGAATCCATGCAAAAGATGATGAAATACAAAAAGAACTGGTGGAGCCAATAGATAATTTATTTACCTGTGGGGAAGCCTTTTCAGATTATCAGGGTTGGGTAGAAGGCTCTCTGCGTTCAACAGACCGGGTTTTGAAAAAAGGTTTTAATATTGCTTCAGCCAAGGAGAAATTCAAAGCCACACATGGTATTTCTTCTTCGGATAAAATCAAGGAAGTTTATTTGGAGAATATTACAAAAATGATTCGGGAATATATCGATCCTAAGTTTGAACCATCTTCCTGTGAAAGAGATTTAAGGCTGATGGCTACAAGAGAAAATCAAATCAAATTCGGAAGAGTACGATTTACCTATTTATAATCAACTAAACCGATTTTAAAGCTCAAGTATCAGGTTCAAGTTCAATATACCAATTTTGACACTTGCGCTTGGTACTTGTTTTTGATACATTCCAAAGCGGATTTTATTCTTTATGCTCTGGCAGCTTTTACAAATGCTGCCAATTTTTGTACATCCAGATTTCCATTGGTTCTAACGCCGCTGCATAAATCAACTCCATAGGGTCGGACAGTTGCTATCGCTTCCTGTACATTCGTTGTACGAATCCCTCCCGCCAACCAAACTGGTTTGTCCACGGACTCGACAATCTTCCGGCTTAATGCCCAATTATGTATTTGTCCTGTACCGCCCAGCTTCTTGACTTTTAAATTAGGATTACCCGAATCCAATAACAGTGCATCTGCGTACCGGCTTTTTTCCACTGCATACTGTACACTGGTTTCATCCAATACATGTACTACCTGTACAATATTCGCCTCCGGAATCTCTGCTTTTAATTCAGCCAGCGTACCGCTTTCCAGTTCATCCACGATCTGAATTGTTTTTGGTTTCAGGGATTGATATTGACTAATAATTGACGGGATATCACGCTTACTCGTAAGCAAAAAAGTATTTGTCACAGATGGGATTTGCCCGATAATCGAGCCAATTTTATTTTCAGATATAACTCCCGGCCCACTAGGCATGGCACTTACCAGCCCTAAAGCATCTACTCCCTGGCTCAGTGCTATTCGGGCTTCTTCCAAACTGCTGATACAGCAAATTTTAATCCTGACTTTTGACATTCTCGGTTGATTCTTCCACATTTTGAAAAGATACTTCCTGCCCTGCATAAATAAGCGTATCTCCCGATTCGATATTCATCGCTCGCAGATTAGCGGTTAGTATCAATACCTTGCCCGTCGAAGCTTTTTTAAGAAATAAAGGAATGCTCTTGACTTTATCTTCAATCTTGTCGATCATCGCTCGGAAATGATCTTCCGAATCGACTACTACCTCGTGATAATGAGGAAAATCCCGAACAACCTCGCCCAGGTTGATATAATCATCCGATTTTGAAAATAAGCCTTCTTCCGGCACTTCTTCTTCGTTCTGGCTTACTTCTTCCGGAGCAATCAAACGATAAGTCCCATTTTCACCAAACTCATCTCTAAACTTCCCAACGGCAAATTTATTCACCTCCGGATTACTGGTCATTGCCAATAAATATCCAACATCGAGGAATTCCATATGATCTCCCAACTGATCATTATAGATATTATGCTTGAAAGCCTGTAAGCCTTCATTGATTGCTTTTTCTACACTTTGATCATTATTATCAACTAGTACTACATTACGACCGGTTCCTTGAAGATACTGGGCGATAAACTTCGAAGCCCGGTTGATTCCAACAATCATCACGCCATCGGAACTATCCATAATTACCCCAAGCCATTTTGCTACAATCCGGGCTGTAGTCGCATTGAGTAAAACTGTTCCCAGAACAATCATAAATACCAGCGGGGTGATGTATTCTGAACCTGCAAAACCTTTTTCAATCAATTTCAATCCAAATAAGGATGCGATCCCCGCCGCAACTATTCCCCTCGGACCGACCCAGCTAATAAACGATTTTTCATTAGTACTTAATTCACTGTCAATAGTACTCAGAAAAACCCCTAGAGGCCGGAGCAAAAATACAACTACAGAGAAAAGAGCCAGACATCTCCAGTCCAAAAGCAGTTTCAAATGATCCATATCCATATTCGCCGAAAGCAAAATAAATAACATCGAAATCAGCAAAACACTTAATGACTCTTTAAAGTCTAATATTTCTTTTACTTCCGGAACATCCTGATTTCCCAGAATTAATCCCATTACAACAACAGACAGAAGGCCGGATTCGTGTGCCAGAAGGTCCGAAGCTACAAACACGGCCAGTACCAACGCCAATGAGAACACATTTAGCAAATAATGAGGTATGAGCTTTTGCCGAATCAAATAATATAAAAGATAGGCAGAGGTAAAACCAATACTTGCTCCGATAACCACAATTTTTAAAAAGGCTTGTAAAGCATGAATAGTAAAAGCCCCCCCTTCGCCCGAGATAATGAACTCATACATCAAAACCGCTACCAGGGCTCCAATCGGATCAATTAAAATACCTTCCCATTTTAATACTGTACCAATGTTGCGCTGTAAAGGTACATTTCTCAAAATAGGAGCAATCACTGTTGGTCCAGTCACTATAATCAGTCCGGCAAAGAGAAAAGAAATGGACCAGTTTAGATTCATAATGAAATGAGCAGCAATACCGGCCCCGACGAAGGTTATCAATGATCCAATGGAGATCAGCTTCAAAATGGCATTCCTTAAACCTTTGATCTCCTTGATCTTCAAAGTCAGGCCACCTTCGAAAAGAATGACACCTATAGAAAGTGAAACAAAATAAAATAATATCTGCCCGGGAAAAATTCCATTGCCTGATGTATCCCCCTGATAAATAGGTTCAATCCATTTGCTCCCGTCTGCTGTCCAGTAAGTAGAAATAGGTCCGACCAAAAGCCCAATGATAATTAAGGGCAAAATAGCCGGTACGCGTGTTCGCCAGGCGATCCATTGTGCAAAAATTCCAAGAATTATAATTCCAGCAAGTTCAAGCATATTATTTTCGAAGTATCAGGTGACAAGTATTAAACAACTTTAACCCAACTTTTTGTTCGCAATTTTGCGATTCAAACCTGTTTAAACTGAAAAAGGCCAAAATAATAAAAATTGTTTATTGCTGATGATTATTTGACATTAAATAGTTTGGCTAAAAGTTATCATGAAAATAGATATCCTGAGCTCATTAACTGCCTAAATCCCACGAAATACTTACCTTTGCACCTCGAAATAATCAGAACTTCGATATTTGACATTTACTTACTACTGAAATCATTCATCGAACGACGAAAATCGAGTCTGGAACAATCGAATATTATATGTCCAAGTTAAAAGATGAAATAGCAATCCGCAGAACTTTTGGCATCATTAGCCATCCGGATGCGGGGAAAACGACTTTGACCGAAAAACTGTTATTGTTTGGAGGAGCCATTCAGATTGCAGGAGCCGTGAAGTCCAACAAGATCAAAAAAAGTGCAACTTCGGATTTCATGGATATTGAGCGACAGAGAGGTATCTCTGTGGCTACTTCTGTTATGGCTTTCGATTATAAAGGGAAAAAAATAAATATTCTGGATACTCCCGGTCACCAGGATTTCGCAGAAGATACTTATCGTACCCTCACCGCAGTGGATAGTGTAATCGTAGTAATTGATGTTGCAAAAGGAGTGGAAACACAGACAGAAAAACTTGTAAAAGTCTGTCGAATGCGAAATACACCGATCATTGTTTTTATCAACAAACTGGACCGGGAAGGATTGGATGGTTTTGATTTGCTGGATGAACTGGAACAAAAGCTTGGTCTTACTGTCACGCCGCTCAGCTGGCCAATCGGTATGGGGCAACGATTCCAGGGGGTATATAACCGTTATGAGAAGAAGCTCAACCTTTTTAGTCCACATGGCAAACAAACAAAGGAGGAAACTATAGAATTCACGGACCTCAGTCATCCCGATCTGGAAAAACATATCGGTGAAGCCGCCGCCGCAGAACTACGAGAGGAAACAACGATGATCGAAGAAGTTTATCCCCAATTGGATGTCAATGCTTATTTAAAAGGGGAACTTAGTCCTGTTTTCTTTGGTTCGGCCATTAACAATTTTGGTGTAAAAGAGCTGCTGGACTGTTTTATCGAAATAGCGCCTACTCCCCTGCCCCGTATTACCGAAGAGCGGCAAATCAATCCGGAGGAAGATAAATTTTCGGGCTTCATTTTTAAAATCCACGCAAATATGGATCCCAAACACCGGGATCGAATTGCTTTCCTGCGCATTTGTAGTGGAGTATTTGAGCGCAATACAAATTATCTCCACGTTCGGAATAATAAAAAAATGAAGTTCTCCAATCCAACAGCTTTTATGGCTGCCAAAAAATCAGTAGTAGAAGAGGCCTTCCCCGGAGATATCGTCGGACTATACGATAGTGGCAATTTCAAGATAGGAGACTCCTTGACGGAAGGAGAAAAAATCCATTTTAAAGGAATCCCAAGCTTTTCTCCGGAGCAGTTTCGATACGTGGAAAACGCCGATCCAATGAAATCCAAGCAACTGGCAAAAGGTCTGGAACAATTAATGGATGAAGGTGTGGCGCAACTTTTCACTAAAGACTTCAATGGTAGAAAAATAATTGGTACCGTAGGGGCACTGCAATTTGAAGTTATTCAGTACCGACTCAAACACGAATATGGTGCTTCTTGTACCTATGAACCCGTCAACCTGCACAAAGCCTGTTGGATCAGTTATGATGATAAAGAAAAATTTAAGGCTTTTTACGATCGCCGAAAACGAGATATGGCTAAAGACAAAGACGGGAAAGTCGTCTTCCTCGCAGAAAGCGCCTGGACCTTAAAAATGGCTCAGGAAAATTTCCCGGAGATACAGTTCCACTTCCAGAGTGACTTTTAGAAAAGTTATCATAATGAACGGGGACAGGATGCAGGGAACTTCTGGAGTTTTTTTGACGTAGAACTAAAAATTAAAAAAGAACCGCTAAAATATCAATTAAAATGTCTGAAGATCAATTTAAAAAACTGGTTTCACACTGTAAGGAATATGGTTTTATTTTTCAATCGAGTGAAGTATACGATGGATTAGCTGCCGTATACGATTATGGCCCTTATGGTTCAGAGCTGAAAAATAATATCAAAAAGTATTGGTGGATGTCTATGGTGCAGCTGCATGAAAATATCGTCGGAATCGATTCGGCTATCTTTATGCACCCCAGTACCTGGAAAGCTTCCGGACACGTAGATGCCTTTAATGATCCGATGATCGATAATAAAGACTCGAACAAAAGATACCGCGCCGACCAGTTAGTAGAAGAATATGTGGAACGCAAGGTTATGAAAAAAGCAGAAAAAGAAATTGAAAAAGCGCGTAAACGTTTTGGGGATGCTTTTGATGAAGAGCAATATAAAACAACGAATCCACGGGTAATGGGTTATCTGGAGAAGGCGAATACTATCCTTAGCCGGCTAAACACTTCCCTGAGTAATGAAGATTTGGCTGATGTTAAAGCACTTATAGAAGAGTTGGAGATTGCCTGTCCGGAAAGCGGTTCAAAAAACTGGACCGAAGTGCGTCAATTCAATCTTATGTTTAACACCCAATTAGGTACAATTGCTGGTGAAGCGGGTAAATTATACTTGAGGCCGGAAACTGCTCAGGGTATTTTTGTGAACTTTTTAAATGTACAAAAAACAACGCGACAAAAGATTCCATTTGGTATTGCTCAGATTGGTAAAGCATTCAGGAATGAAATCGTTGCCCGGCAGTTCATCTTTAGAATGCGTGAATTCGAGCAGATGGAGATGCAGTTTTTTGTCAAGCCCGGAGCGCAAATGGAATGGTATGAATACTGGAAGGAGGCACGAATGAAATGGCATCGGGCGATACATCCGGCCGAAGACCTTCGCTACCACGTTCACGAGAAGCTGGCTCACTATGCTGATGCAGCTCTGGATATCGAATTCAAGTTTCCATTTGGTTTTCGGGAACTGGAAGGAATTCACTCGCGTACGGATTTCGATCTTGGCGCACATCAGGAACTCTCCGGTAGAAAAATACAATACTTCGATCCGGAGATCAATGAAAGCTACGTACCTTATGTAGTCGAAACCTCAATCGGTCTGGATCGAATGTTTCTCGCTACTATAGGAAATGCTTTAGTAGAAGAAACTGTTCCGGATGCCGATGGCAAGGATTCTACCAGGACTGTTCTGAAAGTACATCCGGCTCTGGCTCCGATTAAATGTGCTGTACTCCCATTATTAAAAAACAGAGAAGAGCTGACTAGTAAAGCGAGAGAAATATTCAATAAATTGAAAGTTGCTTTTAATTGCCAGTATGATGAAAAAGATGCAATTGGTCGGCGCTATCGTCGTCAGGATGCCATCGGAACACCTTATTGCATTACGATTGATTTTGATTCTCTGGAAGACGATACAGTTACCATCCGGGAAAGGGATTCACTGAATCAGGAAAGAATTCCGATTAGCGATATTGAAAAAGTCGTAAGTGACCGAATAGATATGAAGCAACTTTTCCGCTAGGGAATAATGTTTTAAAATAGAAACCGCAGGAGTAAAAGAATACTCCTGCAGTTTTTAAATTAAAACATTTTTAAAACACTATTATACTCTACTTGGTAATAATCAATTTTTGGCTGGTGGTACGTTTTCCATCGCTTATGCGAATCATATAATAACCCGCCGTATATTCTGCTACATTCATTTCTACATTGTCATCAACCTGATTTAAGACCATTTGATCCAAAACGCGACCAGTGATATCAATCAACTGAAGGTTCCCTTCATCTGCCTCCAAGCCCTGATAAGTAATCTGAACCATATTACTCGCTGGATTGGGGAAAATTTCCAATGAAGCAACACTTCCAAAGTCATTCGTTGAAGTCACACAAAGATCGCCACTATCCACACGATCAACGGTAATGGCATTAGATAAGCTGAAACAGCCCTCCAGATCATTAGCGTTTAAACCTTCTTCCAAACCAATCAGACCATCCTCATAGGATAAATGCCAGATCAAACAGATACCAACCCCGGCTCCATCAAAATCTACCGCTTCCGGCATTGGAGGTAAGCCCAGGATCAGCCCTTGCTCATCGGTTACAATCCATTGAGAATTTGCTCCACTATTACCAGTCAAAGTGATATCTGATACATTATCGGCCTCACCATCACCAACACAAAACTCATATGGACCGCCTTCCAAGGTTCCTGCTTCCGGTTGATTACGGATCACTTCTATAGCGTTCGATAAACTATAACAGCCTTCTAAATCCGATGTATTCATATTCACTTCCAAGCCCGTCAAACCATCTTCATAAGACAAATGCCAAATCAAACAGATACCATCGCCCGCTACATCAAAATCTACCGCTTCCGGTGTGGGAGGTAAGCCCAGGATCAGCCCCTGATCATCCGTTATCACCCATTGGGAATTCGCTCCACTATTACCGCTTAAGGTAATTCCGGATACATTATCCGCTATGCCGTCACCTACGCAAAATTCATAGGTATCGCCTTCCAGGGTGCCGCCTTCCGGTTGATTGCGGATCACTTCTATGGCGTTCGATAAACTATAACAACCTTCTAAATCCGATGTATTCATATTCATTTCTAAGCCCGTCAAACCATCTTCATAAGACAAATGCCAGATCAAACAGATACCATCGCCCGCTCCGTCGAAATCTACCGCTTCCGGTGTGGGAGGTAAACCCAGGATCAGCCCCTGATCATCCGTTATCACCCATTGGGAATTCGCTCCGCTATTACCGCTTAAGGTAATTCCGGATACATTATCCGCTATCCCATCACCTACGCAAAATTCATACGTCTCGCCTTCCAGGGTGCCACCTTCCGGCTGATTGCGGATCACTTCTATGGCGTTCGATAAACTATAGCAACCTTCTAAATCCGATGTATTCATATTTACTTCCAAGCCCGTCAAACCATCTTCATAAGACAAATGCCAGATCAAACAAATACCATCGCCCGCTCCGTCGAAATCTACCGCTTCCGGTGTGGGAGGTAAACCCAGGATCAGCCCCTGATCATCCGTTATCACCCATTGGAAATTCGCTCCACTATTTCCTGTCAAAGTAATTCCGGATACATTATCCGCTATCCCATCACCTACGCAAAATTCATACGTCTCGCCTTCCAAGGTGCCGCCTTCCGGCTGATTGCGGATCACTTCTATGGCATTAGACAGGCTATAACAGCCTTGCAATCCACTGGTATTCATCCCTTGTTCCAAGCCGACCAGACCATCTTCGTAGGAAATGTGCCAGATCAGACAGATACCATCGCCCGCTCCGTCAAAATCTACCGCTTCCGGTGTAGGAGGTAAACCCAGGATCAGCCCCTGATCATCCGTTATCACCCATTGGGAATTCGCTCCGCTATTATCGCTTAAAGTAATTCCGGATACATTATCCGCTATCCCATCACCTACGCAAAATTCATACGTCTCGCCTTCCAAGGTGCCACCTTCCAAACCATCTGTAGTAATTCGATCAACTATAATCGGATTAGAAAGACCAAAACAACCAGCCAGCCCCGAAGTATTCATCCCTACTTCTAAGCCAAGCAGACCATCTTCATAGGAAATGTGCCAAACCTGGCAAACTCCATCTCCTGCTCCTTCAAGATCAAAAGGAGGTGCCATTGGTAAAGCCAAAATATTCCCCTGATCATCGGTTATAATCCAGGCTGAGTTGGCCCCTAGCGTACCACTTAAGCTAACGTCAAAGGCATCAGAGTTGCCGTCTCCTGCACAAATTGCCAATTCGGTCATACCATCAGCAGTACTAAGTTCTCCGCCTTCCGGTTGATTACGGATTACTGTAACTGCATTGGAAAGATCAAAGCAACCT
Source organism: Saprospiraceae bacterium (assembly GCA_028280415.1). Taxonomy (GTDB): domain Bacteria; phylum Bacteroidota; class Bacteroidia; order Chitinophagales; family Saprospiraceae; genus JAHDHW01. Next base: position 35,748 of record JANQLV010000013.1, read on the forward strand.
TCCAAATCGGCGGTATTCATATTTACTTCCAAGCCCGTCAAACCATCTTCATAAGACAAATGCCAGATCAAACAGATACCATAGCCTGCTCCGTCAAAATCTACTACTTCCGGCGATGGAGGCAAACCCAGTATTGTCCCCTGATCATCCGTTACCACCCATTGTGAATTTGCACCACTATTGCCCATCAAAGTAATTCCAGATACATTATCCGCTATGCCATCGCCAACGCAAAATTCATATGGACCACCTTCCAGCGTACCGCCCTCCGGTTGATTACGGTCCACAGTGACTGCGTTGGAAA
>JANQLV010000031.1 GCA_028280415.1 Saprospiraceae bacterium
TACTTACCCGCAGGAACCTATTGGGAGATATCAGGAATATAAACCCAGTAATTGATGGAGAGGAACTTCGACAAAAAACATTTTCCGGTTTTGATTTGACAGCAAATATTTATCTAAACTCCGTACAGATGTTTGTTCGTTTATCACAAAACTATACGGATGATTTTGATATACCAGGATTTACCGGTTCACAAGTGACTTTTGGAGTGAATGCAACCGGTAAGCTAATTACTCTAAAGTGATTTTATCAGACAGCAATGCAATTTCCTTTTAATAATAATCCATACTCCAACAGATAGGCTGGCATATTGAACCAGGCTTTTGATTCATTAATCACCCAACCGTCGGAGCTTATGACTGTTGCCCCACTTTCAATCAATGCTCTATCGGGATTATAAACCAACTGTACTTCCCAGGGAAAATTATAAGTCTTTGCAATTTCGAGTAACAAGATTTTAAGGCGACCACTATTCGAAATCGGTTCATCCAATAACCAGAGTACGGAGTCGACACCAAAGTTTTTTAAGGTTTCGCCAATGAGTTGTATTGCTTCTTCAGTCTTCGCTACTCTTTTATAAGAACCATGTACGCTGGATATATCCCGATAGCTACCATCCCGGCATCTAAAGAAATAAGCACCGGAAAGAATGCTTTCAAGCAGAATGAGTAAATTAAATCCATCGATAGCAATCTTCCCCTCTTTGATTTGTTCAATACTGATTTGTTTATGTTTTCTGATTTCAATATCCCGTTTTGAGGCACTCATACGCTGAATGGCAATGCGCTGTCTCTTATTTAATTTATAGCGATTACCCACTATTTGCAGCGCACCATTTGAACCGTATTTTTTACTCAACAAATAACACAGATCATCGACAGCTTCCCGAAATACCGGCCACCACTTTTCGTTAAACAATTTGTGATCATTAGGATGTTGTCCCCGGTTTCTAATTTTTGTCATAAAGTAAAATTAAAGAATTTGCAGGAAGCTTTTATAAAATTATAACAGATAGCTCTCACTCTATTAAAACCTAAAGGAATTTTTAAACCAATTTCACCTTATTTACTATAAAAGTTCTGACATTGCAAAAGCTCATCTGTTTTTCAGATGAGCTCTCGTTACAATAAAAGACTTAAAAATAAAAGCTATACCCGACAAGTCAGGCTGAGTGCATTTGCGCTCCGGACTTCCTCATCGGATATACTATAAATCCTTGCTGGTTTATAAATAATCCTTGAACGGCTTTAGCCTTTATTCAATTCGAATATGCAAACTTCATCGAATAATGCTATAATTCATATTACTAAAAAGTATAGCAAAACTATTTCTTAATAAACTTAACAGAATTGATGAGTTGGTTTCGTTGATCAAAAGCGGAAATGATATATATACCTGCTTCAATATTATTCAGGTTGATCCTTTCATTTTCTGTATTTACAGTTTTTATAGTCTTGATTTGCTGACCGGACAAATTAGAAATTATTAATTCCTCTACATTTTCTAAATTGCTTACATGTAGATAGGTCCCCACAGGGTTCGGAGCAATTGCGATAGGTCTAGCAATACCCGCAGTAGCAGCATTTCCGCTCTGGGAAGTTTGATTTTTTCTCGTTGATGCTGAAACTAATGTTTCCAGTCTAGTCAATCGCTCTTCCAGACTCTGAATATAAGCATCCTGATCCTCGAGAATTATCTGTTGTTCTTTCATCGCTTCTACCAATACCGGAATGATCCCCGTGTAGCGAACAGAGAATGATCCTTCTTCCCTACCATAAACCAAATCCGGTAAAACGGTTTTCAATTCCTGTGCAATAAAACCAATATCTTGTTTATCATTTTTCTTTAACTTATACCTTACACCATTCATGGCAAGGACTTTATCCAGCGCATTATCAATAGTACGAATATCTTTTTTAAGTCTTCGATCTGAGGATTCAACCACATTACTTGCTCTGATTTCGCCTTCAACGTCTAAATCGAATTCATCACCAAAACCAGGATTTGGAATTCTGTTAATCCCTACCCCATCGGCAGAGCCTGATCCCGGGAAAATTGTAACATTTCTACCAGAGCTGATATCAAAATCAAAACCACCGGTAAGCGTTACGCCACCTCCCATTGTAATTGCTCCAACAGAATTAATATTGTTCCCATTCATGTTCATGTTCGTAGTCGCATTGTGATTTCCAAGATTATCCGCACCAGTAGGCAAAGTCACTGAATTACCTCCTGAGATTGATAAAGTAGATCCACTAACTGAAAGAGTTTGAGCTGTTCCTGCATCATCCCCATCCCAGATATCTGCGGGGATAGTTCTGGTTTTAACAGCCCCATTTGCATCAGCCACCAATACCGTTAAATCGGTAGTAGAGTTTTGCAAACCGGAGAAGGATACATTATTGCTTACTATTAAATCTTTTGATTCGAGACTTTCCTGTACAACAACCTCACCATCCGGGCCAATACTTAGTCTGGTATGGTTATTCAAGGTCATAAAAGGATCACTGCTTGGTGCCGTCAAAAAGGAAAGGCTTCCATTGCTATCACCAATAATTGCCGTTTTCCCCTGGCCACCTACGCCCTGGAAAACCCCGCCGCCAATTGTACGCGTACCGGCAAAAGAGATGTATGATCCATCCGTACCATTTTGCATATTATAAGCAATGCCAACACTTGTTCTCACACTATTATCGTCACCAAGTTTAAAGAGATTTCCTCTCACTGTAAGCCCGCTGAGACCGACTCGCATGGCGTTTGTAGATTCACCTAAAGAATTATAGCTTGTAAAATCCAGCTTTCCATTAGACGCTATATCTACATCCCAAATATAATTTGCAGCCGGTAGTTCTCCGCCGGATTCATTTCGCTCCAAGCGAAACATAGGAAAGGTAATTAACTTTCCAGTCAAATCAATTTCTCCATCTTTTGAATTGGAAAATAAATGAAGTTGAGCACTGGGGGCAGTCGGAGCATCAAAACCAATCCCTACAAGCCCGGACCGGGAAATGGAAGTGTTCGAACTAGTTGTTGCAGGTGTCCACTGAGCAACTACCATGATTGGAGAAATGAGACCTATCACTATTAATAATAAAAATACTTTTTTCATAATATTTGAATTTTGCGTTCAACCTACTCTATTCAGGATTTTCGGTAGACTCCTTATCGGTTAAAAATTTATATGCAATCAATATCCTATCAGCATCTCTGCTGATAGAGTGTTTTTAACTGATCCAATACTTGAAAAGAAAAATCGAGAAATATATTTCTGTCTATGAGCTGTCCTTAGAAAAAGAGGATGTTATTGCTCATTCCATTAATCCAGAATATTCACTACTGTGACAAAAAGCAATAACTTTTAGGCTAAATAATTATTTTTTAAAAAATCTTTTATGAAGTGTCACACCCGCTTATTGAATGGATTAATAGATTATAGCTATCAAATCATCCTGTCTTATGAATTAAAAGGATGAAGATTTTTAAAACTAAAAGACTTAAATAATGAAACAGAACACGACACGCGGAGTCATTCCCAAGCAGGTATTCCTTCTACTTTCACTACTGGTTTCTCTAAGCTCACTCAAGGCTCAAACTATCCAGGTTGCAACGGATGAAAATAATTTCTACTATTTCAGTATTACTGATGTTGATGAATTCGGTAATCCTCAGCCTTATCTCAATCCGCAAGATTTAGTTTATTATCACTTTTCGGATGGCCTTAGTTTGCAAAATATTGCAAATTCGGATGATCCTGTTGCAAGCGTAAAGCGACAGTTCAAAGATGTAAACTATGCCCAGGTTATTGCTTATATTGCACGTAAGAACGGTCCACTGGAGTTAGCTACCGGGATTGATGTATTTCCCCTTCCTTGTGCTACTTGTCAGGATCCTTTAGCGAGCATGCCTAATGATAAATCGATTAAACTCAGCACAAGCTGGACACCTTTTACCGCATCACAGCTTCCCTCCTTCACTCACAACATTACGAGTCCGACATTTCCCACACCCGAGGAGGCCTGGTTTTTTCTAAATGTTCATCTGGAGGATGGAGAGGCTGTAAAAATCAATATTCCCGAAGCATTTTCTGTAGAAGGGGTGATCATCAATGAACACTGGGCGCCACTCGTCCAGGGCAACCCGCCCAATTATGCAGTAGGACTCGGAAGTGAATTTAAGAGTATTGAATACACTTCATTAGATGAAGTATTGATTGAAATACTTGAAGGCAGTATTACGGATCAGGCACAACTCAGCCTCCTACTTAAAGGCAATCCGGGGGATTATCTCTATACGCTCCAAACCTTTCAGAGTACCTTATATTTTGACAAGGATCGAAACAAGTCCGAAAGCTTCAAGCTAAAAGTAAGAGTCGCTGCTAATCCACATGATCCCAATAAGATCACAGCAAAAGATATTGCTGTTTGTACCGGTCAGTCAGAAAGTGCCCCTTATACCTACCGAGTAGATTTTCAAAACCTTGGCGAAGGCTTTGCCGAAGATGTAATTGTTTATGTAGATATTGATGAAACCATAATGGATGCTTTTTCAATCCATGATTTTAATATCAACAGTACACACGATATTAGTTCAATAGATATTAATAGTAACCAGATCGCCTTTCATTTAGACAGCATCTATTTACCCGGTCTGGTGCAAGAATATCCCTATGCTCCAACGGTAGAAGATACCAAGGGTAAAATTCGCTTCAAATTAAAAACCCATCCCTGCATTGAAGCTCCGCCAATTAATAAGTTTTATACTTCTGGCCTCATCAGATTTATATGCTGCTATGATGAATACGGAGAAAACCCCAGCATACAAGATACGCCTATGGACAGCATAGAGCAAAAATTTAGTGATGCCTGTGGACTTGATCCCTCATGTCTGGTTGATTTCCCTGATACCGGAAACAATGATATACATGGTTCTGGTGAAGGTATTATTTATCCAAACCCTTTTAGCGAAAGTTTATTTATTAACCTTGATCCGGTCTCAGGTCCGGTTCAAATCCGAATAGAGGATGCAAATGGAATTACCCAAGACAGTAGAAATATAGAGCAGCTTAGCGGCGAAGTAATTGAAATCAATACTCAGGGTTTAGCCAGTGGCACTTATTTCGTCAGTATTATTATGGAAAACGAAATTAACACATATATGATCGTGAAGCCATGAAAACTTGATTGACTTGCCGTATATTAGGAGTCCTTTTTAACCCCGATGTCAAATGAGAAATCTTAAACAACTCCGCTGTATATATTATATATGGATAACAATAGGGCTAATACAATTCGCACCAATTAATAGCTTAGCCCAAGATCAAACAGCCCAGGCCGATAGCCTGGGCTTTAGGCTTTTAGAAGAGACCAATGCCTGGCGAGCTAAAAATAATTTATCAAAAGCGAATATGACTTGCCTCCAGACCGCTCAAATATTTTTTGATCAGAAAAACTGGAAAGCACTTGAGGATGCCTATGAAGCTTTATACCGCAACTATCGAATTACAAATACAAAGCAAGAATTTCAGTCTATCATTGATTACTTTGCTCAGGCCGACAGTTTACTTTCCACTCTGCCTCAGGATACGGCGCTAAATGCCAAAGCCAGGGTACTGGGGCGAAGCGCATATTTGTATCATCGCCGGGGGGATTATCCAGAAGCATTGAATTATTATGAACGGGCCCTTATTCCTGCCGAGCAAGTAAATGATCCGTATTTTCTCCTTCGCCTGTATAGTAGTGCCGCGTCGATACTTTGGGCACTGGCAGATGACCAGCGAGCGCTCCATTATAGAGATAAAGCCATCTCTATGGCTTATGCACAAAAGGATACCATTGCTATCGTTTATAATCTGACTGAATCGGGGATCAACTGGAGTACCATAGACCCGCTCAGAGCTGTTCCCTATTTCAAAAAATCTTTAGCATTGGAACCAAGGAACTCCTTGACCCTGGCTTTGCTTTCCAAAACTTATTTACTGGAGGAAACCAGGGATTATAAAGCAGCAATGCGCACAGCTCAAAAAGCACTCAAATATGCGAATTGGGATACCGAAAAGTCAGATGCATTACATCAAGTCGGGAGGGTTTATTTTGATTTAAAAAAATATGATCGAGCACTGGAATACTATCGACAGGCACTCGAATATGGCAAGCAAGGGTACGGAGAAGGACATCCGGAGTATCTCAAAATATTTAAATATATGGGCGATGCCTATCGCGCAAAAAAGCAATTCACATCCGCACTCAAAGCCTATAACCAATGTTTAGATAAACTACTGCCTCTTTTTAAACCCAAGTCTCCGGATCAGAATCCAAAAGTCGAGCAATTGATAAATTACAGTGTCTGGATTTTAGAATCATTACAAGGTAAAAGCGAAGCCTACAGCCAAAGATTTAAAGAAAACAAAAAAATAGAAGATAAACTCAAAGCGCTATCCACTGCCGAGTTAAGTATTCAGTATTTGCAAAAATTAGAGCAAAGTTACGGACAGGACGAATCAAAATATCAGATGCGCAATCATTATTATTCGATTAGTGAATCTGCTATTGCCATCGCCTTTGACTTAGCTGATTACACCAATGACAAGCAATACCTTGAAAAGGCTTTTGCTATTTCTGAAAATAACAAAGCGCTGGTCTTATCGGAAACACTTTTTCGAAAGGAAATAAAACAATTTGCCGGTATTCCAGATAGCTTATTGCAATTAGAGAAACAATATCATGAAGAAATTTCTTTTTGGAAGAAAAAGATTTTTAATGCAGAAGAGCAGGAGTTAAGGGATACACAAGATAGTTTGTTTAGTGCTTCCCGGGAATTAGAAAAATTTGAACAGCGATTAGAGAAAGATTATCCGGATTATGCTTCTGCAAAGTTTGGTCACTTCATTCCTCAGCGCATTAGCGATATTCAGGAGGCATTATCCGATAGCAGTTTACTGATAGAATATTTTCTGACCGATTCAAGCATTTGTTTTTTTGCTATCGACAAAAATAGCTTCCAGGCTTTGCGCCGGCCCAAAGAAGCTGGTTTTGATCAACAATTGGATCGTTTTTTACAAACCATTAATGATTGGAAATTCGTACAGGATTCTTCCGCTGTAGCAAGCCGGGATTTTTTGCACTCCGCACATTTTTTATACAAAAATCTATTTCATAACTTTTTGGAGCAAAGCCCTCCCCAAAAGCTGATCATCATTCCGGATGGTAAACTTGGCCTGCTTCCTTTTGGGCTACTATTAACCAAACCATACGAAGGAAAATGGACGGATCGGGACATACCCTTTTTAATAAAACAAGTACCCATTAGTTATCAATTCTCAACTAAGTTCCTCAGCAAATCCATCTCTCCCCTTTCTGGAAAATGGGGTGGTTTTGGAGCCGAGTACAATGAAAGTTTTATAGAAGATGCCAGCAGCCTTTCCCTCAGAGATGAAGGCAGACTGCCCTACGCTGATGATGAGGTACGTATGATTGCCAATTTTACCGGAGGAACGCCCTGGTTGAACGAAGAGGCTACCCGGGCCAATTTCCTCAATTATGCTCAGGACTACGGTATCCTACACCTGGCTACTCACGGTATTCTGAATCAAAAAAATCCCTTGCAGTCTCATCTGCTTTTCTCCAGGTCATTAGCCAGTGAAGAGGTTGCTGTATATGCACATGAGATTTACGCTATGCAATTAAACGCTGGGCTTACCGTGTTAAGTGCCTGCAATACCGGAGCTGGAACATGGAAAAGAGGTGAAGGTATTATGAGTCTGGCCAGAGCTTTTTCTTTTGCTGGTTGTCCGAGTGTCGTCATGAGTATGTGGAGTGTATCGGATCAGTCTACGGCCAAGATCATGACCGATTTTTATAAAAACCTGCAAAAAGGACAGTCCAAGGACCTTGCACTCCAGCGCGCAAAATTGAATTATCTGCAAAGTGCATCAACGGAATATACCAAGCCAATTTATTGGGCAAGCTTTGTTGCCATCGGGGATATGTCAACTATACCCATGACAGGGCCCGAAAATCATTACTGGTGGAAAAGGGGATTATTCATCACAATTGTCATCTTATTGTTTCTTATATATACTTTTCAAAAAAAGAAATTAGAATAATTCTGTCAAACTCACTATATTGCAAAAGCTATACGAATTAAAACTAAACCTCTCTTGTCAACACTTAGTTGATATTCGTTAAAACCCCATACTTACAATTGCCTTAGATTAAGACTATTCTGATTTGTAAATATTATTATTCGGCTTTAGGTTAGTTTTTGAAATTAACCTGAGCTAGTTATTTTATTAATCAATTAAAAGTAGTAAAGCATGAAAAAAAGCAGAATTGTACTTTTTATTTTCATTTTTATTTTTTTGAATGGAACGCCCTCCTGGGCTCAAATTCAGCTAGGGCAGGTTATATATGGAGAGACTCCTGGTGACAATTTTGGTTGGATAACGGCTATTTCAGATGATGGAACAGTCGTGGCAGCCGGTGCCCCATATTCCGATGGCAATGCTTCCAACAGTGGTTATGTAAAAGTATTTAAATGGGATGGAACGGACTGGAATCTGTTAGGCGAAAAGATCGAAGGAAATGATGCTGAAGGTTTCTTTGGTTTTTATATTTCTTTATCTAATGATGGGAATACACTAGCAGTAGGTACTCCATTTACTGGTGCTGATGATTCTCCCTTTGGCAGAGTCAGTGTTTATAATTGGGATGGTACGAACTGGAATCAGCTCGGAGAGGATTTAATTGGAGAAGTTCAGGGTGACCTTTTTGGTCGTTCACTCTCCCTGTCAGGGGATGGCTCTATTTTGGCGGTAAGTGCAGAAAGAAACCCAGGAGGTCAGGGCGCAGCCGGGCAGGTCAGAATTTTTGGATGGGATGGCAGTAGCTGGAACCAAGTCGGAGAAAATATCAATGGCGAAGGTATAGTCGATTTATCTGGCAGGTCCCTTGCACTTTCTGATGATGGTAAGCGGCTTATCATCGGAGCAATTTTTAATGAAGATGTAGGATTTCATGGCGGTCACGCCCGTGTCTTCGAATGGGATGGTACGCAATGGCTACAGCTCGGAATGGACTTAGATGCCGAAGAGGAATTAGATCTTTATGGTTCTTTTGTTACGATATCTGCGGATGGGAACACCATTGCAATTTGCGCTCCGATCGGCAATAATTCTACGAATGGTTTTAATTCCGGTTATGTTAAAGTATTTGACTGGGATGGTACGAACTGGAATCAGTTTGGTCAAACACTCGAAGGGGAAGCTTCACTCGAAAGTTTTGGCTGGTCGATTTCGCTGTCTTCCGATGGCAGTCTTATTTCCATAGGTATACCCAATAAAAACAGTAATGGAGAAGACGCCGGTAGAGTCAGTTTTTTTGAACGGGCCGGAAATTCCTGGGTAAATATTTGGGATAATATTGATGGCGATGCCGTGGAGGATATTTTGGGGAGGTCACAGGCCATGACACCAGATCATAACTTTATGGTAGTTGGCGCAAACGGTCATGATGATAATACCGGATTAATCAAAGTTTTTGGTCTTAATCCACTTTCGATCAACACGCTTTTTAACGATGCAATAAGTATTGAGGTTATACCGAATCCAGCCAGTCAATATCTGAGCTTTCCGAATATTGAAAACGGCGAGGTTACTTTCTTCGATACGAAAGGGCAGCTCATAAAGAGAAAGATGCTCCGCAATCAAACACTTGATATTTCTGACTTACCGAATAATATGTACTTTGTCTTGATAAAAACGGAGGATAAAGCATTTATCAGTAAAGTGGTGAAGCAGGATTAATTAATACGCTATTCGAGCTTCGAGAGTTGAAGCTCGAATAGCGAAAAACGACTCTTACTTTTTATCATTTAACTTTTCCAATAGCTTCCTAGCCTCTGCCTGCTTTCGACTTCCCTTGCTCTCAATCACTTTATTTAGAAAACGTCTGGCCTCGACATCATTACCAAGCAGAATATGACAAAGCGCAGAAAACCAGTTGATTTCATCCTCGTAGATTTCCGAATTGATTTCACCTGCCCGGGAAAAGGCATCCAGTGCTGCATTATAATTTGCCTCTTTTTGATAGAGCAAGCATAATCCCATTTGAAAATAATCCGATGTATTGGCCGCTTGTTCTGCAGCTATCTGCCGAAGGTAAAGCAGAGCTTTTTCGTAGTCCTCGTTTTGATAAGCTTCCGCTGCTCTCCCGCGCTTAACTTCAACCGCAGCCTCACCTCTCACTTGCCCATCATCAAAAATAAAGGGCTGTTCTAAATAAGTGTTTGCCAACTGTTGTACATTATTTTGACTGGAAAAAATATACCAGCCAATTGCCAGTATAAATAAAATAGAAGCTGCAAAAAGCAGAATACTTCTAAGGGGAATTCTATTATCGGATGCAGTCCCTCTCTTTTCAATCCCTGCTTCCCGAAGCAGGGCCTCATATCTCCTCGTTCTTTCCTGATCGAATTTTTTATTGATCATTGACTGAGTTGCTTTTTCCCATTCGGTATCGGAAAGCTGATTTTCCTGATAATCGCTTTTTAATTTATCTTTCATTACAAGGCATTAATAAGATTCAAAAAATAACTGTTGTAATTTCTTTAAACAGCGTTCTTTACGTTTACGCGTATTCGCAGGTGATGAATCATGGAGCAGTTCAGTTAATTGCTTTAGTTCGATTTTATCATAATAAAAACCTTTGAGTAGTTCCCGGCATTTTTCACCAAGGCGATTCCAGGCTTTATTTAAAATATCAAGCGTTTCCTGATCAACGAATTGATCCTCTCCTATCCCCAGTTCCGGAACCGTCTCGGTAGCAAATTCTTTTTTTCTGGTTTGAGACTTGATATATCTGGTAACCGCTATCCGGGTGAAATAATTATCCAGATTGCCATAAGTCACCTTATTTTCAATTAACATCTGACGCATGCGCAACATGGCCCACATAACGCAATCATAGGCATCTTCCTGTTCCGCCTGATATTTGCGTTTCAGTATTTCCAGGTTTCTTTTAAAAAAGTTGATGAAAAGCTTTTCGAATAGCAGTTCATTCCCCTGTTGGAGCTGAGTGAGCAATTCATTGAAATCAGCTTCGCTCAAATCTAGATTTTTCGTGTTTTTAAACACCATTGACATCTATTGCAATATATTTTATTCCAGTTCGGCCTACACCTTTAAGCTAAAGTAACAAATTCGTACTTTAATAATCCTTCAAAAAATGGAATGTGACAATCAAAGAGAAAAATCCTCTCTTTTCCAGCGAAAATCAAGTCTTGAATAAATACTCCACTCTCTGAATAGATATTCCAAGTGCTGAACAAATATTCCTCCTTATTGAATAAATAGTCCGTAGACAAAAGGATTTTTCACCCCCATCTTTGCAATGTCTTCTTTAATGAAGTACAACACAAATATTTCAAAATATCCATTATTAAAAATATTAATCATGTATCAAAAACACCATTCCCTCATAACAACTAAAAGAAGCAGCCTGAAAAATCTGATCACTTTTTTGGCTCTGGCATTTATCATCATCAACCTTAATGCTTGTGCCAAAGGATACGGTTGCTATACCTCGGAAAAAACAAAATTAGAGGACTCCTCAGAAACAATAGTAGATACTGGGCAAGACTTATACGCTCCGGAAACAGATTGTAAATAATTTAAAAAATATAAACCCTTTTATAAAATGAAAAAGTATAATTCCTTCCAATTCCTGATCTGTCTTTGTATTTTTTGTTTTACCAGTCTTAGCCTCTCCGCTCAGTACTATGAAAAAATAGGCTTTGAAAAAGGTGATGTTGACCTTAGCCTTGGGATCGGTCTGATGCCAACTTTTATTGATAAAAACACCCGGGCGACAATGCCTCCGGTGAGCATGATTCTTACTTATCGCCCTAAAAAACACCTGGCGGTTTCCTCCTATATCGGATATTCTGCGACTGATTATAAAATGCCAGAAGCTGATAAATCATCCGAGACCTCCGTACCATTAAGTCTACGAAACAACTTCTTTGTCACTGGTCTGCGTGGAGAAGGACATTTCATCCGCGACCGCGTAGATTTTTATGGCGGTGGAATGATTGCCTATTGTTTTTCTATCAACAATAATGCACAAACGGATCACAATGGCAGAATCGAAAATATAAGAGTAGAATCTTTCTCGGATCAAATCGTTTGGTCAGGCCTGGTTGGAGTAAAATATTTGCTAAGTCCAAAAATCGGAATTTACGGAGAAATCTGCTATGGGGTCTCTCTTTTCAACGCCGGTGTAACATTCAAATTATAATCCCAGAAAAATAGATTTGACAGTATTTGTATTGAGTAAGTATATCGTGCGGGCGATCTGTGGATCGCTCGCATTTTTTGTATTCAACAACAAAATGACTTAACGCAGAACTGCCCTTGAACAGATAGTCCACCCTTTTGAACATATACTCCACTCGCTGGATAAATAATCCACCTTTTTGATCAAATATTGAATCGAAAAAACTGCTTTTGCCCTGCATCTTTGCATTAAGATAACTTGACACAGTTATGTAATCAATTGCTAAAATGTTAGCAATCGATTAAAGTTTAAGGGAGTAATAAGGGTAGCTCTGGCTACCGTTCTGGTTTACCAGGGTTGCCCACTTCTCTCTCTTTTTCAAAAAATAAAACCAATTGTGATCATCACTTAAATTCAATTCTATGCTTAGATCTACCCCTAAATTAACCTCGAAAATTCTCTTGTTGAGTTTATGCCTTTCTTTTTTTTATAACCTATCGCTACAGGCACAACCAGAGCCCACAGTTTTTAAAACTGTAGAACAGGATATCAATTTCGATATTCAATTACAAGATGCCGTTCTTGATCCCAGTCCTAATCTTGCTATTACCCGGCAGGAAGTCCGGAGATGTTTGGGAAATGATTTGGATCAATTACAAGCCGGAAACTTAGGTTTTACGATTTTAATAAGTATCATCGAAAACATCCTGGGTGTAAACATCCCGGATGAGGTTGATGACTTTTTATCGGAAATTGCTGGATTCGCCACAACTATTTCCCCTCCCGCACAAATTAGTATTGATGTCCCAGTTGTAGCAGAAGGATCGGCAGGGATTAGCCTGGATATCGAAATGGATTATGGTGGATATATTGAAATCGGTGATATCGGAACAGCTAATGTAGATATCCAGTATCCATTAACCATTAACGTCACTGCTCCCGAAGATGAACATTTTGGTTGTGGAGATAAAATCACTATTTCTACCGATTGCGAATTAGGTGATAATGCCATTATGAATATAACCCCGGGTTTTTATCAGACTGAACTTGGGCCAATTCTCGGAGACCTGAGCCTTGGTCTGGACATTGGAGCGGACCTATACCTTGGAGACTGTGATGTAGGAATTGGAGACGCCAATTTTTGTACAAATATTTTTAGAGTATCAGAACCATTACTGGATATACAAACGGTCAATGTACCGAATATACCGCCATTCATTGTAGTCTGTGAAGATGTATTTCGGGATGATGCCAATCTGTTTGATTTGACAGAATGTGCTTCGGGTGATCTCATTTTTGGAGATATCATTGATGATTTAGTGGATGCCGGTCTTGATTTGGATCCCTTGGGTATTGGAGAATTTTCAGATTGTGAAGTAAGTATTAACTCTCCGGATATTCCTTCTTCTGCCAATATCGATCTCCCTGAGTTTCAGGGTACTTTTAAAAAAGTAAAGCCCAGTGATCTTAGTTTTAGCTCAAATGGTAAAATAATATCCGTCGCTGGCAGCATCGATGATTTTGCAAAATTAAGCCTCGATCTGCTCTCTTTCCTGGATTATTTTGGTTTGCCTACCAGTTTTAGTGCCGGTAATGGTGCAAGTATTGATCTGGGGGATATTAATCTGGAATTATTTTCAGATCTGAATTTAAACTATATTTTCAATCCGACTTTTAGCGCCGATTTTGACCTGGGTATGCCTATGGAATGGGAAGTCAGAGATCCCTCCGCAGGTAATACTTTGATTAGTTCCAGTAATGGTCCGGAGCAAATTGTACCGGATGTTGTGATCGGTCATGATATTATCGTTTTTTGGCCTGATGATTTGAATACTGAAGTTACCGTAAATGAAACATTCAAAGGTGCAGGAGGCCTTAGAACCATATCTTCCCTGGAGTATGGAAACGGTATATCCTTAAATGTTCTCGAAATCGTGCTTCCTCCAATCATTGATTTTACATTGTTCGAAGATGTAGAACTAATTAATACCAACATAGCCAATCCCGGAATTATTGAAAATCATACGATAGATTTAACTCCTCAGATTCCTTCTGCAACTAATTCTTTTATCCTAAACCCGGACGATATTCCTCCGGTTGTAGCCCCTGTTGACGCGACTGTTGAACTAGACGCCAATGGAGCTGGTTCTATTGTAGCTGCCGATGTGGTTGATTTTGCAAATAGTTTTGATTTACCAATCGAAGGAACAGGAGCATTAGAGATCGTTTCTCTCGAACCCAATACTTTCAGCTGTGAAGATTTAGGACCGGTAAGCGTAACCATTACTGCTATTGATGGAAATTGTAATGAAACAGTAAGTACTACTACCGTAACGGTTGAAGATAATCTCGCTCCTACTTTTACAGTTCCTGCTGACATTACCATTAGTTGCGCGCGTGACCTGGAAGACTTAACGATAACCGGAGATGTTACAGATGCGGAGGACAATTGCACCGTAACGGATATTTCTTTTTCCGATGTGAGCGATGTAACTACCTGCGGCGGTGGTACAGCAATAAGAACCTGGACCGTTACAGATCAAAGCGATAACGCAACCGTAAAGGTCCAAACAATAATCGTAACCGAACCACCTGAAATCACGATCACCTGTCCGGCTGACCAGGTTATAACTTGCTTTGAAGATATCGATGCCAATCCGGATAACCTGACTGTCGATAATCCCTGTGGTTTAAGTTTTGTAGCTTATGTCAAACAACCATTTATTAGCGGAGGTATCCCTGGTTGTGATGGTACAGTTTACACTTACATTTATAAAATCGTAGACGAATGCGGAAGAAAAGCTTCTTGTGAGCAACAATTCCTAATTCAAAATGAAGCACCAAATATAAGTGTACCTGCTGATGAAACAGTTATGTGTTTTGAAGATATTGAAGTATCTGTTAGCGATGTTACCGTGGATGCACAATGCGAAGGTGATTTTGTGGTCAATGTCCTGCCTCCTGCGATCAATGGTGCGTTTAATTGTCCGGGCACAACTTATACCTACACCTATCGCGTAAAGGATTTTTGTAATCGTATCGTGGAGACTGAACGGGTATTCACTATTGGAAATAATGAGGCGCCGAGCATCATTGCACCAGTTGATTATACAGTTTCATGCCAGGGAGCTGTTAATCCGGATAATGCCATTGTCACTACAGCTTGTGGAAATGGACTGGACTATGAGGTAAATGTCAGCGGACCACAATACATTGGTACTCCGGGTTGTAACGGCACACAAATGATTTACACGTATACTGTAAGTGATGCATGTGGGCGAAACGCATCTGACCAACAAATTTTAACTATTCAAAATGAGGGCCCTCAAATCAATTGTCCTACAGATTTACAACTATACGGTTGTGATGGTGGTTCATATATCGATATCATTGATGCCTGGATCGCCAGTGTCACTGCCTTTAGTCCCTGTAGTGGTTCGCTGGAAGTAAACAATAATTTTAGCCCCCACAATATGAACCACTGCTACTGGAACACTTTTACCCCTGTTACTTTTTCTGCAATAGATGAATGCGGTCAGCAGGTGACTTGTACCGCCAATATTATCTTATTGGATAATGAAGCTCCTACTTTATATAATCGGGCAGAAGACCAATACCAGATTTGTAATGCAAATACCTCTGCTAATTTTCAGGAATGGATCGATAATAATGGAAATGCCCTGGCAGTAGACGACTGTTCAGGAGATAATCTGAATTGGTATACCATCCCGGCTAATCCTGCTTTCAATTGTAGCCAGGAACAAGTTATCACGGTTACCTTCTGTGTGGAAGATGCCTGTGGAAATACTAATTGTACAACAGCCAGCTTCTATGCTTTCCAGGCGGGCAATAATGCCGTAGAAACGGATCAACAAATTGAGGCTATTGAAGTACAGTTTCCCGAACTGGAGGTGTACCAAAATCATCCCAATCCTTTTATGCAGAGTACCACCATTGAATTCGTACTTCCTGAAGCAGGATTGGTTCATTTGAAAGTATTTGACCTTTCCGGAAAATTAGTTTTCAGTATGGAAAACGAATACAGTTCGGGCTTGCAACAAATTGACTTGCATCGAAGTGATCTAAAAGCAACCGGTGTTTTGTACTATCAGTTAAATGATGGCAGAACAAGTATTACTAAGAAAATGATTTTAACGCATTAAAAGGTATATAAATGTCCAATCAAAACTACTTGCATGAGCTCTTCGTCCGCTTGAAATGGACTAGATAATTGAATAGCTGGAAATCATGCAAGAGGTTTTGAGCGGACTCAAAGAACTTATTGTACTATTTTTTTAGTTTTCTACTTATTATTCTGAAATAATATCAAGTAACCTCACTATTCTACAGTGGGGTTGCTTTTTGTTTTTAAAACGCGAATTTCAAACAACGTTTTATCAAATGTTATAATTTGGCTAAATTAGCAACAAAACTATATTTTCATTTGAAGCCGGGAATGGTAAAAACTGTATGCTTATTTTTCTATTGTTTACTGACTAGCCAGGTCATAGGACAGAAGAATTTGTCCCTACCTAAACTAAGCCCTTCTTCGGTACAGAATTTCAGTAATTATAGCTCTTTCCCTTCTCTCTGCTTTGAGGATGCCTGGGAAGATCAAAGCGGCAGGCTCTGGCTAAAAGTTTGCGGTGCGACACGTATTAGCAGTAATATCCATTTATTTCAATTTGATGGTTATTCCTTTAAACTGATTGAAGGAGCTTTAGCTCAACTGGATGGGAATGATCAATTTATCGATCTTTATAAAAACAAAAAGGTCGTCGGCTTTCTGGACGATCCATCCAAAAAACGTTTATTCTTTTATGACCTTTATAAAGATCAAATGCAATTCTATGAATTAGCGATTCCCGGTAGGATTGCTCATCTAAAAGTATCCGAACGTCAAAATATCTTTTTGACAGTAAGGCTGGAAGACAAAATAATTCTATATAAATGGGAATCCGGACAATTAATAGAGGAAGGCCATTTTAGGGATCGCTCTCTAATTGAAAATAAAACCCTGGTCGATCCCATACAATATATCCACCACGATGAAAATGTATTTTGGGCAGCATTGGGTGAAGCGGGACATCTTCTCAGATTTGATAAAAAAAACAAAACGCAAAAAAAGATTTTACTGGAAGAATTTCTGGAGCAAGAGCAAGTAAGCAGTTTTTACAAAGTCGGTAGTCCTGATCATCTTCCGGTTAAAGCATTGGTACAAAATGAGAATTTTTATGTAATGTCGAATTTTAAAAAAACTAATAACTTTTTTAAATGGTACCAACAAAAAAACAACTTTAAACCTGTCGAAAACCTGCCTTCAAACTGGAACGCCCAAAATATCTTTAATGATGAAATTGGGAACGTTTTATTTCTTTTCAAAGATTCCAGTAAAAAATATCAGGCAATATTGCAAGACATTAAAGGGAATCGTTTTGATTACTCCGCATTTTTCGAAAATATAGAAGAAAACATTTATCAAATCCGAAGTTCGGACTTTAAAAAACAGGTTATATTCTGTACTACCAGAGGTATCGTGGCAGCTAAGGTCAAAGCTTCGGAAGCTATTCGAGGCTTTCTGCCTGACAAACACATTAGGGCAATGGCTGAACTACCAGATGGAAGGATACTGGTAAATACCCAATATAAAAACCAATATATAATCAACCCTTCTAATAATAGCAGTACCCTTTTAAGCCCACCAGACAGTTGCCGTTTTGCATGGACGAGAATCAGCCCGGATAGTTCAGAAAACCTCTGGACTGCCACTAATGATCGTATCTATCAATATAATCCGGCTACAAATACTTGTTTCAATTATCCTTGTAAATCTGATCTTATCCGATTTTTCTCTTTTATAAATCCACAGGAAGTTGCCTTAATAAATTTAAGGCAGGAATTATACTTTCACGATTTATCAACACAAGAAACCAGGCCATTTCTGGAAGATGGGAAGGTCAAAGCTTTTCCTGGTTTTGTAAATGAAATCATCTACGATCCAAGAGAATTTTTATGGGTGGCTACTTCTAAAGGGCTTTTTAAGATTAATTTAAAAACGGGATTATCCGAAGACCTGGGAAGTAAAGGACTATTTCAGTCTTCTCGCTTTTTAAGTATGTACCTGGATAAAAGAGGACGGCTTTGGTTAGGTACGACATTACATGGAGTATACATTTACGATCCGGAAACCGGTATTATCAAAAACCTGAATAATGAAGATGGATTACCGAATAATACAATTGCCAGTATCATAGCAGACGAGGACGGGGATTTCTGGGTAGGTACTTACAACGGGATTTCCCTGGTCTCTCCCGAGGGTAAACTGATTACAAATATTTATGAAAAAGACGGGCTCACCAACCGGGAGAATAATCGTTATGCAACTCTAAAAACAAAAGACGGCAAATTATGTATAGGTACAATTAAAGGGCTCAATTACATCGATCCGCAAAAAGTAAAAGAACGATTAATCGGAAAACAGGACCTGAAAATCTATCTGAATAATCTTCGGCATTTCGATCAAAAACTCGGAAAGGATACTATACTGGAAGGTAGGCTTTCTAATATAGAAATTTTAAACCTTCCTGCATCCCGAAGATTTCTAAGCATCGATTTTTCTCTTTCCAATTATTTCAAACCAGAAGAAAATCAGTATGCCTATATGCTGGAGGATATTGATAAAGACTGGATAGATTTAGGGAATCAACATTTTCTCAATCTCAATAATTTACCAGCCGGGGAATATCGTTTATTGGTTAAAGGTAGTGATGGGCGTGGCAACTGGACCTCGCAACCATTAGTTATTCCAATTCGTGCAGAAGCTATCTTTTACAAGCAAGTCTGGTTTTATCTACTGGTATCCGCTATCTTTTTTGCTGGTGCTTTCCTATGGATTACCAGGTTGAGAAAGGAAGTTAATAAGGCTACCAAAAAAATCAGAGCAGATAAAAACGTAATCGAACAGCAGGCACAAAGAGAAAAAGCCAGAGCTGAAAAAATGGAACAGCAAGCCAAACAAATTAAAATCCAGGCACAAAAGCTAAGTAAATCTCTTGAAGAATTACAAGAAAAAAATGAAGAGATTCTAATTGCTCAGAAACAATTAATCCAGCAGGAGAAACTTGCCTCCCTAGGACAAATTACCGCTGGCATTGCCCATGAGATCAAAAATCCGCTCAATTTCGTTAATAATTTCGCCGAAGGCTCTATTGATATTCTAAAAGAATTACAAGAGGAATTAGAAAATAATAAAGCGCAGTTATCAGAGGACAGCTTCAAGCTTATTCTTTCTCTGATTAATGAGTTATCGCAAAATGCTTTCGATATTCAGTCTAATGGCGTCCGTGTTGACCGAATTATCCGCAGCATGATGGATCATGCGCGTGGTACTAATTCTGAATTGCGCCCAATCGATCTAAGCCAATTACTTGAAGACAATATTAATCTCGCCTATCATGGTTACCGGGCTCTCGAACCGGGGTTTAATGTTTACATTGAACATGAGAATGATACTTCCATAAAAACAATCAATGTCTATCCCCATGAGCTGGGAAGGGTCTTTCTCAATCTTCTAAATAATGCTTGTTATGCAGTTGCACAAAAGCAAAAAAAATCAGACTCCAGTTATCGACCTTTGATAAAGGTCAACACCTATAACAAAAAGGATAGTGTAGAAATCCGAATAAAAGATAATGGTCCTGGCATTCCGAATCAACTCAAAGAAAAAATCTTCGAACCTTTTTTTACCACCAAGAAAACAGGCTTGGGAAATACTGGTCTGGGTCTATCCATTAGCTATGATATTATTGTCAATCGACACGAAGGAAAACTATGGGTAGTCTCCGAACCGGATCAGTTCACGGAATTTGTTATTATTTTGCCGAAAAAGGATATAGAGCATATAGCCAATCCCTAGCATAGCTCAAACATGGGCACAATGTTTTATAATGATCTCTCCGAATAAATAATGCACCTTTCAGATCAATTAATGCTAATAACAAAATACGCTAAGTCCTAAATTTGCATAAAGGAAAATTCTAAAATTCAATTCTGATCGAATATTTTTTGATCTGCATTACTGTCATTGAGCTTTCCATAAACAGGGATATTTAAGAATAGCTCAAGACAAGTCATTTCCTGGTCAGGGATCATCATTCAAATTGATAATCCACTTAATGTCATAATCCAGTTGACCAGGTGATGAGCATTTTTAAGAGGAAAGAGTCCAATTGACGAGGGGGTTCATTGGGTTTTCTTTCCTTTTTTTAATATTGAAGTAATTCGGCAATTTGGAATACAAAGCATCCCAGAGAACTTATCATCGATCCTTTCTACTTGTACTAACATGAAACCTTGGAGGCAAAATCGACTTTCGATACTCGATTTTCGAAATTCGAGTAACGAGTGTCGAATTACGAATAAAGTTCCTGGTGATCATTGCCCTATTCATTTTGTCAGTACATCTATTTTCTACTTTCCCATTCAACTTACAGCGTTTTGTTTTTCCATAAAAACATCTTTCCATACAAGATTTCTATTTACCACTCTACCCTATTCCAAAAACTCCACATTCACTCATTCAATCATTCTCCCATTCAAGCATCCAGGCATTCTCCCATTCAAGCATTCAAGCATTAAGACATCCAATCATTCCATATAGTCCACCTTCCGAATAAATAATCCACTCCTAAAGAATAATTGATCCACTTATTAGAACAGATGGTGCGATAGGAAAACCTTTATTCACCCCCATCTTTGTAGTGTAACTCCATTAAGAATCTTTAATCTTTATTTTAACTATTGTAATCCATTTAAAATGAAACAGGTAAGCGAATTTACAAAGATCAAATTTCTCCGACTAAACATCTTATTATTATGCCTCTTTAGTCTGGGGACAACTTATAGCCAAACTGCCACCTGGAACGGAAATTCCGGAACTCAGTGGGATTTGGCAACTAATTGGACCTTCGCCAATGGTGGCTCCTTGAGCAACAGCGCTACGGTGTATACGATCCCCGCTAATATGACCGGCCCCAGTACAGTAATAGGTAGTTCCATGACCATCAAAAGGCTGGTACTTGAAAATGATGCCTCTGCAAACATCCCTTCCGGATTTACACTTACCATCGATGGGGCCAATGACGATGGTTTGGAATCAGATGGAACTTTTACGAATAAAGGAATCATCAATATTTCATCTGTTAGTAGTAACGGGATTCGCAATGAAGGCATCTTTAATCATAGTGCCGGAACGCTCAATATCAATAATACTAACCGGGATGGTATTATCAATACAGGTGGCGGTACTTTTAACAATAATGCGACCATCAATATCGGTAACACCGGAAATATTGGCGATGAGGGGCTGAGTAATTATGTTACCTTCAATAACAATGGAAACGGAGTAATCAATATTCATAATTCTTCGGAGCCTGGTCTGTACAATGCTAACGGTTTTTTTAGCAATTCCGGGAAAATCAATATAGGCCAGGGCGCTTCCAACGGGGACATTACCTTTGAAGGAATCTGGAATGAACTCGCCGATTTCACTAATAATGCTACCGGAGTCATCAAAATAGACAATTGCGGACGCGAAGCTATTAAAATAGATGCAGGAATAACGTTTACCAACGAAGGAGAAATATCAATAGGCACTACAGGTAGCGCTAACAATGTAGCTAATTCGGGTATTGCTGTATCCGGGACATTGGAAAATTTCTCAGGAGGAATGATCGAAATAGAAAATACCTTTGCCAATAGTATATTAGTTACAAACGGTGCATTTTTTATGAATTTAGGAACCACCAGTATGTCAGATGGTTTCGCAATCAATTCAGGGGCAGAGGTAGATGGTAATGGTACTTATAAAGTTGGAGGTGATTGGGAAAACAATGGTACGTTTAACGAAGATGATTCTACTGTAGAATTTATCGGAAGTGCCAATTCTAATATCAGTGGAAGCCAATCAAGCAAGTTTTATAATCTGAAAATCAATAAAACTAGCGGCGAACTTGTTTTAAATAAAAATATAATCATAAGAGAGGAATTGGAAATGACATCTGGTAATATAAACCTTGATGAAACTACTCTGAATATTGGAGCCGGAGCTAATATCATTAATGAGTCCGCTTCCAGTTATATTTACGGAAACGATGCAAATGCGTATATAGAATTCCAGGGTTTGATTTTTCCATTTGTCGTTCCGGGTAACCTGGGTAATCTGGGTGTAGAAATTCTTTCCAGCATAAACGCCACGGGATTTATAAATATCAGACGATATCATAAAGCTCAGGTAGTTAACGGGGAAGAAGGCATCCTCAGATACTATGATGTAACAACCAATGTCAGTAATCTAAATGCTACGGTACGTTTCCACTATCTGGATCATGAATTAAACGGTTTGTCCGAAGATGATCTGGGGCCTTACCGATTTGATGGAGTCGACTGGGAGGAGTATCCGATTACGGATAATAACAGCAGCGCCAACTATATCGAGACCGATGGTATCAACAGTTTTTCAATATGGACCTTAGCCGAACCAACCGGGGCACTCCCTGTAGAATTTATTGATTTTCATGCAGAGAAAGCAGCAGCATCTACCGTTAATCTCTATTGGCAAACCGCATCTGAGATCAATAATGAAGGCTTTGAAGTTCAACACAGTACTGATGGTAGAAACTGGAACGAGATTGGTTTCGTAGCAGGAAAGGGAGATATCAACGAAAGAAATAGCTATCGCTTTAATCATCAAGAAGCCCTTAATGGTCTGAACTATTACCGTTTAAAACAAATAGATTTTGATGGAAAGTTTTCTTTTTCCAGTATCGCAGTCGTTGAATTAGAAAAAACCACTGCTGAAATCTCCGTTTACCCTAACCCTACAAGCGATTTTATTAATATACAACTGGATCAGGCGACAACAAATGGAATCCTTCAAATTTTTAATGAAGCCGGAAGTTTGGTGAGTACAATGGATTTGAGCAGTCAAACAGAAAACTATACGATTTCACTAAAGCAGTTTCCCAAAGGCACTTACTTTTTATGGCTTAAAACAGATTATTCGACACAACAGAAAAAAATAATTTTACAATAGTGAGTATGTTCAGTAGAGGCTTGCATGGCGCTCGCCATGGGCCTCTTCTTTTTTATTCAATGCAAACCTCAATTCTTTATATCCGTATAAACCAATCCAAGAGGTTCCGAAAAGGGCTGCAAAATTCCACTATAATAATTTAACATAAAAACTACATCCAGTTGCGGACTTCACCTACATAATGCATTGGATAAGCTTAACTTTTCTATATTTATACGATCAAAAAACAAGCTTTGTATAATAGATTATTGCAAGTTGCGGGCTTTCTATTACTCTTTTTACTTTTCTCACTAAAAGTAAGCGGACAATCCATATTCCAATTCCCCAAACTCAAACCTTCTTATTTTGAGTCTTTCGACCATTTGAAATCATACCCTTCAATGTGTTTTTCCGATGTCTTCCAGGATCGTGAAGGCAGACTATGGTTGAAAACCTGCTCCTCCGCCCGCCAATCCGGTTTGGTACTTTTCCAATTTGATGGTTATGAATTTAGTCCTGTAAAACAGGATCTCGATTCTTTGGAGGTAAAAACTGATTTTATATCTCTATATCAAGGGCATCAACTAATTGCCTTTGACCCTGCTCCTTCCATGAACAGGCTACTCTTTTATGATCTTTCTTCAAAAAAACTGGAATATCAAGATGTCGATATTGAAGGGAGCATTTCCATAATTACTGTCGCCAATCATGATCAAATCTTTATATTCAGTGAAGAGGCCCCTTTCTTTTATGTATATCTTTGGGAGGATAATCAATTACAGCTAGTCAGACAATTTGCTTTCGATCATCAAGCAATCAAGCATAATCATAAAAAAAAGAATTCTCAGGTTTATCATTTTAGTCAGGAAGAAGTCTGGACTGTTTCTGCGGATCTGGATAATCTTTTGAGACTCGATATTTCCACTGGTGCAGTTGAAGAATATGGCCAGGATCAATTCAGTTCTGAATACGAATACTCACTTTTGAGGGCCGGTAACTTTTTAAACTGGAGCATTAAAAAAACTTCAACAGCAACCTATCTCATCAGCAAGCAAAATATCTGGCGATTAGATAAAGAGAATGGAAAATTCGTTCTTTGTCTTGATCTCCCTGACAATTGGTTTGGTAGAGATGTTTTTGAAGATCAGCAAGGAAATGTGATTTATCTTTTAGAAACAAAAGATTTGAGTTATCATGCTGTATTAGAAGATAAGTCTGGAAAAAAATATGATTATTCCAGCTTTCTTAAAGAACTGAGCTCATCCGTCATAAACAAACTTATCAGCGAAAACTTTAAAGAACAAGTAATCATTTGCAGTAGCAAGGGCATTGCCTTCGCCAAAGCTTCAGCCTCCGAAGCCATTCAGAATATCCTTCCCAATTACTCTATCCGAAAAATGGCTGAACTACCCGACCAGCGCATATTAATTACCACTCAGGCTAAAGATCGTTTTATCTATAATTTAAAATCCGGAAAACTAACACTTTTTGACAATACTAAATGCTATTTTCACTATTCCACCTTGATTCCCGATCAGGAAGGAAATATCTGGAGCTCAGGTTTCGATGGACTGATCAAATATGAGCCAGAAACCGGTGCTTGTGAAATCATCGAAAATATTCCCAAAAAACTTGGCTTGTTCACTTTTATGAATGAACATCAGGTGATCATGATTAATGAGCGAAAGACCATAAATATTTATGATTTCAAATCTGGAATTACCACTCGATTAAGAGAAGGACTCAATGATTTCATTCTACAGGGCTTTCCTCATGACATTCATTATAGCAAAGACGGATGGTGCTGGATTGCTACCAGTAATGGTTTGTATAAAATTGATATAGATGCCGGAGTATACGAAGTACTTGGCTTTGAAGCGCCATTTTCTGCTCCCAGGTTTTTGTGCATACACGAAGATCAAAAAGGAAGATTATGGCTGGGAACTCCCCTGGCCGGGGTCAATATTTATAATCCTGAAACCAGAGAATTGGAAAAAATCGATAGCGAAAAAGGATTGGCAAATAATACGGTAGTAAGCATTCAGGCAGATAGTAGTGGTGACTATTGGTTGGGTACCTACAATGGTGTTTCCATTGTATCCCCGGAAGGTGAACTGATTGCCAATATTTTCGAAGAAGATGGCTTGTCCCATCGGGAAAATAATCGATATGCCTATCTCAAAACCAAAAGCGGAAAATTACTCATCGGTACTATCGATGGCTTAAATATTATTGACCCCGAAGCACTTAAGGAAAGAGTTTTTAAGCCCAAGGATATAACAGTTTATCTAACCGATTTGAGCTATTCTAATTCGGATCAGGAGTTTGGTGAGGCTTTGATTAATTATAATTTGAATCCACTAAGGACCATTGTATTGCCCGCATCCAATCGGTTTATTAATTTCAAAGTGGCTTGCTCAAATTATTTTAGACCCGAAGTGAATCAATATGCCTATAAGTTCGAAGGCATTGATGAAGACTGGATTTATGTTGGTAATCAACATAATTTGAGTTTTAATAATCTTCCGACAGGAAAGTATCGGATATTAGTTATTGCCGGAGATGATAATGGCAATTGGTCGGAGGAGCCACTCGTTTTAAATATTCGTGCCAAAACCATTTTTTACCAGCAAATATGGTTTTATCTGCTTTGCCTGGGACTGATTATCGGAGGTGCCTTCCTATGGATCAATCGCTTGAGGAACGAGGTTAAAAAAGCCACCAAAGAAATTCAGGAAGACAAAGAGATCATCGAACAACAGGCCATTCGAGAAAAGGCAAGAGCCGAAAAAATGCAAGAGCAAGCCCGGCAAATTGAGATACAGGCACAACGCCTAAGTCATTCCCTGGATGAATTACAAAAGAAAAACGAGGAAATCCTGCGCACTCAAAATCAGTTGATCCAACAAGAAAAATTAGCTTCATTGGGTCAGCTCACTGCCGGTATTGCTCATGAAATTAAAAATCCGCTTAACTTCATCAACAACTTTGCGGAGGGCTCCGTGGAACTATTACAGGACCTAATTGAAACAACGGAACGAAACAAATCACATCTTCCCACCGAAGAGCTGGAAGAAATGAAATTACTGATCGAAGATGTATTACAAAATTCAGTAGACATTAAAAATAATGGAAGTCGCCTGGATCTAATCGTGCATAGTATGATGGATCATGCCAGAGGTAGCGGGAACGAAATCCAGCCCGTTAATCTTAATAAATTGATAGACGATAATATCAATTTAGCTCATCACGGATATCGGGCGCTTGAACCAGGTTTCAGTGTACACCTGGAAAAAGAATTCGATGAAACCATTCCTATGATCAAAGCTTATCCCCAGGAACTGGGCAGGGTTATACTCAATCTTCTAAATAATGCTTTTTATGCGATCAGTAAAAAACAAAAAATAACGGATGAAGCATACCGCCCCCATGTACATATAAAAACCGTTTTAGAAAAAGCGGCAGAGGAAAATGAAAAGACATTCATCAGTGTACATATCAAAGACAATGGGAATGGAATTCCGAAACATATTAAGAAAAAAATCTTTGAGCCCTTTTTTACCACCAAACCATCCGGACAGGGAAATACCGGTCTTGGACTTTCTATCGCTTACGACATTATCACCAAACAGCATCGGGGACAATTATTGCTCAGAAGCGAACTGGATCAGTTTACTGAGTTTATCATTAAAATTCCGATTAAATAGAAAACACTATTATCTGATATTCCCTTCCCAGCTCCTGAATAAATACTCCACTTTTTAGAATAAATGATAGGAAGGCTAAGCAATAGCTCTACCTATCTTTGTAGAGCACTATTCATACAACGAATGTAATCTTTTCATTATTAACTCCTTTAGGTTTTCAATACCTTAGCTGTACCATTATTGATGGTACAGCTTTTTAAGTTTTTACAAAAGATTATATAATCCACCTCATAGAATAAATAGTACGAAAGGCGCCCTGTAAATTAGTCTATATTTGTTAAAAATCAGATTGATGATAAGTATCGAGCTGGCGATCCTAAAAAATTAATTAAAAATTATGAAAATACTGGTAGTCGATGATGAAAAAAGTGTTCAACGCCTGTATCAACAGCGTTTTAGGAAAGAAGCCCGGGCAGGTAAGGTAGAATTACACTTTGCTTTTTCAGGAGAAGAAGCACTGCACTTTTTATCCGAAGGTGGTGCAGATGATTTAACGCTCATCCTTTCAGATATCAATATGCCGAAAATGAGCGGATTGGAATTACTCAAGATTGTGAAAGATCAATATCCTGAACTAAAGGTACTCATTATTACTGCTTATGTTGATAATAATAACCGCAACCAGGCCATTAACCTGGGAGCTAATGACTATCTCACTAAACCAATAGATTTCAATGTATTAAAAGAAAAAATTTTCCATATGGTATAAATCTAAATTTCCCAATATTAAAATGCGATCAGGATGAAACCATTTTACAAAGAGGCTCATAATTATTTGCTCTGGGGGGCGCTCTTCGGTTGCCTTTTCCCAATTATTGCTATGTTGATTGAACTATATGCTTCTTCTGGTCCTGTCAATATCCAACAAATAATCACTATTCAAAAAGAAACACCTTTATTGTGGATCATTGATACCGCTCCTTTCTTCCTTGGTTTTTTTGCTTTTTTGATTGGCCGGCAGATCGATCGGCTAAAAGGAAAAAATCAGGAAATTCTCGATGCTCAGGCTCAGTTAGTTTTACAGGAACAAATGGCTTCAATTGGAAAAATGACTGCCGGTATTGCCCATGAAATCAAAAACCCTTTAAACTTTGTCAGAAACTTTGCCGAGGGTTCGACCGAAATGATCGAAGATCTCGAAGAAGAAATAAAAAATAATCAATCTGGTTTTGATCAGGAAACTTTTACCTACTTACTCGAACTACTCGGGGATCTCCGACAAAATGCTGAAGATATCAAACACAATAGTGAAAGAGTTAACCGCATCGTTTTTACGCTGATGGATCATACTCGCGGTAGTAAAGGCAGTGAACAAGCAACTGATATTAATGTCTTATTAGATGAAAATATCAATCTGGCCTATCACAGTTATCGGGCTAATTATTCTTCCTTCAATTTGGACATTCAAAAAGATTACGATAGCAGCATTCCCATTATAAAAATGAACAGTCACAGTCTGGGACGAGTATTACTCAATATCCTCAATAATGCCTGTTATGCCCTGAATCAAAAACAAAGCGATTTGAAAAATGATTTTGACCCCCTTCTTCAGGTAAAAACGAAAAAAGACCGTGATCAATTAATCATAATCATAGAAGATAATGGCTATGGCATTCCGGAAAACATTCGAAAAAAAATATTTGATCCCTTCTTCACTACCAAACCAACCGGTTCCGGAAACTCTGGTTTGGGTTTGTCCATTAGTAAAGATATTATTATGCAGGAATATGAAGGCAGTATAGAAGTTGAAAGCGAGTCGGGATTATTTACTAAATTTATCATCAAAATCCCTTTGAACCAGTGGATAAAAAATACTTCCTCCCTGCTTACTGCAGAGAAGATTTAAACGTAGATTAGGATCGAGCTAATTACACTAATTTTAAATTCATAAGTCCAAGAATATGCCTACTCAAATCCTTTTTGTCGATGATGAACCACAATTACAAAGACTCATCAGACAACGCTTTCGAAGTGAATTAAGAGAAGGTACTTATCATTTTCTGTTTGCGGAAAACGGACAGGAGGCACTGGACATGATTGCTCACCATCCGGAAATCGATATGGTACTTACCGATATCAATATGCCCGTGATGGATGGGCTCACTTTTTTATCCAGGTTAAGAGCTTCGGGTTCTTTACTCAAAACTATCGTCGTATCCGCTTATGGAGATATGAGTAATATCCGAAAAGCAATGAACATGGGAGCATTTGATTTTTTGACAAAGCCGATTGATTTTGTTGATCTGAAAACGACGATCGAGAAGACGATTCAGGAAAACCTGCTGCTTCGCCAGGCTCAACAAGCCAAACAATTAGCGGAGAAGAATAAACAGCTCAAAGAACTCGATGAAATAAAATCTCATTTTTTTACTAATATCTCGCACGAGCTACGTACCCCCTTAACGGTAATTACGGGAATAGCCCAACAACTACAGGAAAATCCAGAGCGATTGAAAGAAGATAGTATTGAGACAATTCGCAGAAACAGTGACCGCCTATTGGAATTAATTAATCAAATTCTCGATTTGCGCAAGCTGGAATCCGGAAAAATGTCATTGCATTTGGTACAGTCAGATATCACCAAATTATGTAATTATATTACTAATTCATTCAGATTTCTCGCCGAGCAAAAAGGGGTACAACTTCATTATTTGTCCGACGAGGATCAATTATTGATGGATTACGATCCGGAAAAGTTTTCCAGAATTTTAACTAATCTGATTTCCAATGCCATTAAACACACGGACAAAGGAGGTCATATTTACCTGATGTTATCTCGTCAGGATAAGCTGCTCAAAATAAAAGTTAAAGATACGGGTTGTGGCATTCCTGCGGATCAGGTTCCTTTCATATTCAATCGATTTTTTCAGGCAAAAGGCAAAGCAACGGGAGGAACAGGAATAGGATTATCTTTAGTAAAAGAGCTGGTTGCCCTGATGGAAGGTGCGATAAGTGTAGATAGTGAATGGAAAAAAGGATCCATCTTTAGCCTCACTTTGCCGATTAATAATAATGCTCCAATCATTGAAGAAAATGACCACAACAATGTTGAACGCAGTATACAACTTCATACTGCTTCCCAGGTAAAACCGTCCATTGAACTGCAGGACAATTTCGATGAGAACTTACCCGAACTTTTGATTGTCGAAGATAATCAGGATATACTCACCTATCTGACCAGTTGTTTAAAAGACCAATACCGGATTATTAGTGCTGCCGATGGCGAAGCAGGGCTCGAGAAAGCATTGGAGGTAATCCCGGATATTATTATCAGTGATGTCATGATGCCTCGTAAAGACGGATTTGAATTGTGTGAAACGTTGAAACAGGATCAAAGGACCAGTCACATCCCTATCGTTTTACTCACTGCAAAAGCAGGTGTTGAAAACAGGATCAGGGGCCTGAGCAGAGGTGCGGATGCCTATCTGTCCAAACCTTTCAATGAAGAAGAACTGGATGCGACTTTACAGCAATTACTAAAACAAAGAACTTTGCTCCGGGAGCGTTATGCTAATCTGGAAGAGGGCGTAGAAAAGGACCAGTCAAAATCGGATTATGATTTTGCACCGGAAGATGATTTTATAAAAAAAGCCATTGCGCTCATTGAAGAAAATATCAACGACACCCAATTTACCGTTCCGGTATTTTGCCGTCAGATGGGGATGAGTTATCCGGTTATTCATCGCAAGCTTGCGGCTTTAGTGGGAAAATCTCCGGCATTATTTATCCGGGCAATTCGTTTATATCAGGCTAAAAAGCTGCTTCGCCAACCGGAGAAAAACATTACGGAAATCGCTTATGAAGTAGGGTTTACCGATCCGAAATATTTTAGCCGCGCCTTTTCCGAAGAGTTTAAGGCTCCGCCCAGTACATTCCGCGGATAATCACTTCGACCGGTCACCGAGAATGCCTCGTTTCTTGAAGGTATCAAGGATTAGATCTCGTTGTGCTTTATTGGCTGGAATTCGATGCTTCCCGATCCAAAGCATATTGCCTTCGATCAAACTAATCTTGTGCAGTGGAATAATAAAAGAACGATGCACCCTGAGAAAGCCATCCTCTTTTAATTCCTCTAGAATATTTTTCAGGC
This sequence comes from Saprospiraceae bacterium, assembly GCA_028280415.1. Lineage (GTDB taxonomy): Bacteria > Bacteroidota > Bacteroidia > Chitinophagales > Saprospiraceae > JAHDHW01. Next base: position 31,136 of record JANQLV010000031.1, read on the forward strand.
TTTCGCGAATGACAATCTTTTGATTTCCACCAATATAAATTTTCGCATAATCTTTAAAACCTTCAATGTATTCTATATCCTTTATTGCAATTTGAAAAACCTTTTTATCTCCGCGTAACAGAATCGTTTTTTCTAAGGCCAGTTGCTTATCAAGTGGATTACTACTTTGCAATAACTGCTTTTTCTCTTCACATTTTTGAATCGCTCTGTAAAAACGTTCAAAAGAAACCGGTTTTAATAAATAGTCTGTAGCATTAAGATCATAACTTTTAATTGCATATTTTTCGTAAGCCGTAATATATACGACTTGCGTTTCCTGCGGAATCAACTTTTTTGCTTTTAAACCATTGATTTCTGGCATATTGATATCAAAAAAAGCGACATCCACAGGTTCCCTGCTTAAAAAATCAATAGCTTCCAGAACGGATAAAAATGTGTTCTTTAATTCAACTGTTGCAATTTTCGCACAGTGCTTTTTAATCAGCTCCAAAGCTAAAGGTTCGTCATCTACAGCAATACATTTGATCATGAATCTAAATTTAAATAAAGTTTAGCGTGATAAATGTCATCCTTTATCCAAATATCGAGTTCATATTTACCGGGATAAGTCAATTCCAGTATTTTCTTTAAGTTTTTGTTCCCCAAGCCAGATTTCGGCATTTTCTCTTTTGCAATATGATTGGAAACCAGATACCTAAACCCCGCCTCGAAGGGTTCGAACTCGATATTGATTTTTTGATCCGCTTGTAATAAATTGGAATGCTTGAAAGCATTTTCTACAAAAGACAAGAGAATAGTTGGGCTCACCAAAAAATCCGCTTCGGGATCGGAAATGCGGGTAATAATTTTACTGTCTGCCTGATCAACCCGAAGCTTTTGAAAATCAATATAGGAACGAATGAATTTCAACTCTTCCAAAATTGAGATTTGGAGGGCAGAAGAATTATTAAGCAGGTAGCGCATAATAAAGGAAAGCTGTAAAATAGCTTCGGAAATCTTATCCGACTTCATCTCTGCCAAAGCATATAAGGTATTAAAAGCATTGTGTAAAAAATGAGGATTAATTTTTGCCTTGATTGCTTCCAGCTCAGCTTTCTTTACCGCCTCTTTTAATATCGCCTGATTCAGCCGATATTCATTATATTGTTCAATCAAGCGGATTCCGGTAGAAAAGACAATAAATATAATGATGGTTATAGTACCGGAAGACGCAGATTTAAGGATTTTAGCAAGATCAGCCCCTTCTTCAGTGTTCCAGCTATGGAAGGACCTTATCCCTATCGATAGTAATAAACCAAATATCAGTAATAAAAAAACAGCCCCAAAGAACCGGAGCATCTGCCTTTGTTTAATAATAAATCTCGGCGTGATAATCAGATAATTAATATAAAAAATTATCCCTATTTGCAATAAAAGCAATATTTGAAGCAAAGCAAATTTACCAAAAGGTAAATAGAGATAATTCCCTCTTTGAGAAAGGAAAATAAACGTAGAAAATAATAACCAAGAAATAATGTGAATTATAGCCTTTCTTGACATATTTAATAAAATATCAAAGATGAGGTTATTGTGCCTCCTTTGTACTACTTCGTAAACGCTGTATACAGAAAAGTCACTAAAGCATTAAAATAAAAAAGCGCCTTTTAATATAAAAGGCACCGAAAGCTATTAATTTAATTCCGAATACACTCTTTTATTTTACCAAAAACTTTTTATTATGTATAAGACCTTGAGAAAGGTTCAGAATTTTTAAGACATGAATTCCTGAAGGAAGGTTAGAAACGCTCAGCTCATGACTTTGGCTTCCTACTATATTGGGTTCTGTCTTTCTTAGTTTCCCGGAAATATCGTAGATACTCAAAGCATATTCACATTCATTCTGCAGGCCTTCGATATTGATCCGGGTATTGGCATAATAAGTAATTGACAGTTTTTCATTAAAATAGTTAGTGACCGAAGTAGGTAAATTATCATAATCCATCATGATACTATCAATCCATTCTGTATACTTTGGGATAAGCGTAAATATTCCTGGAAAATCGACGGTAGTCACATCCGAATTCCCCCCTGAGACTATGCCTACCTGTTTAAAATTACCGTCCATCTCTTCATAGAATAAAGGCCCTCCGCTATCGCCCTGGGCTGCACCCGCCGGCATTTCCCCCATAAAGAAACCCGCACAAATATTTCCTCCGGCATTGGCATCATAAGGTGAAGGATCGAAGCTTGAAGCTTCGTACAAATTTGCGCAAGTATCACTGGAGATAAAATAACAATCCGCCAGGCGTAAAGTATCCACATTATCCCCTCCCGTTTCAGTTCTGCCCCAACCAAGTACCTTGGCAGGCATCTGATGACTATAGGAAAGTGTATCCGAAACTTCAGCAAGTGCTATCGGCGCAATAGCCGAAGGGGAACCTAATCTGATTAAAGCAATATCCGGTCCGTTGCCACCAGCAAGTATACCCGCATAATCCTCATGTACAATAATTTCTTCAATATCAATCAATTCACTAAATACCTCCAGGCTATTTACATCATTGATAATTGAATTAACAATTACTTGCTCCACCGTTGGGACATTGGGAAAAGGTAAGTCATTGGTGATACAATGTCCTGCTGTAAGTACCCACATTGAATCAATTAAAGATGCTCCACAACCCGGGGTCCCATTACTCATAACCAGGGATACCATCCAGGGGAATTCTCCAACTTCGACATTGTTTCCACCTACTACTCTGGCATTCGCTCCCGAATGCTCATCATCTTTAGTTTCTTGTGCCTGTATGTTTAAACTGATACAAAATGCCAGTATCAATAAAATAGTAATCTTTTTCATCTTGTTATATTTTTAGGAAATAAAAAGGCCGTTTTTCAAAACGATCCGCACATTATATACGATTTGGATGATTCGTTCATATTCAAAGATATGATTCGTTTATCTGAGGATGAAATAAAAGAGATGTTCCCCCGATAATTGGAGATAAAGTAAAGGTTTCTGGCTTTAAGAGGTCTGTTTTGAAGGGTTGAGAAGCTATTATATTATTTCAATATTTGCACTTAATCCCATTTCTTCCTTTAATCTCGATCCAAGCTATAAAAGAACAGTAGCCCACTGCGGAATATAGATTCCTCTTGTCTGATCAAATAGTGAGAAAGATCAGGCATCTTCTCCCCTAACTATGTATAGGAAAGGCTTCTTCACCTTATGGAAATGAAATGTCTTGATATCTGTTTTTCGAATATCAGGTATCCAGCCTTAAAGGCAATTCAATAATAAATTCGGTGTATACTCCTTCTTCGCTCTCAACATTAATTTTTCCGTCATGCAAAGTAGAAATGATTTCATAACTAATAGATAAACCCAGGCCGGTGTTTCCTGAGCCAGTTGGTTTAGTTGTAAAAAAAGGATTAAAAATTTTATGTTTCACCTGTTCTGGTATACCCGTTCCATTATCTCTGATCTCAATGAACAAACGCTCTCCAAGCTGCCGGGTTCTTATAAATATACCGGGTTGATAATCCTCCTGCTCTATGGCCTTTTTTTGATTTATGGCATAACAGGCATTATTGATGAGGTTCAAAATGACGCGCCCCAGTTCCTGGGTATAGACGTATATCTCAGGCAGATCATTATCAAACTCATAATTAATTTTGGCGAAGAAACTTCGATGTGTAGCCCGGTATCCCTGGTAGGCAAAATTGGCATTAATGCGAACCAGTTCGTTGATGTTTTCTTTACTTTGCTTTCCCTCGGATTCCCGGGTATGGTTCATCATATTATTAATGATTTGATCTACCCGCTTACCACTATTTTGAATATCAACTAGATTGAGTTTAATATCTTTGATATCTTTTAAAACTATTTCTTTTTTATGCTCCGAAAGTGGTGCTTGTCCTTCCCCCAGGTTTTCATTGACCTCTTCCAATAATTCAATAGAATCCTCGGCAAAATTTGTAATAAAGTTGAGTGGGTTTTTGATTTCATGGGCAATACCGGCAGTAAGTTGGCCGAGGGAAGCCAGCTTTTCCTGAACGACTAATTGATCTTGCGCTTTAATAATCTCTGCATTCATCTGGGTTACTTCCTTATTTTTTTGCTGTACTTCTTTGAGTAAAGCTTCTTTAACTCTTTTGGATCTGTATTGAAAAAAAGCAAAAAAGATCATGGTAAGTACTACACCGACAAGTATGAATACTATAAAATTTCGGGAACGCAGAGAAGCTTCGAATCTTAGCTGATTCGTTTCAATAATATTTTCCCGGCGCAGGGAATCCTGAAATACCTGATTTCGAAAATCCAGCAATTGTAATTGCTTTTTCACATCATCCGACTTAATGCTATCATTAATGATTTTATTTTGCTCTAAAAAGTCAAGAGCGAACTCGCTCTGGTTAAGCTTTTTGTACAACTGATAAAGTTCGGCTGTACAAGTTTCCTGATTTATCAAATGCGCTCCGGCGCGAGCGTATTGTAAAGCTTTTTCATAATTCGCAATAGCGCGATTGGTATTTTCCTTTTGTTTTTCAATTTGACCAAAAGCAATATATGCTCCGGTGATTTCATCATTTAAGCTCAGTTCCAGAGCAGTAGCAAGCGTTTGATCAAGATAAGCTTCGGCTTCTTGCAAATCACCAATTTTTAAATAAAGTTTCCCCAGACTTAAAGCGGTTTGACAAGCGTTTGATTTTGAGAAGTGCCGAAAAATGTCCAGAGATTTTTGGTAGTAATACAAAGCTGAATCCAGTTGATTCTCTTTTTGATAGACATCTCCCAGATATTTGAGATTTGTTCCAACTCCAATAGTATCATCCGTATATAAGTCTACCGCTTCAAAATATTTTTGCTTGGCCTGAGCTAATTTGTTTTGACTAAGATAAATAGAGCCATACATTTCATTGATATAATTTTTATCGTATTTAACACCCACAGAATCACCGAAAGCTTCAACGTGTTGAATTATTTCCAAAGCTTTAGACAACATCCCTCCCTGCTCATAAGAATGCGCAAGGTTTTCGATGATGTTGATATACATAGGATGATCTCCGGCTTCCAGCACCAATTTTGCCCCCTCGCTAAAATGCATTCTGGCTTCATTCAGATTGCCCCGAATACCATGCGTTACTCCCATTTGATTATTGATATAGCCCTGGCTTCTGAGGTCATTATGTTCTTGAGCAAACTCCATCGCTCCGCTAAGCAACTGGTATGCACTGTCCGGATCTGAGAATACAAAAGTTTCCCAGGTGTAATTAGTATAGCCTACCACTCTTTCAAAAGAAGATAAAGAATCATTTTGCCATTTCAACAACTCGGGATGCTCTGCTTCCTGAGCAATTATGAAATTCAAAAAAAACAGATACAGGATTGAAAAGAGTATTGCCTTCATATTCCAGATTTGTAACTAAAATTAATCTTTTTCAAACATTAAGCAAGGCGCATAGCTCAATATCAAAATAAGCTGAACAGATAATCTACCATTTTGAACAAATAATCCAAGCGGCACTACTAAAAAACAGACATTGTATTTAAAAGAATTATAACCTCATCATAACATCCTTTCAGAATTATTTTTAGTGAAACCGGAAAAGCACTAACTTCGCAACTGATTTTCGGATATCCAATAACTATACTCAGGCATGAGGTTTGGTGATATATCCCGAGAGCAATTTGCATTATAGTTTTAAACCTTAGCATTCGAAGATGAATAACAAAACATTCTATTACATGCTGGCTTTTGTCAGCCTCTTCCTTTTTTCTCTGGGTGCCTGTACCTCAGATGCTTCTTCATCTGGTCAGGATTCCAGTAATTCTGTTCAAGAAAGTGAGGCCCCTGATATTACCATTCAAGCCAGAAACCTGCCGGCGGGCAATGTTGTTCTGGTAGGCATCTTCGCCGATCAATTTTACAAGCAGGATTCTACCGTTTTCGATGGCACCAATGCCTTTAAATTCAAACGCGACAAAGCTTATCCATCAGGACTGTATTTCGTATTCTTTTCCAATGAGCAACGCTTCACGGTGTTGTTGGATAATGATCAGACCATGAATATTTCTGTAGACGGGCAGGACATCAATGGAAGCTTGCAGATTGAAGGCAATCTGGACAGCCGCTTGCTTGCTGAAAACAATCGCTTTGAAGATCAGTATAATCAACGTCTGGCGCCTGTTAACAGTCAACTTCAGCAGTTATCAAAGACCGATCCGCAATACAATGCGGTAATCGCTCAAAGAGATCACATCATGCAGGAAAGAAAGCAGGAGTTAAATAAGATTATGGATGCTCATCCCAATAGCTTTTTTACTGCTTTTAAAAAAGCCGGGCAGAATCCGGACATTGTAGATGTTCGAAATCCAGATGGGACAGTAAACGTTCCGCTGCAAACAGCCCTGTATCGAAAGGCTTTTTGGGATGATGTTGATTTTTCCAACGAAAAACTTCTTCACACTCCCGTTATCAAAAATAAACTGGAACGCTATATCAAAAACCTGACCGTACAGCATTCTGACTCCATTGTCGCATCTGCAACTGCGCTGACTGATAAGGTGGTCGACTATCCGGAATATCTGAAATACTTTGCCAATTATATTACGCTGGCCTATCAGCCTACGAAAAGTACCCTAATGGATTCAGAAAAAGTCTATGTAAATATGATCCAGCGCTATTTTACGAAAGACTTAGCTTTTTGGTCGGACTCCATGGAAATTTACGCCCTGCGCCAAAGAGCCGATGAAATGGCTGCCAGTTTAACCGGGCTAAAAGCGCCGGATGTTGTATCTACCGGACCGGATGGCAAGCAGTATTCTCTATACGATTCCAAATCAGATTATGTAGTGGTTTATTTATATAATCCCACTTGCGAACATTGTATGGAACAAACGCCAGTTTTGCGGGATATGTATCAGCGCAAATCGCGCAAAGAATTTGATGTTTTTGCTATTGCAATTGACACCAATGATGAAGAATGGAAGGAATACATCCGGAAAAATAATCTTAACTGGACCAATGTTTATGATCCCAGTAATCGGTCTATTTATAAAAAATACTACGTGGATATTACTCCGGAGGTCTATGTTTTGAATAAAGAACGGATCATTATCGGAAAAAACCTGAATGCCAATCAGATCGAGGGTGTGATTCAACAGGATAAGGAACGATAGTTTTTAATAAAAAAGAAATGCTTTTACAACAGTATGCAATTTACTTTCCAGTATTGTTGCGGGTATCTGAAGTTCTCAGCAAGCAAGAGCAGATAAAAAGACAATCTCAAAAAATGATTATCACTAAATGAAGAAAGAAGATAGTTATAGAAATAATAGAGCAATTGGAGCATTGTTAGATGAATATGAAAAAGCAATTATTGAATTAAAAGACATAATTAACCCTCTTTCAAAAAAAGAATTAAAGAAAATCGTTGATACAAAAACAACAGATAAAGATTGTATTTCAATTCAATCAATCCTAACTCATGTTATACGAGCAGGATATAATTACGTAATTGAAATAAGAAAATGGAAGGGAGAGGAACTCAACTTTAAAAAAAGTGAAAATAAGAATTCGATAGAATCATATGAAAAACAATTGGATAAAATGTTTAACTACAATTTGAAATTATTTGAAGATTATCCAGCAATAAAATTAGAAGAAAGTGATGAAGCAAAAAAGATAACTGTAAAATGGGGTCAAAAATATGATGTAGAACAATTATTTGAACATGCGATTGTTCATATTTTAAGGCATAGAAGACAAATTGAAAGATTTATTATAAAGCTGAAAAAGGAAAAAGCCAGATGAGAACAATGTGTAAAATGTTCATAGTGGCTAAACGCCACTACGCCATTTGCACGAGACCGTTCGGTGCCAGAATTTAGATTCTACATATATTTGATAGAGTAATTAGTTAAAGTGGTTTTTGTTGAAGTTTTGGGCAAATTAATTGGATTGAAATTCAGAATGATATAGTATGATTAGTGTAAGAATTCTAAAACTCATCACTTGAAGCAAGCAAGATATTAATACACTTGCAATCCAATATAAAGATTCAAGTATACCATATTTCTTAGGGTTGGGTTTTCTTATTGGAATTGGAATCCTAATAGCAAACTTTGTTAGCTAGGTGAACATGTCAAAGTGCAGAACGTACATGCCGTTTAAACGGCACCAGACCTTTTATACGAGCCCTTGTTCGCAACAAAAAAAGTATGAATCAAGAAGCCAGATTACAATAAATGTTTAGAGGAAACCAAAACCATTAGTGCAATAAAGAATCTTGAAAAAGAAGAGTGGGAAAAGTTTGATAACTCTCAAAAATTATGCGATTTTCTTTTTCCATAAATCCATACAGGCTTTAAAATTAGCTACATCTTGATAAACTTTTTACACTTTTGAAAATCACCTGATTGAATGCATATAAAATATAACCCTTTTGGCAAATCAATCAAATTTAATGGAATAGTGGTTTCCTGATTATATTGCTCGGCCTTAATTAATTGTCCTTGAACATCTTGCACATTGATAGTCATCGCCCCTAATGAAAATGCTGTTTCAATTTCTAATCTTACTGTGTTTCCAATAGTTGGATTGGGAAATACATTAAAATCTAAGCGCGAATCTGTGACTGTTTTTATACTGCTTATAATAATTGAGTCTGGCGTAAATTCATAGAATGAACGATTCATTGCAGAACTTCCTGTGATATCATCTCCAAGTCCCATATACCCTTTGTCACCAATGCTAAATCCAATACCTTCATCATAAGCCTTAATATCTGGATAATTAGCTTGCTGAACCCACTCTCCACTATAGGGATTATATTCGAAAAAAAGCTGAGCATCATCTAGTCCCATTCCAAAGTATCCCTGATTGCCTATTGAAAAGCCCGTTGCTAAAGCAGTAGGGATCATTCGTGGTACATCTTGTATCTGCACCCATGAATTGGTAACAGGATCATAAGAATAAAAATTATTTGTTAGAGGGAGGGTATCATTTCCTCCACTCCCCACAAAACCTTTCCCCGCGGCACTAAATGCCACGGCAGCAACTAAAGGAATAGGCATATCTGCTATCTGTAGCCAAGTGTCGGTACTTTGGTCATAAGCCCAAAAATCTTTGAGAATTTGTTGACCTTGGTTATCATAAAATTCTCCAGTCCCAACATAAGCTTTTTGGTCTATTACAAAACTGACTGCAACGCCGCGACCAAGGCCTGGAAATGGTGTTTTCTCTAACCATGTATCTGTTAAATAATCATATTCCCATAGAATATTAGAATAATTACCAGCATTATCATCACCTAAACAAACATAGCCTTTATCACCGATAGCAAAGCTTACCGGACGATTTGAAACCCCTGATCCGGGAAAATCACTTTTTTGAGTCCACAGATCTGTCAAAGGGGAATACTCCCAGATTTCAATGCACCAATCAGCACCGATCCCTACATAGCCTTTGCCTCCAACTACAAAAGCTATCTGGGAATGTGTAAAACAACCTGGATAGTCAGCTTTTTTAACCCATGTTCCTTGGGGAAATAAGGGCTGTAAGCAAAAAAACACAAAACACAGAAAAGAAACAACCAAACGCATAATTAGTATTTTTAAAAAGCTTCCTTTTGGTAATTGGTCTTAATTAAATAAATCCTTTAAATCAGAGAAACGCTGCATCGATGAAAATTATATGATGAAAGGAGGGTAATGGGATTACATTAAACACAATTAAATTTTGTACGCAATAGAAGAAAAAGTGCAAATGGACAGGTTTTTTCGAAGCCAAGAGTGCTCGCTAAAATCGTGATGCAATTCAAAAAGAAGCAATAACTAACAATGTAGATCGCGTCCCCATCATAGTCGATCATTTAGCGATAAGAACTCGTAATAGAGTTAATCCCTAAAAAAGCAGAACTTCGGGATAATCAATTTTCAACCACCTCGGTTTCAGGTCTGGTAATTCGATTACGTAAAAACTGCTCTCATTTAAATCCTGCAACAGGATGCAGGAATGTTAGCTTCTTTAAACTTTGAAAATAAAATGATTAAATTTAAACCGTACAACAATCGCTATCCGTCTATCCCAGTGAGCAGAACACTCAAAGTCAAGATTGTCGGCACATCGGATAGCGTAGCGTTAGCATCAATAAAAAACATGAATAATGGAACAATCAGAGATAAAAGAAAATCCAGAATTTCTAGAATATGTTTATAAGCTAAATGAGGGTACTGAACTCACAGAAGCTCTTAAGCTTAGTTTAGAAGGAATCAATGACATTGATATCGCTCAATTAAACAGAATTGGTTTGAAAACTTATGAAAAAGGTAAATGGACCATTCACAAAATATTACAGCATCTCATTGATTGGGAAAGAATTTGGTGTTTTAGGGCTATAATTTTTGCTCGTGGAGAAGGGACCATCCCGGATGCACATGATCAGGAAATAATGGGCAAAAATTCAAATGCAGATGAACTGTCAATTGAGCAATTGGTGAATGAACTTCGCATTGTACGCCAATCAACAATAATGATGTTTGAATCTTTCAGTAAGAAAATACTTGAAACAAACTGTAAGTTTTTTGAATACGAAATGCCTCTTTTTGCAATTGGGCTCACGATTACTGCCCATCAAATACATCATTTTAATGTAGTAAAAGAAAGATACATTCCTTTGGACAAATAAATAGCAAATTAACTTTAGGAATACAAGTTTAAAATATAACTTATTGTTTGGCGATTCAATCTCAATAACTTTCCCTCGATTGACTTAAGAGTAAAACGGATGATTGGATATATTACTTTGATAAAGACAAATTGCTGAAAGATGAAGAATTTAGATTCTTGATCAGTAAGATACCTGAATACAGAATGTACAAATATCGAGTTTAATGAAATTCCATAAACTATGTCAGATACACAGTTGAAAGAATTGAAAAATTAGAATAAAGACTGATGCCAACAAAGTATACAACAGTTATGCGCTCTATGCGGTCGCAGGCCGTATATACGAGACCCTTAGCTGCTATAAACAAAAAACAAAGATGATAAATACGTATAGTTTAGCTCCGATTCCACAATTAAGAGGTTTCATTAAAAATATTTGGATAGTAGAAAATGGCCGTTCAAATATTGTAGAGAAAATGATTCCTTTTGGATGTATGGATTTGGTATATGTGGAAAATGAACAGGTTTCTTATCAAAATAAAAAGGAGATTCAATTTATCAAGAACGATCTTTTCATAACGGGGCAAGTAACTCAACCTTATGATCTAGGCTATAGTGCAAACGCCCAAATAATAGGATTTGGTTTTTATCCTCATACTGCTCATTTTTTTATTCAAGATTCTGTATTTCAATTCACAAATAATGTTTGTCGTATTGAAGCTCTTTTTTCTTGTCCGGATATTTTGGAAAGGTTGAGAGAACAAACCAGTATCAAAAATAAAGTTTACTTTTTAGAGCAATTAATTTTAAGTAGAATTAGAAAGGTAAAGTACAAGGATAAAAAGCACAAATATTTGACTTTTCTTCTAAAAAACATGTATCAAAACAAAGGGCAATTTGATATATCCAGGTCGCAAAATGACTTAAAAATTTCGGAGCGTTATATCCAATCATTGTTCAAAGAATATGTAGGTATTAGCCCTTTGCTCTACTCAAAAGTTATTCGGTTCCTAAACGCTATAGATATTTATCAGAAAAATAAAATTCCACTTGCCGAACTCGCATACAATTTAGGATACTACGACCAGTCCCACTTTATCAGAGATTTCAAACGATTTACCGGACTTTCGCCAAAAAAATATTTCAACACATTGCCATACTTAGTTGAGCAATTTACCACAAATGAGCAATGTTCGCTTTTGTACAATTCTATTATAGAAAAATAAGCCATCTTTAGCAATTTGTTAATGAAATCATTGATTATGAAAAAGACAATTTTTTCAATCTACTTAATCTTTATTGGTATAGTAAGTCTACAAGCTCAAGAATCTAATTTTGAACTCATTGAAAAGACATTAAGCTATTATTTAGAAGGTGGTACTACTAATAACTTCGAAATGTTGAAAAAGGCATTTCATCCAACAGCTACAATGAAGTTTGTAGGGGATAAATATACAGAGGTGAATGCTATTGAATTTTTTAAAAAAGGAATGAAACCAGGGCCAAAACAAAATAGAAAAACGCGTATTGTCTCCATTAATGTTTCCGGGAATGCTGCAAATGCTCAGTTAGAAATTGAGTACCCTACTTTTATGTTTATTGATTATATGAATATGCTGAAAATAAACGGGGAGTGGAAAATAGTAAGTAAAATTTTCTATAAAAAAATTAAAAATGAAAGTAAATAAATTAATTTATATAGCTTCTATTTTTCTTTTAGGCTGTCAATTGCAGAAAGGAGACAAGATTAATAATTCTAAAGACTATGTCGCAATACAAAATCCAGAAGGCACTTCTTGGCAGATGGACTATTCAATGGAAGTTCATGAAGACACTACAATACGTCATGTTCCAAAACATTGGTTAAGAATAAAGACATTTACAAAAAACCGGTTTGTATTTACGGGATATGATTTTGAAAAAAAGGAAATAGCAGGAATGGGAGGCGGTACTTATTCACTTCAAGATTCTAATTATATAGAAAATATTGAATTCCATCATAGGTCAGATTTTAATGGAACCGAGTTTACAGGTAAACTGTATTTTGATAGTTTATATTTATATCAAACTGGAAAGGTAGGAGAGCTTACTTTAAAAGAGAGATGGCATAGAATAGATTAAACAATACGGCAGCGAATAAGGGCTAAAACGGCAATATGGCTTATGTGCCCATACTGCGTTTAACCAGAGCCTTGTGCTTCATGAAAAAATCAAAAGCAAATGATTAAATCAGAAAAATATATAACGGCTAATGATTTAATTCAATGGAATATTGACCTTGAGCTTGGTCTTAGTAATCGTTCAATAAAGAAAGGCAAGTTGTTTCTTGAAGAAGGTCAACGATGTGATTACTTCTACTTCATTTTAAAAGGATTTGTCCGTCTCTATTATATTGACTTAAATGGTAATGAGATAACTCATTGGTTTTCGCCAGAAAATTCGATGATTACCTCTCCTTTTAGTTTTTTTAAAAAGGAAAAGAACATCTTGTATTTTGAAGCATTAGAGGACACGGAACTAATTTTAATTACTTCAGAACAACTTAATGCTATCATTGCTCAATTCAAATCGACAGAAAAAGCTGTTAGAAGTTTGTATGCGGAGTTTGCTATGATCTTAAGTAGAAGGATAATGAGTATTCATACTCAAACTGCAGAAGAAAGATATTTAACATTAATTGACGAATACCCCTATTTATTTCAAAAAGCAAAACTTGCTCATATAGCCTCATTTTTAGGAATTACACCACAAAGCCTTAGCAGAATCAGAAAAAATCTCTGAATCTGATTTTCTTACCATAGGGTAATTTTTCTCACCCAGACTGCCCATAAATTTGTGATATATTAATTAACAATTAAAATTATCACAATGAAAAAAGTAGCATTAATCACAGGAGCGGCAAGTGGAATTGGAAAAGAATTTTCTAAAATCCATGCTGAAAAAGGTGGTGATATTGTAGCTGTGGATATCAACGCTGAAGGGCTAAAAACGCTTAAGAGCGAGTTAGAAAGTGAATATGGTATCGAAGTATATACCATAGTGAAAAACCTTACTCAATTGACAGCCCCACAAGAAATTCACGATGAAGTTTTAAGCCACAATATTGAGGTTGATTACCTAATCAACAATGCGGGCTTCGGAGGAATAGGTGCATTTCACGAAAGAGATTGGGCTAAAGATTTGGCAATGATTCAAGTAAATGTGATCGCCTTAACCGCTCTGACACGACAATTCTTGCCAGATTTTGTCGCTCGTGATTCTGGTAGGATTTTAAATGTATCTTCAACCGTTAGCTTAGTACCTGGTCCATTACAAGCCGTTTATTTTGCTACCAAAGCTTATGTAACCTCTTTTAGCAATGCCCTCTCTGGAGAGTTAAGCGAGACAGGAGTTTCCATGACAGCATTATTACCAGGAGCAACAAAAACAGCTTTTGGAGACCATTCAGGTATGAATAAAACAGAGATTTACAAGAAACCAGCAAGTGCAAGAGATGTTGCATTAGCAGGATACAATGCTATGGAAGAAGGAAAAATTGAAGTAATTGCAGGACTCCCCTGGGAACAGAGAGTGGAACTTGCATTCATTCCATTCATGTCTAAGAAAGCATTAATCCAAAGAATGAAAAAACAATCTGTAGCCCAATAATCATCCATTTATAAACCACTTAAAAATTAAATATCATGAATCAAGCAATAGAAAGCCCGGCTTTTGAGGCAGAAGTACAACAATTGGTAAAAAACCAACGAGCCTACTTCATGAGCAATGCTACTAGACCAGTTGAATTCAGATTGAAACAGCTCAAAAAACTGAAAGCATTATTGCTGCAATATGAAGAAGAAATGCACGAAGCGATTTTCAACGACTTTGGTAAATCCAAGTATGAAAATCAATTGACTGAATTTTTCCCGCTGATTGATGAAATCAATATTGCAATAAAAAACCTCAAGAAATGGATGCAGCATAAAAGTGTAAAAACTAATTTGCTCAACTTCCCTGCAAAGAGTTATTTGGTACCGGAACCTCTTGGAGTCACTTTAGTCATTGGTGCATGGAACTTTCCTTATAATCTTTCACTGACCCCACTTGTGGGTTCTATGGCAGCAGGCAATACGACTATCTTAAAACCAAGTGAGTTACCTGTAGAGACCAGTAAGATAATGGCTAAGATTATCAATGAGAATTTCGACCCTAATTATTTACATGTAGTAGAAGGGGCTATTCCGGAAACCACCGCTTTATTAAAGCAACGGTATGATAAGATTTTCTTTACAGGAAGCCCAATGGTAGGAAAAATCGTTAATCGTGCAGCAGCAGAACATTTAACGAATGTTACTTTGGAACTAGGAGGAAAAAACCCAGTTATTTTCAATAAAGATGCTGCAATGAAAACAGGCGTGAAACGAATGATTTGGTCAAAATTCGTTAACTCTGGTCAGCTTTGTATCGCTCCTGATTATGCCCTTGTACATAAAGACGTGAAACAGAAGTTTCTTGAATTAGCCGTAAAGGAGATTGAGAAAGCTAACTTCTCAGCAGAGAACAACAACTTTGTACAAATCATCAACCACAGAAACTTTGACCGTGTGGTAGGCTTGATTGACCCTGAAAAGGTTTACTATGGTGGTACTTACGACCGAAAGGACCGCAGAATTAATCCGACTATTTTAGACAATGTAACACTTGACGATGCGGTTATGCAGGAAGAAATTTTTGGACCTATTCTACCTGTAATTGAGTTTGAAACAATTGATGAAGCTTTTGAAATCATCAAGAGAATTGAAAAGCCATTAGCGGCTTATTTGTTCTCTGATAGTTCAGCAGTTAAAGAAAGGTTTTTGCATGAAATTCCTTTTGGAAGTGGTGCCATCAACGATTGTGTTATGCAAGTTACCAACCCCAATATCCCATTCGGTGGGGTTGGGAATAGTGGGATGGGACGTTACCACGGAAAATACAGTTTTGAATGTTTTTCACATTTCAAAGGGGTGTTGGATAAGCCGACTGTTATCGAGACGAATTTGAAATACTACGGATATAATGAGAAACAATTGAAGATTATTAAAGCATTGAGTTAATTTGTAAATTTAACACGATGCACCGCAAAGGCTAAAACGGCAATATGGCTTATGTACCCATATTGCGTTTAGCCAGAGCCTTGTGCATCATAAAAAAAATCAAAAGCTAAAAACAGAAAAATATGAGTGATAAATTAAGAGAATACATCGATGGTTTTGTATTTCCTATTCCAAGAATTCACCTAAGCGAATACAAGAATGTGGCAGAGAAGGTAGCAGCAATCTGGAGAGAATATGGCGCACTTGCTTATTATGAATATGTTGGGGAGGATTTGAATTTAGAAGGTACACGCTCATTCATTGAAGTAGTAGATGTAAAGGATGATGAGGTAATTGTATTTGGATGGGTCGTATTTCCTTCGAAAGAGACTCGCGATTTAGCAAATGAACAGGTTCCAAAGGATTCAAGAATGTCAGACCTGGTTGCCCCATTGACCCAATCTACAAGATTGATTTTTGATGCCACTCGAATGGTTTATGGAGGATTTCAACTTCTTGTTCAGTCTAATGATCCAGGCCGTTGAAACGCGTTTATTCAAAAAAGCCGTTGTACAATAATGTGTATGATGTTCATGTTGCTAAACGCAGCTACGCCATATATCCTTGACCCTTAGCACCAGTTATTTCAAGATTAAACTCTGATAAAAATGAAAGTTACGGCTGAAAAAAATGAAAAAATTGCCAAAATGACATTTGCGTCTATTTATCCTCTTTACGTGAATAAAGTGGAGAAGAAAGGGAGAAGCAAAGATGAACTTCACAAAGTAATAGAATGGTTAACTGGATTTGATGAAAATAGATTGCAAGAGCTTATTGAAGGGAAGGTAACATTTGAAACATTTTTTCAAAAAGCAGAATTACATCCAAATGCACCCCTTATTAAAGGAGTAATTTGTGGTTATCGAATTGAAGAAATAGAAGATGAATTTGAATTGTATAGACAATGTAGATACCTTGATAAGTTGGTTGATGAATTAGCAAGAGGTCGTAAAATGGAGAAAATTTTACGAGAAGATAAATCAAGCAGCAAATGATTTTAGCAATTATATTATGCAGGATTATAACATTAAATATAGTGAAAGAGAAAACTGTTGCTACCATGGTATAAAACAACAATTACCAGCAAAAGACGACAACAGCATTTATACGAGGCCCTTATGAGCCATTACAGAACAGTTGAGAACAAAACCGATAGATTATAGCTTATAAAAGTATAAGAAAATAATCTTAATGGTTAGATGTAACAGCATAAGTCGAAAATAAACACTATCTTAGAATTCAATCAGGAATAAACTTTATAAAATGAAAACTAAAGTTAAATGGTATAACGACCCACAGATGGTTGGCACTTTGCTCCTTTTTTGGCCACCTGTTGGAATTTATGGACTTTACAAAAGTGAGACTATAAAACCAAAATGGAAAATAGTAGCCTACGGAACTCTAGCCCTGGTTTGTATGCTGCTGGCAACGTTTTTCCTAATCTAAATTCTTTTTGAGCTTACTTGTTTTGGATCGAGTTTGCCTGTAAGTGGATTTTTGAGCACTGCTTTCCCAAAATATATCTTCCACAAATATTATTTTTAGTTCTCTGTCAGAAGTAAACAAGGGACTCACAACGCTGTACAAAATTAGAGCTTGTTTAACTTTAGAAAAGCGCTTAATTGCTAGTGCGGACGTACCTATAAACATCCTTATTATTGATGTATAGTAAAATCCTGCGACTCCATTAACCTCAATCGAATGTTATTAAAAAAATAAGAAAAAGTTCATTTTTGATGCATGCATACAGAATTGGATAAATGAAGTTTTCAGAACACTAAATCCGTTAAAACAATGGGTAAGTTTTTTATTATATATGATAATCCCATTCGGTAAGGTTGGGAATAGTGGGATGGGACGTTACCACGAAAAATACAGTTTTGAATGTTTTTCACACTTCAAAGGGATGTTGGATAAGCCGACTGTTATCGAGACGAATTTGAAGTACTACGGATATAATGAGAAACAATTGAAGATTATTAAAGCATTGAGTTAATTTGTAAATTTAACACGATGCACCGCAAAGGCTAAAATGGCAATATGGCTTATGTGCCCATACTGCGTTTAGCCAGAGCGTTTGGTGATATTAAAATGATAAAACCCTGACCGTAATAAATTATTAAATTTATGTTTTAATCATTTTTTTGCACCATTGATTGTTCTTTGATTGAACGCTAATGAAATATACACCTTTGGGTAAATCAGCTACTGAAAAAGAGAGTGAAGCCGTTCCGTTTGGTTGTATGGTATTGAGCAAATGACCTTGAGCATCATAAACATTAATCATCAGAGTATTTATTATTCGTAAAGGAATCCCTTCCATTTTCAATGTCAATAGATTATCATGAGTAATAGGATTGGGGGACATACAAATTTTCAACTCTGAAATAATAGTTGATTCTACGTTACTAATAATGATTGAATCCGGGGTATATTCATAGAAGGACCTATTTATCGGCGTCTCAAAGGTTATATCATCACCAAGTCCCATATACCCTTTATTACCAATACTGAATCCAATACCTTCATCCCAAGCCTTAAAATCTGGATAATCCGCTTTCTGAATCCACTCATCATTAAATGGGTTGTATTCAAAAAATAACTGAGAATCGTCAAGTCCCATTCCAAAATATCCCTGGTTACCTATTGAAAAAGCTGTGGCTAATACAGTAGGTTCACGGGGAACGCTTTGAACTTGAGTCCATGAATCTTCTTGTGGATCATAAGAATAAAATTCATTTATTTCTGGTGTAACTTGATTCCCTCCACTTCCAACAAATCCTTTTCCAGCCGCACTAAAAGCTACTGCAGCTGCCAAAGGGATCGGGATATCTGCAATTTGGGTCCATAAATCTTCTTGTGGATCGTATTTCCAAAAATCACTTAAGATGTGTTGTCCCTGGATATCATAATATACCCCCGCCCCTATGTATGCTTTTCCATCTATAACAAAACTAACTGCAACTCCACGACCTTGACCCGGAAAAGGGGTCTTTTCCTGCCAGGTATCCGTTGTATGGTTGTACTGCCATAATGAATTTGAATAAGTCCCGAAATCATCTGCCCCAATGGCTACATATCCTTTATCGCCAATTGCAAAACTAACAGGCCGCTCTGTTCTTCCCAAGCCTGGAAAGTTCCCCTTTTCAGTCCAGGTATCTGTTTCCGGATTGTACTCCCAAATATCATCACAGGAGTCCGACCCCAGTCCAACATAGCCTTTTCCTCCCACGGAAAATGCAATTTGAGAATGAGTAAAACATCCAGGATAATCTGCTTTTTTAACCCAAATACCCTGGGCAATAAGTATGTTGAACGAAAGAGTTAATGAAAACAGTGAAATAATTACTCGATTCATCAGTAAGTATTAATTTAAGTCCATATATTATGTTAATCCCACTAGAATATAAAATGCTGCATCATTTTATAAATTAAATATTTCAGTAAGAAAATTTGTTATAATTGCCCCTTCTAGGTTTTATTCGGTTTGTATAAAGAAAAAAAGAACAAAGTGCAAAACGCACATACATCGTTTGCACCAATCATTAGCTATCATCTTGACACTCCAGTAACTAATAGGTAGTTCAGTCTTCGAAGCTCAATACTATTCTCTGCAAAAACCTCAAGTTCAACAGTAAATTGGATAAATTTCAGGTATTTTCATTAGAATACTTCAATTAAAAATCATTAGATTTATGTGTAGATTTTGAATCTCTCAAAATATAATAGCTTATGAAAAACAATTTTTTTTTAACACTATCTATCCTTATCCTCTTTTTAATTATTTCGTATTCTAACCTGTATGCCCAATGTGAAATATCTACTGCTCAAATTGACCTCGAAAGTGATAATGTAATTACGAGCTTTCATACAAGTGGTGATTTTTGGTGGGATGGCTCACAAGGTAAATATTTATTTCCCAAACCACCGGGAGGCAATACAGAGATTGCTGTTTCTGCTATAAAAGTAGGTGGTCTTTGGGTAGGAGGTTTTGACTCCGAGGGTAATATACGAGTAGCTGCTCAAACAGACGGCCGCTCCGAAGGTCTCACTGATTATTGGCCAGGGCCGGGAATCAGTGATGAGGACTGTCTCAACTATGATCGTTTTTGGAAAATCACTGATGATGAAATCAATGCACACAAAGAAGATTTTCTGGATAATGGCGTGATAGATAATCCTATACCAATGTCTATTCTGGCTTGGCCAGCATATGGCAATCCTAATTCATTGGCAGTTAATGGTTTTGAAATTCCTATCGGTTTTTTTGACTTTGAAGATGCGCCCTTCGAAGATGAAAATTTTGATGGTCTTTACAACCCGGCTGATGGTGATGTCCCACATATTAATTGTGCAAGTCAGGCGGTTTGGTGGACGTTCAACGATTTTTCAGGCATGCATACACAGTCTGGTGGAGCGCCAGTAGGTATACAGGCCACTATGCTTGCTTATACTTATGAGGATAGCGGGAATGAAAATATTGAAAATACTACTTTTTATGAGATGCGGATTCGCAATCGATCTACAGAACTAATAGATAGTGCTTATATTGGATTGTGGATTGATTTCGATTTGGGATGTCCTTTTGATGATCTTATTGGCTTCGACACCTTAAACGATATTGCTTATGCGTATAATGAAGATGCCATAGATGGTATTTCTGACTGCTCAGATTGTAATGGTTTCAATACCTACTGTGAAGAAGTGCCAATGATAGGTCTTCAGATATTACGTGGTCCCATAGGGGGTAAAATGTTTATCAATGGTTTAGATTCTTCAGACGGTATAAGGAATCCTCACATAGGAGAAACACCTGATACTCTCGTTCAATTAGGTACTAGCTCTTTCATTTATTACAATAATGGAACAAATAGTCCTTTTCCCGATTTGCCAATACCTTCTAATGGTTCTCCACAGGATTTTTATAATCTAATGACTGGTAGCTGGCCAGATGGTACTCGAATAACCCAGGGAGGTAGTGGTTATAATCCAGGAAGCACCAATTATACCAATTATGTATTTCCAGGTAATCCAGATGAACCAAACGGATGGTCTATGTGTAATGAAAACTTTGTAGGTAGTGACCGAAAAATGGTATTAGGATTCGGTCCGGTTATGATGTTACCACAAACATTTAATCAAATATTCTTCTCAGTAATAGCTACTAAAAATATTACCTATCCCTGCCCTAGCCTTGCCCCTCTGATCGAAGTAGCAAATGATGCTGAATTTTATGCAGGGCAAGGTTTACCATCTAATGTTGATGGTTGCTCATTTTTTACTAGTACAGAGATTGTCAATACTCGACCAAATGATGAGGTAGTCTTTCAACCTAACCCCATATCTATGAATCAACAGGGCCAACTTATTTTGAAGAATGATCAGGAATCGATTGAAACAGTAGATTTTTTTTCATATACGGGAAAACATATTACATCTATAAAGAACATTAATGCTAATAGTATTCAAATAAATTCCGCATTGATTGGTCCTGGCATGTATTTTTACCTATTAAAAACAAATCAATCTAAACTTTATAGCGGAAAATTTATAGTGCAATAAATCATATTGACCGTATAATCTTACTATAAATCAAAATTCGACAGCTAACAAAGCGCAGAAGGTACATAGTCGCTAATTGCGCCTAAGTCGTCTGCACCAATCATTCGCTGCAAGCAGAAAAAAGAAAAACTCATACTTTCAAAACATCGAATGAAATTAAAGATGTAATGCCAAACAAAATATGAAGGCAAAAGAAACTTACTTAAAAGGGAAATCTGTTTTTACAATTTCATTGATAGTAATTGGAATAACAATATTAACAGTTTATCTATCGGGAATAAATTACAATCGAACAATAACTTCAAATCTATATTTATCTCTCGGAGTAATCGGAATTTGCCTTTTTATTTTTATGACTTATGGGCTTTACAAAGGAATAGGATTAATTGACAATTTTCCTAAATACAAAGACTTCAAATCGGGAGATATAATTTCTTCATCAGGAGAATTGCCAGATATGCCAAGTGTGGATATTGGAGAAGGAATTGGAGGAATATTCATATCAATATTATTGTGGATAGCGATGTCAATCTTTTTTATTATTGTTCTCATAATGATTGAAGCAATTTTTTGGTTTTCACTATTCGTAATTTTGACGATGTTATATTGGGTGTTTTTTAGAGCATTAAGATTAGTTTTCAGCAAATCAAATGAGACAAAAGGAGTTTTAGAAACATCAATGATTTACTCTATGGGATATACAATTTTATTTACAGGGTGGATTTTTGGAATAACGTATTTAGTAGAAATTTTGAAATAAAAAAGAAGTTGGCTACAAGAAATGCACAAGACAGCCATGCTTCACTAAAGAATGAAATATGAAAGACCCTTCAATATTAGATTCAGAAAATACCGAGATTAATAATGAGCAGAAATTAAAAAATGATAGAATAAAGTATTTAAAGATTATAATTGTTTTGATAATTATCAATACGATACTTTTTGGAATAATAGTGAAGAACCCAAAAAGTATAACGGATAATTTATTAACTGCTTTAAATGCTAATCTAATTGGATTTAATGTTCTTGGATTTTTAATAGGGGCAATAGTTGCCTTATTTCCGTATAAAGAACTGAGTTATAAAAAGAAATATTTGAGGTCATCACTTTTAACAATAATGATTTTACAAATTTTAATGGCAGTAGGTATAATTTCTTTAGGATTCATGACTCTTGTAGGTTGGTATTAAAAATTTCATGTAAAGAAATGATTTCTCAGAATAGTAGAGGTTTTAATACCAGAAAAATAAAGCCAGCAGCGAACAAAGCCAAAATGTTCATAGCGGCTATGCGCCGCTACGCCATTTAGCGAGACCGGTTCTCGCCAACCAAAAAAGAAAAAATGAAGCGATCATTTATTATTTTATCAATTCTAATTTCAGGATGTAGTTACCCTACGACAACATTTTGGGTGAAGAACAATACCGATAAAGAAGTGTATTTTACAGCAGGTGCAGTCCATTTGCCAAGTCGTTCGATTCTAACATTACCATTTTCTGTACCTCCAAATGATTCAGTTTTGGTAAGGAGAATAGGATTAAGAGATGGTGGAGATGTTACAAATGTGTTTGGTAATATATCTTTTATGACAATTGATAGTATCGAAATTAAAGACCCAATGAATCCTGAAAATTGGGAAAAAAGTAAAGACAAATACGGAAAATCGAAATTCATTTTTAAAGTCAAATCAGAAAATTAATGAAAAATATAATCGCTATAGTTTTGTTGATTCTTCCTTTTACTCTTTTTTGTCAAGAATCATTCGAGAATGGAATTCTTGACAGATTAAGTGGATTAAAGGTTGAAGATAAATCACATTTCAACTTAGGGGAATATACTATTTTTACAGATGAAGTGAAATGGGAATTTACCTCCAGGAACATAAAAAAGTTGAAGAAAAAATACAAAGTCAAAAAAGTAAAAGAAGAAGCTTCTACCTATAATATCCCTCACAATAATAAAATCATTACTAAGATATTTCCGCTGAAAAATGGAAATAAGGAGATCACAACTCTGTATTTTATTGAAAGTGGAGCATCAGAAATCGATATTTTTGGATTTTACAGCATCAATTTTCGAGATTCTACAGAAGAGCAAAACTTCATAAAATTATATCTCGAGAATAAGATTCCTGAATCAATTTTCATGGAATATTCCGTTTCCAAAGTTGATTTTGCAGGAAGAGAATTGGAGTTAAATAACTCATGTAGATGGATGAATGTGAATAGCGTCCAATGTCCCTACTTCGGGCAAATGAATTGGTCGTTGCACCAAAACTTAGAAAATGCTAAAAAGCAAACAAAAATTCAATACGAGATAACAAAAGGTAAGGGTGTAGTAGAGTTGATCTCAAAAGAAGATGTTCCTATTATTTTTGAAGGAAAAGAGACTATTGCCAAGCGTACGAAATACAAAGCGAAAATCCCAAAATTACTAATGGGAGGAAGTAATGAATTGATAATTTACTATGTCTCAGAAGAAATACGTGGAAGATATATTAGTTGTGTTTTAAGCCATTATACAAGTGATAAAATGACAGAAAATGGAGTTCCAGCATTATTAGAAAAAGTAATGAAATTGAAGAAATAAAAAGAAGGCTGGCGAGAACAATGTATAGCTGTCAATGTTCGTTAAACGCTTCACACTGCAGCTACACTGTGTGTAAACAATTATGACGCGTCCCGAATAAAAAGCCAAATAGTTTTAACTTTATAAACAAAAACTTAAAAACTGCCGTCAAAAAATACTGAATTTTCACATTTCATACCACGCTCATCCCTTTTTCGTACCAATATCATACCGCAAATCAACAGGTAGCATCTTAAATTTGTCCTCGATTTATTAAACATATATTTTTTACAAAAATGAAAATGTCAAAAATTATAGTAATACTATTATTTGCTTGTAAGGGTTTCTTGTTTGCACAGGTAGAAAAAGACACGTTAGATGAGAAGTCCATTTTTGCACCATTACCAAATGATGCGCTCACAGCAAAGGAAAGTTGGGACATCCATAGAACCGCTTTTATAAAGAAGCTAGAAAAGGAAGGTGCTACTGCAAAAGAAATAAAAAAACGACTAGTAAGCTATGAAAAAGAAAAAGCGGAATACATCGCCCAAGTGATAGAAAATTTACGCTTAGCCGAGATTAAACGTCATAAAGGTGCAGAACTTCGAGAAAAAGGTGCAGAGCTTCGTGAAAAAGGTGCAGAAATTCGGAGACGAGCCGATGCCTGGCGAAAAAACTATGAACTACTAATCACCAAAAACATAACACTTTCAGAAGATAAGGATAAGATCGAACCCATTTCTTTTGAGTTAGATTCTGAAACAACAATCAGTTTTGGTGTCAGAGCGCACATTAGTTTAGGTACTGTTCAATTGCTATTGTACAACCCTGATGGCAAAATAGAGGCAGAACTAAATTTAGAATATGACCCCCAAAATGCTTCAAAAGACGGTGATATGAACTTCTCTTCTGGTTCACTCGATAAGATAATAGCAGGTGCAAAAGCGGGGAGGTGGCAAGTGATAATTATTCCAGAAAACGCCACAGGCTCAATCGCATTTTCGGTTAGTTTAAAGAAAAATCAATAGTAGATGCGTCGTTTTAAAAGAAACTTTTTTGTTGTTTTTATACTGGTTTCGGGCTTTCAATCAAGCACAATGGCTACAGATGCAGGAAGCATATCTGGTCAATTGATTTTAGACGAGTCTTGGGAACGAGAAATTTACATTTCGTTGATAGAAGATTTTAATGATGAATATACCATCTCTAATCGTTTTATAGTTTCTAGTGCAGTCATTGACGCCAAAGGATTCTTCAACCTTAAACTAAATAAGATACCACAAAAATGGTCATTGTTACGGCTTCACCTGGTAAAAAAAGGGATAACGCCCAATTCTTTGACAATAGGTGGTGTTTATGAAAATTTTATGTTTTTAATCGCCAAAAGAGATTCCGAAATCAAAATCAAAAACTTTGACGATTTACCTATTTTCAGTAATGTTATCATTGAAGGGGCAGACCATATGCAGACATTTCTGTATGCAAAAAAGTTAGTAGCATATCCAAATTCCCTTGACTATGACAATGCAATAATAGAAAAGGAATTTATTGTAGATGCGGTCAATGAAAAGTTGAAGATGATGGCAGATACCTCTACGCATCCTTTGATTTCGCTCTATGCGCTTCATCAGACCGATTTTCAAAGTGATATTGCCAGGAACCGAAACTTCTATGACAAATACCTTGAAAAATGGAAGGCCCAAGACAATGTATACTTTAATGCCTTTCGGCGAAATTTCCCTCAAACAGAATCAGCTTCCAAAGACAAAGCCACTACAAGTAAACTACTTTGGTGGATAGGTTTGGGGCTATTGGCAATTGCACTCGTTTTTATTTTCGTTTTAAAACGAAACAAAGCAAAAAGTTTTAGCTCATTGAGTGTCAAAGAACGGGAAGTTTTTGAACTGCTTCAACAAGGAATGAGCAATAAAGAAATTTCCGCTCAATGCAATATTGAATTGACGACCGTAAAATCGCACGTAAGCAGTATTTATTCCAAACTTAAAATCAAGTCTCGGAAAGAGGCTATGAATTTTAAAATCAAATAATAAAAATTAAAAAACACTCTTAAAAATCTACTAAAATTTATAGTAGGCTGGCGTAGCTTTTTCTCAAATCAAAAGAATTATAAAATCAAAAAGAATAAAAACCATCATCATAAAAAGATATTTTTTTACACTTAGCACCTTAGCCATTCTAGCATCTTACTTAACGAAAAACAAGATTGTGTCATTTCGCAGTACGCAAATGAAAACGGGAAAGATGTTTATGGTATTTATTTAGAGGTTAGCTGCAAGATGAAAACACCACCACATTTAAAATAAATAAGATGAAATATATTAAGTTAATTGCAATCGCTTTGCTAATTTTTGGATGCAAAGAAAACAATCAGAAAATCAATAAATCGAAGGAACTGATCATTGTCGAACAAGATTATGATAAAGCATTAAGCTTAGCTTCTCAAGAAGACAAATTATTGTTCATTGACTTTTATACAACGTGGTGTGCCCCATGTAAAAAATTGGATAAGTTGGTTTTTCAAAATGACTCCATAAAAAATTTGCTCGGAAAAGACTTTGTGTTGTTAAAGTATGATGCCGAAAAAGATACTATTTTTCATTTATCCAAAAAACATCATGTTAGAAGTTATCCAACAGGACTTATCTTAAATAAGGAAGGGTTTGTATTGAACCGAAAATATGGATTTCCCGGTCAAGATTCTTTGTCATTACAAAAAAACGTAATTGAATTTACTGACGAAAGCATTGCCTTAAACCAAGAAAACAAATTACTGAAAGGGTATTCCAACGAAATTAACCCTTTAAAATATCCAGATTTTTATAATGAATACATCAATCGAACCAACACAAAAATTAATAATTCTGAATTAAGCGATTATTTAACCCATACGCAGGATAAATTTTCTGAAGAATATTTTTCAACCTTAATATACTTTGGTCATTATGCGCCAGCCAGTATTGGTGATATGGTATTAGAGCGCAAACAAAAATATATTGACCTTTATGGTAAAAAAAATGTTGAAACTTTATTATACTTTCTGACTTCTGCAAAGTTCAATGTTGCTATTTCGGAAATTAACCAAGAAAAATATGATGAAGCAGTTAAATTTACAAAAAACGCTTTAAGTGAAGGATGGGTTAATGACATTCTACCTGAATACGAAAAAGATTATTTAAAAGCTCAAAACAAATGGGATGAAGTTTTTAAAATCAATGAAAAGCTAAAAGATGAAGGTGCGTTTGACAATGGTTATGTTAACCATTTCAGTTGGGAAGTTTATGAAAAATGCAACAATCAAGATGTTATAAAAAAGTGTATTGAATGGATGAAAGAAGTAACTAAGCAAGAGCCAAATTATGCTTATTTAGATACATATGCTCACCTTTTGTACAAATCGGGAAACAAAATCGAAACAAAGAGAATCTCTAAATTGGCAATAGAAGCAGCTAAGAAAGAAAACAAAAGCACTGAAGCACTTGAGGAATTATTAAAGACATTATGAATAAAAATCCTACAGCTAACAATGTGTTCTATGAAAAGAAAATATCCTTTCGGGCGCATTGTTCTTTCTTACTCTAATTACAAAGACAACAGTATGTCGATGGGCCCATATAACATTATAAATAATGTAGATTTAATTACTTACTTGTACATCAAAAAATTCAAATGCGGCAACATTACGGACACCATCATTCGCTCCTAATGAGAGGCGATAATCTCCTGATACTAAAGTTTGTGGGATTTCGAATTCAAAATCAAAATCATAATTTGTATCTACATTGACGTCAAATACAAAAGCCTTATCAGTGGCAAATGTATTTCCAGTGGACAAATCAGTGTAGGCAAGATAAAGTACTCCATTTCCTCCATCACTTAATGATCTATTATCCGTTACCTGTCCGACAAATCGAATGCTCTCCCCTTTTTTAATAGCCATGTTACGGATTACTGGCTCTTGTATATTTATTTGAGGAGCTATACTATCAAGAGGATTGTAAATCTTCATTGAATGGAAATTAGCAAATGGGCTATCATTTCCAGCCTCATCAATTACTTGAAGGTGAAAGTGATAATTACCTGCAGTAACGTTTTCAGGCACTTTATCTGTCCAAATAATTGGGGCCAAATCACCTGAAAGACTGTGAATGTCCAAAACAGTCCAATCAGTCGTCAGATTGTTTACATTAGGGACGGTAACTGAAGGTGCACTACCTCCTCCATGTCCATGACAATCAAAATTATTATGTATATCGACTTTGTATTGAGAAAGTGCCTGATCGTCATTGAATATAACATCAAAAGTAAACTCTTCACCACCTCTAAGATTAAATACCACTGGTTCTATGGCTCCACAAATACTATCTTCCTTTGGAGTTGGTATATACTCTACTACCTCCATAGTTGGTGCTGAAATATCAGGATCCTCATTTACGCAACCAATAAGAAATACCAAAGAAATAAGTTGAAATACTCTAGTTGTCATATAAGTCAAATTCAAATTAATAATAATCTTATCTTGTTCATGTTTGAAAGTACAAATATAGACAATTTTTCTTAAATGCAACTCAGTTGCATTTACATATTTAATGACATCTGTGTTATGGAAGAAATTAATAAAAGCATAATACCAGTATGTAGCAGTGGTTATAAGGTCCATACTCCCTATCGGTCGTACATCGTATAGTTAGTTCCTTAGCGGCGAACAGGAAAGAAAATCACTTAGGAACTATCAATTTTAGAAAAGGAATTTTAAAATCATGAAAGTCGATCCAATAATTGCAGTTAAAGATGTTGAGAAGAGTTCAAAATGGTATCAGTCTGTATTTGAATGTAGAAGCATGCATGGCGGGAACGAATTTGACATATTAGTAATTTAAGTTGCGATTCATTCTTGAAGAGAGAAAATGCGTCTAATTTTGTTGCGAAATCAAAGATTTCTATCAAAATTCTCCTTATTTCCTCTCATGT
>JANQLV010000048.1 GCA_028280415.1 Saprospiraceae bacterium
TGCCGGCCCGCACGGCTATACACAGTATTTCGTGATTGATGGAGTGGGTACGACCGGCTCTACCATCAATAAATCCGACTTCAAAGGCGACTGGAACGCTTTGATGAACTGTCTCGGATTATCCAATGCTACTTTGAGTATTGTAGTAGAGGATATTATTGATGGAGTTTAAATAGATTTTTAGCTGGAAGGTTTTATAAAAGAGCCTTCCGGCTTATTCCAGTTCAGCGATTTTTTCATTCAACCATTTTTTACTATTGACCTCGCTGGCTTGCTCAATTTCTTTTTTCAGTGTCTGCACCGCTTTCTTATCACCGGGCATGAGTTTGGTAAGTTTCCGGACATATTTGATTAGGTTGAGATAACTGCGTTTTCTTTTGGGGGTGATATTCTTATTTCTACCTAAAAAAACCCTAAAAGTATCTGTAAATGTATATAAAGCCTCTATTTCGTCTAATTCATAATATGTCCCTAATAACATAGCTTTTGAATTGAGATTGTAACCTATATCTTCATATTCAACAGTTTGTAAAAGCGAAAGCACTTTGTCGTGTTCTTTTTGGTAAAAGTATAATCTAGCTAGATTGAAAGTAACTGCGTTTTCTCTATAAATATCTGGAAGTGTATTTTTATAAGTATGTATGAAGGTATTAGTCCAATCAAAACGCCCAACTCTTAATGCTATTGTTACAATATTTTGAAATTTCCAGGGAGATAATTCACCATCAATTAAGAGTTCTTTTTGTAATAAGTCTTCATTAATATCAAGGAATTCGTATAAAAATTTATCATTCCCTTGATTTACTTTACTAATACAATAATTGATTGCATGAGAGTATATCTCATTTGCTTCATTAATAGGGAATAGTAAACTATATTTTTCAATGAGATTTTTAAGTTTAAAATAGTGCTCTTCAATTTCAGTTTCTTTTTGAGTCAAGTAAATTTGATAATAGATGGCAACAGGGGGAATTTTTTCGTAATTATATTTTTTAAGATGATCAATAATTTCATCAATAAAAAGTAAATTATAATCATATGTGACAAAACTTTTTCTACTCAAAATAGAAGTGTACCACCTTAACTTTTCCGCTAAGAAGAATGAATCAAGGTTGTTGATGATTGCCTCATAATTAGTAATACTTTCACGCCTTAACTCGGAATTTTGTAGATCGTAAAAATTACTTTCTATTTGATATTGATAGAAATAATAATTTGCAGGTTTGAAAAGTTGCTGTTTAGAAAGGCGTCTTGCAGTTCGCATACTACTACTATATAATTTTTCCATTTTAAGATTACCAACCGCTTCGATCAAATAAGTTGCCTGATGCAGAGGATTTTCCTCATATACTTGCTGAGCAAGATAGCTTTCAACCAGTTTCAATAGCTCGGATAATAATTTTCTAAAGCGTACATCGTCAAAAGGCTTATCCGGAGTCAGTTTTTTCCAGATTTCTTCTTTGTCTAAATGAGGTAAGCCGGGCTTATTGATATAGTGAATAAATAGTTCGAACAGCTCAATTAAAACGGGATGTTTATTGAAATAAGGAGAGGTGATATATTTCCTTAAGCGGTTTTGCTGATATCGGTCGAAATATTGTAAAATTGAATAGACTTTAGTGTTTTGCATTTGAGATATTTTTACTATCTTGCAGGATAAAATCCTATAAAAATGCCCTCTTTCCTTTTAAGAACATAATCACTAGAGTGCATTTTGAACACCCTGTTTGTTTTTAAACCGTATTTTCGAAGGCTTTTATTTCTGATTGACAAATTTTTTCTGCGTGTCAATATTATATAAAAAAAATAAAATATTCACAAGCAGATTTCAAAAATCGAACATATCAAAGCAAAAATCATTGTTAATCAATTAGTTAGCTGAATCTGGTTGAAACATTTATAGATTTTTCTATTTCACAATTTGAATCTTTTGTATTTACTTTTTGTTTATATAAAAATTAAATTGAACAGGAACTTTAGAACTGTGAACAAATTATATCAAATCCGAACTCAATGAATTTATCTCACCGCATAAGAAGTATTGTCATATTCCTGATGATGTCAATTCCCTTATTGGCATTTGCTCAGATCGAATATCGTGAAATACTCGTCAATGATTCCCTGGTATATAATTTTGAATCCGTTGGTAATGCAGCGCAAATCGAAGAAGCGCCGGCTAATGGGGATTATATCTTCAATGGTTTGAGTAATTATCCTTTAGGGATTACCGGTGATAATGAATTGATCTACGTTCCCGATAATAATTTTATCGGCCAGGATACTATTGAAATTTTATACTACGAAGATAGCCCCTCTGGTCCGACTACCAGTTATGTTACCCTAGTGATAAGTGTGGTCGAGACCTATGTCATTGCCAATAATGACTATATAGCGACCAACCAGAATACGTCCATCACGATTGATGTAGTAGATAACGATTTGGGACCCGGAAATTTAGAATTAACGGATATTCCTTTAGTGAATTATGGGGCGGCGGAAATTGTCGATGGTAAAATTGAGTTTACGCCGGAAGGCCAGTATACAGGAAGAGCCAATCTGACCTATACCGTATGTGATGGAGATGTTTGTGATGTAGCAACAATAACTGTTTTCATTCAGGATAATGTTACGAATAATGATTCTATTACAGTCGTTACGCTGAAAAATCAGATGACCAAATCACTGTTTCCAACCGCAAATGGCATTCAGGAGCTGGTAGCGCCGAAACATGGTTCTGTCAGTATTTTTGATGGTGGTTTGGAATATCATCCGAATAATGATTATGTGGGGCTGGATACTTTTTCTTATGCCTATGATCTAAATACGACTACTTCCATTATTACTTTTCATGTAGATGTACTTTGGGCAGATGATCCGAATGAATTGGCGGTAGATGATAGGAATTATGTGGCAATAAGCGATAGTGTGGAATTTAATGTCCTGGATAATGATTTAAACAGCAATCTGGCTATTCTTACTTTCGATCCGGTATCGGATAAGGGAGGTCAGGTGATTCATAATGGAAACGGAAACTTCAAATACATTGCTCCTGCCGGGTCCAGTGGTTTAGATTATTTTGAATATACCGTTTTTGTACCCGGTACAGCTACCCCAGAAGAAACGGCTAAGGCTTATCTGGTGATAAGTAATCAATTACCTGCCTTTGGTGCTTATGATTTGAGTACCCCAAAGAATACACCGGTTATTCTCAATTACGATATTCAAATCGATAATTATGAATTCAATATCCTTAGTCAGGGACAATCCGGTGAACTGGTCTATTATCCGGGAGATACGACCATCATTGTTAATACGCAGGAAATAAGTGGACGCAATCTCCTGGTCTATTATCCGGATTCCGACTTTGTTGGTACAGACTTTTACGAAATTGAATACTGTGCAGGGGATGATTGCAGAATCGTAGCACTTAGTCAGGAAGTAAAAGAACTGGATAATCCACAATCCGATACGCTCTGTGTAGCAGATTGTGTTTGGC
Source organism: Saprospiraceae bacterium (assembly GCA_028280415.1). Classification (GTDB taxonomy): domain Bacteria; phylum Bacteroidota; class Bacteroidia; order Chitinophagales; family Saprospiraceae; genus JAHDHW01. The sequence goes on from JANQLV010000048.1 coordinate 3,497, forward strand.
CCGGTGATGCCAATAAAGATGGTTTTGTAGATGTAAAAGATATATTGCCACTGGGTTATTGTGTTGGAGAAGTAGGGCCGGAAAGAATTGATGGGGATAATGAGTGGTATGGACAAAGCAGTGAAGATTGGGGGATTGATGTTGGTGGTTTTGATGTAAAACATATTGATACCAATGGAGATGGTTATATTTCCGATCTGGATACTGCAGCAATCCGGGATTCTTACGGGCAGTACAGCAATATAACCAAGCAGACAGAACCCGCGAATAGCCAAATTCCTTTATTCTTTGTTCCGCGTACCCCAAATGCCGGCCCCGGAGATAAGGTAATTATTGATATTGTTTTAGGAATTGAAAGCCTCCCGGCAACAGATATCAACGGGATTACCTTTGCCCTGAATTTCAATCAGGATATCGTAGAACCGGGAACTATGTTTGTAGAATATGCCCGGGATAACTGGCTGTCTTATGAGTCAACGATGCTAAGCCTGATGTACGAGCCTTATCTGGGCAGGGTAGAATCGGGCTATACCCGTGCGACCGGATTAGCCAATAACGGTTATGGAATTATTGGACAAGTTTCTTTTATTGTGGTAGATGATTTAGTTGATGGTATACGGATCGGAGATACTTTGACTCAAACTTTCCGTCCGGAAGCAGTTTTGGCGATGAATGGTGCAGGAGAGTTTAACAGTCTGATCACACAACAATTTAATATTCAGATTTCACATAATATTTCGGAGCCATTTGATAATGATAACCGAAACTTAATCACCTATCCTAATCCAACCACAGGTAATTTGAATATTCATGTAAATGGCAATAATGAATTGGAGCAGGTTATCGTTCATTCTCTTACCGGTCAGGAAGTATACCGGACGTCGGATGAGCTGAGTGGTAAGCAGACTTCCATTGAATTTAGTGGCCTGATACCGAATGGTATTTATTTAGTCACCGCCATTTGTGATAAAGGCGTTTACACAAGTAAAGTAGAATTGATCAGATAATTGAGATGTGTAGAACGTCCATTCCTTTGCTGCGTTGCGCAGCCCCAGTTACGGATATGTTCATAGGATTTATATAATTTGTTCTAAGAAAGTCGCATCTTTTAAGATGCGGCTTCTTATGTTTTTGTGAAACAGGAAAAGGCTATAAAGCCTTCTGGAACTGCAAAGCTGCTTCAATCAGGAGCAGTAATAACAATATAATTTGAATCCCCAATCAGGCTTATGATCTATAGCACTAAACTATTCGCCAGACTTGGTTGCAGGGTCGCTTCCATTTCTTTTAGGAAAAATGCCAGTGCTTTTCGCTTATCCCTATCCAAAGTATAGCTGATATATTGATTGAAATATTTATTCAGATCAAAGCCGTGTTTGGGAGTGGGCAATAGATAAATTAGTTTGGGAATATGATCCAGTCCGGATTTCAACGCTTCGTTAAAGGCAAGTACAAAGTCCTGGGGCATTGGTCGATTACTCACCCAGGCGGCAAAAACAAAAGGAAGTCCGCAATAGTCCATCCAGGCTTCTCCCAGATCATAGTGATATTTATAAAAATCAAATAGCTCAATCGTGCGGTCTCCGATTACTACAGCTCCCTGTCCGGCTTGCAATGACTTTTCGAATCCGGGACCGGCAGGTATCAATTTAGGCTTGATTTTCCAGTGTTTGGCAAGTAATATTTTGGCTAATTGCACGGAGGTTCGGGAATGATAATCGAGAAAAAGTTCTTCGATTTGATCAATCGGGCTATTACTAAAAATGCAAACGGTTTTTACTGCCCCAATGGTACCGATACAGTAATCTGAAATGATATAAGGCGTCTGCAATTGAGGTATTACCGCTACGGGAACCAAACCGATATCGGCTTCGCCGCTTTTGAGTTTTTCCGCACAAGCTGATGGAATATCCAGGGACAGTTCAATGCGATCCTGAATAGAATGATTCAGTAAGCCATAAAGAAAAGGCTTGGTATTCAAATAACTAACTGCGGTGACTTTTAATTTATTCATATCATCCCTGCTTTTGATCAAATCATCCTGAACGCTTCAAGATGCCGGATATCGTTTTCTAACTCTACTGAAAATTGACCACTTTGAAAATGTGCTTTATAAAGACCGGTATTATGATGTTTGTAGCTTTCCATTGCTCTTAAATGCTGGCCAGTGACCAGGCACATCATACAGCGAAGTGTACGCCCGTGGGTACAAACCAAAATTCTTTTTTCCGGTCTGATTACCAATTGTTCAAGAAATGTTTGCAGGCGTCCGGATAGTGAACGGGCACTTTCCCCTTTTTCCAGACTGGCATCAAAGTTCCCGATGCTCCATTGTTGGATCATCTCCCGATAACTGTCTCGCATTCCGGGCTGGTATTTTTGTCCTTCGTGAATGCCCCAATTGATCTCATTGATCAAAGGTGTTTTTTCAAAAGGAACACTAACGTTTTGTAGAAACGGAGCAATGGTTTGATGTGTTCTCTGCAAAGCAGATGCAATAATCAATTCAAAATTTTCATTTTTGTAAAAATTATAAAAAGCTTCGGCTTGCTGTTTACCCGTATTATTCAACTCACTGTCTACACCACTGCCCTGAACAATTCCCAGTTTGTTATATTCCGTCTCTCCATGTCGGATAAAATAAATAGTCTTATCCATAAAATTTTAAATTGCCGGGATCAAACGCTAATAAAGACGATCTGATCTCGAAGTACATTATAGGTATTTGGAAATCTAATGTTAATCTGTTTATAAACATATCGAATGCCGGACTAGTTATTATTTACTACGGGTAATGAAGTATATCCTCGATAAACTATTTCCTCTTCAAAAACGTGATCCGTATAGTCTTTTACCACATTGTATAAAGTATCTCGTTCGATAGGCTTTCTACCAACATCTCTGATCAGTTTTACTAATTCCATCGTACTCATGGCCGGAGTTTGTTCTTCAGAACCGGCCATAGTATATATTTTGGTCGTATCATCGATGGTTCCATCAATATCATCTACCCCGAAAGCCAAAGCAATCTGGGCAGTGTTTCTGCTGATCATTGGCCAATAAGCTTTTATATGATCGAAATTATCCAGATAGATTCTGCTTATGGCGTAATTCCTTAAATCCTCTACAACGGTAGATTCCGGAACGTGGGACATCTGATTATTTTGATTTCTAAATTTCAAAGGAATAAAAGTCTGGAAGCCACCGGTCTTGTCTTGTAATTGCCGGAGCTGTTCCATATGATGTATCCGGTGTTTGAATTCCTCGATATGTCCATAGAGCATTGTTGCGTTAGAACGTCCCCCCAGTTTATGCCATTCTTCATGAATTTCCAGCCATTGTTCACCACTACATTTTCCACCTGCAATCTGATCTCTGATTTCCGGATGGAAAATTTCGGCACCGCCTCCGGGCATAGAATCCAGCCCGGCTTCTTGCATTCGCTTCATTCCTTCGGCATAAGTAACTTTTGCTTTTTTGAAAATATAATGGTACTCAACGGGCGTAAGTGCTTTGACATGTAAATCCGGGCGATGATCTTTAATATTCCGGAAAAGATCGGCATAAAACTTAAGATCGTACTGTGGAAGTACGCCACCCACAATATGTATTTCCGTAACGGGCTGATCATCGTACTTCTTTACAATATCCATCATCTCTTCCATCGTATACTCCCAACCTTCTTCCCGCTTTTTGATCAATCGGCTATAGGAGCAAAAGGTACAGGTGTATAAACAGACATTAGTCGGCTCCATGTGAAAATTTCGATTGAAATAGGTGTGATTGCCATGTTTTCTTTCCCGGATGTGATTCGCCAGAGCACCCAAATAACCCAGCTCTCCGTTTTCATAAAGCAATAAGCCTTCTGATTCACTTATTCGCTTGTTCTCCAGTACCTTATGAGCAATTGATTTAAGTTCCGGCTGGAGCGCAGGATCATCTAAAATGGTTTGAATAGAGACTGTTGAACTCATATTTTATTTCTTTTTCAAAAAGGTAACAATGTTTCACTACTTTCAGTTTTAATTGAAAGTGTCTTTTTTTAACTACACATGGAATAATCAGGGACTTTCCCGTTTTAATCCATAAATTTATGATTTTTAAACAAATCGGTGGCTGAATAATCTGAAAAGAACAAGGATGCTTTCCATTTTAATTCCTGTATATAATTTTAACGTGGTTCCTTTGGTTGAAGACTTGCAAGTTCAAGCCCTTGAACTGGGGATTGCTTTTGAAATTATCTGCCTGGATGATGGTTCACAGGAAGCATATAAGATACCAAACAGGGCACTTTCACAGATAGAAAAGGTAATATACCAAGAATTGCCACAGAATCTTGGGCGGGCAAAAATCAGGAATGAACTGGCTAAACTGGCCGTTTTTGATTATCTGCTGTTTATGGATTGCGACTCGAAAGTAGTACGTAGCGATTATTTAAAAAAATATATAGATAGGGTAGAAGCTCGAACCTTGCTGTATGGTGGAAGAGTGTATAAAGATTTCCCTCCAAAAGATAAAGAATTGGTTTTTCATTGGAAGTATGGCCGTACAAGAGAGCAGGTAGCTGTTGAGGTTCGCCAGAAGCAAGCTTATCATGCTTTTCAGACAAATAACTTTCTTGTTCCCAAATCGGTATTTATGGATATCCGGTTTGATGAGAAGCTTGTCGAATATGGGCATGAAGATACCCTTTTTGGATTTGAGCTTAGAAACAGAAATATTCCTATTCTTCATCTGGATAATCCCCTGGAGCATATTGGTCTGGAAGCAGTGGATCATTTTTTAAGAAAAACAAAAAAGGGAGTAAGAAATTTACTAATAATATACCGGCAAAACGCTTTTATCGAAACCAGATTATTACGTGTTTATCAGAAAATTACCAAACTTGGACTCAGGTACCCCTTGAGCTATATTCTGGGTCTTTTTGAAAAACAAATAGAAAAGCATTTGAAATCGGAAAACCCCAATATGAAGATATTTGATTTGTATAAGCTCGCTTTAATTTTAAGGGAAAAATGATTTGCTATGTTCCCTGCGAAATAACATAAGCATGACTGATAGCCAGGTCTTTTGAATCAAAAGATGTATACTTTTCAGCCAGTTTGATACTACCTAATGCTTCTAAATCTCCTTTTCTGGCATCGATTTCTGAAATATTTATTCCAAGTTCTTTATAAAGTATTTCGTATTCACTCATCCGCCAACGGTTTTGGGGTTGAACACTGTTGTCAATGCGCTTCCAGGCCTGATCAGAAAAGCGGAGGAAATTATAAATATTGATAGAATGATCGAAATGGGCAAAGTGATCGGACATATCAATAAAGTGGCTTTGAATACCTTGGGGATGCACAAGTTGTTTAAACTTTTTCAAAATGCCTTTTAATACTTCCGGATAAACATGCTCGAAAGTATTATTGGAATGGATGAGGTCAATACTCTTTTCTTCCAGTGGAATCTTTCGAATATCCATAACCAGGTAATTAATATTCAGAGTCTGAAGAATTTGATGAAAGCTTCTCTCTTCCTGATTCAAAATAATCTCTTCCAGGACTTTAATTTTGTCTTCCCGGGGGGAAATATACTCTTTTAATTGCCCGCTGGAATGGTATTCCAGGAATCTATTAATGGTTGTAAGTAATTTAGCTTTATCGGTAAGCCCACTGATATCGACGGTGTTGATCTTTTTTGCCCCCCGCAGAAACATCGCAATTGGTACGACGGGATACCATCCGGTTCCGAGTTCCAGAGTTTGCTCAAGTGGCCGCTTGGCATATTTATTAAAACTTTGCAGATGCTTTCTGGCATGAATTAAACGATCCTCAAAATACGCATCGCTGAGATGGACCCCTTTGGTCACGTATTTTTGAAAAAAGAAATTGATTTTATGACTTCCCGGTAAGAAAGAGATTGTTTTTTGTACAATAGCTTTAAGTATCCACTTTTTGATCATAAACCCGGATTCGTTTTGAGCTGCAAATATAGGGAAAAGTGATAAAAGGTATCAAGGCGGTATAGCTTGAAAAGGTAAATGAGCTGATTAGTCCAACAGTCAGGGAAGGATTTAAAAAGTCAGCTCGTTTAATAAGCTATCAGTTTGGGGCAAATATTATGTAAGGAGCAATGACCGATGGCTTAAGAGCCTGTTTGGGATTCAGTAATTGACTACAAATGTTCCTTTTATGTTTATGTTTCGTTGCAAAAATCCTCATTTAGCTATAGCTAAACTCCGGTTTTCGCGCCTTGTCTAAACAAAAAATGAATCATTTTCGCCGCAAAAACCAAATTCCCAAACAGGCTCTAAGATAATTTATTAGTTTTGCGGAATTGATCGAACATCCTAAACTTATCAATATGTCAAGACAACTTATAGCTGCCGGTAATTGGAAAATGAATAAAAATTATGAAGAAGGAATTGCTTTAGCCCAAGCGATTAGCAATGCTGTTCAAGAACCGGAGGCGCTGGTTATTCTTACTCCTCCCTTTACGAGCCTGAGTAGTGTTTTTGAAGTAATCAGGGATAAAAAATCTATCAAACTAGCTGCTCAAAATTGCCATGTAGAAAAAAAGGGTGCTTTTACGGGAGAAGTATCTATTGACATGTTAATCTCCGTTGGTGTAGAGTATATCCTGGTTGGTCATTCCGAACGCAGAGCCTATAATCAGGAATCCAACGAATTACTGGCCCGGAAAGTGGATTTGATTCTTTCTAAAGGCTTAACACCGATTTTCTGTTGCGGTGAGGCCTTGGATATCAGAGAAGCGGGAACACATATCGATTTTGTAGCCAATCAGTTGCAGGAGAGTTTATTCCATTTGAGTGAAGAAGCCTTCCGGCGTTTAGTGATTGCTTATGAGCCGATCTGGGCAATTGGAACCGGTGTAACGGCCAGTCCCGAGCAGGCACAGGAAATGCATCAAAATATCCGTCGGTTGATAGCCAAACAGTATAGTGTTGATACGGCAGAAGGTACGACGATCCTTTATGGAGGGTCAGTAAAACCTGCTAATGCCAGAGATTTGTTTTCCAAACCGGATGTGGACGGTGGTCTGGTCGGAGGGGCCTCATTGAAGCCGGAGGATTTTGTAGAAATTATAAGAAGTTTTTGAGTTAGCTAAAACGGACCGTACAGAGAGAGAGGTTTGAATAGTTAAGATATACTAAGGGCATAATTTTGTGTGCATTGGTTTTAGGTTTACTTTTATAGAATGAATCCGATATCCGGAAAGGCATTTTACAAATGGGGCATCATTCTGATTATTATACTCGGTATAAGTCTAAGGCTTCTAATGTATTTTCAAAACAGATCCTTATTCATCGACGAAGCTTGCCTGAGTAGTCAGCTGATTGAACGTTCCTATTCTGGTCTTTTCGATAATTTGGAATACCAGTATGCACCACCACTATTTGCCGTTTTAGTCAAATTTGTTACTTCGATATTCGGCCCTACGGAATATGCTTTAAGACTAATTCCCTTATTGGCTTCTTTGCTTTGCCTGCCTTTGTTTTATAAACTTTGCAGGCAATTTCTCAAACCAGAACATTGCATTTTTCCTTTATTTCTTTTCGCATTTGGAATGCCGGTTCTTCAATACGCAACGGAGGTAAAGCAATATTCTACGGATATGTTGCTCACTATCGTTTTGCTGCTTTTATCATTTCGTTGGGAGATAAGCAGCTTTAACAGATCGAAAGTCTTGCTTTGGAGCCTGATCGGTAGTCTGGTAGTCTGGTTTTCGATGCCGGGCGTGTTTATTTTATTTGGAATAGGAGTTTATTATCTGTTTGAATTTTATAAAAATAAAAAATGGAAACAAAGCTTATATATTTTGCTTCCAATTTGTACCTGGCTGATTAGTTTTGGGCTGTATTATTTTTCGATCATACGTTATGATATAGGTCTGGAAAATCTGGAGGATTATCATGCCCGCTTTTTCTTGCCCTTAATTCCGCTTACCTGGGCAGAATGGCAAAAAGTCGGAAGCATTTTAATCACCTTTTTCCGGACGGGTATTGGCTCAACTGTTTTGGCTATCGGGTTCGGTATACTAACTTTTATAATGGGTATTTGGCAGTTAAAAAAGAGTCGATTTAGTACCATCCTCCTCTTTTTGCTACCCTTAGTAGCCTGTTTATTTGCTTCTGGCCTGAAATTATATTCCCTGATTCCCCGGCTGACCTTGTTCTACCTGCCGGTTTTACTTTTGATTGTAGCGATTGGAAGCGCCTTCTTGATAGAGCATTTGAAAAAAATGCCTTATCTGATTTATATAGCAATCATAATCATTATGATCAATCAAAAGGGATATTCTTATTTTTATAATAAATTCGAAATTGAAGAATTGCGACCGGTTCTTGAATATGTTCAGCTACATCGGGAACCGGAAGATGCAGCCTATTTATACTTTCACGCTACTCATGCCTACGTCTTCTACAGCACTTATCATGAGAAAGCAGAAACTTTAGCGATTCCGGGGATACAAATTGGAGCTTATGAGGATCGGCCCGAAACGTTGAAATTACCAGATAATAAAAGAGTTTGGTTAATCTTTTCCCATATTGAACCAGCGGAATTCGAAAGATTTACCGAGGTATTCAGCAAGAAGGGAAATTTGAAAGATCAACTGATCGTAAAAAGGGGAGGGGCACTGCTACTGGAAAAGAGTGGGGAATAGATCAGATATGGGAAACCGGGATAAATTAGATGAATTACCGGCTCAGAGGATGTACGCTAAACTTGGCGGTGTCGGGTATAACTATTAAATTTGTGGCAAGAATAAATTTATTAATATGAGTAAAGAAAAGATTAATATCCGATTTTTTGTATTAGTAGTGTTGATTGTAATAGCAGCTTGTTTTCGATTCATTAAAATGCCTCCGAATTTTTCACCAATAACCGGAATGGCCTTATTTGGAGCCGCATATTTCTCTAGAAAGTATTTAGCGATATTGATACCTTTTCTCGTTTTGTGGTTGAGCAATTTAGTGTTGGATAATGTGTTTTATGCGCAATGGTACGATGGTTTTCAATGGTTTACCCAACCTTTTGTTTTCGCGTCATTTGCGGTGATTGTACTGATTGGACTCGTTTTTTTGAAAAAAGTTAACTTCTATCGGGTGATTGCTGCGAGTCTTTCGGCATCCATCTTGTTTTTCCTGATTACGAATTTTGGTTCCTGGCTGGGAAGCCCTACTTATCCACAGACCTTTGAAGGACTTTTGACTTGCTATGCTGCCGGAATCCCGTTTATTACTAATCCGGGAGCTGAACATTATTTCTTCTTGAATACTGTTTTCGGGGATTTGTTATTTACAGGGGGCTTATTTGGTGCTTTTGAATTGATGAAAATACAATTTCCAAGACTGGTTGGTGTGTCTTAAAATTATAATTTTTTGAAAGAAAATGATAAAAAAGGAAAGTCCACTCCGCTAGTAGACGGGGTGGACTTTTATATTGAAAACGGGAAATATGTCTTTACGGCGCACTATCTACTCAATAGAGGTTATTGTTGTGGAAGTGGTTGCAGACATTGCCCGTATCCCAAAGAAGACAAATCAGAGTAGCTTTTGAATTTCGGCTTCCAGGTTTGCCTTTGGATTCAAAGCAACAATTATCCCTTCACGATCGATGAGAAAGGTTTTTGGGATCGCATCCACCCCGTACGTTAATGCTGCAATAGAGCCCCAAGAGCGCAAATCGCTTACATGGTATTCCCACTCTAATTGATCCTTTTCGATTGCTTGTTCCCATTTGCGTTTTGAAGCTTCTATTTGTTGATCTATTTGTTCCTGTGTTTTAAACTTATTAGTCATTCGAAGATCGATCCCGTCTAATGAAACGCTATAAACCGTAAAGCCCTGATCTTTGTACTTTTTATAGGTTTGAACAACTTGAGGATTAACGATTCTACAGGGTCTGCACCAGCTTGCCCAGAAATCAAGCAAAACAATTTTACCTTTCAAATCCGATAAAGCCATTTCTTTTCCTTCGGGGTTCTCCAGTTTAATTTCAGGAGCCGGTTTCCCCACTTGAATGATTTCTTTTGCCCGGGCCTTAACGATTTGTACTTCGATTCGGCTAAGTAAATCGTTGAAGTCTTTACTGTATTTTGAATCAGGATGTTGTTCTTTTAGTTTTTGATTCACAGATTTTAGCAGCTCAATTTTGTTTGGATTACCGGCAAAAGCATTCATTGCTACAAAAGCCGCTGCGATACTACTGGATTCTCGGTTAAGATAAGCTTCAACTTTATCCGGGGAAGTGTTATTGGTACGTAGTCCTTTTAATTGTTCCATCAAACCCTCGGAAGCAGAAACACCGGAAATACTATAGTTGTATTTATCGAAAGTTTGCATGTCCCCTTCGATATTGACAAGAGATTCGGAACCATCCAGATAGATATAGGCCTTTTTAGCGCCAATTCGCATTCTGTAAATCCCCTCTTCCAGCTTTTCGTCAAAATGCATGGTGAAATTTCCATTAGCATCGATTTCAGCTTTGGGAAACAGTTTATTTGTGTTATCAAAATTTATTCTATCCAGATAAAAGGAGAGATTATTGGCATTAGTGATTACTCCTTTTATAGTGAAACCTCTCGCATTGATAGAAGCGGAAGAATTACAGCTCCACTGTAAGCCAATTCCAGCCAAGGCTATCAATACAAGCAAAAAATTAAATTTTTTCATTATAGATGTGTTTTGAGTTCTTTAAAAATAACGTCGAATCGCAGGATTCGTTCACTGCATATACAAATGCACAATTAAGGGTTTGTTCTGCAAATATAAGGAAAAGATAAATCCTTCGTTTTCAATTTAGATGAATTGAATGGCTTATCCCCTTTGAACAAACCCGTTTAGCAAGGACGGATGAAATCGTTATTCACTATTAAGTTTTTCTTTTTAAAACAATTTGCTCTGCTCTTTTTTCAATATAACGGTCGAATATTTCTTTAAGCAGGTGGTATTCATAGGCCATGAATAAAGGGTCCTTGATTATAAAGTTTACGCGTATTTGCAGGTTATCATCATGGAGGCTGCTTGAAAGCTTCATAAGCCCCTTTTTGCCTTTGGTCGCAACATTCGCAGGCTCCGGGAACTCCACTACTTCATAGCCTTCCGGGACCGAAAAATTCAGAATATACGTTTCTTCAAAAGGTCGATAAAAATCCACCGGAAAGTATCGATTCTTTTCGTTAAACGGATTTTGCTCCCAATTGCGATCAATAAATGGACTGATATAAATATAGTCGTCGTTTACGATGCAAGAAGTTTTATCCATAATTTCTGCCGAGATATAAGTACTCTTATCCAGGTTTTTAATGTTTTTGGAAGTACTGTTGCTGATCTGATACTCTGTATTTTCTTTTATTAATCGTTTATTAAAATAAGCTTCAATATTCTGATCCATCTCAGCTAGTTTTTCTCGCATATCCACTGCATCATAGCCTTTGCAGTTGAGTTCGTATTTATACTTGAGAATCCCCGGTTCGGGCATTTCCATAGCGATTAATTTTATATTTTTAGTATTCGCAGGGGGGATAATGTCTACCCAATAGGGTTCTTTTTTATTGAGTACCAAAGCTTCCCTGTTTAAGTCTTCTTCATCCAGCAGATCATAAGGGCGAAAAGGATTAGTTGCATTAATTAAAATATCCTTTCCATCCAGAATAACACTGCTGACCAATTGATTAAATTGAGTATAAAAAGTAATATCTCTGGAGACAAAACCATGTTGTTTGGTACTGACTAAAGCAGGGCTAGCTTTAAGGTCAGCTGCTTGTAGCAGATTTGTAAAATACAAATTTAATACAGCACTACTTCCGGTTTTTTTTTCCTTGAATTCTTTATATTTAATTTCAGGAAATTTTCGGTATTTGCGATTCCAGCTATAATTATTCGTTACATATTTATGTATCTTTTTTATTTTTTCTTCATCTGTATCGCCTTCTGAAATAATTCCGGCAACAATCTCTTTGGCATCTTTATTTTTATTCAAATACTGGGTTAAACCTGCATCCTCATAAAGCTCATATGTTACTTTTTTCCAGGAAGTCATGAAATCCTGATAACCGGTAGAGCTTAGATAAGAAGAAAGTTGAAAGCTTATTTTTTCAACATAATCAGATATATTCGGACAAAAAGGTTCTTCTTTAATCGCTGGTAAGTCTGTAAGTTCCCAGAAGTGAGTTGGTTTTTCTGAATATTTCTGATGCAATTTTCTGCCTTGTAGCATAGTTCGATAATTCAAACCTTCTCCGATAGTTGCATTATAATGGCTTTTTAAAGTAGGCAAATCGTTTTGAAAATACCAGGGATCAGGACTGGTGTAATATTCTGTATCTATCGTATAACTGTATTCAAGGATTGAACCTGCCTTGACATCGGGGAAGGTAAATCGAAGTTCAGACCATTTATCATTTTTTTTAACTTTAAAAAAGTCCTTTTTACTTAGTTGGATTTTTTTTAGTTTCCCATCAATTACATTAATGGTCTGAGCATTGTATGAAGTAATTTTTTCAGTGGCACCTTCGTGATAATAAGGTATGAAAATATTAGCCTCTTTTTTTGCACTTTCATCTAGGATTTTTAAACGAACATGTCTTCTCAAAGTAAGTCCATCCGCCGGATAAATAAACATTTGTCCATAATCACATAGGATAACAGCTGCGGCACTGGAATCAAACTCGACAGTTGTCAGTTGGAGTTCATCCCCGCTTACTTTGCCCCATTTCATGGGCGCTTTTTGTGCGGTTAAAGAATTGGTGAACAGGATTAGAAATACAAGTAGCATTTTTTTCATAGTTAAATATTTTTTACCAAAATAATCTATTCTGGTCAAAAGTTAAAAACGTTTTGCCTTGTTTTTATTGACATCCTGTTCAGGAGAGTATCAAACTTTTATTAATTATTTGAATCGGTTACATTATTTTCGATTTTTGATTTTCGTTAAGTCGAACAACGAAAGTCGAAAGTCGAACCTATACCAGATAGCGATTGACAAAAAAGAAAAGGACGAGATAGATCCATAGGCCATCGAGGAAGTGCCAGTAAAGGGTCAATAGACGGAGCTTCAGTCTTTTTTCCGGATCGGAAAAATAGACCAAGACACTAACGGGCTCTTTCATTTTTCGTCTTGCAGTTCTCAGGAACAGGATCAGGAAGGGCAATCCGGCAATAACGTGAGCAAAGTGTAATCCGGAAATGAGATAAAGGTAAGAAGCAGAGATATCCGAATGGATAAAAATCTCGCTGGCAAAAAGCATGCGCCAGGCAAAAAACTGACTAATCATAAAAATGATACTCAATACAATCGTATATAGCAGCGCTTTTTGATATTGCTCTGTTTGATCATTCCTGTAACATTTCTTGGCCCATTGCATGGTGGCACTGCTTCCTATCAGGATAATGGTATTGACTAAAAAAAGTGGAGGAAGGTGGATCAAAGGCATTTCCGCTCCGTTTTGCACCCTGGAATAAACAAAAGCCGCAGTTAATGCCAGGAAGAGCATCGTCAGACTGGCGATAGTCAGCACCATAATGATATTATAAGGATGGAAAGCTAAAGAGCGATCTTCATACCGGGTTGATGTATCTTCCATTTTTTATGTATTACTGTTTTTAACAAAAAGAAAGAAGATAGGTTTATAATCTTCCAATAATTAAAAAGTCATTTCAAGCACTGGCCCGAAATGACTTTTTTAATGGAAAAATTAAAAATTATTTAACCATCAACTTCTTGGTAACGAATCCATTTTCCAGATATATCCTAACGATATACATCCCTGGAGTTTGACCGGCTACATCGATTGAACCTTGAGTATTGTTAATATCTCTGTCAACAACCAGTAGTTGACCAGTAATACTATACAATTCAATATCCTGAATAGGCTGATTTTCAACGGTAGAAATTGTTACATTACCGGTAGCAGGATTAGGAAGCATTTCTACTAAAGAAGAGCTCAAAATAACTTCATCCGCAGAAGTAACTAAACAATTAAGTCCCAAGGTAATACAAGCTCTTGGAATTACGTAATCCATGATTTTGTCAATATTATCCCTGGCTTTTTGAGCAGACATACCTTCGTTCAAGACCAGTCCGTTTTCGTGGAAGCTGGTCATCATAGTAGGATCAATCGGATGTGGACATTGATCCCAGGTGAGGCCCATACAAGGACTAGTCGCTGGTGTAGCTGCATTCGGATCCCACCAGTTGATTACAATGCCTTCATCCAGGTTATTAGAATTATTTGGACTTTTCCAGGAATAGGACCCTTCGAAGTAAGCATGGCCAGCGGTTGCGGCATTAGCCATAGCTTCCATACTTACCGCATCATTGATATTAAAATCCTTCCAGTCCTGATTAATACCAGAATCTTCCTGTGCTTCACCAATTGGCACTAATCCCTGTACCTGGACAATCGGGTCTCCGGTAGTAGGTACAATCAGAATTGCATCATCATAAGGTGCAAACATATCATCGATGGATTGAACAGAAATAATCGGTACAGTTTGATCTGCTAACCAGGATACATCACCCAGCGCTCCACCAACATTGATCGTCAATTGGAAATCACTGGAATAGGCTACGTGATTCGGATAATTGGTCGTATCCCCCTCAGGTAATCCAAATGCATCATCCGGCGTAATGGCTAAGACTTTACCTTCTATATCACCGTGATAAGCTTCTACTACCATTGGCGTTTCTGGTTGACCATCTGGCGGATTTATATCTAAAAGGAATTTACCAGTAGGGTTTGAGGCAAGAGGAATTTCGTTATAAAAAGAAAGACCATTTACTCCCAATACCAGATAACCTCCGGTACCATTACCCCACATAGCAATTTTAGTCGTATCTACACCATATGGGTTTGAGTCCTCAACAACAGTTTTTTTGAAAAATCTGACAGCAGTTCTACCATCTTGTACACCGCGATAAGCAGCCTGGATGAGCCCTAATGCTCGCTCTGGTTGCGTTTCCGCTAAGGGATTCCAGCCTAAACGATAGGAAACAGAAGCTGCTACAAATCCACGTTTGGCTAATTGTGTACATATTTCCACATCTGAAGAATCTGTTCTCGAACCGGCAATCTGGCCGTTGGTTACCGGAGGTAAAAAGTTTCCGGTATGAAAAACTAATACCAAGGGTCTTAGAGGTTCTGTATCGCCTGCCGGCTCGTAAATATCCATTTTAAGCTCTTCTGGAATGGCTTCTCCAAAGAGTGGAACAGCAAGCACAGTAGCATTTACACCATAGGTTACGTCATGAGTAACGTTGACATCGGTGAAGATTTCCGTATCATATCTTTGGGCCTGGGATATTGAAACAGAAACCAAGAAAATTACTAGATAAGTAAATATCCGCTTCATAAAATTTTATTTAGTGATGAATTAATTTATTTCTTTTTACGCCCTGGCTCATAAGTCAGGGTTACATAGGCTAAACGTCCAATTCGCGGACCACCATATGTTTGAAATCTTTGTTTGTCCAGTATATTAGAAGCACCGACTTTTACAGTCGTATCAATTTTATTAAATTTATAATTGACTTGTGCATCCAGCATATCATAAGTAGGAATGAAACCGGTAAATTGTGGAGAACCTTCAAAAATAAAGCCTTCAATCCACTTGTAATTGATATTGAATCCAAAGTTTTTGCCTCCTTTTCCTATATTCAGATTTCGCCCTCCAAAGCCAATATTAAACTTGTGCTCCGGTGTATTAAAGGCCGGAATAATCGGGTCATCGTCAAATGTTTTATTTAAGCGATTCCAGGAATAATTACCGGAAATGGAATAATTATCACCCAGGTAATAATTTGCACCAATAGAAAATCCCTGAGTTGTCACACGATTACTGGAGTTGGCGGCATAACGAAATACCTGTGAAGGCAGTATGGTGATATCACCAGTAGTCTGAGAAAGTATATAGTTGAAATCAACTCCAATTTTGAAACCAAGAAAATTCTCATAAATACTATAATAATATCCGGCATCGAGATATAATCGGTTAAACAAAGTGGTTCTAAAACCCAATTCAAATGTTTTAACCTCTTCTGGGCGAACCGGTGCAATATCAAAGCTATCCAGAACCGATGGCATTCTGGTATTAAAAAAGTCGGAAATGGATTCTACTGTTACTAGATCATTAGCACCCTCCAGATTTCCGGAAAGAATCGCAGGCCCCACATTCAGAAAAAGAAATTGATCCGTTAGGGTAGGGTTGCGAATAGCCGAGGAGAAGGATGCTCTAAAAAAATTGTTGGGTGATGGTGTATATACGATAGATGCTGCCGGAGAGAAGAGCCAGTCAAAGTTTTCATTCTTATCGGCACGAATCGCTCCCTGCAATTTTACGCGATTATCAAAAAATCCTTTTTCAATACCTCCGTATACCCCGAATTCGAAATTGGTAATCTCATCATTACTCGTACTATCTGAAAAAACGGTTCCTTTAGATTCCGGTGTATACAATCTGGCATTGGAACCGATGGTAATTTTGTTCGTCCAGGTGGGGGTGAAGATATACTCTCCATGTACATGATATAAGGCAGAGTTATCAAAAAACTTGGTACCACCTTCACTTCTTAAAGTACTGGTAATTTCATCAAACTCCTGTTGAAAGCGTTCTGTTCCTGGCTCGAAAAAAGGTACGGCTACCGGAGAAGAAGGATTTGCACCCGAATTGGCAAAATCTTCTGCTTCCTGATGCCAGCTAAATAATAAATCGCGATTATCAATCCTCCACTGTCTGGCTGCTTCAGCATCAAAATTTGTGATAATTTCGTTATCAGGACCAATTTCGACTTCCAATTTTGGATAATCACTTTCTTCGATCCGCGGAACGATCTCAGAGGTCCAGAAGGTGTTATAATCTCTTGACCAGTTTTGATCACTTTTAGACCTTCTCTGTAATTCCAGTGCTGTAAAATACGGATCGTAGGAATCTCCTGCTCCGGTTCTGGTATTATAAGCACGGATGAAATATTTGTTTTTCTTTCTGTATTCGAGCCGGTATTGGAAAAAGGTAATGTTTCGCAAACTAAATCGATTATCTCCTTGATAAACAGTGGTACCTGCGCCGAAGTTTGCAGAAGCAATGAATTCCGGTGATTGCTCTGCCAGCGCCGGATTGACTCGAAAATGTACGGCCGCATTCGCCTTGTAGTTTCGGGTGTCATAATCTACCATATCTTCTTCTCTATATCCGGGACGTGCAACAATACCCAATAAGCTGGATGGATCACTCAGGGCAAAATCTGAAAAATCATTTCTTCTCTGGAATTCATCCCCATAGATGTTTACAGCGTCGTAGCCACCCGGATTGTCAACATCACTTTCGGTACCATCTACAGCATCGAAATTATCGGCTACCCAGTCATCGGCCTGCATATATTCCAGATTTAATTTATAAGCTATAAAATCGCGATCGTCCTTATTTTTAATCACCTGCGCCCAGCGAACCGCCGACTTTAGAAGGTTACGTTCTCCGGCTTTGACCATTGCCGATAATCCTGTATGGAAAAAGGGGTCTTTCGTTTCCATACTGATTACGCCGTTGAAAGCATTTGGTCCGTAAAAAGCAGAACTCGCACCTACGACCAGTTCCACTTTATTGACATCCAGCTCGGAAGAACCAAGGAAATTCCCTAAGGAGAAATTCAAACCCGGAGCCTGATTATCTACTCCATCTATGATTTGCAGCGAACGTACCGGGCTGGTACTGTTAAATCCTCTGGTATTGATTACTTTGAAGCCAAGACTGGCGGCTGTCAGGTCTACACCTTTCAAAGCGCCGAGACCATCGTAGAAATCCGCAGCCGGTGTTTCTTTGATGGCAATATTATCCAGAGCCTCAATCGTAAGTGGCGACTCTTTTTGTCTATCCGAGATTCTGCTGGCTTTTACCTCGACCCCTTCAATGGTTACTATATCTTCTTCCAGATTGATCGTCAATCGCTTATTATTGGTGACTTCTACCTCTTTTGTTGTATACCCTATATATGAAATTACCAGGGTCAAGGGAAGCGTTTCATTTGTTTTAATCTCAAAAGTCCCGTCCCAGTCCGAAGTCATTCCGGTAGTAGTACCCTTTATCACAACAGTTGCTCCGATAACCGGATCATTGATTGCTGCATCCATTACAATCCCCCGAATAGTAGTCTGGCCAAAAAGATTAACGGAAAAAAGCAAGGCAAGAAGTACCAAAGGTAATTTTGAAAAGTAAACTTGTTTCATACTTTGTTCTTATATATAAGGTGTTCAAAATGATGAAATATTCCAATCACCAGTCTGCAAATATATTAAATAATAAAGTAAACCAACTACGCGTATTTTAAGAATCGCCGTTGATGTATAGAATAAAATTTTGTAAAACTATAGTATAGTGTAACCTTATTAATTTCGTATTAATGTATTCAAAATATCTTCTTGACACTAACACAAAGTAATAAATTTAAATTAGTTGTTATATCTTCTCAATTACAAAAATTCAAATACCTCAAAATAGTTTTGCAAAATCGAAAAGTTGGTTTTCTAACTAATTGATTTTTAAGAAGTTAAGACAATGTGTAATTAATGCAGTATTAGTACAACAGGTATTAAGAAAGCGCTGTTTGAAGCTGGTTTAACCTGTTTTTTATAGAAAGATGGTTCTCATCAAGTGTTTTAATCTGATCTTTTTCTTTTTCAAGCAAGTTATCAAAATTATTAAAATTTGCGTCAATTTTCGACTTTATATGCGCAATATAGTAATTTAGCTTTTCACGTACTTCAGCCTCTATTTGGGTTTTGCCCCGTTTAATCTCTTCACTAAATCCTTTCAAAACTTTGCGACGTTTCAATCCAATTGATACACTAGCAAAAAGCACACCTATTCCGGTTAATACGCCACCGGTGATGTCAAAAACGGTATTATTAACCAAAAACATTATTATAACACCGATAGCAGCAGCTCCGCTGCCAAGGGCTAAAGCCGGAGCCATATTATTTTTGTCCCCCAAAATGCTTTCATCAGCAAAACTGTCGGTTCTTTTCATAAATTGAGAGAATGTGGCCTGTAATTCACTCAGTACATTTGCCCGTCTTTCTGCAATGTCGCTGAATATGTCATGATCATTTTTCAGGATAGTTTCACTGCTTTTGATTTTCAGATCGACGATCTTGGCCATTTGCTGGATTGATTCGGCAATATCAACTACACCACTGTCCAAACGGTTTTTCAGTTCCAGATTCAAATCTTTTTCGAGATTGCTAACTAAACGGTTTAACCATTCCTTGGCAGAACTTTCTTTTGTAAAGATTGAACTTATGGATCTTCTGACCAGTGAAAAAAAGCCCAAGCCCCGAGCCAGGTCAGATTCGTAAGATCTGGTAATATTGTCATAAGCAGCTACGAGATTTTCGGTGAGAATCCCTACTTGTTTATTGGATTTTCTTTCTTGCTGATTCAGGGTTTCCCGGATATCATCCCGAAAACTGATATCTGCTGCGTATTGTTTTTTTCTATCATTAAGCCCCTTTTCGATTCGCTCATTGATATTTTGCGAGATATCTACATTATTTTGCAATTTCAAATAAGGTGCTTTTCCTCCGGTAATATTGTGCTGGATATAATCCCGGACAGCTGCGAAACCGCTTTCGCTTCTCAAGCCTTCCTGTTCCTGTTTGGCGGAAACTGCAAAGATGACTGGTTGATCAATTCCATTCTGTATGGCATGTTTTTCAAGCCCATGGATATTTTCATTAAGGTCGGTTTCATTCATTAAGTCTTTTTGCTGTAAGACGAAGATGATTTTTTTGCGCCAGTCCTCTTTTATATAATTAAAAAAGTTCCAGGCGGACTGGCGATAAGGGTTTTTAGCTTCGAAAACAAAAACAATCAAATCGGAAGCGGGAATGAAACGCTCCGTGATTTCCTGATGGTGTTCAATGATCGTATTGGTCCCCGGGGTATCTACAATGGCAATTTCCTTTAGAATATCGACAGGCTGATGGAGGCGTTTCAAATAAGGTGTAATGATGGTCTCTGAAACTTCCGAGCCATAAACTATCTGCTGAATAGTATCGGTCATGGGCGAAGGAGCTACCTTACAGATATCCCTGCCGGTATCCAGCAAAGCATTGATGAAACTACTCTTCCCGGCTTTTACTTCTCCTACAATGACAAACATGAAAGGTTCTCTGATCCGGTTCCTGAGATCACTCACGGTCTGGGAAAGTTCTTGGTGCCCTATTTGTGTAGTCAGATCGTGCAGTTCTTTAACAATTTGTTCGATCTGACTTCGATAAGTTTGCAATTTTTCGTCAAGTATTTCAAGCATGCCTGTTTTTTTAGTTGCCTTGAAGAAAGTATTCCCGGCGGGTAGTTTAAGTGTTTATGTTTTCTAAATAATAATAGCTTTCCGGGCCGACACAAAATAGTAAGTCTAAGATACTCAAATTCGGTAAAAATCCATTTTTAGCTTCGAAAACCTGTGGGTATTTAAGCGCATGAGCTTGCCTGGATTGATTTCGAAAGTCATGAAATTTCGCATCCGCTTCCCGATGGTAAGTTTCGGTAATTTTGAATTTAAAAGAGAATTGCAACAATGCACAAATAGTTTCGATAATCGACAAATTGAGATCGAACAAATAAGCATGTTTGGTCTCTAAAAGCTTGTGAATCTCCTCTTTATAATATTCGAAAAAAGGAGATTTGCCGTAGGCTGTTTGAATAGCGGACCAATGCTCTTTCTGCCAGTTTTCCCCATATGCAATTTTTACTTCCCGGATATTTTGCTGCTCATTTTTGCCTTTTACCAGAGGAACACTTAGGCGCTGTGAACCATTTGGACCAGCAATGAGACAACGATTTCGAAAGCTACGCTTTTGATAATGCTCTGCACCTTCGATCCAGATCACAGTATGCCGGATTGCCTGCTCAAAAAAAGCTATACTGGGAAAATACTGAGTTTCGATTAATAACTGCTTGGATTCTGACATCATTGAAAAGCTTATGTTCGACACTCAGAAATGAAAGATCGAATGTCGAGCCACGAAGTTAACAAATTAAAAATTCTTGCTATGGCTCAGTTATTGATTTACCTCGAATGTGATTGAAAAATAGATTTTTTATTAGATGCTGTTTTTCAAGTTTGAATCCTCCCGAAGAAATCAATTTTATAAGGCTCAGCTTGTGCTGGTCAAAAATAATTTATCAACAGTACAAGTACTTAATCACTTTTACGAATCGTTTTTATCATGAGGAATTTCAACAAACTATTGAAGTCCTTTGCTGGTGTGCTTACATTAGTAATCCTTCAAATTACATCTCTTTCTGCAGCGGAATTTATTGTAAAATATGAAAGAATTGAAGCCGATCAATTCGGCGAAGAAGTATCCGTCCGCTGGTTAACTGTTTCGGAGTTTGATAATGATTTTTTTACCGTACAGCGTTCTCTTGATGGCGCACAAACCTGGGAGGATTTGGGAGAGGTTGCCAGTATTGGTAGTGTTCCGGGAGCAGGAACTTACGAGTATATTGATCAGAATCCGGTTGCCGGAACCATCTATTATCGAATCAAACAAACGGATTTTGATGGTACCTATACCTACAGTCATGATGTCAGCATTTTTGTAGAGTTTTTTGATAGCGACGAAGAAGAAGAAATCGAAGTTTATCCGAATCCATCTGATGAATTTGTAATTATAGAGACTAGCACTTCTTTTTCAGGATTAGTTGACGTAACGCTGACGGATATTAGCGGGAAGAAGATAGCGATCAATATGAATGTGGATAATCAAAAAATTAGAATCCAACCGACAAAGAAATTATTCGGCTTGTATTTTGTAATCCTGAGTGATCAGCAAAAGACAAGGGTCAAAAAAATAAAGTTTAAATAGTTCACACATAATATTTGCCTTTATTTAGTGTTTAATCTTTAGAATTCCTGGCTCCACAGCCGGGATTTCTTATTTTTGAGCATGTCTGAAATATACCTGTCCAAACGTAGGTTGTTTCCCGATTTAATCCGCTCTGAAGCTCATCCGGAACTTGGTATTATAGTAGTTATTCCCTGCTATGATGAGCCCGATATCCTAAAAAGTTTAAAATCCCTACACAAAACAGCATTGCCCGGCTGCGCGGTTGAAGTTATTATTGTTATCAATGAAAGCGCAGCAGTGAAGGAGGAAGTAAAATTCAGACATCGGGAGTCCTTGCTCCTGATCAAAGAATGGATAAAGGCGCATGATCAGGAACGGAAGCGGTTCCATCTGTTATATCAAACTGATTTGCCCAAAAAGAAAGCAGGTGTGGGGCTCGCCCGAAAGATTGGTATGGATGAAGCAGCGGCCAGGTTGATTTCGGTAGGGCAGAATGAAGGCATCATCCTTGGTTTTGACGCAGATACTATCTGTGAAGAGAATTATTTTCAGGCTATTGAAAAGCATTTTCAGAATTTTCCACAAATTCAGGCGGCCAGTATCTGGTACGAGCATCCTTTAGAAGGGGAAGCGTATGACCAGGCGACTTATCGGGCCATCATACAATACGAATTACATTTGCGCTATTTTACACTGGCCAAACGATTTACCAGTCATCCGCATGCATATGAAACCATTGGTTCGGCAATGGCTGTTCGGGCCGATGCTTATCAGGCGCAAGGCGGGATGAATACCCGAAAAGCCGGAGAGGATTTTTATTTTCTGAATAAATTTATAATCCTTGGCAAATTGAATGAACTCAATACAACTACTGTTGTTCCCTCGCCGAGGGTTTCTGATCGAGTACCCTTTGGAACGGGTAGAATGGTAGGCGAATTGCTGGATTCAGGAAATGGCCTGATGACCTATGCTTTTCAGTCATTTGAAGATTTAAAAACTTTAATAAGCAGGATACCGGAAATTTATAAAACACAAAATTTTGACTGGAAAAGTTTACCTCCGGCAATCGGGCATTTTTTGGAATCCGCCAATGTATCTTTTAAAATTAAAGAGATTCGCGATAATACTACCAGTTATAAAATGTTTGAGAAGCGATTTTTTAGATGGTTTGATCCGTTTTTACTAATGAAATACGTCCACTTTGCCAGAGATCACTTTTATGAAAATATTCCTGTCAGGGAAGCAGGTAAATGGATTTTAGAAAAGTATTTTAAAAAAGAGGTCATCGATAATACCGAAAAGCAAATGTTATTAGAAATTCGGGAATGCTGGAAAAAAGGCTCTTCTAATTCTTAATTAATCGTTTTATAAAAGTCTGCGAATCAGTCCGGATTTCCAAGATGTATATTCCCGGGGCCAGGTCCTTTTCTATCCTTAATTGTTCATCTTGCTTTACACTTCCGACTAAGCGGGCATGAATATCATAAAGCATCAGTCTGGAAATCTCTTCGTTTGAGTTTGTTTGAACCCTAAGTTCGGTACTAAAAGGGTTTGGAAAAACCTCAATTGGACTTTCGTCAAAAATCTCCTTTGTATTCGTAATCAAACCATTGCAGCTATAATAAATGGTTTCATAATAATCGGTTTCAAAAGAGATCGTATCCCTGAGAATATATTCTTCACCGGTGGAAAAGCAAAGTAAATTACATTCTCCCGAAAGGGAAACAAAATACCAGGGGAACGTAACCGAGCCTTTGCTCGTACCAATTCCTTCGATCCAGCTGTTCCCGTCCGAAAAGTGAAAGACCTTTCTTAGTACTCCATCGAACGTAGTTATAGAATCGATTTGCTCAACGATGATGTAATCATAATCATTTTGATGGTACTCGTCAATAAAAAACGTATCTCCGACTACCAGGCCAAAATCGTAGAGCAACAATTCGTTTAGCGAACCACTGGGAATAAAAAAGACTTCATCACTATCTGTTCTGATTAATCCTTCACTGTTGATTATCTGATATTGCAGACCATTATAAAGGCTGTCTCCCGATAGCTCATAAGAATCATAATTTAGAATATCGTCCCATTCATAACAGAGGAAAGTCCATTCACCAGTTTCATTCGGGAAGGCAGTTGATTGGCCGTTGCTAAGACTACTAAGCAAGCAGAGCATCCATATACATGGAATATTTTTGTTCATAGCTTTTCAATTTTCTTTTTACAGGAATCTATTGTTTGTAAATTTTGATAGTTTGATTTCCTGCGCTGGTCCGAACCTGGATGAAGTAGAAACCGGCAGGCCAGTTGATGCCATCCAGTCTAAAAGTATTGTTATTAAGTGCCTTTTGAAAGAATAATGTTTGCCCAAGTGCATTGACTACTCTTAATTCATTAATCCTGGTATTATTGGAATGAATCATCAAATAATCGAGAAAAGGGTTTGGATAAACCTCAAGACTCATCTGGTTCAGGATAGGTTCTTCGGTATTTACCAGTTGATCGATAGGGTAGCGATCGTTAAAGAAATTCCAGATTTCCGCACTTGCATTGAAATCCTGATTGGTGACTCCAATATTGATCAGAGAACCGGGCCAGGTGTGCCCCCCGTTGATTATCTTATAAAAAGCAATGAGTACATTATCATCGCAACCAGTGTATTGAATCAATTGTGCAGTGCATAAATCACTGGTATTGATATCTGGTACAAAAATCGTATCAGCTTCCAGCGGACAACCGTTAATATCAATCCAGGTATCCAGTAATTCTTCAATGCCGACACTGACGCCTGCTCCCCCCTCATAATTGACCACCGGATCGGCTGTACCATGGATTTGCATGATCGGGATGGGATTCTCGGGCATACACAGGCCAATCTGTGAGGGAGCAATACTGCCGGTAACCGAAGCAACTTTCGCAATTCGATCATTTAACTCACAGGCCAGGCGATAGCTGAAAAAGCCGCCATTGGACATTCCACAGGCATAAACTTTGTCCAGGTTAATTCCATAAGTCGCATGTAAGGTATCGATCATTGCATTAGTGAATCCGACATCATCTTCATTCGATCCGAAAACCCAGCCTACGTTCCAGGCATCACCTACACCCTGGGGGTAAACTACAAAAAAATTGGCGGTATCAGCTACCTGATCCATTCCACTGTAGATTTGCTGCTGGATGGAATTAGAAGTGAAACCATGGAAGTTAAATACTAAAGGTAATGCTTCACCTTCCTCATAGCCCGGGGGGATCACTACTCTGTAACTACGCTCCAGTCCATCCCAGATAAAGCTCTTGTCGACCACCTGAGCCTGGACAGATGAAGTAAGCAATAAGATCAGGAAAAAATAAAAATAGTAGAATCTGGTCATATGCTATATCGTTTAAATGGATAGTGGGTTTAAAGCCTGAAAGAATAGTATTGCCTAATGCAATGCCGCTCTGATCTCCAGGCTATCGAGAATTTCAGCTTCTTTTTCAATCCACCAATTCAGTCGCTTGTATACTGTTTCCTCATCGAAGTAATTCAAAGCCATTTTTACATAGACATGCCCGTGTTTGGCTTCAGAAACCCAAAGCGTTTTATAGAATTTTGCCAAATCGGGATCGGTTTGAGCATTTGCAACTAACTTGAATCGTTCCGCACCTCTTGTTTCCACTACTGAAGCAATAAGGAGTCGATCCAGAAAGCGTTCATTCCTCCCGGAATGGCAAAGTTTAATCAGGGCTTTGACATAAGGGTCTTCTCCGATCGAGTGTACCATTGGAATGCCTTTGCTGGCCATCACCTGATATACCTGTTGAAAATGTTCCAACTCTTCAATACCGATTTCAATGAGCTCAGGTATTATTTTATCACGATCCGGATATTTAGCAACCATACTCATTGCCGTGGCTGATGCTTTTCTTTCACAATCGAGATGATCTTGCAGAAAGCTATCAAAGTCTGCCATCACTGCTTCAATCCATTCCGGTTTACTCGCACTGGCGACATCGATGTTTAATTTCATATGTATTTTGTTATTTAAAGCTCCGGTAATTTTTTGGAGATGACGTTTTACGAATTAATACAGCTTAGGCAAAGTGTTTCGTGTAAATCCTGAACAAAAAGTAAAACAATACTATATTGATCACCGAACCTGACAAATTGAACCCTCTGCGATACTCTAGTCCAAAGTATACCGAATCATGGAATAAATAGACTTAGGGCTGAATTCTTAAAACTCCGTAAAATGAATCAATTTCCCATTATAAAAATAATTGGAAGCATTATTATTCTTTTGCTTGGTTTTTTGCTTAAAGGATTTAAGAATTTTCTTGCTTTGCCGTTTAATTGTTTCTTCACTCATCACCACATCTTTCCCATTACTCATCGCATCTGTTATATAGGAATGGATTAAAACTTCGTATTGTTTTTTGAAAAGATTGGGATGACTAAAAATGTCCACAGCAATGACTTCGGTACCGCTAACAGCAATCATACCGATTACATCATCTCGGTGATCAAATTTTTCGGTAAAGAACTGAATGTATTCGTTTCGCTTTTTTGTAAAGTCAGAGGAGTTTTCGAGATTGGCATAAGCCCCTGTACTGGATTCGGCATTATTGATCGCGGTTAATTCTCCGACCTTATCCCAAACGGCTTGTTGATCATTGGTTTGTTTCATCGTTTTTCTAAGATCGCTGGAAGCTACATTATAGTAACCGGTAAATGCAAATACTTTTTTGTTTTGTGCTGCAAGATGATCATGATTTATTGCCAGATCGGGAGATTCACTATCAACATTTTCATCTTTATATTCCCAACGATGAGGTTCTACACAAAATACAGGAATATCCCTGATTGTTCTCGGAGGTACAATCATATCAATGGCAAGTACTCTGTCCTGTTTTCCGCCTTGTACAATATCTCCGGCCATTAAATAGATCGTATCCTGCGATTTGTTTTGTACCGTCAGATTATTTACTGCATCGCTATCCTCAAAACGCCCGTAGGGTTTTTTCTCTGTAATCCGGAAACCTTTGATATCCATTGCCTCTTTTAGGTTTTTTAAATTTTCTGCAATCTCGTGATCCTTGATAAAATCAGTATTTGCCGTAATCGGATAGATTCGAAGTTTTTCAAAATCCAGTTCGGCATTTTTTAATGTTTCGACCGTGAGTCCTTCAAATACAGACTCCTGAGACATTTCAGAAATGGATTTCTGATCACTAGCCGGTTCATTATTACACGCAAATATGAAAAGGAGTAATAAAAGAGGTAATTTCTTCATAATCATATATTTATAAGTTGTTTGACTAATGAAATACTATTGCTACAGATAGGCAATAATGCTTTTGCAAGTTACATATTTTAAATAAATAAAACCCTTGTTTATCTGGTATTTTGAAGTATCCCTGAACACAGAATAATGAATATTTATCTCTTTTTGTTAATTTTAAAGCGAATAAGAGCTATTCAAATTCAGACGGTCTTTTTTCGACTATCTTTTTTTGAATACCTGCTTATATAAAGCAAGAACATAAAACTATTGAATCATGACAAAACGAATTGAAAATCTCACTTTTCTTTTATCTATTTTTTGCCTGTTCTTATGTCCTTTTCAATCAATAGCCTGTGATACTGGCGAATCTACTATTATTGTGACTATTCATACAGATAATTGGGGCTACGAAACAAGTTGGCGCATTATCGATGGGAGCGGAAATATTTATTATCAGGTAGATTTCGGAACATATGACGACAATGAAATCTATGAAACGGAGGTTTGTGTTCCCCTCGGGACCTGTGTAAGTTTTATCATTGAAGATTCATACGGGGACGGGATTTTTCAAAATGATGCTTACACCATATCTCTAGACGGTACGGAGTTAATCAGTACCGCAATGGCAGGGACCCAGGAAAGTTTTGACTTCAACTGTCCACCGGGGACGGTTTGCAGTACAGCTATAGAAATCACCGAAGGAGATTTTACTACAGTTGACGATAATTCCTGGTATATTTTTACACCGGACTTAACGGGTATCTATTTAATATCCACCTGTGACAATAATAATTGTGATACCAAAATCTGGGTCTATGATGATTGCAGTGGATTGTTTGACGATACCAATGAAGGTACCATTTTTTATAACGATAATAATCCAAATTGTGATTTACTGGCTGAAGTAGAAGGCTTTTTCGGTGCCGGGATTAGTTATGTGATTCGTATCGGAGATGCGGAAGATGATTGTGCCGGACAATTGATCAATTTCAGTATCAACTATTTGGGGCCTATCTCTGGTTGTACAGATCCCGGATCGTGCAATTATAATCCTATGGCAACTATAGATGATGGAAGTTGTATTCCTTTCGGTGATCCTGCTTGCCCGAATGCACCGGATTTGGTGTTGAGACAGGATGTGTTGGAAACTTCGATTTATCTGACGACGATTAATGCGACGGATGAGTGTCTTATCAATGAGGGCTGTTTGCAGGGATTTGGAATGCGGGATATTATTCGATTTACTACACATATCGAAAACAATGGGGATGCAGATTATTTCATTGGTGAACCATTTGATAATCCAGATCAGTTTACTTATGATAATTGTCATCAGCATTATCACTATGATGGATACGCAGAGTATATTTTGTTTGATGAAGACGGTACGGAACTGCCCATTGGTTTTAAAAATGGATTTTGTGTACTGGATTTAGTTTGCGATAATGGTGGATCACCACAATACGGTTGCGGATATATGGGGATTTCGGTTGGTTGTGGAGATATTTATCATTCTGGTTTACAATGCCAGTGGATCGATGTAACCGATGTTCCTGATGGAAACTATACTTTTGTGACTCGGGTAAACTGGGACAATGCACCGGATGCGCTTGGCAGAGTGGAAACAGATACCATTAATAACTGGGCTCAGGTTTGTATCAACCTGGATCGTTCCAGTGGAGCGCTCGAATTTCAGTTGGTCGAAGATTGTCCAACATACGTTGACTGTACGGGAGCTATTTACGGAAATGCACAACCGGATTGCAATGGAGACTGTAATGGAACGGCCTTAATGGGAGATTTGGATGCGAATCAGGAACAGGATATGCAGGATGCCCAGCAATACGTTAATGATATTATTACCCATAACATCAGTGCGACTCCTTGTAATGACCTGAATGCGGATGGTAATATTTCTGTTTACGATGCGGCACTATTGTCTGGTTGTTTAAATTATGGCACGGGGCATACTCATCCCGACGGTGGATTTCACGATCATTGCGATTTGCCTATTGATATTATTGACCCCAGTGATACGGTAGCGCTAAGCATTACAGGGATTAATCCAGATGAAAAATACATAGATATTTCAATACACAATCCTACGGCAAGTGTGGTTGCTTATCAATTTCAGGTGAGCGGCATATCGCTTATATCCGCAGAAAATCTGATCGATCCGGCGATTTATCCAATTAGCCCGAAAGTAGGTATCTCTGACGGTATGACTATTGGGATTTCCTATGATGATTCCCTGATCCTGAAGCAAGACATCGTTCAGCCTTTGGTCAGGTTATACTATACGGATTATCTGGATACAATGATCTGTATTTCCAATATAGTGGATATTGTTAATCAGGATTATTTCCGTACCCATACCAGAGTTGATGGTCCTTGTTTAACTATTGTTGATGTAAATGAGCCTTATACGAGTATCGAAGTAAATCTCGATCCCAACCCGTTTGAGAAACAAACCCGGCTGTCTTTCTTTAATCCGGATAATGAGGTTTTTGAATTGGAAATTCTAAACAGCGCAGGACAGCTCGTCCAAACTTATAGTGGAATCCGAAATAATGGTCAGACTATTCATCGAAACAACCTGCCGGGTGGTGTTTATTTTTATGTTCTGAAAAGTGCTACCAAGATTGGGGTAGGGAAAATGGTGATGCGTTAGCAAGAGAAAGTATACAACAGGAGTTATCGCGCATTCAGTATTAGAATGATGAAAGCTTTTGCGCGCTCTGAAACAGGAATCAGGCTTTAGGTTTTGGGCAATAAGGTTTTCCATTATACCTCATACCTAAAACCTCATACCTTTTTCACAAAAGAATAAAGAGCGCTATACTATCCAATTTCATAGTGGAGTTTAAGCAAAATTTGGGCTGACTCCTGCTACCTGACTAATACCAATCATTATATCAAAAATTTTGTGCTTTGATGAATAATGCTTTGCTTTGGGGCAATGAAGAGCATACATACGCAGAGAACTACACTTTCTGAAAGATTCAAGCGATTTTTAGGTTTATTAGCGATCTTAACAATCATTAGCCTGGTTGTGATGAATGACTTTACTACGATATTGGAAAGTGAGGAAGCTTTTAATATCCTTTGCGTGCAGCAGCAAATGACGGATTCGACTAGCCAGTCCCTTGCTCCTTTTCCAAATACTTCACAATATCTCATTTATAGCGTTTTTGGATTTAGTCCTTTCTGGATTAGGCTATCCAATGTCATTGTTTTTCTTCTGCTTTTATTAGGGATCAGGATATGGGGCGCCAGGATTTTTGGAAAAGAGCAGATCATGATATTTATAATCACTATCGTGAGTAGTTTTTTACTGATTTCCATGTCCAAATTTGCCGTAGCGGATATTCCCTTATGTGCTTTTCATACCATGAGTATGATCTTTTTGGTGATTTGTCTCAAGCAGCCAAAATTGAAATGGCAAATTGTCTATGGATTGTTTGTAATGGGTAGCTTTCTGGTACAGCCTACAAGTGCAGTAATATATGGAGTAGGTCTGCTGATTTATATGTTACTATTTCATAAAGAGGCCAATAACCTATTGAAGCCTGCTATTTTGGCGATCTGGCTATTATTGATCTCGGTGTTTTATTTTTTAGGTGGTTTTAGCTGGACGACTGAGGGTTTCATATTTTCTTATCAGACATCCTGGAAGGAGTATTTCACCTGGCAGGTGATTGGACTGTTGCCTTGGTTTGGTTTTCTGCCGGCTGCGCTTTGGGATCTATTTCAGAAGCTTAGAAAGAAGGAAGAAATGGCGATTATACTGACCGGTTGGTTATTATTATCCCTGCTGAGCCATGCCTTGATCTTACAATTGTGCTTGCTTTTTTTGATTGCCAGACAAATAGTCAATTATTTTAAACCCAATTATCCCTATAAAGGCCTCGTCAAAGCTTTTGCTATAGTTAATCTGGTATTTACTTTTTTTGCTTTACTGGCTGTGATGTTTGGAGGTTTTGCCGCTATGCATAATGTAGGCTTTAGGACTGCCGCGGTGTTTAGCGCGATATACTGGATTTTTGGATTTGTCGGAATATTGGGCCTGTTTTCTGATAACAGGAAGTATATTATAGGTGGATTTACTTTTGCGGGAGCATTTTCACTGATGCTTTTTTGGGTACAGCTTAATCCTATCATTAATCGCTATCGAGATATAAATACTCAGTTACTCGGTAAACTTGAAAAAGGGCAAAAGGTAATATTAAGCCAATCGATTATCAATAAAAACCAGTTTAAAGTATATGGAAATGCAAAAGAACTGGAGTATTCCGAATTCGATGGGGAGATGGTCGAGACGGATTATTATATTCTTGAAAAACAAGACTACGAAATATTACAGTCCAAAAACGATCAATTGATCGTTTCGGATACATTAAACGGGCGAACGCACATTTTTGCTAAACCCGGTTTATTTTTTATTGTAAAAAACAGAAATTAGGCACTGCCTCTAAACATCAGATACATTAATATTAAAAGAACTACTGTAGCGATTGCAGCGATTCTTAAAATCTTTTTTGCTTCCCTTCTGTCTCTTGCTTCTAATTCTCTTTTGCGTTTCGTTTTTGCCATATCTAACTCAGTTTTTTAGGTTAAGGTGTTGGGCATTAGGCAAAATGAATCAAAAACTGATACCTGATACCCCATACCATTATTAAGGTGCAATTTTATTTTTTATCATCATAAATTATATAAAGCATCTTTTTATTCACCTGACTAATATAATAAAAAACGATTTTTCTTAAAAATTAAGAGCGAAAATTGTTTATGATTTTAGCTTCTGGTCTCAGCGCTGTAAATGTCTGACATTCCCGTGTTAATTTTCTTTTTTCAGGCAGCTACCGCTCTGGCTCAATCGTTTATATGCAAAGCAGAAACATATGAACAAATTACGTGTACTCCTTCTTCTCTGCCTTTCCTTTTGGTTTATTCAGTCAGAAGCCCAGAATTTTATGAGTGTTCATTTTAATTATATGCAACCTCTGGATGATTATAAGCAACACATGAATGTACATCCAAAGGGGATTGCTCTTGGTTATCAGTTTAAACCAAAAATTTTTAAGAAATTTTATATCGGGGCTCAGTTTGGCGTCTCCATGTACGCTATGGATAGCTACCTACAATCTATAGAAACAGATGAGAATGTATTTGAGGATGTAGAAATTGAAGAAGAAGATTGTTTTTTGGCTTATCACTTGACTGGACGTTATTATTTTGTAGAAGAGAGACGGATCAATCCTTATTTAGAAGCTCGTTTGGGCGGTTTGTCTTTTTTCAGTACTAAAATGACGGATGAAGAGTACGATGAATATTTTGAAAATAGTACCTCTTTTTATGGAACTTCGATTCAGGCGGGTATTGGTGGTGGATTATCATTTCATATTGTAGATCAGATGTGGATCGATTTCAATGTAATTTATAACAGGGGATCAAGAGCAGATTATCGAAACATCGATTCTGTAAAAGATGCCTCCTACCGAATAGATCCCGAACTCAGTAAGTTTGAATCCTATACGGATAACGTTAATTACAGTTTAGGGGTACAATTTAGTTTTTAGTTGGTTTTGTTTGTTAGATAATTTGAGGGTCAGGCTCTTGCTTGGCCCTTATTAATTTTGGAATTTTTATAAAAACTGCTTGAGGATGGCTTTTACGGAGTTGAGATAAGAGCCTCCGAAAAGGTTGACATGTACCATTAGATAATACAGCTGATAAATGGGAATTCTTTGCTGGAGGCCTGGAAGACAGGGATAAGAAGCCTGATAGGCAGTGTAAAATGACTCCGAAAAACCGCCAAAGAGCCGGCTCATTGCCAAATCAAATTCTCTCAGTGAATAACTCACCGAAGGATCGATCAAAACCGCTGTTCCTTCTTGTGAAACAATAAAGTTTCCGTTCCACAAATCACCGTGAATCAGCGCGGGGGACTCATCCGGGATAAGGTCATTCAACTTTTTAAATAGATTGTCAAAGGCGTTCAGGGCAAAAGTATCAATAGCTTGCCTGGATTTAGCCAATTCTATTTGTGGTATCAGCCTTTCCATTATCAGAAAATCTACTCCTTGCTGATGTTTAGCATTGGATTGCTTTAAAGTACCAATATAATTATCGTGATCCAGGCCAAACATATCCGAGCTGTTTCGATGCAAGGCTGCCAGGTTTTCGCCGAATTTTTCCCAGAAATCCGGAGCAGGTACTCCCGGAGGGATATATTCCAGAATCAAAAAACTATTTCCCAAACCTATAAGTTCAGGAACTCTTACGGACAACAGTTTTAGTCCCTTTGCCTCCTTGGCAAACATATCGGCAGCAAAAGAAGCCGTATTTGTTTTTACAAAAAAAGGACCTTTATCAGTAGAAAAAAGGTAGGCATCATTAATGTCACCACCGTGTACAACTGAAGTATTGTAGACGGTGGCGTCCAGGGTTTGCGCTATTTCATGTTCTAAAGCATGATTCAAGGATATAGCTGATTTGCGGGATTATAATCTGTTTTTATTGATAATATTGAGCAGCTCGTCCCGGTAATTTTTACCAACGGGGAGATGTTTCGCCTGGCCTTTTTCCATTACCTCGACCATATTGCCCACAATGGCATTGATTTTATTCATATTGACAATATAGGAACGATGAATTCGCTTGAAGATAGTATCCGGCAGCTTTTCTTCCAGGCTTTTCATCGTTTGCAAAGTGATGATTCGATTATTGTCCTGTCGGATAATCACATAATCTTTAAGACCTTCGATGTAGATGATCTCTTCGTAGGATACCTTGATTAATTTTTTATCTGCTTTTACAAAAATAAAATTAGGATCATCACTACTTGCAATTGTAGCAGCATTATCTTTTCTCTGTAACTCTATTTGCTCTACTGCTTTATTAACTGCTTTCA
Organism: Saprospiraceae bacterium; assembly: GCA_028280415.1. Lineage (GTDB taxonomy): Bacteria > Bacteroidota > Bacteroidia > Chitinophagales > Saprospiraceae > JAHDHW01. The sequence goes on from JANQLV010000048.1 coordinate 37,529, forward strand.
TAAATCGTTCGAGAGAAATAGGCTTGAGTAAGTAATCAATCGCATTGAGTTCAAAGCCCTCGATAGCATAATTGGCATAAGCTGTAGTAAAAATAACCAGCGGTGGATTGGAAAGCGTTTTCAGAAAATCCGTACCGGTCAGTTGTGGCATCTGGATGTCCAGAAACATCAGATCAATATCGTGGTTTTTTAATGCTTCATTGGCTTCCAAAGCATTATTACAGCGTTTGACAAGATTTAATTCCGGTATCTTCTCAATATAGGTTTCCAATACATCAAGAGCAAGAGGTTCGTCATCAACGATAATTACGTTTATCATATTTGTGAGAGTTGGTTTAAAAAGCGATTAAGTTTCATGTTTTAGCAATTCCGACTTAAATAGTAAGATCAAGTTTTAGATTGACCGCATAAGTGTTCGGATTATCCTTAATATCCAAATTATAGTGGTTAGGATACAAAAGATTCAGACGACGACGTACGTTTACCAGACCAATCCCTCCACTTCGTCGATGTTCAATAGCGGGAAGTTTCTCTGCTTTGCTATTTTCAATATAGAAATCGACACTCCCTTCGCTGACTTCCATTTCGATATTCACAAAACCCTGGGAGATTTGATTATTCAGTCCGTGTTTAAAACTATTTTCCAAAAAGGGAATGAACATTAAAGGAGCGATCTTTTGATTCGTTACATTTCCTTTTACAGTAAAATCAATTTGTACGTTTTTACCCTGTCTTAGCCTTTCCAGATCGAGGTAATTGCGAATATAACTGACCTCTTTACTCAAAAGTACTCTTTTTTCATTACACTCATAAAGCATATAGCGCATCATTTCAGATAATTTGATCACAATTTCAGGTGCTTTATCGGATTTCTTAAGGGTCAGGGCATACAGATTGTTCAACGTATTGAAAAGGAAGTGCGGGTTGATCTGTGATTTCAAAAACTTAAGCTCTGATTGCATCGTTTGGGTTTGCAATTCCCGTCGATCTCTCTGATAACGGACCCAGTCAGAAATGATTTTTAAAATGGTGGATGATCCGGCGATAATAAATGTCGACAAAAAGGTTAGATTCTGATTCAGAATCAGGGCATTTTGCATTCCGGGAAAATAGCTGAGCAAAAAGTACAATACGAAGATTTTGATGGGCGTCAAAATCAATACCGATAAAACCAGTAATATGCAATAAAGGATAAATTTCTTGTCATTCAGATAGTTGGGAATGAGATAAAATAGGTTAAAATAGACAATGAGCGCGAAAAACAGCAGATTAATCGATTCTATAATTATTGAATAGCCCAGACTAAGCTCACCTCCATCTGTCCGTACCATAGCAATCAGGAAAACCAACCAAAAGATCGCATGATATACAACTCTTTTGGAAAAAAATCCCATCACTAGCGGTATTATATTTTTCCGGGATACTGAATCCATATTTTGCTTTATATTACGAGTTTTACTTTAAAGCTTCTGCAATAAAATGAAACCAAGTGAAAAGAAAAAAGATTTTCGATAAAAATCTGATTCGAGGGGAGGAATCTGACTTGGCTACTGTTCAGCTTTATAAAACTCAGGTCTGGCCTGGCTTTTTGAACCTATCATTTTCTATACTACAGAACCGCTTTAAAACCTGATTAGTGTTTTTGGGCGATCATTATCATTTGGCGATGACCGACTATATAATAAGAATCGATCCCGTCTACATATCCAGTTATTTCTGCGCATCAAATCGAAATTCTTTGTACTTTTGCAAATCTTTTGATAATCCTCTTTTACATAATGTTCAAGAGTAATAAACTTTAAAAGATTTTGGGTAGCACTGCAAAAAAGCAGTACCCGGTTACTTAACCCAAGTAGCGATGAAGGAGCGGGAATAAGGAGCATTTTGATAGAAAGCCTTGATTTTATAACAAAACTAGATGCATTTTCTCTCTTCAAGAATGAATCGCAACTTGAATTACTTAAATGATAGCGAATGGTATATATCACTAGAAGAGAACGGTTCAACGCTGCGCATAAATTATGGGTAGATGAATGGAGTGATGAACGAAATTTAGATACTTTTGGTAAATGCGCAAATATTAATTGGCATGGACATAATTACCATCTCTTTGTCACGGTAAAAGGGAGTCCTGATCCGGTTACCGGTTTTATAGTGGATGTAAAACAACTCAGTAAAATAATCAAAGAGGTGGTCATTGAGAAGCTCGATCATCGAAATCTGAATTTGGATGTCGACTTTATTCCGAAAGGTACACAACCAACAACGGAGAATCTGGTTATACTTATATGGCAACAGTTGTTACCACATATCAAGGGCTGCGAGTTGCATTGTGTAAAACTTTTTGAAACCGAAAATATTTATGCCGAATATTATGGCGAATAATTCTCCTAATTAATCATTCACCAAACATGTCCTACAGCAAAGCGGAGCATTACTCAGAGAAAACTACTAAGTCACTTATCAAAAAATACGATACCATCCTTAAGGAACTGGGGGAAGATCCCGAACGCGAAGGCTTAATAAAAACGCCTGAACGTGTAGCCAAGGCGATGCAGTTTTTAACCCACGGATACGATTTGGATGCCCATGAAATCCTGAAATCTGCTATGTTTAAGGAGGATTATAGCGAAATGGTGATCGTAAAAGATATAGAGCTTTATTCGCTTTGTGAGCATCACATGCTGCCTTTTTTTGGGAAAGCTCATATCGCCTATATTCCAAACGGATATATTGTAGGTTTGAGCAAGATGCCTCGAATAGTTGATGTTTATGCCCGGCGACTGCAAGTTCAGGAGCGCTTAACGGATCAAATACTCCATTGTATTCAGAATACGCTGAAACCATTGGGCGTAGCGGTAGTGATCGAAGCTCAGCATTTGTGTATGATGATGCGAGGCGTGCAGAAGCAAAACTCCAGCACCACTACTTCCGCTTTTACCGGAGAGTTTCAGAAAGTGGAAACGCGTAGTGAGTTTTTACAATTGATTTCTTCAAAGCTATCCTAATTATTTTTCTAACAAAAACTAAGTAATGACTGCATTTGTATTTCCTGGTCAGGGGGCACAATTCGAAGGCATGGGTAAAGACATGTACGAGTCCTCCGATAAAGCAAAAGATTTATTCACTCAGGCGGATGACATTTTAGGCTATGCAATTTCGGATGTGATGTTCCATGGAACGGCCGAAGATTTGAAAGCAACTAAAATTACTCAACCTGCCATTTTTATACATTCCATTATTCGTTCAAGAATAGCAGAAACGGAGCTTGTTCCTAAAGCTGTAGCCGGTCATTCATTGGGGGAGTTTTCTGCCTTGGTCGCTGCTAATGTGTTTTCTTTTGAAGATGGATTGCGCCTGGTACAAAAAAGAGCTTTGGCAATGCAAAAAGCTTGTGAAGCAGTAGAGGGTACAATGGCCGCAATTCTGGGAATGGAAGATGCAAAAGTAGAGGAAATCTGCGCAGCCATTGACGAAGTGGTAGTTCCGGCAAACTATAATACCAACGGGCAATTGGTAATCTCCGGAAGCCTGGCAGGTATTGATACAGCCGTAGAACAACTAAAAGAAGCCGGTGCCAGAAAAGCGATTGTGTTACAAGTAGGAGGTGCTTTTCATTCACCTCTGATGGCGCCTGCAAAAGATGAGCTCAAGGCAGCTATTGAAGCGACTACCTTTAATAGTCCCTCTTGTCCAGTCTATCAGAATGTAAACGCTCAACCGACTACCGAACCCGATCAAATCAAGCAAAATCTTATTGATCAATTAACTGCACCGGTTCGCTGGACCCAAACAATTCAAAATATGGCTGCAGACGGGATCAATGAATTTAAAGAAGTTGGCGGTAATGGCAAGGTATTACGCGGACTGATCCTGAAAGTAGATCGAAGCCTGCAAGTCACGCCTTTGTAAAGTCTATTTCTAAACTTAAATGTATACAGGAGAGGTATCAGGTACAATTGTATTTGATACCTCTCCCTAGCGATTTTCCAGGGACATATATTCAACTGTATCGATAAACATCCTTTTATCTTTAGTCCCTTCTGTAGTCAATACTTTTCTTTAGCACCTGATCTTAATTATTCTGCCATTTTTATCAAAAGTGATTCTATAATCCTCTTTGATAGAATAATCATAATTTTTTATAAACACTCTTATCTTATCATTAACCTCCCGCTCTGGCATTCTATTTAGCACATGATCTCCATCATCTTCAATGAAGCAGGTTTAAAATATTCATCTCCTTGATCTATTTCCATCTTATTGTGTAAAATAAAGGGTTCATCCTCTGATTTGCACTCTCCCCGGATACGACCTTTCAGCGAGAAAACAGTTTATATCCCCGCAAGTTGTGATCATTTTAAACCATTTGGAAAACTTGTAGTCATAGGTACATCGAATCATCAATTCTTGCTGAACTATTCTTAAAAATTAAAGAACTAAATCAACGTAATATGATACCGAAATTGAAAACAATTTTATTTGTTGCAACGCTCTTTTCCCCTTCTTTTTTACTTGCATTGAATATTGATAGCACTGGTTTTGCCGGTGACCATTTTAGTCTGGAAGGCGCACTGGGCCTTTTCGAAAAAGCAGAATCCCTGGAGGATTTTGAAAAAGAACTCAACACTGAAAACAATTATGTTAACAACCTGGATCTTAATGAAGATGGTGAAATTGACTATATCCGGGTCATTGATCACCAGGAAGATAATGTACACGCAATTGTTTTACAAGTGCCTTTGGATGAAAAAGAATCTCAGGATATTGCCGTAATTGAAATTGAAAAAACGAGTGCCAATTCTGCGATGCTGCAAATTATTGGTGATGAAGATGTTTATGGGGAACAAAAAATCGTAGAACCTTATGAACTGGAGGAAAAAGAAACCGGAAATGGCCCTATGATCAATCTGGAAACGTATCGGATAATTGTTAATGTATGGGCCTGGCCTAGCGTACGATTTGTATATGCCCCGGGATATCGTCCTTATGTTTCTCCTTTCGGCTGGCGAGTTTATCCACGTTATTGGCGCCCCTGGAGACCACATCCCTGGAGGTTTTACCATACCAACCGGGTTTTTCGACCAAGATGCCAGGTAGTTCGTACACACCGGGTAGTAAGAGCCCGTCAGGTATATACTCCGGTTCGCAGAACGACAACTGTCGTCAGAACACGTACCACTTTGGTTAGGAACCAGAATGGAAAAGTAGTAGGCACTCGTACGAAAACGACCAAAACCGTCAGAGGAAATAATGGTAATGTAAAAGCACAAAAGTCAACAACGAAAACTGTGCGAAAAACGTCGAAGGGGAAAGTGGCGACCAAGAAAAAAACAACCAAAGTTCGGAAAAGTAATAAACGGGGAACAGCGGCTGGAAAAAAGACAAGCAGAACGACAAAGCGAAAACGACACTAATAGATATCATTGATGAACTGTGTAGAGAGCGCTATCGAAGTTTTCAGCTTCTGTGGCGCTTTTTGTTTTATTTTAAGGCATATTTTACACTTTCTGTCCTTGTCTGTTGGAAAGTATAATATTTTTTTTAAAATTGTAAAGCATAAATGGTTAAACATCGAAAACTACATTCTATTCTATTTCTGAGTCATGACATATATTCAACAAAAAATAACGAAAGGTAAGGTTCTGATTGCCGAACCTTTTATGCTGGATCCGAATTTTAAAAGAGGCGTCGTATTGCTGTGTGAACATGAAAAAGAGGGGAGCATTGGCTTTATCCTGAATAAATCACTCGATATGCAGATCAATGAATTGATTGCCGATTTTCCCAAATTTGAATCTACGGTTTACTATGGCGGGCCAGTGCAGAAGGATACCATTCACTATATTCATAATGTTGGTCAATTGCTCGATGACAGTACCCAGGTCTGTCCCGGAGTATATTGGGGAGGGGATTTCGAAAAACTGAAATTCCTTGTTGAATCCCAACTGGTGGAACCCAAAAATATTCGCTTTTTTATTGGATATTCCGGTTGGTCCGAAGGACAATTGGATGGCGAGATGGAACTGGGCTCCTGGGTTCTTGGAGATATGGATGCCAACTACCTTTTCAAAAACAAACCACAAACCCTTTGGAAAAAGGTACTTCAAAATAAAGGAAACACCTTTTCGGTCATTGCACAAATGCCCGATGGAGTTAGCTTTAATTAGAACGGAAACTTAAGCGGATATTCATTTGCCACTGTTTGCAATTTTTTAGCTGCCTTTCTATCTTTATTACCTTTTGCCCGTTAATATTTATATTTCCTTTTCCTCATATTTACAATTCTGACAATTTTGAATACAGCGCCTCGTATAGTTTTGCAGGGCACTGAATGCCAGTAGCTTGCAGGATTTTGGTTTCAAATTCCAGGCTTACTTTTTATCATTTCATAACTAAAATTATGTTCTCTAAAAGCACAATACCCAAAATTTTGTGCGAACTTTGCGCTACTTCATAAATGTTATATCCCCAAAACTACTGAAGTATTAATAATTGATTTTTTGAAAATTGTGTAAACAGGTATGATAACGGCGAGTAATCTTTTTGTTAAGTATGGCGATAGAGTTTTGATGGATTCGATCAATGTAGTGATCAAAGAGAAAGACAAAATTGGTTTAGTTGGGCGTAATGGTGCCGGGAAATCGACTTTACTCAAATTGATTGCTGGTGAACAAAGTCCCGATTCCGGGCAGATTACCCGTCCCACTGGCAGCAGCCTCGGTTTCTTGCATCAGGAAATGTCCTTGCCGAAAGGGAAATCCGTTATTCAGGAAACGCTTTCGGCTTTTGATGAATTAAAAAAACTGGAAAAGAGAATTGAGGAAATTAATATCGAGCTGGGAGAAAGAACGGATTATGAAAGTGATGCCTATGCACGATTGATTGAAGAATTATCTATGGCTAATGAACGATTCTCGATTTTAGGTGGCCAGTCTATGGAAGCGGAAGCCGAAAAAATTCTGCAAGGACTAGGTTTCAAAACCTCCGATATGAATCGCATGGTGGAAGAATTCAGTGGCGGCTGGCAAATGCGCATTGAATTGGCAAAAATGCTGCTGGCGCGTCCGGATTATCTGCTCCTGGATGAGCCTACGAATCATCTCGATATTGAGTCGATCTTGTGGCTGGAAAGCTTTCTCAAAGACTATCACGGTGCGGTTGTCCTGATTTCGCATGATCGGATGTTTTTGGATAATATTACAAAGCGAACAATTGAGATCGAGCTGGGCAAGATTTACGATTATAAAGCCAATTATTCCAAATATCTGGAGATGCGGGAAGAGCGGAAAGAGAAAACATTGGCAGCTTTTAAAAATCAACAACAGAAAATTGCCCATACGGAAAAACTCATCGATAAATTCAGGGCTAAAGCGAATAAAGCCAAAATGGCTCAATCGCTAATCAAGCAGTTGGATAAAATTGATCGGATAGAACTTGATGCGGAGGATAAAGCAACAATGCGGATTAAGTTTTTGCCAGCTCCGCGTTCCGGTGATATTGTGATAGAGGCGCAACGATTATCCAAAAGCTATGGCAATCTGCAGGTATTAAATGAAGTGAGCTTTAAATTAGATAGGGGAGATCGTGTTGCTTTCGTTGGGCAGAACGGACAGGGGAAAACCACTTTGGCCAAAATTCTGGTAAAAGACCTGATGCCTTCCGGGGGAGATTTTCGAATCGGCCATAATGTACACATAGGTTATTATGCGCAAAACCAGTCCGATAGCCTGCAACCCAGGCAGACGCTTTTGGAAACTATGGAGAATGCTGCACCGCCAGAGCTACGATCCAAGGTGCGTAGTATTCTGGGAGCTTTTATGTTTAGCGGCGAGGATGTAGAAAAAAAGGTCTCGGTGCTGTCTGGAGGAGAAAGAGCCAGATTGGCTATGGCCTGCTTGTTATTAAAACCGATTAACTTGCTGGTTCTGGATGAGCCTACCAATCATCTGGATATTCTTTCAAAAGATGTTTTGAAACAGGCGGTGCTGGACTTTAAGGGAACCTTGATTGTAGTTTCTCACGACAGGGAGTTTTTAAAAGGCCTCACTACCCGCACGTTTGAATTCAGGGATAAAAAATTGCACGAATACCTGGGAGATGTGAATTTCTTTTTGGAAAAAAGAAAGCTGGATGATATGCGCGCTGTAGAATTGCGTTCTCAGAACAATATTACAAAAAAGAGTTCGATGAAAGAGCTCTCTCAGGAAGATCGAAAAGCCAGAAAAAAACTGGAGCGAACCGTCCAGAATCAGGAACGAAAGATCGAGCAACTAGAGGCAAATATTGCAAAAATAGAAACGGAAATGGGAGAGGAAGGCTTTTATCAAAAAGAAAATGCACAGCAGGTACTGGATAAGTATAAACAACTTAAGAAAGAACTGGACGAGGCAATGGAAACCTGGGAGCAAGCTACTGAGGAACTGGAACAGTTTGGAGAATAAACTGCTTAGTGACCAAAGGAGCAGAGCAAGGCTTACTCTTTCTTTAAAAATACAAAACCATTTTTTCGTTCAATTTCTTTAAGCTGAGGGTATTTTTCCAGTTGTTTGAGCTTGTGTACTTTGGTAACTACATAAACTGGCTTGTCTGCCTGATCACTCATCAACCAATTTAGATCGCGACTTTCCCGGGGTAAATTGTTCTTTCGTTTTCCATACCACAGATGCGCATAGGTTTTATAACCTTGTGGCTTTACATAACAGTCCTCTTCAATCTTACTTTTAAAGAATTCAATTGCAGCCCGCTGAGAGTAATGCTCAATATTCCCGACGATAAAGAAAAGACTAAGGTTGATAAATATTGCTGTTCCGATAAAAAGAGACAGGATTCGCTTGGCTTTTCTCATAAAAAATATAGAGGAATATAATACCCAGCACAGCACGATTCCCGGTATGACCTCCCAACCGGTCCAGTTGACCCCTGCTTCCAGATTGCCCTGGGCGAAAGGGTCCTTGAATAGCGGAAGAAGCATTTCACTATTCATACCAATAAAAGGCAGGATTACCGTAGCTATAACAAATAAACTACCAATGGACAAAAGGCCAAGTTTCATCCAGCGATCAAAGGTGATTTTCTCATTCAAATTTAGATAAACCACCAGTGTAGCCAGATAGGTCAAAGGGAAGTAACAAAGGGAGGAATAATGAACGATTTTAGACTGAACAATACTAAATAAAATCAGAACAACCCAGAATAGCATTTTCATCCAGCGGGCAAAGTCCTTTTGATATTGAAACTTATAATCTGGTAATTTTAAAAACGATCGGATCAGAAAAATAGAAGCCGGAAAACAACCGATTAATAATACGACAATGTGATATCCGAAAAAGCCTTTATGACCGGCATCATGGGTACTAAAAAGCCGAATTTGATATTTATTGAATTCATGGATAAACCAGGGACCATTTTTCCAGGTCTCTAGGCCGTACCAGGTTAAAGAAACAAAGGCTGCAGCGACACTGAAGAACAAAAACTCAGGAACATTGACGTAGAATTGGAATCTTTTATAAATCCAATAAATGAAAAGAGTCAAACAGACAACGAGGAAGGCTACCTGACCTTTAGTCAAAATCCCCAAACCGACCAAAAAACCACCCCAAAAAAGGTAAAACCATTTTGATTTTTTTAGTCTTTGATCCAGGCCATTTTTTTTCCAGTGAAACTGAATGAAATAATACATGCCTGTAAAAATGAAAAGGTTAAACCAGGGGTCAATGATCCCGGAATGCGCATAGAGGTTAGGCAGTATTGAGCCAAAGTATATGAGTGCCCAGAAGAATCCGAAGAAACGATTATAGAGTCTTTCTCCTATCTTGTACAGAATTACCAGGGTAAGAATTCCGCAAATGGCATTGGGAAACCTGGCGGCAAATTCATTGAGTCCGAATATTTTCATACTCAATGCCTGCAACCAAAAATAGAGTGGGGGCTTTTCCCAAAAGGGTTGAAAATCGACATATATTCTAAAATAATCTTCCGTAATCAGCATCTCCCGACTGATTTCGGCAAAATTGATTTCATCCCAGTCAAAAAGGTGAACGCCTCCTAAAAAGGGAATAAAGAAGATGCAGCCAAGGATAATAAAGAATACTATATTTTTACCGGAGCTGTTAAACAAGGTTTATCGCTTTTTATTTCTGTGGAAAAAGTTTAATATTTTACTGGCAAAGTCATCATTAATACCTAACCAACCCTTCAGGCGATTGTATCCGGCAATCAGTTTTTTATCCAGATAGATTAAAACACTTTTAGCACCATCACCGGGGCGGGCCCGGTAATTAGTGGCTCTTTTCAAAGGATTTGACTCTTTGGTAAAATAGTAGAGGGCGATAGATTTGCGGGTCATATCCTCCGGACAAAGGATGGGATCAGGTAGTCCATGATAACTATCCTCATCCGTATTGAAAATAACACATCGATTGAATATCGGACTAATCTTTTGGACGCACTGCTTCATGTCTCTGGACCACAACTCCAAATGCCCATTATACGAGTCCTTCCAGTTTTTGTTGAGGTAAATCAGCAAATTCACCCGGCGGCGCATATCGCGTCGATGTGGGTGCACCGTAAAATCGGCATGTATATTTAAAAAGCCATTTCTTTTACTTTGGTGCAGCCCTCCGCCTTCCAGCGTTTCGTCTGCTATGAGGTCAGGAATTCCGGTTAGTTCGCTGATAAAAGCGATACATTTTTCACTATTGAGAAATGAAATGAGTTGACGAATCTCTGCCGGAAGCAGATCCAGCTTATTGAGACCGTGTTTTTTTTCATTAACGTGGACATAATGGATCCAGCCTTTATCTTTTATGGCCGGAAATGCATTCAGGGTTTTTTCTGCAGCAGGTATTTCCAGGAAGTTATCGAGTACGATATGTGGAAAAGGCTGATCGGTCTGATATTGCTGTTTGAGTTCAGGAAGTCGACGATTCCATTTTTCAAAATCCAAAATTGATCCTTCTCCGGTCTTGTTTCCTGCAATGTAATTCATATCAAATATAGTATGCTCAGGCAAAATCCAAAATTATGCTTTTATCTCCAGCAACAAAAATAATTCTCTGAATTTGCACCAAAGCATGCAAAAAGGAGTCATCCTGAATTTTGTTTGGCATTCACCGGAAAATTGAATAGGATAGTACTATTGATTGTTTTTTAGAAAAGGTATGAGGTATTAGGCATGAAGTAATCAGGTTTTGGGTGATCCTAAGAAACCTGACCTAAAACCCCAAGCCTAAGACCTGAAACCTCATGCCTAATTTAAGCTATTACTATACAAATCCCTTTAGCTTTGCTAAAATTCGGGATGATTCAGGTAAAAATGCTTACCTGAAATTATGGTGCTCCGGTTTCCGGAGTAGGCACTGTTCCGCCAAGAATTTCAATCATCAATGACAACTCATTTACCAATTTTTCATTATTGCCGCTGTATCCCACGCTTTTGAAGCGAATGTTACCATCCTTATCAATAATAAACTTGGTAGGAATACCACTGACGCCGTATTCCGCAACAGTTTTACTTTCGCTGTCCATCAATACATTGAAAGTATATTTATTTTCACTAATGAATTCAGCTACTTTTTCCTTGACATTCTTCCCGGATTCCCAGGTATCAATAAACACAAATTCTACATCATTGCTGTTTTCAAACTTGTTTACTGCATTTTGCATACCCGGGAAGGAGGCCTTACAAGGACCACACCAGGTCGCCCAGAAATCTACCACTACTACCTTTCCACGCATTTCTTCTAAACTTACCTGCTCTCCATTAAGAGTCATTAATTTAAAATCCGGAGCGGGCATTTCGATCATCTGCTCTTCTATTTCAGCTTTCAGCTTGGCATGTGCTGCTTTTTCAAGTTGTAGAGCATATTTTTCATAAGCACTTTTGAGGGTATTATTAGCGAGGTACAGACGCTTGTGCTGCTCTTGCATTTTAGCGCTTGCCTTACCATCGGCGATCAAATCAGCGAGAATATTTTCGGTAGCTTTTGCACCGTGTACGGCTTCGTAATAAGCACAATAGCGTTCGTTCATTTCTGCATCACTGAACTTATTATTATCGCAGGAAATTTGCTGGTATTTTAAAGCCTCATCCATTTGATTATTCTTATAAGCCAGCAGCGCATAGGTATCTGCGTACATACCATAAGAATTTTCCAGATTTCTTTTATACTGGCGATTGGTAAGATAATCCGGTTTGTTTTTCATCTTTTTCATTTCACCGTCCAAAAGTTCCAGGGATTGCATAGAAAGTTTTTGGGCTTTTACCGGATTCTTGGCTTCTCCTTCCAGGCTTTCACCAGACATGGGCCAGGCAACGCTATTTAAAATGCCGGCTTTGCGGGAATTGTCGGAAACCTTGGCGAAGTATTTTTCAAAATTTTCAAAGTCTTCTTTTTGAATATAGAGATTAGCAATCTGAGCACATATCTCTGCTTGATTTTTGTTAAATTCTTCGATGTGGGCAAAATCTTTTACAAACTTTTCGTACATCGGCATCACATCATCCAGATTTCGTGATCTGCGGATTTTATAGCGCAGTTCATTAGCTGCGAAAGTACTTTTAGGATAAAGCTCAGCATATTTTTCTTTTACGCTAGCTGTCATTTCCTTGTCTTTAGTCACACTTTGATGGATCGCCAAAGCATAGCCCAAAGCTTCTTCGGAAGGCTTCTTTTGCTCCATGATCGCACTGGCCTTTTCTTTAGCACCATTTATGACATCCTCATTTTTCGCTCCAGCTCCGGCTATAGCAAAGAATTTTTGATATTCATAATTATTTTTAGAATCCGGATAATGCTCAAATTCTTTGTTCATCAGTTTGACTGCTTTTTTCATATTTCGATCCAAATCCGTTAGCCAGGCATATTGAGAGACTATAATTGCTTTGGTCGTATAAGCACCTGCTACAGGTGTTTTCTTATCTGCTTTATAACAAATGGTTTTATATCCTTTTTTATCATTATTATCTCTTTTATTCATTGTTTCATCTGTGAAAGAAAAGAGAACCGCTTTTATATTCTGGGGCACATCGAACAAGCCTGTAAATTTGCCATCGGCATATTTAACTGGAACTTCAACTGTTTGAGGAGAGAATTCATCCATAAGGTATACATCTACAAATATCTCTTCTAATCCTTCCAAAGGAGTCCCCTCAGGATTATAGGCGATCTGTACTTTGTCGCCAGGACTAATCTTTTCGGGACTTAAAGTTAAGCTTTGACTAATCAGAGAGGTACTTGAAAGTATCAAGGCCAGGAGTAAAATGATAGAGACGTTCTTTTTCATGCTATCGTTTTTAGTGGAAAAATTGGTTACTTTCTAAAAGGGTGCTATAGATTAAAAGATATGTTAAAAGTTAGCTATCTGTGTATTCTTATTCTTAACTCCTAAATATAAGGATCATTTTCCCCATTTTTGCAATTGTTTGAGTAATGCATTGAAATCTTTTGGCGTTTCCGCGATAAATGACATCATTTCTTTTTTTAATGGATGTCGAAAGCTTAATTTTTCTGCGTGCAAGGTACATCGGCTGATTAAGGGGCGCTCTTCTCTGTTTCCCGGCTTTTTATATTTTTTACCTTTGATTTCGGACAGGAAGAATTCGCTTTTTCTGGCGTATAGAGGGTCAACCGCCAGAGGATGACCGATGGATTCGAAATGAACCCGAATCTGATGCGTTCTTCCGGTTAGTAATTGTATTTCTACATAAGAATAATTGCGAAATCGTTCGAGTACCTTAAAAGCTGTTCGGGAAGCTTTACCTTTTGCCGAAACCATCATTTTTCCCGGGATACCCGGATGCCGGGAAATCTTTTTATCGATCAAACCTTCGGAATCCTGGATACAGCCTTGTACAATTGCCCGGTACGTTTTATCTATTGCTCCATTTTCAAATTGCTGGCTCAAAAATCGATGCGCCTCTTCATTACGTGCAAAAAGCATTAGCCCACTGGTTTCCCGATCCAGTCGATGTAAGGTATAGACCTGTTCGTATCCGGATTTTAAAAAATCTCTGATATTAGGTAAATCTAATTTAAAACGATCAGGGATAGATAATATTCCGGCGGGTTTATTGACAATAATGACTGATTCATCTTCGTAAAGAATGGCAGGTTTATTTTTCATAAATCCTTAAAATGTTTTTTGCGCAGCATGTAATATTGCCAAATTATACTTTTATTAATTATTCCGTTTTGATTGGGAACAGCGGAAATACTGGCCTTTTGGATTAATGCATTATAATGCTTTCGCTGTCGGAGCATTTTTCCAAAATTGCGATACATGGAAAGATGTGCCCGGATAATTGCCCAGACATTCTTGATTTGACCTTTAGATAAAAACATGAGCCCCGCAATACCATCCAGTATCAGTCTCAAGGGAATTAACCAGAAAAGCTTTACCCTCGATTCGTTTTTGATAATATTGTAAAAACTGTTTCTGAAATTGAGATAAACCTTCCTGGGATTTTGATAGTCCAGCGTCCCGCCTCCGTAGTGATAAACTTTGGATTGGGTTTGCACCATGACTTTATATCCGGCTCTTTTGATACGCCAGCAAAGATCGATTTCTTCATGATGTGCAAAATAATGCTCATCAAAACCTTCAAGTTGATGATAAAGCTGACTGCGAATGACGAATGCCGCACCCGAGGCCCAGAAGATTTCGGACAGTTCATCATATTGTCCTTGATCTTTTTCTATGGTGTCAAATAGCCTTCCTTTACAAAAAGGATATCCCCATTTATCCATCATACCACCGGCTGCGCCGGCATGTTCAAAATATTCTTTTGCTCTTTGGGCAAGTATTTTAGGTTGACAAATTCCAATGGTATGATCCTGCTCCATCAAATCAATAATGGGATTGAGCCAGTCAGCAGTTAGTTCCACATCTGAATTAAGCAAAACATAATAAGGTGCCTCGATTTGCTTTAGCGCTTTGTTATAACCTTTTGCAAAACCGTAATTCTTGTGCAGCTCCAGGATATCAACCTGTGGAAAATGCTGCCGCAGATAATCCAGTGAATCATCCGATGAACCATTATCGGCAACGATAAACTTCGTGTGTGGATAGGTGGATTGCAGTAGAGATGGGAGAAATTTTTCGAACCATTTTCGACCATTATAGTTTAGAATGACTACGGCGACCTCAGGCCCTTGCCTGGCAATTTGATTTTTTTTTTCCGAACCAAGAATGGATTTTGCCTGTTGAGCATCATGTTCCATTTGCGCTTTTAACAAGTCCAGGTTCTCAAATTTCTGATCCTCCCGAATAAAATCGATGAATTCTATTTTTAAAAAAGAATCGTATAAATCTCCTGAAAAATCAAATAAATGTGCTTCGATCGTTCGATTTTTAAAGGACTCCAAAGTTGGTCTCCTGCCTATATAAAGCACTCCGTCATATACCTTGCCTTGAGAATGTATCCGAATGGCATAGATGCCTTCTTTGGGGATGAGCTTATACCTGGAAGGCGGCTTTACATTGGCAGTGGGATAGCCCAGGGTATTTCCAATGCCCGCTCCCCGAATGACCGTCCCGCTTATGGAGAAATTATGGCCGAGTAACTGACTGGCAGTACGGATATTTCCTTCATCAAGTGCTTTTCTGATTTTTGAAGAGCTAATGGTAATATGATCAATCTCTTGTTTTTCAATTTCAATGACTTCAAAGCCTGCTTTTTCCTGATATTTTTTCAAATAGTTAATATCCCCGGCCCTGTTTTTTCCATATTTATGATCGTAGCCGATTACAATATATTTAGGCTGAAACTTTTTGATAAGAAAGTTTTCGATATAGGCTTCAGGCCTTTGATTTAAAAAAGCTTTATCAAAAGGAACCAGTACAACAGCATCAATACCAAAGGATTCGAGCAGGCTTGCTTTCTCTTCAATGGTAGTTATAAGCCGTAGATTATTATCCTCAGGGTTGAGTACAATGCGCGGATGTGGGTGAAAGGTAATGACAATACTTTTACCATTTATTTTGCGAGCCAATTGGTTAATTCTGTCCAGGATTTTTTGATGCCCGCGATGTACGCCGTCGAACGAACCAATGGTTATTACTGCATTTTCGAATTCCGGCAATTCTGCTAAATTATTGTATACCTCCATGCACTGCAAATGTAGCAATTTTTCAATATTAAATTTGCTTTTGATTAGCTCCTGTTCGATCCTAGAGCCTTATAATATATGACAAAATTGTTGTTCTATTCATTCAGGAGATGTTTTGAGTTTGAAATATTTGTAATGATAAAGTACCAAGGCCGAACTTTGAACAATGTAGCTTTTAATATATTTGAAAAGAAAGGAGCGCATTATTAGTTGGACAAACCTATAGCAACATACTATCCCGAAGTAATCCGGAACAAAGGCTATGAGAGTCATTTTTTCGCATCATTAGCACTAACTTTAGAGACAATTTACTCTTACAATGCACTGTATTTAACATGCTATTATCATTGGAAAACAGGGCAAACATTGTTACGATGTATTTGGTGAAAATATTGATATTTACAAAAAGTCCTAAATTGCACCCTGGAGGCCAATCAACTCCTTATCTATTCCAAAAAGTACTGCAAAACTAAATCATTTTTGAGCACATCGAACTAAATAAATTATATTCAGCAAAGTTTATATATAGATAAACTTCAGTTAATATCTGCAGCGTATTTTCGTTCCCGAAAACAACAAGCGGTCAATAACTCTTATTTCAAACCAATATTTATAGCAGAGGTATATGCTTAGCCTTCCTCTTTTTGGTTGGATATTTTTGTAATAGAGTCCTGACTATTCATAAATGAACCAAAAACAATTGAGAGATGCTAATAGCTTGGCCGGCATGCCTAGGATCATCTCCTTCCTTTTAATTAAAAAACTATAAAAAAAATGAAAATTTCTCTAATCAAAGTCCTGTTCATGGGCTTTTGGGTATTATGCCATTGTCAGGAAATCCTTGCGGCACCCAACACCGAACTATCAAAAATAGAACTAAGGTCCATCAAAGGAATTGTTACCGATGAAAAAGGTGAACCGCTAATTGGTGCAACGGTATTCGTAAAAGGAACTGATTTGGGTACAACTACCGGAGCAGATGGAAGCTTTACCATCACAGCAGATGAAGGTGATGTTTTGGTGGTCTCCTATGTGGGTTATATTAGCAAAGAAATCGTGCTGGGTAATCAGGATAATCTGTCTATTCAGTTAGCTGCTAATGCTACTATTTTAGATGACGTAGTAGTAGTCGCTTATGGTACGCAAAAAAAATCAGATGTCACTGGTGCGATTGGTGGGGTAGATGAAGATGATTTTAATCGAGGTGTGGTTACCAACCCTGGTCAGTTGTTACAAGGAAAAGTAGCAGGTGTTAATGTCTCAAGCGTAAGTGGTGAGCCTGGTGCTGCACAGAATGTAATCATCAGAGGTATCGGAAGTTTGAGATCAGGAACTACTCCTTTATACGTAGTGGATGGATTTGTTCTTGATAATTCATCAACGGGATTGGCTAACAATCCATTAAATTTCATTAATCCTGGCGATATTGAGAGTATTGATGTACTTAAAGATGCCTCAGCAGCAGCTATCTATGGGGCGAGAGCTTCTAATGGTGTAGTTGTAATCACCACTAAAAAGGGTACCGTTGGAAAGACAGAAACATCGCTTTCCGCTTCAACAGCCTTTTCCAGAATTGCTAAACAATTACCTGTCTTTAGTGCTGATGAATTTAGAAACCAGGTCGAAGCTATTGGAGGAAGACTGGATGATTTTGGTGGTGACACCAATTGGCAAGATGAATTGACACAGACCGGTATTTCCAATAATATTAATTTGTCAATGAGCGGAGCGGCAAATGAGAGGTTTTCCTATTATGCCTCTGTTGGCTATCAAACTCAAGAGGGAATTTTAAAAAATAGTAATCTTGAGAGGTACTCTGGAAAACTGAATATAAGTCAAAAAGCGTTGGATGGGCGTCTTAATATTGGTTTTAACTTGACGGCTGCTCGTACTGAAAACTTAAGACCAAATATTACTTCTACCCTGGTAGATATGCTAGAGTTTAATCCAACCTTCTCACCCAGAGATGCTGATGGTAAACCTGCCCTTTTGGATGAAAACAGACTGAATCCACTGGCTAGAAATGATATTTATTCTGATATGGCCATCAATAATCGGATTTTGGCTAATATTACGCCATCCCTTGAGATTGTAAAGGGATTAACCTATAAACTGAACTTTGGTGTTGATTACTCTACGACTTCCAGGAATGTGCAATGGAAACCTTATGTACCTTTAGCAGATTTTTCAGGCGGGTCTCTAAATTCAATAGAAGTAGAAAACAATAATCAGCTTGTAGAAAATACACTGACCTATCAGCTTTCAAAAAATGTACATAGCATTAATATTCTTGCAGGTCATTCCTATCAAAAATTTTTTATTGCTTCGCGATCTACTTCATTTGAAAGGTTCATAGACAATGGGATTGATCCGGTATATCAAGATCATACCAGCCCGGATGATCTAAGGACTACCGTAAATAGTCTTGCTGAAGAGAATGAGCTTCAGTCATTTTTTGGAAGAATTAACTATGCTTATGACAGCAAGTATTTATTTACGGCTACAATGAGGGCGGATGGTTCGTCTAAATTTGGTGATAATAATAAATATGCTTATTTCCCTTCATTTGCGCTAGGCTGGAACATCAGTAATGAAGATTTTTTCAATAGTAATAATACGGTTTTCGATAACTTAAAATTAAGAGCAAGCTGGGGGCAAACTGGTAATCAAGAAATTCCTTCTAAGATTACCCAAGAAAGTTTCAATGAAACGAGATCCCAGAGCGGAAGTGATTCCAATAATACCTATCCATTGGAACCTGATCAACTCACTTTGGATCAATATCCATTTGGGGTAACATTTACTCGATTGGCCAATCCTGATATTCAGTGGGAGGTGTCTACACAAACCAATGTAGGACTTGATTTCGCATTGTTTAATTATCGACTGACAGGTACTGTAGACTATTTCAATAAAGTATCGGACAATATCTTACTTGAAATATCACCTGCTGATCCAATCCAGCCTACAGCTACTTTCTGGACCAATATTCCGAATATGGAAATTAGAAATAGTGGACTTGAACTAGCATTGGATTATAGTAGTGACCCTGCTCGAGATTTCCGTTGGAATATCGGTGGTAATATCTCTTGGATAGATAATGAAATCGTCGATTCTCCGTTTTCCGTTTTAACTACTGGTGTTGCTCAAGGTGCGGGACAGACCGGTGCTACCATTAATGGTTATATCAATGGTGAGGCAATTGGTGCATTCTACATGCAGACTTTCGATGGCATCGGCCCTGATGGCCTTAACCTTTTTGTAGATACGAACGGTGATGATGTTATTCTGGATAATGATAGAACTGTCGTTGGTTCTGCATTACCTAATACGCTATATGGTTTCTATGTAAATTTATCCTACAAGGATTTCGATTTAGGTGTTAATTTCAATGGGGTAGCAGGTAATAAAATTTATAACCACACAGCTATGAGCAGCTTTATCAAAGGTAAGTTAGCTGTATCTTCTAATACAACTGACTTTGCAGTAGAATTTCCAAATGAAGAAATTACTAATTTCAATGAAGTATCTACAAGATTCCTGGAAGATGGTGATTTTTTAAGATTAAACAATCTAACACTTGGTTACAATTTGAATACTGAAAAACTTGGTATTAGTAATGCTATCCAGCGTGCTCGCCTATCATTTACAGGACAAAATTTATTTTTAATCACTAACTACTCCGGGTACGACCCTGAAGTAAGTACCGGAAACACTTCTGGAGGAATCCAAACATTTGGAATTGATCGCTTTGCCTATCCTTCTGCCAGAACCTTTTTGATAGGACTAGATATCACATTCTAGGGACTAACTAATCATTTTCCATTAACATTTTAATGTCAACAATAATGAAATACAATAATATAATTAAAGCAATTTTCCTGATAACTCTATTAAGTATGCAGTGGAGTTGTACAGACTTGGAGGAGAACGTTTTGGATGAATCATTTGAAGGTACAGGTCAGGCAGAGACAGTTAGTGGAGCCATTGCTCCTGCCTATGGATACATGAGAAGAGGGGTGTGGAGACATACGATCTACTTCGGCTTACAGGAAGTTACCTCTGATGAAGCAATACTTCCAGCCAGAGGTGGTACAGACTGGTTTGATGGTGGAAAATACATCGCATTACATGCTCACCAGATGACCCCCTCTAATGGAGTAGTAACTGATTCCTGGAATGGTGTTACGACCAATATTTCCAGAGCCTTAACAGCTATTGAAGTACTGCGACCGTTATCGGAGGCTGGTGATGCCGAAGCTACCGGTGCTCTATATGAGATGATTGCCATGAGAGCCTATCTGAATATGCTTATGTTGGAAAGTTGGGGCCTTGCATTTGAAAAGGAAAGCTCTCTGGAGACTTCTATTATACTAAGAGGCCAAGATGCTATAGACTACATCCAGAGTGAACTCGAATCAGTGGTGAATGTGATAAATACTGATAAAGGAACCGGTAGATTTACACAAGGAGCGGTATGGGGACTATTGGCAAGATTGCACCTTAACGCTGCTGTTTACAGAGACCCTTACGGCACGCCTAACTTTACTCAAGAGGATATGAATAAGGTGATAGAGTACACTGACCTTATTATCAACTCTGGTGAATACGCTCTTGAGTCAGAATACTTTAATCTTTTCAACGATGATAATAATGGTAATCCTGAGTTGATTTTTGCCTTGGATCAAAGAGGGCAGTTATCAAATGAACATGGGAGATGGGCCTACTGGTCGGTTTCTGGTGCCATGTTGGCCAGACCGGAATGGATCGCTGATGGAAACCCTGATGGGACCAATGGGCCGGCTATGACCCCCGACTTTTACCAAACCTGGGTAGATGCTTATGGAAATGTGGATCCTGCTGAAGCTGATGCCAGGTTTTACAAGAAAAATGTAATGGTACCTGAGGAACTACAAGATTTAACTGGACTTTCTCCTGCTAATGATGAAGATCATTTCTTCTGTGTACCGCCATTAGATTTCCAAATGGACAGAGGTATCCTCAGAGGAGTACAATGGGGACCAAGAGAGGGAGCCGATGGTAACTTTCTGGCTTGTAATGATGGTTCTGCAAGAATATATCCGGTCAGAGAAGATGCTACGAGTTCAGTCAGAGAAGTAGATGGTGAAGAAGTCTATGTGACACATGTTCTAGACATTAATTTCACGACGGAAGGAAGTTTTCACAATACCGGATACAGATACGCCAAACATCAGTTCAGCAGTACATCGCCTAATGGTACCAGCAATAGTAGTGTTGATTTAGTACTTTTGCGATTAGGGGAGGTATACCTGAATAGAGCAGAGGCCAAGCTAAGACTTGGAGATGTAGCAGGGGCATTGGCTGATATCAATACGCTGAGAACTTCGAGAGATGCACGTCCGGATCAGACACCGGCTGCTCTAAATGAAATTGATTTAGATCGATTGTTTGACGAGCGCGGATTCGAGCTTTACTGGGAAGGTCACAGAAGAAATGATCAGATCAGGTTCGGAAAGTTTGAGGACAGTTGGACCGAAAAAACCAATACTTCTACTGATAAGAGATTATTTCCAATTCCTCAAAGTGCTATTGATGGAGCTTCAAATCTTGAAGGCTTCTTGGTGCAAAATCAAGGTTACTAAGTGAGGGAACAAAATTATTTTGATTTATTCTAGACTTTCTGAAATTCATTAAGTATTTATTTGACTAATAAGGAATTGGCCTATGAATTTTGGAAAGTCTTAAAAGAGAAAAATCTGAATATTTTGTCAACCCACTTAATACATAAAATATTTACATATGAGTCATTCCGGATTTTGGCTAAAATCTATTGTGAAATTGAATATTAAATAGTCTATAAATTCCTTTAGAAATGCTAAAATTTGGGATGACTCCTATTTTACACTTTATCAATTATGAACAATTTCTTTTCTATAAGTAGTACCCTGATCGTTCTGGCAATAGTAGTGATTTCTTCCTTAGGCTGTAAAAGGGAAAATGCTCAGGCCGTATCCGGACTTAAACTCAACGAAATACAAATAATTGGAAGTCATAACAGTTATAAGGAAAAAATAGAGCCCGCCCTTTTGCAGATATTGAAAAGTGAAAACCCTGATGTAGAAGGACTGGACTATGAGCATATTTCTATTAGAAAACAGCTGGAGCTTGGATTGAGAAGTTTAGAATTGGATGTACTCCATGACCCCATCGGGGGGCATTATACGAAACCTAAGGGCATTGAAATGCTGGAAGCTCAGGGCTACCAAGCGGAGAGATATGATACCACTGCTCTGACTTCAGCGGGACTCAAGACATTTCATGTGCCGGATATTGATTTTAGAAGTAGTTGTCTGACGTTTAAAGCTTGTCTGTCCGAAGTGAAGGAGTGGTCGGATATGCATCCCAATCATATTCCTGTCATCATTACGATTAATCCAAAGTCATCAGGAGTAGATAGGCCAGATTTTACAGAAGTTCTGCCATTTGATGAGGAGGCATTAGACGCGCTGGATTCAGAAATAAAAGAAATATTTAGTTCAGATAAGCTGATTACGCCCCGATTAATCAAAGGCAAATACAGTTCTTTAAAAGAGGCCGTAACACAAAGCGGTTGGCCATTGCTGAGTGAAATGCAAGGAAGAATTTTATTTGTCCTTGATTCTCCGGAAACTATTACAGAGGAATATTTGAAGGCTAATAATTATGACAGGCCCATGTTTGTTAATGTAAACTATGAACATCCTCAATGTGCATTTCTGATCATGAATAGCCCGGTCGAGCAGGAAACAGCAATTCAAGAAAGGGTAGCGCAGGGTTTTATGGTAAGAACAAGAGCAGATGCCAATACGCAAGAAGCCCGGAATGGGGATCTATCGAGATTTGAAGCAGCTATTCGATCAGGAGCACAGGTAATTAGTACGGACTATTATCTAAAATCATTAAGCCCTAATCAAGACTTTGAAATCGTTTTTGAAGATCGTTCTTACAGTCGGTGTAATCCTGTTCTGGTCACTTCAGCATCTTGCATTGTACAGTAAAATTTAGAGCTGAATGAAATGTATTTTCATATTTTGGTTGGCAGTTGTTCTTTTTACTATTACGAGCTGTTCTAAGCTAAAAGAGAAAGATAAATTTGCCAAAGCATCAGCACCTAATATCATCTTTTTGATTGGAGATGGTATGGGGCTGTCCCAAATCTCAACAGCCTATTATTTTGGTGATGAAAAATCCAATTTCTCGAGATTTAGAAATATTGGATTTCATAGATCGTCTGATCTCAAATACAAGGTCACAGATTCTGCGGCTGGGGCTACAGCATTCGCCATAGGTCAAAAAACGTATAGAAGAGCGATTGGTGTTTCCATTGATTCTATTCCGCAGGAGAACATACTCGAATTCTTGCAAAAAGAAAATTACAAAACGGGAGTAGTTACAATGACTTCTATTACCGGAGCCACTCCGGCTGCATTTTATGCCCATGCAGTACATCGGGATATGAATGAAGACATAGCCACCTACTTAGTAGATGCTGACATTGATCTTGTAATAGGAGGGGGGAGACAGTATTTCAATAAAAGGAAAGATGGCAAAAACCTTATCTTATCACTTATTGAAAAAGGATACCTGGTTGATACTCTGGAACTCTCTAAACCAGATTTCAACAGGCAAAACGTTTACTTATTAGCTGATGATAATATGCCATCAAGGATAGCGGAAAGGGGAGATATGTTTGCTAAAGCGACACGGACAGCGCTGGATTATTTTGAGCAGTCTCCTAAACCATATTTTTTGATGATAGAAGGGGCATTTATTGACTGGGCGGGTCATGGAAATGATGCGGAGATGTTAGTAGAAGAAGTCGAGGATTTTGATAAAACGCTCGGTATCTTGATTGATTTTGTTGAGAAGCATCCGAATACTTTGTTAGTCGTAACTGCAGATCATGAGACGGGTGGAGCGAGCCTGGCTAAAAAATACCATGACACTGAAGTATTCGGGAGAAAGAAGCTTATTCCTGATGAGATTGAATTGAGTTTCAACTCCAAGGAACATACTGCCACATTAATTCCGGTATTTGCAAAAGGGCCTGGTGCAGAAGATTTCCAGGGAATATATGAGAACAATGATATCTATCATAAATTGATATCTGTTTATCAGGCGAATAAAAACAAATAGCTAACAAAAAGCAAAGTACCAAACATGAATAGATATAGTATTCTTAGCATCATTATAGTACAGTTCCTCCCCATTTTGATGCTGGGACAGGCTACATTGATGTCCTTCAATATTCGTTATAATAATCCTGACGATGCTGAAAACTGGTGGGAGTATAGAAAACAACATATAGTGGATATGGTCACTTTTCATTCGCCGGATATTATGGGTATCCAGGAGGGCTTATATGAGCAGGTAAAGTTCTTGGATACCGCCTTGGTAGATTACGATTATGTGGGAGTAGGGCGAGATGATGGTCATAAGCAGGGAGAATATGCCGCTATTTTTTACAATACAAACAAATATAAGCTGCTATTTTCCCATACCTATTGGCTCTCAGATACACCGGATAAAGTCTCCGTTGGATGGGATGCCTCAATGGAAAGGATTGCCACATTTGCTCAGTTTTTGGACATCGAGAGGAAGGATAGCCTGTATGTGTTTAACTGTCATTTTGACCACAAAGGGGAAGAGGCTCGAAAAAAATCAGCCGAACTCATCACAAAGCTCATCATAGAGCAAGGTTTAGAAAATAAAAAACTGCTTGTTATGGGAGATTTAAACTGCGAACCCCAGGAGGCTCCGATGGTCATTTTCAGGACGGTCCTTGATGATGCTTATGATATCAGCCAACAAAAACCCTATGGCCCGCTTGGGACCTGGCTGAGCTTTGATACACAGCAAATTGCTACCAGAAGGATAGATTACATTTTAACTAAAAACATTAGGGTACTAAAATATGCTCACCTTGATGACAAACGACCTGATAGTCGGCATTTATCAGATCATTTACCTGTTATCATAAAAATTAAATAATCCAAAGTGATTTTGAAAATGAAAAAGTTTACTATCGGTTTATTCCTGTTGATCTTTTTACTTGTGGCTACCGGCTGTAAGCTGATGCGAGATGGGGCAAAAAAATCTCTTGCTACTGGCAGCCCACCAAATATTATTTTTCTGATCGGTGATGGGATGGGGGTTCCGCAAATATCTACAGCTTATTACTTCGGTGATGGTGAAGCGAATTTTTCAAGATTCAAACATATTGGTTTTCACCAATCTTCGGATTTGACACATAAGATAACCGATTCAGCAGCTGGAGCCACTGCATTTTCAATTGGCCAAAAAACCTTTAAACGAGCAATCGGAGTCTCCGGTGATTCTATTCCACAAGAAACAATAATGGAGTATTTGCAAAAAGAGGGTTATAAAACAGGCTTAATTAGCCTTACTACCATAACCCATGCCACTCCGGCTGCATTTTATGCCCATGTAGTGGATAGAGATATGCATGAAGAAATTGCATCTCAGCTTGTTGATGCCCGGGTAGATTTCATCGCGGGTGGAGGAAGAAAGTACTTTGAAACCAGAGAAGATGGTCGAAATCTCTTTTCGCAACTCATTGAAATGGGGTATAAACTTGATACCACACAGATATCAGAACCTAATTATGAAAGCCCTAATGCTTATCTGTTAGTGGATGAAAGCATGCCATCAAAGATAGAAGGACGCGGTGATTTTTTACCTAAAGCCACAGACTATGCCCTAGACTATTTCAATCGAATGGGTGAGCCTTTCTTTTTGATGGTTGAAGGCTCATATATTGATTGGTCGGGACATGCAAAAAATGCTGAAATGCTAGTAGAAGAAGTGGAAGATTTTGACCAAACACTAGGCGTGGCACTGGATTTTGTTGATAAAAATCCGAACACTTTACTAATTGTAACCGCCGATCATGAGACCGGAGGTGTGAGCATCAGCAAAAAATACCTGGAGCAGAAAATATTTGGTCAGCGCAAAGAAATTCCCGGAGAAGTGGAAATCACTTTTAATTCTAATCAACATAGTGGTGAATTGATTCCTGTATTTGCCTATGGCCTGGGTGCAGATAAATTCCAGGGCATTTATGAAAATAAGGATATATTTCACAAAATAATGTCTGTTTACAATAGAGAATAGCGCTTTATCACCGTTTTTTGAAAGTTGAGATATTAATTCTACCTTCTTAAGGTTGGTTAGGTTTGAAAGATATCCCAGGGCCCATTGATTGCAAGTGTTTCACCATTTTCCTGAATGTTTACAAATAGTGTTTTACCCGAAGGGGAGAAAACGGCTCCTGCTAATTCGGATCTTGAGCTTCTATTGACCGCAAACAATGTAATGTTACCGTTTTGATCTATCAGATGAAGTCTGTTTTCCTTACCGTTGTCTTCACAAACCAATATTGAGCCCCAAGGGGTCACCGTAAGATTATCCGCCATATGGAGTACCGTTTTATCTTCCGATTCAGCGAATAATTCGAGCTCATCAGATTGGATATCATATCTGAAGATTTGACCAAATTGCTTTGGGCCGCCATTAGTGCAGGCAAAATAAATCTCACCGTCCCCATACCACATTCCTTCACCTCTGGCAAACCGGGCGGCACCGGATGCAAAACCTCTCAGACGTAAATCATCTTCCGGAGAATCAATATTGTCCAGGCTAATCCATTCTACAGATAATCGTTCTCCTATATTCATGGTCTTTGTTTTCCAATTTCTTGAATCAAAGCCCTTCTTACCCTTAATAGCCAGGGCCTGCAATTGCCCTCCTGCAAATAAATTTGATGGGACATCAGGAACAAATCGGTAAAGGAGGCCATCAGGTCTGTCTTCAGTTTGATAAATAATGCCTGATATGGGATCAACTGCAATAGCTTCATGATTAAATCGCCCCATTCCTAAAATAGGTTTTGGATCGACTAAGCCAGTCGCATCTGCGGGGACGTCAAAGACAAAACCATGATCCTTTTCAATTGTTGTTCCATCTGCTTTGGTAACATCTTCTTCGCAACTTAGCCAAGAATTCCAGGGCGTTGGCCCGCCTGCACAATTTCTGTAGGTTCCTGCCAGGCTCATAAATTGCTTTTTCACTATCTGTTTTTCCTCATCAAAAATCAATGTTGTGGTGCCTCCTAATCCAGGGTTTTCCAAGTTCCCGGCATCATACAATTTATTTCTGGAAATCTTATCGACAAGAGAATTATCTAAACCAAACGGGCTGTTTTCTGGAGAGTCCGGGCTGTTTTCGTGATTTCTAATGATGATACATTCTTCATTTTGATTAAAAAAGGTTCCCATGCCATCAGGGCGGCCCGGCACTAAAAAACCGTCAGACATTAATTCCCCAGACTTTGAAATGACCTTGTACTTGAATCCAGCAGGTAGATTCAAATAGGCATTGGGATCAGGAATCAACTTGATAGTTTCCTTTGATGCCTCTGTTCCTACAGATTGAACCGTGCATCTGGATAATGCTATAAAACCTAATGAGGTTATTGCGGATTTAGTGATAAATGATCTTCTGTTCATTGATTAAAATTTTAGGGCTTTTTGACAATTACCCCAATCGAAGGACGCATGAAATCAAATCCAAGACTCTTTATCAGGTATTATGACCCGGATTTAATTTGCTTCAAAACAATTGTCAAACAAGGAGGTTTTTATAAAACATAAAGCTAGAGAATTACCGATTTAAACCCTATTATTTTTGTAGAAATAATAGGGGAAAAAACCAAAAAAAACTACCATTATGTGGAGAGAAATAACCTGCTCCTGTTTTAGAGTGCTAATAAACTAATGCTTTAACTAAAATAAGACGAATGACTGGAATTGCTTATTGTCAGAGCTATGAACAAACACCTAATTACGGATAGGTTCTTTTTCATTTATTCGCGTTTTTTTATAAGTTCAACAGGAATGTTTTTACAGATTCTGTCCGAAAATCGCCATTTCTTAAATGCCAGGGCTGAAAGCCGAAAAATGAAGATCAAAAAGCGAATAAAAGTTCTTATTTTTGCAAAAAAATGACAGATGGCTTTTGAAAATAGTAAGATTATAGGAGCCTTGAGCAAAGTAATTGATCCGAACTCCGGAAAGGATATTATTTCGATGAGTATGGTTCGCGACTTTGCGATAGAAGGTAAAAATGTCAATTTCACGCTGGAACTACCCAGCCTTAATACGCCGCAAAAAGCAGAACTCAATTTTGCTTGTATCGCTGCTATACAAGCCGTTTATCCCGATGCTAATGTAAATGTACATACCATGTCAAGAACGCAGGGGGCTCAGCAGAGTACCAGTGCTATTCCGCATGTGAAAAATATCATTGCCGTCGCTTCGGGTAAGGGGGGAGTAGGAAAATCTACAGTAGCTGTAAACCTGGCTTTGGGGCTACAGAAGCTCGGGGCAAAGGTTGGCTTGATCGATGCTGATCTTTACGGACCGTCCATCCCTACTATGTTGGGCTTACAGGGACAAAGACCAAAAATACAGGAGGTTTATGGCAAGCCTAAAATCACTCCGCTTGAAGCTTACGGATTATCGGTAATGTCCATTGGGTTTATTATTGAACCGGAACAAGCAGTAGTTTTGCGAGGGCCCCGTTTGAGTGCAATTATCAAGCAATTTTTTATGGATTGTATCTGGCCTCCACTGGATTACCTGATCGTTGATTTGCCTCCTGGAACCGGAGATGTGCAGCTGTCCCTGGTACAAACCGTGCCAGTTACGGGAGCTGTTTTGGTGACCACTCCACAAGAGGTTGCGGTAGTTGATGCGATAAAAGCCATGAACATGTTCTTATTGCCTAATGTTAATGTACCCATTCTTGGCATAGTGGAAAACATGAGCTGGTTTACTCCCGAAGAGTTACCGGATAACAAATATTTCCTTTTTGGGGAAGGCGGAGGAAAGAAAATGGCGAAATTGAGTGAATCGATGCTTCTGGGTCAAATTCCTATTGTTCAGGGAATTCGGGAATCCGGGGACAGCGGAGAACCAGCTATCAATCGCTCGAATGAACAACTGGTTTCAGCCTTTATGCAAGTCGCTCAGAATACGGCGCGGCAGGTAGCCATTCGCAATGAAATGATGGCTCCGACTCAAATAGTCAAGATGCAACAATAGGCTTGGGAGCCTTAAACATTGGTTTTATGATGATTTTTTAAGAACTTTGTAGAAGCATACGTGTTTTAGATTTAGGGCCTGAGGTGTATGATGCTTTGAAAAAAATATAGTTTTCCCTTATAAATAAATTTGAAGAATGTCTTTAAAAGAAAAGGAACGACTAATTGCTGATATAGATACTGCGCTTGATGATGTAAGACCTCATCTGGCCGTTGATGGCGGAAATGTTGAAGTCGTGGATGTCACAGACGATATGATGGTACGTATAAAATGGCTGGGCAATTGTGATGGTTGCAGCATGTCTGCGATGACTATGCGCGCTGGAATCGAAAGAACGATCAAGGATAAGATTCCCGGCATAAAAGGGGTAGAAGCAGTTAACGGAACAGCAGTATAATGAACAGAACCGCACTTTTTCAACAGATTCAACGCAAAAAATCCTACCTCTGCGTTGGACTGGACGCTGATATAAATCGTATTCCTAAACATTTACTGGATTCGGCTGATCCGATTTTTGAATTCAACCGGCAAATCATTGATGCAACGAAGGATTTGTGTGTAGCTTATAAACCGAATATTGCTTTCTACGAAGCGCAAGGTGCTTCGGGCTGGGAAAGTTTGAGAAAGACGCTGGAATACATTCCAAAAGAACATTTTACGATTGCTGATGCCAAGCGGGGAGATATCGGGAATACTTCCCGGCTTTATGCAAAAGCTTTTTTCGAAGCAATGGATTTTGATTCAATTACCGTTGCCCCTTATATGGGAATTGATTCCGTTCAGCCTTTTTTGGAATTTGAAGAAAAATGGGTCATTCTGCTTGCTTTGACATCCAATACAGGGAGTCAGGATTTTCAGTTTGCGATTCAGGATAAAGAAGATATCCCCTTGTATGAAAAAGTAATGAGAACGGCTCAAAAATGGGCAAATCCGGATCAGTTGATGTTTGTTTGCGGAGCAACCCATCCCGAGAAATTTGCAGAATTGCGGGCTATTGCTCCGGAAAGCTTTTTCCTCGTTCCGGGGATTGGTGCCCAGGGAGGTGACCTGCGAAAAGTATCGGAATACGGAATGAATGATCATGTTGGCCTTTTAGTCAATTCGTCCAGAGGAATTATTTTTGCAAGCGAAGGGCTCGATTTCGCAGAACAAGCCAGAATAGCTGCTAAAAAACTCCAATCCCGGATGGCCGAAATTCTCGAAGAGAAAGAATTCTTAGTGGGTTAGAAGCCCCTTAAGAGAGAATTAGCTAAGTGTGCTTACTGATGAGCTTTCATGAGTGATTACAAATATTCTATTGATTGGCTCAAATTGTAAAATTATTTTCTATATTTGATTAAGTACATAGGCTATGAGTACTCACCTATTAAATTTCATTCCCATGAAATTTGCCCCAGATTACTGATTATATTTTGCTTGTAGGAGGTATATATATCCAAAGAAGAAGTTTTTTATTAATGTAGGTATGAAAGTCAATAATAATACAGTCATAAATCTAACGTATTGCCACAGAAAGCCAGAGCGCTCTTTTTTTTGGAAAGGAAAGCAATTTCCGGTATGTGCCAGATGTACCGGGATTCATGTAGGCTACTTAAGTTTTCCAATTTTCCTTTTTGGTTTTGCACAGATCCCTTTTTGGATCACCTTGCTAATGATTCTGCCCACGTACATCGATGGTACCATACAGGCCTTTTGGAACATTGAAAGCACGAATAGCAGAAGGTTTATCACTGGTTTGATCTCAGGTACCGGGACCATGTCTCTGGTTTCTCATATCGGCATATTTATAGGGCAATTAATTATTAACTATTTTAACATATAAAATCAACTTTTTATGGAAAACGAAAATCAAGGTTATAACAACCCTAACGATCCGGATGAATTACATATCGGTCTGAAGATTTTGTCTTTTTGTATCCCTTTAGCTGGAGCAATTATCTATTTTACAACAGACAGAACCCGTTATCCTAATAAAGGAAAACAAGCCTGTTATGCTGCTCTGATTGGATTTGGAGTTGGTGTTCTGATACAAGTAATTACAATGCTAATCGGAGCATCTGCCGGTTAATTTGAATTGTATTCGATTTGTAAAGAAGTTTTATTTTTTACAATAGTATAATAAATAGCCATTAAGTATGGAGTATCCTAAATATTTCCGCTTGCTTAATGGCTATTCTGTTTTGAAGAAACGCGCACTTATCATCTCTTTCTTTTTTCCTGTTCTTCTGATACTTGCTGTTTGTGATCGGCCCTGTAGTTTTAAATGGCCCGGACAAACAAAGGCGGCAGTATGCCTGAGTTATGATGATGCTTTAATCTCTCATCTGGAGATAGCAGCACCACATTTGGATCAATATGGCTTCAAAGGGACGTTTTTTTGTACAGCGAATTCGGAAGCTTTCACTGGGCGATCCGAAGACTGGATCACACTGGCAGAAAGGGGACACGAATTGGCAAACCATACTATATTTCATCCTTGCCGGAAAATAAAAGCAGGTCGGGATACTCTGGACTGGATTTTACCAGAATACGATCTCAATTATTATACGGTCTCACAATTAATGAAAGAGTTAAGAAATACGAATGAATTGCTTCAGCGCCTGGATGGGAAAAAGCGAAGAACTTTCGCCTATCCATGCTCGGATCATCAAGCCGGTGGACAATCCTACATAGATTCTCTCGCTTCGATTTGCTCAGCTGCCCGTGCTGAGGGCCCAATTCCCCAAGACCTGTCCGAACTCAATTTATTCCTTATGCCAGCTATAGATGCCAGTGGAAAATCCGGGGCCGAATTGATTCAATTGGCAGAGCAAGCCAAAAAACATGGAACAATCCTCACCTATATTTTTCATGGAGTAGGAGGGGATTACCTGGAGGTATCGGATACGGCACATCTCGAACTATTGGATTATCTGGCGCATCATCCAAAAGACTTTTGGGTCGGAACATTTATGGAAATCACAGATTATTTAAGGGATCATGGAAAGTAAAAACGGTTTGAGTAAATACCCAAACCGCTTTTGTGTAATATTATATGACAAATCTTTGGATCTAAAGAATTATATTGACTAAGCACGTGGCATTAAAACGACCGATTCGCTGTGTACTTTGTCTTTTTGCTGAATCGTAAGGATCAATGTTCCAGGCTTAGCATTAAGGTTGATGGTATCATCATAAATGCCATCAAAATTATTAAGCGTTTCCTCGTAAAGCACTTTTCCGGCTGTATCGATCAGGCGGATGGTAGTAGGTTCGGCTGCTCCTTTGAATTTAAGGTTGATTGGACCGAAACTTGGATTAGGGAAAACGCTTACACTTTCCAATTCTAAATTCGAAGTTTTTTGTACCGGTAACTCAGGGAAAACGAGCTCCTGAATGGTTTCTTCTGATGTCTCCTGTACTTTTTCTTGTGTACAAGCGTCAAACTGGCCATCGATATCCATAAGTTGACCATCTCTGGAAACAGTAAGCGTAAAATAATCGCTGGGCTCATGTCGATCTCTTTCAGAAACTAGTTCATTATGCGAAGCTACATCTACATCATCCAAAGCGAGGATATAATCCCCAACCTGGAGGTCGGAGCGATCGGCTGGCGTATTTGGAATAATGTTGTGAATCTTAAGTCCTTTTCTGGTTTTACTGGTATAAACCCCAATAAAAACTATACATGGATCGCGTTCCGCAAATCTTTCATAATTATAATCATCAAAATCATAATTGTAATGATAGTTATAATTGTAGTTGTAATGACTTCTGTAATGATTGCGCTGTTGCTTTTCTCCAAGTGTCGCAGTCAGTTGAGCTGCCTGTCCATCCCGAATATAATCGACTACAATTTGATCTCCTATATTGTGTTCATTGATGACTCTGCTCAAATCACTGGAAGTTTTTACAGCTTGATTATCCAAAGCGGTGATAATATCGCCTTTTTGGATTCCCGCTTTTTGAGCACCGCTGTTGCGGACAATTCGGGTAATCAACACACCATTATCTCCACTTTCGGAATACACGCCGAGCAAGGGCTTTTTCTTTACATTAGCGTTCGCCATGCTCTCTTCAAAATCATTTAGAGTGATGGTCATCTTTTCCAAATCGTCTTCATCATTAGTATCAAGCTTTGCCGCGCGAAAAAAGAAAACAGTTTCTTCATCAGCAGTTCCATCCTGACTAACTTTATCAGGGTCATCGAAAATTTCGATTTTCACTTCTTTACCATTAAATTCTATCTCATTGAGTTCTTCAAGATAAGCTTTCAGTTTTTCCCCCTTTTCGACTGCGGTCTGGTCAACACTGGTAGCACCTTTTGCATCAGTTGATCTTTTTATGATGTAGGTATGATTGTTATCATTCGTTTCGCTTTCTTGTGCCATTAGAGGTGCACCGAGGA
Source organism: Saprospiraceae bacterium (assembly GCA_028280415.1). Lineage (GTDB taxonomy): Bacteria > Bacteroidota > Bacteroidia > Chitinophagales > Saprospiraceae > JAHDHW01. Next base: position 71,173 of record JANQLV010000048.1, read on the forward strand.
AAAGTAATAAGGCTGTGTAAGCAAAGAGCCGGGTAACACTTTTTTTCATAGGAATTGAAGATTTTACGGGTTAAAAAATAGTGGTTCTTAGGTCAGTCTAATACATAAGATTAAAGGAAAAACCATCAATCAAAAGCTTTGATTTTAAATACTTACGATCATTTTAATAAATCAGATCAGACCAGGAACAGGGATTATACGAAGTGAGTTGGTTTTCTGTAAAGACGGTACAAACTACAAAGAGTTGCAGATTCTAATGTTAATAGTTGTTAATTGAGGCATATTTCGTACGGTGAAAGGGCAATTTTAACATTTAAAATCTGGCAAAGGGGCTGTTTTTAAGAAAATAAGTCGATTTTTTGAAGAATTTTACCATTAGCTACAAATCTTTGAATAATTCCCATTACTTCCGGATTGTGTTTAAAAGGCTTGATTGCATCCTTAAGTACATCGATACCACCATTGGTATCTTCCTTTTCAATAAAACCATAACCTTTATATTGGCCTTCTTCAACCAGCACTACCGCTAATTCAGTATCTGAGCGACCCTGATCGAGCAGGAGGAAATCGCCTTCAAAATCCTGGGCAATGTTTCCGGTAGCTTCTATTACCCGGGAGTTGTAATCCTCTGGACTTTCTTCTCCGATACAGGCACCGGAGCATTTATGGAGATGATAATAAAAACAGGGGCGCCCGCTGGAGTTTATATCACAGTATAACTGGCAGAGTTCGTATTCTTCCAGCAGGCGATTGATCATAGCTTTGGCGGAAGACTGACTCGGGAACGCTCTCAGTATATTGAGTTTCGGCCGTTCTTTTGCAGTTGGTTTTTTATATCCCAGACAGATATAGCCCTGTTCGTTTTTATAATAATGGATTACATGCTGAAAATTGCGCGCTCTTTGCGCCCGGTTGACGTAGGGATGATGGTATTTAATCTCATGTGATTCTTTGAGCAGTGCAACTAATTCGCTTCCGGTTACTTCGTAGGTAATTTCATAGACACTTTTTTGCAGCAATTCACCTTTCCTGGTTCGGTTGGCAAAATGCTCCATTACTCGTTTTTTGATGTTGATACTTTTTCCAATATAAACCAGATCCCCTGCCTGATCATGAAAATAATACACGCCGCAGGTTTCGGGTAGATCATGTAATTTCTCCAGAGTAATATTTTGCGGAAGCTGAGATTCTTTTATTCCCAGGTCAACAATCTCACTGATTCGATCTGCACTACCATCCTGATGCAGTGCCATTTCCAGCAGCTTGGCAGCAGCACAAGCATCATCATAGGCTCGGTGTCGGTCTTTGACTTGTATTTTGAAATATTTGATCAGGTTTCCCAAAGAGTAGGAGGGAAGTCCGGGGAAAGCTTTACGGGATAAACGCACCGTACACAATTGCCTTTTAGAAAAGGTATAGCCCAGTCTTTTAAATTCCTGCTGTAAAAAATTGTAATCGAAACGTACATTATGCGCAACGAAAATAGCATCATTGGTCATCTCCACAATTTTTTTGGCAACTTCGTAAAACTTGGGCGCATCTTCTACCATCTCCTGAGTGATACCGGTAATCTGAGTGATATTGTATGGGATTACGGTTTCGGGATTGATTAAGGTTTGGTAAGAAGCAAGGATATTTTCTCCATCGTGGCGTACTATGGCAATTTCCGTAATCTTATCCCGGTTGGATCGACCGCCAGTCGTTTCTATATCGACCACCGCATATATCTTCTTCTTTTTTGCCATATTTGTGCTAGGATGAATAAAAAAAACGCAGGACACCCGAAATTGCGATAATTTCAAAGTCTCTCTGCGTTTGTAAATGCAAATTACAATGATGTTTTCGAATATTAAAATCTTCAGTCTGCTTTTTTTATTCTTCATAAATTGTGATACTGCCAGTGAAGTACATGAAAAAAATGAAAATAAGACCGAAGAAACAGAACTTGATGCCAGCAAAAAAGCTGTAGCTATTCAGGTTGGCGCAAGCCGGACAGATCAGTATCTCGAGTTGTTGAAGAATAAATCGGTTGCCTTACTGGTCAATCAAACTTCAACAATTGGCGAAGTACATTTGGTAGATACTCTGCTACAGTCAGGAGTTAAGGTCAAGAAGATATTTGCTCCGGAGCATGGATTCAGGGGAGAGGCCGATGCCGGGGAACAGGTAAATGATGGAAAAGATGCAAAGACAAACATTCCTTTGATTTCTCTTTATGGTAAAAAGAAAAAACCGGGTGAAGCTGAACTGAAAGGCATAGATGTAGTTGTTTTTGATATTCAGGATGTAGGAGTACGCTTTTATACTTATATCTCCACTATGAGCTATGTGATGGAAGCCTGTGCGGAAAACGGAGTACAGTTTATAGTACTTGACCGGCCAAACCCCAATGGTCATTATGTTGATGGCCCGGTTTTAGAGAAAGATTTTGCTTCTTTTATTGGTTTGCACCCTGTGCCTGTCGTACACGGTATGACTGTAGGAGAATATGCACAAATGGTTAATGGAGAAGGCTGGTTAAAAAATGCACTTGAGTGTGATTTAACAGTAGTTCCCTGTGCAAATTATAATCATCAGCTTCCTTATGAACTACCGGTTAAGCCGTCTCCGAATCTGCCTAATATTCGCTCGATTTATCTTTATCCTTCATTATGCTTTTTTGAAGGGACGACTGTAAACGTCGGAAGAGGCACACATCAGCAATTTCAGGTTTACGGGCATCCCGATTATCAGGGAGGGGATTATGAGTACGTTCCTCAATCGCTGCCCGGGGCTAAATATCCCAAATTTAAAGGAGAAAAATGTTTTGGTTATAATCTTAGTTCAGTTGATCCGACTCAAATTCGGAATGAGGCAAAATTAAATTTAAACTATCTTATAAACTACTATAAAACCTTTCCTGAAAAAGATGAATTCTTTTTAAAAAATAACTTTTTTGACAAATTAGCAGGGAGTCAAAAACTTCGACAGCAGATTATGGCAGGTATGAATGCGGAAGATATTCGCGCGACCTGGCAGAATGAACTGAAGTTATTTATGAAAACGAGAGCTAAATACCTGATATACTAAAAAGTTTAAAACCTAAACCCGGCATTTAAGCCAAAGAAATAGTTTTCGTCATCATTGTCGAATTTTTTGTAACTGAAACGAGTACCCAGGATGATGTATTTGGCAACGTAGACCTCGTATTCGATAGAGGCCGTCCAGCCAAAATTCTCACTGGAGGTTTCGTCAAATTCTTTGTTGATAATCTGATTATTGGAGTCTCTTTCGATAGAAGTGGTGAATCGGTTTTCCATGGTTTGCCAGGCCGCACCACCACCTATTTTCAAAGCATTAGAACTATTGCTAAACAAAGCTATATTAAGTCCGGCATCCGCTTGCCAACCCTTGGAGTGATGTTCATTACCATCATTCTTGATTTGTTCGCCATTTATTCTGAATCCGTCTACCGACAGACTTACTGGTCTGAATAACCTTTGTTCCAATCTTAGATGAAAAGTATTACTGGCAAGATAGTTAGCCGGTTTAAGAAAAGTAGTTCCCAGTCCTGCTTTAATACTTGTGCCCGGATCTTTTTCATTTTGAGCGTAAGAAATCTGAAGCGTCAAAAATAGCGCGAATAAGAAAATGGTAACTTTTTTCATAGTACATTACTTTACGGTCTTGCTAATCTTTAGTATCTAAGACTATTAACTATTCGTTTTATCCCTTTGTTCTCGGGGTTTTAACTTGGTTTTAACATTTGTGGCCTTAGCTAATTTCAAATTGACCGCAAAAGTAAGGAATCTTTACCTTTTTTGCAGTTTGATTTTCGGTTTTCGATCTTCGTTATTCGACTTTCGATCTTCGATCTTCGTTGATTCAGCTGGAAATGGTAATTTTCAGTCTCTGCGGCTGAAGAAATTTTAAATGTCTTCGATTAAAACCGATTTTTAAACATTAATGAATACTCGAAAACCGAAAAGAAAATTAAAATTTGTACTTAATCTGGGCAGCTACTTCTGTTCTTTTGTTCCCTTGAATCTCATCTAAGCCACTTCCGACAACATCTCGGTCATTAAATCTGGTTTGGGCAATTCTGGCTTCCAGGGTCAAATTCCGGATACCCCGGTATCGGAGGTTCAGATAGTAACGACTTCCTCGCCCGAATAGAGGGGGGATAGACTGGGTGAAAAGCAAATTGTTTTCATATGCATAAAACCGAATATTAAATGCATCGGTATCGAAAACGGCATATCGAGCAGTAAATGATAAAGGAAATCCAATTGGTTTGTAAATGACATCCTGATAGAGCATGACCCCGTTTTGACGTTCCTGTCCTTCGACTTGAGCATAGCCAAAATGCAAACGATTTCGCAATTCCAGCGCTTTATTAGCCTTATAGGCAACGTGCATTTTGATTTGAAAAAGTTGCGACTGAGAGAGAAAATCAAAATTTGTTTCGTTATTTGGTGTATTGATTTGTTTAACTTCGTCTCTTACTTCGATAAAAGCAGTTAGCTTGCGTTTGATTTTGTAAGTAAGAATACCCCGGACTTCATAGCCGCGAGAAGGTGCATCGGCATTAAAACGCAACCAGGGATGACGATAAACGTCGAAATAACCTCTGAAATTCCAACGATTGGAAGCCTTGATTTCCATCCCCATGTAAAGTCCGTTTTCATTATTGGCTCCCCCTGTTTCTGCAAGCGGGTTGGGATCAAGGGCCTGATAGTCCACCGGAAAGTGACGGTGCAAAAGGGAAATATGTATTTTCCGGTCCAGAGCTGCAATGAGTCCATTGATAGTCGCTACAGCGCCATTATCGCTCATCGCTGTTTCGCCGAAAAAGTTTAGGTTTTTATAGACCCAGCTATAATCAAGGCTGAGGTTGAGTAAGCTGTTTCCACTAAACCTGAATTGATTGAAGGGTACTGTATTTCGATTAAAATCCCGGTCAAATTTGTCGTAAATCCCATTGATGGCTATTTTAAAGCCTTCCTTTCTATATTTTAAAATAGCTCCGAATTTAGTGTTTCGGATTGCGCCTTCATCGGCAATTTCGGCGGCAGTACGATGTAATCCGGTAATTTGCAGAGAGCTAAAAGCTTCAATTTCCGGATCTTCCAGTTCGGTCGGATCGGGTAAATTGGCATCTCTTCTCCTGCTGGAAAAGAGCGTTGTCAATTCCAGATGATTTCCCAGGCCAATTGTGGCGGCGGCTCCCCGGAGAAAATTAACTTCGTTGACGGAGGAATATTTTTTTATTGTTCTTCGGTTTCGTTTTATTTTCAACACCTCCGCACTTTTTCCCCTGCCGAAGCCAGAATACAGGATTAAACCTTGTCCCATACTAGCAGTGTAATCCCCCAGGGCTATGGTTTTTAAAACGTGATTATAGTTTTTCAAATAAAAATGGGCGGAATAAAAATCAAAACCTTGTTTATTACTGCCTCGGAAAAATTCCTCACCCGGATCTTTTTCAGCTGTAATACCGAAGGTCATTTTGTTTTCAAAATTTTTATAATACCTTAAATACAGTCGATTGGGATCTCCTAAATAGTAATTTGCGGAGGTATCTTCCGGTACGATAAAGCCTCTCTGCTGCTCCAGAAACCTTCCCCAACGCAGATACAATTCATTACTGCCACTAGAGAACATTTCGAAAATACTTAGCTGAATATTATCAATATCGGATTTTACAGTGACGAATGGCAGTAAGTTGCGAATGGTTTCTAAATCAAAGCCGGGGACGGCCTGAAGCTCGTGTAGAGAAAGCAGGTTCCCCAGCTCTTGTCGGTATCTCAGCAAGGTTTGAATCTGAAGTTCGTTGAGAACAAGCAAATCACTCAAATCTTCTGCGCTGGCTTTATTGATGTCTAATTTCTTTTTTGAATAAAACTGAATCTCTTCAAATGCAGTGTTAAAGTCAAAAGGTGTTTCCTCACCGGTATCTTCAATAAAATTTTCGAGAATAATAGGGTTAATTGGGGTTTCTCCCGCTTCGATAGTATCGGTTTGTCCAAAACTGAATAAGCAACAGGACAGGAGTGAGAAGGTTAAGAAAATGCGGTAATGAAGCATGAATCAGGAGACTTAAAAGTTATTCACAAATTGAGAAAAAATGTGGAAAAAAATATTCAAAAGCAGAGAAAAATTATATTGTACAATTTTAGTTTTTGCCATTATTTCATTGGCAGGATAGTATTTGGTTGAAATAAAGTTTTGTGTCGTGGAAAAATCAAAAGCTTTGTTTGTGTAAAATTTACAATAAGACTTGGTTAGTTAAAAGTTCTGAGTTAACTTTGCGTTAAATATTGATGCAAGAGAGTCTGAGAATGCAATTCTAAGGAGCAGAATGACAAAATTTAATACTAACTGGTAACAGAAAAACTTTCATTCATATTCCTAAATTTCAATAAATTTCACAATGGCTAAATCTAAATTAGAGTACATTTGGTTGGATGGTTATAAGCCGACTCAAAACATGCGTAGTAAAACTAAAGTAGTTGATGACTTTAGTGGCAAGCTCGAGGATTGTCCGGTCTGGTCCTTTGACGGAAGTTCTACCAGACAGGCAAAGGGCAACTCATCTGACTGTTTACTCAAACCAGTTGCTATTTATCCGGATCCGGCAAGAGAAAATGGCTATCTCGTTATGACAGAGGTACTGAACTCTGATGGTACAGCCCACGTTTCCAATGCACGTGCGACCATTGATGATGATGACAATGATTTTTGGTTTGGTTTTGAGCAGGAATACTTCATCATGGATGTCAAGACTCAATTGCCTTTAGGATTTCCAATAGGTGGATACCCCGGACCTCAGGGACTTTATTATTGTTCCGTGGGAGGTAAGAATACCTGGGGAAGAAAATTTGTAGAAGAGCATGCCGATCTTTGTATTGCTGCCGGACTTAACTTTGAAGGGATCAACCAGGAAGTTGCTGCGGGACAGTGGGAGTTTCAGTTATTCGCCAAAGGAGCTAAAAAAGCAGGTGATGAGATTTGGATTGCCAGATATTTGCTGGATCGCTTGACCGAGAAATACGGCTATTATATTGAATATCACCCAAAACCGGTTAAAGGGGACTGGAACGGTTCAGGGATGCATGCGAATTTCTCCAATACTTTGTTGAGAACCTGTGGTTCTAAAGAAGTTTATGAAGCAGTTTGCGAAGCTTTCCGCCCGGTAACAGATGAACATATTGCGGTATATGGTGAGTTTAATGATCAACGCTTGACGGGCTTGCACGAGACGGCTTCTATTAACGATTTCAGTTATGGTATTTCCGATCGTGGTGCGTCTATCCGGATTCCAATAATTACTGTAGAAAAAGGTTGGAAAGGCTGGTTGGAAGATCGTCGACCTGCTTCCAATGCTGATCCGTACAAAGTAGCAAGTAGAATTGTGGAGACTGTAAAATCTGCAAAAATTCCCGAACTTACTTAAGTTTAGGACTTAGATAAAATAACAAAAGCCCGGTTAGCGAAAGCTGATCGGGCTTTTTTATATCAAAATATACATTCTATAATGTATTTGTCTTTTACTCAGTTAAAATATTCTTTTTAATACTTGATCGTTAAAAATGCAATTTACTCTTTTTAGAAGCATTAAAATTTCTATCAGAATGCCGTGCTTTTTCAAAATAATGAGGTAGATTATAGAAAATTAAAGCCAATATTATGAGTATCGGGCTAATCTCTTTTTGGGAAATTAGATAAAAAATTTGTCAGCAGGCAACCCTTTTTAGAAATCTCTCGTGTTAGCAGGCAAATCACAATATATAGTTATGAATATTAAGCCCTCTTTTATTCTATTGTTATTAAGCCTGGTTGCATCCGATCTTTTTTCTCAGGTTATTCAAAAAGAATTTATTCTTTTCGATACGGATGCCAGCGAAATCACAGCAGAGCATGCAGAACAACTGGATCAGCTCATTCGGCAAATTAATACGCTGGATCATCCCCGTGTTTTTCTAACCGGACATACGGATAGCCGCGGGACATTGAGCTATAATCAAAACCTTTCCAAGAAAAGGGTAGAAGCTGTTTATCAATATTTATTGAAAAGTGGAGTATTAAAGGAAATTATAGCATTGGATTATTTTGGAGAAATCCATCCAATTGCTACCAATGAAACTGCCGAAGCACGCAGCCGCAACAGAAGGGTGGAGGTGGAACTAAAATCAATGGTCGTTTTGTCAGATTCTAATAAGGGGTTTGAAATACTCGACTCAGGAGAATTGGAAGCGCCTGTTGTGAAAGGGGATGAAGCGGGTCCAATTGAAGATATTCAGGAATTGCTCATTAGTTTAAAGAAAGAAAAACAGTCTTTTTGTGTTCAACAGGATCGGGACACTATATTACAGGGAGCTGAAGGGACGCTCTTGTTTTATGAAGCGAATAGCCTGAATTTGGGAAAACAGGTATGTAATTGTGTCGAATTTCAATTGACAGAATTTTATAGCCCGGCTGACCTGATGCTCCATAATATGCACACTCAGGCTGGTCGCCGCTTGCTGGAAACGCGGGGGATGATTCGTATAGAAGCCTTTTGTGCAGGCAAAAAACTGAAACTGAAAAGTGGTAAAAAACTCAATATATATTTTCCGGATGTTGAAGAGACTAAAGATTTTCAACTATTCAGAGGACGAGAAACTCCGGCAAACCATTCTGTGGACTGGTCTCCTGATAGTAGAGCTAACCGAATGGGGTGTTTTGCCGATAATGGCTTTGAGCGATATTGCAACTATAGCTTTTTCCTTAAAAGATGGTTTTGTAAATGGAAACAAAAACGATTGGCTCGCAGCATGAACAGAAGACAAATTAGCCGGGCTAACCGGGCCAGACAAATGAACCCCGATGCGGATTTAAGTGCCCTGGTCTATAGTCTGGGAAATGGAAACCCTTGCAATGTTTTTGGAACGGGCCGACTGGGCTGGATCAATTGTGATCGTTTTCTGAAAGAATTCCCACAGCGACTGCTAGCCGATGTGTACCTGGATGAAAAACCCGAAAAAAATATCATAACTTATATGGTGTTTAAGGATATCCAGTCCGTAATGCTGGGAAACAATGCGGGCAGAGGTCAATTTTATTTCGGGAACATCCCTCCCGGGAAAGAAGTATGGATCGTTGCGATAAAAAAGGAAACGGAGCAATTGAAACTAGCGATACAAGAACATAATACAGATGATCAACTAATAGCCGCTCTGGACTTTAAAGATATTGACCAGGAAGCACTCAAAGAATCACTAGAGCAGATAGGATGGTGAAGCTGATTTACATTAAAATTGAAGGGGTTCTGAAAAGATAAATTATTTCTTTGTTTCGTTATCCCATTATCATGCTTTCTTCGCTATCCTGTTTAAGAATTAAATTACATGAATCCGGAAGTACTCACAGAGCTTATTGAGGCGTGTAAGCGAAAAGACCCGAAAAGTCAAAAAGCGCTGTACCGGCATTTCTATAATTATGGAATGACGATCTGCTCTCGTTATGCCAGAGATCGGGGAGAGGCCGTGGGGATTATGAATGATGCTTTTGTAAAAATATTTACCAAACTGGATCAGTATAATCATTCCTTGTCTTTTAGAGCCTGGCTCAATCGAATTATGGTAAATACCGCGATCGATCATTATCGAAAATATCAATCCAAACCAAAGACAGTGGATTTGATACATGCAAAATATAGAGAAACGGAAAGTCCGGTACTGGCCCAGATGGCGGCAGGAGAAATACTGAAACTGGTGCAGCAGTTATCTCCGGCGTATCGAGTGGTATTTAATCTGCACGTCGTAGAAGGATTCAAGCATCATGAAATTGCAGAAAAGTTGGGAATCACAGTTGGTACTTCAAAATCTAATCTTGCCAAAGCGAGATTAAAACTACAGGCAATGATCCAGTTGATGGATAATAAAAAGACGAAGTATGGATAATCAGGAGTTTGATAAAATATTTTCGGATAAACTGCGGCAAGAGCAGGCTTTCGACTTTCGGGAGACAGACTGGGAGGAAGTGGCCGGTCGTATCGGCTCTAAAACTAAATTCCGCAGATTTTTTTGGTGGTTTTTTGCTTTGGCTTTAATAACAGTAAGCTTGTCCAGTGCCTATTTATATTTTAAACTCGGAATAAACCAAAGCATTAATCAACAACTAATAGAGCAGATCGATGATTTAGAAGAACAATATCAGGAAAAAGCAATAAAAGCGGATACCGTATATCTCAAAGATACGATCTATCAGGCTTTGCCTCCGGGGAAACAAAAAATCAAAACCCAGTCTGGAAGAAAGGTTATTTCATCCGGGAACAAACATCTGGTTGAAAAATCAGAGCCACTGCTTGTTTTAGAAGTCCTGGATTCTGTTGGATCAAGCTATGAAAACTTGTCCCGGGAAGCCTCCGTAGAACCTTTTACAAAAATAGCACTCAAAGCGGTTAATCTTCATTATGAAGAAGAGGAAGAAAGATATTATCTGGAAGATCGCAAATTCCTTAAGGCCAGAAAGCGCTGGCAGGACCGCTTGAAAATAGGCCTGACTACTGCCTTTGGAATCACGAAAACACCTGCTACTGATTCTCTGGCTTTCCTGCAGGGACTGGATAAGAAACGAGCAACTTTTGATTTAGGAATACAATTGGAATGGGCACTGGGCTATAAGATACGGGCACTGGCCGGAGTGAACTTTAGTTATATTCGCTTTGAGATACCGGGTGGCTTGGAGGATTATGGAGGATACTACGGCAATACGGATTTTATGGAAAATCTTAATATCAGTCAAAGTGCCATCCACTATCGACTTGGCTTGAAATACGTACATCAGGATTATAAGAAATGGACAGCCTATGCTGGTCTGCTCCTGAATGCACAATCGAATCAGAACTGGACGACCCGGATACAATATTTACCGGACTTTATGGATGGCCGACTGGAAAAATCAAGCATCAGGGATGCTGCGTTTCGTATAAATGCCCTTGAGCCGTTTATTGGATTAGAAGGTCAAATATCAAATCGTTTTAGTTGGCAGCTCGAAACCTGGTATCAATACCATTTTCAGCAAAGAGAGGATCAAATATTTACTTTGACAGGTCTTAGAACTTCTTTTGTATACCATTTTTAAAAATCGTCCTAAAACACTATACATTTCCGCTCAACCAGTTATCTATAAACGCCGGTGTACAAGAGCTTTATGAAGGGCGGGCTTAATTAAATCTTAAAGATAGACGCATATGTCGATTTATTTCGTTTATCAATTAACTTTCTTCTTTATATTGGGAGCTAATTGAAAAACTGATTATGCGATACCTTTTTACTCTATTCTTGTTTTCATTACTTTCAACTACCATTCAGGCACAACTTACCGGAACCGTTACAGATAAAAACGGTGAGCCACTTTCTTTTGCCAGTGTTTATATTCAGGGTACCTCTCAGGGAACAACCACGAATTTTGAAGGAGATTATTTCCTGGAATTGAAACCCGGAAAGTATAACATTATTTTTCAATATGTAGGCTATAAGCAATTGCTCCGAGAAGTAGAGCTCACTAATAAAAAACTGCGTTTAGATGTGAAGCTGGAAGAAGAATCGGTCTCTCTACAAGAAGTAATTGTAAAGGCGAATGCGGAGGACCCCGCTTATGCAGTGATTCGTAAGGCAATTGCCAAACGCAAGTATTATAAAAATCTGGTCGATGCTTATAGCTGCGATGTTTATATCAAAGGAGTTAACAAATTGCTCGATGCCCCGGAGAAGATTTTCGGAGTAGAATTAGGGGATATGGGTGGAAATCTGGACTCCAATCGTCAGGGGATTATTTATCTTTCTGAATCGGAGGCTAAGCTCTTTTTCCAAAAACCTGATAATAAAAAAGAACAAATGATCTCTTCGAAGATCAGTGGAAATGATAATGGTTTCAGCTTTAATCAGGCTTCTTCCATGGATTTCAGCTTTTATGATAATTTCATTGAGATAGAGCGCAACCTGATTTCTCCCATAGCTGATAATGCTTTATCCTATTATCGTTATAAACTCAAAGGAACGCTTTTCGATGAAGATGGTCGATTGATTAATAAAATTGAAGTTCTGCCCAAACGCAATGAAGATCCCGTTTTCAGGGGGCATATTTATATCGTAGAGAATTTGTGGAATATCCAGAGTACGGAACTTATGGTCCTCGGAGCAACTATCAAACAGCCCATTCTGGATACTTTGGTGATCACCCAGGTACACGTTCCCGTCAAAGAACCGGACACCTGGATGTTGCTTTCCCAATCCTTGGATTTTAAAGCAGCCATTTTCGGCTTTACAATGGATGGCAATTTTACCGGTGTCTTTTCCAATTATAACCTCGATCCACAGTTTGATGAGAATTTTTTTAATAATGAAATTTTTAAAGTGGAGCGTGGTGCAAATGAAAAAACACTGGAATATTGGGATAGTATTCGTCCCATTCCTTTAACGATCGAAGAGTCGAATGATTATGTAAAAAAAGACAGCTTGCAAAAAATCTGGGAATCCAAAGAATACCGCGATTCTATGGATCGCAGAAATAATAAGTTTAAAGTCTGGGATTTGCTTTTCGGTTATCAGTATAACAAATCTTATTATAAAACTTATTTCTCTATTGGTTCGCCTTTAACAACGATTTCTTTCAACCCGGTTCAGGGCTGGCTCGGGGATATTGACATTAGCTTTCGCAAAACTTTTGATGAACATAATACGAAATGGCTTAGAATTAATCCGGAGATCCAATATGGACTTTCGGATAAAGAATGGCGGCTGGGGCTGAATTTCGACTATAATTTTAATAATGAAAACTTTAGTCGTATATCTCTGCGAGGCGGGCTTAATAAAGTGAGCCAGTTTAATGAAAGCAATCCAATTAGTCCTACACTAAATGCTCTTTATAGTTTGATTGGCAAGGAAAATTATATGAGAATTTATGAAAAGGACTTTCTGCGCCTGGCTTATCAAAGAGAACTTTATAACGGTTTATTCTTTACCGGGAACATTGAATATGCCAGACGGTCGCAACTTGAAAATACCACGAATTACAGCTTGTTTAGAAAAGACCGGGAATACTTTCCCAATGTACCTGAAAACCCTTCGGCAGTTAATGAACTGGTATTTGAAGATGAAGCGGTTATCTTCAATGCTTTATTCCGAATTCGTTTTGATCAGGAATACATCAGTTATCCCGATCAGAAATTTATCATGGGTTCGAAATATCCGGATATCTGGCTCAAGTATCGTCGGGGCGGGGGAGATGTAAACTTTGATTTAATCCGCTTAAAGGTGATCGATGATTTCACTTTTGGTTTAGTAGGAGAGATGGAGTGGAATGCGGAAGTAGGCTGGTTTGTTAATGATAAGGAAATGCGCTTTTTTGATTTTCAGCATTTCAATGGCAATCAGACTTTTATTTTTAATCCGGACAGGTTGCAATCTTCGTTTTTATTATTGCCCTATTATGAGAGAAGTACGAACAACTGGTTTGTCCAGAGCCATTTACAGCATCATTTTAATGGATTTATTGTAGACAAAATTCCTCTGATCCGAAAACTAAATCTAAAGACTGTTTTTGCGGCATCTTATTTATATACAGAAGAAGCCGGCAATTATTTAGAAGTATCATATGGAATTGAAAACCTTGGTTTTGGTCCATTAAAGATTTTTCGGGTAGATGTGGTTGCTTCTTTTGATGAATGGAAATACCGGGATTGGGGAGTACGCCTGGGAGTTGGGTTATAGTCTTTAACCGGAAGGGCGGTAAAATCTTACAAAGTAATGCAAATGGTAAATCGCGTAGCGATTAATCCTACAAAAGCCATAGTATTTGAGTATTGTTTAATCCCGCATCAAATAATCATGCTCCGGCTCTTCTTTGTTCCAGTCCGTCTGACTCAGGAAAATAATGATTCCACCTCCAACTATCATTCCCAGGCGGATGATAAAACCCAGCAGTTTACCCGCGGCATCAATCCAGCTCAAAAATGAAAGCTGTACCCCCACGAGCATTAGAAACAAAGCAAGAAATCCTATGATAAACAAGCTAAAACCAATAATTGCGAAAATTGCTTTCTTTGTCATATTTTTTGATTAAGTCCTGCAAAATTAATTAATATTGCTTAGTTCTCTTAGAAAAGATGAGTTCTACAATATAAAACATAGTCTTTAGCGCTTCTGAACAACTTTGCATTTAATGTATTTACTTTATTGTGACTCGTTTTCTTTAAGCGAAAGTCCGTATATTTGTTGAAAATTAAGCCATAAACCAATAAATGATTAAACTCATCGAATGCCCGAGAGATGCCATGCAGGGCATAAGAGAATTTATACCTACCGAAAAGAAAGTTGCATACATCAACCAGCTTTTGCAGGTTGGTTTTGATACGATAGACTTTGGTAGCTTCGTCTCTCCTAAAGCCATCCCGCAAATGGCAGACACTGCCCAGGTGCTGGAAAACCTGGATCTCAGTACGACCAGTTCCAAACTGCTTGCCATTGTAGCCAATAAACGCGGAGCAGTTGATGCCTGTCAATATGAGAGTATCAGCTATCTCGGTTATCCTTTCTCGATCTCTGAAACATTTCAACTTAGAAACACCAATTCTACCATTGAAGAATCAGTGTCCCGGGTTCAGCAAATTCAGGACCTATGTATACAACACTCGAAACAATTAGTAGTTTTTATTTCTATGGGTTTTGGCAATCCTTATGGGGATGAATGGAATGTAGAACTCGTACAAAAATGGACAGAGCGACTCTTTGAAATGGATATTCGGATTTTGTCTCTTTCCGATACTATTGGTGTTTCCAATCCGGAAAATATTACCTATTTGTTTAAAAATTTGATCCCCGCTTATCCGGATATAACCTTTGGGGCTCATTTGCATACTCAACCCCATAACTGGAAAGAAAAGATAGCAGCAGCATATAGTAGTGGTTGCCGAAGATTCGATGGAGCTTTGCTGGGCTTTGGAGGCTGTCCGATGGCCAAGGATGAACTAACCGGAAATATGGCAATGGAAAATATTGTGGCCTATCTCAATGAACATTCAATAGCGCATGGTTTAAATTTAGAGGCTTTGGAAACAGCCATGGAAATGACGGCTTCGGTTTTTCCACTGCATTAGGCTTTGTGTTTTTATTCAGAAAGATTGTCTTGTAATTTGCTTTTATCGGTGCCGCTAGCCTAAATTAGAAGAGTATATATTGCTTTTCTTTTATTTGATAGATTTAAGGTATTGTTCAGCACTCATTACAGGTATTTTTGAGTTCTTAAAGTCTTTGGGATTTCTTGTAATTATCACATTTGCAGAATTGTTTAAAGCATTATAATATTGAAAAGCATCTTCAAAATCTTTGAAAGACGAGACTAAGGAAAGATCGATTTCTTTTTCCCCACTTGTACAAACTTCAGCTATTGTTCTTATTCCGGCTAATGCCTGTTTTGCTTTTTCTTTTCCGATTTGTTTTCTTAGAATATATTCAGTTGAGATAAAACTCATTATGCTGATTAATATTTCGATTTCTTTGTTTTCTCCTTTTAAGAATAGTTGCTTTGCAAAAATATAAAAAGGTTCTCTTTGGCTCAACCAGTCTAAAATTATATTAGTATCGACAAAAACTTTTTCCAATTTATTTATACTTTTCAGTTAAGTATTCTATGTAATCTTCTTGATAATCACTACCTGAGTCAAGTTTAATAATTCCACTCAATTCATTAACAATACTTCCTTTTGATATTGATTCACCTTTATAATCAGAGATAATTTTTTGTAGGTAATTCTCAATAAGAAAAGAAAGACTTATGTTATGTTCTTTAGCATAATCTTTTGCTTTTCGAATGATTTCTTTATTTAAGTTGAGCGTTAATTTGGTATTCATGATATTGATTGAATTACGTATAAAAATAAAAAATAATTACGTAAGGTGCAATTGTTAAACTATAAAAGCATAACAACTTTGAATAGAAATGATTTAAGTAATAGTTAAAAATAATATCTCAATTAGTTGATATTGATTTTATTATCTACTATGAAACGTAGAAATTAAAAGAGCTAGTGACTACTGCCACTAGCCCATTTATAAAAAGACTTTAGTTAAGCTTTTAAGAACTATTTTATTAAAAATTGTTCAGAACTTAATTTTCCATTGCTGATGTAGATTTACTTCTGAAAGAGGTAGATTTGATGTTTTTACTTACCTCTAAAGTGAAAGTCACGGTAGCATTATCTCCGCCACCACCTGAGCGGCTTATTTGATATCCGGATGGAACACTATCACTGTAAGAGTTCGATCCAACATAAGGATTGTCCCAGTGTATAACAACGTTTCCTGCGCCATTCGGTAAGGCATACGTTACTGTACCTTCAGTACCGGTCATAAAGCCATCAGATTCAGACATCCAGATTCCATCACTATTGCCATTTATGGTCTCTGGCGGATACATGTTCTGTGACCAAACACCATGAGATAATTTGGCGTTAGTTAATTTCAAGGTTGCTGGTGTGTTGTTAATCAGTTTAACTGTTGTGCTTCTTGAGGACATAATAAAAGTGTTTAGATTAAAAAATAAAGTGAAATTTTCATTTGCTTCATTTAATTCAATAATGAATGTATTGATTAAAGCTTTTGTGTTTTAAGTTTAAAATGGCTTATAAAATATTTGGAACTATGAAATTGATTATTGTAGAAAAAATGAGTTGATTTTAAGTCTTTTTCGGAGGATCAAGCTATTTGCTGAGTATAAAACATATTACAATATTATTTAATATTACAATTTTTAGAAAAGACAATTTGAGGCAATTACCGAAAAAAACACACATTTTTTATATTAAAAAATTTACATATATGATTGAAGCTCAACTTATTAAGTTGAATACTTCAACCGCAAATTTTTCGGTAAAAAAGGGCTTGTCAGATTAATTATCATTGCAAAATTGTCGTCTAGAGAGGGGTTTTACAGAATAAGACATCTATGAATGATGGCATATGGTATAACTTCGGATTGTGACCAGATAAAACTATATGAACCATTTTTACTGCCCATACTCAGTCGTAAATGGTTTTCCTCTATAAAACACAAGCGTCAAGATCAAATGAGCTTGACCTTGACGCTTATGTCTGTACTTGAAAGACGAATTATTGAACCGTCAGTTTTCCGGTAGCAATTCTGCTTTGTTTGGAATAAATAGTATAAAAATATAAGCCTGATTGAAGATTCCCTCTTTGGAAATCAAAACGGTTACCATTAAATTCCTGTCGTTTTACCAGTCGACCTAAGGCATCGTATACTTCAAATACTCCCTCGTCGACCAACACAGATTCAATTTCGATTCGAGCAGACTGGCTCATAGGATTCGGATAAGCTTTTATATCTGCCAAAGAACCCGGATCGGGGGATTCGATAGATAGGATAATGTAGTCTTCACCAATTGTATGCAAGGTTTGATTAGTGATAATTGAGGCATTAAAATCAAAATAGATTGCTGCCGAATTGTAAATTTCACTTTCCAAAGGAAGCTCGGGAATTTGAGCTATTTTAAATTTGACAAAACCGTTAGAGGCAGGTTCATTTACATTGCTGTCGGGTAGCATGATATTATTGAAATTGAAGGTCAATACGTTTCCATTAGTGATATCAAAAGAATAATCATGACTACTGGCTCCCGGACGAACTGAAGTAACATCCAGTAATGGACTTAGAGTATCTCTGATCACTACATTGAAAGCCGTATCCGTTCCTGTATTCTGGAAGCGGATCAGATATTCGATATCCTGTCCCTGGTCGATGTAATTGCTCGTTCCATAGCCCAGTGGGAATCCGGTTTTATCATTGGGATCATAAGCGCCAATATTTTGCCGGCAATCGATATCTACAAAAGAATTGGCATCGTCCTGAGGAAAGATATTTACGAAACCAAACGTGAATATTGCATTTTCCTCTCCACAGCCTTCGACACTAATACCCGGCATACTAAAACCTGGATGATTAGGTTCTTGTTCTACTGTCAAGAAATAGGTAGAACCGCTTGTTTCGACGACTATAATTTCAATTGCCCCGGCTCCTAAGCTAACCGTACCCTGATAGAGAATCACATCATCTTCAATGACCAGATATTCCAGATTTGACTGAGTGGGAGCCGTACCGGTATTTTGGATTTGAAAAAGTATAGAATCTCCCTGACAAAAAGCATCCACTTCGATACTCGCTCCGGACCAATCGTCTACCGGGACACAAATCGAATCGGGGAAGATATGTGCTTCAACACAATGACTTGCTCCCAGAGGAATGGAATCACAAGTATTCTCATCACCCAGTTGAACGTCAAAGCTAAAAGTACCGCATTCACCAACAGCGACATCCCCCAACTCAAAAAACAATGTATCTTCACTTTGTGTACTTATAATGCTTGAACTTATAAAAATCATATCGGGATCAAGAAGGATCGTTGCCTGAGCATCTTCGGCAATTGCAGTACCATAATTACAGTATTGTACATGATAAGTGTTTTCAAAGCAGCGTCGCAAAAACGGGGTGCCGATTGAAATATCTAATAAGGGGCAATCAAGAATTGCTTGTGCGCCAATATCTTCCGAAATTGTTTCGAAATAATTCGTAAAATTAACGGTAAAATTATTATTGCAGAGCCCCCAATAGGCTGAGATAGGGATAGTTTCTATATTATAAGTACCAGTATCCAGTGCTAATTCAAAATAACCAGAATCATTAGTCAGTGTAAGAAATTCTTGATTGCCCTGGCTAGCTGTGATTAACCAGGTAGGTTGACCTTCCTCGAGAGCGGAATCAAATGTGCAGTTTTCATCTTCATCATAATAAAGTGTCCCTGATAGCAAATTAGTCAGACTATTTCCAAGGCTATCCGTCTTAATCAGATATGCATCTATTGAATCATCAATTTTTTCAATTTGACCGACAAGATAAAAACCATTGTCATCCGCATTGAACACATCTACACACTGATCATTTTTACTTCGACCATAGGTTTTGGTCCAAACCTCATTGCCATCATTGTCTACTTTTAATAAATATAAATCAGTTGTAGCGTTATTGCCGATTGGAATAAAACCACTTAAAACAAATCCTCCGTCACTGGTCTGTTCGAAACCTTTAAGGACTTGTTGACCTAAGCTTGTATAGACATGGTTCCAGATTTCGTTACCATTTGCATCAATTTTAAGTAGCGTAGCGTACTGAACGTTAATATCTTGGGCAGAACTACCGGCAACGAGGATATCTCCATTACTAACTTCTAATAATTCTAAACCGAAATTAGGGATCCCCGAACTATAATTCTGTTCCCAGAGTAGTGTTCCGTTCTCACTAAACCGTTTGACAAATTGAATCTGATCAATGTTGGCAAATCCTTCATAACCAACTATCAGTATATCTCCATTAGCAGCCTCCATTACTTCTCCTGGAAAAGCAGGCGTATCATCGTCTCCAGCAACGTTGTATTCCCAGATTAAAGTACCATCATCGCTCATTCTAGCCAAACCTACACTAGTATTGCCACTGGGTGATTCGGCACGTCCTAGCAAAAGATAATCCCCATTGTCCGTTTCGGCAAGATCTGTTACATAAATTAATTCTGAAAAGGTGCTTTGATTATTATCCCACAATACATTGCCGGAAGAGCTCAGTTTTTGAATGATATAGGTATTAATCGGTAGGTTATTTCCATAGAGAATGCTGTGTAAATAATTGCCATCAGAGGTACTTAAAACGTCTAAAGAATTGACTAAAGTAGCACTATGGGTTGAATCATACCATTCCCATTCCAGATTGCCATGGCTATCCGTTTTATAGAGATACGGAATATCAATACCATTATTAGTATTTCTTTGTGTTCCAGAGATTATGATGCCTCCATCAGGAGTACGATCAGCTGCACTAACCCATTCATCTAAACCTCCATCATAAGTTCGTTCCCAACCCTGAGCCATTGAAATGATTGGTAGAAGTAACAAAAATATACAGCTAGTAAAATTCAGTTTTTTCATAATCGAAATATTTTATTGGGCTAAAGTGTTTTGGTTAAAAGAATAGCCAGGATTATTTCGCACAATAGTTTTTTCTTATTTCAAAAGTCTACATTATTAACAGTTTTTACAAAAACAGTTTTATCGAATAATAAACCATTATTAAAAAATAAAAAATTGATAATCAGCAATTTAGTATGTATTTTGTCGAAAAAATATAGCTAAAATGCAAAAAAGCACACTTGTTTTTTTCTTTAAAAAGCTGTCTAAATCGGATTGGCGGGCTTTTCGCAAGTTTGTTCGGTCGCCATACTTTAATCAAAGAACCGATGTGATTTGCTTATGTGATCGCATTGATGAAGCTATTCGTCGACAAAAAGTCAGCTTGCTGGACAGGTATTCCGTATTCGAATATCTTTATCCAAAAGAAGCTTTTGATGAAAAAAAACTTAGACATACTAGCTCGGAATTGTTGTCTATACTGAAAAAATACTTGCTTCAGAAAGAGTTTGAAGCAGATGGAATTAGTCCACAACGTTATCTTTGCCGGGCCTTGCGAAAACGGGAGATCGATACGCATTTCGAAAAAACACTGGTCAATGCCAGGCGTGAACTGGATAAGCTTTCCTTTCGGAATAGTAATTATTATTTTCAAAAATATGAATTAGGCCTGCAAAGAGCGGTATATACCATGCCCAAGCGTAGAAGTGGTGAAATGAACTTTGAAGCGATTAGTGAGGATCTTACGATTTCCTATATTTCCGGTATTTTGCGGATGGCCTGCAATATTCAATCGCAGTTGACGCAGGTTAATCAGATTGAAGTCCTCCGGCTTTTTCCCCATGTATTAAATTTGCTGGAATCCGGAATCTATCAGGATATTCCTTCTATCTCTCTCTATTTTCATTGCTTTAGAGCGATTCAGTTTTTAGAAATTCAGGAGATGGAAAAATCCGAAGAAAGTTTTGTACAATTAAAAGAGCAAATCCGGGCCTATTGGCAATTGCTACCTTCTTCCGAGATCAGGGATATTTACCTTTTTGCCGTGAATTATTGTATCCGGCGTTTGAATACCGGGGATCGGAGATTTATCCGGGAAGCTTTTGAGCTATTTCGATCCGGCCTGAAAAATGAAACCCTGTTGGTAGAAGGAACCCTTTCTTCTTTTACCTATAAAAATATTACCCGACTTGGGATGGCTTTGCAGGAGAATGAATGGGTAGAAGCTTTTTTAGCGGATTACAAAAGCTATTTACGGCCCAGAGAGCGGGATAATGCCTGGCGGTACAACCTTGCCTTTTTCTATTTCCAGCAAGCGCTGTATAAACAGGCAATGCCATTGTTACAGCAGGTCGAATT
Organism: Saprospiraceae bacterium; assembly: GCA_028280415.1. GTDB lineage: Bacteria > Bacteroidota > Bacteroidia > Chitinophagales > Saprospiraceae > JAHDHW01. The sequence goes on from JANQLV010000048.1 coordinate 92,526, forward strand.
TAAAGATGTGCTCAATAATCTGGATGCCCGGCGAATGCTTTTAAAAAGTTATTTTGAGCTGGGGGAGTATGATGCGCTGGATTCCCTGCTGGATAGTTTTTCGAGATATATTCAAAGGCAGAAAGCAATGGGCTATCACAAAGAAAATTATTTAAACCTAATCCGCTTCGTACGAAAAATGATTGATGGAGCATTGACGAATAGTCAAGAGAAAGCAGCCTTCAAAGCAGAGATACAGAATACTACCCGTCTTGCCGAACGCGAATGGCTATTGGAGAAGCTGGATGAATAGAGTATTCGTTTTGGCAAATGGAATCTGTAAATCCTAAACTTAATTTGTCTATTTTTATTAAATTAGTGGGATCAGCCAATTGGCGGGATTATCATTCATCTAAACTAAAATCGTTTGTTATGGCTAAAACAATGGACTGGTTTCTTGAAAAATATGGCGAAAGCCACCAAAACCCAACGAATAAGATTATTCACTGGTTTTGTGTACCTGCGATTATGTTTAGCCTTTTTGGGCTCTTATATGCAATCCCTTTCCCGGTAGAACGGGGATTATTTACGAACTGGGCAAGTGTTTTTTATGCTTTTGCTTTGATCTATTATCTGAGATTATCCATCCCCATGTTTCTGGGCTTTTTACCCATAGGTACTGCTATAATCTTTGGCATTAATGCAATCTATAATGCAGTGGGGGCGGATGCGGGCAGGCTGGCACTGATTTCCCTGGGAATATTCGTAGTGGCCTGGATCATACAGTTTATTGGCCACAAAATAGAAGGGGCCAAACCAAGTTTTTTGGAAGATGTACAGTTTTTAATGATTGGCCCGGCCTGGTTGCTACACTTCATTTACAAAAAAATCGGGATTAAGTATTAGGGTTATTCGTTATTCGAATCTCGAAAGTCGAACAACGAATAACGAAAGCCGAACCTGAATCAATAATACTCGATCTCTCTTTTGATCTCGTATAACAGGCGTCTTTTGTTTTTATTGTTTTTCAATTCATACGTACGCTTGTTTACCCAGTTGCCGAATTCGTCGTACTGAATTTCATCGATATGCACCTTTTCACGGGATTCATTGGTTTGTACCGCTTTGACAACGCGTACCATATTATTTGCATATTCCACATTGATAGGCTTGGTAATTAAATCCTTAAAATCCTTTTTCTTTAGTTTCTTCGGTTTATTGAATTTACACAGCATCTCATGTTTTTGCAGGTAGGTCAGGTTGTTTTGCATATTGGAAGAACGAATAACCACCTGGTTTTTGCTGTAATATTCTACGCTTCGCTTTTCCAGAAGCTCACCCATCAAATTATAGGACGTTAAAAAAACGGGAACATAATCCTTGGTGTACTCCAGTTTGGAAATATTAATAATCTGATTTTTATCGTCTACTTTAATGATTTTAGTCGGCAGACCTTTTTTATAATATTGAAAAAAAAGATAAAAAATATCTTCTCCAGGTACAATGTGTTTTTCGTAAACCAGCACACTGTCTTTGTATTTATAGTGAATAGTCCTTGAAAGCCTTCTGTTGACTTCAATCTTCGTTTTTATTAACTGATCATCAGTATTATATTCATCGGTCCGTCTTAGTGTAGGGCTGTCATAGTCCAGGTAGTCTAATTTATGTTTGGTTTTAATTGACTTTATACTTTTACAACAATCTTTACAATTATCGATAAAACTGAATAAATCCTGAGCTGGAGCTTGGAAGTACAGGGCAACAGCTGCCAGTGAGCATAAGAATAGTCTTAAAAAGGAAGGACGGGGATTAAATACTATTTTCATTATAAGCGATTTAGAACTTAATGATCCCTATTAAATTACGAACTTATCGACTAAAATAAGTTTCAATATGCCCGAAAATGTCGTTTAAATAACGAAGCTCCTAATTGTCAAATCCCAATTCTTTTCGTAAACCGAGATCGGCATTTCCATTTCTTGACCAGTAATCACTCATGATTGCCTTTTTACGGGTCGCTCTTGTTGTTAGTGTTTTAGCTTTTGATCCGAAACCCGAATCCATTGTTTCTTCCCAGCTTTCGATTTCATAGGGGAATTTTTTATGAAAATCGATTTTCAAGCTTCGATTAATGCCATTATATACGACTTGATAGGTCAAAAGTTTTTCATTCGAGTTATTTTGTCCCAGACTTGCTTTAACTGGATATGCCTGGTAGTCGATATGTTTTAGCCTGGAAAATTTTGCTCCGGGCAGCATTTTTAAATCACCGGTTGGCAGACTTTGCGGATCGATCCGAAGCCGGGTCCAGATATCATCTTCGAGAAAGGCTTTTTCTACTTTATTATTGATTTCTCCTTCGGATTCGAAATAGGATCTCAATTCAAAATCAAAATGTTTCTTTTCATTTTTTAGTTGCATAAAAGTATGTCCGCACCATTCCTGAGAGGTACTGGAAACTTTCAAGGCATTCGGATATTTTTTATAATCTACCGGGGTAAAAGTAGAAGTCATCATACTGTAAGGATAAATACCCGTATTGAAATTTCGGGTAGCATTTAGTTTGAGAACGGGAACAGCATCTTTAGGATTTTTCGAAGGATAATCCAGTTTAACCTTTTTAGCTTTAGAAAAATCTTCCGTCACAAAAATCATAACCGCATGTCCCTGATGAATTTCTCCATATCGGGCTTGTTCCAGATCATAACTGCTAATCTCGGCTTTTCCCTGATACCAGTAATCATTGAATTTTCCAGCATCGTTTATTACCTTAAGTGTATTAAAAGAAGCTTTTTGCTCAGACGGGGATTCTGAACTACAGGAGTAAAGCATGCTTAAGACTAAAATCGGAAATAGAGATTTCATAACAGATAATTTTAAAAACTACTTAATTTAGAAATGTCCTAGCAGGCCAAAATGTTTAACTAAGGCTGTTCTCCAACTACTTTCCCGCTCCCAAAAACACCTTCGGTTGCGGAGTAGGGGGCTTATGTAGTTGAAAACTCATACCGAAGCCAAGGACTGGCCCCGGACTTAATGCAGTATTTTCAAATGAAGGCTTTAACTTCATACTGAGGTTTTCATTGATTTCAAGGCCGTGCATATGAGCATCAACGAATGCGTCGATTCCTCCGAGTAACTGAACCAAAGCTATCCCCATATAGGACATTTCCCTCCATTTGCGCCAGCGATTGCGTTCGTTCAGAATATCCGCATCTGCCCAGCGAGCGTATTTAGGATCGGGTTCTGTGCCACTATCTCCATCAACTCTATTGCGATATTCGGTATCCAACTCTCTGTATATCAGGGTGTTATTTCTGACTACAAAAACCATTGCGGTAGTACCGCCGATTGCGATGGGAACTTTCCACCATTTTTTGTTATAAGCCTGTCCGGCCCCGGGGATTACAAAAGACAAAAGCATCGCTCTTTTGGGTTTGGGATAATCCTTGGTGAAAAATCCTTTGAGCCCTTTTTTCTTTTTTTCTTTTTTGGGAGCTTGGTCGGGATTGGCGATTACGGTACTGGTCAACAAAGAGTCAGCAGGTACTAAAGGAGGCGGACTAATAGTATCCAGCGCATTATTTTCCTGCGCGGATAATAAACTGCTAAATAGTAGAAACGATATAAGAGAGATTAGTAGTCTCATATGTTATAAACGAAAAAAGCAGCGTTCTTGTATCCTTTAAGATTGTTGTTTAATTGAATTTATTTGCCTGCCGTTTTGTTCTGAACAATTTATGAAAAAGCTCTGGACCAAACCATTATTCTTCAATCCTTTCGAGTAAGTCATTTAAAGTATCATCAGAATCAAAATGAATTATAATGGAGCCTTTACCCTTGCCTTTTAATTTGAGTTCGACCTTGGTTTCCAGGTAATTGCGCAATTGATTCTGAATCCCCTGGTATTCCGCGGGAAGCTGATTGGATTTTGGAGCAGAGCTTGATTTTTTAGCAACTGTGCTTTCTTTAATCAAGCGTTCGAGTGCTCTTACCGAAAGATTTTTATCGAGGGTCTCCTTGAAAAAAGAGTTTTGTAAAATAATATTTTCGACTCCGGCCAGGGCGACTGCATGTCCCATGGAAATTTTACTTTCCTTGATTGCTCCCTGAATATCTACGGGCAATTTCAGCAAACGAAGATAGTTGGTTACCCGTGAACGGTTTTTGCCGACTCTTTCTGCTACTTTTTCATGCGTCAAATTGCATTCATCGATCAGGCGTTGATAAGAAACTGCTACCTCGATTGGATTGAGTTGCTGGCGCTGGATGTTTTCAATGATTGCCATTTCCAGCATTTCCTGATCCCCTTCTACTACACGGATATAAGCAGGAATTTCAGTTAAACCAGCAATTTTGGAAGCTCTCCAACGGCGCTCACCGGATATTAGCTGATAACTGCTTTCGTTTAACCGGCGGACGGTTATCGGCTGAATGAGGCCATGTATTTTAAGCGAAGTGGCTAATTCGTTCAGGGCATTCGGCTCGAACTCTTTACGCGGCTGAAAGGGATTTACTTCAATTTGATCAACCGGAACAAAAGCAATAGCATTGGAAAATTCCTTGACTACAGCTTCCGGACTCTTTTCTACTTTTTGTTCGATATTGGAGAGGAGTGCTTTTATACCCAGTCCTAACTCCTTCTTTTTCACTTTTTTCGCCATAGGTTTAGATTAGTTTTCAAAATTATTCCTCATTTTCTACGGTCTCCTCTTCATCCACGGACTTACTGTCGGGATTTTTATTCAAAAACTCCTTCGCCAGATTTAGAAAATTGATACTTCCTTTACTGGCTGCATCATAGAGCAATACCGGTACGTGAAGGTTTGGCGCTTCACCAATCTTTGAGTTGCGATGTATAATGGTATCAAAGACAATATCTTTAAAATATTCCCGGACCTGACCTACAACCTCATTAGCCAGACGCAGACGGCGGTCGTACATCGATAAAAGGATACCTTCCACTTCTAAATCCGGATTGAGTTGTTTATTTACAAGCGAAATAGTATTCATTAATTTTCCCAGTCCTTCAAGTGCAAAAAACTCGCACTGAACGGGGATGAGAACGGAATCTGCTGCTGAAAGCGCATTAATAGTGACCAGTCCCAAAGAAGGTAGACAATCAATAAAAATGAAGTCAAAATCCTCCTTTATTGATGCAATTGCATTTTTGAGAATAAACTCTCTTTGAAACCTGGAAACCAGTTCCAATTCTGCGCCAACCAGGTTGATATGAGAAGGAATGATAAAAAGATTTGGAGTATCTGTCTCTATAACTGCTGATTTTGCTTCCGCTTCATTGACCAGTAAATCATAAGTACTTAACTCTACCGATTCGACATCCACACCAACACCAGAGGAGGCATTGGCCTGGGGGTCTGCATCAATCAACAAAACCTTTTTTTCCAAAATAGCCAAACTGGCGGCCAGGTTGATTGCCGTAGTAGTTTTACCTACCCCTCCTTTTTGGTTTGCGATTGCAACAACTTTTCCCATTTAACTTAATTTGTTTCTAAGTGACGAAGCATATTCGTCATACATTATGTTACTAAAAATTAAAACTCGATAGAACTCCCTATATCCACAAGTCTTAAATTTTTGTCTTTCGCTGAAAATGCTTTGATTGCTGCTTCTTTATCGATTTTTATAAAACCGAAAGTATCGTAATGACAGCCGATGATTTCTTTGCATTTTATAAAATCACTGGCTATAATGGCTTGATTGACATCCATTGTAAAATTGTCCCCAATCGGTAAAAGTGCACAGCTAAGAGGTGGACAAAGCATGGGGATGAGTTTCATATCCATCGTTAATGCCGTATCTCCTGCAAAGTAAAAGCATTCCCGATCGTTCCAGACTACAAAACCCATTGGGTTGCCGGCATAAGTACCATCCGGAAAACTGGAAGAGTGCTGCGCCGTAACACACATCACTGTTCCGAAATCAAATTGCCATTTTCCACCCGTGTTCATTGGATGTACTTTTTCAATTCCTTTTGTGCCGGCCCAGGTGCATATTTCCCAGGATGATACTACAGTAGCGCCAGTGTGTTTGGCCAGTGCTTCAAGATCGTGAATATGATCCTGATGACCGTGAGAAACTAAAATATAATCGGCTTTAATGGATAAAAGGTCGATGTGTGCGGCCAATTCATTTGGTGTAACAAAAGGATCAGTTACCAGATGTTTTCCAGATATTTCGATACCGAAACAGGATTGTCCGTAATAGGTGATTTTCATGTTTTAAATTTTTGCCTTTTAAGACTGTAAAGATAGTATGATTTGGCACATATTCATTTGAATCTTGGGATTTTTATTGATGTTATCATTATGTTTACGCTATTATTACAACTTATTGAACCATATCCTGTTTTAGGGATTTTGACAGACATACTAAAACAAATTTAATTTTTAAATGATCACTATTATTTCAGGCACAAATAGAAGAAATAGCCGAACGTTCCCCATTGCCAAGCAGATATTTGAATTGTTTAGAAAAAAAACAGTTGAGCATATAGAACTGCTTAACCTGGAAGATTTACCACTTGATTTCATTCATACCGGAATGTACGATAGTACCGGGCAAAATAGAACACTAGGGAAATTACAGGATAATTACATCATTCCAACGGACAAATTGTTCATCTTATCTCCTGAATATAATGGGAGTTATCCCGGAATACTTAAACTCTTTATTGATGCCTGTTCAATTCGGGAATACAAAGCTACTTTTGCCGGAAAAAAAGCTGCTTTGGCAGGTGTTTCTACCGGCCGGGCGGGAAACCTTAGAGGCCTTGATCATCTCCGGGCCAGCCTTAATCATATGGGAACTATCGTAATGCCATCTGTTTTGCCCCTTTCAAACGTAGATTCAATTACGGATGAAAAAGGATATATCACCGACCTTGCTACACTGAAAAGCATGGAGGCTACCGTAGAGTCTTTTTTGAAATTTTAAAAAATCGTAAAACTAAGCTTACACTAAAGCTTCATACCTAAAACCTCAGACCTTTTACAAAACAAATAAGAGCAAACAACTAGACTATTACTCTTCCCAGTCGGCTATAAATACATTAGTATCTCTGGTACCTCCATTATTGCGATTGGAAGAGAAAACCAATTTTTTACCATCATAAGAGAACATTGGAAATGCATCAAAAACACCATCGTGCGTAATCTGTTTTAAGCCGGAGCCATCAACATTGATCATAAACAAATTGAATCGAGGTCTGCCTTTTCCGGCACTGTGATGATTGGAAGAGAAAATGATCTTCTCCCCGGAAGGGTGGAAATAGGGTGCCCAATTGGCGCCTCCCAGATTCGTAACCTGAGTCAGTTCAGAGCCATCCACATTACAAACGTAGATTTCCATATTCGTTGGTTGAACCAAATCCTTTGACAAAAAATCCTTATATGCAGCAATTGCCTCTTCCGTTTTCGGACGCGAGGCTCTAAATACCAGTTTTTTACTATCCGGTGAGAAAAAGGCACCCCCATCATAACCGAGGCCGGAGGTAACCTGCTTTACATTTGAACCATCGATATCCATGGTATAAAGCTCGAGGTCTCCCGAGCGGGTAGAAGTGAAAACTATTTTTGTACCATCAGGGGAAATAGTCGGTTCAGCATCGTAACCGGGAGAGTCGGTCAATTGTCGCTTAATATTTCCCTCCAGATCAGCAACGAAGATGTCAAAGTCAGGGAATACGGGCCAGACATATTTGCCATTTACCGTGCGTGGAGCTTCCGGACAGGCTTCGCTTCCAAGGTGGGTAGAAGAATAGATAATCTCCTGATTGCCGGGCATAAAATAAGAGCAAGTCGTTCTGCCTTTTCCGGTACTCAGTAAGGGAGGTTGATCGCCTTCATAGCCATTGACGGACATATAGAATATCTGATCGCAATTAGCACCCCATTTTCTGTTGCTGGCCTGAAAAACCAAAAACTGATCATCAAAACTAAAATACGCTTCTGCATTATCTCCTCCAAAAGTGAGTTGTTTCAGGTTCTTGATATTAGTCTCCCCTGCATAAGTCAGAGACTCCGGATTTAATTCATTCTCATTTGACGAAGTAGGCGCTTCTGTCTTCTTCTCCGGCTCACTTTTCTGATTTTCTGTATTGTTTTCCGAGTTCTGACAAGCGAATAACAGCAATGAAGCAAAAATTAGAAGATACTTAGGATTCATTATTTTTTAACTTTTTGCTGCAAAAGTAAGTATTTGGAGCCAAAAGAAAGAAATCCCGGCTGGATAGGGCTGTATTTTACGAGATTATGACAAGTGCAACATTACTCGTCTGGAAATTGATTGATGCGCTTGAATGAGATGGAGGATTGTGCCTCGCCTCCCAGGGGGATGAACTCTATCATTTTATCATTCTTGATTTTGAAGGTCCAGCGTTCGGTTTTCAGCGGTTCAGTGAAAAAAATGCACTCTAATTCATTCTTGTGCCCGTGAATTCGGAAGCTGCCGTACTTTTTTGATTCTGCTTTATTTTGTTTAATAACTATATTATCCCATCTGAAATGGTACAAAGCTTTTTGATCACCATTTACTTGTTGCCATAAACCGAAAAGATGATTTCCGGGAGCGGTAGGGATTTGTTTAACCTGCTTCAGTATAACTTTGACTTTTTGCCCTTCTTCCTTTCTTTCCCAAATCATTTTCTTCTCCTTGATCGTCCAGGTAAATCCTTCGAAATCATCAGCGATACCATTAGTATTGATGATGCTCAGGGCATTGGTTTTGGGATCAATATTCCAGCTCCCAATAGAGTGCTGCAACCAGCCATTTCCGGAAATCTGGCTTTGATCTTTGTTGAACCTCGTCCATCTGGCAACAGGCGTCATCTCATTTTCTCCGATAATTACTTTTTCGACTTGCCACAAGCCAATCAGTTTTTTGGAGGAATTACAATTTGAGAACAGTAAGCAAAGTAAAAAAAGTAAAGAGAATCGATAAACCATAATTAAAGCTTTTGTCAATAAGATGATCAGTTGAGAAAATTAGGTGTGAGCAAACTGCCGGGGATGAAATTTTTATCCATTGTTCGGGGAGCATTGGCATAATGCGGTTTTGCTTTCAATATTCCGGTTTATCTACTGGAAATAAGGAAAAAAAACTACTTTTGTGGCTTGAATTCGTAAATATCATGATGAAATCCAAACTACTTTTTCTCGGTTTAATTTGCTTGTTTCTTGCCTGTAATGGAGAAGATTCCAAAACGGGTACCGAAAGCCTCAAAACGGTATTTCGCTATAATCAAATCAATTCAGTCACTTCTCTCGACCCCGCATTTGCGAAAAGCCAGAATAATATCTGGGCAGTAGATCATCTATACAATGGATTGGTACAGTTGGATGAACAACTCAATATCCGTCCGGCGATTGCAGCTTCCTGGAAAATTTCTGAAGATGGTCTGACTTATATCTTCAAGCTTCGGGATGATGTATTTTTTCACGATAATAAAGTTTTTGAAAATGGAAAAGGGAGAAAAGTGACGGCAGAAGATGTCGTCTATAGTTTTGAGCGGATCATTAGCGATGAGGTTGCTTCTCCCGGCAGCTGGATATTCAAAGGAAAGGTAGCGGAACAAGAGCCTTTTAAAGCTTTGAATGCACATACGTTTCAACTTAGATTGCAAAAGGCTTTTCGACCTGTTTTGGGGATTTTGACTATGCAGTACTGTAGCATTGTGCCGCGAGAAGCAGTAGAGTCCTATGGTAAAGACTTTCGCAGTAATCCCGTTGGTACGGGCCCTTTTCAATTCAAAAACTGGCTCGAAAATCAGGCCTTATTTCTGGCCAGAAATGAAAACTACTTTGAAAAAGCAAATGACCAGACCCTGCCTTATCTGGATGCTGTAAGGATCAATTTTATTGGTGATCGCAAAACAGCTTATCTGGAACTGATGAATAAAAAGCTGGATTTTATCTCTGGTTTAGAGTCCTCATATGTCAACGAATTATTGACCATTGATGGAGACTTGAAGGCCGAAAAAGCTCAGGATTTGCAGTTTCTGAAAAGCCCCTATCTCAATACGGAATACCTGGGAATCAACATGGATATTGAGGATACACAAAACCCATTGCGAATTAAGGCGGTCCGGCAGGCTTTGAATTATGGTTTTGATAGAAAAAAAATGATGGAAACCCTTCGCAATAATGTCGGGAAAGCCGCTGATGCAGGCTTTGTTCCTCGCGGTTTGCCTTCTTTTGATAATACAAAAGTGAAAGGCTATCGCTACGATCCGGATAGGGCCCGGGACTTACTGAAAGAAGCAGGCTTCCCCAATGGAAAGGGTTTCCCGGAAATCGCTCTTTACACCAATAAAGATTATCAGGATTTATGCACCTTCATCACCCGTCAATGGGAAGATTTGGGCATTAAAGTAAATATCGAAGTCATAGAATCTGCTACTTTGCGGCAAATGATGACTAAAGGACAGGTCGACCTGTTCCGGGCCAGCTGGATCGCGGATTATCCCGATGCGGAAAGCTTTTTTACTGTGTTTTATAGTAAAAATCCGGCTCCGCCCAATTATACCCGCTTTAGAAATACGGAATTTGACCGCTTGTATGAAGCTGCCTTAAAAGAGAATGATGATCAGAAACGCTACGATCTTTATCAACAGATGGACAGGATATTGATTGAAGAAGCACCGGTGATTTTTCTTTTCTATGATGAGACGGCATTATTTGCGAATGCAAAAGTTAAGGGTTTAAGTAAAAATGCGATAAACCTTTTGAGTTTGAAAAAGGTATCTGTAGAATAAACTCAGACGATATACTGGAAGGGCGGGAAGCTCGGATCACATAAAACGTACAGGCATTGAGCAGGAAGCTTGAAAACCAGTTTTGGAATTTGTTTTACATCCTCCTGCAGGACTACTGATTTAAACCAATTTCAACATCTCCGAACGAAAAGTGTTCTAGGAATATGCAAAAAGTAATTTTCAAGGATTTGGGGGCGATTGATTATAAAGAAGCCTGGGATTACCAGCAGTCGCTTTTGAACGAGCTGGTAGCCATTAAGCGTGCCAATAGAACACTGGAAGCAGATGACCCGAATCGGCAAAAGCAAAAGCATTATTTGCTTTTCTGTGAGCACAAACCAGTTTATACGCTCGGCAAAAGCGGTTCCCTGGATCATCTCTTGCTTTCTGAGCAGCAATTGTCTGAGCAGGAAATTGATTTTTATAAAATCAACCGGGGAGGGGATATTACCTTCCATGGTAAGGGTCAGATCGTGGGCTATCCGATCTTTGATCTGGACTGCTTTTTTACAGATGTCCATAAATATGTCCGTTATCTGGAAGAAGCAGTGATTCGCACTGTAGCGCATTATGGGCTCAAAGGGATTCGTAAAGAGGGATTTACAGGAGTGTGGCTGGATAAAACCGAGGATCGGCCCTTTCGAAAACTCTGCGCAATTGGTGTACATTTAAGTCGCTGGGTAACGATGCACGGTTTCGCTTTTAATATTAATACAGAATTAAATTATTTTAACAATATCGTACCTTGTGGGATAAATGATATAGATAAAAAAGTTACCTCCCTGCAAGCCGAACTTGGAAAACCTATAGATATTGACGAAGTCAAGGACTTGCTAAAAAAGCATTTTAAAGACCTCTTTGGTTTCGTTTTTGATGAAGTTGAAAACTAAGCTTTCTTAAAATGAAAAAAGATATTCCTCAGTATAAAGTTGAAGATTTAGCGCTAGCTATTACTCCCGGTGATAAAGATGATAACCTTTGGGATGTTTTCATTATCAATTTAAAAGAAGAAGCCATCAAGAATGTCCTGATCAACTCAAAAGGATACGGTGAAGTGGATGGAGAACAAATGCAAACGACTATTCTTCGCCATTTTTTCGAAGAAATCGGACCAATGCAAATCAAAAAAATTGAACCAATTCAGACCAAGCTTTTCGATTTTACCAATGAATACTGGGTTAGTTTTCAATTTGAAGGGTACATGTATGACAAAAAATATGTATTCGTTAAAGGAAGTATCTCCGAAATCAATTTTACACTTATCCCCTTTATTAATAAAAAAGGCGTGATGATTCGATAAATTCAACATCCTTATTCAATGTTTTGAAACTCTAAAAGCCTTACCTGCGTACCACAGTCAAACATACCTCCTCCTTTTTCCGCATAGACAAAATCGGTATACTGTTTGTATTAAGAAAATAGCTAACATGTTTTGTCAGCTTGACTGAAGACAAAACAAATTCAGTAGCCGCTATAAACTGTGGTGTTTAGTACCTAATAGAATGTGACCTAGAGGTTTTAAGCAGATTGATTAAAAAATATCGATTGAAGAATCATCAATAATGAACATTGAATCCATGATCATCTATACTCTAAACCAATTTTCAGGCTAAAAACAGTATGATTGCCGTATTAGTCCTGGTTTAGTACGCTAAAATCAATATTGCATATTGGAGATTGAATATTCGATATTACAAAAGAGTGAGCTAATTTCACTTGAACCCTCTTAATTGTTTGATTGTCAAGTATTTAAAGCTCTAGCTGAGGTTGATAGAAACATATATAATTAATTGCCGAGCACTCTGAATATGAAGAACCCACTGGTTTCTATATCTCTGTTTATGTTGGTTTTGGTGTCCTGTAAGACACCAGCGGTATTTGAGTCTGATATGATCCCGGCTTATAAAATGACGGAGTTTGTATTGATGAATCCGGAAGAACCTAAATTATCTCCCGGTGATAAGATTACGGTAAGTATCTGGGGGCATGATCAGATCAGTATTGGCTCTATCAATAGCCCCTATGTTTCCCATGAATCGACTGGAAGATGGGTCATGCTCGATAAACAGGGAGAGGTTAATTTGCCTAAAATCGGTCGGGTTAATCTCAAGGATTATAATGTAAAGGAAGCGGCTTACTTTCTGGAGGAACTATATGCAAAACATATTCAAAATCCAGTGATTAATGTTCGCATTATCAACCATTTTGTAACGGTGTTGGGAGAGGTAAACAAACCTGGAAAATATCAGCTGGATAATGAAGCATTGAGCCTGGTTGAGCTTTTGGGACAAACAGAAGGTTATACCAAGTATGCGAAATTGGATAATATCCAGCTGATTCGGGAAGTCAATGGCCAGATGGTCAAATTTCCGATAGATTTTTCAACGCTTAATGCATTGAATACGCATAATGCATCGCTAAAGCCCGGAGATATTGTTTATGTGCCTCCAACTAAAAAGAAAGCATCGGATATAACAATGAACCGGGTGATCCCGGTAGCCAGTATTATAACCGGTGCAGCGCTTGTAATTTCTAGTTTTAGGAGATAAATGAATTTATTTAAAGAGTTCAAATTATTTATTCTTCCTGCATTTAAAGGATTGCCACTTATCATTACGCTGATGGTGCTTGGCTATCTTGTGGCCAGCCAGGCACTCCAGTATATGCAACCCCAATACGAAGTGGGGGCCAAGATAAAACTGGATAACCGGGGACATGGAGACAAGGAATACGAATTGTTTGACGAAAACTCTTCCAGTGCGAAAGGCAGTAACTTTCTTACCGAAGTGGAGGTTTTCAAAACGAAATCCTTACAGCTTAAAGCACTTGAAAAACTTGACTTTGATATTACTTATTGGCGGATCGGAGATATCCGAAAAGCTGATCTGTATAAAGAATCTCCTTTTTTGATAGACTATGTAGTGCTGGATTCCAGTGCGATGGATGAGGATATTTATTTAAAATATGTTGGCAAGGGTAAGTTCAGGTTTTATGAAGATGCCAATTTTACAAAATACAGCCACTCCTTAAAATTTAAAAAAGCCTATACCGACAGCACTACAATTTCTTACCGGATTCGACGGAATCATGATTTTTTAAGAAAAAATGCACAGGCCTTAAGAATCGGCGATCGTTTTGCTTTTCGCATTAACAATCTCGAGACCTTGGTTAAGGGGATTGACAATAGCAATTTCTTTTGTATGCCAGTGGATAAAGAAATTTATATTGTAAAACTGCACTATAAACATGAACATCCTCAAAAAGCGGTTGATTTTCTCAATACTTTGCTGGACAGTTATATTGAAAGCGATGGCGAACGGAAATCCTTGAAAGCCAGCAAGGTTTTACAATTCATTGAAAAAGAGCTGGATCGCCTGGGCGGAGAAATGAAAGTGGCAAGTATTAAACTGGCTGATTTTCGAAAGGCGAACAATATCATTAATGCCAAACAGGAAACGGAGGCTATCCTGCGTCAGTTGAATCAATTCGATGTTCAGAAACTGGCACTTGATCTTAAGGAAATAGAACTCAATAATGTTTATGACTTTTTGAAATCAGATAAAGAACTCAGTGGTTTTTCACCGGATTTTGAAATGGTGAAAGATGATGTGTTCCAACTCACTTTTATGGATTTGAAAAAGCTGGAAATTGAAAAGTTTGAACTTTCCGAAAAATATCCCGAGACCAGTCAGGAAATGCAAACCATGAATGCCCAGATAGCCGATCTTAAGGAGTTTATTATTGAGAGTATTGAGAAAAAATTAATCAATATTGAAGAGCAACGCGCTGAAATTTCCAGTTTGATCGATGAAGTACAGAGCAATTTTGAATCTTATCCGGATAAGGAACGCAAACTCGCCCAGTTGGAGCGGGATTTTTTGCTAAAAGAAGAAACTTTCAATTATCTGAACAAAAAGAAACTAGAACTGGACATTGCCCATTCGGCTAATCAATCTTTACACCAGGTCGTTGATTACGCCATTTTACCCGAGCGCCCGAGTTCTCCCAATAGCAGCCTGATAAAAGGGGTAAGCATTTTTGCCGCTTTGGTCCTCTCACTCATTCTGATCTATGTACTCAATTTTTTCTTCCGGACAGTTACCTCGGTGTATGAACTGAAGGAGAAATTTGATTTTCCTTTGATCGGAACGGTCAAAAAACATCGTGGGAAATCCTTCAACCAGGAAATCCTTCTCAATCTTTACTCGAATGTACTGAATATCGGAGCTTTTGAAGGAAACAAAATGATTACGCTGACTTCTATTTCTGAAAACGAAGGAAAAACCTTTATCGCCAAGGAATTGGGGACGCTCCTGGCCGATTATGGCAAAAGAGTATTGCTGATTGACATGAATTTTAAAAACATGGAGAAAACAGAAGCCGGCTGGTTAGAAGATGTTATTAATTCTCCTGGAAACGATTTGGTAGAAAAAGCTTTTAGCCTTTTTCAAAATTTTACCCAAAGTATCTTAAACAGAATTTATTGGACACGAAAACTGCTGTGTTTTTTTGGCTATAAGAGTAAATCCCTGGAAGAACTGATGCTCCAATCTGATCATCAAAACAAAAATCTGGATTATGTCTTTCTGACCGGAGAAAATCAGCAACTGACTTCTACACAGCTTTTCTCCCCCAGTACTCGCCACTTTCTGAATGAGATGAAAAACAACTACGATGTGATTCTGGTGGATACGGATGATATCAGTACTAAAGTAGATGCTGCTGCTGCGATGATGATAAGTGACTTTAATTTCTTTGTATTCAGAAAGGGGGTATCCAGAGCAAGAAAATTAAACCATTGCAACAGGTTTGTGGAATCCTATAATCTGAAAAACGTTTACATGATTTTCAATGGGAACTAGAATTGGAAATATGAAAAGTGGAATGGGCAGAAGCATTCTGGTCCTCTTTGACCAGGGACTGGTTAGCGGAACCAGTTTCCTGACGGGGATTTTGCTAACCCGTTTGCTTGGACTGGAAGCTTATGGAGTATTTGTTTTACTCTGGATGGTAGTGCTGTTTGGGCTAAGTGTTACACAAGCTTTGATTACCAAACCTTTGCAGTCGATTGCACCCAAAATGGATAAGGAGGATTCAGACATTTATCTTTCCGATTTGCATGCTGTACAGCTCCTGTTTAGCATGTTGACTTTTATTATAATACTGCTTGCTTTATATGTTTTCAGCTTTTTTGCCTTTAGGGAGGTGCTTGATATACAAACGATTTTCGGGCTTTCCATGGTCACCGCAGCAATGTTAGCCTATGATTTTTATAGAAAATGTTTCTTTTTAAAAAACGATATTCTTGCAGCGGTATTTAGTGATACTTTACTGGCAATTCTGCAAATCGGCGGGATTTTCTTATTGGCCCTGCTGGACAGTTTAAGTGTTTCCAGTTTTCTGCTTCTGGCCGCTTTTAACTATCTATTATTGGTATTGTTCGGTTTTTTTAAAATTATCAGACCACGGTTTCAGAAAAAAGCTTTAAAAAATGTACTCCAAAAACATTATGCTTTCTCCAAATGGTTACTTGGAACGGTAGCTGCCCAGTGGGTCTGCGGTAATTTCTTTATTATTTGTGCGGGTTCGATTTTAGGAACGGCTGCCGTAGGGGCCGTAAGAATTGCTCAAAACGTGATTGGTTTGACGCATGTGATTTTTCTGGCAATGGAAAACATTGTTCCGATTAGTGCAGCCAGAATTTTTAAGGAAGGTGGTCCTGAAAGATTATTTGCCTTTCTCAAAAGAATCACGATTAGAATTGGTTGGGGAGTGATGTTGCTCCTGCTTTTGGTCGCTTTAGGGGCTCCTTACATTCTCAGCTTCCTTTACGGTGCCGAAAATGAACAATACAGTTATATTCTGATTGGCTTTTGCATTATCTATTTGCTGGTCTATATCAGTTACCCGCTTCGCTTTGCGCTCAGAACACTGGAAATTACCAAACCTATTTTTATTGCTTACATCATCAGCGCAGTGTTTAGTCTATTCGCTGCCGATATCTTCATCAGTAATTGGGGAATAGGTGGTGTATTGGGAGGTTTGTTTATCACTCAACTCATTACTCAATTTGTCTATATTTTTTCACTTTGGAAAACTAAGAAGTACTATGAAAATCATTCATTTGATACTAGGTAAAGCGAATCCGGACAGGATGAATGGCGTAAATAAACTGGTTTACGAAATGGTCAGTACTCAGCATCGGCTCGGGTTCGATGTAAGGCTCTGGGGGATTACACAAAACCCCGTACACGATTACCCCGAACGACATTTTAAGACGGAGCTTTTCCAAATGATGAAGAATAAATTAAGTCTTCATCAAAGTATAAAGAAGGCAATTGCACAATTGCCTCAGGATACGGTAGTGCATTTGCATGGTAGCTTTATTCCTGAATTTTATCATTTTACAAAATTATTGCGCAGTCGAAAAATTGCTTATGTGTATACACCACACGGCGCATTGGCACCGGCAGCGATGAAGCGCCGGGGCTGGAAGAAAAAAATCTACCTAAAATTATTTGAAGAGCACTTAATTAAAAATGCAGCTTGTATCGTTGCTACGGGACAGTCGGTTTACGATAATGTAAGTCGTCTGGTGCCGATAAAAAATAAGGTATTGATTCCAAACGGGCAGCCAATTATTCCAAGAGCGGAGATAGAGGAAAGAACAGAAATGATTTTTGGCTTTTGCGGTCGTATTGCCCTGGAACATAAAGGGCTGGATTTGCTTTTGGAAGGTTTCAAGATTTTTAAAGATAAAGGAGGCGAGGCAAAACTCCATTTGATCGGCGATGGTGCGGAGATGTCTGATTTTAAAAATATCGCCCGCCGTCTGGAAATATTGGATGAATTGACGCTTTACGGCGCACGTTTTGGACATGAAAAAATTGAAATCCTTTCGGGTTTCGATGTGTTTGTACACTCTTCGCGTATGGAGGGCTTTCCGGCTGCGGTACTTGAGGCCTGTGCGATGGGGCTACCGGTACTGATCAGTCGGCATACTAATGTTTGGGACTATATAGAGGAATATGATTGTGGCATTTTGATTGAGCCCAATGTCCCGGAAGTCATAGCGGAGCGTATGCTGGAATACGAAAAACTTTATCGGGAAAAAAGGATTGGGGAAATGGGGCAAAGAGCCCGGCAAATGATAGCCGAACAATTTGATTGGGAAGTGATCTGTAGAAAACTCTACGCAGCGTATGGCAAAGCTGTGAAAAACACTTATACAACGACTATATGATTATATGTTGAAGAGATGATATGTTTTGCCCTTTTGACCTTTCAACCATATAGTTACGTCTCTGTTTAAGCCTGCAAATATGAGTAGCACTAAGAAAAACAAGGTCGAATATTACCTTTTCATTTTCCTGGTGATTTTTATGGCACTGAGGATAGCTTCCTACTATGCCTTGTTTCCGGAGAATATCGGGCTTACTCGTTTGATTAAAATTGGTGGACGTTTCATGCTGACCGGTCTTGCTTTATTGGTGCTGATGCAGTTCAAAAAGAGCTGGAAAAACATTCGGTTTCAGTATATCATGATGATCCCTCTGATCTTTTATTGCCTGTATTTATTTATGGGAATGCTTTCAATCATGTGGTCGACTAATCCGCCATTTTCGATGTTACAACTGTCGATGACTTTTGAAACATTCGTTTTTAGTTTGATCTTTTACCGGGTGATGATCTACTACGACCGGGTTTACGATCGGAAACTACCCGTTATTGTTTCGCTATTGAGCAGAGCTGTTTTTTTTCATGCTATTTGGTTTATTCTGGGAGCTATATTTGACCCCGATTTTTATTACAGAACTACGCATGGTGGAAGCGTAGCCAGATTAGGAGGCCTGATCATCAATCCGAATGAACTGGGCTTATTAGCCAATATAGGAATAGGAGCAGCCTACATTGAGATACTTTATGGTAATCCGAAAGCGACCAGGTTTCAGGTCATTAACATTATGACCATTGTACCAATGTTGCTAATGACCCAATCCCGGAGTTCTCTGTTTTGTTTTCTCTTCATTTCCGGTATTTATCTCTTATTGACCAAAAATTACTTTATAAAAGTAGGAGCGATTACACTGGCTATAATAGTTGTTCCGATTCTTTTTCAAAAAATCGTTTTGAAGGATGGTGATTTTGAAGAGGTAGCTAGTTTTACCGGGCGGAAAGAATTCTGGCAGGATTTGGTCAATGAAGGTTTTCCGGAGTATCCGATTTTCGGCAGAGGTTTTATGAGTATTGCCGAAAATACCTGGTACAACAAGTACCAGAGTACTCATTCCTATGCTGCTTCCATGTGTCATAATACATATGTAGAAGTCATTACAAATCTTGGTTTGGTAGGCGTATTCATTTGTGGCCTACAGGTTTTGTGGACAATATTCGCCATTATTATCAATAAAAACTGGACCCTGAAAATTATGGCACTTTTTATGCTGTTTACTCTATTGATAAATTCAATAACCGAGTTTGGAATATTCGGGCATAATAATTATGCAATTATGTTTTATCATTTTGTCTTTCTGTTTTTTACACTTGAATGTTTAAAAAAAGGAGATAAAAAAGTGGCTGTACAGCAGTAAAAACCAAATAAATGACGCAAAGGAATATTTTTATAAAATACCTTTTCGATGATATTCTCAGGGATGATTATGTCTTACTTAAACTGTCTGAACAGTCCGTTGATACCCTGAATGAACATACCGATCTTGATATTCTCATTTACAAACGTGATTTAGAATCGATTCTCAAACTGATTTATCAGGATGCTTCTATTTTTAAAATTAAAAAAGAACAAAAAGCATCGATGGTGCAGTTGTTTATCTTTTTTAAGGATAGCAGCTTTTTACAAATTGATTTTCTTTTCGGCTTTTACAGAAAAACATTGGAATACCTTAGTCAGCAAGAAGTCATGGAACATGCTTGCAGAAATCGGGATCAGATTCGAATTTGTGCCAATCATCATCTGCTGGAGCATGTGCTTTTGTTTCAAATTTTAAATGGCGCCAACATTCCGGAAAAGTATATCGATTATTTTAAAAATTTGGCACCGGAAGAATACTTTCGATTGCTGGATTATCTAAACGAAAAATACGATTTAAAAGAAAAGTCAGTTGAACAACTTGGAACATACTCTTTCCGGAAAAGAGAAAAAGTCCGTTCCATTTTAAATAAAAAAGGCATTAATCGCGGATGGAATCGTCTGCGAAATACCTCGAAGTATCTTAAAGACATCCTTTCATCCATTCGAAATAGAAGAGGTTTTACGATTACTTTCAGTGGGGTAGACGGTGCTGGTAAAAGTACCATTATTCAGGAGATAAAGACCATTCTGGAGCACAAATTTCGTAAAAATGTGGTCGTCTTGCGCCATCGTCCCTCGATCTTGCCGATTCTGAGTGCATACAAACATGGAAAAGAAAAAGCGGAACAAATTGCCGCGGATACCTTGCCGAGACAAGGAAAAAATCAAAGTACTTTTTCTTCCTTAGTACGTTTCGCTTATTATTATTTCGATTATCTGATTGGGCAATTTTATATAAAAGTAAAATATCACTGGCGGGGTTATGCGGTACTCTACGATCGCTATTATTTTGATTTTATCATTGATAGCCGCAGGTCCAATATTGATCTGCCTAAAGGGCTTACCCGCTTTTTCTACAAATTTATTTACCATCCACCTTTGAATTTATTCCTATACGCTGATCCTAAAATCATTTTACAAAGAAAAAAAGAGCTACCAAGCGAAAGCATTGTAGAACTTACTGAAAATTACAGAGCGCTTTTTGATAAACTGGATGATGAAAAAAAGAGATATATCGCGCTGGAAAACATTGATAAAGAGCAGACTCTGAAAACTATTATTAATCACTATGTAGAATTGATATGATAAAAGGACTTTTTTTAAAAATATTGAAAAAAAAGAATCCGGACTTTCGATTGGATGAGGCCGTTACGGACCGAATATTACTAAGTCTTTCCTTGCAAAAGATAAGTAATTTATTGCGCTCTTTGCACCTGCTTGCATACGGGAAAATACCCCGCTGGATGTTTATCGGCAAAGGCGTTCACTTATTTAATATTGCCAATATGCGTTTTGGCCGTTTTGTGCAATTAGAAGATAATGTTTGTTTAAATGCTCTTGGAAAAGAAGCTTTGGAATTAGGGGACAATGTAAAAATAGGTGCGTATAGCCGGTTAATTATATCTACTTCTTTTAATGATATCGGAGCTTATATCAGGATCGGAGATAATGTCGGCCTGGGAGAATTCGCCTACCTCGGTGGGGCAGGTGGCCTGGAAATTGGAGCGGATTGTATTATCGGTCAATACCTCAGTTGCCATCCGGAAAATCACAATTTCGGAGATAGCAGTAAACTTATTCGGCATCAGGGAGTGAACCGGAAAGGAATAAAGATCGGCCGTAATTGTTGGATCGGAGCTAAAGTGACCATCCTGGATGGTGTAAGAGTCGGTGATAATTGTGTCATAGCTGCCGGAGCAGTAGTAACCAAGAGCATGCCTGCCAATTCAGTGATCGGTGGTGTACCGGCTAAAGTACTCAAGAAGATAGAGCCGGAGCAGCAAAAACCAAAAAAAGAAAAAGAATTAGTACATGCATAAACCGACTGTTTTAGTAACTGCTTATGCCGTCAATCCATACAAAGGATCTGAGGATGGAATGGGCTGGAATATGATTTTACAAATTGCCCGATTTCAGAAAGTAATTGCAATTACACGTCAAAATAATCAGCCGGCTATTGACCGATATCTCAAAGAGAATTCGGTCAGACAGATCGAAAATATCAAATTTGAATATTTTGATACACCTTATTATACGCGTTTCTGGAAAAGAGGTGGCCGGGGAGCATTGCTTTATTTTTACTTGTGGCAATATGCTGTGAGCCGATGGATTCAGAAACAAAATTGGGAATTTGATATTGTTCACAATCTCAATTTTCACAATGACTGGACACCGTCCTTTTTATGGAGATTAAATAAACCTTTCGTTTGGGGTCCCATTGGACATCATCCGCAAATACCCTATGTTTTTTTGAAAAAATACGGGTTGGGGCAGGTGATGAGAGAAGGGATTCGATGGGCCGCCAAACGATTTTTTTGGAACTTTGACCCGTTTTTACAACGAACCAAAAATAAAGCACAACATATTTTTGCGATGAACAGTCAGGTGGGCAAGGTGCTAAACCTGCCCGATTCCAAAGTGACTATTTTACCCTCAGTAGCATCCGAAAGGGTAGAGCATTACGAACGGTATCCCGGTAAATCTTTCAATGTATTATCTATTGGCAGATTTGTCGCCCTAAAAGGCTTTGATATAAGCATTCGATCCTTTGCCGCTTTCTACCATACGCTTTCGGAGGAAGACCGGAAAGAAGCCACACTGACAATTGTAGGGAAGGGACCGGCAGAACCCATGCTGCGTTCTCTGGTCGAACAGCTCAATATTCTTGAAGCGGTGAATATCATTTCCTGGATTGAAAGAAATC
Organism: Saprospiraceae bacterium; assembly: GCA_028280415.1. Classification (GTDB taxonomy): domain Bacteria; phylum Bacteroidota; class Bacteroidia; order Chitinophagales; family Saprospiraceae; genus JAHDHW01. Next base: position 114,795 of record JANQLV010000048.1, read on the forward strand.
AGCTCAAATTGATTTATCAGGGAGCGGATGTCTTTTTATTTCCCAGTCACGAAGGTGCGGGGATGGTTGTTTCCGAAGCTTTGTCCTATGGACTTCCGGTATTGTGTTTTGACAACTGCGGCCCCGGTGAATTTATCAACAAGACTTGTGGCCTGGCTATTCCTTATCAGGATTACGAAACGAATGTCAACTTTTTTAAACAGGATTTACTCCGTCTTTTCCATGATCGGGATTTATTAAAACGGTTATCTTCCGGTGCATTGCGCCAACATCGCAATCGTTTTACCTGGGATTTGAAAGGGGATATCTTTCATACTGTTTATCAGTCCATTCTTTCTGAAACTAGTTCGAATATCCAAAATGAAAACGATAAAGAATATCACATTTATACATCTTCTAAATGATTATAGCGGCAGTCCTTTAGTTTTATCCAATGTGATTAGAGGGATTCAGAATTATGGCTATAAATGCCATTTGATTACCTCCGGAAATTCCGAAGGATTTCTGTCTAATCTGGAAAATGTTTCCTATCAATTTTTCAATTACCGGTTCCGTGAAAATAAATTATGGAGACTGGTACTTTATTTTTATACCCAACTCATTATTTTTTGTAAAGTTATTTTTAATCGTAAACCGGACTCCCTGATTTACATTAATACCTTATTGCCCTTTGGTGCGGCACTGGGGGGCTGGCTAAGTGGACAGAAAGTCATTTACCACATTCATGAGACCTCTCTTAAACCCTTGATACTAAAACGATTCCTGAAGTGGATCGCAAACTTAACGTCTGATTACTCTATTTATGTGTCCGAACATCTGCGCAAAACAGAAGGACTACCTGATAGTGAAGGGGCAACGATCCATAATGCCTTATCCGACCTTTTTAAAAATACGGCCGAACAGTATAAATCAAAAGAGGCTAAGCATAGCCAAGATTTTAATGTACTTATGCTTTGCTCCTTAAAAAAATATAAAGGAGTATTGGAGTTTGTGAAACTATCCGAAATGCTACCGGAAATCCGTTTTAAAATGGTTATTAATTCCGAACAATCAGCCATTGATCATTTTTTTAAAGAAATTGAAATACCTCCGAACCTTAGCATTTTTTCCAGTCAGAAAAACGTACATCCTTTTTATCAAAATGCTCATTTGGTACTCAATTTATCTCATCCTGAACAGTGGATAGAAACTTTTGGAATGACTATTCTGGAAGGAATGTACTATGGCCTGCCCTGCATTGCACCACCCGTCGGAGGACCTACGGAAATTGTTAAAAATGCCATAAATGGTTACCTGATCGATCAGAGGAACCTGGATGAAATTGCTGGAAAAATCATTGAATTATCCGAAGATAAAAACTTGTATCAGACTTTTTCGAACAATGCTTTGAGTCGTGCACTGGAGTTCAATTTTAAAGCGAAAATTGAAGAGATCAATCATATTCTTTGTGCAAAAATTTGATGTTCCCCCTTCGAATCTTCAATCTAAAACCCCGATTTTTGAAGCCCCAAAAATGGCATTCTCTTTGCTTTTACATCATTAACTAAACATTAATTGAGAAGACCATTTCTACCCCTGGCTAATATACCTCCCCATAAATATCTGGTTGTTCCCAATAAACATTCATTTTGAATGATTTAACAAATAAACCATATTAAGCTACTTTTATTTGTCCCTCTAGGATTAATAAAATGTAGATGAAGAATATTGACTTACCCAGGCTGGGGATTATTGGAACTGTTGGTGTACCTGCGAAGTATGGAGGGTTTGAAACACTCGTTCATCATCTCGTATTAAATCTCAATAAAGAGTTTGATATCACAGTTTACAATAGCAAAAAAGCATATAAAATAGAGGAGAGAGTTAAGGAATGGAACGGCGCCAAAATGGTATATATGCCATTTCGTGCCAACGGATTTCAAAGTATCTTTTATGATTTGTTTTCCATGTTCCATGCACTGAAAAGGACAGATTTTATCCTGGTACTGGGAGTTTCTGCAGGTCTGTTTTTCCCATTAATAAAACTATTTTCTAAAAAAAGAATTGTCATCAACATTGATGGTCTGGAATGGAGAAGACCAAAATGGAATTGGTTTGCCAAGACTTTTTTATTATTAAGTGAAATGGTAGCCTGCAGGTTTGCAGATGAAATTATTACCGATAACAGAATTTTGAAAGAATACGTCAAAATCCGCTACAATCGTATTAGTTCACTGATAGAGTATGGTGCGGATCATACAAACCCTCAGGAGGTAGGTGTGCAAAATCGATTAAACTATACTTTTTTAAATAAGAAATACGCCTTTAAAGTATCCCGGATCGAACCGGAAAATAATATCGAAATGATATTACAGGCATTTTCAGAATATGTGGATTTAGATTTGGTTTTAGTTGGAAACTGGGGAGATAGTAATTACGGAAAGAAAATTAAAAAAGCCTATCAGCAATTTGAGAATCTTCATTTATTGGACCCAATATATGAAATCAGAGCGCTGGATGTACTGCGCTCAAATGCTTATATCTATGTTCATGGACACAGTGCGGGAGGAACGAACCCCTCATTAGTCGAGGCCATGTATCTGCAGATTCCAATTCTCTCATTTGATGCTATTTTTAATCGAGTGACGACGAATAATCAGGCGATCTATTTTAGTGACATAAAAGGATTACAATACATACTTAAAAATTTGGATAATTATCCTTTGCTGGCTGTAGCAAAAAAATTAAAAGAAATTGCTGATCAGCAATATACCTGGAGTATTATCTCAAGTCGATATGCAAAGGTAATTGATGAAAATTATAGCCCCCCGATTAAAATACCTGAACAGGTGCCAATAGCGCATCTCGAACAGGTGCGCGTTCACGCGATATAATTAAAAGTGTTAATTTATGAAAAATCTTCTGGTGTTGCTTTTGAGCGTAATGGTTTTGACGCTCAAGGCTCAAGAGGTTACTACAGTGGCAGGAACAGGATCAATTGGGGGAACAGATGGTCCAGCTGCCGAAGCCTCATTCAACAATCCCCACGGTATTGCCGCCGATAATCAAGGTAATATTTATGTAGCCGAACGTTACGGTCACAGAATTCGAAAAATTTCTTCTTCCGGTATTGTTACGACTCTGGCCGGCTCGGGAGAGGTTGGAAATGCTGATGGAATAGGTACTTCTGCCTCTTTTTATGAGCCCTGGGGCATCTGTGTAGGAGTAGATGGGAACATCTACGTCGCAGATACTAAAAATAACTTGATTCGCAAGATTACGCCTGCCGGGGAAGTTTCTACCTTCGCTGGTAATGGTAGTTATGGAATTACCGATGGACCGGCCGAAGCGGCAAGCTTTGGTAATCCTACAGGGATCGATTCGGATCCCGAAGGAAATCTTTATATTGCCGATCACTTAACGCATATCATTCGAAAAATTACGCCTGATGGTACCGTTTCCCGTATTGCCGGTGCACCTTTTTGCCATGGTTTGGTAGACGGGCCTTCCGGGAATGCTCTTTTTAATCGTCCTTATGGACTTGCTTTTGATGAAGTTAGCGGGAATGTAATTATTGCCGATGAATGGAATCATGTCATTCGTTCTATTACTCCGGATGGAGCAGTAAAGACTATTGCCGGTAATGGAACACAGGGACATACCGATGCTGATGGAGATTATGCGACCTTTAATTATCCCTGGGATGTAACAACCGATGATCAGGGGAATATTTTTGTTGCGGATGGCTATAATCATTCTATGAGGAAGTTGGTTCCTTCGGGAGGGGCACCTGCCAGTTATCTGGTAGCTACTTTTGCCGGAACGTCCGGAGATTCCGGTTATGCAGATGGCTATGGTACGGAAGCCAAGTTTAATGGAGCCGCAAGTCTGCACTACTCGAAGTCTTCGCAGGAAGTCTTTATAGCTGATACTTATAATAATATGATTCGAAAGATTGTCGATAATAATGAACAATCCATTATGCTGGATATCGTCAATAATGAGCAAGGAGTTATTTGTGAAAATGACGAATGTAAGGCGATTGCTTTCCCTGCTGTCTTTGATACGTATATATTCTTCATCAATGGTGAAATCGTACAGAGTGGTTCAAATGGAGTGTATGCCACAGAAAACCTGACGGCCGGAGAGTATAATATTATGGTACATGGAATAAGTACACATGGTTCTTTTATTTCGAATGAATTTACCATAACTATACAGCCCACACCAACACCGCTTATTGAAACTGTAGGGGATCTGCCAATGCCGCAAGGTTCATCTGTACTTCTAAAAACCGATCCGGAGGCTATATCCTGTGTGTGGTCAAATGGCGCAACAACAGAAACCATCGAAGTAGCCGAACCTGATATTATTACGGTAGACGTTCTTTATCCAAACGGATGTATTGGGACTTCTGAACCTGTGAATGTTCAGCAATATTGTAATGTAGAAACGCCAATCATAGAATTTGCGGATAATAGCAATGATTGCGATTGCTTTATCAGCTCTACCACTTTAGTCACAGATTATGAAGGAGGCGATATTCAGTGGTTATACTATGGCGTTCCAATTCCGGGAGCGACGGGTAATTCTTATGAAGTTACAGAGACCGGGGTATATCAAATTATGGTGACCACCTATGAGCAACAGATATATTCCAATATTTTACATGCGCATATTAGCCAGCCATTTTTGGAAGACTTTACTGCTAATAAAACGACGATTGATGAAGATGATCCGGTTGTAAAATTCAAACCGCATCTGTATTATAATTGGGGCTGGTATAGTTATAAATGGGAGTTTGGCGATCCTGATTCGGGGGATGAAAATACCTCTACGCAGAAAAGACCCAAGCATAAGTTTACAGGGGTAGGGACCTATACAATTTCTCTGGCCGTAACGGATAACTATACCGGTTGTGTTCAGAAAATTCAGAAACCGAATATGATCTCTTATATAGAAGAACTGGATGAAGGCGAGACCGGTAATTTTGCGAGTAATAATAATATCATCTTTATTCCCAATGCCTTTACTCCGAATGGAGATGGCGAGAATGATGTACTCTTTGTTCGCGGAGAAGAGATTGACGAAGTAGAGCTTTTTGTCTACAATCAAAATGGGCAGCTGGTCTTCCAATCCGATGATCAGGCAGAAGGCTGGGATGGAAACATCAACGGACAACCTGCTGCTAATGAAACCTATAGCTACAAGGCCAAGGTTAAAATGTCGAACGGCGATGAAGAAATGCGTTCGGGGAAAGTATTTTTAATTAGATAAATCATCATCTTCTGTGTCTATATAGTTGTGTTTTTATTCTGGAAAATAATCACATAACTATATAGACACGGCAATAAATCCCTCCTTAAAAAACTGGTGTTCATCGACAGATTGAATTGTCATGAAAAAATTTTTATTATCAACGGTGTATCTGCTGTGCTTCTTTTATAGTACCGCTCAGGAAGGACTTTTTTCGCAACCATTTCAAAGTGGATTACTTACCAATCCCGCTCTGATTGGTAATACTGAAGTAAAAACCCGAATTGGAGGTGTTTTTCGTACCCAGTGGAAAATCGAAGAAGCGCCTTACCAGAATTACGGAGCTTACTTCGAGTCGAAATTGAATAATTTTAAGTTTGGCCTTATTCTGAACCAGAGTAAAACAGGGGATGTAGGTTTCAAAAAAACAAGTTTTTTACTGGCTTCCGGGTTGAGTAAAAAACTGGGAAGAGGAAATAATAGAATCTCTTTCGGGGCCCAGTTTGGTTTATACCAGATGAATGTTGATTATGTAAAACTACAATTTGATAATCAGTATAATCCTGCTATTGGTTTTGATGCAACTTTAGGCACCGGAGAAGAATTTGAAGCAACTTATCTTATCCAGCCGGATATCAATATTGGATTGACCGCAGATTTTGAAATGCCTACCAAGTCAAAAATAGAGGGGCAAATCGGTTTGTCAATCATCCATATCAATACTCCTGGAAGAACTTTCAATAAAGAAGATGTCCTTTTACCGATGAGTATGATCATGCATGCCAAATTGAGAATTCATCTGAAAGAAAACTGGGCGATTGAACCACTGTTTATGCGTTATCAGCACGATTTAGATCATGAAACCAGATTAGGTTTAAATACCCAGTTTCGTTTGATTACGAATCAATTACTTCGCTTGGGTTTGGCCAATAATTTCGGGAATAAATTGACCTTTTTAGCCCAGTTTGAGCTGCGGAAATTTGCTATTGGTATGAGTATGGACGCTAATTTTTCCAATACGAATCAATTTAGTACCGACAATAATGTTTTTGAATTGAATATGATTTATAATATTATAAAAACGGGCCCTAAAGTACATTATAAAGACGTTTTATAAACTATATTCGATCCAGTACCCATTCTGGCATTCTTTTTGCAATTACCATTACAAATCTAATCGCAATTCTAGGCGATTATTACTCTTCTAATCAACTGTTTTTATTGAATACCTGATTGGGTATAAATAAAATCAATTTTCTCTAAAAATTTATTACTTATACTTAAGTAATTGGTCAATTCGATCTATTACTCCGTAAATAAGAAATTTTCTTATCCTTTAGGGAACTGTTTTTATTTTGATCAGTGACAATGTCCCCTGATGCAGTAAATTTATTATTCGTCTTTCCCCCCGGTAATTTTTAAATTTTATGAAAAGAAGAGAATTAAAAAGCCTGGGAATTGTTGGCACTGTGGGCGTTCCAGCAAAATATGGAGGATTTGAGACACTTGCACATCATTTGGTATTAAACTTGAATAAACAATTTAATATAACCGTCTATTGTAGCGAATCTGCCTACGAAGAAAAAGAGCGAGTAAGCCAATGGCAAGGTGCTCAGTTAGAATACATACCATTAAAAGCCAATGGATCACAGAGTATACTCTACGACTTATGGTCTATGATCCGGGGAATTAAGCAAAATGATTATTTATTGATATTAGGGGTATCGGCTGGAATATTTATTCCCATTTTAAAGCTGTTTACGAAAAAGAAATTCATTTTCAATATAGATGGCCTGGAATGGCGTCGACCCAAATGGAACTGGTTAGCAAAAAAGTTTTTGCTGTGGAGTGAAAAGATTGTATGTAAACATGCCGATGAAATTGTTACGGATAATCGGATTTTGCAGGAATATGTAAAAATCAGATACAGCAGAGAAAGCCACTTAATTGAATATGGAGCAGATCATACACAAAAACGGGCATTGAGTTCGAAAATTTTGGAGACTTTTCCATTTTTAAAAGATAAATATGCCTTTAAAGTTGCCCGGATTGAACCTGAAAATCATATCCACACCGTCCTGGAAGCTTTTGCTAAAGTAAAGGATCAGACTTTGGTTTTGGTCGGTAACTGGAATGCAAGCTACTATGGGGAAAAACTTAGAAAGTACTATAAACAATTTGAAAATCTGCACCTCCTTGATCCTATTTATGAAACCAGTCAGCTCGATGTGCTGCGGTCAAACGCTCATATTTATATTCATGGGCATAGTGCAGGGGGAACTAATCCTTCATTGGTTGAAGCAATGTCTCTGGAATTACCCGTAATCGCTTTTGATGCAATTTTTAATCGGGTAACGACAAATAATCAGGCAGTCTTCTTTAATGATGCTAAAGAGTTGGAAGATATATTGAAAAAAATTGAAGGATATCCACTTTTTACCATTGCTGAAAAGCTCAAAAAAGTGGCGGATAGAAAATATACCTGGAAAAGTATTTCCAGTAAATATGCTAAGGTCTTCTTCGGAAAAACACTTAACGAAATACAACTACCGGAACTTAAGCCTGTACGGATTAGAGAAGCAGCAGCGGAGGTGATGGTATAAATTAAACAGAATTAATTGGTAATGAGAGGCTTTTTTGTAATTTTTCTGATACATTTCTTTTTTGCGAGCAAAGCTCAGGAGGTAATTACCATAGCTGGTTTGGTTGAAGTAGTAGGTGCTGCAGATGGACCGGCCCTGGAAGCGACTTTTAATAATCCACACGGAATTGCAGTGGATCTGGAAGGGAATGTATATGTTGCCGATCGCTTTGGTCATAAAATCAGAAAATATTCTCAAGATGGACAGGTAATGACCATTGCCGGCTCCGGTATCCCGGGGGATTCAGATGGCTCTGGGCTTGAAGCTACTTTTAATGAGCCCTGGGGAATCTGTGTCGGGGTAGACGGAAATCTCTACGTTGCAGATACACGGAATAATTTGATCAGAAAAATAAGTCCTGAAGGCATGGTTAGTACTTTTGCCGGCTCGGGAAGTTTCGGAGGATCGGATGGACAGGGAATCAATGCTACTTTTGGCAATCCGACCGGAATTGAAACGGATACCGATGGAAACCTCTATATTGCAGATCACCTTACCCATGTCATTAGAAAAATAAGCCCGTCTGGTTTTGTTACAACTGTTGCTGGTATTCTCGGCTCACCGGGAAGCGAAGACGGGAATGGTTCTAATGCTCGTTTTTATCGTCCATATGGCTTGACACTTGATAATGATGGAAATATTCTGGTTGCCGATGAATGGAATCACCTGATCCGCAAAGTTACACCCAATGGAGGTGTAACAACTATTGCCGGTACTGGTTCTATCGGGCACGTTGATGGAAACCCCGGGGAATCGGAGTTCAATTATCCCTGGGACATTACGGTTGATGACCTGGGGAACATCTATGTCGCAGATGGTTATAATCATGTCATTAGAAAATTGATGCCTACCGGCTCCATACCCGAATCTTATCAAGTAACTACCTACGTTGGACAATCCAATGCAACAGGTAGTGTTGATGGCTTTGGAACCAATGCATCTTTTAATGCCGCTACAGGGATTCATTTCTGGAATCAGACCAAGGAGATTTTTGTGGCGGACGCCTATAATAATCTGATCCGAAAAATTATCGATATTGATCGCCCGACTGTAGCGGTGCAATTAGTGAATATAGCCATTAGTGATCCGGATAATATAGAAGATCAATTCTTTTGTTTTGGGACACCGATGGAATTTGTAGCTAGTCCGGATACTTTATCGAATTATACTTTTTATGTAAACGGACAAATTGTCCAAAACAGTTCTTCGCCCGTTTATACCGCAGATGATATACCGGTGGGCCATGCTAGTTTGATGGTAACGAGCACAAGCGTATTTGGCCTAATTGAATCTAATACGATCAATTTTACAGTTTCGGAGCAGTTGATTGAGGATTTTACCGCTGATCCGCTCCTTCTCGATTCCGAAAACGATGTATCCAATTTCGAAGTACTGTTGAATGATTATGAAAATATCTCTTATTACTGGGATTTTGGTGATCCCGATTCAGCAGATGAAAATGTCTCGGAGCTGGAATACCCGACTCATCAGTATACAGCACCTGGTGTTTATACCGTAAGTCTGATAGTCGAGAACCATACAGGTTGCAGGGATACATTAACAAAAGAGAACTATATTATTTACAGACAAAATATTAAGGATTCCCAAATATTCGTACCCACTGCATTTACACCCAATAATGATGGTGAAAATGATGTATTGTATGTCCGGGGAGAAGAGATTACTTCCATTGAGTTTTTTATCTATAATCAATGGGGAGAACTGGTGTTTCAAACAAATGATATTAATCAGGGATGGGATGGTTTTTTTAGAGGAAAGCCTGCTTCCAGCTGCACTTATACGTATCTGGTGAGAGCGGAACTGATCACAGGTCAGCAAGAGGTACAATCGGGCCATGTTTCCATCATCCGTTAATGAACACAAAAGAAAACAAAATGAGGGATTTAATTATTACGGCGATTTGTTTGCTATTCATGATAAATATGAATGCGCAGGATGGACATTACTCCCAGATTAGAATGAATCCTCTATATCTGAATCCGGCATTGATAGGTGGGGATAATAATATGATTAGAGTAGGTGGGATATATCGCTCACAGTGGAAAGCTATTAATGCACAATATGCAAATTACAGTTTTTTCATTGACGGAAAATTTAAAAACTTTTCATTGGGACTATTGGTTGACCAGAGTAAAGCCGGAGAATTGGGATATAAAAAATCGAACACCTTGTTTTCTGCCGGTTATCGAAAACTACTGAATGATGGATATAATTCTTTATCAATCGGTGCACAAATAGGTGTCAATCAATCTATTATCGATCTCAATCAACAAACTTTTGATAATCAATATGCACCGGGCATAGGTTTCGATTTAAGCCAGCCTAGCGGAGAACAGTTTACAAGCGGAAGAATGAGTGCCAACACCATCAATATTGGTCTGGCTTATAATTTTGATATCGAAAGAACAGTTCCGATAATTGGAGAACTTGGTCTGGCGATCTATCATGCTAATGCCCCTCAACTCACTTCGATCAATGGGGAGTTTATCAATATTCCCCGCAGATTGGTTTTACACGGTCAGGTACTATTTCAAGTGAAAGAAAATTTTGGTTTGGAACCAACGGCGATGTATATGGGGCAGGGTAGTGCCCGGGAAATTTTGTTGGGAGTCAATTTTGATTTTAACCGGAGTGACAGTACCGGCTTCAAATTAGGTGTGGCACATCGACTGGCGGATGCTTTTGTATTTAAAGCCCAGTTTACAAGGAAAAATATGGTATTTGGCCTTGGCTTCGATTATAATGTTTCAAAACTGAAACAGGCCGGAAATTTGAATAATGCAGTAGAATTATCAATGATTTTCAATATTCCCTTCAAAGGTGGCTTGGGAGAAATTAAAGATACGGATGGAGATGGTATCAGTGACAGAAGAGATGAATGTCCCAATGTACCCGGATTAAAAGCGCTGAAAGGCTGTCCGGAAGCATTAGGGACGCGCGAAGAAATACCGATTCAGCCAAGTGGTGCGGATTACGATAAGGATGGTATTTTGGATGTCAATGATTTATGCCCTTACGAATATGGCTATGTGCAATTTCAGGGCTGTAATGATCAGGATGGCGATGGAATCTGGGATTATGTAGATGTTTGCCCTTCTTTGCCCGGAAAGAAAGAGAACCAGGGTTGTCCGGTAGAAATTCCGGGGATTGATAGCGACAATGATGGGATTCCCGATCGATTTGATAAATGCATTTATATCAAAGGCGTGGAAGAATTTGACGGCTGCCCGGATACCGATGAAGATGGTATTTCAGATTTAAAAGATGAATGTCCCTATGTAAAAGGACTATTGAGCCGCAATGGATGCCCGGATGATAATGCTTTTGCAGAAGGCAATTTGTCGGGAAGAGGAATGAACTATGTTATGGTAGACGTAGTAGAATTTGATACAGATGCCGCTGTTATCAAAGAGGCTTATAAGGATATGCTGGAACAAATGGCAGAAATTCTCCAAAATCAGACTCAATATTATCTGGTTTTGGAAGGACATACAGATAATGAAGGCAGTACTTCCTATAATTTTCAGTTGAGTCAAAGAAGGGTAGTGGCTGTCCGGAATTTTCTCATTGCAAAAGGCCTTCGTCCGGAAACCCTAAAAACGTTTTATTTTGGAGAAACCAAACCGAAGCAGGAAAATCAAACGGAGTTTGGTAAAGCCAGAAACCGCCGGGTAGAGTTGATTTTGCTGGATGCCAAGCGCTGATAGGGCTTTCCATCTTCTTGTGATTCACCTTCTGTATTATCTTACTTGCATATAGTCATATATCTACATCTTTCCTTATATTTGCATTCAAAAAATTAAAAATATGAATGCCGAAATACATACCTCAAAAGGACTTATGAAAGTAGAGTTTTATGAAGAAGACGCACCGAATACGGTTGCCAACTTTGTTAAACTTTCTAAAGACGGATATTATGATGGGCTCACTTTTCATAGAGTAATTCCCAATTTCGTAATCCAGGGTGGTTGCCCCAATGGAGATGGCCGAGGTGGGCCGGGTTATCAAATTAACTGTGAGCTAGACGGAGATAATCAATTCCACGATCGCGGGGTCCTTTCGATGGCTCACGCCGGGCGTAATACCGGAGGTTCTCAGTTTTTTATTTGTCATAGTCGTCAAAATACAGCTCACCTGGATCGAAACCATACCTGCTTCGGAAGGGTATTCGAAGGTTTGGAGGTCATTGATAAAATCAATCCCGGAGATTTGATTGAGAAGATTGTGGTAGTGGAGTAAATACTTACAAAAGGCAAATTAGTTTAAAATCTGCAAAAGTCTGGAAAAATCTACGTATTCATAATGTCTGTGAATACTGAAAGAGATATGCCTAGAGTTTGAATAATACTGAGATATGCAAACTATTGGTTTGTTGCTCTAAGGTCTCATGCAAATATACATCCCAGTCGTCCCGGTTGTAATACAGATTATTGTCTTTGATAAAATCCCGATACTCTAGGCTTATACCGATTAGGTCATTGAGTTGGTATTGGACACCGAAAGCAATCTGTTGATGATACCAGTCGTCTGCATAGATTTCCTCCCTTACAAAAAAGTCCTCGCTTTTTTTCTTAGTAAAATCATTGCTAATAGAATACAGTTCAAAATATTCACAATTACCGCCGTCCGTATATCCACAATAATGGGCATCTACTTTGGTTTTTAAGTTAATCATATTGACCAAACTTCCCTGGAGTTTCCATTTGCCTAATCGATATGAAAAACCAATGGGAAGAGAGACATACTCTGATCGGAAGTTTTTCTTGGATCGGTTTGACCAACCGCTTCGCTCATATTCATTCACAATCAATCTGCTGTAATTTCGATATTCGAAAAAGGTGCTCATATGAATGGCGAAATTTCTTTTTTTCCCGAGTGAATAATCATACTGAACACCTACTGCAAAAGAAGGTCTGGAATTAATTCTGTTTATAGCAATGTATTGATCATATTCTTCCGGAGTGGATTCATTGATACCATTTACAATATAATCAAACCGCAACTGAGTGCTAAACCTCGATTGTGCCCTGCTCGTGGTAATTACCAGGAAAAGAAAAAGGAAGGGGACCAAGCTTTTCGTAAATGCCATATTGCTTTTTTTATAAATACGGAAATGGAAAACCTAAGGTTGGGTACAATTGCGTTTACTCAATGAAAAGCATTATTGAGACTAAAATTTCATTATGCCAAAGTAATCAGGCTTGTAAGACTAAGATACATTAATTATTTTTCAAGAACTTATGAAGTATCATCCAATTCTTTAAGGAGGTGGCTGCTTCATAGCGTAAGGATAGATTTCTGATCTATACCATCAACAAAAATATATTTTATAAAAGTGAAAGGCTAAAATGCAAAAAATATTCACCATTGCTATTTCATATAATCTAACTGGCTAAGTCCTTACTGATAGATTTGAAGAATGGAAGATTCATTGAATGCGGAATAGCAAACCGATTTTCAGTAATTATGATGAGCTGAATAGTCTTCTTGTTTTAGCGTTTTTGTAATAATGGGTGATAAAACTTGCTTAGCTCTTAAAGAGCAACGGTGGATGGGGAGGTGCTAGACATTTGTTCTCTTAATGGATATTAGGTAAACAAAACCTTAGCACTTTCCCCTTTTGCATTTATCATTTTCAATTCAATCAATCCTCTTTTTTATTGTTCTGTTAAAAGTCCCGTAGGTACAATTGGCGGCATCCTGCAGCATCTCAAAATCATCCGGAAACCACTGTCTGCAACCTTGCTGATCCAAACAGGCTGTTCCCAAAGCCCGCCGATCCCCAACTACTATGGAATAATCGTTGTACCAGCTATCCGATCCATTGAAGACAAATTGTTGGACCCTGTTTTCATTTTGGATATCGTATAAGCTGGCGAGCAGTTTGAGGGAAGCTCTTTTCTCTTGTTCGTAATGGTATACACTTACACTAATATCAACATAAACAGGTTTTCGCTCTATGACATACGCCGAATCCTTTTCACTCCAGACTTGCTCATCTACATAAGCATCAATGATAGTTTCAGTATTCGTACATACAAAAAGATTTTCCCTATTTTCACTTACATAAATATCGGCAAAGCGCAAATCGAGGCGATAATCAATCTGACCATCCAGTGGCTCATTCAAATGTAATACTTTCCATTGCTCCCTTCTTGGGAATCGTCGATTTCTAAAAAAGGCCGCAAAGAGTAATTCGTCTTCTTCAAAATGAATTTCATCTTCCACGGGATTAAGCAAAATATGAGTTGTTCCCAGATCGTACATCTCCGTTCGAAGCATTTCAGTATCTTTAAAAACTTCACGGTACTTTGCAATCTTTTCAAGATTAGTGTAGGCCTGTCTGGCCGCTTTTCGGTTACCTCCCCTGGCAGAAGGTATGAATTCCTGAGCCTGGGCGTAATAGTATAGCGCAGCTTTATCTCTGGATTCTTCCAGTAATTCCTGAGCCGGATAAAAGTCTATCCTTGGATAATGGCCCCGGTCATTAAGTCGATATAGAATCTGTTGTACTTTTTTTTGGCGATTGAGCATCTTTACAGCTTTGTCGTGAATCGCCAGCCATTTATCGGATTGTCCGTATTGCCGGGTATTTTTAACCCAGTAAGCATCCTTTTCGGTTTCCAGTAAAAATGACTTTTCAAAAGCATAAAGATCACTATCCTTGATCTTTCCATTTTTTAGATGCCGGATACTCACGTGAAGCGCTTTTTCACTCTTTCCTTTTTCGAGCAATTTGGCGGGGCGATTACAGGCCAGAAAAGCCAGAGCGAACAGAATGAGTATAAAATAATTTTTCATAGCAGCTGTGGTTTTATAAACTCCAGAAAGATATTGCTCTAAAATTAAGCGATTTTAAGGTTCGATGTTCTTAATGAAATGTTTTTGCAGAGAAAGGAATTTTTAAAATATGTTAATGAAGTTGTTGTAGACATCTGAAGATAAAACTCATAAAACATTTTTTTAATACGTTTATTTTCCTATCTTCGTTTTCTATTTCCAAAAATCATATTCAATTATTTAATAAGCTATGCTGAATGCTATTATCCTGGAAGATGAGCCAAACGGCCGGATAAACCTGAAAAACCTTCTACGACTAAATTGCCCTCAGGTCAAAATAACAGCGGAAGCCGGTTCGCTGGAAGAGGGTTTTCAATTATTGAGCGATCCGAAAAACCAACCCGATATTGTCTTTATGGATATTAACCTTCCGGATGGTTTGGTATTCAAATTGCTGGACAGGTTAAAAGAAATCAAATTCGAGATCATTTTCGTTACGGCCTATGAGAAGTATGCGATGAAAGCCTGTAACTACAGTAGTATTGGTTATGTGACCAAACCAATTGATCCGGATGAGTTAAGTGCAGCGGTAAACAGAGTGAAAAAAGAGGATAAACAAACGAGCGACGAACGCTACCGCATTTTCAAAGATCAATACTTCAATCCTAATCCTTTTAATAAAATTTGTATTCCCGCTCATGATAAAATTTACCTTGTAGATATCAAGGATATCATGTTTATGAAAGGAGAGGATAATCTCACCCGGTTTGCGCTAAATGACGGGCGCAAATTATGGTGCTCCAAGACTTTGGGCAATTATGATTATTTCGAAGAATTCAACTTCTTCAGAATTCACAAGAATTGTATGGTTAACCTCAATTATATTCAGGAATACGTAAGAGGAGAAGGGTATGTTGTGATGGTAGACAAGGCTCAACTGGAAGTTGCCCGTAGAAAAAAACCAATGCTAATGAAGCGGTTGAAATAAAATACTTCTCCCGCTTCAGCTAGTATATTGGATTGTTGAATAGCAAATTTTTATTCATCTTTTCACTGGAAGAAAAGGGTGCTTATTGATAAGACATCAACAATTCTTCCATGGCTTTGTCCCCTTGATGCTTGGCCTGCTGCAAAAGGGAAATGCCGCCTGTATTTGGATTCGCCCCCTTTTCAAGTAATAAGTGGGCCATTTCTGTTTTACCAAAGTTAACGGCAAAGCTAAGTGCAGTCGCTTGATTATGATTACTGATGTTGACATCTGCGCCTTTGTCAATCAATATTTTTGCAATATCAAGATGTCCCTTAAAGCATACCCCCATCAAAGCCGTATTCCCGGCTGCATCCTGTGCATTGACATTTGCACCGTTCGCCAGAAGTAATTCCACCATTTCCTTTGCTTCTACATAAGTAGCCAGAGTCAAAGGAGTAAAGCCTCTTTGATCAGCTTGATTAATGGCCTCCGGTTGTGCCTGAATAATTTGTTTAAGCCCGGCCGTATCACCCGTACGAATACAATCTTGAATATTTTTCATTTGAATAGAAAGTATAATAGAGTTTTAAAATATTGTGCTATTGACCTGGAATATATCAGTTTTTCAATCGATCAATTAATATCAACCTATTTCTTCACCCTTTCTTGATAATTCAAAATTAAGATTTATATTTGATTGATCAAAACGATATTTTTAATCTTAATATTGATACTGTCAATGAATATACACCAGCTAAAATATGTAATTTCCGTTGGGGAATATTTGAGTTTCGGGAAGGCCGCCGAAAACTGTTTTGTAACTCAATCCACATTGAGTACAATGGTCGCTCGCTTCGAAAAAGAAATCGGGATTACCGTTTTTGATCGTAAAACCAAACCAATTAAGATTACCAAAGAAGGGGAGAAAATAATTAACCAACTCAAACAGGTTATCCGGGAACTCGATAATCTTGATGAAGTTGTCAATGATTTGAAAGGGGAAGTCAGCGGGGTTTTAAAAATTGGCTTGATTCCAACGGTTGCACCTTTCCTGCTGCCATTATTCTTGAATGATTTTATCAAAAAAAATAAAAAAGTACACTTTGAAGTCAGTGAAATCACTACGGGCAAAATTATTACGGAACTGGAAAACAGAACGCTCGATATTGGCATTTTATCGACGCCTTTAGAAAACGCTGAAATCCTGGAGTTCCCCCTTTTTAATGAACCCTTCTTATTGTACGACCGGGCAGATAAAAACCGAAAGATTGTCAAGGATATCAATGCTATTGACAGTAGTCGTTTGTGGTTGCTGGACGAAGGACATTGTATGCGTACGCAGGTAGAAACAATTTGTTCTTTGCGTAAAAAAAGGAGAATCAATGCCAACCTGGAGTATAAATCCGGAACGATTGATACACTGATGCGCTTTGTTCGAAAGAATAATGGCGTGACGCTTTTACCTTATCTTTCGACTATTGATTTTCAGGAAGAAGATCGCAAATACCTTAAGCAATTTAAGGCTCCGGTGCCGGTGCGGGCGATCAGCCTGGTGGTACATAAGCACTTTGTAAAAAGAAAAATATTAGAATCCTTAAAACAGGTCATTCAGGCTAGTGTACAACCATTACTTAAAAAAGAAAAGGAGCGTTTGATTCTTCCGGTTTAGTAGGATCAGGTATTAGGCATGAGGCATCCCAGAAAACCTGAAACCTAATATCTCATGCCTAATACCTTTTCTACAAAGCAATAAATAGGGATATACTATTCAATTTCACGGTGAATCTTAACCAAAACCCAGGATGACCTATATTTTTTCCCTTTCCTATTTTCGCTTCTTCTTTTTCTTCTTTTTTTGTTCGAAAGCTTCAATCTCATTCATCAACTTCTTTAAATCCCGATCGTCTTCTAGGGAGTTGGCAATTGTTTCTTCATAAATACCGGAGTTGATAACCTCCACTTCGATATGATGCCCGAGAAAATTTTCAATATCGCTGAGCATTTCCTTTTCTTGCTCCGCGCAAAAAGAAACAGCATATCCCCGATTGCGGCCACGTCCGGTTCTCCCGATACGGTGAACATAGTTTTCTGCTTTATCCGGCAAGTCATAATTAACTACATAGTCAACATTAGGAATATCAATACCCCGCGCCGTAATATCGGTAGCGATTAAGACCTTGATCGCTCCGCTACGGAATTTTGCCATAGCCTGATTTCTGGCTGTTTGATCTTTGTCGCTGTGAATCGTTAAACATTCCAAATTCACTCTGGCCATTGCTTTGGCAACTCTCTCTGCGCGTACTTTTGTTCGAACAAAAACCAGGATTTTGGTTTCCGGTCTTTCCCGGATCAGGCGCTCCAGGAAAAAGCGTTTGTCCTCCATCCTGACAAAGGCTACGGAATGATTGATATTTTTGGCTACGGGATTCCTGGGAGAAATCTGTATTCGTATGGCATCTTTGTGGACCAGGGAGTAAGCAATTTTTTTGATTCGGGCATTGATCGTCGCCGAAAAGAAAAGGGTTTGTCTTTTTTTGGGAAGATGGCGCATCAAATCCTGAATATCCCCGAGAAAGCCGAGATCCAGCATATGGTCAGCTTCATCGAGAATCAGCATTTCCACCCAATTCAGTTGCAGATGTCCCTGTGCTCTCAGATCAAATAATCTTCCCGGTGTGGCGATAAGGATGTCAATACCGGATTGCAGTTTGCTAATCTGTGGGTCTTGCTCTACACCACCGTAGAGTCCAAAACTTCTGACATGAGTATTTTTGCTAATTTGATTGAAAACCCCGGTAACCTGTTGTGCCAGTTCATGCGTAGGAACCATCACCAGACATTTTATGCCTCCCGATCTCAATTTGTGCTTACGTTCCTGTACCATATTAATGACTGGAATGGCAAAGGCTGCCGTTTTACCGGTTCCGGTCTGTGCAATAGCCAGGACGTCTTCTCCTTTCAGGATTGAAGGGATAGATTTATATTGAATATCCGTGGGCCTTCGGAAACCCAATACTTCCAAATTCTTTTTAATGGCATCTGCAATAGGATAATCGCTAAACTTCATAAATCACTGGATTTTTGCAAAGATAGCAGATATCTATTTATCTGAGCTTTTATAAAATTATAATTCATATGCCATGAAAGGTGTAACAGAAAGAATGATCGGTATATTGCTTTTCAAAACCTTTCGTTTTTTCCGGATAACTTTTCCACGCTCAATATATTCAGTAATCAGGACTTTCCTATCATCCTTCCATTCTTACACTTCAACTTTAGATTACGATGGTTCACTATATCGCTTTCACAAAAGATAAACATTGTTTATTAATCGATGTTCTTCTGAAAAACAATTATGGCAACGACTAAAAAAAGACAGGAAGCGATTCAACAAATGCGCCAGCGAATTCTGGAAGCTGCCGAAACGATGTTTATCAGAGAGGGTTATGAAGAAACGACCATGCGCAAGATTGCCAAAGCAATAGCTTGTAATCCGGCTACGCTTTACAACTATTATGAAAACAAGGAAGCTATCTTTTTTGCATTGCAGGAAAAAGCTTTTTCATCCTTCTACGAAGAGTTTGAGGATTTCAGAAAGGATGAGCGTAAAGGTTACGAAAAATTGAGAAGTATGGGGCGCAGATACTTTGATTTTGCTATGAAAAACCCCAATAAATACGAATTGATGTTCATTATGAAATCTCCGATGCGTGCTGCGGAATCACTTGATCCGGGATGGGAAACAGGGAGTAAAAACTACGAATTACTAAAGGAAGTCGTAGCAACCTGTATAGAAGAGGATTCGATTCATGTAAGTGATGTAGATTCCGGAGCCTTTATGATTTGGTCGATGATGCATGGCATGATAGCCCTAATGATCATGGATCGTTGCCCGATGATGTTGAAAGAGGATATGGATTTTGTGGCCAAAGAAGCGCATCTCAGCTTTGAAAAAATGTTGAAGAAAAAATAGTAAACACTGTTTATTTTTTAAAACCCTTACTAGTCGACCCGCTAATTAACTAAGCATTATTTATTATGAAAAACGCCATTTATTACAAGCTCTTGCTTTGTCTTGTACTTATTTTTCCTGGATTGGGCATTGGACAAAGTGCCATACTGGATGCCTATGTGGAAGAGGCTTTGACCAATAATCTTTCAATCAAAGGAGAACAATTGCGGAAGGAAAAACAGATAAAACGCGTAGCTCAGGCTCGCCGGAACTGGATGCCGTCGCTTGATGTCAATGCCAGCTATTTGTTTGCTACAGGAGGAAGAACATTGCCCTTCCCGATTGGTGATCTTTTTAATCCCGTTAACGGGACCTTGAACCAACTTACGCAAAGTGATCAGTTTCCCACCAATTTGAAAAATCAGGATATCCCTTTGATTCCCAATAATTTCCTGGATGCACAACTGACGATAAGTCAACCTATCTTTAACAGCTCCATAAAATATAATCATCTGATTCAGGAAGGATTACTTTTCCTGAATGATCTGGATATTGAATTGCAAAAAAGCACGATCATTTTGCAGACAAGAGTAGCTTATTTCAACTATTTGAAAACAATTGAAGGATTTCGAATTTTGGACGAGACGGAAAGTCTTTTAAATGATCTTTTAAGCATTAATAAAAAACTGGTCAAATATGATAAAGCAACCTCAGAAATTATTTCCGACATAGAATTTCAACTGGCCAATCTGGAAAGTGAAAGAGCGAATCTTATTGAACAACAAGCAATAGCTCAAACCTATTTTAATATTATTATCAATCGTGAAGCAGCTACCAATATCGAAATCGATGAGAGCCTGATTAATAGTTTTTCTATTGAAAATATTAAACTCAGTGATGCCATCGAAAAGGCCAAACAACAGCGGAAAGAATTTAAACGTATCAATATCGCTAGTGGAATTAATGAATTAAATAAGGAGCGAATAGAGAGAGAGAAACTACCTACTTTGGGGATTACGGGAGGGATAGGTCTTCAAACCGAATCATTCGATTTTGATAATGGAGGACCATTGTACACACTGGCTTTTGGAGCGTCCGTAAATTTATTTGATTGCGGACGGCGGAAAAAAAGAATGGAGGAAATAGAAGTTGATCAACTCCTTCTAAATAATGGTAAAGCGCAACTTAGTCAACAAGTTGAAATACAAGTCACTCAGATTTATTATGCTTTAAAATCACTGGAAAGTAGATTTGCTGCCGAAAAAGCGGCCTCAGAAAGTGCCCGCAAAACCTATAGCATCATTAAGTCTAAATACGAAAACAACAAAGCCATCTTACTCGAAGTAACCGATGCACAAAACAAACTGATTACCAGTGATCTCCGCCAGGCTTTGACCAAATATGATTATCTCATCAAATTAGCCGAGTTGGAAAATGCCCAGGGTGCTGATTGATAAGCAGGTGTATTAAGGCTTAGCTTTTTCGATAATTCAAATTTAAAATTCAGAACCATGCAAAAAATAATATTAGGACTATTCTTTTTACTATCTCTGATCACGGCCTGTAAAGTTGATTACTCTGATCCAGAAGCTGAAAAAATAAGCAGGCAATCCAAAAATTTTGTAAAAATAGCCAAAGTAGAAGAGCGTAATGAACCGATTCCAATCTATGCTATTGGTAGACTGGGTTCAGATCAGGAAGTTAAACTTTCTTTTAAAATTGGAGGGATCATAGCTTCAATCAGTGCCGATGAAGGCGATTATGTCAAAGAAGGAAAAACACTTGCTACTTTACGAACTAATGAAATCGATGCACAGGTATTAAAAGCACAAAGGATGGTACAGAAATCCGAAAGGGATTTGGAGCGTATCAAAAAGATGTATGCCGATTCTGCGGCTACTCTGGAAAATGTACAAGATTTAAAAACGGCTTTAGAGGTTGCTCAGGCCGATCTGGATATTGCCAGTTTCAATCAGAAATATGCTCGAATTACCAGTCCTGTTGCCGGGCGTATCATTCGCAGATTAGCTGAGCCCAATGAGTTAATAGCTCCCGGCCAACCCATCTTCATTATTGCTACGGCTTCGGGCAAAACTCATGTAATGAAAGTAGCCATCTCGGACCGGGATATCAACCGAATTGGCTATAAAAGTAGTGCAGAAGTGTTCTTTGATGCTTTTCCCGGACAAAGTTTCGCTGCAGGAGTTGCCATGATTGCCGAAAATGCGGACCCCGTTACTGGAACTTTTGAAGTAGAATTAGCTATCAGGGCAGGACAATACCGCTTGCGCAATGGTTTTATCGGCCGGGTAGAGATTACACCGGAGGAAAAAAGCAGCTACCTCGAATTACCCATGGCGGCAATCGTAGAAGGTGATCAGCAGTCACTTTCAGTTTTTGTTCCCGAAAAACAGGATACTATTGCTCGTATGTTTTTGGTCGAACCTATCCGGATTACTTCTTCTTCGGTTTTTGTAAAAAAGCCAGAAGTAAATTCGTTTGATCGAGTGATAACAAGCGGTGCACCTTATTTGACCGATGGTGACCGAATCTATGTGAAAAAATAAGTTCAACACCCATCTTAAATCTTGTATATTATGAATCTCACTAGACTTGCATTGCGAAATGCTCAGTTTGTCCTTATCATTATTCTGATCGCAATCTTGTTGGGGGTACGATCATTTATCGCAATGCCTCGTTCGGAAGACCCTCAGGTTAGTTTTCCGATATATTTTGCAACTATCGTTTATCCCGGAACTTCTCCGGAAGATATGGAAAAGCTGATTGTTGATCCCATTGAAGAAATAGTAAATGAAATTGATGATATTACGGAGATAAAAACTTCAATTAAAGAAGGTTTGGCTCTGATCTCCATAGAGGCCAGTTTTGATATTGATGCCAAGGATAAGTATGACGAAGTGTTGAGGGAGATTAATGCGGTTCGGCAAACGCTTCCAAGCGGAATTGTACTTTTTGATATACAACAAATAAAACCTGAAGATCGGGTAAACTTTTTACTATACGCTCTGACCTCTGATCATGTGTCCTATAAGGAGCTGGATGCTTTTGCGGAAGCTTTTAAAGATGAATTGGAAAATGTAAAGGGGCTTAGTTCGGTGGAAGTAGAAGCGAGCCCTGAACAGGAAATCAGAATTTCACTGGATTTTCAGAGGATGGCAGCTCAGAATATTTCACTGGCGCAGGTGATTGGCGTACTAAGATCAAATAATGCCAATATCCCGGGAGGTGATGTTCGGGCCGGAACAAAAAGTTTTACTATAAAAAGTACAGGCGACTTTAATAATCTCGAAGAAATTCGCAATTCAATTATCGCTTCGGTCAACAATCGCATTGTTTATTTACGGGATATCGCTAAAGTAAAAATCGAAGATGAAGACCTGCGCTGGAAAGCAGAATTCAATAAGCAAAAAGCGGTTTTTGTTTCATTGAAATTACAAACCGGTGAAAATATCATCTCGGTGAATGAGGCTGTAAACAAGGTGAAAAATGAATTCGAAAAGAATCTGCCGCCAAGTATTGATCTGAATGTTGCATTCGAACAGACGTCAGCTGTACAAACCCGGATTAATGATTTTTTTGGAAACTTACTTCAGGGAATTGCTTTAGTAGGCCTAGTCATTTTACTGGTTCTGGGCTGGCGTTCGGCATTGATCATTATTACCTTGATTCCCTTATGCATCATTATTGCTTTAACGCTGTTGAATGGAGCCGGTTATGGCCTCCAGCAGATTTCGATTGCTTCTTTAGTATTGGCATTGGGACTATTGGTTGATAATGGAATTGTAGTCATTGAAAATATTAATCGCTTTATTAAAGAAGGTTTTTCAAAAAAAGAAGCTGCTCAAAAAGGAGCGGGAGAAGTTGCTTTGGCAATTGCCAGCTCTACCGTGACGACATTGCTTTCTTTTTTTCCTTTGACTCAATTGGGCGAAGGACCGGGTTTATTTTTGGCATCGTTACCACTGACAGTTATTTTTACCTTGGTAATATCACTGATACTGGCCCTGACTTTTTCTCCGATGATGTCCAACTGGCTATTATCCTCTAAACCAGCTAAAAAGTCTTATGCGGATCGGGCCTTTGATTGGATATCAGAAAAGATTTATGATCCGATATTGACGTTTTCTCTAAAAAGAGGCTGGTTAGTGGTTCCCGCTGCTTTTGGGATATTGGTTTTTAGTGTAAGCTTATTTCCAAAAATAGGTGTTAGTTTTTTCCCAACGGCTGACAAGCCGGTCTTGCTCGTTGAAGTCAATACACCGCGTGGTTCAAGTCTGGAAGAAACAGAAATAGCTGTAAACCATGTAGAGTCTATTCTGGATACGATGGAATATGTAGCCAATTATACTTCGAATGTCGGGCATGGTAATCCGCAAATTTATTATAACAGAATTCCTAAATCGTTTGAAAAGCAACATGGTCAGTTGATGGTTAATTTTAAAGAATGGAACCCGGCCAGATTTTATCAATCCATTGCTTTTCTCAGGAAAGTGTTTGCGGATTTTTCAGGAGCTAAGATTACCATGGAAGAGTTGAAAAACGGGGTGCCCGTCGAAGCTCCGATTGAATTTCGGATAACCGGAGAAGATTTAGCTGTAGTCAAGCAACTGGCTGCCAGGGTAGAAGGAATCCTGGAAGAACATCCACAGGTAATCAATATCGAAAATCCGATTCGCCGAAATCAAACGCAGTTGAATATCAAACTTAATAAAGAAAAGGCCGGATTACTGGCTGTTTCAGAACTGGATTTTGATCAGACAATTCGGGCAAGTTTAAATGGTCTGGCCATAGATCAGGTAAGCCTGGAGGATGGAGAAGATTATAATATGGTATTGCGGATGCCTTTCGATGAACAACCGGATATTGCGGATTTAGACAAAATTTATGTGGCAAATCGCACGGGAAGACTGATGCCACTGAATCATATTTCTGATGTAGGTTTTGAAGGTGGGGTAGGGCAGTTTAATCATTATAACCTCAACCGAAATATCCCGGTTCGGGCAAGTTTGAATAATCTGGATAATACGATCCCTGTTACAGCGGAATTGATCGAGAAACTGGATGAGATTGAATGGCCCAAAGGTTACTGGTACGAAGTAGGAGGGGAGTACGATGAGCAGCAGAGCACTTTTGGCGATTTGGGCGTAATCCTCGTTTTGGCACAGATCGCTATTTTTGCTGTACTTGTATTACAGTTTCGCTCTATTTTGCAACCCATTATCGTGTTCTCTTCTATTCCATTGGCAATTACTGGTTCATTCTTTGCACTCTATTTTACGGGCTGGTCCTTTTCCTTTTTTGCTTTTGTCGGACTGATTAGTTTGATTGGGATCGTCGTAAATAATGCCATCATTATGGTGGATTATATGAATCAGTTGATGCGGGAAGGCCATTCGAAAATTGAAGCTATTATGCAGGGATCGAAACGAAGATTGAAGCCGATTATTCTTACGACCATCACTACCATCCTCGGACTTGTACCTCTGACCCTTCAAGGGACAAACCTCTGGTCTCCTTTGAGCTGGACGATTATCGGGGGAATGATTTCTTCTACGGTTTTATCTTTAATGGTCGTGCCGGTACTTTACAAGTGGCTGACTTTTAAAAAGGCGAGCTAAAAAACTAGTGTTGTATAATTTAATTTCCATGAAGGGATTCTACAAACCCCTTCATGGTTTTTGTTTGTTAGTTAAACATTGCTTCTTTACCAAACTTTTTAACTAATAGATAATAAAAGCAGGCGCGATACTTATCGCGGTTTGAAGTACCCATGGTTTCGCAAACCTCTTTGATCGCTGCATCCAGCTCGGGACCATCCTCAAGACCTAGCTTATTGATCAGGAAGTTATTCTTCACTGTTTCCAGTTCCGATTGTTGTGTGCAAGAAACGCGTGCAGAGTCATTGGAGTAAATGGAAGGACCGAGATGTTTGGTTACAGCAAGGAACAGATCAGCATCGTATGCAAGTCCCAGTTTGTCCATTTCTGCTTCGAACACTTTAATGGTTTCTTCGAATGTAGCCATAATAGTTTGTTTTATTTGTTGATAAAAAGGTTTTCAGCGCCGAATATATACATTCCTGTTTATATTTTATAACCGTATAAACTTGAGAATGCCCAATGGGGATAGAATGCATAATTAGGGTGATTTTTGTAAAAAAAATAATGTTGAATTAACATTGGAGAATTGACTTTTCCAACTCCTGACATAGCTTTTACAGAAGCTAAAAAACAGAAAATCTGTGCATAAATAAAGTTCGACTCCAGGATTGAGTCATTCTGTGATTAGCAATTTCAAAACCTATTTTCGCTGGTAGCGTCCGTAGAACCAGAGTTTCGGACTCAAACTTCGATCTTCATTGCTGCCATAATAGCCCCAGCCGATGATTTCATAATACTTTTCATCAACGGTTTCGTAGAAATATTCTTTTTTTTCGGAATTATCGCTTTGCCAGATAATCGTATTTTTGCCTTCTGTATGCCCCTCATGAATGACGGTATCGTTTGGTTTTTTGACGACACACCACATTTTACCATTCTGTACTTTATTAACACCCCGACTGTGTTCAACTTTGCCACTTTCGGGATATGTATCCGTAATTTGTACTCTTTGAAAATACGGGCTTTCCGAAGTATAGACTTGCCTGACTTTTATACTGTTACTAAGTTTTAAACCATCTTTTTGTAAAGCTGCCCTGCTTAGTTTGTACAATTCTACCAGTTCGACTTTTTTCGGTTGACTGTCTTCATAAATTTCAAAAGTTCCTTCCCAGCTACCATCTAAAAGCTGATAGACATTTGCCAAAGCTTCATCTGCATCCGTAACCGGAGGTGGTGTGTCAATATTGTCGATCGCGATTCTGTTTTGACAGGAAATTATAAATAAGGGGAGCAATAAAATGGTCTTGGCAAGACAGTTTTTTAAGATTTCTTTTAACATAAAAAAAACAGTTTAATACTTTTGCGTGTTCATAAGCAAATATACGCGTAAGCAAGAGCAATAAAAATTTACCAGTAATTATACTTTAGTAACATGAATACAACAACCATCCGGGTAGGCGGTGTGCCAGAGCATTTTAACTTACCAATACATTTGGCAATTGAGCAAAATTTATTTGAAACACGTGGGGTAAAGGTAGAGTGGACGACATTTAAAGGTGGTACGGGACAAATGACAAAGGCACTGGCCGATGGTGAAGTGGATATGTGCATCTTATTGACCGAAGGCATTATTAATGCTATTGTAAAAGGTAATCCCTCTAAAATTATCAGCGAATACGTCACCACTCCTCTAACCTGGGGTATTCATACCGGAGCAAATAATCAGCTGGATAATTACAAACATATTTATGATAAAAAATACGGAATCAGTCGTTTTGGTTCCGGATCACATCTGATGGCTATCGTTGATGCGAATACCAATGGACACACACTTTCCAAAGATCAATTTGTCATTGTAAAAAATCTGGAAGGTGCTTTAGAATCTCTGACAAAATTAGAAACAGATGTTTTCTATTGGGAAAAATACACCACTAAGCCTTGGGTGGACTCCAATCAATTGCGCAGAGTCGGAGAATACAAAACGCCCTGGCCCTGTTTTATGATTGCGGCAACGGATGATATATTGAAAAGAGAACCGGATAATGTTATCCGAACATTAAGAACCATCCACGATTCCTGTGATCGTTTTATGCAAGATGATGATGTGATCAAATTAGTCAGTGAACGTTATCAGCAAAAGCTTAAAGATGCAGAAAGGTGGTACCATAGTACGGAGTGGGCGATTCACGGCTGGGTGCGAGATAAAATGTTGAAAAGTGTGATCTATCATTTGCGGACGGCAGAAATTATCGGTGAAGATGAAATAATTCCGGAATTAATCTGGCGAAAATAAACTGGGCTCCAAATAACTTGACCTTTCTCTGATTTTCCAATATTAAATAGTGAAACTTGGACTGCAGTATCAGCTCAGTAAATAGAGGTATGGATTTATCCCTAATAAGAAAGGCTTCACTCATTCACTTATGCAGTTACAATTCAAAAACTGTATTTTATAATAAATCAAAAAATATCAAGCATGAAACTTTATTTAACCTCAATAGTCCTTTTACTTTTTCCTCTTTCTTCAATTTGCCAGGAAAATGATGTTGCTAACCAAAAATCAGTAATTCAGGTAATCGGATATTCAGAAGAAAAAATTGCTCCAAATGAGATTTATATTAGTTTAACTCTATTTGAATATTACCAGGGGCGAAAGTTGATTAAAATAGAAGATCAGGAAAGAAATTTCATTGACAGCTTGGCAAGATATGGAATTCCAAAAGACAATATAAAAGCCTTTAAGACGAAAGCACAGTACAAAAAAGTGAAACCGCTCAAAAAGGGAACAGTGGCCTCCAAGTCTTACTCAATAATAGGCAATGATGCCAAGGATGTAAGAAATGTATTTAGTGTATTGCGCAATCTTAAGATACAGAGTGCCTACATAGAAAAAGTGAGTCATTCAGAAATTGAAGAGATCAAGAAAAGGAATAGAATAAAAGCAATAAAAAATGCAAAGGATAAAGCTGAGTATTTACTCTCGGCGATTGACGAAGAATTGGGAAAGCCAATGTTAATAAAGGAGACTAATAATGCCGGGGTAACTATTAGAGGTTCGCGGCCAAGTGCCACTGATTATTATATCGATGGGATAAGGGTTTCCCAATCTCAACCGCTTGATACAAGCAAATATGTTAAGGAAGTAGAATTTAAAGATATCATCGTGGATTCAGGTGTTTTTATCAAATTTGAGATTAAATAAAAACTCATTTCAGCTATATATTTCAGGCCTTTGAAGATCAATTAGCCTGCTGAAAAGAATTTAATCGGTAAAATAACAATCCGGCAGCCGGTCCGATGACTAAAATGAGAAAAAGATATTCCGGACTGATGTAGTCACTGAGGTAGTTGATTAGTTGAATGCTGATAATGGTTATGGAAAAGCCAATGCAATTCACGATAGTCAATGCGGTACCTTTTACTTCAGCTATTGCATTTTGCGCAACGAGCGTGGAGAAAAGGGGAGAATCGGCAATCACTACCAATCCCCAAAAAATTAAAAAGCCAAGACAAAGCAATAGCGATCCACTTTGAAATACAAAAGGAGATAACAAACAGCATAGTCCCGATAACAGGAGTGCCAGAAATGCCACCTTCTGAGCACCAAAAGATTGCGATAAATATCCGCCAATGACACAGGCTAATCCTCCCAGGCCAATAATCAAAAAGGACCAAAATGCAGTATTGAGCTGTAAATCGACATTAGACTGGATAAAGTTTTGTAACATAACCGGTACAAAGGCCCAGAAGGCATACAGTTCCCACATATGTCCGAAATAACCAAAGGCTGCTATTCGAAAAGGCTTGCTTTTAAATACTTTCAGGAAACCCTTGAGTTCGATTTTTTGACTCGGTTTTCGAAAAGGGCCATCGGGGACAAAGAAGAATATCATTACCCCGCCGGCAATAGCTAAAGCGGAAGTGGTGATCAAAACAAAGCGCCAGGGAAGGTTCGCCCCCAGGCTATTTAGCAAATGCGGAAAAGCAGTACCAAGCACCAATGCTCCAACCAGAAATCCCAGAGATTTTCCCAGCCCCTTGCTGAAATAATCTGCAGCAATTTTCATCCCTACCGGATAGATACCCGCTAAAAAATAACCGGTCATAAATCTCAAGATCAATAAACTCAGAAAAGTATTGCCGGACCAGATCGTTCCAAGATTGAATAGTGCTCCGAGAATTGCACTTGCGAAAAAGACTTTGGAAGGGGAGAAGCGATCTGCAATGGAGAGCATGGCAAAACTTAGCGTCCCGCTGATAAAACCAAACTGTACAGCCGAAGTTAAATCGCCTAAAGCATCCTTGGATAAATCGAAGTTTGCAACGAGATCACTCATCACCCCGTTTCCTGCGAACCATAAAGAGGTACAGCAAAACTGGGCAATGACTATAATCAATAGAATGTTTTTTTGATTCATTTCTCGATCTCTATCAATAGGAGTCAACCTGAATTTTAACCTTGTACTAACATGAAATCATGAAGACAAATTTAAGGTTCGAAAATCGAAAATCGAGGTTCGAAAATCGACGAAAAGTTAAATGCATTAAATTTCGCAGAGGATATTAGCTAAAAAAATCGGAATAACTCATTTTAGTCTTTGTTTTAGTACTTGATTATTATATCCTTCTGTCTTTTTCTTCGATTGGTAAATCATTGATACTGGCATAGCGTTTTTTCATCAGACCATTTTCATCAAACTCCCAATTTTCATTCCCATATGCTCTGAACCATTGCCCTTCACGGTTCCTGTATTCATATTCAAAACGAACGGCGATACGATTTTCTCTAAAGCCCCAAAGCTCTTTTTTGAGTCTGTAATCCAATTCGGTTTCCCATTTTCTTTCCAGAAAAGCCTGTACTTCTTCCCGGCCATTAAGGAACTCAATTCGGTTTCTCCATTCTGTATCTACTGTATAAGCTTTAGAAACTTTTACCGGGTCTTTGGTGTTCCAGGCATCTTCTGCTGCCTGTACTTTTTGCTTTGCGGTCTCTTCCGTAAACGGAGGTAAAGGATATTTTTTTTCCATATTTTTTGATTTGAATAATTTATAATTACTCCCGCCAGGGGGCATTTAAAATGCAGGTACAGAAATTTTTTCTTTCGAAATCCGGAAGCACAGGTGTGTATATATCGGCTTTGATGTTTCCAAATGTTGTACCCGTCTTATGCTTGAACTCTTCAAAGAATATAGGAGCTGAAGTTTATTCCTGCAAACAATCAGCAAACAAAACTTCATGAGCTGAAAAGATAGCGCTCCATGCGCTTCTTGAAATTAAACTTAGACAAGCCTTTGAAACTTCTATCTGTTTCATATTGCTCCTGATTTTTTACAAAAGTCAAACCGGCTAACTACAGTTATTGTAATCAACCGGTTTAAATTCGGGAATCAATTTATGAAATTAAATTTTGATTAAAAGTCTGCAAGCGGATTATTTAGATGATTGAATGCTTTGTTGGCTTAAATTCATTATTCGTACTAATTTCTTCCGGCCATTACACCACCATCGGTATCCCAGATCGCTCCGGTGATCCATGAGCTTTTATCGGAGAAAAGGTGAAGAATCGTTTCGGCAATGTCCTGTGCGGTTCCGTTGCGGCCAATGGGATGAAAACCGTGGAATCCCTGTAGAGCCTTTTGCGCTTCTGATTTGCCACCAAAAACGGATTCGTAAACAGGTGTTTCCACTACTGCCGGTGAAACTGCATTTACCCGGATATTATGATCAGCCAGTTCCATAGCAAGGTGTTGAGTCAGGCTGTGTAATCCTGCTTTTTGCATGGAATAAGCGGAAGAAGGGGTTGCTTTAACGGCTTGTTTCGCCCACATCGAACCTACATTTACGATGGAACCGCCTCCGTTTTCTTTCATCTTTTTAGCGGCAGCCTGGGTGATAAAGAAGAATCCACGATTAAGGTCAAGATAAGAATTATAGTCTTCCACACTGTGTTCCAGGAATGGTTTAGGACCGAAGATGCCAGAAGCATTGAGCAGATAATCCAGACGATCCAGTCCCGCAATTTTTTCTACCAATGCCTGAGTTTCGTGCTGATTGGTAATATCCACTTTGTGTTTGAATAAACCTGCTGCATCCGGCAACTTCTCCGGTGTTCGCCCTACTACATGTACGCTTGCGCCTTTTTCCAATAATGCGTTTACCGTAGCCCGGCCGATTCCACTGGTACCACCAATGATTAATGCTGTTTTTTGATTGAATGAATTCATAAATGTTAATTTATTTAGACAGACAAGTCTGTCTTTATTTAGATAAAAAAATTTATTTCAACAACTGCTTGCAAGTTTCTCTGGCAGAAAGAATCGGCCATTCATCCTGGTGCAAATGACTCTCGGAAACTGCTGATTCGTATAATAGGTAAACTTGTCGGGATAAGTGTGCTTTGGGATTCTTGATATTTTTTTCGATGATTTGTTCAATGAATTGAATGAGTTCTTTTTTCTGTTTTTGAATTTCTTTACCTATTTGATTCTTTTCCTTTGGAATTTCGGATACGGTATTGAGGCACCAGCAACCATTGAAGTCCTTATCATTAAAAAAAGCGGATAAGAAGTCAAATAGTGCCAATAATTTTCCTTTTCCCCTGGGCGCTTTTTCTACAAATTCTCCGATATCATTAAGGAATACCTCGTTTTTATACTGTAAGTAAGCCAGACATATATCATCCTTTGATCGAAAATGGCTATACAAGGTAGCCTTGGCAATACCAGCTTCCCGGATGATCTCATTGATACCGGTTAGATTATAACCATTCTGATAAAAAAGCCGGGCAGCTGTTTCTATAATTGTTTTTCTGACTAAAGAATGTTTCATGTCCCAAATGTAGATAAATTTTTAAAAACAGACAAGTCTGTCTTTTTTGTTTATTCATAAAACCCTGTATTATTATCAAAATGTAATTGTTATGACGAATTCGCTTTACCTGATCACAAAACAGTTGACAAGCGCTCAAACCTTATTTCTTGAATGTTAGCTAAAACAGTAAAAGCATCAGGCTGATTCTTCTATCCCTTTGAGAATTATTATTGTACTCTCTTTGAAAGTATATGAAAAACATTATATTTGTTTTATCCATTCTAATGTGTTTCCAATAATTTGGTATATTTAAAAAACGAATCGCGATTTAAGTTTCCCGGTTCTTTCCGCCTTTTCTATAAACATTGGTGAAAACTAAAATACGAGCGAAATGAACCCAAGAATTGCAGATTTAAACAGTAAGCTTATTCATAAGCATTTACAGAGATGCGCTAAAATTATATTCCCGGCCTTATCCTTCCTGGCATTTGCTTTTCAGCTAAATGCTCAGAAAACTCCAAGCCAGACCAAGACTTATCTCCTGGACAATGCTCAGACGAAGGTTGAAATCAGCGTTTATAACAATCTGAATACTTCGGCTAAACAAGGAGAACAAGCCGGTGCTTTATTGAACGGTCAGGCAGTGACCAACTGTAATACGTACAGTGAAATTGAAGCAACTAATTTTTCTCAGAATGGACCATTAGATGAGGTTGGTTGTCAGAATAGTGATTCAATCGAGATTTGTTTTCGGGTTTTTAATTTTAATTCGGGGATGGGAACTAATTCCTGCCAGTATTTTCATGGCTTGGTACCCGATTTCGGGACATGCCTGAACGTATTTCCCGGCCCTGATGGAGAGCCGGGTTTGATTACTCAGCCAATGAGCAATAATTCCGGTGCCGGGGTATGGCAATGGTTTCCAAATGGATTTACTACCTATAATGATATTCCCAATGGCTACCTGCCTCCGGGAGAACCGGTTGGCGCGGGTTGGTTTTACATACTTAATCCGGGCTCAAATCCGCAATGTACCGATTACTCCGATCCCAATTGCACCTGGGGAGATGGTCTGGGATGTAATGATAATAATGGTGCTTACTGGGAGGTTTGTTTTTTAGCTGAACCTGTTTGCACAGAACCGGGAACAGAGCTGTGTGAAATCTCCTTTCGAACTTTTGGAGATGGCGAGACTGGTGGTTGGGAAATGCCGGGTTGTGAAAATGATCAGTTCTGGACCTACTCATTTACTAAAACCTGTTGCGAAGAACCTATCATTACGAATACGGAACTGGATTTTACAGTTTGCTCCGGTGAACTTTTTGAACTGGAATTGACCAGCAATATGGATCCTGAAACTACCTATGATTGGTATGTTCTCCCGAATGTTCATGGTGCTAGCTCCGGAACCGGGACGACTATTTCGGATATTTTGACTAATAATACTGGAAGCCCGGTTAATGTTACTTATATCGTTACACCTACCTGTGCTTTGGGTTGTGCGGGAGAACAAATAACACTTACTGTAACTATTCTTCCAGAGGTAGAAGTTGAACTTTGGACACAAAATATTATCTGTGAAGGAGATTGTATTGATATTAGTGCCCAGATACAGAGTAATTCTCCTTATGCTTCGTGTATATGGAATAATGGAATTGTTGATGTTCCCACTATTTTTGATTGTCTGTCCGGGAATTCGGTATATAGCCTTACGATTACAGATATTTATGGCTGTACCGGGGAAGCTTCCGTTTTTGTAGAAGTTTTTGAAACACTCATTGCAGAAGTTGGCCCTGATCAGGAAATTACCTGTGCCATTCCAAACTGTCAATTACAATCTATTGGCAATGAATGGCCTCATCTTGTTCCACAGTGGACGGGCCCGGGCATTGATGCTGAAAATGCTAATCTTCCTGCTCCTGTGGTTGATCAAGCCGGTGTTTACGAGCTGATTATTATAAATACACAAAGTGGATGTATGTCTGAACCGGTCTCGCTTACGGTAACGGAAAATACAATACCGCCTTTGAATGAAATCATTCAATTAGGAGTATTCGATTGCCATACGGAAAGTGTGGTACTTACTTCTTTAAAAGAAGAAGAGATCCATTATCAATGGATATTTCCGGATGGACAGATAATAATAGACCTAACTGTAGAGGTTTTCGAACCGGGAATTTATACTCTTATAGCTACCGACCCATTAAATGGTTGTTCTACTACCGTGAACCTTGAAGTGGAGGATTTAAGAATAGAACCCTTAGCAGATGCTGGCTTGGATCAACAGATTAATTGTATTGAAGAGACGGCCATTCTGGATGGTACGGCTTCTGAAACGGGAGCTGATATTATTTATCAATGGTTGGGCACTGCCGGGGAGGTTATTAGCGGAGATACGGAAATGGAGGCCATCGTTTCAAGTGAAGGTATGTATATACTGCAAGTCATTAACACGATCAATAACTGTATGGCCAGCGATACCGTTATCGTTACTGCTGATCAAACGCTACCGGTAGTGGAGGCAGGTCCAAATCAGGAATTCTCTTGCGAAATACAGCTCCTTGAGCTTAATGGTCTTACTACTTCGGATATGACGAATATTAGCTGGATGGATCAAGAGGATGTAATTATTGCGCAAAATCTGGAAGTCGAGATCAGTCAGCCTGGCTGGTATTTTTTGCAAATTATTAATGAGGAAAATGGATGTAGTGCTAAAGATTCTGTTCTGATTACTGTAAACGAAGATTTGCCTTCTGCCTTGACGCTGGAAACTCAGGGGACGAGTTGCTTTGGATATCAGGATGGTTTTATAGAAATTTTGGCAGTAAATGGTGGCCAACAGCCTTATCAATTTTCTTTTAACGGAGCAGCCTATAGTAATCAAAATAACTGGGACTTACTACCTGCGGGTAATTATCCTGTTGTAGTGAAAGATGCTGAAGGTTGTACTTATGAAACAATTGTAGAAATTCCTGAAAGAGCGCCGATCCTCTTAGATATTGGCGAAGATATGCTTATTGAATTAGGGGAAAGTCATACCCTTCAAGCGCAAACAAATTTGGAGTCTGATCAAATCGAAGGGGTGTATTGGACTCCTGTAAATCAGATTACTTGCCTGGATGATG
Source organism: Saprospiraceae bacterium (assembly GCA_028280415.1). Taxonomy (GTDB): domain Bacteria; phylum Bacteroidota; class Bacteroidia; order Chitinophagales; family Saprospiraceae; genus JAHDHW01. Next base: position 149,952 of record JANQLV010000048.1, read on the forward strand.
ATTGCCTGGAGATATCTGTGAGTCCTGTAGCTTCTACCAGCTTGGAGCTGTATCTTGTTGATACTAATGGTTGCACGGCAGAAGATAAAATAAAGCTAAGGGTAAAGAAAAAAAGAGGTGTATTTATCCCCAATATCTTTACGCCCAATAATGATGGCATTAATGATGTGTTTTATATTCAGGGTTTACCAAGTGTGAAAAATGTAAAGCGTTTTATTATTTACGACCGCTGGGGAGCAGTTGTTTTTGAAAACAGAAATTTCAATATCAATGATCCCGATAGCGGCTGGAACGGAATGTATAAAGGAGAAATGCTGGATACCGGTGTATTTGTCTATACGGTTGAAGTAGAATTTTCGGGTGGTTATATTAGTGTATTTAAAGGTGATATCACTTTAGCGCGATAAAAAATAAAAAATCATCCCGGAAATTAATCCGGGATGACTACACTAAAACATTTGTGAAACCTGTTACATAGTATTTTGCCAGAGCGGCGTGATAATTTATTCCGATCACAATGCTTATCTTTTGATCAGTTGATTACACGCTTTTCCGGTCTACTATGACTATGATTTTTTTGCAAACTGCGTTTGCTATTTATTTAACTTGTTTGAAATTTGAAAAGTAAACGTGCTCTCCTTTCACCTGGACAATTTGTTTGAGAATTTCATCTTTCCTTTTGATTTTAAGCATATATCTTCCGTCAATCAGGTTTTTGATATTGATAGCTTTCAAAAAACCATTGTGATTTTTTACACCTTCAGAATAATAAACTGATTTTCCTCGTAAATCGGTAATGCTTACATAGGTATATTTCTTTTCCAGGTTGGCTAATCTAAGTTCAATGGTCTTTTCTTTTATCAATTTAGTTTTTGCAATGATAGGAGGGAAGGGAGTGGTATTAGAAAAACCGGAGAAGTAGGAAGTAATTGCGAAGATCATGGTTGCCAATATTGCTTTTTTCATACTAATTAAATTTTGATTAAAAGGTTGAACATAATTGGTTTATATTGTTGTGAAAATGAATGGCAATGGTCGAACATTCATCTTCGGGGGTACTTTCAAAAGAAAGACGGTTGAAAAATGCAAAGGATGCAGGTCCTTACAAGTCCTTAACACCGTTTCGACTAAAAGCAAAATATTGCTGTCAAACAATCTTTTTTTCACTATAAATGGGTTGATTTTGAAGAAAAAGTATACAAAATGGCTGTTCCTGACATGTTTTATCATTGCATTGACGCTTTATATTCGATATCGGATCAATGATCCCTGTCAATCATTCGGAATCACCTGTCTTTGCAAATTGGACACACAGTCGCCTGAACTGGTCCTCACTTTTGATGATGGTCCGGATTCTTCCATTACTCCTTCTTTATTATTGCTGCTGGAAAAGCTTGAGGTACAGGCTATCTTTTTTGTGAATGGAAATAAACTGGAACTTTATCCTGAAATTGCAAGGCGAATCGTTGAAAAGGGACATATCCTGGCTAATCATTCTTATCAGCACGAGGCCATGATTTTCAGGACTGTCCGCTATATAGAAAAGGATCTTTTAAAAACAGATTCACTCATCAGGCTCGCCGGACAAAAGGATGTTCCTTATTATCGCCCACCTTATGGAAAAAGCTTTATTAACCTACCCAGGGTACTTAAAAAATATGGAAAAAAGATGGTGAACTGGACCATTGCTGCCCCCGCTCAATATGATATTAAACTCGATAAACAGCAGTTGGTATCAGAGACTGTCAAGCAGTTAAAACCTGGAGCGATTATTCTTTTACACGACGGATATCCTTATCAAAACAGGCAGGCTTTTCTGGAAGCAGTAGAGGCGATTATTCTCCATTCCCGGAAACGAAATTTTGAATTTATTAGCTTAAAATAAAATTTCGTTTAGAGCATTGTTGAGATGTATGTCTAAATGTTGTTATTTTTGCATTATACTAATACTAAAGAAAACGACATTAAGGCTAATCTTTAATAATCCCGTAAGAACAATTATTTCAATTATTATAGCTGTCTGATCTTCACTGCACTTTTCCGAATTTTTCGTTGATGCTGGTTTAATTCTGATTAATTCTAATTATTGGATAATATCAGAAATCTTTTAATTAAAAAAGAAAAAGCTTGTCTGCTTGGCAGACTATGCTATTTACATAGTATCTCAAATCTGATTTTTTAATGGACAGCGTGTCCCAAAAACAAATGTTATGAAAAAATTTTTTCAATTAGCCGTCTTGACTTCCTGTTTTATTTTTATCCTTGCCGCAACAGTTGTTGCTCAGGATGCAGTAAGAAATAATACTGCTTGTACTTTTAGAGTGAAAGTAGGACATGGGCCTATTGGTTCCTGTACCGCTACCAGTTTTATTGTAATGGATGTACCTCCTTTTACGCAGGTGAATCTCGGTATTCCTGCAACGGATGAGATCATCATTGCTAAAGGTGCATATTTAACCGGAGGGTCTACCTTGAGCTGTCCCTTTTACATCGGATTGCCTTGTACGATTTACCCATTAACGGATGCGGTGACCTGTTTGACGTTGTGTGGAAACTATACCGCTACCTTGATTCCCGGATTCGGGATATATCTGACGACTTAGTGTTTATTATTCCCTCGGCTCTGAACTATCGTTTTAGTATCAAATTAAACGGACTTCTATGAAATCTCAGACCTTATACAATATTTAACGTACTTACGGTTCACTCGTAAAAGTCATCTTCTCCCTAAAGTGACTAAGTAGTATCAGAGCATATAAAAACCCCTTGCATAAAATACTTGCAGGGGGTTTTATTTTTGTTGGTATATTTGAAGATGGACAAGTGGATAATACGGACAAGTTTTAATAGGCCCAAAAGTTCAAGAGGTATGAGGGAAGGGCATAGGAAACAAGGCAATCAAAATACAAGGATGCATCCAAGGAATAAACATAAGGGTAGATATAATTTTGAAAACTTAGTGGCACTTTGCCCGGAGCTGGAAGGCTATCTCGAGCCTAATCCTAAAGGTGATTGGAGCATTAATTTTTTTGATCCGCAGGCTGTAAAAGTTTTGAATAAAGCTTTGCTGCTTTCCTATTACGATCTTCGTTTCTGGGATATTCCCGAGGGCTATTTGAGTCCGCCGATTCCCGGGCGGGCGGATTATATTCATCACCTGGCTGATCTGTTGGCGGATAGTAATCAGAATAAAATTCCCAGAGGTTCAGGGATTAATATACTGGATATTGGAACAGGGGCCAATTGCATTTATCCGATTATTGCGAATCGGGAATACGGCTGGTCTGTTACGGGAAGTGAAGTAGATGAAATTGCTTTTCAATCTGCGAAAAATATCCTGAGCCAAAACGATATCCGGGAGGATGCAGTCAAAATTTTACAGCAAAAAAATGCGAAGCATATTTTTGAAGGCATCATTACAAAGACGGATTATTTTGATTGTACCTTATGCAATCCTCCTTTTTATGCATCCGCCCGGGAAGCAGACAAAGCGTCGAAACGCAAGTTTAAAAACTTATCCAAAGGAGCAAAGATTGATTTTAAACGAAACTTTGGAGGCCAGCGCAATGAACTTTGGTATGAAGGCGGCGAAACAGCTTTCATTCAATTGATGATTAGGGAAAGCAAGGCTTTTTCCAATAATGTATACTGGTTTACAACTTTAGTGTCAAAAGCTGCTCATTTGAAAATCATTTATACCTTTTTGAAAAAAGAAAAAGTAACAGGGCATAAAACTATCAATATGGGGCATGCCAATAAACAAAGCCGTTTTATAGCCTGGACCTTTCTAAATAAAAAACAACAAAAAGCCTGGCAGCAATTCAGATGGAATAAAAGCTGAAAATATTGGACCATCAATTTGATAAACTAAAACTATTAGACTTTGAAAAAGTACAACTGAAATTATTGCAGGTGCATTTCGGTAAATAGAACAGAGCCCTTGATGCTCATGAATGGAAATTTAATCTTGCTTGTTCTCTATTTATCGCTCATGTTTTTCTAGTAATTGTTTTTTGGAAAAACACTTCGTGTATTATTCATTCCAATAGCCTTTTTTGGACTTATTTTATGCAAAAAAGCATCTATTTTATGTTCATTATCTAAAATGAAAAGTAGGTACATTTTTTACATTTATAGATCTGCTTACTATATAAAATCTGGCCTTTCTTTGTTATATTGTGGTGATGGCAATCTAAGCAGATTGTTGTCCTTTTTTCGTTTAGGTACTTTGAGATAATATCCCTTTTCCGGTTACCTAATTTTATCCATTGCCTTACTCCCAGTAAAAGGCCCTAAATTATTAGCAATAATGAAAACTAAAAAAGTATTTATCCTTATTATTTCAACGCTTCTTAGTGGATTTCTTTATTCTCAAGACATCTTGATATTAACCAATAATCAAAGAGTAAAAACTAAAATTGTTGAGGTAACTGATACTGAAGTTAAATATCGGTTATATTCAAATTTAGAAGGTCCAATACAAATTATTAAGTCTGAAAAAGTTTATAAAATTCTTTATGAAAATGGGGTCGCCGAAATTGTTAATGGAGATTTGAGCGTTAAATCAGGATTATTTGGCTTAAAGTATTATAAGGGCAATCAGAGGATCAGAAAAAATGAATTTATACTCGAAATACAGGAAAACGAAGAGGCCTATCAAATTTATAAAAGAGGAAACAGTTTAAACAATGCGAGTAATATTTTAGGTATTCCTTCAGGGCTGGTTTTTGGCTGGAACATTGGAAGGTGGATAGTCGGAGAAGAGGCTTCTCAACCTATAACCACAATTAGCGGAATTATTTGGGGAGGTGCATTAATCCTTCACTTTAACGGATTGGCTAAAGTAAGAAACGGAATCAATAAGTTCAATGATTCAAATAATATGGGTCTACATTTAAAATTAGATCATAATGGAGTGGGTCTAGTCTTAATGTTAAATTAGGACCAGACCTAAAGAAATATAAAACAATCCTGCCATCCAGGTGGCAATATGTTTTAAGTTCCATTTATTGGCTGTAAATGGAGAACTCTGTTTTGTACCAGCTTACAAATCCCTGCTATCGCTAAGACTATCTCTACAGATTTCTTTACAATTTTATTTTAAATCCTGCATTAAAAATAAATCCGTCTAATGGTGCCCATACTTCCGTAAACCTGGGATTATCAAAAGGTGATTGAACAAGACTTTCGTACCTGGTTTGTCTGGTATCTGTCCAGTTTTCAAGATTTATATATACCGATATATTTTTTAAGGTGCGCTCAGCTAAAAAGCCAGCTTTGAATAATGCCCGGACCTTTCTTCCGGATGCTAAAGTTTGAGCGCTTTCATACTCTGCATCAATCCCAATTCTCCATTTTCCTTCTTCGACAAACATTAAATCGCTATGGAAAGAATGACTCGGAGTAAGAGGTAAAGTTGATGTGGTATTGTCATCATTTTGAATGGCATCTACGAAAGTATATCCCAGGTATAAGTGAAAATTACCGGAAGAAGCTTTCAATAAGCTTTCAATACCTTTGGTTTCAAAATAACCATCACTATTTATAAACTGGTATCCAAGCGGACTATTGCTTTTTAAAACCAATGGCCTGTTTAGACGATTATAAAATATAAATTCTGTAAGGCTAATACTTAATTTTTCGCTGCTTATAAAGCGATAAGTGAAATCGGTATTGAGTCCATATGACCTTTCTGCTTCCTGTGTTTCTGTATCAATGGGGGATATATTTTCAAAGGCCAATCTTTCCGCATCTTCGGTAAAAATACTCGGTAATTTATAACCCATCCCACCACCAAATCGTACTGTAAAATATAAATTCGGTTTATAGATAAACGCTAGCCGGGGTAATGGAAAAATGCCGTAATCTGAATTATAATCCACCCGAAATCCCGTTTCGAGCGCAAACAGCGAATTAATATCCCAAATATGTTGTCCAAAAACACCAAAAGTTAACAGTTTTTGATTTCGGAGATTTTCTACTGCAATTGGTTTTTCTTCAAAGTTGTCAGTATATACATTAGCTCCCAGAATTAAATTGTGTTTTGCCTTATTTGATGAATAGCTCAGTTCTGAAAAGGTAGAGAATTGGGTACCCGCAAAGGCATATCCATTTAAGTATATATTCCGCTCAAATCTATTGCTGCTATTCTTGAACTCTAATTTGTTGTCATCACTGACTTGCCGTTCAATTTTAAACTGAGAGGTAATTTGTTTCGATTTGTTCCTTTCAAAATAATTATGTGTGCTGTCTGGTACAAAACCCTGAACCAGTTTAGTATCGCCGCCAATCCTGTTTTCATTAGTGAATGTTCCACCGAGGCTGATCGTTGTACGATCATCCAGATAGTAGAAAACTCTTGGATTGAAATTGAGTTTTCTGACTTCCGGAACATCCGTAAAACCGTCATCATCAACATCGTAAAGAGTGTTGGTATTATTGGAAGCAAAAACTGTTATTCCCCATTTTTCTGTTCTTTTTGAATAAAAGCTATTCAAGTCAAGGTTTCCAATATTCGAAAGATTAAGGTGAAGAGATAATTCATCTTTATCTTTCTTCGGAACTTTCGAAATCAAGTTAATCAAACCTGCAATGGCTCCTCCGCCATAGAGTGTCGAAGAAGGACCTTTTACAAATTCCACTTGGCTCAAATCCAGTGGCGGAATTTGTAAGACGCCTAATCCTCCTGTAAATCCGCCATAAATCGGAAACCCATCTTTCAAAATTTGGGTGTATCTACCATATTGTCCCTGTATTCTAACACTCGCTGAGCCCGATGTGGCAGAAGTCTGTTGCACCTGTACTCCTGTTGTATGCATCAGTAAATGGGCAATTTTGGAAGGATCCATGGTAGCTGCTTCCTCCACTTCATCTGTCAATACTTCGATTCTGGATGGAATATTTGCAATACTTCTGTTGGCCCGGTTTGAGGAAACAATAATTTCACCCAATTCTGAGACATTTTGCCTTAGCTCTATTTTGATAATGTTTGTCGAATTTGGAAATGTAAGGCTTATGATTTCCTCTTCATAACCAATGTATGAAAATTTAATTTGATAAGTACCATTTGGGATATTGGTGATTATACTGTTTCCCTCTACATCAGATACGGCTCCTTTGTCTAATGCCGGTATGAAAATGTTTACTCCCACCAGAGCATCTTTGGATTCAGTATCTATAATAGAAAAGGTGATTTTATTTTGTGCTATGATATTCAGGCATACCATCGACAGTATACCAATGAAAAATATTTGCTTCATTGTTGATTATTTTAAAATTGAAAAAAATAGAAAATCAAACAATGAAGACTGAGGGTGGGTGGAAAATTTTGTTTAGATAAGCATTGCTATAGAATACATTTCTAAAAGCAGGACTATTTTTTGAATTAATTAAGGAAGAGGATATTTGATCAAATTCAGACACCTCCAGAAACAATAACAAACTATTTGAAATAGATTGAAGCGGTAAACTATCGTGATCATCCTCATCCGAGTGTTGATGTTCATCCCCATCAATAAAATGAATATATAAGAACTCTGAAAAGGATATTTCACAGCCTTTCTCAATAGATGCCTCTTGATGTAATTTGTAGTGGCTTAAAAGATTATCTAGTTTACTTAACTGACTAAAATCACATCTTGGAATGCAAGCTCCAATGCTAAAACAAAATAGCAGTATGTAATTTATGATTTTCACCCTTGCAAAGATAATATTAATTTTATCTGTATTTTGTCATATTTGTAATTCATATTTGGACTTGTTTTAATTTGCTTTTGTATGTGCTCCAGGCTTGGTATAGTCAAGTAAGCTGGGTTCCCCCTGAAGTGTTTATATAAGGTCTATACATAAGGCAGAGATTTATATTTATAAGCTTGCTTAAGCTGAACTACTCCTGGATACTACTTATCTTGCATAGCTAGCGGAAAACCTCTGTTTAAGATAGACTCATATAAAATATCCCCAAATCTTCGGACGTTATTGATTTCTTTTATACTTTCGAGTCAAATTGGAAAAATCCTAATCTATCTAGATAAGGAGCATTCGAATAATCCTTTTAACTAACCTTTATCATGAAGAATTCTATCAAGTTAATTTTGCTCTTATGTATTGGCCTGAGTATGGCTTCCTGTGTCAGTAAAAAGCAATTTGCTTCTTTACAAACTGAATTAGATACCGCAAATAATGATCTTGGCAAATGTGGTGAATCACTCAACGATTATATGAACCGGCTAAGCTCATGCGAAAATGAAAAAGCTCAACTACAATCACGGATTCAAAACAACGAGAATACCGTGAAATTGCGAGAAGAACAGATTCAGGATTTGAAAGCACAGATTGCCGATTTGCAAAAGCAAAGAGATCAGCAAGTGACCCAGGTGGGGGATTTGACGGTACTTTCTCAATCCGCTAATGAGAATATTAAAGAAACGCTTTCCCAGCTAGGGAAAAAGGATGAGTATATTCAGCTATTACAGGCTGCTAAAACCAAGGCCGATTCTATTAACCTCGCTTTGGCCGTTAATTTGAAAGGTGTCCTTAAAGACGGTATTGCCGACAATGATGTGGAAGTAAAAGTAGACAAGACAGTTGTCTTTATCAATCTTTCAGATAAAATGCTTTACAAAAGTGGTAGCTCTAATCTTACCTCCAGAGCAGGTGAAGTACTTGGGAAAATAGCCAGGATCATCGAATCCCGACCGGAATTGGAAGTGATGGTAGAAGGTTATACCGATAATGTACCCATTAAAAATGACTGTGTGGCAGACAATTGGGATCTTAGTGTGAAAAGGGCAACCTCGGTTGTACGCGTTTTACAAGAAACCTACAAGATCGACCCCAATCGTTTGATCGCTGCCGGTCGCGGAGAGTACAATACTTTAGCTACTAATGATACCGCCGAGGGCCGCGCTACTAATCGCCGTACGCGGATTATCATTCTTCCAAAAATCGGAGAATTTTATGATCTGCTCAATCCGGATAAAGTACCTGAATAGTCTGGGGACGAAGCATCAGGTTTTAGGTCTTAAGCTGCAGGAAGCGCTTAAGGCCTAAAACTCCAAGTGAATAAGATGAACAGATTGACGATTGAGAAAAATAAAGAGAGCTGCAAAATAACCCTCCAGCCGAAACGAATTGGCTGGATAGCAAAAGCAATTCTTTTTGTAGTTACCTTAAGTGCAATGCTCATCCCGGTCTATGTACTCTTTACTAAAGATGCCAGTCAGGGGCAAATTATCATGGCTATTCTCAGTGGATTTTGTGCCGCTTTTCTGATTCGCTTGGCAATGTGGAATTTATTTGGAAAAGAAATCTTTGAGGTCAGTGATCAGGCAGTAAAGCACTATATCGACTATCAATTTTTTAAGGATACTCTTTATCGTTCTGAAAACAAAAATCAAATCGCTTTTCACGCCATTGCACAGGATACTGAAAAATCCGCTTCGGAACTTTTGGATAGTATTCCGGTGACAGAAACCAGGGAGAATTTTCATTTAGCCATTTCCGATAACAATAGCCAGCTCAGTCAATCCAATCTCTATCTCAGCGCTACCCAGATCAAGGATGTCCTTGATGAAATCCTGCGACTTCGCAATAAGCAGATTTAGGAAACCGCTCTAAAATCGACCGATCAATTCCAGTAAATAAACACATTTGATAAACTCCCGATTCGTACCCTCCACCTCGGTCTGTCCGGCAGTAGAATAAAAGAGTGATCTAAGCTCTCTTAAACATCCTTCGATATGTCGAATAGATAGTATCAAAACTCTGAGATGCTCATATTTTTCCACATCGGCTGATTGCAATTGGGACAGTCGCCTGCTTACCAGATTTTGCCCATTGATAAAATGATCATATAGCTCGAAAAACTCAAGTGGACTGTAGCCCTGAAAATCCTTTAATCGACGCAAGGCAACTTTGGCGGCTTCTTCCGGCCCAATTGTTAAATCCGAGTTATTTCGGATACTTTGAAAATAGTTCCGAATTTGATTTTGGAGATTCTCTCTTTTTACCTTCTCATCGGCTTTGGGTAATAATATAAACTCTATAAATTGTTGACCGTAATAAACAGCTTTTCCAAAGGCATCGTCAGGCGCACGATCCATTTTAAAAAAGGAGCGTACCAAATCCCTGATGGTAACAAATTGGTTTTTCCCCGGGCTGCGAAGCTGATCGTAATAATCCCGGTCGATAAACTCCGGAGCGTAATCGTATTCTACTACTTCTATCCTCGACCAAAAATCTGCTGTAAATGGTTCATCATCCTGTCGATACATCGAACCCAGGTTAGCAGCAGCACAGAGCAAAATATTCTCTCCAATACGGTAAAGTGTACCATCCGGTGCAATGAAATTATCACTACCTGCAAAAAAGGGATTTAATGATTTTCTCAAGGCTTCGGGCCATTCCTTGATCTCTTCGATATTGATCAGACTGTGTGCTGTGGTGATCGCTTTCGTAAAACCGGCAGGGGTAGAATAGGGTCCGTATTCCCCGAATTTAATGGAAGTCACCAGGCTGTTTTTGGTTTGCCACTTATCCGCAGCGTGCTCAAAATACTCCCTGTTCATAATCGAGGAAATAAATTGCAGGAAAGCACTTTTTCCGGTACTCGGAGGTCCGGAAAGCAGTATAATCCCTGAGCCACTTATCAGTTGCAGTTTGGCTTTAATGACAAACTCCTGAAGCTTCTCCTGGAAGTAAGGGGTATCATCGATGAAGTCCGGTGAAACCTTGGGAACATATCTCTCCCGTTTCCGTTCGAGATATTCCCGGTGCGCTTTTTCCAGGGCGCATCGCAGGGCTTTACGGGCTACTTCATCCTTGGGCGCTAAACTCTTAAGAGTATTTTTATTGAACTGTGGATAGTTTTCTACCTTGATGTTTTCGGTATAAATATTCCAAACCGCATCTAACAGCTCATAGCTATGCTCTTCCTGAATATATTTTTCATAATGATCAAAAAAGGAAGCATAGTCTTCTTCGGTAATCTCAAAGGCTTTGCCCGCTTTAAGATTCTCCGTCGTGCTGGGACGAAAAACTTCCTTATCCGTACTTCGGATAAAAGTGACCATATATGTATCGGCTAAACCTTTCTTTTCAATGAGTTCGAGATGCCAGCTTGGAAAATTGCGTACTGTTGAATCCAGGTCGACAAATAAATCCGGATCGTTTTGTATAAAAGCATATTTTCCTTCGAAGGCGACCATCTTTTCAAGGTCAGCACGGTTGCGTTCCAGTATCCTGCGCTCTAGGCGCCGCCGCAGTTCCATAGCTAAACGGACATCCCGATAGTTTTTCTCCAGCTTGCTAATATCGCTCAGAATCTGTTGATGAGTAGCATTGACAGATAGTTCCAGGTCTGAAAAACTTCCACTGTGGTGGAGCACGAAGAAATCGATACTTTTCTGTATCATACCGGCTAATTGCAATTTGGCAGCCATGCGCTCTGCTTCTTTTCTTTCGATTTCCGCTTTGAGGGATGCTTGCCTTTTTTCAACTGCTTTATAAAGCCGGTTTTGAATTCCGGATGGGGAAAGTTTTTGCTCTTTGGCGATGTTTTGCAAAACGAAAGGCTGCTTTAGCAGAGCCATCAACTCTAAAGCTGCGGGATGAACACTGAGCAAAATTTCCAGCCTGCGTGGATCGTGGGTATCCTGAATTGCTTTTTCAATTTGCTCGATCTCTCCCGAAATGAATTTTTGCAAAATTGTTCCATCCTTGGCGATCTGATCTGAAAAAGCGCGATTCAACTCTTGCTGAATTACTTTAAATTCGCTAATAACACCGGCTTTGTTTTCGGGCATTATCACGCGAAGTTCTTCCTCGTATTTTCGAATGCTATTGAGAATATCCCGATAAGCATCCGGATCTTTTAATTGATCGATCTCGTCGCGGTAGCTTTTTGTAGTCTGTAAAATATCTTCTGCTCTTTTTAATTCTACCAGGTTTTTGACATGTTTTTCTATTGGTCGAATAATGCTATTGATGGTAGATTGTAGACGTTGGCCTACCAGGAAAATGCCTTCTTTTTCCGCATAAGTGCTTAATTCTTCCGCAATATTCTGGCGGGCAATTGCTATCTTGTTTTGGATTTTCAGGAGCTTTTCATAACTGTTTTCGGCATTGGCGAGCATATGCTCTATATTCGTTTCAAAATCGTATCTGGCAACTTCGATAGCCGATGGTAGTTTCTTTTTAGGTTGGGGCTTTTCTTCCGTGACCACTTTGGCAAACTGTGTTTTGGTAAACAAACGCTCTCCTTTGAAAAGATAGGATAAGCTTTTGATGACCGAGCCAAAATGCTTTTGATCTTCTTCCAACTCCAGTTCGTTGACATTGGTTTTGATTTTTATCAGCTGATTGCTTTTTTGCTTTTTGACAATCAGGCTGCCTTCCTGGTCAATTTCGAAATGGCGGGCGTATTTTCCCAGCTTTGCTATTTCCTGAGGATGATCATTTGTAATATCGAGGGCAATAATCTCGCCTTCGCGATTTCGCATAAATAAAACAGTAAGATTCTCATCCGCTCTAATCCAGTCGGCGTACTCCGGTAATACAATTTTCTTTGGCCATTTATGAGGAACAATAGACCGGTGGGTATTGATGATGGTGACTTCCTGTGTGCTTGTTAAAGCAATGATAATATTTATATCGGAAGCCAGTACCTGATAACAATTATTGATTAATTCCAGCTCTAATGTATTATCGGTATTATCGATTAAACTATCAATTGTAAGTTTGGAAGGACTATGATAAAGTTTATAACGGGGCGTTTCGAAGTATTCTTCGTAAGCATCGGCATCAAAAAATGCTTTGACATCTTCTGTTCTGAAAACCAAAGCCTGTTCGAATTTAGTGATATCCTGAGTGCGGGTTATCATCCACTTATTCGGGGGCAGAAGTAGGCCATCCACACTTTGCGTCTCGATGATTACCGCTACACCGCTCCGCTTATTCAGCGGCGTAATTATGATATTATCATTGGGCGTGATATGGACATAGCCATTATCGGATTTTTGTTGGTTGACAATGATTGCTTTGAGCAATTCACTATAAGTTTCGAAACGACTTTCGAGCAGGGTTTCTGTTTTAAGACGATCATTACTGATACCGATTTTATGGAAATATTGTTTGATTGATTTATCATCCACCGCCAAACCATGTTTAGCTTTGAGCCCCTCTATAAAGTTTCCCTGACCGGCAGCAAAAGTATCTTCCAGTAAACTTTGGTAGAAATCCGGATGCTCTGCTTTTTTCAGGTCGACCTGTCTGAGGTTGGCAAGTAAGGTCTCGCTTCCGATTTCATCTTGCTTCGTATAATTATTGGGTAAATAATGATCAATATCGATCAGTTGTCCCTGTGCATTATAAAAGCTAAGATTGGGGCTAGCTTTATAAAGAACGACCAGAATATCCTCAATGGGTGTTTCTCCGTACAGTACATGAATATTTTCGATCTCTAGTGCTTGTACATCAATATGTGTATCCTTCTCGAAATGATCCGCTAAGCTTTGAAAAGTGAATTGTTCCTGTATAGTCCGCATTTATATGGATGATTTTGTAACAAACATAGAAATAAATAGGATGTTACCCAAAATAGTTTAATATTGCTATTACCGTTTTTTTCTTAGGCAAGTACTGTAAAAAAATCGACCAGTAATTATTGAACAATGTTAGCATCGCATTGGTGAATTTGTACATTTATTTTTTATATAAAAAAGGCAGTAAGGCACATGCAGGAAGTTCCTGATTTACTATTAAGTAAAGGTTTTACAACTGGCCAGATTCGCTTCTGGAATGGCTTACAGAGCGCTTTTGCTTCTGAAAAAAGAATTCTGGTTGAATTTGATCCGGAGCAGTACGAGAAAGGCTACTGGCAAATGTATATTGCGCCGGAACGCGGGAAAAGTTCCTCCCGGTATATTCGAAACAAGGATTTGCAGTTGCAGTTGAATGAGGATTTGGAGAAATGTTTTAATGATCCGGGTTTTAGGGTAAATCAAACTTTTTGGGGAAATATGGGGAAATCTCTTCAGTGGAGAGGTTGCTTCGTACCTTATCAAGAGATACTGACACTGCATCATCGTGATCTGAGGAATCATCTCATTTTTCTACATTTAAAAATCGAATATTTTCCCTATATTAATTTTCTTTCAACGATCAAGCAGCAAAGCATCTTATTGGAAAAACAGAATATTCCTTTGCCTTTGATTGCAATTTGGTACTACTTTGTTTTTTATACAGATTTTTTAAAAGAGGTAGCCCTTAAGGATGCGGATCGTTTTAAAGCTGTTAAAACGGCTTTAGCAGAACATTTCAGTAGTTTAAGGTTTGATGAAAAATTGCCATCTGCACAAATTGTAGAGATTCTTTTTCAAATAGTAGAACAAGCTCATTCAACAACAAGTGATTCAGGATTGATTGATCGACTAATCAAACAATCGCTTCCTCCAGTACAAGTCTTTTTCGAATTATATCGCAAAAATATTGAAGAATACGCGGCAAGCGCATATGCACCGCTTAAAAAAGTAGTGATTAGAGATCGGGAAAATCAGCTTAGAGATCATTTCTTCTCTGTTTGTCTTGAAGATTTGAATCTTATAAAAGTTCAGGACTTACTGGATGATGCATCCGGTTATTCTTTTTTGTCCCAATTGCCTGAATGGTTTATTGATCATTTTGGCAAAAACAGGAGAAAGAGCATGACCGATCGCCTAAAAGATGTGCTTGGTGATGCGACGATTATGGAACGTATTCAGGCCATGAGGGACAAAGCAAAATCCAGTCCGCAACCAGGCTTACAACCCGAAGAGATACCTTTTTCTAATCAAAAAGAGCAACAGTGGCATCAACTGAATCCGGAAGAGCGAACAGATCTGCTAAATGCTGCTTCGGATAATTTAGAGGGAAGTCAACTTGAATCTTTAGAAACGGTAACCTATCAGCGATGGATGAGGCATAACGAAAACCTTTTGAATAAACTGACGATGCCCTTTATCATCTGGGAGATACATCAGGAACAATTGATTCCGCAATGGAACTGCTTCGGTGCGGAACGTGCTAAAAGTTTGGAGAAGGAATTTTGGAAAAAGCGGGCAAAAGAAAAAAAGGAGCTTGAGATATTGGAAAAAATGCTCCCTGAATTATATAAAAAACAGACCAAATACGCCTTTAAAAAATTTATTGCCGGTTTTAAAGGCTTTGAATATATAGTGGCGCAGGATCGTTGGGAAGAAGCCCTGGAACAGCACTGGATTACCATTGAAAACCGTTCCGGTTACCGGATGCGACGCATGCAGGAGTATGGCATTCTCGAATCCCACGAAAAACTCAATGATCGCAAAGAACTGTGGCTCGATGAAATGCTCAATATCGAAGAAGAAGTAAAACCTTATATACTTTTTGTACGTCAGGCTTTTCAGGCGGCATTGCCTGTTCGCAGGACCGTTGAATTTGATCCCTATCGCCATAGTCACGATGGCGTCGAATTTGATCCCGAAACTATTCAGGATCAGAATAAATGGATGCGAGCGAATGTAATGCGTACCTTAAAGCGCAAGGTGGATCAGGGAGAAATAGATCAGGTAAACACTTTTTGTCTGGATGCCTCCGGTTCGATGGATCATGAACCCATGCGCAACCTGTTTAAGATTCTTTATCTCCTGATTCTCGGATTGGAAGATCGAAAATCCTATGATGCAGTACATTTTTTCAATCACTATTTTATAGAAACGGCCAATTTTTCCAATATCTATACGAATCGAAAATTATTATTCAAAGTACTGCTTCGTATTGCAACCATTGGTGAGAAAGGGGTGATTTACGGCGGTGGTGGTGGAACGAATATCAGTGATGGAGTAGAAAAATGCCATGAGCGTATGATGAAGTTTATCCGGGAACTGAAGGCCGACGACCCGGAGAGAAATATAGTTAGTTCGCTGTTTGTCATTACAGATGGAGAACCCTCTATGGGGATTATGGATATGGATGAATTAAGGGATTTTATTGAATCGAGAAGAGTGCTTGACGATGTGGCTATTAAAGGAATTTATATCAAACCCGAAGAGGAAGAGGGGCAATTTGTTCCACATATTTTTGGCGCAAATAATTTTGTAGAGACGACGGATTTTCACGATGCGGTTGATAAATTTGTACAGATCATGACGCAAACCTATAAGGCTCAGAGAAAAGCTTTTAAATGGAAGAAAAAACAAGCGAAACAACAGCATAATATGGAATTGTGATAAACAGAAATGATTAAATGTTTTACCATTGCGTATTTGTTGAGCAACGGGGCAAAATTCAATCATGGGAAAATAAAAGAATATGAAAACAAGGATTAATCCGGGGACAAAGATTGGAGGAATTTCCTGCAAAGCTTATTTGTTTGCAGGAGATATTGTGATTGTCTGGATGCACGATGGTAGTTGTAATGTTTTTAAAAAAGAAAGCATTGATAAAAAAGCCGTAGCCTATAAAATTGAAGGACAGAATATTCTGGAAGTTATGATCCCTGATCAGCATGAGCTGATTATTTTTAAAACCAGGGACAAGGCATACTTTCGCGATTTTAATAATCGTATGATAGAAGAAGCTGATACCTGGGTGGACTATTATTTTGAACCACTGACCTCCAGTTTTTACCGGAAAGACCTTCGGGGTAATTGGTATGATATCGAAGGCTACCGATTGGCTGCGCCTGTATTTTTAAAAGACAATGTTTTGTGTTCCTTAGAGGGGAAGGTTAGCCGGAGGTCTATAACTTTTAGAAATCAGCAGGTGGTGATAAGCCCGGCTGCTCAACTGATTCAACTTGGGAAACTGGTCTATGATACAAATCTGGAGTTGGTCAATTATTTTGGAGAGAAAATTACGGGATTGGGCAATAAGTATATTAAGTTTAGTCCCAGAGATGTTTTGCAGGAAGTCTTATTGGGACTCAATCGACCTGCTTTTATAAATGAATTCACCAAAGAACCTTATTTGCTTTATAATGAGGAAGTTACTGGACATGTACAAACAGTTACGAAAGGAAATCATCGCTTTGAAGTATTCAAATCTGCTACTCGAAAATATATAGTAGAGCATCAGTCGGATAATGTATTTAGTTATGATGATGAACCGGTTCTCCTGGATTTTAATACCTATATAAAAATGGGGCGCCATGAGTTGATCGCTGCCAAGTTGAAAAAAGCGCAATTTTATATGGAAATAAATTATAAAGTTGCCTTTTCGCTACCCAATATTGCTGATCGTATCATAGCTATAGATATGGATGTTGTCAAGATTGGACAGGACGATCTTTTTAATATAAAAACGATGACGACTGCACTGGTTTACAATGAGACCAGGGCTACTGTTTTTACGATTGAAGGGGGGACCATTCGACCGGAAGCGATCAAAACGGTTTCGCATTTTGAAAACCATTATGCTTATGTGATTATTGAAGGTGTGCAGAAGCTTTTTTATAAGAAGCATCAATCTGTAGTAAGGCTGGGGGAGGAGCATTTGGAAATTGCGGAAATATCCGGGGAGCAGGACTCCAAGCTTTTGAATGCCAGGGATATTGATGGACGGGAAATTGTTCTGGATGCCCGGAAGGGACTGGATGAATTGAGTCTTGCGATGAGTACTGAACGAACCATTACGAGGGCTATCGGAATGCCTCGGGAGCTTGGGCACTATGTCCTGCAAAACGTCAGGTTGCAAACGCTTGGAGGCTCCGAACCCCGGGTGATCAATCTGAACGAAGAAAATATGCCGGTGTTTACATTACCCGAAGATTTAAGGGAATTTCCCGAACGGGACAATCTCTCCGGCTTTCACGCCAATCCGGTCTTGTCCATTGACTTTGATTCCCTTTTGGAAATCGATGGCCACCAATTTCTGACAGCAGAATTCTTATCCTTTTTCGGGAATACGCATACCGTTGTGTTACAGGAAAATAGCGCAAAACCTTTACACCTGGAAGGTGCCGGGCATCGCAATGAATTAATTACGGGTTTTGATCCTTCCACCTTGTCCAAATCCTATTTTTTAGGGACACATCGAATGATCGGTGCATATACGCTCACTGAAGAACTAAAAGCCAGTGAACTTCTTTTTGCTTTGGATATTCAAAGCAGCTGGATTTCTTTCTACGAATCCTATTTGCCCATACTGAAAAAAGTAGTAGAGTTAAGAGGCGAAAAAGACTGGGAGTATTTGCTTTTTGAATTGCGGGAGATTTCCGGTTCGAATGAGTATATCGCTGTAGAAAAAAATGAACCATATCGCGTCCTGGTGGAAAAGAAAAAAGGAAAGCCCGTTCCTAAAATTGTAAAAAGTAAAGAAAAAGTACTCAAAACGCCAGAAGAGATTTCTATCATCAAAAAGATTTTTCTCAAGGACCCCGGTTTTTTAATGGAAGTGGACTGATGGAATAGAAGATGAAGGGAGCAGCTTTTGAACCGGGGTTATCCACCAACACAGCGCGTAACAAACCAGTATATCTTGTATCAAGGATACACTGGTTGTTACACTTAGCTTATTATTAAAAGATGATGTATAAATTCATTTTAAAAACCTCCAATTATAAGGACATCCATGAAGTCCGGCGAATCTTTTTTATATCCCCTGAATTTTCCAGCGAATATAATCCTGTAAATCATTGGAGTTGTGGCCTTTCTCCCGGGCTTTTCGGATGAAGTTGGGGCTTATATCGTGTATTTTGGCCTGAATAAAATCCTGAATATCAGCATCTTTGAAACCCATTTCAATCATCTGCTTGACGTACTTTGCCGAAACATCGTGGATGCCTGCCTGGATAATTTCATGGTTATCAACATCCAGCCCCGCTTCGCGAAAAGCTTTAATATCTCTGACTTTAATGTCGTGGATGGAAAACTGTACGATTTCTTCCATTTTCAGATCGCTCAGCCCTTGTGCTTTTAGTTCCTGGATGTAATCCGGATCGACATCATGGATTCTGGCTTGTGCAATTTGTGCATAGTCAAGATCGCTATAACCCGCAGCTTTCATTTCTTTTAAATAATCCGCATCCACATCGTGAATTGATAATTGTATGATTTGATGCATTTTCAGATCATCCATTCCGTATGCTTTCATTTCTTTAATAAAATCTATGTCGACATCATGGATTCCTGCCTGGATGATTTCACTAGAACTGATATTGGTCAAACCAGCGGAAGTAAAGCCTTTGATGTAATCTGCATCGATATCATGGATGGCGAACTGAACCAGCTCATGCGTTTTCATATCAGTAAAACCCGCATCGTGAATTTCACGGATATAATCTGCATCCACGTCATGGATCGCAAACTGAACCAGTTCAGACATTTTCATATCAGCAAAACCTGCATTGTGAATTTCACGGATATAACCTGCATCTACGTCGTGGATCGCTGACTGGACAATCTCATTGTGAGATAATTTTCGGAAACCGAGGTTTTTCATTTCTCTAATATAATCCACATCCACATCATGAATTGCAAACTGAATAATTTCATTCAAATCAATGTCTTTAAATCCATAGTCCATTACCGCTTTGATGAACTCTGGTTCTACATCATGGATTTTTGCCTGGACGACCTCATTGACGGTCAGATCCGTTAATCCTTGTGCTCTCATTTCGTTAACATATTCCGGTTCTACATCGTGGATTTCAAACTGAATCAGATCTCTGACTTTGTATCCTTTATAATCCAGTTTTTTGAAAATTTCTACAAAATCATCTATTCTTTCCCGATTAATTCCGTGGATAGATAATTCTACCAGGTCTTTGCCATCTGCTTTGAAGCCCTGTTTTTTGAGATATGCTACATAATCTTTATTTACATTATTTAAAAACAAATGAAACATATGCTCATCTTTGAGTATTTCCATACCCTGGGTGGCCAGATAAGACCTGAAGGATGCATCTTCTTCAAAATTAAATGTGCCATCTCCAAAGTCACCGGTAAATGAACCATGAAGTTTGAGTGTACCCGCAGCTCTTTTGATGAAAAAATCTGCATCTTTTTCCATCGGGATACTACTTAATTCCGATTTTTTAAAGCATTCGTGGGTAATCCAGGTCCATTGCTTGGCCGGACGAGAATTATTTAATTCGAAACAAACTCTGTCTCCATCAATTTCTGCGGTCCAGTGTCCGGGACGGGTTTCCGTACTCCAGGCACTATTTTCAAAACCGGCTTTGATCATCTCATTACCCCCCTCGATAATTATCAAATGATCGCTCATAATGACTTTCGTATTACCATTATTGTCCTGTACAAGATTGAAGATTTCATGGTCTGGTTCATCCTGTTGATCAGGCTGTTCCGTTTCTGTTTCCACGTCTTCCAGCATTTCCACTTCTGCCGTTTCTTCCGCTTCCGTTTCGGTTTCAGGTTCTGTTTGTTGGCTTTCTGGTTGTGATATTTCTGATTCACTAAGTAATAATTCTGCTTTTTTTGACTGTACTTCATTCAGGCAAAGCATGGAAAAAGCTAATAAGGGAATGAGAAATAAATATTTCCAGCTGGAGCTGGCAGATGATTTTTTTGAGTTCATCATGGCTATTCTGCTTTTTAAAAAAGAGTTATTATAACTGGTTGTAAGGTTTAAAGGATGCTGAGGAACCGATACTTTTAATAAGCTCAACTGATAGGATTGCTTTTCTGTACCTTTTGCAATCATGCTCGAATCTGTCAGGTATTCTAGATTATTCGTAATTGCTTTCCTCAGCAACCACACGAAAGGATTGAACCAAAACGCAATCAATAAAAACTCAGCGATTAATTTATCGATAAAATGCGCTTGTTGAATGTGGATTTTCTCATGATCGATGATCTGGGTATAGGTTTCCAAATCATACTTGCCTGGATTGATAAAAATGCTATTCCAAAAAGAATAAGGCGCTTCATCTTTTACTAATTCAACGATTCTGTATTTTCCATCTTTAAAAGATATGAAGGTGTACATTTTTGTCAAAAGGATAAATAACTGTATCAAAAAGGCTAAAAAGAAGACCAATACTCCGGTCAGATATATATACCAGAGAATTTTTCCAAAAGGTAAAGAAGTGGACTTTCCAACTACTGGACTTAAAGCTTCGCTTGGCCTAGCTTCATCATTTGGAACATTAACCTCTTCTTCGATTTCAATATCAGGAGCTGCTGGATCAGCTATTAAGGAGGAGGATACGGCTTTTTCTTTTGGTTTTTGGATTACCGTTTCAGGAACCGCTATCTCTTGTAGGGTACCGGGAGAAGTGATTTCAGCTTGCGGACTAATTGTTCTCAAGGACCAGGCTTCCGGAACCTGGATCAGCGGAATGCTAACCGAAAGTAGAATGCCACAGACCAAAACCCATCGATTGAGTTTGAAAAAAGTCTCATGGCGGATAAACAGCCAGTAAAAAACGAAACAACCAGCCAGCAGGATAGAGGAATGGAGTAAGTAGGGAATCATTACTTTTGGTTTTTGATCATTTTGAGGATTTCTTCTAATTCGTCTTCACTTATTTTTTCCGATTGAGCAAAGTAGGCAACCATCTTGGGATAAGAGTTGTCAAAATATTTCCCAAGCACATCACCTACCGCAGTTTGCTGATATTCTTCCTTGGATACTTTAGGAAAATACTGATGGGTTTTGCCAAAGGCGATATGGCCGATGAAACCCTTGTCTTCCAGAATTCTTACCATCGTAGATACGGAATTATAATGTGGCCTCGGTTCAGGTAGTGCTTCAACAATTTCTTTGACAAATGCTTTTTCTAACTCCCAGAGGGCTTGCATTATTTGTTCTTCTCTTTTGGCTAATTTTTGCATAATCTTTCTTTTTGTACTGACACAAACATATAACTAATTGATTAGTTATACAACTATTCGATTCGTTTTAAAATTGACATTACCTTGAACTGTGTTTTAATGTGTTGATAATGAGTGTTTTATGTAAAAGTGTTAAATTTTTGTTTTTCAAGACTAATTGATGATTGAAAAGTGTTTTTTGCAGGGCTCACTGATTGAAGTAGCTCAACAAATGAACGTTGTGGTCAGGTTTCTACCTCGAAAGGGGGCATTGCTTATTCCATGCGATTTTTTCAGATTAATCTAAAATTACTATCTGTCGAGCGTAAAAAGCCGTATGTCGGAAAATTCAGGATTGTGTTAAACCACTTGTCCCAATCATTTGTTATGTGAAAATGTTGTTGAAATACGGATTTTATACCTGTTTCCTGTCTTATGCATTTCTTTTAATTTCTGACTAGGGGGAAATCTGTTTTTGACCATCAGTAAATATGATTATCTAGTACAACCATTATTAATAAACTAATTCATTAGAATTTCAGACATGAACTTGAAAACCTTAAAACTCTTTTTATTATTTCCGGTTTTTCTATGTCCGCTTTTGCTAATTGCTCAGGTACAGAAAGCTACACTGAGCGGTTATATCAAAGATGCTCAAAGTGGGGAAACCTTGATTGGCGCTTCGGTTTACATATCCGAATTGCAAACTGGAGCTACATCCAATGAATACGGATTCTATTCGTTATCTGTAGAACCCGGTACTTATAATGTGGAGTATTCCTATCTGGGCTTTGAAACGATTACCAAACAAGTTGAACTCAATGCAAATACTACCTTGTCGGTAGAAATGGGAGAGAATGTAACAGAACTGGTGGAGGTCGTTGTGACATCTGAAGCAGAAGACAGGAATGTAACGAATACAGAAATGAGTGTCAATAAACTCAGTATTAAAACCATCACCAAAGTACCGGCTTTGCTTGGAGAAGTAGATGTGATTCGCAGTATTCAGTTATTACCCGGCGTTGCTACGGTCGGGGAGGGGGCTACTGGTTTCAACGTTCGGGGAGGAGGTGTTGACCAAAATCTGGTTTTACTGGATGAAGCTCCGGTTTATAACTCTTCCCACCTGTTTGGTTTCTTTTCTGTATTCAATCCCGATGCTGTAAAAGATGTAAAGCTTTATAAGGGCGGTATTCCGGCGCGTTATGGAGGTCGACTTTCTTCGATCCTGGATGTACGTATGAAAGAAGGGAACAGTAAACGTTTGGCCGTTTCCGGAGGTGTCGGTTTAATTTTCAGCCGATTGGCGGTTGAAGCTCCGATTGTTAAAGACAAAGCGTCTTTCATTGTGGCTGCCCGTCGCTCTTATATAGATGTTTTAGCAAAACCTTTCTTAAGCGGTGACCTGGGAGATTCCAAATTGAATTTTTATGATCTTACTTTAAAAACCAATTATACCATTAATGAGAAAAACCGAATTTATTTATCGGGATATCTGGGGCGCGATGTTTTTGGCTTTGGGGACGCTGCCGGGTTTAATTGGGGAAATGCTACAGCAACCTTTCGCTGGAACCACTTATTCAACGATCGGCTTTTTTCCAATTTTACGGCTTATTACAGTGATTACGATTATCAGATCAATTTTGGAAATGAAGCAACTAATACTTTTGACTGGGATGCCAGTATCCTGAATTATAGTTTGAAAGCGGATATGTCTTATTATATCAATCCGAATAATCAGCTGACTTTCGGAGGGCAGGCCATTCTCTATGAATTTTCTCCGGGGAATGCAATTGGCGTTAGTGAAGGAGAAGAAACCAATTTCAGCCTTGATAAAAAAAATGCCCTGGAAGCAGGTATTTTTGTAGAAAATGAACAAAAAATCAATTCCAGATTATCCCTCCACTATGGAGCGCGTTTATCCTACTTCAACTATTTAGGAGAAGGAACCGCTTATGAATTCGAAGAAACGGAACCGGGTAAAGCCAAATCCTTGGTGAGCTCAAGGACTTTTGATGATTGGGAAAGTATAGAAACTTATGCCAATATCGAACCCCGTGCTTCTGTCAAATACCAATTGAATTCCTCGACTTCGCTTAAAGCAAGTTATAACCGGATGGCTCAGTACATCCATTTGATTTCCAATTCTACTGCTGCTACGCCGGTCGATGTCTGGACGCCAAGTACCAATAATATCAAACCTCAGGTAGCCGATCAGTATGCTCTGGGCGTTTTCAAAAACTTTAAGGATAATAAATATATTACCTCTGCAGAGGTCTATTACAAAGATTTTCAAAATATTGTAGACTTTATTGATGGCGCCAATCTTTTTATCAATGAGTTGCTGGAAGCGGAATTATTGAATGCCGAAGGACGTGCTTATGGATTGGAACTGCAGGTGGAAAAAAAGAAAGGAAGGTTTACGGGTTGGGTGAGTTACACCCTGGCACGGACCGAGCGAAAAGTAGCGGGTATCAATAATGATGAATGGTTTCCTTCGCGTTTTGATCAATTGCATAATCTGAGTGTGACGACTTTTTATGAATTAAACAAGCGAGTGACTTTCTCTGCCAATTTCGTTTTGAATTCCGGGACGCCAGCTACCTTCCCTACGGATCGGTTTACACAGCAAGGATATGTTATTCCGCATGTAGCTTCGAATTCCCGGAGTAATGTAAGAATTCCGGCTTATCACCGACTGGATGTTTCTGCGACTATCAAAGGGAAGAAAAAAGAAGGTAAACGATTTGAATCCGAATGGGTGATCGGTGTTTATAATGTTTATAATCGCCGGAATCCTTTTTCTATTTATTTCAGACAACAAGAAGTCCGGCCTGCTCAGGGCCAGCCCATTAATACTGAAGCAGTGCAACTTTCTGTAATTGGAAATTTTATTCCTTCAGTATCTTATAATTTCAAATTCTAAAAAGTACTAATCATTCTCTGCAGACCCGGATGTCTGTATCGAGTATGTCTTGCCGGTGAGCAGGCATTTGTAATAAAAATAAAAAAGACAATTATGAAATTCAAAAATATATTTTATCTATTCGTACTGTTGACGATTTTCGCTTCTTGCGAAGATGTAATTGACGTTGAGTTGGAAGATGGTGATAATCAGTTGGTCGTTGATGCCTGGATCGATAATATACCGGATAAAAATCAGGAGATTATCCTTAGCCGAACACAGGCCTATTTCCAGAGTTCTTTTCCCGCAGCTGAGACCGGTGCTACGGTAACTATTACCGAGGATAATGGCAGGGTATACGAATTTGTTGATCCGGATGATGATGGAAAATACATTTGGGAAACTACTGCTGGTGAAAGTTTTGGAAGACTGAATGGAATCTATACTCTTGAGATTACTACGGAAGCGGGCAAGCGTTATACCGCTGTTTCTACTATGCGCCGGGTATCTCCGATTGATTCCATACGCCTGGAAGACAGGGAAGAAGAACTCGGAGAACCTGCCGGAATCTATGCAGAGTTCTTTTCCAGAGATATGCCGGGGGAGGGAGATGCATATTGGATCAAATCTTTTAAAAATGGCGAATTCCTGAACAAACCCGAGGAAATGAATCTTGCCTGGGATGGCGCTTTTACTCCCGGTTCAGGCGTGGATGGAGTAATTTTCATTGCACCGATCCGCGAGTTCATTAACCGCGTACCAGACGAAGGTGAGGAAGATATTGCTCCCTGGGAAATAGGCGATTCGATCAATCTGGAAATTCATTCCCTGAATCCCGAAGCTTTTAATTTCCTGGAACAATCTTTAACGCAAATGACGCTTGGAGATGCCGGAATTTTTGCTGAGCCTCCGGCCAATGTGCCCACTAATATCAATTCGCTCGATGTATCAGAGCCTTCCGATAATGCAATCGGTTTTTTCAATGTGGCTGCCGTATCAACCTCAGGTAGAAGGATAGAACTTTGATGAATGAAACCCGGATAAAAGGTGTTCTGTTGAGAACCACTGTAGAATTGAATAGTATAGTGCTGTTAATTGTATTGTAGAGAAGGTATTAGGTCTTGGGTATTAGAGATTTTGGAAACCTAAAACCATGGAACTTAAACGCTATTATTAGCGCTCGCTCTTTTATCGTATAAAGGAAACTCTTTAAGCCAATAGCGTATCTACTACTTTCTTTACACCAGTAGTTGCGGGCTCTTCGATGATTTGCAGGTTATTGCGAGTCGATAGCTCCCAGTTAATGGATGGTCTTGGATCAACATAAAAAATATTGGCACTGGGAAGGGCGTAACCGACGAGCCCTGCAGCGGGATAGACTTGCATTGAAGTGCCGATAATAATGATTACATCAGCAATGGAAACAATCTCTGCGGCTTTTTCCAGCATGGGAACACTTTCTCCAAACCATACAATATGAGGACGCAATTGATAGCCCTTTTCGCAATGATCGCCGCTCAACAGATCTTTTTTCCAATCGTAAATCAATCGCTCATCACCAGTACTTCTTACTTTTAGTAGTTCACCGTGTAAATGGACAATGTTTGAACTGCCTCCACGTTCGTGTAAATCATCGATGTTTTGAGTAACAATATGAGTATGATATTTTTCTTCCAGTCTAACCAACTCTTTATGTGCCGCATTAGGCTCTACCTTAAGTAACTGCCTTCTTCGCTGATTATAAAAATCCAGTACTAAGTCCTGGTTCTTGCTCCAGCCGATTGGTGATGCGACTTCCATTACATCGTGGCCTTCCCAGAGTCCATCGGCATCTCTAAACGTTTTGATGCCACTTTCTGCACTGATGCCCGCTCCGGTGAGAACTGCTATGATTGATTCTTTCATTTTAAAAATTGATGATTCAATAGATTGGTAACTTTAGAAATTGTTTGAGGCTAAATTAACATAAAAAAAGTAATTTAGTCAATGCATACTGTATTTCCGGGGCGGGACAAATTACCATTATTTGAATCTACAAAAGCTGCTTTAAAACAGGTCTGACTAGAATTGCTGAAATTTTGAATAACAAAGGAACTTTGATTTGGATTGTTAATTGTTCGCCAGACAAAGCCGTTTCTGATAATGGCAACACTATTGTCAATTGCAAGATTCCGTCTAAAAAAAACATTTAAAGTCCATCCATCATAAGTATAGTTCGTTAGCGTAATAGGTTCAAGGCTTTGATCTTCGAAAGGGTTCTCAGACAAATCATCAATCTTTTCTATGCAGGAATTAGCGAATAACATAAAGATCATTAAAATTGAATATAGTAGCGGTTTCATAACTTAGAAATTAAACTTTATTTGAAGGGCAATATCGTTGTATTCAGAAGTGAGGTCCAAAGAATGCAAGACAAAGGGATTATTCTCTTTTTTGAGAACTGGCTTTTCTTTAATTCTATTTCGCTCTACTTTTTTGATCAATTTGTAGGAAAGATAACTTGTAACTGCTACCAGAGGAATACCGATCGATCTTTTCAGGATTAGCTGTTTTCTCTTTTTGTTGTATTCGTCCCTGGCTGAGTCAAAATTTCTTCTGGCTGTTGCGATATCTTGATCATTTATCGCACTAATAAAATCGCGTCGGTGAAGTTCTGCTCTATCTTTTAAAGTGTTCAACTTTTGTATACTACCACCGTCGATTGCAATCCATAAAGCTGTAGCATTTAGAGCCGGTAAAACGACTTTTGCTACTAAAGCTTTGCTACGTGAGGCATTATATGCTTTTATTTCTGATTTATACTGTTGAAAATTGTCATTTCTGCTAATCAATCTTTTCCGGTAAAGCGTTTTTTTACCACTTTTTACAACTACTGTATCTTTTAGGATTTTATAAGATTGAGCCCATACTTCAAACGCATGACTTCCGGGGGTTAAATCAATGCTCGTTGGGTACTTTTTTACATGATATACGGTATCGTCTATTTTGAGATAAGCATCATGCGGATAAATATAAAAATCTGTTTTTTCGGCATCCTGAGCAGATAGGCAAAAAGAAAATAAACAATAAAAAAATAATATAATTGATCGCTTCATTAAAATTTATAATTTAATAAAGTGAATTTATCAAAAAATAAATATTTTGCAAAGTTCTGATTTTAAATGATCGTTTTTTGTCAAAAAAAGAACAGATGTTTTTCTAATTCAAGAGGCTGTAAAAATTGCCTGTTAATCAGAATTTTTAGCCATAATAAAAAAATGTATAATGGAAAAACTATTCGAAGGCTCGACGTGTTTTTTTCAATTTTAAAAAAGCTTTCCCAAGCGCCTCGATAATATCTCCGGCAAGCATTGCTTCCTCGCTGCCAATAATTTCCAGAGCGATATCACCAGCTAAACCATGCAGATAAACACCGAGAATAGCCGCTTCTTCAGGGCTGTAAGATTGAGCTAACAAGCTCGTAATGATCCCCGTCAATACATCCCCGCTTCCAGCTGTAGCCATGCCCGGGTTTCCGGTAGAATTGAAGTAAAATGAGCCATCGGGACAGGCAGTGCAGCTATAAGCTCCTTTCAGTACAATATACACTCCAAGCTCTTTTGCTTTTTTACCCTGTAGTTCATTTCTTTCAAAATCATTGGCCGTCTTCCCGAATAGCCTTTCAAATTCTTTAGGGTGGGGGGTGAGAATACTTTTTGCGGGCAACTGGTTCAGCAATTCGGGATTTTGAGCAAGAATATTCAATCCATCAGCATCAATAACTACAGGTGAATTGCTGCTTTTGATTAAATCGGATAAAGCATTGATTGTAGGTGGCTTAGCATTGATTCCCGGACCGATACCTATAGCTCTATATTGATCAGTTTCAGGAATTTTTTCAATAAAGTGCTCGTTTGTATCAATACTGACTATCGCTTCCGGAATAGTACTTTGAACGATTGGATAAGCAATTTTCGGGCAGTGGAGTGTAACCAGACCTGCTCCACTACGCAAAGCCGCCCGGGTACTCAAAAGAGCAGCGCCCAACATCCCGTAACTTCCGGCAATGATCAAAGCATGGCCATAACTTCCTTTATGATCAAAAACCTTTCTTTTGCGCAACATTCCAGAAGCCATCGCCTGATCTGCATAATGGTAGATACTTTCGGTTTGTTGGTAATATTCCGGATGTAATTGTATACTACCATAATCCCAGGAACCGGTGTATTGGTAATTTTCGGGAAAGAAAAAAGCGAGTTTTGGAGCTTCAAAACTAAAAGTCTTTTCAGCTTTTAAGATACTGCCTTTACTGGGTTGATCAGCAAAGAGCCCGGAAGGTATATCTATTGCCACGCGTCTTGCTTTTAAGCTGTTTAAATAACCAATCAAATCTCCCCAGTACCCGGAAACCGGACGATTGAGCCCCGAGCCAAAAATCCCGTCTATGATTACAGCGTTTTGTGGTAGTTCCGGAAAAGGGTCCCCTTCGTTGATTTGTACAAATTCCACGGCCTGATGTCTGGGTAAACGTCCCTGATGATAATCAAAGTCAGGGGAATTGGTCTTTCCAATTTTACAATGATAAATTTTTACCTTATAAAAAAGGTGATGGAGCAGACGGGCAATTACCAGCCCATCCCCTCCGTTGTTTCCGGAACCACAGAAGAGATGTATACTATTATCTTTATAATCATACTTTTGGGTAAACCAGTTTGTAAAAATCATTGAAGCTCTTTCCATCAGGTCGAAAGAAGCAATTGGTTCATTTTGAATGGTATATTGATCCCAGTTTCGAATTTGTGCGGCACTAAATATTTTCACTTGTCGAATTTTTCTTTGAAGTTGTTAAAAAATGGAAGTCAAAATTAATTATAAGTGCTTGAAATATTGGACTCTAATGGCTTGCAAGCATATTATTTATCTAATTTTTAAACAACAATTTTTACTGCTAAAATAATTGAAATTAATTGATCCATTTTATCTTGGCAATTCAAATACTTCTGTTAATCGTATGTTTTGTAATTTATTGTACTTAATACTTTATCCGGGGCTGCAATCAAAATCAATCTAGTATCTTGCATTTATGGATTCAATATTTAAAGATTTAAAAATAGTAGAACTGGCTAGTGTGCTGGCCGGGCCAGCAGTGGGAATGTTTTTTGCGGAATTAGGCGCTCAGGTGACCAAAATAGAGAATAAAAATACCAATGGAGATGTAACCCGGGGTTGGCGCTTACCGAATGAATCTAAAGAGCGGGATTATTCGGCTTATTACTGTTCAGTAAACTGGCAAAAGGAAGTTGTATTGCTGGACTTGAAGTCAGAAGTGGATCGCGAATCTCTTTTTGATCTGATCGGCGATACAGATATAGTAATTGCGAATTATCGACCGGGCTCGGCGGAAAGATTAGGAGTAGATTATCAAAGTTTAAAACAATACAACCCTAAACTAATATACGCCAACCTGACTTCTTTTGGTGAAAAAAGCACCCGACCGGCTTTTGACATCGTATTGCAGGCAGAAACCGGTTTTCTCTATATGACCGGAGAAGCAGATCGGGCTCCGGTTCGCATGCCGGTTGCATTAATTGATATTTTAGCAGCTCATCAATTGAAAGAAGCTATATTGATTGCTTTACTAAAGAGGTATCAAACCGGAAAGGGGAGTTTTGTAAGCACCTCCCTTTATGAGTCGGCTTTAGCTTCATTGGCCAATCAGGCTACGAATTGGTTAATGGAATCTCATATTCCTCAGCGGATGGGGAGCCAGCATCCGAATATTGCTCCTTATGGGGATATTTTTTATACGCTCGATGAAAAAGCAGTGGTACTGGCTGTTGGTACTGAAAAACAATTCAAACAACTGGTTGAAGTATTACGTATCCCGGAATTAGGCGAAGATGAGCGATTTGCTACAAATGCCTCCAGAGTTATTCACCGGGAAGCTTTAAATGAAATTTTAGCAGATCAATTTAGGAAACATGAAGCAACTCCTTTGATGGAAGAATTAATTCGGCTCGCCGTACCCGCCGGTTTGATCAGAAATATGGAAGGGGTATTTACAAATCCTACTGCTCAGGAAATGATACTGGAAGAAGTCAAAAATGACGGAACATTGAGCAAGCGGGTAAAAACAGTTGCTTTTGAGTTTTTGTCAGAATAGATATTGCAAACTGACCGGTGTTTCATTCCTAGTTGATCGGGAACTAATGGAATTAAATACTGGGAGATATATTGTTTTTGAAAGATTAGAAAAATATCAAGAGGATCGATGTATACCCTGGAATCTTTTTTTGAACTGGCTAAAGCCGAACTGTTTCGCTCTGATGAAGATAAGCAGCATCCGTTTCGTACCATGATACTGGCTACACAGGATTCCTTTCCCGGATTACGGATCATTGTTAAAAGAAAAATTACGCAAGAACTTGACCTGTTGGCTTATACGGATAGCCGTAGTTCAAAGGTAAAAGTTTTGAAAGAAAAGCCTCTTTGTAGTTTACTTTTTTACCATCCGGATAAAAAGCTGTAACTGATTATAAAAACAAATGCCCGGGTACTGGAATCCGGCAATTTATTCGATCAACACCAAGCAATGGCTACCCGTTATTCCAGGGATTATTACGCTTTACAGCCACCTGGGACAATAATAGCGCAACCGGATTATGCTTTTGGAGATCAGGCTCATTTCGCCTTATTGTTTTTTCAACCTTTAGGCATACAAGTATTGCAATTATCTGATCCCAGGCATTTTCGGGCAGATTATTTAGGTTCGGATAACTGGAAGGGAAAATGGCTGGTCCCCTAATTTTGCAAAGGAATTATTGATCTCATTATTTTAGCTTGAATTCTCTCCATATTCAGCTTATAAATTATTAATTTAGCTTATCCATGCTAAATTGTGATGACGCTTATACGGCTAATCCATGACTTTAGCGGTCTAATGTGTAACTCTTTGATGAGAAAAAGGTATATTTTGCAATCATACTAAGACTATTTTATGCTCGGAAGATACATCATCAGATCAATTACACTTTTTATCTTATTTACATTTTTGACGCCTCAGGAAAGTAGGGCAACGCATATTGTTGGTGGTGAAATGACTTATACCTGTCTGGGCAATGATTTATACGAAATAAAGTTAACCATATTTCGGGATTGCTTTAACGGGAACCCGAATGCTTTTTTCGATGATCCGGCTTATATAGGAATCTATAATTCTACCGGGGCATTGATCGATAGTTTGGCCATTCCCTTTGATCCGGTATTAAATGATACGCTCAATCCGATTCTATCGGATTCCTGTCTGGTTGTTCCTCCGAATGTATGCGTACATACTACACAGTATACAGGTACGAAAACCCTTCCTAATATTCCGGGGGGCTATCGCTTGCTGCATCAAAGGTGCTGCCGGAATATGACGATTGCCAATATTGTTGATCCCCTGGATACGGGAGCGACTTTTGGTGTGGACATCTCCGAAAGAGCATTAGAAGAATGTAATAGTAGTGCCTTGTTTACCCAATGGCCACCGATCTATATTTGTGTGAATGAGCCAATTATCTTTGATCAATCCGCTATTGATGCAGATGGTGATTCCATTGTATACCGGCTTTGTACTCCGATAGATGGAGCTACTCCGGCGGTTCCTTATCCCGAGCCATATGAACAAACCATCCCACAGGAGGTAGTCTGGGTCGATCCGCCTTATAATCTGGATAATGTACTTGGAGGTATTCCGTTGGCCATTGACTTAAATACCGGCTTATTGACTGGCACACCTAATACCATTGGGCAATTTGTAGTTGGGATTTGCCTGGAGGAATACCGCAATGGAGAATTGATTTCGACTACCAGGAGAGATTTTCAATATAATGTAGGACAATGTGGAACGGCTACGGCTTCTTTTTTTGCACCAGTACTGAATTGCGATGGCCTAACGGTCGATTTCAATAATGAAAGTCTGAATGCAGATGAATATAAATGGTATTTTAATGATCCTGCATATCCGGATTCCTGTTCTACGGAAGTCAGTCCGACTTATACTTTTTCCGATACGGGGACTTATAATGTAGTATTGATTGCCGAACCCGGGAACACCTGCGAAGATAGCTTCATGCTTCCGGTTTCCGTTTATAATCCTTCCCTCTTTGCTGAGTTTGACTTTGAATATGTGAATTGTACGGATAGTTTAATTATAGAGGTAACCGATTTGTCCTATGATACGATTTTTGATGTGGTGGCCTGGGACTGGGAATTAAATGATGGTACAAATGTGATTGCAACGTCTGATGAACCGGACCCTACCTTTGTCCTGACTACTTCAACTACGGTCTTCCTGGAACTAGTTGTAACGGCTTCAAACGGTTGTACCCAGCAATTGACTACAGCTTTTGCGGCAAATATTTTTACTGAAGAAACCTTTCCGGATGAAGTAGTCATTTGTTTTGATCAATCGGTCAATCTCAACCCCGATCCTTTCCCCGGGGTGCAATATACCTGGTCACCTCCCGAAGGCCTGGATAATCCCAGTTCACCTTCGCCAAACGCTTCTCCGGATAGCACCACGACTTATGTGGTCTTTATAGAAAGCCTGGTAGGGCAGTGTGAATTGTTCGACACGGTGACGGTAGTCGTCGATTCTATTGATGCAGCTTTTACCTTGGATGTCCCCTGTGATCTGGAAGTCTTTTTTGAAAATGCCAGCTATAATGCTCAGAACTATACCTGGTTGTTTAATGATCCGGGGAATCCTGGCGCAATGTCCAATGAAGAAAACCCAATCTTCACCTATTCTGCACCGGGCAATTATACGGCAACTTTAATTGCCGACAATGGCGAATTATGTGCGGATACTTCTTTTTTAATTTTTACGATAGAAGAACCGGATATTCAACCGGATTTCGAGTTTGCTGTTTTGAGTTGTGTAGACAGTTTTTCCGTAGACTTGACCGATCTGACCACACATGCCGCAGGACTTACTTTTGGATGGGATTGGTATATTTATGAAAATAATGAACTGATCGATTCTTTTGATATACAGAATCCGGTATTAACGGTATACAGTACTTCAGAGTACATCATTGAATTAGTAATTACGGATTCAGAAGGATGTACAGCAACTGTTCAGGATACCATATTGGCACAGGTTTTTAGTGCCGGGCTAATACCGGATGGTACTTTGTTCTGTCCCGGTGATTCAGCCTTGCTAAACCCCAATCCCTTTGTTGATGTAGATTATGTTTGGTCTCCGGGAGATGGTTTAAGTGATCCGAATTCGGATAGCCCCTGGGCTTTTCCGGATATGGGAATGACCTATTTTGTTACTGCTACGGATCAATTTGGATGTATGTTTATGGATACGGTGGAAGTTCTTCTCGATTCTTTGGATGCATCTTTTGTAGCGGATGTGCCTTGTGATTTTGAAGTAGTATTTACAAATACGAGTTATAATGCCGAAAATAGCATCTGGTTTTTCAATGATCCGAATAATCCGGGAGCTATGTCGATGGAAACTAACCCGACTTTCGTTTATTCGGATACGGGAACCTTTACTGCTACTTTGATTATCGAATCGGGAATCAATTGTACGGATTCCGCCAGTGTAGATTTTTTCATCGATGATCCGGAATTGTTACCGGATTTTGATTTTGATGTTCCTAACTGTACAGATAGTTTTACAGTAGTGTTGAATGATAACTCTACGCATTTAGGCGGTTTGACTTTTGACTGGACCTGGATAGTCTCGGAGGGCAGTACCGTTCTGGATACTTTATTCGGTGAAAATCCGGAGTTTACGGTTTACAGTACTTCTAATTACGAAATTGAGTTAATCATTACGGATTCAGAGGGTTGTACCAGTTCAACCATTCAAAATATTCCGGCTCAGGTTTTTGTAGAGGGAGAGATTCCTGACGTTTCTCTGGTTTGTCCTCAGGATTCGGTTTTGTTAAACCCCGATCCGATCCCGGGAGTCTCTTACAGCTGGTCTCCTGCTGATGGCTTGAGTGACCCGAATACTGCCAGTCCTATGGCATTGCCTGATCAATCCACTACCTATGAGGTGACGGCAGAGGATCAGTTTGGCTGTACTTTTACAGATGAAGTCTTTTTTGAAATAGTCGAGACAGAGCCTTTGTTGGATGGCTTCATTCTACCGGATACCATTTTCGTGGGAGATACGGCTCAAATATTTACGACCCAGGATCCCAATTATATCTATCAGTGGGAATTCGATGAAAGTCTGAGCGATCTAACCATTCCTGATCCATTGGCTTATCCGCTGGAAACCACTACTTATACTTTGAGTATTACTAATGATGATAACTGTACGAATACTATTCAACTGCTTTTGGTAGTCGTTCCTAGAATATGTGATGAACCTAATTTGTTTTTGCCCAATGCATTTACTCCAAATGGTGATGGCGAAAATGATGTGTTAAGATTAATGGGGAACGGGATTGATGAAATGCATCTGGTCATTTACAACCGCTGGGGACAGAAAGTATTTGAGTCTTTCGATCAAAATGTAGGTTGGGATGGAACGTTTAAAGGCGAAAAGCTTCCACCCGATGCTTATGGCTTTTACCTCCGTGCACTCTGCTTCAATCAGGAAGAGTATTACAAGCAGGGGAACATCACTTTGCTCCGCTAATGTAATGTCGTCTGTGAGAGTCGTTAAAAGCACTTAAGCCTTTGTTAAGTGCTTTAATATTTTATCTGTACGCCAATAGAACGCTTATATTCATCGTATCAATGATAAAAGTCTATAACCTAAAACATTATGCTATGATGATCAGAATGATTTTATCTTTTTTTACTTTTCTAATTCTAGTTATACCCACTATTCAAGCGCAGAATCATCCGCCACCTCCCGTTGCCGAAGAAACTTTGGTAAAAGAAGTTTTTGTAGTGGTAGAAGAGATGCCGGTATTTCCCGGTTGTGAAGAGGTAGAGGACCGACGAAAACGCAGTAACTGCTCAGATAAGAAATTCCTGCAATATCTGTATAAAGAGATTGAATATCCGGCAGAAGCTGCTGCTCAAAATATAACGGGTACTGTTGTGCTGCAATTTATTGTCCTGAAAGATGGTACTGTAAGTGATGTAAAAGTTCTACGGGATATTGGGGGTGGTTGCGGTCAAGCCGCCAAAAAGGTCATTGAATCGCTAAATGAGAAAGGAACGAAGTTTATTCCCGGAAAGCAAAGAGGGGTAGCGGTTAATGTACGCTTAAATCAGGCCATAAAGTTTAAGCCTGCAATGAAACAAAATGCCCAAGGGAAAACCAAATCCACTAAAAAGAAAAACGGATAATAAAATCGTATGAGGTTTTAGTTCATGTAAAAACCTCTGCCTCATACGTTCTATATTTTGCATATCTGTATTAATCTTTATTCAGACGTGGTGGCTTTTTTTTGCTGCCGTCCTTAATCGCATCAGAAGCGAATGAAGAGGCGGTAAATGAAGTAACCATCTGATTAAGCATATCGGATGCCGCAGTAGGTGCATTAGGCATAAGGATCAAATTGCTGTTCGTATTTTCACCCATGGATTGCAAAGTATCGTAATGCTGAGTAATTACGATCAAGGCAGAAGCCTCTTGCGAATTGATGCCTACCTGATTGAGTACTTCTACTGATTCTTCCAGACCTCTTGCGATTTCTCTTCGCTGATCGGCAATACCCTGACCTTGTAACTTCTTACTTTCTGCTTCTGCCTGTGCTCTGGCTACAATGCGAATACGCTCTGCTTCCCCTTCGTATTCGGCAGCGAGTTTCTCCCGCTCGGCAGCATTGATTCGATTCATTGCATTTTTTACGGCCTGATCAGGGTCGATATCTGTGACCAGTGCTTTGACGATCCCATAACCGTACTCATTCATCGCTTCCTGTAGTTCACGCATGATCGCTACGGCAATGTCGTCTTTTTTTACAAAAACATCATCCAGCTTCATCTTTGGCACTTCAGCTCTTACTACATCGAATACATAAGCTGTAATCTGCTCATGTGAATTTTCCAGTTTATAAAAAGCATCGTATATGCTGTCTTTCAAAACCCGAAACTGAACGGAAACTTTCAGCCTCACGAAAACGTCATCCAGCGTTTTAGTTTCCACAATAACATCCAGCTGCTGGATTTTCAAATTCATTCTTCCGGCGATTGAATCCATAAAAGGGACTTTGAATTGCAAACCGGCTTGCCGAATACTCTGGAACTTTCCAAGTCTCTGGACTACTGCGGCAGTTTGTTGTTTTACGGTAAACAAACCGGATATGATAATAAACAGGCCAAAAATTCCGGCAATTATCGAGGTGACAGGTATATCCGGCGTAGCTAGAAAGGCCATTAGTGTTATTCCATTCATAATTGATTAGTATTGATTTTAAAATAGAAATTTAATTTTTTTCTCTTCTGATTTTACAGTTTTCAGTCTATCCAGTTTTCGTCAATAATTTGATGTGTAATGACTGCAGCAACTTTACTTCCTTCGGCTACTGATTCAGCGACCCCGCTCCAGCCCGTTCTTGCATCACCGATGATGAATAAACCTCTGATTTCTGTTTCTTTGTTTTCATCTACTTTATAGGTTTCCATACCGAAATGTCCGGGCTCCGTAGGCAAAGCCAGTTTCTGTGCAAAATTTGTGCTTTCAACCGATTGGGTATCAGACAGAAAGCCACCTTCTCTTTCAATGATGGAATTATCTTCGAGTTCGATACCCCATAATTTTCCTTCTTTTGATAACAGTTTTCGAATCTTCTTTTCAATTATAGAAATGCCATTTTTTTCCAGATTGTTAAGCAAATCCATATCTGCAACCTGTTCACCATTTGTAAATGCGATTACATCATTTGACCAATGAGCAATAGTCTTGGAAAACATTGGTGCTATAGTTCCATCTCCTATTACAGCCAGTTTTTTATCCGCCATTTCGAATCCATCACAAAATGGACAGGGATAAATTGATTTTCCATAGACTTCGCTTAAGCCATCAATTCCAATCTGATCTATATTATCCCTATAACCGGTAGCAATTACCACTCTTTTTGATTTATATTCATCCTGAGCTGTTTTGACCAGAAAATTATCTGTATTAACTTCCAGGTCTATTGCTTTTTGAAGCTTATAATTAACACTTGGGTATTTTTTTAGCTGTATTTTTGCCCTATTCAGTATTTCACCTGGATGAACCCCATCCTGGGTAAGAAAGCCATGAGAATGTGTCGTTACAATATTTCTTGGTTGCTCCGTGTTTAAGATTAAAGTCTTTATTCTACTTCGTCCCAGGACCAATGCGGCACTCATTCCTGCAGGACCTCCCCCTATGATAATGACTTCAAAAGTTTTGTTATTCATTTTATTTTGATGCTTACAGGTAACCTATACTTCTTTAAAAACACTTTTTGAATGTTTAGAGTTTATGCTTCCGTTTTATTATAAGCGGTTCTAGTAAAAGAACCGATCAAATAGAATAGAAACTTAGTCAAAACAGGATGAAATACCAAGAAAATACGACTGTATACTTTGCTTTTCTCGACCAGTAGTCATTTTTAAATTTTAATCCTTGAAATCTTTAAACAGCCAGAGATAAAACAGGACAAATTCTAATTATCTGAAACAGGGGTAATATTCTGAATGCTATCTTGTTCTGTTTTTACAAAGAAGAACTCAACGCTTTTGGGTTGGTAATTGATGGCGCGTACAAAATCAGGCTTTCTGGTCAAAGACACAGGTATGGTATTTTTCTCTGTATTGAGAGGAATGCCTTTTAAATCGGCGATGAGTTCAAAAGAGGTCTGCTTCACATCATTGTATTTGCCCAGGCCAACAATACAACTGAGTTTTGCCCGTTCGGGAAAAGTTTTCAGACTATCCGGTGCATTTTTGATGGTAATCGGAACAAAGACGGACTTTTCCGTAAACTCTTCAACCGGGACAGTAACAATAATTTTTTCCTGAGAAAGATGGATTTCTTTGTTCGAAGGAGATTTTAGAGCTAATTCTACGGTCTGGCTTTTTTTTAAATTATCTATTTCCAGTACTTCTGTTTCCCAAAAAGTAATAGACCCTACCTCGGTAGCCGGTCCGGTGAGGATGATCTTATCCGGTTCTATACGGATACTGTCCGATAATTGAAATTGAGGTGAAAATTTGAGCTCCGTTTTCAATTTGACCGGGATCTTCATTTCGGTTTCACTTTCTATTTGAACGAAAATGAAATCCTGATTGACATCGGTAATTTCAATATCGGAAGGAAGCTTTTGCTGAAGTTTATCAATCAATAAACGAGAATTGATTGCCTGGGAAGACACATCATTGATTTCGAATATGATACTGGGAACCTGTCTGCTGAACTGAT
Organism: Saprospiraceae bacterium; assembly: GCA_028280415.1. GTDB lineage: Bacteria > Bacteroidota > Bacteroidia > Chitinophagales > Saprospiraceae > JAHDHW01. The sequence goes on from JANQLV010000048.1 coordinate 188,986, forward strand.
AGGACATCAAATCCCAACCGGAACCTTTGAGTGTAGCTTTTGCTGAATTTGGAGGAGAACTGACAAATGATTTTCCAACGGGAAGTTGGTATTTGATTTGGAAGTCCGTTGTTGTCGTGAAAGTTTGAGAGAGCTTTACCAGTAACCAGAAAATCAGAGCTATGAAAATACAAGCTACCAGTATAGCTCTATCCGAATCGAAAAAGTTTTTGATATCTACCTTACTTGGTATTTTCATCTGGAGATTGTATCGCTTCAGTCATTTCTTTTGAAATAGCGTTTTTGGTAAACTTGATAAAAGTTTTGGTATCCACTTGAAGCGTGACGTAATGATCTTCGATTTTATTAATCTTTCCAATTATACCGCTTGCAGTGGCTACTTCCATCCCTTTTTCAAGATTATTGGTAAACTTGTTTTGCTCTTTTTGCTTCTTCTGTTGTGGTCGAATCAAGAAGAAATAGAAAACTGCAAAAATTGCTATTATAAAAACCAGGTTAATCGAACCCGCTGCACCTCCACCTGCTGCATCTAAAAAAATAAAGTCTGCTGTCATAGTATTGTTTATCAACTTAATTATAAAATTTAATCCATTATCCATTGCTTATTGTCCCTTTGGCGTAACGAATCCCGATAACTGCAAATAAGTCTCCTTCGGGTAGGTATTGGCAATGATAGTAATCGGCTTGCCCTGTCTTTCCGTCTTGTTCTTCGTATCGAATCGAACACTGATTTTACCTCCTTTACCAGGCTGAATCGGTTCTTTGGGCCATTCGGGAACGGTACATCCGCAGGTCGATTTTGCTTTGGTGATGACCAGAGGCACTTTCCCTTCATTTGTAAACTCAAATTCTTTTCTTATAATATCGCCTTCGTTTACCGTACCGAAATCATAACGTTTTTCTTTAAAAACCATTTTGGCGATATTAACAGTATCGACTTCTTCGGTTTCAGTTACCGGATTGCGAATGATATCGCTGATATTGCTACCTGCCTCTATTTCTTTTACTTTTTTTGCCGATGCTTTTTGATCTTGATCAGTTCCGTCCTTTGTACAAGCCGAAAATACCAAAATAGTGATAAATGCTGCTAAAATAACTCTCATCTGAACACTGTATTTAACACAAAATAGGTTGAATGAATAAATATATGCTATGAAACGATTAGCCTGAAATCCATTGATAATACTTTTCGACGATCAGTTCTTATCAGTGTATTTCTTTATGGCTTTTTATTTGCTCAATTCAAGGCTCAATAATTTTTGTCATTTAAACGCTGCAAAGGTACTGCTTTTTTGTACTCAAAACGAAAAATGTTTATGATTATTCGATAATGGAACGCCGTTTTGAAGGGGTGAAAAACAAATTACGAATGGTGAAAAACAGGGATCAAAACCGCACAATATTTTCGAATTTAATTAGATTTATGCCGCTTAACGAAAAATGATGGAGATACATAAATACAACTACGGAATAATTGGCAATTGCGCTTATTTGGCTTTGGTAGATACTCATGCGAATATTGGCTGGATGTGCTGGCCGCGTTTTGATAGCAGTTTTATTTTCGGAGGTCTGCTGGATGAAGAAGCCGGAGGTTCTTTTTCTATTCAGCCCGAGTGGGAAAATTACGAATCGTCGCAGGCGTATATTTACAATACCAATATTCTGGAAACGACTTTTGAATGTGAAGACGGAATTTTTAAAGTAATTGATTTTGCTCCGCGATTTCGGCAATACGAACGTTATTATAAACCTTTGATGCTCGTAAGGAAGATTATTCCGGTTAAAGGTACTCCCCGGATTAGAGTCGTATGTAATCCGGTTGGCAATTATGGGGAGTTTCATCCGGAGAAAGTCTTTGGCTCCAGCCATATACGATATCCCGGACTGGAATCACCGGTCAGACTTACCACCAATATTCCGCTGAATTATGTGGATACGGAGCAGGCCTTTGTACTGAATGAAACAAAGCATTGCATTTTGACCTGGGGTGTTCCATTAGAAGGACCTTTAGAATCTACAGTGGATACTTTTTTAGAAAATTCAACCAATTATTGGCGAAACTGGGTGATGAATACCTCAACGGAGAATTTTCATCAAAATGCTGTTATCAGATCGGCTCTGACTTTAAAACTGCACCAATATCAGGATACCGGTGCTATTATCGCGGCAGCCACTACCAGTTTGCCGGAGTTTCCCGGTAGCGGACGCAATTGGGATTATCGTTTCTGCTGGATGCGGGATGCGCATTATACGATCAAGGCGCTGAATGATTTAAGCCATTTTGGAATTCTTAAACATTATGCAAACTTTATAGAAAACATCGTTTTAAATGAGGATCAGCGTTTTCACCCTTTATATCCGATTACTATTGATCACGAGCCAGTGGAGAAAATATTACCGCTCAAAGGATATCGCGGAGAACGTCCGGTAAGGGTTGGAAATCAGGCCTATGAGCATATTCAAAATGATGTTTACGGGCAGGTTTTGGTTACCTTGCTGCCACTTTTTTCAGATCAGCGCCTGGTTTCCAAAGAGCATTCCACACTTTTGAGAATTGTGCGGCATTGTTTGAAAATGATCGAAGAAACCATGGATGAACCGGATAATGGTCTCTGGGAATTTCGTGGAATTTCTCAGAAGCATTCTTATACCTTTTTGTTTCACTGGGCAGGAGCAAATGCTGCTTTGAAAATTGCCCGTAGCGTAGGCGATAAAACCCTGGAAGAACAGGCAAGCCGGGCCAGTGAAGCTGCTTCCGATATGATTGAAGCTTGTTATGATACCGAAAGAGGCGTATATACCCAGGCAGTGGGCTCTCCAAACCTTGACGCTTCTTTATTGCAACTGATCAATATGGGCTATCTCGATCCCAAGAGTGAAAAAGCGAAAAAGCACCTGGCAGTATTGGAGCAGGAGTTGAAAACCGAATCGGGACTGTTTTATCGCTATAAACATGTAGATGATTTTGGGACACCGGAGTCGACATTTCTGATTTGTGCTTTTTGGTACGTTGAAGCATTGGCGCGCATGGATAGAATACAAGAAGCTATTGCTATCTTTGAAAAACTGATTCAGCATGGCAATCATCTGGGCTTACTAAGTGAGGACGTACATGAAAAAACCGGCAGTCAATATGGTAATTTTCCGCAAACCTACAGCCATGTCGGATTGATTAATGCAGCTTTTATTATTTCCAAAAAACTGGATAAACCCGTGTTTTTATAAAAACAGTAATGGCTGGAAATAGACTTTAATAAAATCCGAAAACGGATCTAGTTTGTTTTATGCAAATTGGTAAAATAGTGATGCGGAATATTTCTAATGTTTAAAACTCTATTGCATAGCTCTGTGAATTCTCCACCATCAAAAGCTCCCAAATTTCAGGATCTACTCGAAGGAGTAGTAGAGACCGCTAATGGTCTTTTGGAGGCATTGGAGCAGAGTGATCATTTATTTTTTGAAGATGAAAAAAATACATTTAATCCCAATCTTATTTTTTTGATTGGTTTTATGGGCTCCGGTAAATCTTTTATCGGAAAAAAGCTGGCCGATAAAATGCAGATGCCCTTTTGTGATATGGATGAATGGATCGAGCGAAGTGAGAAGAGAAGCATTAAAGATATTTTCGCCAGGGAAGGGGAAACTTATTTCCGGGCTCTTGAAAAAAAATACCTTCGTACCTTTGGGCAGGTACAAGAACTAATCATCGCTACGGGTGGAGGAACGCCCTGTTTTTTTAACAATATGGATTATATGAATAAAAAGGGGCTGACTATTTATTTAAAAACCAATCCGGAGCTACTCGCTGAAAGACTGTTAACAGAAAAAGATCATCGCCCATTAGTAGCAAATCTCAATCAAACTGAACTTTTGGATTTTATAAAAAAGAAATTAAAGGAGCGGTCGAGCTATTATGATCAGGCGGCAATAAGTGTCGAAATTAATCAAAACGGGGAAGCCATGATAGAAGAAATCGCCCGTTATGCGAGAATGTAATTCGTTTCATGCCTTTTTTTAATCTCTTTCCTTTCTATATTTCTATGATTTCTTTTGCCATCCCATCCCAGGTATATTTTTCCTTGAAGACTTGAATAGCTTTAGCTTTTTCCTTTTGTTGAGAATGTTCAAAATAAGATTGTATGGCTTCGGCAAATAAACCGGCCTCGGCTTTATCCACTACAATACCGGCATTATAGGGCTCAACCGTTCCGCGCAGACCCCCAACATCTGTTACGATTACCGGGAGATCGAAATGATAAGCAATAGCAATGACACCGCTTTGAGTGGCACTGCGGTAAGGAAGAACACAAACATCTGCCGCCGAAAAGAATTTTGGCACTTCTTCATCCGGGACATAACGGGTAAAAGTTTTGATTCGGTTCTTGTTTTTATTTTTATCAATTAAATCCTGATAGGGTTGAAAATCTCCATAGGGCTCACCGACTATCAAAAGTTCATATGCTTCTGAAAGTTGATCAAATGCTTCGATTAAGATATCGAGACCTTTATACTTTCTGATCAAACCAAAATACAGAATAACTTTTTGCTCCATATCAACAGGAAGCTTGCTTCGGGCTTCTGCTTTTTCCAGTTTTTCACCGAATTGATCATATAAAGGATGTGGATATAAACGGTATCGGGCATTGGGCATTACTGCTTTTAAATCTTCTTCTACCACATCACTCATTACTATAAACGCGCTGCATCTGTTTAAGAAATACTTGGTCAGTTGCCGATCCCCAATCCTTTGTTCGTGGGGAACTAGATTGTCAATTACGGCTACCACTTTGGTCCCTCTTTTTTTCAATGCACCGGCTACATAGCCCAAAGCTGGCCCGAAAAAGGGCATCCAGAATCGAATTACCAAGATATCCGGTTGATAGGCTTTGATTTGATTGGCAGTCTTGATATAACTTAAAGGGTTAATACTATTCAATGTTCTTGCACTACTGATCTTGTCGGCCTGATCACCTTCCGCAACGTATTGCGTTTTGCCCGGGAATAAAATCGAAGGGTATTGCATGGAAAAATTCCAGGCTTTTAATTCATGCCCCTGTCGCTCAAATGCGCGGTATATCTGCGCATTTGATTGGGCAATACCTCCTCGATATGGATAGAAAACAGAAAGAAAAGCGATCTTCAACATTTAATGCTTGAATAAGTGTATTTATTAATGCTTAAATGAAAATATCATGGTCTTTTAGGTATTGTATCATTCAAGCATTGCCAACCATCGCCAAAGATAATAAAAACCTTAAAGCCGTTTACTTCCTTTATAATTTCCTGTATCTTTGGTAGCTCAAGGAAGAATTATTTATATGGCTATTGGAATCCAACCGGGACTATGCCTAATAAGAACACTTTTAATAGTACAGTTCAATATTCCAATATCTATTCGAATTATTTCTAATTTTTTAAATAGCAAAAATGAAAAAAATTCTTCCTTTAATCCTTTCTATTTGTTTTATCCAAATTGCATTTGGTCAATTAGTTCTCGAACGGGACATTAATCAGGAAGCTGCTTCTTCCAACCCTGAATATATCGCCGAACTGAATAATCAATTATACTTCCGGGCCGATGACGGCATTAATGGAGAAGAGCTTTATCGTTATGATATCTCTACGGGAGATGTAACGCTGGTTGCGGATATTCGACCTTACGATGCGGGAGGATCGCCCAGTGCTGTTATAAGTTTTGATGAGAAGATATATTTTGTCTCAAGAGATGAGATTCTAAATAACGATTATCTTTTTATTCACGATCCTTTGGATAACAGCACACAGCGCTTGATGGATAATCAAGGGTCCGATGTAGAAGAACCTTCGAATCTCTTTGTTTTTAACGGGCAATTATTTTTTTCAGCAGAATTTGCAGAAGGTGTGGAACTCGGACGCTATGATCCCGTAGCGAATTCCATTATAATGGTAGATGACCTGAACCCCGATGGAGATAGTTATCCCAATTTTTTTAATGAGGTGGATGGAAAACTCTGGTTTACTGCAACGAATGGAGGGCAAACGGATAGTCGACTTTGGTCTTATGACCCTGTTACGGAGCAGGTAGAAAATATTCTTTACAATAGTCCGGATGGAGTGTATCCCAGTATGAGTTTTCTCTATCATTATGATGGGAAATTTTTCTTTCGGGGGCATACGCAGGCGAATGGGGAAGAACTTTGGCGATATGATATAGCGACAAATACCTTATTGGAAACCCCTGAAATTTATTTAGGGCCGGCGAGTAGTTCCCCTTCAGGCTTTAAAGCCTTTAATGGCAAATTGTATTTTGCAGCCCGAACGGTTGGGGAAGGTCGCGAAATTCGGGTATACGATCCTGCTACAGAAACAGTGTCCCTTGTAGCCGATATTTTAACGGAAGGAAATGGAAATAGTAATCCGGGCTCAATAGTGGAACTGGGAGATAAAATCTATTTCACAGCAACGGTTAATACAAACCAGGAAAGAAAGCTTTTTGCTTATAATGAAGATGATGGTTTATCGGAGGCTGGAATTCTGGATAATAATGATGATCCGAATTATTTGACTATTCTATTTGAAAATAATGCTACGATTTATCTGAGTGGTAATCAAGTGGAAAACGGAACGGAGCTGTATAAATTTGCACCGGGTGGAACAGTCGAACTAGCAGCCGATATTAATCAAACAACTGTTGGTTCTGATCCTTACAGTTTTACGGTCTATAATGGAAAGCTCTATTTCGGGGCTGATGAGATTAACAGTGGTACGGAAATTTGGGTTTATGATCCAACAACCGGATTAGTGGAAATCCTGTCGGACTTGCCCGGAAGTACCTTACCCAATTTCCTGACGCCTCTCGATGGCAAATTATACTTCACAGGAAACCACCCTGTGGAAGGCTACGGATTGCTTTTTTATGATGAAAGTACTGGCGAAATCAATCCGACGGCTTATATAACACCTAATAATACGGGGCATATTACGAGTCTGACAGTCTATAATGATCTTTTATATTTCAGTGCAATTGATGAAGATTTTGACCGGGAATTATTTGTCTACCGGCCAGGTGATAATAGCTTTGAACGTTTGACCGACCTCAATCCGAATGGTGGCAGTTCTGTTGAAGATTTATTCGTTTTTGAAAATGAATTATATTTTAGAGCAGATGATGGACAAGCGGGACGGGAATTATGGAAATATAGTGATTTGACGGGAATGGCAAGTCTTGTTGTAGATATTAATCCCGGGGCGGACGGGAGTAGTTTAGGCTGGTTTGAAATTTATGATAATGAAATCTATTTTGCTGCTTTTGGTGAAAATACGACCAAGCAAGTATTCAGTTATAATACGACTACTCAGGAATTGACACAGCGGACGGATATTTCCGGGAATCTTGATCCCCGGCATCTTCGCGTTTATCGGGATAGATTATTCTTCAGTGGGCGTTTTTCCAGCAGCATTGGCCGGGAGTTGATGTCTTATGATGCAGCTACGGATGAAACGATCCTGGTTGAAGACCTTTCGGCTGGATCGAGTAGTCCTGCCGAGATGATTGTATTCGATGATAAATTGTATTATTCTGCCAGTACGGATACTTTTGGCCGCGAACTATGGCAATACAATGATACTATAATGAGCATTGTGGCGGATATTCGCCCTGGAGTACCCAGTTCCGAACCGACCAGGTTTTACCTGTTTAATGATAAGCTCTATTTTACAGCTAATGATGGTATCCGTGGTTCGGAACTCTGGAGCATTGCTGAATGTCTTAACCTCTTTGTCGATACCGAACCTCAAGTCGGATCAGAGGAGTCAGGTGCGGTTGACCTTAACATTGAAGGAGGTACGCCACCTTATAGTATAGAATGGAGCAATGGCGCCGAAACGGAAGACATCACCGATCTGCAATCCGGCTTTTATACCGCGACTGTGACTGATGCGACGGGCTGTATTGCCGAGATCACTGCCGAAGTTACTTTTGTTAGCGGTACTGAAAATGTGCTGGATGCTTCTCTGATTCGCGTTTTTCCAAATCCAAGCCAGGGAACATTTACAGTCAATACTGATGGGCTAAAAGTAGAAACACTTGAAGTTTTGGATATGAATGGGCGGTTTATTTATCAGAAAAATAACCTTGACTCTTCTGAGCAAATCGAAGTGCAATTGCATTATGCCATACCGGGAATTTATATAATGCGTGTTCGGAATGCGGATGGAGTAGGGTACAAGAAGATCGTGTTAGAGTAATATCCGTCATCCCGGAATTTAGCCTCTTAAAAGAGCTTATAGAATATTAAAATTTTATGAATCAGGTTTTAGGTCTTGGGTTTTGGGCTTTAGATTTTCCGGAATCTCCCTATACCTAAGACCTGATACCTATAACAGCTCTTTTTTAAAGTATTAAATAACATTATCACATTCAATTTTACGATGAATCTTTACCAAAATCCGGGATGACTCTTATTCCTCAATGCGCTCTAATTCAGTTTACTCAGATCAACTACAAAACCTTTAATCTTCTTTTTGGTTTTTAAGTCCTTTTTATAACTATCTGCCGTGGACCGGTCCGGGAATGGCCCGAGTATAAGTTTATACATCGGTTTGTTATCTTTTCCCTGCTCTACAGAAATAAGGATATTATTAAACCATTTTTCCTGTAGCTCTGCCACTTGTTTCATCACATTTTCATATTGCGTCATTGAAGCCACCTGTACTCCATAGCCACCTTTAGCCGGACGCATTAATTGGATTTTATACAAGTCATAAACTTTGAAATCCTTGCCTCTCACTAAAGTACCGGCATTAGCAGTTTCAATCTTCTTTGGAGCCCCTTTGATAGTTAGCTCCGAAGCTTCAGGTTTTTCAAAGCTTGCAGTTGGAGCAGGATCATGATGCTCCGGTAAAATGCGTGATTCAGGTATGGTTGAAAATTCTGTTGGAACAGGGTTTTCGATGTTGCCGAGTTCTTCCTTCCTGGCTTCTACTTTTTTCTCTTCTGATCTCAAAGACTCAAGGTTTGGAACCGGAACAGAAGATGAAATAAGGTCCTCTTCGCCTCTGCTTATTACTTCAACTTTAACCCGGGCTTTTCCAACCGTAATCAAATCCAGTTTTTTGGCTGCAGCTTTAGACAGATCAACAATACGACCTTTAATATAAGGTCCTCGATCATTGACTTTGACGACAACTGATTTCTTGTTATCCAGTCTTGTAACCTTAATCATCGTTCCAAAAGGCAGGTCCTTATGTGCTGCGGTAAGTTTATCTTTATGATAGAGTTCGCCACTTGCCGTTTTTCGGCCGTGGAACGCATCTGCATAATAAGAAGCAATTCCAAATTCTTCTGCCGCTTGTACTCCTATTCCTAAACATAGAAATAACCCTAAGATTATTAGTTTTCTCATAACATTGTTTTTAGTGAATCATAATTTTGTAGATGTAGAGAATTATTAAAAATATTCTTTACAGCTAATTGCTTCAAAATTAGGGATTTATCTTCTGATATACAAGTTTCCCTCTTTTATCTCTATTTGAACGTTTTCTCCGGCTTTTATAACGATTTTAAAATGAAGAATTAATTATCCCTACGCATTGTATTTTATTTCAAATAGGGGAGGTTAAAAAAAGAGTGGTTTTAAGTTTCAATTGAACACTTCTTATATATATATCTAAGGATTGCTGAAATAGAAAGCATTTTATTTATTGGCAATAAATTTTTCAAGGTCTTTTAAATACTTGCAGATACATTGTTGAATAAATGTGTAAAGGAAAAGCTGACTGCTTAAAGACTATTTTATTTTAAAGTACAGGTTAAAAGCTTTGATAAATTAGAAGTTTTTTTAATTTAGATGATAATTTGTGCTAGCTTTTCGACTATAACGTATTCGTTTCAACTGGAAATATAAGAATCTGTACCTTCCAGAAGAGGGTTTGTATTCTTTTTTTCTGAATTTTGGAAACCAATATATGCTCATAACAGTGTGAATTGTGGTTTTGCCCTTTATAGCAGATGTTTTGAGTATATGCCGATGAGAGGATAATTTAATTATCTGGAATAATTATATTTCAAAGTCGGCATTAATCGAAAACAAGTACTATTTCTGATGAAGCTGAAACTTACCTTAACCGTTTTTTTGTCTTATTTATTCTGTATCATTGGCTATGCTCAAGCTCCTGAAGATTGCGGAATACCTTCTCCTCCCGGAGCAGATGATTGTGGGGATGCTTGTGTTTATTGTGACCTGACAGCCAATGGTTATATCGGTTCGACTATAGGTTATACGCCAGATCCTCCTAATAATTTTTGTGGTACTATTGAAAATAATCAGTGGTTCGCTTTTGCTGCGGGCACTACAACGGTAGAATTTACGATCGATGCTAGCAACTGTACGAATGGAGATGGTGTCCAGGGAGCGATCTATCCAAGTTGTGATCCTAATGCTACACCAATCGTTTGCGAAGGTGGCTCAAATGGAGGAGCGAATAATTCAATCGTTGTAACAGCAAACAACCTGGTTGTAGGGCAAATATATTGGTTTATGGTAGATGGCTGGTTAGGAGATGCCTGTGATTATGAAGTTACAGTTACGCAAGGAAATACCGATCCACCACCACTTGATCCACCAGGGCCAATTACTCCCGGTATAGTCGGTTGTGAAGGAGAGACTGTAACTTTTATGGTTCCCGATTTACCTGGTGCTTCTTACTATGAATGGACCTTACCCGATGGTACCGTAATTGAAGGCCAAAATCCCTTTGTGGATTATACTTTTGGTACAGGAGGACAGGTATGTGTACAGGCTAATAATGTTTGTAATTTTAGTGATCAGATTTGTATTACGATTGATGTTGCTGCTCCGGATGCGGGACAATTATCAATTTCTCCGAGTACACTTTGTCCCGGAGAAACTGCCAATATATCTGTTAATGGTTTTAATGTCGATCCGGATTTTACACAGGTCATTCTGATTACAGATGCTAGTGGAGCTATTCTTGAAATTATCAGTGGAGGCTCGGGAACATTCTCTCATGATGAATGTGCAAACTTTCAAATTTGTACCTATAATTACGTTACGGCACAGGGAACGGTCCCAACAGTAGGCGCGAATATCAATACTATTGATTGCGATGCTGCTTGTTGTGAAATAGAATGTCAGGATATCAGTTTCGAAGACAATGAAGCCCCGACCTTTGCCAATGCACCTGCGGATATTGTTTTGACTTGTTTCGATTTATTGGATCCAATAGCTGATTTGTCCTGGACGGATAATTGTGATGGAACCGGAACAGTAGCAGGTGATGAAAATGGTAATGCTGATTTGTGTAACGGTGGGATGATTGTAAGGGTTTGGGAGTATACCGATGCTTGTGGCAATACTGGAAATCATCAGCAGACGATCACTGTAGAGCCTGTTCCATTAGCTGCTTTTGAGAATCCACCCGGAGATATTTCTGTAAGTTGTGACAATATACCCTCTGCCGGTACTGTTTTGACCTATACTAATAATGGCCTTGGCGCCTGCCTGATTACAGGTTCTGTAACTCCAACAGAATCCGGTAGTGCGGATATTTGTGGTGGAATGATTACGTATACCTGGGAATTTACGGATGATTGTGGCCGAACTATCCAGCATGTACAAAACGTAACCGTTATTCCTGCGGAAGCGCCGGTGTTTCTTAACCCTCCTGCGGATATTTCTGTGACTTGTGAAAATATACCAAGTAGTGGAACACCATTGAATTACTCTAATAATGGAAGTGGTGTTTGTCTGATTGAAGGAACAGTGATGCCACAAGAATCGGGTAGTGCAGATATTTGTGGTGGTGTGATTACTTATACCTGGACCTTTACGGATCAGTGTAATAATACCATTAATCATGCGCAAAATGTCCTTGTTCAACCAGCGCCTCCACCTGTTTTTGATAATCCACCCGGAGATATTACGGTTGAATGTGATAACATTCCTACCAGCGCACCGGATTTGAATTATTCAAATGGTGCTTCCGGCTTGTGTTTAGTTCAAGGAACGATATCTCCACAACAGGTAGGACAAGCAGATGAATGCGGAGGTTCTTTTAGGTTTACCTGGGATTTCACCGACCCCTGTGGAAATACCATATCCCACGCTCAGAATATAACGGTCAATCCTGCACCTGCTCCAGCTTTTTTGAATCCACCAACAGATATAACGGTCACCTGTGATAATATTCCTTCTGGCGCACCGGATTTGAATTATACCAATAATGCACTTGGCTCATGTTTGTTTGAGGGGACGGTATCTCCGGTAGAATCCGGTAGTGCGGATATTTGTGGCGGTGTGATCACCTATACCTGGACCTTTACCGATCCCTGTGGAAATACCATTAATCACGTACAGAATATAACGGTAGAGCCGGCCCCACCGGCTGTATTTTTGAATCCTCCGACGGATATGAATGCAACATGTGATAATGTTCCTGCTAATCCGGGCCCTTTACAATATACTAATAATGGCATTGGTAATTGTTTGATTGATGGTTCGGTTGATCCGGTTCAATCTGGTTCGTTTGATGAATGTGGTGGGACGATTACCTATACCTGGGAGTTTACCGATCCCTGTGGGAACACGATTAACCATGTACAAAATATCAATATAGAGCCAGCACCTCCGGCAACTTTTACCGGTGCTTTACCCCAGAATATTACGGTTAGCTGTGATGCTGTTCCTACCAGTGCTCCTTCGCTTAATTATTCTAATAATCAATCGGGCTTTTGCGAAATATCCGGTTCCGTACCAGCTCAACTCACCGGTGTCTATGATGAATGTGGCGGAACACTCAGTTTCACCTGGACCTTTACCGATGATTGTGGTCGAACGATTCAGCATATTCAGGTGATTACGGTGGAACCGGCTCCGATTGCTGCATTTAGTAATCCTCCGGGCCCACAAACGCTTGCTTGTGCGGATGTATTACCTGTGCCTCCTTCATTGGGATATACCAATGGCGCTTCGGGGCTCTGTTTAATCAGTGGCAGCGTTCCAGCTATACAGTCCGGTTCTTATAATGAATGTGGTGGAAATATCACTTACACCTGGACGTTTACCGATGATTGTAATCGTACTATTACACATTCGCAGAATATTACCGTAGAACCAGCTCCTGATCCGTTTTTTGTAGATTTACCTCCCGATATTACGATTGATTGCGGAGAATCATTTCCGCCTCCGGGAGTATTGAGTTATACCAATAACCAAACGGGTAATTGCGAAAATAGCGGAACCGTTACAGCTACAGTGCTGGTTTTGAATGATTTAGAACAGGAATATACCTGGACCTTTGTAAATCCCTGTAATGGGAATGTAATTTCGCATACGCAGCATATTACACAGAATCCTGCACCTTCTATTCAAATTAATCCCGACTTTACGATTATTTGCGAGGGAGGCTCTTTTGACCTTGCGACCGTAATCGTTACGGATCTAAATAATACCAATCCCCAGATTACTTATCATAGTGGTACACCGGCAAGCCCGGCGAATCAATTACCATCGACGGAAGTAAGTCCTTTTACCAATACCACATATTATATATTGGCGACCAATCAATTTGCCTGTAGCGATGAACTTAGCTTTGATGTATTTATAGAGACACCGCCAAATGCCGGTTTGGATGGAATCGGAAATATTTGTTTTAATACGCCTGGTGGTATCAATCTGTTTAACTATTTGAATGGAAATCCGGATTTCAGTGGTTTCTGGACCGATGCAAGTGGAGTTGGGGTTGATGTTTCGAATCCTTTTAATGTAAGTCTGGCAGGTTTTCCTCCGGGGCCCTACACTTTTAATTACACTGTTTCTTCTAATGGTGTTTGCCCGGATGCTATGGCTTCGGTTACTTTAGAATTATTGCCGGAAATTGTTATTGATATTTTGGAGATTGCATGTACGGATAATCCGGATTTTTATAATGTAATTGTCAATACCAATGGATTTGACATTCTAGTGAATACAGGGGTAGTAAATGACCAGGGGAACGGACAAGTCAGTATTTCGGATATTCCTATTGATGAATCTTTATCTATTGTAGCTTCAAACCCCGGGCAATTCGAATGTATAATGGTTACCTCTATAAGTCCTCCGGATTGTGATTGCCCGAATGTCAATCCGCCGCAAAGTAATGGTACTCCATCAATTTGTGAGGGGGAAACGATTCCGGAATTGACGGTTACACTGGAGGCTGGACAAACTGCTAATTGGTATGATGCACCGGCTAATGGAAATTTATTAGCAGCAGGTACAGATACTTATACTCCGGATAATATTACCGCACCGGGCACATATACTTTTTATGTGGAAGCCGAAGATTTATCCAATGGCTGTTTGAGCTCTATTCTCACGCCGGTTGAGTTAATTGTATATGAAAACCCGATAGCCAATAATGCTTCATTGAGCCTTTGCGATGACGGAGATGGATTTGTTGCCTTTGATTTGAGTGAAGCAAACGCTTTGATTAATAGTACTGTTGGGATTAGCTTTAGCTATTATGAAAATCAGAATGATGCAGAATCCGGCCTTAATGAGCTTAGTTCTCCTTATACCAATATTGAAACACCGGAGCAAACGCTGTTTGTCGTGATCAGTACTCCTAATGCTTGTACGGATATTGCCGAGCTTACATTAAATGTATTAGCCTTGCCAGTTATTGATGTGGAAGTACAGAATGAATCTTGTCTTGGCTTCAGTGATGGAAGTGTTTTGATTAATGCGCTTGATGCAGAGCTCTATAGTTTGGATGGAATAGACTGGCAAACGGAAAATTCATATACGAATTTGGCAGCCGGAAATTATACTGCTTATGTAGAAAATAGTGATAATTGTATTGCTAGTTTGGATTTTACCATTGAACCGGGCCTTGAATTAATACTTAATGATTTTTCAATTGCCTGTAATAATAATGGGACCCCTAGTGATGCCACTGATGATTTTTATACGGTCTCTTATGTTGTCAATAATAATCAAGGGATTACTACAAGTTATACTTTTGATGATGGAATCAATCCCGTTGAAACTTATAATTATGGTGAAATAGTAAATCTGGAATTTCCGGCTCAGGGACAATCTTTGACCTTAACATTCATAGACGATATCAATGGTTGTAGTATTCAACAGGATATTGGACCTTTAAATGCTTGTTCTTCTGATTGCTTGATTTCCATTGATCAATTGGATTTCGAATGTTCTGATAATGGAACCTCGACAGAGGCTGGAGACGATTTTTATACGATCACAATTGATGCAAGCGCAATTAACGGAGCGGCTAATAATACCTATAATGTATTAATAGACGGAGTTCTGAGCTATAATTTTACTTATGGAACACCTTCTGAATTTACTCTGCCGGCGGATAATACTTCTCCAATTATTACAGTTGTGGATAATGCGGATGCCGCTTGTCAGAGTATTCAGAATATTGGACCTTTGACTCCATGCTCTGATGCCTGTATTATAAATGCTACCATTGCTAATGTTCAATGTGATAATCAAGGCACAGCAGATAACTCTGATGATGATACGTATACTTTTGAGCTGACTGTTTCGGGGATTAATACCTCTTCGAATTGGGAAACCAACCTGGGTAGTTTTTCCGGGGCTTATGATGTTCCACAAACGTTAGGTCCTTTTCTAATTAGTGACGGGGATATTAGTTTTTCGGTCTTTGATGCTGACGATCCGGGGTGTGAAACGAGCATGTTGGCAGAGGCACCGGCAGCCTGTTCTTCTTGCGCGCCTGTTTTAGATGCAGGCCTGGGAGGTGTCCTGACTTGCCTGGTTTCTTCAATTGATATAAGTGCCAACTCTTCCCAACTCGGTGATTATAGCTGGTCAGGGCCAAACAATTTTCAAGCTGCTGATCTGAATATCACGGTGACCGATGAAGGATGGTATTTTTTACAAGCTGATTATGGGCAGGGTTGTGAAGCGATTGATAGTGTATTGGTGACCTCCGATTTGAACTTACCGGAAGCAAATGCAGGAGATGATTTGACGATTACTTGCCAATCAACGGATGTCAACCTTTCCGGAACCGGAAATACTACAAGTGGTAATATCACTTATCAATGGATAAATCAGGGCAATGTCGAAGTAGGAGTAACGTCTGAAATAACGGTTTCCGAATCCGGTATTTATACGTTGATCATCACCGATCCGGTTAATGGCTGTACGGCCTCAGATCAGGTAATGGTTACTCCGGATGCTGATTTACCCCTGGCTGATGCCGAGGTGATAGGGCAGTTGACCTGTGAAAATCAGCTGGCTGTTTTGAATATAGGAAATTCCTCAACCGGTTCTGATATAAGTTATGAATGGATTGATGAAAATAATAACTCCTTAGGTACGGAAACAGAAATCGAAGTAAATAGCCCTGGAAATTATACTTTGATCGTTTTGAATACTTCAAATCAATGCGAAGCTTCCGCAACCATAGCGGTAAGTGAAAATTTGGATACCCCTGAGGCTCAGGCAGAGACGCTTGGTGTCTTATCCTGTGATAATGCAGAAGTTCAACTTTCAGCCGCAAACTCAAGTGGCAATGATCCTTTGGAATTTGTATGGTTGAATCCGGATGGAGACTCTATTGGAAATACCACTGAATTAACTGTTGCTCAGGCGGGTACTTATACTTTATTGGTAATTGACCCGGAGAGTGCTTGTTCGGAGACTGCCCAAACAGAGGTCACGGTAGATGGGGACTTGCCAGTTTCCGATATACAAGTTGATGGCCTTTTGGATTGTTCCAGCCAGAATGTGATACTGGATGGAAGTGGTTCTACAAGTACCGGCAATCTGACTTATGAATGGCAAGATGATCTAAACCAGTCAATGGGAGTTTCCAGTACTCTTGAAATAAGCACAGCAGGTACTTTTACACTTATTATTACGGATGCAGTCAACGGTTGTACAGCACAAGCTTCGGTTATAATTGAAGAAAATTATGTAACACCGAATCCCATAGCAGAAGTTGATGGTATATTGGATTGTACAAACTCCGAGGTACTTTTATCCGGAATGGGTTCGACGGGACAAGGAAACTTGATTTTTGAATGGCAAAACCCTAATGGCGATTCTATTGCTAATACCCCGGAAATTAATGTTTCCGAGTCTGGCATCTATACTTTAGTAATTGTCGATAGTGAAAATGGCTGTACTGCCGAAACGCCGGTTACTGTAGAAGAGAATCCTGATTTGCCCCAAATCCTGATAGCCACACCGGATATTTTATCTTGTAATATCGATCAGGTTATCCTGGATGCAAGCGCTTCTAATTCCGGAGCTGATTCTTTGACTTTTAGCTGGCTTGATAATTCCGGGATGATGATCTCGGATAGCTCAATAACGGAGGTAAGTACCCCGGGTGTTTATATGCTCGAAGTGATCAATACTGAGAACGGATGCCTGTCTTCCCAATCCGTTGAAGTACTTGCTGATTTATTGGCACCATCCGCAGATGCCGGTAATTCTGCTACCCTTACTTGCCTGGAAACTATGGTTATGTTGAATGCCGGTAATTCCTCCGGTACAGGCATGCTCGAATTTGAATGGCAGGATGAGAATGGCAACCCTATTTCAGAGGAAGTAATTACCGAAGTGACCCAACCGGGCATTTATAGTATAATTGTTACTGCTGAAAATGGTTGTATGGATACCAGTCAGGTTGAAGTTTTTATTAGTAACGATACTCCGGTTTCAGATGCTGGAGTAGATGTGGTGATAGATTGTGAAAATAGTGAATTTATTCTCGGAGGAACGAATACCACTACTGGGTTAAATATCATTTACGAATGGTTTGATGAAAATAATAACCTGATTTCAAATGAACTAACTTATGCAACCAGTAGCTCGGGAACATACACCCTGGTAGTGACGAATACAGATAATGATTGCTCTATTTCGGATCAGGTAATAGTTGGTGAAAATCTGTTGTTGCCAGAGGCTGATGCTGGCCCCAATGCTATACTCACTTGCGAAATTGAACTCATTACGATTGGTGGGAATGCTTCCAGCACCGGAGCCAATTATTCTTATGAATGGATAAACTCGGCGAATGAAATAATGGGCACGGATAGTATGATACAGGTTTCTGATCCGGATACCTATACTTTAATCGTGACAGATACGGAAAATGCTTGTACCGCTTCGAGCCAGGTAATAGTAGGTGAAAACGTTGAGATTCCGGTAGCTGATGCCGGTGCAGACTCCATTTTGACTTGTGAACAAACCAATATTTTATTGGACGGTTCTAATTCGAGCGGAGAAAATTTAAGTTTTGAGTGGTTTGACGAGAATAATACTTTGATTGCGCAGTTGTCTACGGTAGAAATTGGTGCATCGGGTACTTATACCTTGATTGTAACTGATGGAGTAAATGGTTGTACTGCCGAGAGTTCGGTAGAAATAGCTCAGGATAATAATCTGCCTCAGGCTGTTGCCCTGGCCGATGATATTTTGACTTGTACCAATCTGGAAGTACAGTTAAATGGTACAAACTCAAGCAGCCAGAGCGGGGTAATTCTTTTTGAATGGTTCGATGAAAATAGCTTGTCAATTTCAAGTGAAGCAACAGTAGAAGTAAATACTCCCGGAACGTATACACTTGCTATAACGGATCCGGTCAATGGCTGCACATCTATGATGCCGATAGAGGTAGGAGAAGATACCACTAATCCAATTGCGGATGCCGGAGAAAATGCGATTCTTGATTGCGGAACACAAGAGATCATTTTAGAAGGAACAGGAGCTAATGGTACGAATCTAAGCTTCGAGTGGTTTGATGATAACAGCATTTCGATTAGCAATACTTCCTCGGCGACGGTTCAATCAGCAGGAGTATATACTTTGGTCGTTACGAATTCTTTTAATGGTTGTACCGCTGCTTCTACAGTAGAAGTTATTCCCGATAACGATCTACCTATTGCGGATGCTGGCGATGGGGCAGTGCTTAATTGCATGATCGATGAAGTAATCTTAAACGGAGATAATTCAAGCTCCGGAACTTCTATCCTTTATGAGTGGCAGGATGAAAATGGAACGCCCCTCGGCAATGATCTTGAATTGATCGTCAATAGTCCGGGGCTTTATACATTCATCGTTACAGATGCTTCGAATAATTGTACGGCTCAGGATAATGTATTGGTCGATCTTGATATTACCGATCCAATAGCAAATATTAATGGAACTGGTGCTTTGAATTGTGTAGAGCAAAGCTTGGTTTTGGATGCAACAGGATCTGTACCTTTTGGTAATCTGAGTTTTGAATGGATCGCTAATACGGGGAATATTGCTTCTGGTGCAGACACACCTAATCCGGAAATTGATGAACCGGGAATTTACAGTGTGATCATTACCAATCTTACCAATGGATGTACCAATACGGCATCAATTACTGTTCTGGAAGATGTGGAAATTCCTAATGCTGCTATTAGCGATCCGGATGAGCTTACCTGCCTGATACCGGAAGTCATGCTTGATGCTGTTAATGGTTCCGGGAGCGGAAATTATGCGTATTTCTGGACTTCAATTCCTTCTGATGGAATAGTTAGCGGAGCAAATACCCTAAATCCTTTGGTGAATCAAGCCGGAACCTATGTATTAAATATCCTCGATTTAGACAATGGTTGCGATAATAATGTAAGTGTTGAAGTAGATGAGGATATTGAGACACCCGATGCCTTTGCTTCGGCCGATGATGAATTGGATTGTATCACCGAGTTTGTACAGCTTAGTGGAGAAGGGTCTTCTGTTGGGACAGAATACTCCTATGAATGGCAGGGGCCGGGAATTGTTGGAGGTACTTTCGACCTTGAATCAACGGCTAATGCTGCGGGTAATTATGAACTTATCGTTACCAATGTACTCAATGGTTGTACAGAAACGGCAATTGTTGCCGTAGGAGAAAATACGGATATGCCCACCGGACTGGATTTATTGGTTAATCCTCCTCCTTGTTTTGGCGATCCTGGAAGTGTTGAAATTATGGCTGTACAAGGTGGTACAGAGCCCTATTTGTATTCTTTGGATGGTGGGGCCAATTTCTATGATATTACCCTTTTCGATTTGCTTGATCCTGGAACTTACGATGTCGTTGTACAAGATGCGATTGGTTGTGAATATGAAGAGATCGTTTTCGTTCCGGAAACTCCCGAGTTGATCATTAGTCTTGGCGATGATCTTATCATCAACCTTGGTGAGGAAGGACAACTGGATGCCATAGTCAATATTCCGGAGTTCCTGATTGATACCGTAATGTGGTCGCCGGGGCAATGGCTAAGCTGTACGGATTGCTTAAGTCCGGTTGCCAGTCCCCTGAATGAAATCACTTATACGGTGACCGTCGTTAATGAAAATGGCTGCGAAGTGACAGATCAAATCACTTTGAGAGTACGAAAAGACCTGGATGTTTATATTCCTAATGTCTTTACACCCAATGGAGATGGACTCAATGATGTATTTATGATTTTTGCCGGTGATAATAAAGTAGAAATCATCAACTCCTTCCAGATTTTTGACCGTTGGGGAGAACTGGTCTTTGAAGACTATGGCTTTCAACCCAATGATCCTGCACATAGTTGGGATGGTACTCTAAGAGGCGAACCGATGAATCCGGCTGTATTTGTGTACTGGGCAGAAATCACTTTTATTGACGGACAAAAGATCCTTTTTAAAGGAGATGTAACCCTGGTTAGATAGTGAGGGGATATTGCAATCTCTACGTTTTAACATTAGATCAGTTAACTCGTAGAGATTGCAAATTTGTCTGAAATTTACTGGATAATGCTTGAGTATTTTCTTCGGTAAGGATACCTCTTTTTAAACCGAAATAGATACACATTGTTCGAAAAAGCCATTAAATGAACGATGTCTCTTGAACTTTCTACTGGTATTTTTTGTATTTTTGTAAATTATTTTAATTCGTAAAATTTTACAAAAATTATAGAATGAGTAAGCATGGAAGAGTATTGGTTGCCATGAGTGGAGGAATAGATAGCACCGTGTCGGCGATGATGTTGCATGAACAGGGCTACGAAGTAATAGGAGTAACGATGAAAACCTGGGATTATGCGAATTCCGGTGGCTCAAAAAAGGAGACGGGCTGTTGTAGTCTGGATTCAATAAACGATGCGAGGGGAGTGGCCGTCAAAATGGGATTTCATCATTTCATCGTAGATATTCGGGAAGAGTTTGGCGACTATGTAATTGATAATTTTGTGGATGAGTACATCGCTGGTCGAACACCCAATCCTTGTGTACTCTGCAATACTCATATTAAATGGAGTTCTCTTCTCAAAAGAGCAGATGCACTGGACTGTGAGTTTATTGCCACGGGGCACTATGCTAAAATCAAGGAGCATAAGGGTAGAAAATACGTAACTAAAGGAAAGGATGAACGTAAAGACCAATCATACGTTCTGTGGGGACTTAGCCAGGAATGTTTGAACCGAAGCCGCTTTCCGGTGGGAGCTTATAGCAAGCCGGAAGTAAGGCAAATGGCTGCGGATTACGGTTATGAAGAGCTTTCCAAAAAAGCAGAGAGTTACGAGATTTGCTTTGTTCCGGATAATGATTATCGCGGCTTTTTACGCCGAAGAGTGCCCGATTTGGATGATAGTGTAAGAGGAGGGAATTTTGTTAATACCCAAGGGGAGGTACTGGGGCAGCATGAAGGATACCCTTTTTATACCATTGGCCAGCGTAAAGGCTTAAAAATAGCCTTGGGAGAACCGATGTACGTTACGGAAATCCGGCCGGATAGTAATACTGTGGTACTGGGTAGAGTAGAGGATTTACTTCGCAACGGAATGACTGTTGCACAGGTAAACTCAATGAAATATGAAAAACTCCCGGAGAATACGGACATTATTACTCAAATCCGTTATAATGATCCCGGGACCATGAGTCGCCTGCAAAACCTTTCGGATGATAAAGTGGAAGTAGAATTTTTAGCTAATGTTAAAGGGGTAGCCCCCGGACAATCGGCCGTGTTTTACGAAGGAGATGATGTGATAGGCGGTGGGATTATTTATAATGGCTTCATCAGATCATAAAAAAGCGCTTTCTGGCTTATAATTTGTAAAATATTCATCAAACACCTAATCAGTTCAATGAAAAAACTATTTTTCCCTTCAGTTTTGATAATGATTGGTCTTATTTTTTTTGCGGCCTGTAAAGATGAATCGACCATTGAAGAGTTTGAACTGGATTTTGGTTATGAATATTTTCCGCTTGAAATAGGGAAATTCAAGGAGTATATAGTAGATTCCACGATTTACGATATTGGCCCTAATGAGATAACAACTATCTTAAGCTCGCGGACTTATTTAAGAGAAGTGGTGACGGATACCCTGCTTGACAATCTTGGACGGGTAGCGTATCAAATCGAACGCTTCGAGCGTACTGGCTTGGAGGATCCCTGGATCATTAAAGATGTGTGGTTAATGGTCCGCACAGAAGCTCAGGCAGAAAGTCTGGAAGAAAATCTTCGTTTTGTAAAAATGGTTTTTCCTTTGAAAGAAGGTGTTGTTTGGAATGGAAACCGTTTTATTGATGTTACCCTGCAGATTCCGATAGCGGGAGAAACCGTTGAAGTTTTTAAATCCTGGGAGTATGAAGTCGATTTTGTTGGTGAACCTATTGCGGTCAACAATGAATTATTTGATGATGCCGTACAAATTACTCAGGCAGATAATGAAAATCTGATCGAGCTTCGTGTATCCAGAGAACAGTATATCAGAAATGTTGGTTTGGCTTTTCGCGAAATGAAAATTCTGGATACTCAGTGCATTTCTGAATGCGAAGGTCAGCCCTGGGAAGAAAAAGCCGAAAAGGGATTTATTCTTACGCAAACCCTAATCAATTTTAACTAATAATTAGAGCTTTATCAATTGAAATTTTAATCAGTAGCTTGCATGGACGAATATATCCGGGTTGGAAAGACCAGGAAAACGCATGGCATCAAAGGAGGGGTAAAATTAGAAGTAGAAGATCGTTTCCTGGAGGATGTACTAAAAGTTGATGTCGCCTTTTTAAAAATACAGGGAAAACATTTACCATTCTTTATTGAAGGTTTCGATTATACGAACAAGCTTATCATTTATTTCGAAGAAATCGAAACGCCCGAAGCAGCTGTCCCCCTTACTTCCAAAGATTTTTTTATCAGAAAAAAAGATATAAACGAGCAAAGTACAATTGCTTTTCAGGATAGCAACCTGCAGTATGGCAAATTACTCGATTTTGAAATTTATGACCAATCGCTGGGCAGGATTGGCGAGATAGAAAAAATTATGGAATTTCCTCAACAAGAAATGGCACAGCTTACCTATGATGCCCGGGAAGTACTGATTCCCCTTAACGATCAGCTTATTCTGGAAATCGATGAAAAAACAAAAAAAGTGAAAATGCAACTCCCCGAGGGCTTGTTGCATTTATAGCTTTACCAATTTGAGCTGATTCAAATAAGCTCCCATTTTTATTTGAATAATGTAAATACCACTCTGCAGTAATTCCAGATTTAATTCATGGTGATTCTCACCTCCATGAACAGATAATAAAGAACCGGAAATTAACCTGCCCCGGGTATCGTATAATTGAATACTGGCAGTTCCATTAAGCAGACTATTAAAAGTCAGAGTACTGATCTGATTAACCGGATTCGGAACCAGTGCTAAGTCATTGATATTTTTTTCCAGTTTTAAAGTTCTAATCTCTGAGAAATTATATTTTCCGTCCAGGTCTAATAATTTCAGGCGATAGTACATGGGCTGATTAAAAACAGGAGCCCGATCCTCAAACAGATAAGTCCCCGAGCCAGTCGCCTCGACCAGGCCGATTTTTTCAAATTTTTGCCCATCGAGTGAGCGTTCAACCTCATAAACTGAAAGATTAATTTCGTTTTCACTTTCCCATTTCAGTTGTACATAATCAGGTTTGGGGAATACTTCAAAATTGGTCAAAGTAGCAGGAAGTGGTGATAAATTTGGAGCACTGATCCAGACAGAATAGGAGCGAGGGGCTAATTCGATATAAATTTGTTGATTAGCATCTACGAGGGCAAAATCAAAATTGGAATGACCTAATATATCTTTTAAAGTATCGCCTTCTGCCAGATTGGTCATATTGATGCCATGATCTACCTTAAGCGTTTCTCCGGCGAAGTTGATTGCTACTATGACTTCCTTTCCGGCGACTCCACCGGATAGCTGATAAAGCAGAGTAGTGTGATCAAAACCGGCAATATAATTAGCAGTATAGGGAGTACCAATTCTGCTCAAATAATCTACACTGCCGGATTGGTAAATATACGTTTGATGCACATCGATCAATTCATCAATTTCTTCTTTGAGATAAGTGCCGGGAGCATTGGGAATATTAGCTTGATAATAATCGGGATAAAAAACCGATGGTAATCCAAGCTGGTTATTAGTGAGAATATAGGCATAGGCCAGCATTGGATCATTTTGTACAGGCTGACCGGCATCCCTAAAATCGTGATTATTAACAAATGTGACCGTATTAAATCCACTAATCCCTCCGGCATCGACCATTCCGGAGTTGAAGACATTCCGAACATCGTATCCGAAAGCATCACAGGCATCTTTCAAGGCACTGCGCAATGCAAAATCAAAAGCGCGAACTTTTATTGCATTTTTTGTATCGGTATCCATATTGGCCTCTACATTATTAACCCATCCCGTTAGGGTAAAAGGATTGTTATCAAAAAACTCTCCGACAACCATTCCCGGATCAATACCATTATCGTGAAGATAATCCATCAAATCACCGGTATAAGCATAATCAAAATGTTTGACAGCATCCATTCGGTATCCCCGGATACCAACCTCTTCCCAAAGCCATTTTGACCATACATTCAGACTATCAGCCGTTTTTTGTTCGGACTGATCATAATCATAAAAGAACCACATCCAGTCCCAATCTCCATTCAATTGAGTAGGATTGCCATTGGGTTTAAAATAAGTATAATCCATACCACCACGACCACTGGGCATATTTGTATAATCGGTATAGGTCTGATACCTTATTTGGTTTTGAATATCTGCTGAACCATCCCAGAGTCCAATGATATAATGATCGGAATAATTACCACCTGAATTGTTCATATAAATCCAAAGAGTATCTCCGGCAGCGTTGAAATCACTGTTATTGATAGTTAATTGGAATTCATCAATTCCGCAAAATCCTCCGCAACTACCAACGTTATCAATACTGCCAATCATATCGACTCCGAGTTGAATGGTATTGTTCCCCTGACCACAATCGCCACCGCCATTACCGCCACCACTCTCATCTTCATTATCTTCCGGTAAGCCCTGGAATCCGGTTGTATTCGTTTCCATGTACAATTTATATGTTCTACCATAATAATTCGGATGCAGCGATGCGGAACGCAGTTTGAAATAGTAGGTCCCTGCTCCGTTGCCCGAAGCACCTCCCAAAGGCAGATAACACCGGAAGCGATCCGTAGGATAAGCATTATCTCCGGCATTAACCTTCGTACAATTAAGATTTTCAATCCAGCCTTCCACGGAAGGATTATCCTCGGGGGCTCCGCCATCCCGGTGATTATAGATCACATCTGCTACTGACTGAACACCAGCATTATTAAAAGCGCTTATGACATCATCTACCTGTGCGCGGGTACCAAATCCGGTAGCGCCGACAGAGGGAATACCCAGGTCGTATAAATCCTGGGGATCATAGCCGTTGGAGGCGCTGCCGAAACTGGCCCTGGATAATGGCGGCAACCACATATAAGTAAAACCTGCTTGTCCCAGTTCATTGGCTTTATTTTCCAGCGTGTCTGCCCAGTTAAAACCATTTGCGGTTTTAGGATAATCCCAATACCAGCCTTGCATCATAAAATCCTGAGCATGAGCTAAATTGAAAGTTGAAAAAAGAAGAAAAGAAAGAAGAAAGAATTGATTAGTTTTGGGTACTTGATTCATTTTGCTCGTAGTTTCTGAATTTATTTCCTTGATATAAAGGTTACTAAAATTATTATTTTTTTATAAAATGACAAATTGGTATCCGATATTTCGTACTTGTATCAAAGCCGTTTAGAGAGCTTTAAATGAAGTATCCAGTGACAATGTCTCTTAGTTTTTTATTTTTAAATAATCCGTTTATAATTCCGGAGAGGTTTAAATCTTTCTTTTATAAAAGTAGTTTTTAAAACCATCTGAAAGATTTTAGATAGATATTTCAAAATAAATTTCATTTTAATAAAATTATTTCTCGCCTCAAAAAACAAAAACCAAACCCGCTTCATTTTTTTTTCTACTGAATATTTCCTTAACTTAGTAGTAACCAATCTGAATATTTCATTTTAACCTACCTGTAATTTCATTGTATTTTGCTATTGCCTTCAATAGCCTCACTATTGTTATTGACAAATAAAACTAAAAACTATGATGCGAAAAATTTACACAACACTCAGAGCTATTTTATGTTTTTTACTTCCCCTTTCAGTTATGGCACAACCTGTAGTAGATGGAGATTTATCTGATCTGGATTACATCTCTATCGGCACTAAAGAGAATGCCAATGCCGGTTTTGGAGCTAATATAGATGTAAGCGAAATTCTATATTATTCTGATCAGGTTAATTCAAAACTATACCTCGGCGTAAAGGGAAAACTGAATACTGGAGCCAATGATGGAATTGGGATATTTATCAACTTTTCGGATGTATCCGGACTTGCTGCCGGTACGGAACTTGGCTTTTCCGGGGCAGGGCATTATATGGATGGACAGGGAGGTGGAACAAACGATAACTTTAAAGCGGATTTTGAAGTAGATTATATGCTGGCCATGAATCCGGGGGCGGGTAATTCTTCCGTATTTCTGGATGCAGCAGAATTAGTAGGGAGTACCGGAACCGATTTTTTGGGAACAGCGAATCAAAGTGGAGGAACCGCAACGGATACCGATGTATTTGGTACAGGAGCTGCTTCGACCTTTGCCTTCAACAATGGCGGTGCTGCCAATCAGGGCTTTGAAGTTGTTTTTGATTACGCTGCCCTTGGTATTAGTGCTGCATCGGATATAGAAGTTTTTACTTTTGTAGTGAGTGCAACCGGATTTTTTTCGGATGTTACGGTTCCGGGGGATGTAAGTGGTGGAAATCTTAATTTCAATCCTGATTTCAATGCAATTGGTGGAGGACCTTATCATACGACCTTTGCACCATTGCCGGTAGAATTAAGCTATTTTGAAGCAACTGTAGATCAGTATGCTCACACAGTTTTATTGGAGTGGTCGACGGCTTCTGAAGAAAACAATGATTATTTTGCGCTTGAGCGTTCGGCAGATGGTCGAAACTTTGAAACAATTGCAGAAATTGCCACCAGAGCAGGAGATAACTTCGGTAGACAGGAGTATTTTTATTCTGATGAACAGCCAAGATCAGGTGATAGCTACTATCGTTTGAGACAGGTTGATCTGGATGGAGATGAGCATTTTTCTCGGATTATTAATGTTTATTTTTCTTTTACAGAAATTCGGATTTTTCCAAATCCGGTGGAATCGGTGCTTTCTGTTCGTCTGGCGAATCCCTTAAATGGTCATATTCTAATCTACAATTTACAGGGGCAATTAGTTAAATTTCGATCAATCGAAGAAGAGCAGGGTTTTGATATGGAGGCTGGTGATCTGGCAGGAGGATTTTATGTTTATAAAATAATTGATAATCAAGGCAAGGACCTTTATGTTGACCGGTTTTTGAAAAGATAAAATATGAAATAAGAGTCATCCCGGATTTTGCCTAAGCTCCACTTTGAAATTGAATGAGGTATTGGGCAATCTTGGAAAACCTAAACTCAGTTAGAAGCTTTTACACGCTATAAACCTCTTTAGAGCTGCTAAAATTCGGGATAACTCTTTATATTTTTAACGCATTTGAATGACTTCGTCACTCGTATCTGGAATATGCATATCTCCAAAGTCAAGAACGTACTTTCCTTCTGCATTTTGCTTTTTCCATTCTCTGTCTTTTAGATCTTTTTTAAAATCGACCATAACTTGTGGCTCGAGCCGGGCCTCGCCAAAATAACATTCTTTAAAATACCGGCCCTTATCCTGTAAGGACATACCGGAAGGCTCTATCTGCAAGCTATTTAAAATATTATCGATGCCTAATCTGCGGATATAGGGATTGCCTTCGAATAAAAGATTGTTTTGAATGACTCTACCGGGAAGAATAAAACCTGCATCCACTGAGCCGCCTGCTTCTAAAATACAGTTGATCTCATAGTTCAAGGTAGTAAGATAATCACCAAAAGGACCTTTCACGACGAAGCTACTACTCAATAAAACGACTTCCTGATCGGTGGAATTCTCAAATCTACATTTGAAGTTCAACGTTTTTAAAAGCCTTTTACTATTGGGGCTTTTCCGCACCATTCCGACTTCTTCTACTTTTATGCTTTGCTTAACTACATCTTGTGTACCATTTTCATTTAGCTTGAATTCTACCGGAAAACCATCTCTGGAAAAGTTTCCAGCCATTTCCAAAATCTCCTTATAAGATTTGTCCTTAAGGCTATAATTAAAATAATCCCTATGCCGGACAATCGCATAATTCAACAAAAACAGCTCACTGTCGTTTATCTTATCGGAAACCAGTAATTTTTCATAATCCAGTTTTTCGTACCATTCGTACGTGAACTTTTTACCCAGAATGCCATCGGAATTACAGGAAAGCAAGCTCAATATTATTAATAAAAGTGCAAAATTTTTCATGCTCAAAGCTAATAAAGAAATTAGGATTACCGCCGCGAGGGCTCAAAATATTTTGAATGATTCATATATTTTTCGCGAGCAGTTAAGAATTCATTATTTTTGGCATCCATATAAGGATTCGATGTACAAATAACGATAATTCCCCCTTTGTTATGATGATAAATTCCAAGGAAAAAACCGAAAAAGATATCTTTAGATTTAAACAATTCAGTATTGCACAAGATGCTTGCAGTATGAAGGTTGGAACGGACGGGATACTGCTGGGAGCCTGGGCGGAGGTAGAAAGTGCTGGTAAGATTCTGGATATTGGTGCAGGTACGGGTTTGATCGCTCTAATGTTAGCTCAACGATCAGAAGCCCTGATCGATGCTGTAGAAGTAGACGAAAAAGCCTGGCGGCAAGCTGCAGATAATTTTGATCAGAGCCCCTGGAGTATGCGCCTTCAGGCATTTCATGTATCTATTCAGGAATATGCCCGGGTTAATCGCGATACCTATGATTTGATTGTTAGTAATCCGCCTTTTTTCTCAGGTGGCGTCTTTTCTTCTAATCAGGGAAGGGCGAGTGTTCGGCATACGATAAAGCTTCCCAATGGCGATTTATTGAGTGCTGCCCGAAACCTTTTGACTCGTGAAGGTAGATTTTGTGTGGTTTTACCAGTATTGGAAGGGCTTCGATTCAAAGAGATGGCCAAAAATTATGGGCTTTATTGTAATAAACTAATGGAAGTTTTTCCGAAAAGAGATAAAAAGGCCAATCGTCTGCTGATGTGTTTTGAGAAAAAAAGCAAAGACTTAGAAAAGGATCACTTAATAGTGTATAATGAAAAAGGTAATTATGCAGACCGGATGATTACTTTAACCAAGAGTTTCTATCTAAATCTTTGAGAAAAAAATAAGGCAAGCAGCATCTCTCGTAGACTGCTTGCCTTAAAATTACCATTGTTTTAAGGACAGTTTGTTAAAAAAGGGAAACAATCAATAAAATTGCTTCCCTTTTTTCTATTCCATACTCATTTGTCGGTTCACTTTGTGTTCGTTGATAATACTTTGAGCAAGATCAAGAATAGTTGTGTCCTTCAAACTTACGATTCCACCATCAGGACCGGGTTGGATATGCTTGCCAATAATATTTCCATTTTCATACTTCTTAGCCCCAAAATAATTCCTTACGGTTTGTGGCTCGATTTGAAGAGTTTTGGCAATGCGTTCAACACTCCCGGTAGGAAGTTGGTGCTTAATTCTTCGTAATTCTCTGAAGGTAATGTTCATAATAGGTAATGATTTAATATGATTAGAAAAGAAATGGAATATCTAACGATTGAATTATATTGGAAATTTAGAAATTTTAAAACTATTATCAAAGTAAATCTTCTAAAAAATGAATAATATTTTGATTTTTAATATAAGTGTGTAACAATATTTTATATGGAAAAATGTTATATGTAGCCTGGTTAATGTATGTTGTAGAATACTTTACAGCGCAAACTATAAAGCTTTATAAAGCAATGTAACGTCAATATGAATTGTTTTATCGCTTATTTACACGTAAATTGCACTGTTTACGTTATATTAACCACAAAATTTAAACTATACATGTAAGGAATAATAGCTTCTTTAATATGAAAACGATTTATACTATTTTAATGTTCATTAGCCCATTCTACATTTTTTCCCAATCCTCAAACTTCAAGCAATTAGTACCGGATGAACGTATAATAGAAGTGTATGGTGCGGATTATGTAGAGCGCCTGTTGGCGGATAATCCTTTTCTGATCAAAAGGTGGAATTATTACCTTGACCATGCCTTTTATATCACAGAGGATATTCCCGACAAGGGGGCGACGTATAAAGAAATTGAAATCCCGGACCTCGAACGTATCAATATCCTTAAGATAGAAAAAGAACAGGACATTGAAAGAGCCTGGGATGTGCCAAAGATATACAGAATTCAATCGACAGATAAGCTCTTGATTTATCATCCCGGCAAACTTTTTAATGAAAAATTGAGAAAAGCTCTAAAGCAATAATATGATTACGGACTTGTTCTTTAAGGAATTTAACTGTATTTTTACGAAACTTCCCGCGAAGAGAGTCATCCTGATCTTAAACTTCCTATTTCCTGTATTGCTATTCTAAAGTTTTGAGCGATTTATTATCGCTATAGCTTTATGCTTTCGATTTCCCATGTGCGAAGACCTTGAATGGTCCAACGAATCTTTATACTAATAAAACTGAAACTTAATATGAGAAGTTTTACTCTTCTTGGTCTTTTCATTGTATTCTGCTTTTCTACTTACGGACAAATCTATATTATGGACGGGACACCGATCGATGCCTGCGACGGTTTTTTTCTGGATAGTGGAGGCGGAAATGGAGACTACGGTGCAAATGAAAGTTTTACTACAACTATTTGTTCTGATGGAAGTAGTGGAACACATGTCAAATTGAATTTCTCCGGAGTTTCTATAGGCGATGGTGATATGTTGTGTTTTTTCGACGGACCAGATGCCACTGCACCGCAACTGAGCTGCCACGATGATTTTCTTCCGGGCGCTCCATTTATTATTCAGGCAACTGCGGTGAACCCAAGTGGATGTGTGACGATAACCTTTAATTCTGATGGAGCGACACAAGGAGAAGGCTGGAGTGCGGATATTAGCTGTATACCCGCTTGTCAAACGATTCTCGCTACCCTGATTAGTACAGATCCGATTATCAGTCCTCCGGACACCGGATATATTGATATTTGCCCTGGAGATAGAGTCTTTTTTAATGCTACCGGAGAATATCCTCAGGATGGTATTGTCTACAATCATTCAGATCTGACATCCAGTTTTTTCTGGGATTTTGGCGATGGATCCACAGCGGTTGGACCGAATACTTCACATGTTTACGATGAGCCGGGAGGTTATGTCGTAGAGTTGTTTATCGAAGATCAATTCGGTTGTACAAATACGAATTTTATCTCGCAGCGAATACGAGTTTCTACCTACCCTGATTTTGAGCTTGCAGGGGATATACCGGAGGAAATCTGTGCAGGGGATACCATTTCCCTGAGTGCTTTGGTTACCGATATTGATAGTACCTTTGAGGTTTCAGTGACGCCCACGGAAGGAGGTTTTCCAACCGGAGGGGTTCGTTCAGATTCTCTGCCCTTACCGGATGGAACCGGTGCTACTTATTCTACCAGTATCATTTTTAATAATTTTGCACCCGGTCAGGTACTTACAGATGTGAATGATTTACTATCGATCTGTGTAAATATGGAGCATTCCTGGATGCACGATTTACAAATTGAGTTGATTTGTCCGGATGGTACAATCGTTGTTTTGCAACAACAGGTATTTGAAGGTCAGTGTTTTCTGGGAATACCCAACGAGGATGATGAAGGTTTTGATCCTCCCTTGCAAGGTGTCGGCTGGGATTATTGCTGGACACCCAATGCAACGAATGGAAACTGGACACAATATTGGCAAAATACGGGAGTAGGCACTTTGCCCTCGGATGATTATAATGCCTTTGGAGATTTGAGTGATTTTGTAGGATGTCCCTTAAATGGTGAATGGACCATCGTAGTACAGGATTTATGGGGCATTGATAATGGCTGGATATTTGAATGGAGCATCAATTTTGCTCCGGAACTGTACCCGGATGTAGAAACTTTTACACCACAAATACTCGACTGGCAATGGGAAAATAATCCTACAATCGTTTATTATTCCAATGATTCAATTACCGCTGCGCTGAATAATGCCGGTAATCCCAGTTATACGTTTACAGTAACCGATGATTTTGGTTGTTCCTATGATACAACGGTTGTAGTAGATGTTTTGCCACCAACACACCCTAGTTGTTTTCAGTGTGAACCATTGACAATCGCTACTGAATTGATGGATAGTGTGATTTGCGAAGGCGAAGATGTGTCTCTGGATGCTTCTACAGATGATCCACTGGGCGATCAGGCAGTTACTTTCGAAGCATTTTCCAATACCGAATTTGATGGTGGAACTTTCCCGCCGGGGAATCCCATTAATTCTCCGATTGCGATAAGCTATATCAATCCGGATGTTTTAACTGATCCTTTCACGCAAATCGAATCGGTCTGCCTAAATATTGAGCATAGTTTTACTGCGGATGTGGAAA
This sequence comes from Saprospiraceae bacterium, assembly GCA_028280415.1. GTDB lineage: Bacteria > Bacteroidota > Bacteroidia > Chitinophagales > Saprospiraceae > JAHDHW01. Next base: position 221,899 of record JANQLV010000048.1, read on the forward strand.
TAAGATTACAGGCACCTAATGGGGTAGTCATAGAGCTTTCCACAGATAATGGAGGTAGTGGTGATGATTATACCAATACCTGCTTTACTCCCAGCGCGCTTACTCCAATCACTGCAGGAAGCCCTCCTTTTACCGGAAACTGGCAACCGGAAGGCAATTGGAATGACCTGGTTGGAACATCGATTACAGGCGACTGGGTACTATTAGTAGCTGATGATCAAAATGGTTTCGGAGGTGAATTTATCGATTGGTCAATTACTTTTAATACAGTCAATGAGGTGAATTATTTCTGGTCGCCTGCTGCTACATTATCCTGTAATAATTGCCCTGATCCTGTTGCTTCTCCAGCCGTAACTACAGATTATATTGTAAATGCAGTTGACTTTTTTGGCTGTACTTTGACAGATACTGTAACGATAAGCATTCTTGAAGCACTGGAAGCACCTGTTTTGAGCTGTGGGTTTATGGATAATGGAAGTCTGACAATTGACTGGCTTGATGTTTTAGGAGCATCAGGTTACGAAGTGAGCCTCGATGGAGGTTTAAACTGGTTAGCAGCTAATGGAACCTTGTCCCATACGGTTAATGGCTTAACGGATGGTGAAGTTGTGGATATACTGGTTAGAGCAACGGTAGCAAATTCAAATTGCCCCCCGGCTGAAGCAAACCTGATGTGTACATATATGGAAGAACCATGTGCCCTGGTGGTTGATACGAGCGCAACTATGCCTCCTTCCTGCTGGAATACCAGTGATGCTACTGTTCTTATGTCTGCTATGGGAGGGATAGCTCCGGTTAACTATTCTTTGGATGGAGGTCCGGTACAGGGACCTGATTTTAGCGATGTTGCTCCGGGAATGCACACTGTTGTCGCTGTTGATGATGTAGGATGTATGGATTCCATTACATTTGAAATTATTGCTCCGGATACGATATTCCTGACTCTGACTACGGACTCTGTTACTTGTACCGGAGCTTGTGATGGTCAGGCAACAGTTATGGCAGTAGGAGGCACAGGGGCATTTAGTTATGAATGGAATACCGTACCGGCTAGTTTTGACGCCACAGCAACAGGACTTTGTTTTGATAATTATACTGTTAATGTTATGGATGCCAATGGTTGTGCTGTTAGCGATAATATTACGGTGGAAGAACCAATAAATCTTTTAATTACTTCGATTATTACGAATAATATAAGCTGCTTTGGTGCGGCGGATGGAGACATTACGGTAACTCCGTTTGGTGGAACACCTCCTTATTCTTATCAATGGGATGATCCGGATGCCCAAACTACTCAGGTAGCAACGGGATTAAGTCCGGGAGTATATAATGTGACCATAACCGATGCCAATGGTTGCTCTACGACCGGTAATGCAGGGGTTACAGAACCTGTAGAGCCTATTAGCTTAGTGCTTAATCAAACCTATGTTGGTTGTAGTGGAGCAATGGAAAGTGAAGCAACTGTCAGTGCAATGGGAGGGACCGGCGATTATAGCTACGAATGGAGTAATGGCGATATTACGATGCTGGCGGATGAGCTGGATGCTATAAATTATGTAGTCACCGTAACCGATGCCAATGCTTGTACTGCGGTTGAAAATATTCAAATTGATGAACTTGATCCGATCAGTGTCAGTCTTTCGGGGGATAATCCCATGTGTTTTGGTGGTGCTGATGGATCGGTTGAAGTGACTTCCGTGACAGGAGGTGCTTCGGGATATACCTATGAATGGAATACGACGCCAGTTCAAACCGGAACAGAAATCACAGGGCTAAGCGGAGGTGTTCAATATACTGTAACAGTGACAGATGTTCAGGGCTGTACCGGTACGGCTTCATACAGTATGGGCGAACCTGCCGAAATTCAGGCCTCTACCAGTTCCATTGAACCGAGCTGTAGCGGGTTTACCGATGGTCAGGCAACTGTAGTCGATGTGCAGGGAGGTACCCCCGGTTATACCTATCAGTGGGATTCAAATGCGGGCAATCAGACTGGTCCAACCGCCATTAGTATCGGAAGTGGTATTTATGATATTACGATTACGGATAGTAACGGCTGTACAGCTGTTACGCAGGCAGAAGTTACAGAACCGGTAACTATGCAGTTAAATATTTCTACGGTAGATAATTTCTGTCCAAGCAGAAATCAAGGTTCGGTTGACCTTACAGTAATTGGAGGAACGCCTAATTACGAATTTCTTTGGGATAATGGTGAAACGGCACAAAACCTGGATAGCTTATGGTCTGCTACTTATTATGTGACCGTAACCGATGCGAATGGCTGTTTTGTTACCGATAGTGCTAATGTTAATGGACCGCCACCTCTGGAAGCTATAATTGAAACAGATGCGGTAAGTTGTTTTGGAGAAGATGATGGCGCTATTATTATTACATTGAACGGAGGTAATCCTCCTTATCGATATAGTCTGGATAATGTAGAATTTACCGGATCGAATATTTTGATCGGATTGGAATCCGGTAATTACGATCTATATGCAGTGGATGTTAATGGTTGTACCTGGTCATCAGAAGCCTTCGTTGATAGTCCGGGTGAATTTACAGTAGATGCCGGAGCTGATCAGGAGATTCTTCTGGGAGACAGTGTTCAACTGAGTCCAGGCTCAACAAATGGGATAGGAGACGTGACCTATATTTGGTCAGAGCCTTATCCTGGAACCCTCAGTTGTTTTCCCGATAGCTTATTGGATTGCGAAAACCCGATGGCACAACCGGAGACCTCGATTACTTATGAATTATATGGGGTCGATGAAAACGGATGTGAGCATAGGGATCGAATTATGGTTAGAGTTATCAAGAAAAGAGATGTTTATGTGGCTACTGGATTTACACCTAATGGAGATGGTACCAATGATTTGCTGATGGTTCATGGCCCGGAAGAAACGATTGTCCGTTTGTTCAGGGTTTTTGATCGCTGGGGTAATATGGTCTTTGAATATGATGGAAGAAGTTTATCTGAGGATTTGGAGGATTTGATCAAAGTGAATAATAATGATTTTGGCTGGGATGGCAATTTCCGTGGAGAAGCTATGGGAAGCGGCGTATTTGTTTGGTATGTGGAGGTGGAATACATTGATGGCTTTACAAATATATTCAGAGGTAATACGACTTTAATTCGCAATTAAAGTCAGGTCGATTTTTTTCGGCTTGCTAAAAAACCGGAATTTTCATCCAGAATAGCCTGATGAAAAAGACGCAAAGTGAGCATAAAAGGCGATTTTGCAATCCAGCTAATAATTTTTAACTGGATTCTGAGTGATTCTTTGAAAAAAGAAACGGATATTTAAAATATAAAACTCCAATTTTTCGAATTCCAGATGCAGATAGTTCATTTTGAGAATTTGAGGTTTGGAATTTCTAAATTGGAATTTAATTCTATACAATAGTTTTGACTATGAAATTAAGATTTACACTACCGATTCTCTTCGCATTTGTATTTCAAGTTAGCTGGCTAAACTCTGTTGAGGCTCAGGATCCTCATTTTTCTCAGTTTTACGCCGCTCCTTCACAATTGAATCCGGCGATGACCGGAGTTTTTGAAGGCCGCTGGAGGTTCCATGCGAATTATCGTGATCAATGGCGAAGCGTTATGGAAACGACCCCTTTCCGAACCGTTGCCGCCGGATTTGATATGCGATATAATATTGTGGGAAATGATTTCGTGGGAATTGGTATTAGTGCACTTGCTGATCAGGGCGGAACTTCTCATTTCCGAACCAATCGTGGGCATATCTCCGCAGCTTATATGAAGCAGGTTGGTGGCGGACGCTATCGTACGGATGATCAATACCTGATAGCCGGAGGTTCTTTTGGCTTTGGGCAAAATAGTATTGATAACAGGTTGTGGTTTTCACAACAGTATGATATCGGCGCCGGATTTCCGATTACGAGTAATTCTTCGGGGGAAGTTTTTGATAATGAAGATGTGTTGAGTTCTGATATTTATTTGGATTTCAATGCCGGTTTGATGTATTATGCACTCTTTGGAGACAATACCAGCATTTACGCAGGAGCTGCTATGAATCACCTTAATAGTCCGAATATCTCTTTACTTGAAAATGGAAATGAACAGTTATATACCCGCTGGATCGGGCATGCCGGAGGGGAAATCCCTTTTACCACAGAACTGAGCATTTTACCTGCAGTTCAGGTGATGGGACAAGGGCCCTCCTTCGAAAGTACTTTTGGAGCTAATTTCCGCTACAGTAACCACGATTGGTACGAGTTAGCTATTCGTGCGGGTTTATGGGCGCGTATGGCGAATACTATTTCCGGACAAAATGTCGATGCGATGATCGTTACTGCAATTCTCGAAATGGAGCGCTGGAATCTCGGGATAAGCTATGATATTACCACTTCAAGTTTAAAAGAGGCAAACAATTCCCGGGGAGCTGTTGAATTGTCATTGATTTATACGCATCCGGCAAAAAGCAGAATAAAAGTAAATTGTCCTAAATTTTAAATTTGTAAACCTTCCAATTTGTATTGGAGATTTTGCATACTATTATCTTGTCTTTTTTATTTAATGCCTTTGCAAGGGCAACGGATTAAAGCTGACTTTTTGGAAAATAATGCGGGGAATCTGCTTATTTCCGATACCGGTCAATTTGAAGTATATGCTCAATTTCCTAAAAAGGATCAATATAATGTACAAGTTGGGTTCAGTCCTTTAAAACCGGTTTTAATCGGATTTGGTTTTTTTGACAAAAACACCAGGAATGAAATTTCTTCCAGACCTTTTTCACAGGGATATTCTCATAGCATAAATGCCCGGTCTTTTCGGAGTGAAATTGGGTTTTATCATGTCATTCAAAACTCGGGACTGAAAAAAAATGCGCTCAATCGAGCCATTAGCCGGGTGCATACCTATCAGTACCAAAGAGGTCTTATCTTTAATTTTAAACTTGGAGTTGCTTTAAATAGTATTCACAATCTATACGAGCTGGAAAGTGGCTCTCTTTCTGAAACCCAATTTAGATATACGGATTACGATATTCAAACCGGATTTTATATGAGAGGGAAACAGGCGATTATAGGAGTCAGTGTTGGATATAAAATCAGGCGTTATCATGAAGCTTTGGTACATAATCCGATTAATAATGCTCTGGCCATAGAACGATTTCTATTTGCATTGGAAGAGGCCCCTGCCCTTAATGCCTTGACATTGGGCGTTAATTTTCAGTTAGGTGTAAAGCAAGTTCGATTTTTTGGAGGAGTCATTGCGAATACCTGGAACGAAACGCATCTGTCACATTTGGTTTTCGAAGATGTAATGATGCAAGCCGGGATTATTCTGGAAATGAACAGTTTGTATACTTTTTTTAATAGAAAGAATAAAAACCAGTGAACGATTGCTCGTCCACTGGCCTTCAAAAACACCAAATTTATACTTACATATCTTTAGCTGCTTTTACCCGATTAACGAAAGCATTCGCTGTACCTGGATTTACCAGCTGGATTTCATAGATCGTATCATCTTTTAGCTTTATTGATTTTTCTTTCTTCTTTAATCCTTCAACCATCTGGTTGTATTTCTCATTATTCGAAACAGTACTCAGGATACCGTCCCGATATGCAAAGAAGTAATAAGTCCCGGAAGGTGCTTCAAGGTAAATATACATCCTGTTCTCACCATTAGACATGAGCTTAAATTCTACAAAGGACTTGAAATTCCGATTGAGCATTTGCCCGTTCATACTAATAATACCCAATTGCTCGCGGGTAGTAACGAATGATTGATAATCAGGAATCCATTTTAGTGGAAGCTGATCAAAAAAGATGGTATAAGGATTTTGATCTTTTGGAATGTCCATATAACCAGCAGACATGATGTTGGATAATTGGGTAGATCTGGTCTTGCTGTTATCAATCATTTCACTCAGGGCTTGCTCATAAAAATCGTGTGGGCGGTAACTAATGATCGAAGCATCAAAGGAACTCGCCGTAATATCGTTTACTACATAATCCATTAATGATTTGGGTAAATGGAAATTGATACCGGCCATAGTGGTCATATTGCGACTGGCATTTTCCCGGATTACAGAAGTTTCCACCTGGCCACCGGCAACCACGCTTACCATCTCATCGTCGACTGGTCCGAGATTAAACTTTCCCTGCATTTTGATTGATCCATCTTTATCAGAATAAGTTAATACATTACCGTAATCTACTCCGCTGACAACTCGCAAAGAATCTCCCATGATAAAGCTTTCCGAACTACCTTTATACCTGAGTAATCCGCTGGCTTCGAAAACCAACCTGTCTTTTCCAAAAGGTAGTGCTTGCATTACAAGTGGATATACATCCAGGTTCTCGCGGCTGATATACCAGCCGGTTTTGATCTTGTCCCCATACTCGTTTTTGGGTTCATTGTATGGGATAAGCATATTTTTCTTATCTGCTTCGCAATTAACAGAGAACCAATCCGGATTTTTCATTTTTTTGACATCCAGTTTTGCAAAACCCTCGAATTGTAAGTTTTGCCGGTCCGCTTGCAATGTGATTTTTCCATTAAATAAAGTACGATAATCCATATAAAACCGATCTTCTTTCTGCACACTTCCACTAGCCTTGCTTACAATCTGCTTTTTACTTTTTTTACCTTTTCCAAAAGGCATTCCTTTGATATCCGGGAAGTAAATTTCCTGCTTCTTGTATCCAATATCATACTGATAATAACCAGTAGCACTGTATTCCTTTCTACCTTTAATATCAACATTCGCCTTATTGATTACATGATATTTATTTGCGGTGATTTTTGCGTTTTTCAAAGTACTGATCATACCTCCGGGACGCACATCTACATTGCCCTGCTCCGGTACGACGATTGCATCAGCCGTTAAAATCTCAGGTACTCCGCCCAGTTTGAGTTCATTTGTCTTTAAATCATATAAAGCCGTGGTTCCCTGGAAAGCTAGAGAATCCTGATCATCGTGAATAGAAAGGAAGTTGCCGAGCTGCTTTTCTTTCGTTTTAAAAGTGATCGTTTCAGCTTGCATGTCCCAGTCGTATTCATTCAGGTCGGTTTGATACTTGTTATAAGGCAGCGTTGTAATAATATCTTCCTTATTTGCTTTGACATAGCCCATTTGTTTATCAAAATCCAGTTTTGCATAAACGTTTTTGGTGTCCAGAGCCAGGTGATCCACACCAGAAGCTTTGATTTGAAGGTCAGCGGTATCCGATTGTGCTGAAAAAGCTTCAAATGAAATCAAATGAGCATTCAGGATGCCCCGGTTGGAATTAAAGGTGCCCCGGCCCTTGATTCCATCCGGGGTAAGGATTAAAAGGTTTTCCAGTGTATATCCCGGTTTCTGAAACAGCTCAAATGGTTTTTCAAGTGACTGAATATACATACTGTCTTTATAAGGTTTCCAGTCAATGGATACATCATATCCTTTGACCTGCGGGACGCTTACCTCATCGGACCGCACTTCACTAACCTCAAAGTTTTTGGCACTGGTTAGTAATTGATTGGGTTTAAAAGTGATTTTATCCGCATCGATAGATGCCCATTTATAGCTTACTTTACCTTTTCCAAAAAGCCCTTTATTGCTAAGATTCATTTCACCTTTAAAATTCCCTTTTTGCTGATAAGCCGGATAGCCGGTTTCCGGAGTATTATGAATAAAACCAAGTGATTGGTCTTCTTGCAAAACCAGTTTTTCTTTAAAATCGGGAAAAATACTGGCAGACTTCATGGTCCCGGTGAAGTCCAGGTCGTTCTGTATTTGCTTGTCCATATCTTCAAGGAAAAAAGGATCGAGTTCGAAGAAGAAAGAATCTCGATGGTAGCAACCGTTCAATGTTCTTTTTTTATCGTAATAAACATATGATGGTCCGCTACTATTGAAGATCGGAAACATATCAATTTTGCTGGTTCCGGACTTGTTTTCCGGAGCATCCATCACCAGTGTTCCGCTAAGATACTCCAGCCTTGAATCCATAGCATAGGCGAGGGCATCACCGTTTTTGTCAAGCTCACCGGAGGGAAGGTATAAATCCATAAAACGTACCGAGTCCATTTTAATTTCGAATTGCTCATAATCGAAATGATAACCTCTTCCGGTAAAGAGACCAAAACCGGCGAAAAGATCACCATCGAATTCCAGATCGCGATTTTCTTTAATCAAAACCTGTTTTCCGGTTGGTATAGCTGCGATTTTATGTTCCCGACTGAATTCAAAATTTTTAATACCATTAACGATCAAATCGTTATTTTCCAGATTGAGTATACCATTGGTTTCCTCACTGATGGAAGTAAGTTTGATGTTATCGAAGTCTGTTTTCTGACGACTGGCATCCGAATAGTGAATGACTTTTTGCTTGACGATGATCTTGTTTTCTTCTTTTAAATAATCAATAAACCCATCTTCGGTAAGATCGTATAGCAAACTATGTATATTTTTAGCTTTAAATCTGGAGTTTAGTTTTGAGGCAAAAAAATCTGCATTCAGGATTCGGCTACCTTCTTTTTCGGAAATTATTCTCAGAATAGAGATTGGATTATAATCAGCGACGTTTTGATAGCGCAGATAATCTTTTTCACTGTAATAGCTCAGAGACTCAAAATCAACACGCTTATTTGCATTAATAAAATCGGGCACTTTTTTACCAAACTCGATTATCCCGGTATTGATATCCCGGTCAATGCGATCGATATTGATGTTTACATTGTGAAAGGAACTAAAGTAAGGATTGCGATCCCTCCCTTTTTTGCCTCTGAACAAAGAGATTTTACCTTTCTCAACATCGTACTTCAAATTTGAAGAAACGTGGGTGATAGAATCCTCGCCGATATACAGACAAATTTCCAAACCTTCTCCGGCAATATTTTCTCCTTTTCGGATGATAAAAGATTCGGAAGTACAATTAAGCACCAATTTGTCCTGCTTATCGAAAAATTGCATTTGAGCTCTGGCATCCTGGGTACTCACACCGTAGATATTGGAGCCTTCCAGCTTAAATCCTCCTTTATATTTCACACCTTTTGCAAGCTTTGGAATAGTCAGGCGCTGATCTGTAGAAATAAATCTTGGATAGGAAGGGTCTTTGGCGATAATTATTTTGTCCTCAAGTCGACCTTCTACGGGCTGGCTGAAATATTTTGGAAAATGTAAATGTGCTTTTTCCGCCTGATAACTTCCCTTCTTGACATAGATGGTATATTCATTTAACTGGGCGTAGACCTCTGGCATTTGAACGCGCTCCCAACTGACTTTACCGCCGGTACCTTTCCATTTCTGGCTCAATGGATAAAAAACACCGGAAGTACCTTCGATATCAATGATACGATCTTTTCTTGTACAGATCAGATCAAAATTTTCGATCTGCAATTCGGGGGTTGTGCCTTTTATAGCAAAGCGATAATCCTCGGTTACCGCTATCCAGGAAATACCTGATGCGGAGTATTTTAAGGCTCCGCGGTTGAAGAAGTCAAAAGAAAAAGTCAAATAGGCTTTGTACTCATTAAACTTTCTACCTTCAATTCCCGCTAAAAGCTTTTCTGTGACATCGTGCCACTGATTGAAGTGAGCACTTCCGTTTTTGCCCTTTTTAATGATAGTAATACTTCGGATGTAGCTGCTAAAGAATGGTTTTGCACTCATTTTTTTTGCTAACATCTGATTATTTAATTCAATAATCCGGGCCTCTTCAATATCTGTGTAGACTCCGCTTCGAAACTTTTGTTCGAATTCCTTGAAGATTGGAATCATTTCCTCTTTGTGACTGATGGTCATATAAGCTTCGAGTTCTTCGAGAAAATCTTCTGTATTAGTGGAGAATTTTTCAAGATCACCACCGGCATATAGATTAAAACACAGGGAGGCGATCATAACGACTGTTAAGTAAAATTTGGTGTTCATAACATTTTTGTTTTGCGTGATTTGAAAAATTTTAAATCAATTTGTTTTGGTTAAAAAATATGTGAATGAAATTGCTGTATAAGTAGGAGGGACTATTGCATGGGCAATAGCGAAGTAGTCGCAAATAAGTCACGAAAAGTCATCATGACTCAGGGGCATCCAATACGGATACCAATCGATTAATGGTAAATAATCAGCAAATGGTTATGGAGCTGTAGGAAGTTTTACTTAGCTAGCAGGTATTATTATTACTATAATAAGTTAATGGAGAGGGTTGTGTTGGCAAAAATACAAATTCCAAATCAAAGAGTATATACCATGTTTAGGGTAGATAAAATGCATTTTCACCGACAAGAGAAGAGTTTTTGGGTATTTTGCACAATAAAAAACAATAATACATATCTCGCTTTTTCAAAAAAAATAATCTTATACCCCCTTTATGGTATTTTTTGTTAGATAGCTGAATTTTTGATGCTAATATTGGCCCGTGGCATAGTAATTGAATCAATTCAAGTATATTTAATGATGTCACTAAAGGAAAAATAAAAGAGTTTCTTGAAAAATATTGATCTGATATTCTTCTGTGACAGCAATAAATAAAAGAACACTAAGATCATAGATTAATTGGCTTGTTAATTACGATCTTTCTAATTGCTACAAAATCCAGGTGTCCCTCCTAAGCCTTTAAGTGAGCAAAATGTTAAACCACAGGTCAACAGGTCCCCCTCGGAAAGTCCCTCAGTTTTTCCCTCGTTCCCTCAAAAATTAAGATTAAACGAAAAACCAGATATCAATTTTCATTTTAAAAGACTCCACAGGAGTGAGACAAAACCAACTTTTTATTTTTAATATAGAAGTATTAGCTTCTGAATGATCAACAACAGAAAAAGGAATTAACACTTATCAAATTCAGATTGAGTTTGAATCTTTCGGCCCCGAAGATCGCTACCGAAGATTTTCGGCCCAAAGTAGGCGAATGCTACTTTGTATTAGATACAAGTGAAAGATTTGCTCGAAACAATGTTTTTAGGATTATGTTATTAGCCGATCATCTTGGTCGGCTTTTTTTGTATCAAATAGTACAGGGTGTAAGATGTTAGACCGGGTAAATTCTGATGGTTTATTTAAAAGCTACCAAGGTATGAGCTCCAGATAGAAATGCCCTGATACTTGTATTGTTACTAAAGAACGTATCCAATACAAGTATCAAAACAATAATTAAAACAGGCTGTTAACCTCAGGTTCATGCTTACAGGAGGGAAGAAGTCCATTCTTTCATCTGCTAAACTCAAGGACAATTAATCCGGTACGTATACCTGATAGCGATAAGTGATGACTAATTCTTCACCACTTTTTATACTCGTTTCCCAACAGACATTACTAATCTCATTTTGATTCGTGCGCTGGACTTGCTTGGCTATGAGCCATTCAGTCGAAGAATTGAGTAACTGGCCGGTAATCGTTCTGCGTACATTGAGGTCTATATCTTTGGCTTTATAATTTTTGATTTTTATCTGGCCTTCTACGGTAACCAAATCCAGAAAATATCCTCGACTCTGGGGATTTTCCATAGCTCTGTTTTTTCGATCCACTTCTTTTTCCGCATGTTTGATTTTGATGTCCGGTGCCTCGGTAAGTTTGACAAAAGAATGTCCTTTGATAGGCGTGTAATTCAATTGATCCTGACTGATTGGCTTGGGAGTTTCCAGACCTTTGACCACCATAGCGACGCCAGTTGTCCAAGGAAAATTTGAATTATTATTTACTTTGATCGTATGAAAGACTTTATTTTGCTGATTTGGCGTAAATAAAAAGCTGGTTTGATAGTTCCGCTGATTGGCATTATTGGAGCTAAGGTTAGATTCGTAAATATGTGCAATATCAATTTGCTCTTTAAAAATGGGATAATGTCCTCTTCCTCCCTTGCGAAGACTAAAGTCCTTAAGATTATAGAAGAATAAATCTTCCTCGGCACTTCCCGTTACCTGATTAGCCAGCGTTTGTTGCGGCACAGGTTGCCTGAAAGTAGCTGCTTCCTGAGTGGTATAGGCATTGCTCAACTGAGTGGAAAGGGCATTAGAGAAGCCTGCATTAATGGAAGGAACAAAAGAAGCGTAAAAGTCAACTAGGGAAGAAAGGCGGTTGGCGAATTTGAAATTCGGAACTCCAACTACAAAATTAATATCCGTATTATTGATATCTTCTGCATTATTAATTACTTCTGCTCTTAAAGTGAGTTGCGCTTTTTTATCATCGATCAGTTCAATTAGATAACTCGGCGTCCAGCTCAGGCCATTTTGCAAATACATCATATCGACATTTTGCTGTTTCTTTTTGGAAGTGAAGTCAATCTGCAGAACAGGCTTGTTCGTCACTTTAGGACCTTCCAGCATTTGCTTTGGCTTTTCGAGAAATTCCAGCCTTCGAATTTCCGAACTATGGAAAGAGAGCCAGGAAGAATCACTTTTTATAGTGACTAGTTTAGTGACAATAAAGATTGGTTGGGCTGCCGCTTTAGGGTCCTTTACCATTTCTACTTCTTCTACTGTACCGGTCACTATCTCGTCTTTTCCAAGATATAGTTTTACTTTCCGGCCAAGGTTGGCACTGAGCATTTGCGCAAAGTCGGTAGTTCTGGTTTTAGTCGTTTCTACGATTTGATCATTAAAACTACTAATGGATTGCAATTGGTCATTGGGAACCTGAATCCAGAATGTACCGAAAAGTGCGGAAGGAATATTTTCAGTGATACGGTATTGACCATCTTCAGTATCGATTTCGCCACTTTTTAAAAAGAAGGCACTTCCGTTTTTGAAAATAGAAACGGACTTGGTCTCAAAATCTTTGGAGGCATCCTGAGCGAAAAGGTTTTTCCCTCCAAGAAGAATTAAAAGGATGAAGCAGATTGTTTTTTGCATACTATTTTTTTTCAATGAAAAATGTTTTTACAAAGATGTACTATTCTAAAAGATTGCATATGCTGTGGTTTTTCTTAACTTTTCTTTAACTAGTGAGATAACCTTTTGACTGGGTGAAGAGGAAAAGGAGGTATATTCAACTGCTTCGTTTTTGACAAATTGAAATATCCCTATGGTGTTATTCGGTAAAAATAAACAATTGGCTGTCGATCGGAGTAGAAGCGTGAAATTGAATTTGTAGAAGGGGTATTGTTTTCGGGAAATAGGTGATTCTGGACCAGGACAGCAACTGTTTAAAAATTACTTATATTTGGTCGATGAAAAAAGTTAACTATCCTCTTCTATACTATACTTTGGGAGACGAGGCGGTTTTGGGAATTCTGGTTGGTACATCCTATCAGGTGGTGGAGAAAGATATACATTCTGTGCGAAAAGTGATGATGGATTATCTCCAGAAAGATTATAAAAAATACGATTACTTCCCTTATGCGAGTATGGAAGAACCGAAGTTGAAAATGATTGAGGTGAAAATCCGTCCTACCTATCGCGACCAAAAAGGAGCTTTTCCAATGACGGATATTCTGAAAGTCGATGTTCCTGTGGTTTATGGTCAGACGGAAGATGGTAATTACGAAGCGCATTTACCGCTGTATCAGGAAAGCTTTTATTTTTATGATCTGAGACAATTCAAATCACTGGTTAACCATTTTGCTACGACTTTACTCAACACCCTTTCTCCGGACCAGCTTTATCGTCAGATGATGTATAAAAAGCCGACACTGGACATCATCACCTTAAAAGTAAACCTGGATCGTGATCTTGGCAGAGGTGCAAGCTTTTGGGAATCCGATTATGAAAAATTAAACCAGCTTGCTGTTCAATACCCTTTTTCCAAATCGCTTCGAAAGAATATTTCAGCCTTTCCGGAAGCAGCCTGGGAACTGGAGGACAAAGTAGCCGAAGTGGTAGACAAATTATTTAAGATAAGAACGAATCTGCTTATCGTAGGTAATCATGGTGTCGGGAAAAGTGCCATCCTCAATCAGGCGATCAAAAAAATAACTACGGAGACCAAGAAGCTAAAATTTCAGATTACCTTCTGGCAAATCATGGCGCAAAGGATTACCTCTACCGCAAAATATTTTGGCGAATGGCAAGAGACCTGTGAAGAATTGATCGAAGAATTGCGCCAGGCCAATGGTATTCTTTGGGTAGTTGATATTATTCAGCTTTTACAAACGGGAGGTAAAGGAACGGAAGATAGCGTAGCTGCTTTTATGCTGTCATTTTTGCAGCAGGGAAAGTTGCAAATCGTGGGCGAAATCACGGAGCAACAACTGGAAAGTATGCAGCGCCTCTTACCGGGTTTTGTAGAGAATTTTCAAATCGTAAAGGTCGAAGAACTCGCAGAGCAAAAAGTAAAAACAGTTCTCAACCGTTTTGCAGAATACACTAGTTTAAACCTAAACGTGAAAATAGAGGAACCAGCCCTTTCTCTGAGTTATCGTTTACTGGATCGTTATTTCCCTTATGAAAGTTTTCCCGGAAAAGCGATCAAGTTTTTAGGCAAATGTGTAAGTGAAGCTCAGGTAAACGGGCAGGACCATATTGGCAAGAACGATGTAATTACAAATTTTATTGACCAGACTGGCTTGCCAGAGTTGTTTTTGAGAGATGAATTATTACTGGATCAAAAGGAGTTGAGCGCTTATTTTGATGCCCGGATCATTGGCCAGCCGAAAGCCCTGGATCGCCTTTGCAATATTGTCAAGATTTATAAAGCTGGATTGAATAATCCCGGAAAGCCGATTAGTACCCTGATTTTTGCCGGACCAACGGGAGTAGGCAAAACGGCTAGTGCCAAAGCCATTGCCGATTATTTTTTTGGTAAAGGTCAAAAAGCCCGGCCATTAATTCGGATCGATATGAGTGAGTTTCAGCATCCCGGGCAAATTAGTCGTTTTATTGGCTCGGGCAGGCAGGTTGGTAAACTGGTACAGGAGATTCGGGATAAACCTTTTGCAGTATTACTATTAGATGAGGTAGAAAAAGCGGCTAAATCTATTTTTGATGCTTTGCTCACGGTACTGGATGAAGGTATTTTGGTTGATGCTTTTGGGCGGGTAACTAATTTTAGAAATTGTATTATTATTATGACTACCAATCTGGGAGCTTCTAATCGCCAGTCTATAGGTTTTTCAAACACTGAAGATGAAGAAACGGCCTATCTTTCGGCAATAGGGCGCTTTTTTCGTCCGGAGTTCGTCAACCGGATTGACGGAATAGTCATGTTCAATAGCTTGAATAAAAAAGATATTTATAAAATTACTTTAAAAGAACTACAGGAACTAAAACAAAGAGAAGGATTTATTAAAAAGGGGCTCAATCTACAGTTTTCTCAAAGCGTGCACAATCATTTGGCGGAAACCGGCTTTGATGAACGTTTTGGAGCGCGTCCTTTACAAAGAGCAATTGAACAAACCATTGTAAACCCTCTGGCAAACTGGATTTTAGAAAACCCAAACGTAAAGAACTGTACGCTTTCGATTGATTATGACGGAAGGGTAATCGTTAAGAGAGATGTGAATTAATTTCATTTTTAAAACACAAAACAGGACAAATGAAAAAATTGATTATCAACCTTTTGATAGGTGGTATACTGGCTTATGTGGGGTATATGTTACTGGAAAAATCCTCTACTGTAGTTAGCAAAAGTGCTTTTGAAACCCAGGAAAAATTATGTAGTGACTCCGAAATGGTTTTCGGGATATTACAGGATTCCGTTACCGAAATTACCCTGGAAATTGGCTCTACGGAGTCCACTTCTTATGAGTTGAAATATGCTTATAACGTAAACGGGAAAAACTATTATGCCAAGAAAAAGGTAAATGATCTGGAAACGCAAACACTGCCCCAAACAAAAGTTTGGTACTTGAAATCCGATCCCAAAGTTAATACAGTAGATGATCCCTGCCCACATCTGGAATCCTTGAAAGCCGGGAAAACCATAGGGAACGAAATGCTTTATCTCATTCCCGGAGCCATACTGGGCCTGATTGGATTGGGAATTGCCTGGGGAGGCATCAAAGGCTTTATTGTCGGCCTTTTTAGAGGCAATAAACAGGCCTGATTTTCGGGTCGCTGTTGAAGTAAAAAGAAATCTTTCGCGACTTTGGATCATCCGGAGTCGCGAAGACTTAAATCCAAAGGAGCAATTGCCAATGACCTTTTTTCAAATCCTTATCATTATAGTGATGCCTTTTCTCTGGATAAGGCTGACCAGGGCCTGGGACATAGCTAGTTGGTTGAGCCCGGTGGTACTCTCTTATCTTACCGGAATTGTCTTGGCCAATGTACCGGTCATTCCTTTAGATACGCATATTTCAACAATTTTTTCAGAATACACCGTTGTTTTGGCAATTCCTATGCTTTTGTATGCCACCAATTTATCTGCCTGGATTAAACATGCCCGCAGTTCGGTCCTGTCATTTGCCTTATGTGTCCTGAGTGGAATTATCTGTTCTTTCCTCATGGCCTTTGTATTTCGCGAAAGTATAGAAAATACCTGGCTGCTTTCGGGAATGCTGGTTGGAGTATATACCGGAGGAACTCCCAATATGAATGCAATTGGACTGGCGCTGGAAGCGAGTAGCGAGACTTTGGTATTGATGAATGCAGCCGATATATTTTGTGGCGGTATTTACCTGATCTTTCTTACTTCTCTGGCTCATCCGCTTTATTCGAAAATACTACCAGCCTTTCAGGGAAATAAAAATAAAGGTCAAAGTGCAGCAATGCAAAAAGTAAAATTTGACTGGCTGGATGCTTTAAAGATTATTGGACTTACTATATTGATCATTGCTTTGACCATAGGACTCACACTGTTAGTTTTTGGCAATTTAAAGGAATTGGCTTTTATATTGCTTTTACTTACCAGCTTTAGTATCATAGCCTCTCTTTTTGCATCCGTTAGAAATCTCAAAGGATCATTTGAAATGGGAGAGTATTTGCTATTAATGTTTTGTGTAGCAATTGGGATGCAGGCGGATTTCAGTACCATGTTAGCGGAAGGGGGAGCTATTATTCAATATACGGCCTGTGTACTTGGAGCTACCATTTTTCTACATATCCTGTTTTCCCGAATGTTTAAAATTGATGCGGATACGTTGATGATTACCAGTACTGCGGCTTTGTACGGACCGCCTTTCATCGGACAAATTGCCAGCACGATTCAAAACCGCTCCTTAATTGTTTCAGGAATGGCCACCGGACTGGTGGGCTATGCTGTTGGGAATTACCTCGGCATTAGTGTTGCGGGCATCTTAAAACATTTATTGCTTTGACCAATGCTTCGGTATAGAACGTTTTACAGTATTTCCATAATAGCTCTTTCCAGTATTTCGTCTTTTGACAGATCACTCCAATCGACGGAAATCAGGATATCCGGAGGGACGCCATTTTCGTAATCTGGTTTTTGATCTAGGGTCAGAGATTGTGTAACGGAAAACCGGTAGGTCCAGCCATTTGGCAGCTGACCTCCGTTGGGCATGCCCAGGCCGCCGCCCGTAGTGTCTCCGATGAGTAATATTTCCGGTATAGCTTTGCTGCTTAGTGCAGTCAGGGAACTGGCGCTATAGGTGCCTCTGTCCGTAAGGATCACAACTTTTTCCTGATACCGTATTCCTGTGTGTGGTGTGATATAAACGGGCTCGGGAGCGGAAAGGTCATCATGCTCGGGGCCGGTTTTTATTCTTGAATAATAAACAAGGGTTTCTTCATCGATTAAGCGGCTGAGTAATTCGAATACATCCGAAATGGATCCTCCGCCATTTTCTCTTAAATCGAGAATAAGTCCTTTGGTATCTTTGTAACGGTCTAATATGAAATTGAGGTTTTGCTGACTGATTGTTCCCGGAAATCTGGCTAAGCGTATATATCCTATTTCATTATTTGCAATAAAATCATGACTAAAAGGACCGGATATATAGTAGTCTTGCGACAAGTAGTTATCGACGATAATACGCCAGTCAAAATTATCCTGTCCTAAAAATTCTGTACCGAAAAAAGAAATATTGAAATTAGAAAAAAGGTTAGCATGATCATCCTTTAGTTCTTCGAGCATAGCTCCCATGACATTAAACAGGGAATCATCACTCATCCCTGGAAAAACCTTTGCTGCATACACCGTTTTTATACTATCCCAATTAACTGCTTTCAAATCAAAATAGGTATACTTTTCATCGCATTCGTTCCATAGGTATTCAAGATTTGTTTGAGGATCTTCACTGGCGAGGTCTTCTTCGAAAAGTGCTTTTTCACAGGAAGTAAAAAGCAGTATCAGGCCGAAATATTTCAGAATTGATTTCATGGGTACTATTTGATGTTGTATAAAAAGGATAATTTAAAAATATGCTGAACCATTTCAAATGCATCAGGATTATGGCCTGTGCTGAAAACATCCCAGAGATATGAAAAGCGAAGGGCATTTCCGTTTTGTAACCAGGTCGTATAATTCAGATTACTGTTGATCCGGTAGCCAGAGAAAATATGGAATTGGTATCCCTCATAAAAGTTATCATTATTGGTGATTGCTGCATGACTCGTATATATAAATCCATTTCGGAAAGAACTATTGACTATTCCGGCATCGAGTTTGAAGCCGAGCATTCGTTTGCGCTTTTTCAGTTTAAAATTGGAAAACAAAAATTTGAAATTTTTATCTCTTTTACGGCTTACATCAATAGTCGTCTGGATCGAACCGAATAGGTTTGCAATCAATTCTATTCCTGTACTGTTATTGAGCAATCGTGCATTGCGCCGGATATTGAAGGTGGAATTGATTTGCCCGCCCACTTTTACATTAATTTTATCAGAACTTATGGAAGGTAATTCAAACAGCTCCTGATAGTTGAGCGCAAAAGTTCTGACGGTACTGACGGCGCCATGACTATTAAATTTGCTGATATAATTTCCAGCGGAAAAAGAGAACCGGAAAGTGGATTCCCTTTGAGCATCCATATCAATATGCGAAATTGATATATAGGCAGGACTGCCGGAATAGAAAAGGGGAGAAGTCGCAAAGTCTCTGAAACTTGAATTATTGACTCCAAAGGCAATCCCCAAATAAGCGGGGCGTTTTGCTTTTTTATTTTCAATATTGGAAATATTGCTGTCTTCATTTTGCGATAAGCCTAAAAAGGGAATCATAGAAAAGAAGAACAGAGAGAGAATTACTTTTTGAAAATTGCTTTTTGGTTTCATTGGATATCTATAAACTCTAATATTTTAGTTTCGAATAGTTCTGGTTGATCTAAAAAGGATTCATGACCACAATCCGGTAAAATGGATACCTGGGATCGTTTGATAAGTTTGTGAGCCGCCATTTGCTCTTCGGGAACTGCAATATCATCAAAACGACCCGATAATAATAATACAGGATGTTCTATTTTGGGTAATTGCTCCCAAAGATTTAGATTACTTGTAGCTTTCCATAGAATATCGCTTACTTTCTTATTGTCTTTTTTATTCAAATATTTAATCGGATGGTAAGGTCTGGAAAAGATGACCTTAAAAACCATTCCTGGACCAATTTTTCTTTTAGCCGGTGTAAAAGCATTATTTACATAAATATTCCATTGCCTGGAGGTCGCCTGGTCGTATATAGAATCAGTTTTTACCATCCATTCCAGGGCTTCTTGCCAGTAATTGCTGTTATCTTTGTCCCCGGCAATAAATTCTTTTGCGAGGTTTTTAAGGTATAATGGGCGATAGTGATTATAGCGCTCCGGGGAGTAATCTGTAGTAATCGGGGCATTAAAAGCGATCCCTGCTTTTATAAAAGCTGCTTCCGGGAAACTGGCTAAACAATCTAATACATCTTGCCCTCCTGAGCTATGACCAAATAAATAAATTTCCGCTTTATATTTTTCTCTTAGCTTTTTAGCAATGGCAATAATATCCTTATTGACTTGAGCAGCATTTATTTGGGAAGTATCTATTTTTCTTACAGGTTTATTCAAGCCCCTTTGATCAAAGTAGGCAATAGCTACTTTTGTTTCGAGTGTTTTTTTCCATTTGGGATAATCCGATCTGCCAAAATCAATTCCATTGGCTGCCGTACCGCCCTGTACAAACAGCAGAATTTTATGATTGGAAAGATTTCCTCTCACAAAAACCGGCAGATTTTTATTTTTTGGCTCCACGTAGAAAAAATCTTTGACTTTTTGTGCCGCTAAATCTTGAACGATAAAAATAATGATTGATAATAGTAGAGTCTTTTTCATTCTATAGTTGACTGCTTGCAATATTTATTATTTGATGATTAAGAAGTTTTACCGATAAACTGTCCTTGTTTAGAAAAGTAGAAATACCTAAAAAATAGTCGCAATGCGATTGAAATACGTCTTTGGGGTTTAATCCATCAATTGTTATCAGCGTATCGCCGATGCTTAAAGGGCTAGCGGGTGTCGATCTGTTTACAATCCATAAAGAGTCATTGAGTATACCGGGAATAAAAGTTTTCGTTTTTTCTATTACTACCTTTTCATAAGGCTGAAATACTATTTGCTTGTTTTGATAATCCAGATAAATGTTGAAATGTTCCAAAAAATCATTGCCTAACAACGCTTTGTCGAGCGAAGAAAATTCTACAGGAATTTTCGTTTTAAAACCCGAAAACCCTACCGTAAGTTCCTTGATGCTTAAGGTATCCTGATTACTCCCGTAGATGCCAGCAGTAGACTGATCCATAATGGTCTGCGAAGCGATATCGGGAAATTCCCCGGCATAGGATTCAGGAATTACCAGACCACCATTATAACCTGCATCTAATAGTACATCTTTAATGAGTTTGCGTTCAATGTCTATAGCTATTTTAGGGATGCCGGATAAAAATGAAGTTTTAAAATCCACAAAATAGGAGGGAAGGCTTTGATCCCTTTTGAGGGGCTTATTCGAGACTAGGAGTTCTTTGTTTTGATAATCGATCTTCCAGTTTGCCAATTTGATTGCATTGGCTCCAATAATACCGTCGGGTGCAATGCATGGGCTATAGGATTTTTTATCGTATTTTAATTTACCCGCAGCAATATTGAAAAATTGCACCTCATTTAAGCGCAGTGAATCAATAATAGTCATTTCGATAGTTCTCCGTATTCCCTGTGCGGTGTTATTGGACCGTTTTGATTTCGTTTCAAGTGCCAGTTTTTCGGAAAGACTATATTCAACTTTACTGTTAAAGGCCCCTGTATCAAAGATGAATTTGTTTTTGGTAGTTTTAGTATTTAGTTGAGTTTCCACCACAATCAAACCTTTGATATATTCAAAAGGAATTACTTTTTCAGTGACGTACTGTCCAATACCTGACCTGGATTGCAGTCTGAGCTGCTGGTATGCGGCACAGCTTGCCATTACAATGACAATAAAAAGGAAAACAATTAATCTTTTCAATGTTCGCCAATTTCGAAAATTCATATTTTAAATGTTTTTTCTATTCGATTTTGCCAATAGATTAACAGGGGAATTCCTATAAGAGAAGGTAAAGCAAAGGCTATATACGGATTCATGAGATTGTTATGTGTAACAATCGTGGATAGAAAAGCGGTAAAAGTAGCGATATATCCTCCCATCATATTTCCGATATGTGATAAATACCAGTGATAGGGTACTTTAGGTTTTAGTATGAACGGTTTTAAATTGACATAGGAAAGGAGTAGCCCACCCAAGCCGAAGCCAATTGTTAGAATAATGCCTCCTGTGTGCACCACCCCCGAAATCAGATAGTATATTCCAAGCCCCAGAAATATCAAATTAGCTAAAGTATTCAGAGCGCCAGCTAACCAGTCATACCATTTTGGCCTTTGAGATTTATGGAGCTGTTTAAGCCGAAGGGAACGAACACCACAAAAGACACTGTAATAACTCAGAAAGGCAATCAAAAATAAAAAACGATTGAATTTATATCCCGCCAGGATGAGACCTGTGATGAAAACGGCAGTCATGGCATACACGTACAGCTTTCCGGTTTTTCTATGTGTCGTTTTTCCTTTCTTACTGAAAATGGCCATTGCCCCGCTTAAAAGCGCCAGTATACCTGTGGCAATATGTAAGTATAGAATATTATTAATAGCGATATCCATCGTCTGGTTTTTATGACGATGCAAAACTGAGCAAGCTTATCCGGAAAATCACTTTTATCAAGCCCTTTGGTGCTGATGGGAGCCATTTGGTACGAATGGACAGGCAATTTTAAGCCAGTGACTCCAGAAAAAGAGTCATAGCTTTGACTTTGGATCTTGACACCGGAACTTTAAACTCAATTCCTCTTAACAAAAGCTCCAGATTTCTGGCATTACCTTCGACTTTAACAATATGCTCGCCATTGACAATATAGCTGTTGTGGCATCTGAAAAAGCGATTTTTCGGCAAATCCTCTTCAAAATTTTTTAATCGGTTTCTGATTAATTTCTTAGCACATTTCTCATCCTGTAAATAGAAGACTTCTACATAATTACTATCTGATCTTAAGCAAAGTAATTCTTTCGGGGTGACTTGTAATTCGATATTTCCATTCTCTGCTTTAAATTGTAATTGCCGGTTTTCTGCTGATTTATAGCTACTTTTCATTCTCAGTTTATGATTTTCGGTGCTAAGCCTATGTGTAAGATGGCTGGCTTCTATTAATTGCTTTTTTTGATATTTATACTGCTCAAAAAGTATCAGTAATATTATAGGGAAAAGACCGATGAAAAGGGTCAAAAGACTTGTTTTAAGGAAATTTTGGGCAATAGATGCAAAACCGAAATAAAAGGAGATAGCAAGGAAAATACCAATGATGATGACCAGTATGACGATAAGGAAGAGCACTATTTCCTTTCCGACCGTCCAGGTGTCTTCATGTGTAAATTTTGGAAAGAATTTTTTTAATGATTGGACACTTATAAAAATAGCAGAAGAGACGAAAAGGCTGATCAAAAACGCAAATAAGCTTCGTTTGACCAGATCAATTTCCTGAAACTGTAATGGTGCAAACAGGACAATGATTAAAAATGTCGCAATGCCCGGAATTATAATACTATAACGCTCAAAAATAAAAGGGTGGGGTTTACTAAAAATCTTGAATATTTTCTCTACTGGTTTCATTCGTTTACATTAGTAAATTATTCCCTGTGTTCTCCATATAAAGCGATCGAATCTTACATCGAATATAAGAACGAAAAGGAATAATCAGTACAGCTTGTACAACTATTTTAATAATATCGAAAGAATGTCAGCCGATACCGGTTTCTATCTTTTCACTAACTATCCAAGTATCTCCTTATCTTTACCGAAAAACGGATATGAGCAAAAAATCAAAGATCGGATTTCCACAAAAAGGGATGAGCAGGGGAGAAGTGCTGGATAAAATCAAAGCTTTTAAAAAAGATGATGCAGACTGGAGAGCAGGAAGAAATTTTGCTTATGTCTACTATGCCGGGGATGAAATTCTGGATACGATTAAAGAAGCTTTCAATTTGTGCTTTTCCGAGAATGCTTTGAACCCTACTGCTTTTCCTAGTTTGCGCAGGATGGAGGCGGAGGTGATTGCTATGAGTGCCAATTTGTTGGGAGGTGGAGCAGAGGTGACGGGAAGTTTAACCAGTGGCGGTACGGAAAGTATACTGATGGCTGTCAAAACTGCCCGACGCTGGGCCGAAAAGCATAAAGACATTAAACAACCGGAAATCATTTTGCCTTCTACGGCACATCCGGCTTTCCATAAGGCTTGTTATTATTTTGGTTTAAAAGCGGTAGTGATTCCGGTAGGAACAGATTTTCGCGCACAAGCCGAATTAATGGCTACGGCAATTAATGAAAATACAGTATTGATGGTAGCTTCGGCACCTTCCTACCCGCAGGGTGTCATCGATCCGATTTCCGGTATTGCAGCTATTGCGAAAAAACATGACTTGCTTTGTCATGTAGATGCCTGTGTTGGTGGTTTCTTTTTACCTTTTTTAAAAGAGTTAAATTCTGAACTACTGGCTTTCGACTTTTCGGTAGAAGGCGTCACCTCTATTTCGGCGGATATACACAAATACGGATATGCTGCTAAAGGGGCTTCAGTTGTTTTGTATAAAAACGCAGCATTGCGGAAACACCAGTTTTATGTGTATACCGAATGGTCGGGAGGTATTTATGGATCGCCCGCCATTTCCGGAACCCGTCCCGGAGGCGCTATCGCCGGAGCATGGGCGGCTATGAAGCATATCGGAAGAGAAGGTTATCTTCAATTGGTACAACGCACGATGGCGGTACGGGCTAAATTGATGGAAGCAATTGATGAAATCCCCGAGCTAAAAATTTTCGGTCAACCGGATATGAGTATCGTATGTTTGGGCGCGAATGATTTGGATATTTACGAACTAGGAGATGAATTATCGGTGATGGGCTGGCTCATTGATCGACAGCAAAACCCGGCTAGTCTCCATCTTACGCTCACACCGGCACATGAGAAATCCATAGATGCATTTATAATGGATTTACACAAAGCTGTTCAAAAAGCCAAAAAACTCAGCCTTAATAAATTGTCTAATAAATTGCAGGTACAAACGGTAAAAGGCTTGAGTAAAGTCCTGCCGGATCACCTTTTTGAAAAGTTTCAGAAATTTGCGGCAAAGTACTCCGATGTAGGAGGCAAACGTTCTGCCGCTATGTATGGTATGATGGGTGATTTGCAAGCTTCCGGAAATCTCGATGAGATGATTCTGGAGTTTTTAGATAAACTGATGCGTGAAGATGCTTGATCAGGATGCAGGCAAACCTTAAAATCCTAAGTAATAAAGAGGAGAATAATCTAAAAGTGTAATGGAATTAAATTGTTAAAAAGAAGAACTTTCATTAATGCGCTTTGTCAAATCATTGGTAAAATGCATGTTTTAGGAAGAAAAGCACTTTTTTGAATTAATTCAGCTAAAATAAGTAATTGAAAAATCCTTTTACCCTGTGGTGAAAGGATTTTTTTATTAGAAAAAAGAGTAGGAGAAAGGCATTGAATTGTAATAGTTGCCGAGTACAATACAGACTATTTTTAGAGGGATAACTTATCTCAAAGCATTTTAAAAAACAAAAAATGAAAAAAAATCTTATTTTATTCCTGGCCATTTTTGTCGCTTTTACAACTATTCAGTCACAATCACCCGGTTGTCTTTGTTTAGGAGATATCGATCGTGATGGTGAAATTACTCAATTGGATGCTGATTCTCTTGTAAGTCTTATTACTGCAGGGGAATTCGATCCCTGTGCCGATATTAATCTTGATGGTATGGTTGATTTGCTGGACGTAGCAGGTTTTCAAGAACTTTTAGAAAGTGGTGTCGGTTGTGGTTGTGAATGTTTAGGAGATGTTGATCGCGATGGTGCCGTTACACTTTTAGATGTACAAGTAGCTATCGATATTCTTGTCTCAGGGGAATTTGATCCTTGTCTTGACTTAAATGATAATGGTGTAATTGATCTGCTAGATATAAATCCATTATTAGTTGATTTGATAGCTAGTGGCAGACAGTGTGGTTGTGTCTGTTTAGGAGACCTCGACGGGGACGGTGTAGTTTCACTGCTCGACCTCACTCTATTTGTAGAAATTCTTACTTCGGGAGGCTATGATGGCTGTGCTGACATTGATGGTGATGGAGTTATAAGCTTATTGGATATAAACCTTTTTGCCGAGATTCTCCAAAAAGGCGGGGATTGTGGAAGTTTATTTACCCAAAATGGAAATGCAAGTCTTCAAAAGGAAGCCAGCAAGACAATAGCTAAGCTGTATGAACAATTGGGGCTTGAAAATCCGGCTACGGGCCTTAAGATTTTCCCCAATCCGGCTTCGAATAATATCAATGTACAGTTCGATATGATTCAAAGCGGTGCGACTGTAATAAACGTTTATAATGTTTCCGGCCAAATAGTGTATACAAAAGAAATGCTAATGGAGGCTGGACCGCATACCATGAGTGTTGATACCAATGAATTAGCATCGGGATTATATTTCATCGAAGTAGATAATGGAAACATTGTGAGAAAAGGAAAATTCACTGTAGAATAATAGCAGGAAAGGTCAATACTTTTGGATTAAAAAAATCCCGGATTTTCATCTAGAGAATTCGGGATTTTTTATGTTATTTCTACATCTGCTTTAGAGAACTATAAACAAAAATAAATTGAAATAACAATAGCACTTGCACTTGATCATTTGTTTTTTACCAATCAAATTTTTATAACCGCTATACTTTGCTGCTCTTTTTCTGTTTTTAATATAAAATAATACGCACCCTTCGGGATTGCTTGAAAATCGAATACGTATTGATGTGTTCCGGAGGGAAGATACTGTCTATCCAACTTTCGGGCAATAATTCTTCCAGAAGCGGGATCGATCAATTCTAAGCTTACTTGTTGAGCCTGTTTTAAATGAAAAGAGACCCTGGTATGATTGAGCGCGGGGTTAGGCAGACTGGTCAGATTGTCGATTATAGTGTCCTGCTCGATTTTAGTACTCGTTCTAAAACCGTTAGCTCCACAAAAAGATAAATCTTTATCGATAATAATAATAGATAGATTACTTCGGATACTACCTGATCGACCATAAAGAGCAAAGAGGTTGAGTCCGACACCTTCTACTAATTCCAGGGAATATAACCCTGCATTAGTGGAGTCTTTGAGTTCATTATAGGTATTCAATTTGAAATGGTTAAAGTGAAAAAGTTCGAATTCCCCATGAAATATTAATGAAACCAGATTTTCATGACTTGAGTTAATACACATTTGAGGGGCAGAGCGGAAAGGAAAAGGTTCGTTCGTATCATCCAATAAATACCTCAAATGATGTTTAACTATACCTATATTAATGTCTACATCAGGTTCCTCATTGAGCGTTGCTAGATGTTGTCCTACTGCCACAAAATCTTCCTCAAAATTGCTAATGGATAATTCGTGATAAAATACTTGTGCAGTGCTTTGGATGTAGCTAAAAAAAATAATACTCAGAATAAGCAATTTGTGAATCATTTTTTGAATTTTATAAGTTAAAAAATAATTTATAAAAAACGGTGGAAAAAATAAGATGCCAGCATTAGGTTGTAGATTTTAATCGTTAACCATCCAATTTCTTTTTCTCATACTGTTGTTTCTATTACATTTTTTTTTATTTCTCCCCTTTATTTAATCAATAGCATACAACTTTTTTTGGCTTCGTTCCTTATCTTTTTAGCTTTAGTGCACTGTAAAAAAAAATATCTGCGTTTAGGATTTTACATGTTTTTGTTTCAAGGCGAAAAGCGCTAGAACCTGGCTAATAGTTTAATTGATTGAATCAATGAAGAAAAGTAAGTTGTTGAGCATTCTCAAATCTTTGGATAAGCAAGCATTCGGAAAACTGAAGAAGTTTATGCAGGTACCTTACTTTGTAGAGGTTAAGCAAAAACAAAAAGTGCTCAAATTATTCGAAATTCTTATTCCTTATTATCCGGGATTTGGACATAAAAACTTAGAAAAAGAAAAGTTGTATAGGCAGCTTTTTTCGGACACGGATTATTCTCCCTCTAAAATGGATCGCTTGATGAATCATCTCTTAACGGTGATTAAAAAATTTAT
The DNA here is from genome assembly GCA_028280415.1 of Saprospiraceae bacterium. Taxonomy (GTDB): domain Bacteria; phylum Bacteroidota; class Bacteroidia; order Chitinophagales; family Saprospiraceae; genus JAHDHW01. The sequence continues at coordinate 249,323 of JANQLV010000048.1, forward strand.
TCTTATTGAATACACGATTAATCAACAAGAAGAAGGATACAAAGAATTGATCCTGGCTCGATTCTATCTGGAAAAAGGGCTAAATAATGATTTTAAAAGTACTGCCAGGACTTTCCGTAAAAAACAGGAACAGGTCCTTCCTCGAAGTTCACAGTATTATTTACACAATTATTTAATGGAGGCGGAACAATCTTATTTTGCCAGTTTTTATAATCAACGTAAAGCGGATTTGAATTTACCCAATACGATAAAAAGTCTGGATATCTTTTATATTTGTTCCCGTCTTCAACACGCTTGTACGCTCATGGCACAGCAGTTTTATCACGTACCTCTGGGTTTGCAAGCAGATTTATTTCGTTACGAAGAAATATCCGATTTAATACAATCTTCTGATTACCTGGAGGTGCCAATAATCAAGGTATATTATAATGCTTTTCAGTTACTTTATTTAAAAGACGATGATGAGCAATTCGATGAATTGTTGGAAGTTTTAAATCAGAATAAAGACTTTTTACCCAATGAGCAATTGAGAGCGATACAAACAATTTGTCGAAGTTATTGCATCCGACGCTATTATAAAGGCAATGAAAAGTATTTACAAAAAGCTTTTGATTTATACAAGAGCCATCTGGAGAACGGTTACTTATATCACGATGGAGGAATTTTTGCTGGAATGCTCAAAAATTTAATTGTTGTTGGACTTAAAATGAAGCAATTCGACTGGGTACTACAAAACATAGAAGCACATAAACATCGAATTATTGGTACTCATAACCAGGAAGAAGTATATCGATTTAATCTGGCGAGCTATTATTTTGCTAAAAAGGACTATCCCAAAACCTTAGAATATTTGTGTAGTTATGAAAAAGATACCTATTATAAAGTCTCTGCCAAAAGATTAGAATTAAAGGTTTATTTTGAAATGGACTCGCCTCTGTTGGATTTTAAAATGAAAGCATTTAAGGTCTATTTGTTTCGGGTATCCAATAAAATACTTTCGAAAATTGCCCAGGAAGGAAATAATAATTTTATTAATCTTCTCTACCAGATGCATAATACTCAAACCTACCGAAATCCGGATAGAATCAAAAAGCTCGTGGAAAAAATAAAATCTCAAAAAGTTGTTATCGAACGAGACTGGCTGTTAGAACAGTTGGAAAAACTAAAGGGCTAATTGTTCACTGGTTTTTAAGCGGATATAAAGAGAGCCGGTGCTCGCTAACGTTCCATTAAATAGTCGATCTCCAGTCCGGGAATCTTCTTAATGGCATCAATTTCTTCGATCCGCAGCTCCGCAATACGGGCTCGCAGCTGTCGAATCGTATCTTTTACTTTGCTTCGCGGAATAGCGATTTCCAGGAAAGCCTCCTGCTCAAAGACCTGTCTGACAATCTCTAATTCTCCTTTTTTTACCGCATTCATTACCTGGCTCATTAAGGCGTAATCAAATTGGATTTTATAGATATGCTCTATCGTTTTTTCAATAATTTCGGCCGATTCAAAAGCATCAATAGCAGCGTTTTTATAAGCATTGATCAGGCCTGAAGTACCGAGCTTCGTACCTCCAAAATAGCGTACGATAACAACAAATACATTAGTCAGATCATAACTGTCAATTTGCCCGAGAATGGGTTTTCCAGCCGTTCCCGAAGGTTCGCCATCATCATTGGCTCTAAAGTTATTTCCATCCAGTCCGATTCGATAGGCAAAACAATGATGACGGGCCTTGAAATGCTCTTTTTTTACAAACTGTAAATGCTCCTGCCATTCCGATTCACTATAAACGGGCCAGGCATAGGCAATAAATTTGCTTCCTCTGTCTTTGAATTCGCCCTTACTGGGAGCAGCTAATGTCTTATATTGATCAATCATGAACCACTGAATGCTATTAGAAGAATAGAAATCATAGAAAGCCCGATCCCGAGAATGTTCAAGGCGGAATATTTTTCTTTAAAGACTAAAAAACCACCTATAATAGCTGAAAGGGCAATGATGGCGACATTATTTACCGGAAAAACTACTGAACCTTCCCAGCCTGCCCCCAGGGCTTTCATTAAAAAATAAATAGAGAAATAATTGGGAATGCCTAAAATTACTCCACCAACAATATTGCGCCAGCTGAATTGTAAACGACCGCTAATAAATCCCATCATTGCGACTATCGCACCAATACTACCTGCCCCCAGAAATATAGTGGAAACAAAAGCCGGGTCACCGCTTGTACCTGTCGCGAGGATATTCAGTTCTACATATTGTAAAACGATCTCGATAATTGCCTGAAAGAGCAATACCAAAGTGGGAAATAACCAAAATATTTTGTGGATTTTTTTCTTTTTAAAAGTACTTTCCTGGTGCGGTAAATTAGTTAAAATAATTGCGGCAATAGCAATAAGGATTCCGATAACCTTTAGAAAATTAAGGGATTCATTATACACAATAATGGCAAAGATTACAGAAATCAGCATAGACATCTTTGACATAATCGTTGTAATGGTAATACCGAACTTCTGAAAAGTATAACCGATCGTAGTAAATCCGGTTATGAAAACAAATGATAAACCGGCTGCATAGGGAAACCAATCGAGTTCTGTGAATCCCTGCTTAATGGGGAAATCTCCGATAGTTACCCAGGCTGTTAATACACAGGTAAAATAATTGACAACAACTGCCTGGAAAGGATTGACTTTATACTTCTCAAACCAGGTCATGATGAAACCCAGGACCGTTGAAGAAAGTATAGAGAGTATGAGATAAATCATAAATAGCGGATTGGTTCGCAAAGGTAAAGAATTACCACTTAACAATCATTAACAATCATTGAATCCCCGTTAACAGCATATCTTTGTCATTTGCTCAATATTTGTACTGAATTTGACAGGAGATGAGCCATACAGAAGGAAAATGATTGCATAATTTTTCCCAAACTATTTTCGTATCGGTATATTTGTCAGTTAATAGGAGAAATTAGATTTTATATCAAAATAATAATGTAATGACGCTAACTAAACTAGTATTGATGATAGGTGCAATTGCACTTGGTTTGACATTGCTTGTTGGTTTTTTCTATAAATCACACAAAAACTGGTTGATGACCTATCTGCAGAATTTCTGTGGAGCATTATTTGTCTTTTCAGGATGGGTAAAAGCAATTGATCCATTAGGAACGGCTTATAAGATGGAACAGTATTTTGCAGAATTCGAAAGTACCTTCTCCGAAACCTGGATGTCCTTTATTGCCCCGATGTTTCCCTGGTTATCGGAATACTCTATTGGGTTTTCTGTCTTTATGATCGTTCTTGAAATCGTCCTGGGCGTAATGCTGATTATTGGCTCAAGGGCAAAACTAACCAGCTGGCTTTTTCTGTTAATTGTTGGCTTCTTCACCTTCCTGACCGGATTTACCTTCCTAACCGGTTATGTTCCCGGAGATGTTAATTTCTTTGAATTCGGTAAATGGGGGAAATATGTAGAGACGAATATGAAAGTGACCGATTGTGGCTGTTTTGGAGATTTTCTAAAGCTTAAACCTAAAACGTCCTTTCTAAAAGATGTCTTTTTATTGGTGCCCGCGCTATATTTTGTTTTTAAACACAAAGACATGCATCAGTTGTTTACCGGGAAAATCCGGACCGGAATTGTGGCAGCAACGACCATTGGAGTCTTTTTGTACTGTTTAAGTAATTACAGCTGGAATTTACCACATACGGATTTCAGACCTTTCAATGTAGGAAAGGATGTACGGGCTACAAAAATGGCAGAAGAAGAAGCTGCTGCCAATATAAAAATTATCGGGTATACCTTGACCAATAAAGCTAGCGGAGAGGTAGTCAGCCTGGATTACGATACTTTCCTTAAAGAATTTAGCAAATATCCAAAAGCGGAATGGGAATATGAACAAGAACAATCCGAACCGGAAATTGAAGCTACCAAAATCAGTGATTTTGATTTTAGTGATTCGGAAGGGAATAATATGACCGAAGAAATATTGAATGAACCTAATTATCACTTCATGGTAGTATGTCATAAATTGTATTATGATGGTGAAAGTGTTAATAAAGTGGTTTATCCCGATACACTTTTCAAAGTGGACACGGTACTGATTGAAGGGAACCCCGAGCCCCAATTGGTTCGATCAATTGATACGATCGAAATGCGGGAGCGTCAGGAGGTTTCTTATAGCTGGGATGCTTCCTATCTGGAAAAATGGCCACAACTCAACGAAGTATTAGCGAAAGCGGAACAGAAAGGATATCGAACCTATGCTTTGGTTGGCGGTGCATCAACGGCAATGATCGATGATTTTCGGCATGCTAGCCAGTCTGCTTATCCCTTTTATGAAGCAGATGATATTTTGCTAAAAACCATTGTTCGTTCCAATCCGGGACTGGTATTGTGGAAGGATGGCAAGATCATTCAGAAATGGCATATCAATAAATTGCCTGCCTACGAAAAAATAGAGGCAAGCTATATTAAATAGCTCTGATGTAGCATTGAGCTGGGAGGCACTAGTGGGTAAAATGAATATTATAGCTGTATATTGCTCTATAGAGCAGGCATTGGGTATGAGGTATTTGGTACTTACACCGTGTCAGTACCTAAAATATGTTGACCAAAAAAGTCAACTGAAAATGTCAACAAAAAAGTTATCAAAGACGAAGTTCCCACGCCCAATTAAAAAAGTAC
>JANQLV010000052.1 GCA_028280415.1 Saprospiraceae bacterium
GGCGCGAAAACCGGAGTTTAGCCATAGCTAAATGAGGATTTTTGCAACGAAGCATAAACATAAAAGGAACATTTGTAGTCAATTACTGAATCCCAAACACACTCTTAAATCGCTAGAGCTTTACGAATTGTTGGCTTTCTATTCCTCCATTATTAGTAAATATTATTATTTGATATATACCTAAATGTTGATTGGATATATCTATATCAACTGTACTAATATACGAACCTCCATTGAAAACATTTATTAAACTTGGATCATTCTGATTAAATATTTCTACTTTTTGTATAGTCTCTATACCCAGAGAAGTAATACTAAAAATACCATTCGAGGGATTAGGAGCAATCAGGAATTGATTTGGAGGTTGTATAATTCCACAAATTGGTCTTGTAATTACATTGCTAGTAGAGTAGACCTCACTATTAAAACCACTTACTCTGAAGGAATATTCACCTACTTCTTGAGATTAATTACCCTTTTAAACATATGCTCTCAACATAGTATATTTTCCTAGAGGAAGTCAAACCAAATTATCGAATACATAATAACTTAATTATCACGAGAGCTGCCATGATGATCATGTAGCCTCAAATGGAAATCAAGCCAAAGAACAAATTTTCCATCAAGAAGCCCCGCATTTACTTTTGTCAACTCCCATGTTTGAATTAGAGCTGATTTTAGCCAATTAGAAAAAATGGTAGAAATCCATTTCTCTTTTGGTTTCATTCTCGAAGGATTTTTTTTTATTTTGATAAAATAGATTCAAATAATTTAAATGATCAAAAAACACTCTTCTTAATTCATTATATCTTTTTTCTCTGCTTTTGACTTCAACCCAAGGTCATCTTCATATGGACCTTTAATATCATAAATTACAAAGGCATCATTTATTCTATTCGCCTGCTCAGTAACTTCCTTATATATTTGTGACCACTTTGAAACATGGGATTTCTGATACCGGGAGTTTTGATAGCACTCTGCTTGCCGTATTTTAAAAATAAAAGGCCCGCTCTTTTTTAAGTTTGATTCATGCAATAATGCCTTCTGTTTGTCATATTTAAATAAAAAAAACTGCTCTTTTCTTTTCAACTTAATTCATGCAACAATACCTATTGTTTGTCGTATTTCAAAAAACACAAAAGCTTGATCTTTTTTCCCAAACTTGATTCACCTAATAGCCGCTCTTATTACCTGAAATAGTAGGCCCCTGGGTACTCACTAAGTTTTAAAGTGATCCCCCTAATGGCTGCTTCATTTAATTTTAATCACTTTAAAATTTCACAAGTATGAAACAACGATTACTGGTATTCGTGGCATTGATTTTAATGGCTGTTACTTTACAGGCTGAACATCCCAAAGAAATGATCCGTGCCTTTGTAGAGGCACAGCCCAAGCTCGTAACGGCCTACGATATTGCGGCCCATTTCAATGCCCTGACGACCGACCCGGTGTATGGTGCGGAAAATGTTTTTAATGCCGCTAATACATCTTGGCTTTCAGTAGCGGCACTGGATGCTACCCATTTTGTAGTGGCTTATCGAGATGATGGAAATAGTGGCCGCGGAACGGCTATTGTAGGCCAGGTCAGTGGTACTACGATCACGAGCTATGGCACGGAAAATGTTTTTAATGCCGCTAGTACATTTGACATTTCAATAGCGGCAATGGATGCTACCCATTTTGTAGTGGCTTATCGAGATTTTGGAAATAGTAACCACGGAACGGCTATTGTGGGCCAGGTCAGTGGTACTACGATCACGAGCTATGGTGCGGAAAATGTTTTTCATGCCGATAGTACATCTGACACTTCAATAGCGGCAATGGATGCTACCCATTTTGTAGTGGTTTATCGAGATTTTGGAAATGGTAACCTCGGAATGTCTATTGCTGGCCAGGTCAGTGGTACTACGATCACGAGCTATGGCGCGGAAAGTGCTTTTAATGTAGCTGGTACAGAGCAAATTTCAATAGCGGCAATGGATGCTACCCATTTTGTAGTGGCTTATCGAGATAATGGAAATAGTAACCACGGAACGGCTCGTGTTGGCCAAATCAGTGGGACTACGATCTCCGGTTATGGCGCGGAAAATGTTTTTAATGCAACTAGTACAGATCACATTTCAATAGCGGTACTGGATGCTACCCATTTTGTAGTGGCTTATCGAGATTTTGGAGATAGTAGCCACGGAATAGCTGTTGTTGGCCAGGTCAGTGGGACTACGATCTCCGGTTATGGTGCGGAAAATGTTTTTAATGCCGTTAGTACATCTGACATTTCAATAGCGGCAATGGATGCTACTTCTTTTGTAGCCGTTTATTATTCAGGAATACTCAATATTTTTGGAGGCGATTGTGATTCCGGCTCTTGTACCTATCAATCAATTATCGGAGATGTTAGTGGAACGACCATTACTTATGGCAATCAAATAGAAGTGGATAATTCTATAGGCGCATCCGGTTCAAACCTCATCGCTGTCGCCAATATTGGTTCTTTTATCACCGTTTATGCTGATAATGTTACACTTGAGGGCACGGGTAAAGCGGCATCTGCTGGTGTCCTCCCGGTGGAGTTGGTCCGTTTTCAAGCCCAAAAGAAGGATGCAGGTATTTTGCTTCATTGGCAGACCGCCTCGGAGACCAACAACCAGGGCTTTGAAGTCCAACGATCCACCACCTTCGAGGATTGGGAGGTCATCGGTTTTGTAGAAGGCGATATTAATGCGGTCACCCTCAATGATTATTTCTTTACGGATAAACATCCGATTTCAGGGAATAATTATTACCGCCTCAAGCAAATTGACCTGGATGGCAAATTCGAGTACTCGGATATCGTTGTGGTCAATAACATCGTTGCACAGGCCATTCAAACCTTTGTCTATCCCAATCCTACAGAGGGCAACTTTACCTTTTCTATCAATAATCCCGACTCGCAAAAAATGAACATTCAGCTGCGTGATCAGCTCGGACGCATGATCTGGAATAGTGGCCTGATACAGGATGAGCCAGTCTGGAACAAAGAATTTCAGCTAGATCAGCATGGCGTATATTTTATATCTATTCAGGTTGGTCAGCAATTGATCCACGAGCGGATCATGGTAATGCGTAAGAGATAGACAAGTCCATCTGTATTGACCTGAAAACTTCCCTATTGCGATTAAGCAGTTTGGGTATTAGCCTTTGGAGCCCTAGGTGGACATTATTCGATTTTCACCGGGGCACCCGTTTTAGTAAAAAAAAATAATGAAATAAAATAATGAAAAACTCTATTCTATTTATAATACTGTTTTTGTCCGTCCACATTATAGCTCAAAATACCGGTTTTCAGCAGGTTACCCAAAGCGCTCAATTACAACACCTCTATCAGTCACCCGGTGTTATGGGGGGAGGCGTTGCGGCTTTTGACTATAATAATGACCACCTCGAAGATATTTTTCTAACTGGAGGCGATCTGCCTGACCAATTGTTTAGGAATAATGGAGATGGTACTTTTAGCAATGTCACGGAAGCGGCAGGCATTCCTTTTCCTTTTTCCAGAACTACAGGAGTCATTACCGGAGACCTCAACAATAATGGTTTTCGGGATATTATCCTGACGACGGTTGAGGAGCATACATTATTATACCAAAATAATGGAGATGGTACTTTTACCGACATTACCTGGGATAGTGGTATCTACAGCGCTTGGGATAACGGCACTGATGAAGGAAGAGGTTTCTCCGCCAGCCTGGGAGATATCAACCTCGATGGTTTTCTGGATGTATATGTTTGCAACTGGGTGGAATCGGGCAGTTTTATCACTGATCCGGTAACCAACGAAGTGGTCGGCTTCAATTATCATGGCGCTTCCAATCGCTTATACCTCAACAATGGTGATATGACTTTTACGGAAGTTTGTGATGAATATGATGCCATTGAGATGGGATGTAGCCTCGCATCGGTCTTCTCGGATTATGATAATGACCGTGATATGGACATTCTGGTGGCTAACGATTTTGGGCTCTGGGATCGTCCCGATGCACTCTACACCAACGACTTTCCCAATGAGGCATTTATTGATCAAAGTGAATCCTCTGGCTTCAATACTAAATTGTATGGTATGGGGATTGGCGTAGGAGACTACGACCGCGATGGAGATTTGGATTATTATAAGACGAGCATTGGTGCAGCTGCTTTTATGCAGAATCAGGGGGACGGTACGTTCCAGGAGGTGGCTGAAAGCGCTGGAATAGATGATACTTATGTGCAGGGAGAGGCACCTTATCTTTCAGTTCACTGGGGCGCCGGATTTGCCGATTTTGATCATGATGGCTGGCTTGATCTGGCAATAGCCAAAGGGCGGGTAGGTTTTCCAAATCTATTTCCATCCCTGGACTCTATGCCCGATCAGCTTTGGCGTAATCGTGGTGATGGTACCTTTGAGGACATCAGCGATTGGTTTGATTTACCTAATTACCAATTGGCTCGTGGACTCGCTTTCATAGATTATGATAATGATGGAGATATCGACCTGCTTTTTGCTAATTCCGATAGTACTTTCCAGAATACCCAGGGAGCTGGTAGTCCGGTTTTGTATCAAAATATACTTTCGGAAGGCGGCAACTGGCTGAAGGTAAAAACGCAAGGAACAGTCAATAATCGGGATGGTTTGGGGACACATTTGACGATACATGTTAATGGTGTATCCTGGCTTCATGAGATTGGCAGTGGCGGACAAGGGCATAGTTCACAACACAGTAGTGTAGCACATTTTGGATTAGGAGCGGCAACCGAGATTGATTCATTAGTCGTTTCCTGGCCGGGTAATTTGACTCCTCTTCAGGTTTTTTATGATATTCCAGCCAATCACTATATCAAAATCATCGAAGGCACAGATGACTGGGAAATCATTAATAGTCTTCCGGTTGCGGTTCACGATCTGGAGGAGTCACCCATTCGTACAAGCCTCTTTCCCAATCCGAATCAAGGTGAATTCAACTACAGTATTGAGAATCCTTTAAGAGCGCCATTGAGTATCAGTTTATACCATTCTAATGGCCATATGATTTGGAAAAGTGAGTTGATTAATGATGCAGCAAGTTGGCAGAAGGAATTTTATTTGCAGCAAAATGGCATCTTCTTCATGAGGGTACAAGTTGGCAAACAAGTCACCTATGAACGAATTGTGGTACTAGAATAACATTTCATATAGTGTAATATCAGGATAAAATATTTTTTCCTATATCTGTTTTGATATAGAAACTTACTTATTGCGGTTAAGAGGCTGTTTCGATTAGTGGTTTAAAATGGAGGTCTCTTGGTCCTGCTTTTACCTCTGGACGAATCGCTGATATTGCTCTGCATCCCGATAATCCATTTGTTTATTATGTCGCTACCGCCTCGGGCGGAGTCTGGAAAACGGTGAATAATGGAGTGACCTGCCAACCTGTTTTTGACGGACAAGGCTCTTATTCAATTGGTTCGTGACAATTGACCCTAATAATCCCAACGTCATCCGGGTAGGAACTGGCGAAAATAGTAATCAGCGTTCTGTAGCCTACGGCGATGGGATTTATAAGTCAATCGATGGTGGAAAGTCCTGAAAGCATGTGAGGCTAAAAAATTCAGAACACATTGGAAAAATCATTGTTCATCCTGAAAACTCTGATGTGATTTTCGTAGCGGCAATTGATCCACTTTGGAACAAAGGTGGCGATCGAGGATTATACAAGTCGATTGACGGTGGAAAAACCTGGGCCAAAATCAATAAGGGCTTGCCCAAGGTAGAAATGGAAAGAATCGGACTGTGCGTTTCTCCAGCTGATCTGGAAATTATTTATGCTATTGTGGAAGCAGCGGAAGGGAAAGGCGGTTTTTACCGAACGACCAATAGAGGAGCGAATTGAGAAAAACGGAGCAGTTATTCCAGTAGTGGAAATTATTATCAGGAGATTATTGCCGATCCATTGGAACCGAATATGGTGTACTCTATGAATACCTGGCTACAGGTGTAGTATGATGGGGGAAAATCTTTTAAAAATGCTGGTGAAGATACCAAGCACGTGGATAACCATAGTATGTGGATTCATCCTAATAATAAGCATTGGCTCGTTGGCTGTGATGGTGGAATATATTTGGCGGTATTGTCTACGAACAGAAATATTCGACAGCCGCTCCAACGAAAACCCACCGGGATAGTTATGCCATTGCGAAAGAAGAGTTTGCTCCGATTAAAGAGAAGATTACAAAGCTGTACAAAGAAGATATGGCACAACTTGAGAAGCTGCTGGATCAGATGGGGGCACCGTATACACCGGGACGCGTACTGAATAGTGGAAACGAGTAGAAGGTAGAAATCTGACGCTTCGTCCCGGAGATAGCTTTACGGAAAAAATCGGTAGAAAAAACTACAGGCCATTTCAGCAACTAAAAGTATAACCTACATATTGATTAATTGGTATATCAGGGAGATCCCTTTATTAAAGAATTTGCGAATGGAAATTTAAAATGAAGCAGATAATAATCTATCAACCTTGAATACTATAACACTTTACACTCAACCTTATGACATCACTACAGCTACTTTCATTATTTTGTACTCAACCCGTAAAATGTCCCCACATAATTACTTTAGATTAAATCTGAAAAAGCTTCGGATAAATATATCAGTTAAACGGTTTAAACTGATTAATCACCCTTTCCATTTTTACCTCAATCTCGGATAAACAAAGATTCCCAATGCTTCCTTCATGGCTGTGTTGTATCTTATTGGAATAAGAAAATGTTCCTGATTCAACTTCAGTAGCTACTTTTTTATAAGCCTCTCGAAAAGGGCTTCCGTTTTTTACCAGTTCATTTACTTTTTCTACGGTGTACAAGTATTTATACTTTTCTTCCTTTAGAATTTCAACGTTTATCAGAACATCCGATAAACATTGAATTGACAAGCTGAAGCATTTCTTTATATTCTCCAATGCAGGGAATATGATTTCCTTGAGCAATTGATAATCCCGATGGTAACCACTTATTAAATTAGAATTGAGCATACTTACCTGAGTGGGTAAGGATTGAAACAAATTACAATGCCCCCGAATGAGTTCAAATACATCAGGGTTTTTCTTATGCGGCATAATACTGCTCCCTGTGGTAAATTCATCGGCTAATTTTAAAAACCGGAAATTTTCATTGGTAAAAAGCACTATATCCGAGGCTAATTTTCCTAAGGTTGCTCCTAAACCCGAAAGGGCAAAACTCAAAAATTGCTCTGTCTTTCCCCTTCCCATTTGAGCATGTATAGAATTATAAGAAAGATCATCAAAGCCAAGTTGTTTCGTTGTTTCCTTTCTGTCCAATGGAAAGGAATTTCCATATCCTGCTGCCGAACCAAGGGGGTTTTGATTGTTGATTTGATAAACAGCTTTCAACAAAATCAGATCATCAACCAAAGATTCGGCATAGGCACTAAACCAAAGTCCGAAAGAAGAAACCATTGCCACTTGCGTATGGGTATAACCCGGCATTAGCACATGTTGATACCTTTGACTTTGTGCAATCAAAACGTCAAATAATTCCTGGATCAATTGTACGAGTTCCTTTATTTCTGAACGGAAAAATAATCGCAGGTCAACCATTACCTGATCGTTGCGGGAACGTCCTGCATGTATCTTTTTCCCGATATTCCCCAATTGTCTTGTCAGCATCAACTCGACTTGCGAATGAACATCTTCCACACCTTGCTCAATACAAAATTCTCCATTTTCTACCAATTCGGAAATATTATCAAGCGCAGCTTCCAAACACTCTAATTCCTGCCTGGTCAGTAATCCAATTTTTTGGAGCATTTTAATATGAGCCATCGTTCCCTGAATATCAAATTTTGCGAGTCGCAAATCGAAATCAGCATCATTGCCTATTGTAAATGCCTCAACCAGTTTGTTAATTTTAGTTTCTTTTTCCCAAAGTTTCATTAAAAATGTTTTTGTAGCGAATAATCAGCCCTTCTAAAAGTTGGCAATAAATATCTATTCCATTTTTTATTTCTTCCAATAAAATAAACTCATCTGCGGTATGAGATCGGCAGGAGTCTCCTGGTCCGATCTTTAAAGTTGGAAAAGGCATCAATGCCTGGTCAGATAAGGTGGCAGAACCGAATGTCGATAATCCCAAAGATTGCCCAATCTCAACAATTGGATGCTTTATTGAAATACACGAAGAATTGAGTCTATATGACCGGGCCTTTAATTTGGATATTGTATTTTTTTGTAAAATTTCAAAAACTTCATCGTTGGAGTAATTTTCCGTCGTACGTACATCTATTACAAAACGGCATTGGTCCGGCACTACATTATGTTGAGTACCAGCATTGATTTGAGTTACAGAAATTTTGACGCTCCCCAATTGTTCAGATATTTTTTTAAACTGAAAATTCTGTAAAAATTCAATATCTTTTAATGCTGTATAAATGGCATTCTCCCCTTCTTCCCTTGCTGCATGACCTGCTTTCCCATATGCGGTCCCGTCAATGACCAGCAAGCCTTTTTCGGCAATTGCCATTTGCATTTGAGTAGGTTCTCCAATAATGCCAAAGTCGATTTTCCCTATATCTTCTAAAACCGATTCCACTCCCTGTCTACCTGAAATCTCTTCTTCTGCGGATGCTAAATAAATGAGGTTGAATGGAAGTTCTTTTTCCTCATAAAAATGAATAAATACCACAGCAAGCGCTACCAATGAAGCACCTGCATCATTGCTCCCCAGTCCAAAAAGCGCATCGTTTTCTATGCCTGGTTCGAAAGGGTTTCGTTGCCAAGCCGGTACCGGTTTTACAGTATCATGATGAGAATTCAACAGTATGGTCGGCAAACCTTCTTTTCTATATTTTGAGGTAATCCAGATATTATTATTTTTCTTATTTACTGGAATATTTCTTTGGGCAAAAAAATTAGAAATAAGCTCTGCTGTTTTATTTTCTTCTTTACTAAAAGAAGGTGTCGAAATCAAGGATTTCAATAAGTCAATAGCATCTTTTTTTAATGTTGAATTTACAGGCATATTTCTGTTCCTTTTTGATCGAGAATTCCGTATACCCCGCATATCATTACTTTGTTGACCTTGGCTTTTTTAGCATCAAAAGCATTGTCCAGTTTTGGAATCATCCCCTCGGAAATTGTTCCCTTTTGTTGGTGTAGCGCATAATCAACTTTTGATAAAACCGGAAAAACGGATTTGTCGTCTGTTGGATCTGCCAGGACTCCTTCTTTTTCAAAACAAAATTTTAAGTCCACCTCAAAGTAATCCGACAATGCAATAGCCAAAGCCGAAGCAATAGTGTCTGCATTCGTGTTTAATAATTGTCCATTCCCATCGTGGGTAATTGCACAAAAAACAGGTGTGATTCCTTTTTTTAGAAAATTAGTTAATAACGTCGTATTGATATTCTTAACATCACCGACAAAGCCATAATCCATTTTTCGGGACGGACGTTTTTGAGCATGAATCAAGTTGCCATCTGCTCCCGAAACTCCAATGGCATTGCAATCAAAATTTTGTAAGAGACTCACCAGCTTTTTATTGATTAAGCCTGCATAAACCATTGTAACCACTTCCAATGTTGCCTGGTCAGTGATACGTCTTCCCTCATTCATTTGAGGTTCAAGCCCCAATTTCAAACATAATTCCGAAGCTCTTTTTCCACCTCCGTGTACCAGAATTTTTGGTTTTTTTATTTTCGAAAAAGAAGTAACAACCTGATTCAATGCCAGCTCATCATTAAGTAATTTCCCTCCAATTTTTATAATCGTTAGTGTTTCCATTTTTAAAATTTTGATTTATTTTTCAATAATTCGCTCAGTACAGTCTGTGCAATTATTTCTCTGTTTTTTGCTTGCTGAATAACAATTGAATTGGGGCCATCAAGAACAGCATCTTCTACAACTACATTCCGCCTGATAGGGAGACAATGCATAAAGTATGCATCATTCGTTAAGGCCATTTTTTGTGCCGTGATCATCCAGTTTTCCTCTTTAGAAATAATTTTTCCATATTCGGAAAAGCTCGACCAATTTTTAGCATAAACAAAGTCGGCTTCCTCAAGGGCTTTTCCCTGCTCGTATTCGACAGTACAGTCCTTGCTGAATTGCGGGGACAGTTCATACCCTTTGGGATGAGTAATGACCAATTCATAATCTGTTTTTTTTATCCATTCCACAAACGAATTGGAAACAGCCTGTGGCAATGCACGAGGATGAGGTGTCCATGTAAGAACTACTTTGGGGCGAGTTTTTCTTTTATATTCTTCTATAGTAAAAAGGTCGGTCATAGATTGTAAAGGATGAACTGTAGCTGATTCAAGGTTAATTATCGGAACAGTAGCATATTTCACAAATTGACTTAATACTATTTCCCCATAATCTTGTTCTTTGCTTTTCAAACCTGAAAAAGTACGAATACCAATTATATCTGCATATTGGCTGATTACCGCCGCCGCTTCTTTAATGTGCTCTGCCTTATCGAAATTCATTATTGTACCATCTTCAAATTCAACTCCCCATGCCTGTGACACATTCAGAGGAATGACATTCATACCCAAATTCAATGCTGCCTTTTGAGTACTCAATCGAGTTCGCAAGCTTGGATTGAAAAACAACAAAACCATTGTTTTATTTTTTCCAAGCGTAGCATGTTCAAAAGGGTTTTGCTTTATTTGCCTTGCTTTTTCTAATAGCGGCTTAAGCTCATCGACACTATTTCGTGATAAAAAATGGTTCATATTCAGGTTGTTTTTTAAAAGCCGACAGGCATTCGCCAAAGGCTGAAATAAATTCTGTCACTTCTGTTTCGCTTACGGTAATTGGAGGCAAAATTCGTAAAGTGTTCGCCTGGCTAGATGAACCTGTAAACACTCCAAATTTTTCAATCAATAATTTTCTGAATGCTCTTATGGGGAAAGGCATTTCTACACCAATCATACAGCCCAGTCCTCTTAGTTCTGATATTTCCGGAAATTGTTTTAAAGCTTTTTTTATTTGTTCTCCGCGCAATCCTGCATTTTCCAAAAGACCTTCTTTTTCAATTACCTCCACAACAGCCAAGCCGGCTGAACAGGCTAAATGTGTCCCACCAAAAGTAGTTCCCAGTAAACCATGTCCTGCTTCAAACTCAGGTGAAATCAAAACCCCGCCAATGGGAAAACCATTGCCCATTCCTTTGGCAACCGTGATCAGGTCAGCTTGTATATTGGCATATTGATGAGCAAAGAATTTAGCTGTTCGTCCATATCCAGATTGGATTTCGTCCAGGATAAATATGGTATTATTCTTTTTGCATAATTTTTCAAGATGTTGTAAAAATTCAGGAGTGGGAACATGAACGCCTCCTATCCCTTGAACGCCTTCAATAACAACTGCACAAATATCATTTTGCGAGATAATATTGCTTGCCGCCTCCAGGTCGTTCCAGGGCAGTAAAAATCGCTCAAAGCCCTTATTGATTTTCGCAGAAATTTTGTCGTTGTCAGTAATGTGTACAGCTGCTGAAGTTCGGCCATGAAATCCCTTTTGAAAGGAAACAACTTTGGTTCGACCATTTTTGAAAGAAGCTAATTTTATTGCATTTTCTATGGCCTCTGTACCGGAGTTGACCAAAAACAAATGGTAGTCAGGATAGCCACTCAGTTTTCCAAGCTTTTCTGCCAATTCTTCTCTCAAACTGTTTTGAACGGAGTTGGAATAGAAAGCGATCTTATCTAACTGTTTTTTTATTCGCTCCAAAAAGTGAGGATGTGAATGACCAATAGAAATGACGGCATGACCTCCATAAAAATCCAGGTATTTACGACCTTTTTCATCCCAAACATAACTACCCAAACTATTCTGGATATTGACATTCATTAGTGGGTATACATCAAATGGTTTCATTTTGTATTTGTTTAAAACGCACTTCCTTTTAATTGCAAACCTGTTGTTTCGGTCAAACCAAACATCAAGTTCATATTTTGAATGGCTTGTCCTGATGCTCCTTTTATCAGGTTGTCGATAGTGCTGATGACTAAAAGTTTTCCTTCATGTTTCTCCAAAAACAAATAACATTTGTTCGTATTCACCACCTGTTTCAATGCAGGATTATTGCTGAGAATATGAACAAAGGGATGTGTCTCATAAAACTTTGCGTAGAGAGTTTGGATTACTTCGATTTCTAAAGGGCATGACATATATAAGCTGGCAAAAATTCCTCTGGTGAAATTTCCCCGAAGGGGTAAAAAATTAATTCCTGATTCAAAAATCGGTTGACATTGTTTAATGCTCTGGTAGATTTCACCTAAGTGCTGATGTGTAAAAGGTTTGTAAATAGATACATTATTATTTCGCCAGCTGAAATGTGTATTTGGTCCAGGCTGTTGACCCGCTCCTGTACTTCCGGTGATGGCATGAACATGTACCTCACTTTTTAATAAATGCTGTTTGGCAAGAGGTAACAGAGCCAATTGAATTGCCGTAGCAAAACAACCGGGATTAGCAATTTTATTACTCGCTATAATTGTCTCACGATTTAATTCCGGTAATCCGTAAACAAAACCCTCCGAATCTTCAAGAAGTCGAAAGTCACTGCTTAGGTCGATAATTTTTACCCTGTCGGGCAAAGTATTATTTTCCAAAAACGACCTGGATTTTCCATGCCCGGAACAAATAAAAATGACATCCACTTCTGTTGATATGTCCTTATCAAATCTGATATTCAAGTTCCCCGCCAAATCTGAATGAATATCAGATACTGCCAATCCTGCCTGACTATTACTTTGTATAAATGCTATCCGGGTATCCGGATGATGGATCAACAGGCGTAGTAATTCTCCTGCTGTATAGCCTGCACCTCCAACAATGCCAACTCTTATCATAGCTTTGATACTTTTTTTTGATTAGAAAAATGATTGGCGAGAATCCTGGTAAAGCCTTTCACATCTTCTCCCGTCCAGCCTTCGTTCATTTCGCCGTATTGTCCTTTCTGCATTTGCATTTGGTCGAATTCAGAATCCACTCCTTGCAATTCAAAGCGATAGGGATAAAGCTTTAGGTACACTTTTCCTGTGATTTGTTCTTGTGTATCTTCAAGGAAACCTTCAATGTTTCTCATGACTTCATCCAGGAATTGCCCTTCATGCAACATCATCCCATACCAATTGGCCAATTGCTCTTTCCAATATGATTGCCACTTTCCCAAAATATGTTTCTCTAAAAGATGATGTGATTTAATAATAATAAGAGCTGCCGCAGCTTCAAAGCCCACTCTCCCTTTGATACCGATAATGGTATCTCCAACGTGAATATCTCTGCCAATCGCATAGGGAGCAGCAATCGCCTGAAGTTTTTGGATAGCTTGTAATGGATGTTCAAATAATTCCTCATTTATACCTATGATTTCTCCTTTTGAAAAATGGAGCTTAAGGGATTCTTCACCCGATTTCTCAAGCTGGTTGGTCCAGGCATCTTCCGGCAGGGATAAATGAGAGCTTAAGGTTTCTGCTCCTCCAACACTTGTACCCCAAATTCCCTGATTGATAGAATACTTTGTTTTTTTAGCACTCCATTCTATTCCGTGTTTTTTTAAAAAATCAACTTCCTCCTGGCGGCTTAATGATTGGTCCCTTATTGGAGTAATGATGTCTATTTCAGGACAAAGGATTTTAAAAGCAAGGTCGAACCTAACCTGATCATTTCCTGCTCCAGTACTGCCATGAGCAATTGCTTTTGCATTCATTTTTTTAGCTGCTTTTGCAATCTCAATAGCTTGGAACATTCGTTCTGCTGACACACTTAAGGGATAGGTATTATTTCTTAAAATATTACCAAATATCAGATACCGAATGTACTTTTCGTAATAAGTTTTAACTGCATCTATACATTGAAAGGAAGTAGCTCCAAGCAGGAAGGCTTGTTTTTCCATGCCTTGAATTTCCTCCTTAGAGAATCCTCCGGTATTAATGGAAACAGCATGTACATCCCAACCTTCCAGATTTAAATATTTGATGCAATAGGAAGTATCCAGTCCGCCGCTATATGCAAGGACCAGTGAATTAGCCTGTTTTTTCATTTTTATTTTGTCTGATTTTATTATCTGATTCTTCTTTTTTTGCCTTGGCCAACATTCCCGTACAAAGGCACATTTTGCGCTTGTTCCGCTGAAGTATGTCGAAATTTGGGCAACTTTGACAACCTGCCCAAAAGCTATCATCCTGTATCAGCTCCGAAAAAGTAACCGGGCGGTATCCCAAATCGCTGTTGATTTTCATTACAGCTGCACTTGTTGTTATCCCAAATACTTTTGCATTTGGGTACTTATTTCGAGCAAGGTGAAAGGCTTTAGTTTTGATCATTCTTGCCAAACCAAGTTTCCTGAAATCAGGATGTACGACCAATCCCGAATTAGCTACATACTCCTTATGGCTCCAGGTCTCGATATAGCAAAAACCGACAAGCTGCTTGCCTTTCAAAGCGATGATGGCATCACCTAAAACTATTTTTTGTTCCACATAACTAATCTCCCGGCGAGCGATCCCGGTGCCTCTCACCTTTGCAGACTCTTCAATAAGCTCGCAAATTCTTTTGGCAAAATGCATATGCATTTCATCTGCAATGAGTAATTGAATATTCATTTACAGTAATTTTTTAAATATTAAAATATTCTGAAGAAACGATGACTTCCAACAATTCTCTGAAGTGAATGAGGCTAAAAGCCAGATCATCGTTCATTTATTGCTGAAAGGAAAAGGGTAAGAAAACCCCAGCTATGGTTATATGGAAATAGTTACGCCCTAAGGGCGCGGACGGAATGCACGGAAAGTTTGGCGCGGAGCCAAACTAATGGAAGAAGTGTAATATGTAGGTGCATTTATCATTG
>JANQLV010000016.1 GCA_028280415.1 Saprospiraceae bacterium
GTAATGAACTTTTTAGATAATTTTACATACATGTTGCAGAGGTTTTCGATTGTTAGTTGTGGTGACCAACAATTTAATGCTTTTGCAACATTTTTATTCTCCTCTCTTTTGAGGTGACTTTTTAAACAACTTCAGTTTTATCATCATACCATCATCATTCATCTCGTAGACCTTTCCCGTCCGTTCGTCAAATAAAATCGTGCCTACAGGGGCTATTTTCTATTTTCAAATATAGAAAAGCCAGGGGCTATGACAACATTTAAAAGTATAGGCAATTATATAAAAGCATCTCAGGGAATTCTTCAGCTTGATTTAAGTATTTACTATAAACAGGTAGCCGAAATACGAGCATTCCATAAAACTCTGGAAACAGATCGGGAGGAAGCCCTTCAAATCAGAGCCTTCAACTTAAAAAAGAAAATCAGAAAAGGGATGGCCCCTAAACAGCTTTTGATCGAAGCTTATGCTCTTGTACTGGAAGTGTGTAAAAGAATACTCGGACTCGAATCTTATGATGTACAATTGATCGGAGCCATTGCTCTTCATGAGGGCAAGCTTATCGAAATGAAAACAGGAGAAGGGAAAACACTGGCAGCAGTTTTTCCGGCATTTTTACAGGCATTATCCGGTAAGGGCGTCCATATTATGACCTTCAATGATTATCTGGCTCGCCGTGATGCCGAATGGATGGCCGGGGTCTATCAGTTTTTGGGCCTTTCGGTAGCTTCGATCAACGAGGGCATGACAATCGAAGAAAAACGCAAAGCCTATGCTGCCGATATCACTTATGGAACAGCCAAGGAAATCGGCTTTGATTACCTCCGTTCGTTCATTGCTTATCAGGAATCCGAACTGGTTTTACGCCCCTTTCATTTTGCCATCATTGATGAAGCGGATGCGCTGTTAATTGATGAAGCACGGAATCCTTTGGTACTGGCCGGTGATATTCTGGAAACAACTATTGATCCTCAGGAAATAGCCGCACTGGCCGCTGGTTTAAAAAAAGAGAAAGACTTTGAAATCAATAAATATTCACGCAATGTTTTCATTACAGAACAAGGAATGGAAACACTCGAAAAAAAACTGGATATCACGAATCTGGCTTCGGCAGAACATAATCCACTGCTTTCCGCAATCAATCTGGCTCTACACGCTCGGGAATTATTGAAAAAAGACATTGATTATGTAATCAGAGACAGCAGCATAAAACTGGTCGATGAACTAACCGGTCGTATTGTTGCGGATCGCAAATGGCGAAATGGGCTACAAACCGCCGTGGAGGCGAAAGAAGGTCTAAGTATCCAAAATGAAGGGAATATTCTCAATTCGATTACGATTCAGCACTTCATTTTACAATATCCTAAAAGAGCGGGAATGACCGCCACAGCTCATCAATCTATCGAGCATTTCCTGGATCATTACGGTATGAAAGTGTTAGTAATTCCTCCCAATAAGAGCAATCAGAGGATTGATTATCCCGATCGAATTTTTAATACTAAAAAAGCAAAATACGAAGCCTTAATAAAAGAAATAAAAACTGTCCACGAAACCGGCCGACCAATCCTTGTCGGCACTCTGACCGTAAAAGAATCAGAGGAATTGGCTGACCTGATCAGGGAAAATGCGATTCCCTGTAATGTCCTCAATGCGAAAAATGATGAACTGGAAGCCGACATCATTTCCGAAGCAGGTAAGCTCGGCGCCGTAACCATTTCAACCAATATGGCAGGACGTGGAACCGACATCCTCTTGGGAGGAAAGGATCAAAAACAAAGAACTCAGGTCATTGAATTGGGCGGCTTATACGTGATTGGTACTAACCGGCACGAAAGCGAAAGAATCGACATGCAATTGCGAGGCCGTTCGGGCCGACAGGGAGATGTAGGTAGTAGCCGTTTTTTTATCAGTCTGGAAGACGATTTGATGTTACGCTATCAATTGGCTTCTGTTTTACCCAAGAAGTACAAAGCACTCAAAGGGGATATTGAAATCAGGGAAAAAGGCATTCGCAAATTTGTCAGTCATATCCAAAAAGTGATCGAAGATCAATCTTCGGAATTACGCCGGACACTTGGAGTTTATAATCAAATGACCGAACAACAAAGGAAAATTGTTCAATCAGAACGGCAGCAATTGCTTTTAGAACAGGAAGTTTTAATATCAAAAATCAAAAGCAAAGCAAAGCAGGAACACCTCTCCCCAAACCTCACAGATAAAATCAAAACGGCGATTCTGTTTCATTACGACCGGACCTGGGCCATGCATCTGGATGATTTGCAACAGGTCAAAGAAGGAATTTATATGGTTCGTTTTGGTGGGCAACATCCCCTGCATGAATTCCAGAAAATCAGCGATGAAATTTTTCAGATTTTCCTTGAAGAGTTAGATGAATCCATTGAAAACTGTATTAAAAAAATTCTAACGAACCCCGATATAACTGTCGAAGAGCTGGGAATCCGCAAACCTTCTTCCACCTGGACTTATGTTGTCAATGATAATCCTTTCGGAAACAAACTTGCAACGATGCTACTAGGTAACGGGAATATTGGTATGCAAATCGACTTTATTTCCAATTTCATTTTGGCATTAAGGGCTATTTTTATAAAGATCAAGGATAGGAAAAAATAAGGATCTGTCTTTTCCAAACCTCTTTAATGCTCCAAACCGAGTTTTCATCCCCTCCAAACGGCCCTTAACAATAAACTTTATACAATATTAAAAATATCCATATATCTTGTTGGCATTATTTCTAGCAGGAATAAAGATAAATAAAGGAGTAGTTCTAAGAATTATTCCTGTTTTAGGGAGTTATGAAGGTTGTTTGGCATGCCGAACAGCCTTTATTTTTTCCAGCATTCCTTAGATTTATTTTATCACAAAAATAAGGTTACATTTAAGTTGGTAATGGTATTTAATCAAAATAACATTCAAAAACGAAAGCAACTCTAAACATGCAACAGAAAGACTTAAAAACGATATTAATCATCCTGACGATTATCCAATTGGGGGTAGGTGTTTACTATACTCCTAACAATTTGAGATATATTTTCCATTCCATAAGTAATTTCAACTATTTTGATACGCCTTTTTATTTTGCTAATGTTCTTAAGCAATTGTTGTTTACGGGCATGACCATAATTGGTCTGGTGGGAGTTGGTATCTACTTTTTCAAAGGAAATAAACTTTCTAACAGAGCCCTTAAAATATTTCTTATTCATCATTTTTTCGGACTACTCTCCTATTTGCCCAATCGTTTAATCATGATGTTTAATCCTCCTAATGACTTTTCTATAGCCTGGTATCATCATTTGATTTTTGTTCTGGGGATCATGTTGGTTATCGTTTCGTTTATCGTTTATTACAATCAAAGTATCCGCATCATCCCGGGCCCGGTTAATAATAAAGGGATTCGATTCGTCCACTACTTAGTGGATTTGACTTATGTTAATATTATGATTTTGGGAAATGTTTTCTTTTTGATGAATGGATTTAATTTTAGTGTAGATAAATCAACAGGGCTTGGTTTGGTTTGGATAATAATAGTTTTATTTCCAATTCTCTATTATTTTTTCTCCGAGATGTTTTTCCGGCAAACGATCGGGAAAGTACTCACCAATACCTATCTCGCCTCTGCCAATGGTCAAAAAGCCGGTTTCGCTAAAATATTGGGCCGTAGCTTTTGTCGATTGATTCCTTTCGATAACTTTTCTTTCCTTGTAGACGAAGGCAAATGGCATGATCGTTTTTCGGGCACAGATCTGTTCTACAAATCCAATACATTGACTGAAATAATTGATAATCCTATGGAAGATGCTATACTCGATCGCCCGATAAGCTAAGGGCCCCTTTATAATTTGACATCTAACCGAAATATTCAGTGAAATTGATCAAAAACATATCTGCTTCTATCACAAGCATCTTAAAAACCATTAGTTATTTTTCGTATACTCAATGATCTGACACCGCTCTTTTCGGGCTAAAAAGTATTAAATTCTGAATCTTTTTAAAAAATTGACCAAAATTTGACTTTTTTAGGCGCTCGAACCAACGGATTGGTCTATTTCTACGTCTTAAAGACATAGGGAGTGTAGTAAATCAATGTTAATATTGGATAAATTTTAATTTATTATTATCGATTTTCGTTACAAAACTATGACAAAACGTCGTTATATTTGAAAAACTAAAATTTCTAACTACTCGTCAATTCAGAGCAAACCCTTTTAAGTTATGAAAAACAAAATACTTTTCTTCTTAAGCCTTGCCGTAATTATCACTCTTGTTTCGTGTAACAAAAATAATGGTGTCGAAATCGATTATGAATACTACACCGATGCAGATTATCAAATGATGTCTCAGTATTTAGATATTCCTCCGGTTCCGATGGGCTATGAGGATAAATTTCCGGATTATTATGGCGTAGGTAACAGAACTTATAATCGTGACCTGGCGACCCTTGGTCGTGTATTATTTTATGATAAAAACCTTTCCGACGACAGAACAATTTCCTGTGCTTCCTGCCATAGACAAGATATCGGATTTTCTGATGATGTAGCTTTTAGTGATGGGGTGAATGGTAGAAAAACTACCCGAAATTCTTTGGCTTTGGGTTCCGTATTTAGCTTCAATGAATATTACGGTTCTGCGATCATTGGCAGAGTTCCATTCTTCTGGGATAATCGCGCCAGTTCTGTGCAAGAGCAATCCAAAGCCACTTTGGGCAATCCGGATGAAATGAATATGGCCATGCACGAAGTATTGGATCGTGTAAAAGAGCAGCCATATTATCGACCTTTATTCGAAAAAGCTTACGGACACGATGTACAGGATGAACAGGAAATCCTTGATGCCATCAGCATTTTTGTTAATAGTATTGGTTCTTTCAATTCCAAATACGATCAGGCAGTTGATCAGTATTTGAACTCTAATAATGGTTCATTATCCGGTATTAACAGTTCCGACTTAAGTAAATTGAGTGCCGTCGAGAATAAAGGCAGAAAACTATTTGTAGCTAATTGTAGCAGTTGTCACGGTAATATCGAAGAAGGTGTTGCTGCACCGGGATTAATTCAGGCCAATAATGGTTTGGAAATGGTTTACGAAGACGATGGCATAGGGAACGGTATGTTTAAAGTCCCTACATTGAGAAATGTTGAAAAAACTGGTCCTTATATGCACGATGGTCGTTTTGCTACGCTTGAAGATGTCGTTGATCACTATAATGAAGGAATTGTTAATCACAGTCATTTAAGTACTCAACTCAAAGTTGGTAATCAGCCTAAACGCATGAATATGAACAATCAGGAAAAAGCGGCATTGGTTACTTTCTTAAAAACTTATACCGATCAGGAATTCCTTTCTGCCAAGAAATATTCTGATCCTTTCAAATTATAATAATCTCCTTTTATCTATAAGAACCACTTCTGATCTCTGGAAGTGGTTCTTAATTTTCAGTTTTATTTTAGCCTGGCAGGAGGTCAAAATGGTATTCTTTTAAGCGCCAACCAAAATTACCGCTTGTATAATATACATTCGTTCGAAGTGGTCTAAGTAGTTGAAATCCCAGAATTTATGCAGGATTTTTTAAGCAAACATAAAAAATAATTAAACCAACTTTTGGGCATACTATCTCCATTAAGCTGAAGCTGATCTTTCATTTATCATGTTTTCCAAATCAACCTATATCTTCCTTTTTATCCTTTATGTTTTGGGTTTGTGTTCCTGCAGCCATTATTATTATTATGCACCGGATGAGGGTAATTTGATAGCATTAAAAGAAAAGGATGATCTCAAGTTTTCCGCTGCCCTGCCCGATGGTGAAGGCCCTAATTATTCTCTGCAACTGGGCTATAGCCCGATTAAGCGTGTAGGTTTACAAGGCAGCTATTACCGTTATGCACAAGAGGGGAATTATTCCAGGAGTTTTGGAGAGGGAAGCATAGGAAGTATAGCGATTGGTGCCTATCATACTTATTTTCTGGATCATCGGGATTCTATCCGCAAAAATGCCATGCGGAGCAGCATCATGTTTGATCTGTATGCCGGTTATGGTAAAGGAAATGTAGATAATTATTATGCACCGGGATTAAGTTCTCATTTTGACTTCAACAAAAAATATATCCAATTGGGTATACACTGGCAAAACGACTTACTGGGCTTCGATCTCGTTTCCAAATTGGGAATACTTGACTTTGAACAGGGAAGCGTAATCGGTGAATTGGATTTAGAAGATTTTCAGGATATCGAGAATCTGCAACTGTACGATACTTATTTTATAAGGGAAACTTCTTTTCGTTTTTTTATCGGAATACGCCAAATAAGATGTTTTATGACCATTACCCGATTGAATTCTCCCGAAATCGATAAGGTGCGTTTTATTGACCAGACTTTTCAGTTAGGAGCAATCATAGATATTGACG
Organism: Saprospiraceae bacterium; assembly: GCA_028280415.1. GTDB lineage: Bacteria > Bacteroidota > Bacteroidia > Chitinophagales > Saprospiraceae > JAHDHW01. The sequence goes on from JANQLV010000016.1 coordinate 6,417, forward strand.
AACTTTTCAAATAAGCGGGATATTAAAGCAGCTTTTTTTAACTTTAAAATAGCTTTAAAGCAAGTCCCGGAGCTCTTTGCTCATTTTAAAATATATACTTAAGAGCCAATGAATACAGAAAATTATAAATGCTATAAAATGAACCGAATTATCAGATTTTTAATTCTGGCACTTGCCTTAGCCTCATCCAGTGATAATCTTGATGCTCAGCGTTATTATTTTCCAAATGAAGGAGATATGCTGATGCTCGCAGATAAAGGTGATATTAAACTGTCCAGTGTCTTTCCAGGAGAAGGACTCTATACGACTCAAATTGGCTATAGCCCTGTCAAATATTTAAGTGTAAGCGGAACCTTCCTAAGCAGCAGATTTGATAGCGGGATTGACAGTAATCCTTTTGGATTCTCTCAAACTTCTTACAAAGGACACAATTTTACAGGCTCGGTAGGCGGGTATTATATGATCAAAATGAAAAACACTGCTCCTACCAAACTGTTTATTTCCAGAAATGTCACCCTTGAGCAAGGTTTTTTATTCGACCTCTATGCCGGTTATAGTTTCGGCGAAGTGCATAATACCTATTCAAAAGATCCCAATATTTATTCAAGATTCAAAACCGGTCGAACACACATACAGGCAGGTGTACACTGGACTTTCAGGCTGGGAACGCTCAGCTATACCTTCCGGTATATCAACCTTGACTTTAAAAAAGGGAAAGTGGAAGGGGAGCTTAATGAACCACAATTATTCGATATTTTTGATGGTATTCAGGCTAATGACCCTTTTAATTTTACAGAATCTTCCTTTCGATATCAAATCGGAATCCGTCAGGTAAGAATATATACGGGGATGACCTTTCGAAAAGCCCGGGAGAATATGGTCCCTCTTGACGAAAGGCAAGTAATTGTAACGGCAGGCCTGGTTTTTGAACTGGATGAAATCTTCGGTAAAAAAAATGTGGCAGAACAAGTATCGGATGATGAAGGCATAAGCGACTGATCAATCTTCCAGCAATTGCTTTAATTCGTTTAATTTCATCATGCATTCAATGGGGGTCATTGAATTGATCTCAATGTCCTGAAGCATTTCTTTTAGCTTTCCGGCAAGGGGATCAACCGTTTCAAAAATACTGAGCTGCAGATTGGATTCTGCCGGCATTTTTTGTAAAGTATCTTTGATTTCTTCCTGTGTTGCACCGCTATTTTCAATAGATTTTTGCTCCAGTTGATGTAAAATATTATTAGCCCGTTCGACAATTACCCTGGGCATTCCCGCCATTTTAGCTACATAAATTCCAAAACTATGATTGCTGCCTCCCGGCACCAGTTTTCTCAAAAAGATAACCTTCTGCCCTACTTCTTTCGTAGCAATATTGAAATTCTTAATTCGTGGAAACTTGTTCGCTAATTCATTGAGTTCATGATAATGTGTCGCAAAAAGCGTTTTAGGACGATAAATACCATTACCGTGTAAATACTCCGCAATTGACCAGGCTATGGAAATACCATCATAGGTACTTGTCCCCCGGCCGATCTCATCCAAGAGGATCAGGGAACGATCCGAAATATTATTCATAATACTCGCGGTTTCGTTCATCTCAACCATAAAGGTAGATTCACCGGAAGAAATATTGTCGGAAGCCCCTACCCTGGTAAATACTTTATCGATCAGGCCAAGCGTAGCGGATTCCGCCGGTACATAACAGCCCATCTGAGCCATCAGACAAATCAATGCAGTTTGCCTCAGCACAGCCGATTTACCAGCCATATTAGGGCCCGTAATCATTAGTATTTGCTGATTTTCATTATCCAGATATACATCATTGGGAACGTATTCCATTCCCAGTTCAAGATGCTGCTCGATAACCGGATGTCTTCCGGCTTTGATATCTATAGCCAGTCCTTGATTAATCTCCGGTTTGCAATAATTATTTTTCGAAGCTACTCTGGCAAAAGACTGCAGGCAATCTATCCTCGCAATCAAGGAAGCATTTTGCTGGATTGGTGCGATATAATCGGCAATCGTAGCAATCAGTGTATGGTATAGCTGTTCTTCGAGTGCCAGGATTTTTTCCTCAGCACCAAGAATTTTAGCTTCCAGCTTTTTCAGCTCATCGGTGATATACCTCTCCGAACCCGTCAGGGTTTGCTTTCGTACCCAGTTGTCCGGAATCAAGCCCTGATTTTTATATTTATTCGTTACTTCAAGATAATATCCAAAGACATTATTAAAGCCTATTTTCAAATTCGTAATACCTGTTTTCTCCGCTTCTGTTTTTTGAATATCCAGCAATAAGTCTTTGGAATTATTGACTACATTCCGCAGGTCATCCAGTTCCTCATTTACCCCATCAGCCATTACCCCCCCTTTGGCAACATTTACCGCAGGTTCTTCAAAGACTTCTTTTTCAATCTGATCGCTCAATACTTTGCAAGGATTTAAACGATCTGCAATTTTCAGTAAGTAACTGTTACCACTCTGTCCCAAAATCACTTTGATCGGTTCTATCGCTCTCAGGGCTTTTTTGAGTTGAATCACCTCCCTGGGATTAATTTTCCCCATAGGCACTTTGGAAATTAATCGCTCAAGATCACCGATTAATTTCACTTGCTGCTCGATCTCATGATCCAGTTCTTTTTGTTCTAAAAAGTATTCTACCATATCCAGCCTGGCATCAATGGCGGCTTTTTCTTTCAGAGGCAGGACCACCCATTTTTTCAACAGCCTCGCTCCCATCGGAGAAACAGTTTTATCGATCACATCAATCAGGGGAACCCCCGATGGCTGTGCACTGTATATCAATTCCAGATTTCTGATGGTAAACCGGTCCAGCCATACATAGCGATCTGGCTGTAATCGCTGGATCGAATTGATGTGTTTGAGGTTATTATTTTCGGTAGTGGCAAGGTAATGCAATATTCCCCCTGCGGCAATCTGAGCCAATTCCAACTCTTCTATCCCAAATCCCTTGAGATTTTGCACTTCAAACTGACTGGTAAGTTTCTCTCTGGAATAATCAAAGGTATAAATCCATTCATCCAGCGGGAAAGTATAAAATTGCATACCAAAAAGGCCTTCAAAATCTTTTACCTTACCTTTCGAAAAAATGACTTCTGAGGGTTTAAAGCTCTGCAACAGTTTATCAATGTAGGACTGATTTCCTTCACTTACCAGGAATTCTCCCGTTGATACGTCCAAAAAGGCAATTCCGATTTGCTGTTTTTTCCCCAAAAAGAGAGAAGCCAGGAAGTTATTGGTTTTATGATCGAGTAATTTATCATTAATGGCGACTCCGGGAGTTACAATTTCTGTCACACCACGCCGCACCACCTTTTTCTCTTTCGAAGGTTTCTCCAGTTGTTCACAGACTGCAACCCGATAGCCTGCACGTACCATCCTCGGAAGGTAGGTATCCAGAGAGTGATAGGGAAATCCGGCCAGTTCTATATCGCTTCCTCCATTATTTCTTTTGGTAAGGATAATCCCTAACACTTTCGATGTCGTGATGGCATCCTCACCAAAAGTTTCGTAAAAATCTCCTACTCTAAACAGCAAAATAGTATCCGGGTGTTTGGATTTCACCTTAAAATATTGCTGCATTAATGGAGTAATTTTTTTGCTCTTTTTTGCTTTTGTCCCTTTTTTATCCAAAATATTAAACTAATTTTCTCAATAGTATTTCAACTAATAACCAATAACTCAAGCCTCCGGTCTGACTGCCCTTTAGCCTAGTTTGTAAAGATACTTTTTTTATATCTATTCAACAGTGGTTTGAGAAAATTATATAATAAAACAATACTACTCAAAACCGAATTTTGAAAACCGCATATCGAGTATCAAAAAATTGTCTCTATTCCTTATCTTTGCTGCCATTATTTAAACCAATTCAAAAATTACATGACACCACAATTCGAATCACTGTCTGAGGATCAAAAAGAGTTGATGTATGATACAATTCCTTTGCTCACCGTTTACATTGCCGGAGCCGACGGGAATATTGATGCAGAAGAAACGGCCTGGGCTGAAAAAGTAACTCAAATCAGAAGCTACTCATACCACGAAGACCTTAGAGATTACTACGCAAAAGTGGGAGAAATTTACGCTGCTAAATTAGAGCATTATATTGATTTACTTCCTCAGGATGTAGCACGAAGGACTGTTGCCATTGAAGAAAAACTGGGTGATCTTAATGCGATACTCGCCAAATTGGATGTCAATTTCGCCGCCAGATTTTACAAAAGTTTACTGAGTTTTGCCAAACACGTTGCAAAGGCTTCAGGAGGCTTTTTGGGATTTGGTAGCATTAACAGAGCCGAAGAAAAACTCCTTGGTCTAAATTTCCTCAATCCTATCGAATTAGAAGAGGAGGAAGATGATTTTGAAGAAGAAATATAAAATATATGAGGTGTTGAGTACCAGAAGCCTGACACCTCATATCTCCTACCAATTCTTACCCTAAATTTGTCGCCAATTTGTTTCCTTTGACAATAAGAGATTTTATTTTTTGATATCAATGTGAAAAATACGAAATTCACATAAGTCAAAATTCAAAAAGTAATGCTCTATGAAAAAAGCCATACTCTTCCTTCTCTTTGTTTCTTTCTGGTTAACACCAAATCTCATTCTGGCTCAGCCAATTGGTTGTATGGAAGCCAAGCAAAAAATTAAACTAAGCCCTCCAACGACAGAGGAATTAGCCTTTATCCAGGCTTCTAATGAAAGAAGTGACACGATTGATATTCTCAATTATGAAATCACCCTGGATGTTGACTTTAATATTCAGGAAATCGATGCTAATTGCATTGTGACTTTTAGTCCGAAAATGATGAATATTGATTATTTAGCACTTGATCTCTTAGACCTCGATGTTGATTCTGTCTTTTTTAACGGTAATCCGGTTAATTACGATTTCGATGGTCTTTTATTGGAAATTTTCTTTACTGACCCACTGAATATGGGAAGTGAAGAGAATGTGCAGGTTTTTTATCATGGTAAACCGACCGTTGATCCCAGTGGATTCGGAGGTTTCGACTTCAATGGAGGCTATGCCTATAACCTTGGAATTGGGCTGGCTTCCAACCCCTATAATTTCGGAAGATCGTGGTTTCCATGCTTTGATAATTTTGTAGAGCGTTCGACTTATGATTTCAATGTTATCAGTCCCAGTAATCGCAAAGGCTATTGTGTTGGAACATTTATGGGAGAAACTGAACTTCCTAGTGGTAAAATCCTGCGTCGATACGAATTGGATCAGCCGATACCGACCTATCTGGCAGGTGTAGCAGTATCTACTTACGGGGAATACAATGAAGTGCATCAGGGGCAATATGGTCCGGTAGATATTCAACTGGTGGCCAAAACTGATGACCTCAACAATATGATTACCTCATTTGCTTCCCTTGGAGAAGCGATCGATGCATTGGAATACTGGTATGGTCCCTACGTTTGGGATAGAGTTGGCTTCGTGTCCACGGTAGTCGGGGCAATGGAACATCCCGCTAATATCGCCTATCCTGACTTTGTAGGTTTGGGTGGCGATGATTTCGGCCAAAAGAGATTAATGGCTCATGAATTGGCACATTGCTGGTTTGGCAATATCGTTACCCTCAGTTCGGCAGCAGATATGTGGTTTAAAGAAGGCAATGCCGAATACGGTGCGCATTTATTTACAGAATGGATTGGAGGGCAAGAGGCTTTTATTGATCATGTAAAGGATAATTTTTTAGAAGAAGTATTGCGAAGCGCACATTATGATGATGATGGATTCCAGCAGCTCTCGGGTATTCCTTTCGAACATACCTACGGAACGCATACTTATCGCAAAGGCGCCTCCATGATTCACAACCTGAGAGGCTACCTCGGAGATTCGCTTTTTAGAGTAGGGCAAAGGCAAGTATTAGCAAATCACGCTTATAGTGCCGTGGACGGGGCTACTTACCGTGACGAATTAATCGATGCTACCGGGCAAACAGATATCATTACGTCTTTCTTTGATGACTGGATTTTTGCACCTGGTTATGCCGCTTATGAGATCGATTCTGTGAAGCTTGTTCCAAGTGGCAGCGAATACGAAGCTACCGTTCATATTCAACAAAAACTTCGAGCTGCACCTCATTTCCACACCAATACACCAATTGAAATCACCTTTATGGACAATGACTGGAATCACCATACCTCTACCATCATGGTTTCTGATGAATTTACAACAGTTGAGGTCCTGGTTCCTTTCGAGCCGGCAATCTGGTTTTTGAATGGAAACGGAAAGCTAAATATTGCAAAATTGCAAAATGAATTGGTAATCGATAGCCCCATCAACAGGAATTTGGCGCATTCCGAATTTCGGATCAGAGTTAACGAAATTGTCGATTCTGCTTACTTCAGAGTTGAACATTATTGGGTAGGGCCAGATGAAATAGGTAATAATCCTGATCTGGCGCAAATCTCTCAAAATCATTTCTGGCGTGTTGATGGTATCTGGCCGGATGTTTTCGACGCACAGGGCTCAGTTAACTATCGCGCCTCTGCTCCTGAATTAGATGCTGATCTTACTTCAAATACCGAAGATAGCCTGATACTTATCTATCGTCCTTATCCGGGTTATCCCTGGACGGAGTACGACAATTATGTAATTATCAATACACTTCCCGGCGACGGGCAAGGTACAATTGCAATCGGAGATCTCAAGAAAGGAGATTATGCTTTTGCCAATGGAACTCTGGATGTAGTCAGTACGGTCGATATTTTTAAAGAAGACCTGGTGGATATTTATCCTAATCCAGCTACAGAATATCTGAATTTAAAAGGGGATTTGATTAATGAGCAAATAATTAATTATCAAATATTTGATGCCAAAGGCGCAAGTTTACGCAAAGATCAGGTTGACGGAGATATTGATGTCTCTAATTTGAACACCGGTATTTATTTTATCCAATTAATTGATGAAAATGGCAAATCTCTTGGTGCAGAACAATTTGAAGTAATTCGATAAAAATTCATAAAATAATTGGAAACGTACCATGGGAAATTTTCTTATGGTACGTTTTTTATTATAAAAACATAATAAAACACTTTTGAAAAAACGTTATTAAGGCCTACAATCGCAATTTTCACGTCTAGAAGCTTTCCTATTCGGCCTTTTGGTGAAAATTTTCAGACAGGGGCCAGGCAAATAATAATTTATTTAAAAATTAATTTGTAAAGAATTTATTTAATTTTTTTGCCCGTTTTAAATGCCTAAATAAATATTCCATATTATCGGTCAAGAGTCCCGAAAAGTCTAAAAAAACATTTTTTGCAGCTAAAGCTCCTCTTAAAATGGAAAATTGGCTACAGATTTGTTGATAATTGTTAAAAAGTCCGTCGAAAGACATTTTTACCTTATTTTTGTATCATAAACTCTAATGAGATGAGAGTACCCCGGATCAATACAATAACCGGGAATAATCCTATACCCCTTTTTCACAAAAAAACATATCTAATTATGGATTTCAGAAAAATTCTTCCGCTCTGTTTACTGGCCTTTAGCCTTATCATTAGTTCTTGTCGCAAAGATGATGATGATTCTGCTATTGATGAACAATTGAATACTGCCCTTTTAGCTGCTTCCGATGGTGTTGGCAAGTCTTATTATACCATGCCCGCCAGTAATGATCTCAGTGCGATTCCTCAAGATCCCAATAACCCACTTACTACTGCTAAAATAGAACTTGGAAAGTTACTTTATCACGAAACCGGAATTGGTATTTCTCCAATGGATAATTCGAATACTGGTGAATTTTCCTGTGCAAGTTGCCATTTTGCTTCTGCCGGATTTCAAGCTAACCGTTTTCAGGGCATTTCCGAAGGTGGTCAGGGCTTTGGAATCAATGGTGAAGGCCGGGAAAAAGATCCTTCTTTTGATGAAGAAATGATGGATGTTCAGCCAGTGCGCACCCCTAGTTCCATGAATAATGTTTATCAGACCAACCTTTTGTGGAATGGGCAATTCGGTGCTACGGGAGTAAATACCGGAACGGATGCCTACTGGACAGAAGATACACCAAAAGAAGTAAACGAATTAGGATTTGAAGGGCTTGAAACGCAGGCTATCGCGGGTTTGGCAGTTCATCGAATGGACGTTGACGCGCTACCTAATATTCTTGAAAATCTGGGTTATAAAGCAATGTTCGATGCTGCTTTTAGTGATTTTCCCGAAACAGAAAGATATACTACGATCACTACCGGCCTGGCCATTGCAGCTTTTGAACGTACGCTTTTTTCCAATGAATCTCCTTTTCAACGATACCTTCACGGAGATAATGACGCAATGACCGAGCAGGAAAAAAGAGGTGCTATATTGTTTTTTGAAGATGCCAACTGCGCCAGTTGTCATAACGGGCCAGGTTTAAACAATATGGAATTCCATGCTATAGGACTGAAAGACTTACACGAATGCCCCGAGGAAGTTTTCAAGACATCAGTGGACGATCTTGAACATCTTGGAAGAGGTGGCTTTACCGGTCAAGCTGAAGACATGTATAAATTCAAAGTTCCACAGCTTTATAATATGAAAGATTCCCCTTTCCTCGGACATGGAGCCAGCTTTAGATCAATCCGGGCTATGATCGAATATAAAAACCTGGCGGTTCCGGAAAACAGCAATGTTCCTGTTTCTCAACTGGCAGAAGAATTTGTCCCGCTGAATTTGACAGATGCTCAGATTGATGATATTGTAGCCTTTCTCGGAGAAGCGCTTTACGATCCCAATCTCAAAAGATACGAGCCGGAAAGCTTACCTTCCGGAAATTGTTTCCCTTTCAATGATCCGCAAGCGAGAATTGATCTGGGATGTGATTAATTATTTATAAGCTAAAAAGGCGCTTTGAAATATACTTCAAAGCGCCTTTTTAACTTTTCGTCATTTCTTCGAATTTCAAGTCCCGAAATACGAATTTCAAGTTAGTACATGATCATCAGTTTTTCAAAAACTTTCTTACGATTCTTTCTTCTTCAATTTTTAATTCCAGGAGATAAATTCCCGAAAGAAGACCGGAGACAGAAATTTGTTCTATATATCTTCCAAATACTTCTTGTTCTATTATTTCGGCGTTTACACGTTTACCCAAAACATCATAAATACTGATTTCCAAAACTTTCGGTTCATTTACTTCCAGTTCAACATTAATCCAGTTTATAGCAGGATTGGGATATATTTGCAAGGAAATGTGATCTTCCAGTTCCTCTGTAGAAGTAGTGCAAGCCAGATTTTCATCATAATCAATCGTTTCAGTATAAATACTTATACAACCCGTTTCTAAATCCATAACCTCCAAAGTATAAATACCATCTTCCATCGCGCAATAGCTTTCTGAATTTTCTCCTTCAATTTCAACTCCATCCAATAGCCATTGTAAAACATAACTTTCGTCAAAAGTAATTCCATCCATCAATGATAAGAGATTGTTTACATTATCAAACTCCGGAATTTCCGGATTCTCGTAAATGATAATCTCTCTGACTTCAGAAATAGCTTTACAACCTTCCAAAGAAGTGTATTCTACCTGATAATCCCCTGATTCCGCTACGTCCAGGGTACTTTCGGTCTCTCCCGGGATTAGTTCACCACCTGAATACCACTGATTGTTTTCTTCATAGGAAGAAGTCAGTACAACCATTTCTCCATCACAAAATTCATCTGCTCCGGAATTAAAGATGGATGGTTGCTCTGGAATTTCATATACAAATACCGTATCGGTCGAAAGAATGGTATCAACCGGATGGAATATCTCAAGTTCCAGTTCAAAATCATCAAAAGAAATAGTCCCATTTGATAATTGATTAAATGTGATCTCAGCACAAACGTCATCCGCCCCATTTATTCCGCTATCTTCATCAATAACCTTCATTTGATATTGCCCTGCTTCCAGTGTGATATTCGGAAATACTTCAATGGGCGGATCAGTATTCCAAACGGTTTCTGATTCAAAAATCAGATCACCATTAGGGTCCGTAATTTCCACATGCAAATCCGGATTATTGGAAAAATCCGGAAAGGTAGGAATATCAAAACAACTGACATCATTCACGCCTACTCTAGTCAAGACATATCCACTGGTATCAATAATAGCCTGATATTCAATCAAATAAATCCCTGGCTGATCGTAAGTTTGACTAGAGGGGTTTTCATCTAATGAGGACTGCCCATTTCCAAAGTCCCAGGAATAACTAAAACCTGTATCACCATTACTGGGCACATTATTTTCAAAACTTGCCACTACTTCACCACAACCTGATGCATTGATCAGAGAAAAGCCATCATTTACACTGGTGGCCGGTTCGATCAGAATCGCCATTGGAAAAGTCACCGTCTGGGTCAACACAAAAACTGTTGCTTCAACCGTCACTTCCATTTCATACAAGCCAGGTGCCAAAGGTGTTCCACAAAACTTAAAACAGCCATCTGTTTCAGATTGCGGATCAAAAGAAGTTGCACTGGCTTCCCAGGATAGGCCCGGAGGAAGATTGGAAATGCCGATGAGCGTTATGTTGTTAATATTCAAGCCAGCCGGTACATCTGGATCCATTTCATTAACAGGATCAGTAGTCATCGGCATTCGAAAACTGACATCTTCATCATAATAAGTACCTACGGTACCATTAGGCAACATCCCCAGGAAAAGCGTATCCTCTGACATTCCTGCGGGTAAATCAATTATACAGCCCGGGCAATTAGCCGAAGCCTGTTGAATTGAAAAACTAATTAACAAAATCAAGGAGTAGAAATATTTACCCATATTGTTGTTTTTTGAGTAGTTAGATCATTCTCGGCAACTACTAAATGAAAAAATTCACCGTTGTATAACAATTAATACGGCGATAGTAATAATGGGAATATGTTCTCAAGAAAAGATATAGCTATGTGATTATATAGTTCACTTAATACTCACTATATAATCACATAGACCAATAAGCATTTATCTACTTACAACAATCTTGCGGCTGATTGCACCGAGATTATTGCTCATGCTAAACGTATAAATCCCGTTAGCCAGATGTGTACCATCGAATTCGAAATTGTTTTCGCCCTGGAATACATCGATTACATCCTGGTGTACAATATTTCCTAAAAGATCAAAGACCCTGAAATCCAGTGTCTCGTCAACCTGAGAATACACCTGAATATTGGTAATTGTACTAAATGGATTCGGACTGTTTGTAACCCGGATATTTCTGGTAATATAATCGTTCGTACTGGTCACAAAACAATCGGGATTACCTTCTTCATGCAAGGTCAGGATATAATTACCATCCGCTCCGGGAATAATGGGAGTCGGGAAAGTAATATCCTGTGAACCAAGACTGGTATAGATTTTTGTATCAATTGTCAAATCATATTCTCCGGGAGTGTTTTCGGAGGTAGCAGTACCCAAAATTACCAAACAAGCCAAAGTATCATCCGGAGTAAACAGACAATTGGGAGGATTGCAATCATAATCCAATCCAATAGGTAAATTGTTTACCGCGCCTTCTGGCTGGATAACGATAGAATCCAGACTAATCCCACTAAGATTATCCGGAACCTTAAATGTCAAAACAAATTCGTAGCCGGAATTAATACAGGCACTTTCGGTTATTCCTGCATCCGGATTATCATCACTCATAGGAGGAGGATAAACCCCGATTGCAGAGTCCCGGTAGGTCTCATCAGGCGTACATTGCGAAAAAGCAGGAATAGAAAGTATTGAAAATAAACAAAGAAGTAGCGCTTGCTTCATAATTCGATTTTTAAGTTAAATAATTTTCTCTCTGATCTTTCACCTAATCTATCGGAGGTGAGTTATTATAATATTTAGCTGCTCAGCAACCATTATATCCTGTATAAATTTTGAAATTTGAACTAAAAAGATGTTTGAATCTAAGTAAAGCTCAACTAATAGGTGTGTTCTCTGACTATTGTGCTGTAGTTCTATTCTGTGCCTTCAAAGATAAACCAAGCACAAGGTAGTCAATTTTATGTATTTTGCCTCAGTCTCTAATTCTTAAAATTGTGTCTTTGGCGTCAGACAAACGATTGTAGTTTTCCACATATTGTTTTTTGATTTGTTAATTTTATACTAAATAGATCCCATATGTAAGATTCTATAGGGCTAAAATGCTTTTGTTTGCGTATTCGAATGATAGAACCTTTTTAGTTAAAAAAAGCATTGCCTAATTCTTTTATTAGCATTTTTCCAAACAATAAACTAATTTTAACCAGCGTTTTCACAGCGCTTCTTTCCCACACTGAACTATATTATAGCACACCCTAGCAAAAGAATGATTCTTTGAATACTCAAATTTGAGCAGAGAACAATTAAAAGAACAAACCTGTATTTGCATGAAATTCACTTTTACCAAGCTGCTGACTCTCGGCTTTTTATTTTGTATAAGCTACTCGAATCTTATTGCTCAAAACGCAACAATTACTGGTAAAATTACTGATTTGAATACCGGCGAAGAGCTAATTGGAGCGACTATAAAATCCGGAGACAAAGGTGTTGTCAGCGATTTTGAAGGAAAGTATAAAATCACACTCCCCGAAGGCAAACATAAGCTAATTGTCAATTTTGTCGGATACCAATCCACTTCCAAGGAAATAACCCTCAAAACCGGAGAAACGCTGCAAATTGATTTTGTGCTTGAAGAGCAGGTAACGCTCTTGAATACGGCCACCGTTACCAGTGGAAAATATGAAAAGCCCCTGGGAGAAGTAACCGTCTCTCTGGAAGTTTTGAAACCACGCCTGATCAATGCGATTAATTCAACTTCCGTATCGGAAGGATTGGGAAAAATTCCAGGTCTCACCATCGTTGGTGGTCAGGCGAATATCCGTGGTGGCTCGGGTTGGTCTTATGGAGCCGGAAGCCGGGTATTACTGCTTGTTGACGATATACCGGCCCTGCAAGCAGATGCCGGCCGACCCAATTGGAGCGATTATCCGGTCGAAAATATCGATCAAATCGAAATTGTAAAAGGAGCAGCATCGGCACTTTATGGTTCTTCCGCTATGAACGGGATCATTAATATCCGTACAGGCTATGCCAAGAGCAAGCCAGAAACGAAGATATCAACTTTTTATACTGCTTATCTCGACCCGAAAGACAAGGATAAAATATGGTATGATGATCAGCCTTTTCAAACCGGATTGAGCTTTTCGCACAAGCAGAAAATAAAACAGTTTGATCTGGTTCTTAGTGGTTTTGGTATCTATCGGAATAGCTTTCGGGAAGACACCTGGACCAGAGCCGGAAGGTTGACGGCCAATCTCCGTTACCGTTTTTCCGATAATCTGTCAATTGGTCTTAACAGTAATTTTAACAAAAGAAGCAGTTCCAGCTATTTCTACTGGAAAGGCTGGGGAACAGATGCATTACGTGGAGATACGACTTCTTTCGGGACATCAAAACCCACGCGGATCAATATAGACCCGTTTTTGACTTATTTTGATAAAAATGGAAATAAGCATAAAGTCCTGACCCGTCTATATTTCATTGATAATGACAATGATAATAACCAATCCAATCAATCCCAGCTTTATTATGGAGAATATCAATTCCAAAAAGAAGTGGAATCGCTGGGCCTGGTTACTACAGCAGGAATTGTCGGTATACATACCGGGATTCAGGCTGCAATCTATGGAGATACGACTTATACCACCAGCAATCTGGCCGGATACATTCAGTTTGACAAAAAGCTCGGCGAATTCTTAAACTTCTCCGGAGGAATGCGTTATGAGCGAAATACCATCAATAGTCCAGCTGTAGTCAATGGTGATACCATTCCCGATGGAAGAACGGTAGAAGCAAAGCCGGTTTTTCGACTTGGACTCAATTATCAAGTTGCCACTGCTACTTATCTGAGGTCATCCTGGGGACAGGGATACCGGTTTCCAACTATTGCGGAAAAATTCGTAGCTACTAATGCCGGCTTGATCAATGTTTTCCCTAATCCGAATTTAGAATCTGAAACCGGATGGACCGCAGAAATTGGCATTAAACAAGGTTTCAGAATCGGTTCGTGGAACGGTTTTGCAGATTTAGCCGCTTTTTGGTCCGAATATGATAATATGATGGAATTCACCTTTGCCAGTTTTGCCGGTTTCCAATCTCAAAATGTCGGAGGAACAATTATCAAAGGAATAGATTTTACGATAGGCGGAGAAGGAAAAATCGGGGAGATCACGCTTAATGTTTATGGCGGTTATACTTTTAATGATCCAAAATTTAAAGAATTTGACGAAACCGGGAATGATATCACTATCGATATTGAAACAGAAGGCCAGAAAAATGCAAGAAACTCATCTGCAGATCATAATGTGTTAAAATACCGCAATCGGCACTCCGCAAAACTTGATGTTGAAGGCCAGTACAAATCATTCTCCCTTGGGCTTGCCGGTAATTATAATAGCCATATGGAAGCTGTTGATTTTGTATTCGAAGAAGCAATCCCCGGTATTAAAGAGCATCGTACCGAAGATACAAATGGTTCGAGAGTATTCGATATACGCTTTGGTTATCAAGTCAATGAGCATGGTAAAATTGCTTTGATCGTAAATAATATTTTCAATGAAGAATATGTAAGCCGTCCAGCACTGCTCGAAGCCCCGCGGAATGTTACGCTAAGACTCGACTGGACTTTCTAGAATGCCCATAGAAGAGTTTGTAATACTTATCTTTCTTCTGCCATTTTGTCACATCTTTCTTTAAAAAAGTGTATCTTTGCGTCGTTTTTTTTAAGATAGAAATAGTGACCTTATGTACAATAATAATCCAACGCTGGAAGGAATAGGAAATATAGATGAAAGCAAGCAGGGCGATGTTTTCTATAAAGAGCAAATGGAAAGCGATAGTAATGGCAAGCAGTTTTATATAGAAAGTTATGGCTGTCAAATGAATTTTAGTGATAGTGAAATTGTAGCGTCTATACTTAGTGACATTGGATTTAACCCTACCAAAAATGCTGAAAATGCAGATTTGATCCTGATCAATACCTGTTCGATTCGCGAAAAAGCAGAAGATACCGTTCGGCAAAGACTTCGTGTTTTTGATAAAATGAAAAACAATCGTCCCGGAACTTTAGTCGGGGTATTGGGTTGTATGGCTGAGCGTTTAAAAGCCAAATTGCTGGATCAGGAAAAACTGGTAGACCTCGTTGTCGGACCGGATGCCTACCGGGATTTACCCAAATTGGTCGCAAGTGCAAGTGATGGAGACAAAGGCATCAATGTAATCCTGAGCAGAGAAGAGACCTATGCCGATATAAGCCCTTTGCGACTGGACTCCAATGGTGTATGTGCTTTTATTTCGATTATGCGAGGCTGCGATAATATGTGCTCATTTTGCGTAGTGCCCTTTACCAGAGGCAGAGAGCGGAGCCGTAATGCCTTTTCAATTGTTGCGGAAGCGACTGATCTTTTTGAAAAAGGCTATCGGGAAGTCACTTTGCTTGGTCAAAACGTTGATTCCTACAAATGGGAGAACCCGGAAACCAAAGAAGTTATCACCTTTGCCAAACTGATGATCATGGTGGCCGAAATTCATCCGGATTTAAGAATTCGCTTTTCCACTTCTCATCCAAAAGACATTACCGATGATGTGCTTTATGCCATTCGGGATTATGAAAACATTTGTAAATACATCCACCTGCCTGTTCAATCCGGTAATAGCCGGGTTTTAAAACTCATGAATCGAACCTACGACCGGGAATGGTATAAAAACAAGATCGACCGGATTTACGAAATCATACCGGATTGTGCCGTTTCTTCGGATATCATCAGTGGTTTTTGTACGGAAACAGAAGCAGAACATCAAGACTCTCTCTCAATTATTGAGTACTCCAATTACAGTATGTCTTATATGTTCTACTATTCGGAAAGACCCGGTACGCTTGCTGCAAGAAAATATGAAGATGATATTCCTTTGGAAATCAAAAAAAGGCGTTTGACTGAAGTAATCAGGTTACAGAATCAAATTTCATATAATCACAATCAAAAGGATATTGGAAAAACGTTCAAGGTTTTGATTGAAGGGGATTCCAAGAAATCAGATCAGGAATTCAAAGGAAGAAATTCGCAAAACAAAATGATCGTTTTCCCTAAAAAAGAGCATTTAAAAGCAGGGGACTATGTTATGGTGAAAGTGAACAGTGCCTCTTCTGCTACTTTAAGAGGCGAACTGATTTAAAAGCCCAGAGTAATACATGGCCAATTTACAATCAATAAAACAACGCTATGGGATTATCGGCTCTTCGGAGTTGCTAGACCGTGCGCTCGATACAGCGATCAGGGTATCGAATACTGACCTATCGGTTTTAATCAGCGGAGAAAGTGGTGTGGGTAAAGAAGTATTTTCAAAAGTAATTCACTCCCTTAGTTCGAGAAAACATAATAATTTCATTGCTATTAACTGTGGTGCAATCCCGGAAGGCACTATCAATTCCGAGCTATTCGGGCATGAGAAGGGAGCATTTACCGGAGCGAATACCGAACGGAAGGGTTATTTTGAGACCGTCAACGGAGGGACGATTTTTCTGGATGAAATTGGAGAAATGCCTCTGGATACCCAGTCCTATCTTTTGCGAATTCTGGAGAATGGTGAATTTATCCGGGTAGGTTCTTCAAAGTTATTAAAAACCGATGTACGAGTGATCGCAGCGACGAATGTAGACCTACTGAAAAGAGTTCAGAAAGGGAAATTCAGAGAAGACCTGTATTATCGTCTGAATACTGTCCCGATTCGGGTCCCTTCTTTGAAAGAACGCCGGGAAGATATTTTTCTGCTCTTTCGAAAATTTGCCAATGATTTTGCAGAGAAGTACCGAACACCTCATTTACAGCTCGATCAGCATGCCAGGCTATTACTCGAAAGCTATTCCTGGCCAGGTAATATACGGGAACTGAAAAATATCGCTGAGCAATTATCCGTTCTTGCCGAAGACCGGCTGGTTACTGCCGAAACACTGGTTAAGCATATCCCCAATATTCGTAGGCGAAACCTGCCTGCAATCCCGGCTGAAGAAGGAGAAGATTTAAAAGAACGGGAAATTTTGTACAAATTGCTTTTTGAGATGAAACATGATCTCAACGATCTAAAGTCATTGGTTTTTGAGTTGATCAACAATAATGACCTGAACGTATCAACAGATATCAAAAGTCTCCGCCAGTTGCAAGTCCCGGATTTGCCCGGCAATTTATCAAGTCGTCCGGCAATAAGAGAAAATTTTCCGGAATATTTCGAAAATGAGGATATGCCATTGCAGGAAGAAAGCGGGCAACCTATTATTATCGAACGAGCAGATAGCAAATCTTTTGATCGAATGGAAGTCGTTGAAGAAAATCTCTCTATCGAGGATATGGAAAAGGATTTAATTTCAAAAGCCTTGAAAAAACATAAAGGCAGAAGAAAAGACGCAGCGGAAGAACTCGGTATCTCAGAGCGTACGCTTTATCGAAAAATTAAGCAGTATGAATTATAAGGCTCCATTCTTACAGCTTGACAGACGATTAAGAACGTTAATTCCGGCTCAAAGAATCACAAAAGCCCTACTTCATCGTTTAAGAACAAATGCCTTCTGAATGAAAGTTGCCAGCAATAGTATTATCGGATTTTTATGGCTTTGTTTTTTAAGCCTCTCAGCTTGTAAATATTCGTTTACAGGAATTAGCATTCCTCCAGAGGTTCGTACATTTTATGTAGCACCTTTCGAGGTAGAAGCACTCAATGCGGAACCGGTTCTTAGTCAAACCTTTTCCGATGCTTTGAGAGACAAGATTCAAACTGAATCCCGCTTAACCCAATCCCAGACCGATCCGCATTGTGAATTTAAAGGGGTGATTACCCGCTTTGATATCAACTCGGTCGCTCCACAACCCGGAGAAACCGTTGCATTCAACAGACTTGATGTAACAGTCAATGTAGAGTTTATAAATCACCGGGATGAATCACAAAGCTGGAAAAACAACTTCTCCTACTTTAGTGATTTTCCCAGCGAACAAAACTTCCTGGATCTACAAGATGAATTGATTACGATTATTAATGATCAGTTGGTCGAAGACATTTTCAATAAAGCCTTTACAAATTGGTAATTTAGCCCTTTCCCCGATTATGATCTTAGCCAGTAGCCTTCACCAGGCGACGAATATATCTTAATACCTTTACCACCTTTTTTGCGCTTGTTATCTTGCAAGCCCCTGACACTGTTTCTATTTTTCCGAATTGACATTTTTTTGGTAAATTGCAACCATTAACAGCAGTAAAATGAATGCCGAAAGATTTACTTTTTATATAAAAAATCCGGCTCACCTCTATCAAATTACCTATACCGAACTCAAAAGTCTGGTATTGCAATATCCTTATTGTCAAAACCTGCGTTATCTGCTGTTAAAAAAAAGTATTCTGGAAAATCACAAGGAACTCGATCAGAACTTGCAATTAGCTGCTACTTTTAGCACAGATCGCGACTATCTGTATCGACAAATCAAAGACGGAGAATCCTATGTCAGCGAAGCGGATAGTTTCTTACTCAAAGAAGATTATCTGGAATTAAAAGAACTGAGATCGGATACCAGCCCTGATACTCCTGAGGAAACCGGCGCTATTGTAAAAACCGATGTTTCCGAAGAAAGGGAGCAAAATAATCCGGCAGATGAACCGCTCGAACCTGTAGAGCTTCCAAGCTCACCGGAAACGCATGTTAATCCTCCGGTTTTAGAAACTGAATCACCTCCTGCCTTATCAGCGGAAGAAGAGGACCTCAGTACAATTGAAGAAGAAGATTTTGAAGATATTACAGACGAAATAAAAGATTTATTTGAAGAAGAACCGCTTGCGGAAGAAGCGCCCCTAACCAATACCAATATCCCGGAAGAAGCAGAAAAACCAGAGGAACCCGAACCCGAACAAACGGACCAGCCGGAAAGCAGAGCAGATGAAGCTATTTCAATTGAAGAACTTATTGCATTAGATAATATGACTCCATTGGAAAGAATGGAGAAAATCAGAATGCAAAGAAAGTCTTTGGAAAACAAACCTATAGAGAAAACAAATACAAACGAAGAACCCTTGGAAGATTTAAAAAAGAAAACTTTTGATTTTTCTGATCTGGATGAACTGATAGAACAGACAAAGAAAGATATCCATGTGGAAATTACGAATGATGACTTCCTGGAAGTTACAAAAGAAGAAAAAGCAAATCAGCCTTCTCCCAAGACTACTTTTGGAAGTTGGTTAAAGCAGTTTCAGAGCAGTGAACCCATTCCTGATCCGGAAGAAAAGCTTGATCTTTTGGACAATAAAAAGGCCAGCAAGCCCAAAAAGAAGAAAAAGAAGAAAAAAACTTCGGAAAAGACCAGGAAGGAAAATAATGCTAATAGCTCCAAAGGAAAAAAGAAAAACAAGATATCTGAAGTTACATCAGGAACTAATAAACCCAAACGAATTGCCGAAAAAAGCCTGAAAGAAAATGAAGAAATCGTTTCGGAAACATTGGCTGCCTTATTGGTCAAACAGGAAAATTATAAGAAAGCCATAAAAATGTATGAAAAGCTAATCTTGATTTTTCCCGAAAAAAGTAGTTTCTTTGCGGAGCAAATTAAAAAACTAAAAAATTTATAAGATGATCTTAATGCTAACTATATTGATCGCCCTAGTATCTGTTCTTTTGATGGCGGTTATTCTTATCCAAAATCCAAAAGGAGGAGGAGTTGATTCGACTTTTGGAGGTAATGCAACCAATCAAATGTTCGGAGCTGCCAAATCAACCGACTTTATAGAAAAGGCAACCTGGGGTCTGGGTGCAGCATTATTTATTCTTTGCATCATTACAGCGATCGTCGTAGGGTAGGTGCTTAATTGACATTTGAATCATATATTTGAAAAAACCTTGATGATACGTAGATCATCAAGGTTTTTTCGTTTGGGCTATTAAAGACTATATCCTGCTATTTTCTATCTCTCCTGTCTGACTTTCTTTAATTTTGCACTCTTCCAAGCTATTCTGAGATGAATAAACCCCAATCTCCCTGGTTACTAGCAATATAAGTACATAAACATGACGCTATATTGTTTTATCCTTATGTTTTTCATACAAAAATGTCTACTTTTGCTTGCCAATTTGACAAGCGACTGAAATTTTTACATTTCACAAGGGACATACTATAGAAAGCAGCTTACAAATCCTGTAAAAATGTCATGTAATCCGGCTTGGCACAATCAATGATCGTAGATAAATCAGGGTATATTGCCCTTTTGTTTTTTATAAATTATTTTAATCAAAACTATTATATCAATGAAGCCAATCAACGACAGAGTAGTTGTTAAACCTGCCAAGGCTGAAGAGAAAACTACTGGTGGAATTATCATTCCGGATACAGCCAAGGAAAAACCTCAGAAAGGTGAAATTATCGCAGTTGGTCCTGGAAAGGACGGAAATAAGATGACCGTACAGGTTGGTGACCAGGTATTATATGGAAAATACTCCGGTCAGGAATTGCATTACGAAGGTGGTGATTACCTAATCATGAGAGAAGATGATATTCTAGTCGTTCTCTAAACCCTATTGTTTAATCTTTTCCACCTCTTTTGGTGGATTCATTCTTTCAAACAAAAAAACTCTAAATATGGCTAAAGAAATTAGCTTTGACTCCGATGCAAGAGAAAAACTAAAAAGTGGAATCGATGCTCTTGCAAATGCTGTAAAAGTAACACTCGGACCTAAAGGAAGAAATGTAGTTATCCAAAAAAGCTTTGGAGCTCCTTCCATTACTAAAGATGGTGTTTCGGTTGCTAAAGAAATCGAACTTGAAGATCCTGTAGAAAATATGGGTGCTCAGATGGTTAAAGAAGTAGCTTCCAAAACCGCTGATATTGCCGGTGATGGTACAACTACGGCTACTGTACTGGCTCAGGCAATCGTTGCTGCTGGTATGAAAAACGTTGCTGCTGGTGCCAATCCAATGGATTTGAAAAGAGGGATCGAGAAAGCAGTGAAAGCAGTAATTAATGATTTGAAAGCTCAAACTGAAGTAATCGGTGACGATTTCCAAAAGATTGAGCAAGTAGGTGCTATCTCTGCGAATAACGATCAGGAAATTGGTAAATTGATTGCAGATGCGATGAAAAGAGTTTCTAAAGATGGAGTAATTACCGTTGAAGAAGCTAAAGGTACGGATACTTATGTTGACGAAGTAATCGGTATGCAGTTTGATCGTGGATACCTTTCTCCTTACTTCGTAACCAATACCGATGATATGACTACGGAGTACGAGAATCCTTTCATTCTTATCCACGATAAGAAAATCTCAAATATGCAGGATATTGTACCAATCCTTGAAAAAGTAGTTCAGGCTGGTCGTCCATTATTGATTATCGCTGAAGATATTGAAAGCCAGGCTCTGGGCGTATTGGTCGTAAACCGCTTACGTGCTCAATTAAAAGTTGTAGCCGTAAAAGCTCCTGGATTTGGTGATCGTCGCAAAGCGATGTTGGAAGACATTGCGATCCTTACCGGAGGTACGGTTATCTCTGAAGAAAAAGGTTACAAATTGGAAAATACAGAATTAGAGCATTTGGGTTCTGCTGAAAAAATCGTTATCGACAAGGATAATACTACAGTGGTCAATGGAAATGGTCACCAGGAATCTATCGACGCCCGAATCAATCAGATCAAAGCACAAATAGAGACTACAACTTCTGATTACGACCGTGAGAAATTACAAGAACGTCTTGCAAAACTTGCTGGTGGTGTTGCCGTACTTTACGTTGGTGCAGCTACAGAGGTTGAAATGAAAGAGAAAAAAGACCGTGTTGATGATGCTCTACATGCAACCCGAGCTGCCGTTGAAGAAGGTATCGTAGTTGGTGGTGGTGTAGCGCTCGTACGTGCAATCAACTCTTTAGATAGCTTGAAAGGAGATAATGAAGATCAGGATATCGGAGTTGGAATCGTCAGAAAAGCTTTGGAAGCACCTTTGAGAATCATCGCAGAAAATGCAGGTGTAGAAGGTTCTGTAGTATTGATGAATGTTATAGATAGTGAAGGTTCTCACGGTTATAATGCCAGAACCGAGCAGTATGAAGACCTAAAAGCGGCTGGTGTAATCGATCCAACCAAAGTAACTCGTATCGCTCTGGAAAATGCAGCTTCAATCGCAGGTATGGTTTTGACTACCGAATGTGTAGTAAATGATAAACCAGAGCCGGAAGCAGCACACGCACATCCTCCAATGGGTGGCGGAATGCCAGGCATGATGTAAAAGCATACTTCTCTGCGAAGTTCAAATAAAATAGTCCCGGGTTTTGTGAAAGCCCGGGACTTTTTTTGCAAGCCCGAAGCATTCTTAGTATGAGTAGCTGTTGTCGACTTATCAATGTTTTATAAAAAAGTGCTCCAGCATGCATGTATTGGAATGAGACCAGATCAGCTCCCTCCTACTCTGCTTTGAAAAGCTGATCTTAGGCGCCAGGCTAGGCATCAGGTATGAGGTTTTGGGCATCAGATATGGAGTTTGCCAAAAAACCTAAAACCCTAAGACCTGATACCTCTCTCAGTTTTAATATTCTGTCCCCCCTCAGAGATGCTAAAATTCGGGGTGGCTCCTACCTATTTACTATCCTTAGCCTCTTTTTCTCTTTTGATTTTTTCGAGATGAAAATCAAGCACTTCTTTGAGTTGATCGCTACCAATACCTTTGGAAATAATCTTTTTATCTTTATCCAGGACAAAAATACGCGGATTGGATTTTACATTATATTTGGATTTCCCCTGTAGGAAGGGGTCGGTTACATTGATCCAGTTATCCATTTTTCTCTCTTCGATCGCATCCCAGCACATTTTTCTTTCATCTTTACGCCGATTACAAATGCCAAGAATTTTCACTCCTTTATCTGCGTATTCATTATAAAATTCCACGGCTTTGGGAATCGATTTTTTACAGTGGCCACAATCGGGATCCCAGAAATAGATCACCGTAAAATCGGCTTCCACATCATGAATGTACATCCACTCATTATCCGGCTTTTGTAAACGAACATTAGGGGCTTTCTTACCGATCAGGATGGGCGCAAACTCATCTGCATTTTTACAGATTTTCTTGCGCTGCTCTTCTTCGACCCAGTCCGTTTTTCCACTACAATAATAAGTATGGGCAAGATGTACATAAACCGCATCCATGCCAACAATTTCTGCCGATTGCTTGGCATAGTGATTTAAAAAGTGCGTTACCCAATACTGATAGGTATTTTTATCAGGTTGCGCTTTGGTGATAATTTTATCAATCTCAACAATAATAGAATCCGGCACTTTATAGACCAGATTTTCGAAGTAGGAATTCACTTTATTAAAAAGTACCGGGCTACGGATCAAACGGGCATCTGCGAAATCCACATGATCGAAATAGTGGCTTTTATAATACGCATACCTCTTTTGTTTCACCTCATCTTCCGCACCCGTATATTCAGGAATATCCACGCCCCAGGAAGTTTTAATAATGGCCGAGGTTAAAGATTTCGGATGTTTTTTTACAATTCCCTTTTGAAAAGCTTTGACCTCTTCATCTATATCCAACAGTTGTTGTGTCAATTTTTCTTTTTCCGGACCTTCGGCGGCCTCATCTCTGCTTTTTCTAATCTCCGCTACTATCTTTCCTTTGGATCGCAGGAATTTGGAATACTCCAGGAAAATGGCATTCTCCTCAGAATCGCTGAATTGTAATTTATTCGTTAGATCGTCTGCTGAACTTTGAACGGAAAAATGCTGGTCTGCCGGATCAATCAACATCTCGAAATAGTTATTGGAGGGTACCAGTAATACCATATAGACGCCAGCTTCCAGCTTTTCTTCTCCCTCGTAGACAAATTCTCCGGCTGCATTAGCCTGAATAGTGTCTTTGACCAGTTGCTTTCCATTGTAGTGATAGCCCAAAACGATCTCCTTTTGATCGTAATTATCTATTTTAATCTTAATGTTATAACCATTTTCTGCCAAAAGAGCGAAAAATGAAAGGCAGAGAAAAGAGATTAACAAGCTTAATTTCTTCATCGTGTTCTTTTGTATTCAAACGAAATTTGTAATTGGCATAATATTATTCCACCGACAAATTTCAGTCCTTTACAGCATATTATAAAGCAAGATCGAGACTATTAACCAATCTTTAACAAACATTAATAGATGAATCGACCTGCATAATTTGTGATCGCCTCTTCAAATATCCAAGCTTCCAGGAGGTCAGGATTAAAAGAAATAGAGAAAATTGCTTATTCTTTTTTCCCTTCTCCTTCTTTTACTTTTTCTTCCTTTGCTTTTTCTTCCAATTCTTTGATGCGTTTTTCAGCAGCTTCTATTTGCTTATTAAGTTCCTCCAATTGCTTTTGTTTTTCGGCCAGGCGAGCTTCTTCCGCTTTAATTTTATTTTTCTCCTCAGAGATACGCTCGGCAGTCTCCTGTTTTACCGCATTAATTTGCTCCTTCGCTTCTTGCCTGGATTGAAAAACAGCATCGGAAGCCTCTTTTTGAGCGGTACTGATCTCTTCCAGAGAAGTTTTGCGGGCTTCCTCCGCATCGGCCAGGTATTTAGCTTTTTTCTCTTTGGCATCCTTGCGAGCTGTAGCTATTTCTTCCCGGGCAGATTTGCGAGCATCCTCTATTTCCTTTCTGCTTTTCGTTTCTTCTTCAGCAACTTCTTTTTCCAGCTCACTAATACGATTATCTCTATCCTGTTTTGCCAGGGCCATTGCTTCGGCAGCCTGTTGTTTTGTAGCGGCAACTTCCTGAGCCGCTGCTTCCTGAGTCATGGCAATTTCTTCAGCCGCCTCTTCTCTGATTTTTAAAACTTCCAGAGCCGAATCTTCTTTGGCTTTGGCAGCAACTTCTTTGGCTTCCTTGATTTCTGTAGCGACCTGCTCCTGAATAGCGGCAATTTCCGTAGCAGCCTGATCACGGGCAGTAGCTACATTGTTAGCAATAGACTGTTTTTCCAATGCCGCGTCCTCTTTAATTTGTCTAACAGATTCAGCCTCTTCGCTTTGTACCCTGGAAATCTGCTCGGCAGCATTGCGTTTAGCTTCGGAAATCGCATTGCTGGATTCCTGAGCCGCTAGTGCTGCAGCTTCTTTGGAGCGGGCTATCTCCCGGGCACTCTCTTCCCGGATCCGGGTAAGTTCCTGAGTAGCTTTTTCCCGGGCTGCAATTACCTCTTCTGCACTCATTCTCTGAGTTTCCGATTCCTTATTTTTGGCTTCTTCTATTTTTTTGGCTACCTCGGCTTGAATATCCTTGATTCTGGCTTGTGCTTTCGACTGTGCATCAGCCACATTTTCAGCGTATTCCCCTTTTGCTTTTTCAGCATTGGAGTTTGCTTCCTGTACGCGTTTGGCAGCTTCTTCCTGAGCCTGCTTAATCTCATTGGCCGATCGCTCTTTTGCTTTAACTACTTCCTGAGCAGATTCATTTTTCACACTTGTTTCCGTTTGTTTAGCCTTCTCAATGGCCGCTGCCAAATCCGCTTGTACTTTGGCTATTTCCTCGGCTGCTCTTTGTCTGGCAGTTTTGACATCATTAGCAATGCGTTCTTTCTCCTGAGCAGCTTTGGCTCTGGAATCTGCCACTTTTTTAGCTTCTTCCTGAGTAATTTCCTGAATGGTCTGAGCCGCTCTTTTTCTGGCATCAGAAACCTCACCGGCCAGTGCAGCTTTTTCTTCTTCTGCTTTTTGTTTAGCGGCTGCAATCTCTTCTGCGGATTGATTTTGGGTGGACAGAATTTCTTTGCTTGCCCTTTCTTTTTCAGAAGTTACTTGCTGTTGTGTTTTGGAAATTTCTTCGGCCGCTCTTTGTTTTGTTTCGGCTACCAGTTTAGCCTGAACCTCTTTCTCTTTCGCGGCGTTCTCTCTTAATTCAGCTACCTCATTGGCATTACTTTCCTGGATCAGGGCTTTCTCCTCTGCTCCTTTTCGGCGAGTTTCTGCTATTTCAAAAGCAATCTTTTCTTTTTCTATAACAGCATTCTCTCTAACCTGCGCAATTTCTTCCGCTGTTTCTTCTTTTATTTTTAAAATTTGCTCCGAAGCACTGCGTTTGCTATTGATTACATCCTCGGTTGTTTTATTCTTCTCTGTCTTCGCTTTTTCTCTTGCTTCGGCAATCAGGCTAGCAGTTTCCTCGCGAATTTTGCTCAACTCACTCTGAGAGTTCTCCCGGGCTGAAGATACTTCATCAGCGTATTCCAGTTTGGCTAATTCGAGGCTTTCTTTCACTTTTTTAATCTCTTTAGCAGCATTTTCCCGGGCATCTGCTACTTCTTTCGCAGATTCTACTTTTGCTCTTTGTACTTCTTCATTTGCTCTTTTTCGAGATTCAATTACATTGGTATTTAATTTTTCAATTTCCTTATCTGCATTAGCTCGTGCATCAGAGACAGCCATGGCAATAGCTTGCTTCTCTTTATCGATTTCGCCCTGAGAATTTTGCCGTGCTTCCAATACTTCTTTTGCATATTGTGCTTTCTTTTCGGCAGCCTGTTCCTGCGCTGCCGCTACCTCTTCCCTTAATTTTGCCTTTATTTGATCTGCCTTCTGCCTTTCAGCTTCGATTTCTTCCCGCAAACTCGCTTTCGTATCTGCCAATTCCTTCTTTAGTCTGGCTAATTCTTCATCATTTAACAAACTGATATCTGCCACTTTCCGTACACCGGAAGGAGTAGCACTAATCGGACGATCCTTATTAGTTCCGGTTTTACTTGGAGTGAAATCATTTCCTTTCAGTATCGTATCGTTGACTTTATTTTTATCCAAAGAGCTGCTAAAGCAAGTAATCAATCTTTTAAACTCGGATTGACGGCTACCATTAACAGTAAACTTTCGCATCTCATTGCTAATATTATTTTTAATATAGATTGTTGTAATAATCGAACTGGTAAACCAATTAATCGCAGCGAGATCAAGTTGCAGAATATTTTGATAGACAGGTGTTCCACCACCTCTATTCACTTCCCCCATGCCGATAAAGCGATAACTTTTTCGGGTACTGGTGTTATCCATAAAAATAATCTCATCGTCCTGATTGAATTCTACCCCGTTTTTGGAATACACTTTAGCGATGACCCCTTTTTTATCATTCATAAACTCAATCGAGTAGCTGTAATTTCCCCTGACAACCAAAGTTTGTGCTTTTGTCCGAAGCTGTTGAAAATCACCGACTACCTTATTCTCAGCAATCAGATTACTACAATTTTGTGCATTGGAAGATTGAACACACAGGAATAGCAGGGAAATAATGAGAAAGGATAAGCAATTGTGCTTCATAAGACAGATTTTTTACACTGAAAAGTATTTGTCAAGATCAATTTCATCCCCAAAACGCTAAAATTAAGCTCAAAAAAAACGCTTTAAGTTGTTAACAAACTTAATCGGCGTTCTGTAGATTTCAATCAATTATTTGACTATTACTATGCAGAACAAGTTACATAAAACAATCACAAATGTGTAACCAAATTCTCAAAATATTCGCTGGAAAAACGCAAAATAACTTATTTTTATTTGTTTTACGCTAGTAAAACGCGGGAGTTTAACGCTTAGCTGCCAACAAAAACAGTATTGCCATCCGAATTGCCACGCCATTTTCTACTTGCTGCAGTATGATTGACTGATCTGAATCCGCTACATCACTGGTTATTTCGACGCCTCTATTGATAGGTCCTGGATGCATAATTACTACTTCACTATTCAAACTGTCCAGTAATGCTTTATTTATCCCAAAGTACTGCGCATATTCCCGCAAGGAAGGAAAATACTTAATATCCTGACGTTCTAGCTGGATTCGCAGCACATTTGCCACATCACACCATTCGAGACTTTCACGGACATCATAACTCACTTCGACACCCAATTCATTAATATATTTGGGAATCAGAGTAGGTGGACCGCAAACTCGTACTTTTGCACCCAGTTTTTGTAAGCAAAAAATATTACTTAGTGCCACTCGGGAGTGTAAAATATCCCCGAAAATAGCGATGTGTTTACCTTTGAGATTTCCCACTGCTTCGCGCATGGAAAAAGCATCGAGTAATGCCTGGGTAGGATGCTCATGTGTTCCATCCCCCGCATTAATAATATTTGCGTCTATATGATTCGCCAGAAAGGCCGGCGCCCCGGGAGCCGGATGCCGCATGACGACCATATCTACTTTCATGGAGAGAATATTATTCACGGTGTCCAATAAGGTTTCTCCTTTTTTTACGGAAGAAGAAGAAGCCGAAAAATTAACTACGTCAGCAGAAAGTCTCTTCTCAGCAAGCTCGAAAGAAATGCGGGTTCGGGTAGAATTTTCAAAAAATAAATTAGCGACGGTTACATCCCTAAGAGAAGGAACTTTTTTGATCGGGCGATTAATTACTTCTTTAAAGTTTTCCGCCGTTTCAAAAATAAGATTAATGTCATTGACCGTTAAGTACTTAATTCCTAGGACATGTTTTGTACTGAGCTGTGATTTGGTCATTTTCTATCTCTATCTTCTGATAAGTCTATTAATTTTTTCTCATTTATTAGGGTAAAGCAGAACCCGGTCATCTCCGTCTTCTTCAAGCCACTCCACTTTAACATAGGCTTCATCAATCGCATCGATGGTAAGACCAACATAATCCGACTGAATCGGTAAATGCCGATTGAAACGTCGATCAATCAGAGCTACCAATTCTACTTTTTCGGGCCGGCCATAGTGCTGCAAAGCACTCATCGCTGCCTGAATCGTACGTCCGGTGTAAAGCACATCATCTACCAGAACGACTCTTTTGTTTTCTACCAAAAAATCCATCTCCGTGACATTGGCCTTGATTGGAGTATCTCTCGTTCTGAAATCATCCCGGTGGAAAGTAATATCCAACTTTCCGTATTCTATATTCTTGATTTTTAAAATCGATTGAAGTCTCTGATGTATGCGATTTGCGAAATAGACACCACGGGGCTGGACACCGATCAGACAGGTATTTTCAAACTTGTGATAATTTTCAATCAGTTGATGACAAAGCCGTTCAATCATCAAATTGAATCTTTTATTCCCGAGTATTACGCGTCCTTTTGGCATGATGGCTCAAAGATAAAAATTAGATTTTGATTTTTGATATTCACTCTTTGATTTTCAAAATTCGAAGATAAATCTCCATTCTTTATTTTGGTTTATAACTGCTTTTCAGATCAACCGTTTGATTGAAAATCAGTTTTTCAGAAGAAGAATCCGGATCAACGCAGAAGTAAGCTTTTCTCATAAATTGTATTTGCGTACCGGGAGCAATATCCCGCAGGCTTGGCTCTACATAAATTTTAGGCAATACTTTGAGCGATTCATGATTAAAGAATTCCATAAAATCCCTTCCTTCATGAGCAGTAGGTGTTTCATCTGTAAAAAGCCGGCCGTACATCCGTGCCTCCGCCTCGATCGCATGCGCCAGGGAAACCCAATGTAAAGTTCCCTTGGCTTTGATACCGGAAGTATCAGAACCACTTTTGCTATCCGGATAATAGATGCATCTGATTTCGGTGATTTCCCCTTCATCATTTTTTACAAAGTCTTCACAGTGAATAATGTAGGCGTTTTTCAGGCGCACGGTTTTTCCAGGCCCCAGGCGAAAGAATTTCTTTGGAGCATCTTCCATAAAATCTTCTCGCTCAATGTAAATCTCTCTGGAGAAAGGCATTGAACGACTTCCCATCGTTTCATCTTCGGGATTATTAAGGGCTGTCAATTCTTCGGATTTTCCTTCCGGATAATTCGTAATGACTACTTTTACCGGATTCAAAACGCCCATAACGCGGGCAGATGTTTTGTTCAGTTCATCCCGAACACAGGACTCCAGCAGTTCAACTTCGATCAGGTTATCCCTTTTGGCAACCCCTACCTTATCACAAAATATGCGTAAGGCAGCAGCCGGATAACCTTTTCTTCTCATTCCGGAAATAGTGGGCATGCGCGGATCATCCCATCCGGAAACCAGTTTTTCTTCCACTAGTTTTTTCAGCCTGCGTTTACTGGTAATCATATAGGCGACATTCATCCGGGCGAACTCAATCTGGCGAGAAGGGAATATCTCCAATTTTTCAATAAACCAATTGTACAATGGCCGGTGATTCATAAACTCTAATGAACACAAAGAGTAGGTAATATTTTCAATAGAATCGGACTGACCATGGGCAAAATCGTATAAGGGATAAATACACCAGTCATCTCCCGTACGGTGATGATGCTCATGTTTGATCCGATAAAGCACGGGGTCACGCATCAGCATATTAGGCGAGGCCATATCTATTTTTGCTCTTAAAACTCTGGAACCATCCGGGAAGTCTCCGTTTTTCATTTTTTCGAAAAGCCCGAGATTTTCTTCGATGCTTCTGGAACGGTATTGATTAGCCACACCCGGTTTTGTCGGACTGCCTTTTTGCTCGGCAATCTCTTCGGGAGTAGAATCATCAACATAAGCCAGGTCCTTTTTAATGAGCTCGACAGCAAATTCGTATAATTGTCCGAAATAATCGGAAGCAAAATATTCCCGCTCTTCCCAATCATAACCCAGCCACTTAATATCTTTTTTAATATTTTCTACAAACTCCGTGTCTTCGGTCGTCGGATTGGTATCATCAAAACGGAGGTTAGTTTTTCCGCCGTATTTTTTTGCAATTTCAAAATTGACGCAAATAGCTTTGACATGTCCAATATGCAGATATCCGTTGGGCTCGGGAGGAAAACGGGTCAGCACTTTTCCATCATTCACATTATTCTTGAGATCATCTTCGATGATTTGTTCGATAAAATTTAGAGACTCGACTTTTTCAGACATTTATATTGGGTTTAGCTTTCTTTCTTGGGATACTGACAGGAAACAGTCATCTCAAAAACTGAAAATATTGTATTAAAAATTACATTCGTTCGGGCATTTCAATGCCCAGTAAATCCATTGCTTTTTGTAAAACACTCCCGACCATTTTGCTCAACTTAAGTCTAAAGCTTCTTGCCGCAGGACTTTCAGCTGTAATAATTTTGCATTCGTGCCAGAATCGATGATAACTTCGGGCCAGGTCAAAACTAAAACTGGCAATGATAGAAGGATCAAGCTGTTCGGCAGCCTGACTGATCATTTCCGGAAATTTGTATAATTGTACCAAAAGTTCTCTTTCCGCATTAGCCAAGGCGTCATAATCTACTGAGTCCGAAAAATCTGATTGATCGGCTTTTCGCAAAACACTCTTGATCCGAACAAAGGCATTCTGAATGTAGGGTCCGGTATCTCCCTGCAAGTCAACCGATTCCTGGGGATTGAAAACCATTCGTTTTTGAGGGTTTACCTTTAAGATAAAATATTTCAAGGCAGCAAGACCAATTTTCCGATAAATGCCTTCTCTTTCTACCTTTGGCAGGTCATCCAGATCCCCTCTTTCCAAAGAACCATTCCGGGCCTCTCCGATCACTTCGGCAATTAAATCATCTGCATCTACTACGGTCCCTTCTCTGGATTTCATTTTACCCGTCGGTAAATCTATCATCCCGTAGGACAAATGGTGCAGACCCTCGGAATATGGTGCCTTCAATCTTTTCATAATTTCGAAAAGCACTTTGAAGTGATAATTCTGCTCATCCCCCACAACATAAACCATCTGTTTAGTTCCAAAATCTTTATATCTCAATTCGGCTGTCCCAATATCCTGCGTCATATAAACAGAGGTTCCGTCACTCCGCAATACCAGTTTGTGATCCAGTTTTGCATCTTCCAGATCAATCCAGACAGAATTATCATCTTTTTTATAAAAAATTCCATCCTCTAGTCCTTTTTCAATGAAATCTTTTCCCAAAAGATAGGTATCCGATTCGTAATAAAGCTTGTCAAAACTAACTCCCAGGCTTTTATAGGTCTGTTCAAAACCACTATATACCCAGTTATTCATCTGAGCCCATAGAGCTCTTGCCTCTGGTTCATTAGCTTCCCAGGCGAGTAATAAATCCTTGGCGGCTCTACCCAGTTCGCTGTATTCGTTGAAATATTGCTTTTCGTATTTTTTAAAAAAATCGGCTATTTCTTGTCCCTCTTTCTTTTTGGATTCAAAAAGCTTTTCAGCAGTTTCGCTCTTTTGCCATTCGGTGTATTCTTCGGTCAATTTCTGCTGAAAAAGCACATAGTATTTTCCGACCAGAGAATCCCCTTTGGTTCCTGATGATTCGGGAGTCTCTCCATTTCCAAATTTTTGCCAGGCAATCATCGACTTGCAAATCGCAATGCCTCTATCATTGATGATCTGAACCTTAACAACTTCGTTGCCAGCAGCCTCGTGGATTTTGGAGCAGGACCAACCGAGCAGTATATTCCTGATATGACCAAGGTGAAGGGGTTTATTGGTATTGGGTGAAGAAAATTCAACCATCACTTTATTTCCGGTAGCGAGTTGTGTTCCATAATCCGCCTTCCCGGCAGAATCCTCTAAAAAAGATTTCCAATAGGCATCATCAATGACGAGATTCAGAAATCCTTTGATCACATTAAAAGCAGCAAGTTCATTAATATTTTCTACCAGATACCGTCCCAGTTCTTCGGCAATTTCATCGGGTTTTTTCTTCGCAATTTTGGCAAAGGGAAATGTAACAACCGTAAAGTCTCCCTCAAATTCTTTTCTCGTTGCATTCAATGTAATTTGTTGCTCATTGATTTTGGCATCATAGAGCTCCGCTATTCCATTGATTACTCCCTGTTGTATGATTGTTATAATGTTCATTTTGAGTTTCTTCTTGTTCAGTTTTCGTAAAAACGATTTACAGGCTTTGTGCAGCTACGGATATAGGTAGTTGAGATAAATTCGAAATTCTGCGCAAATTTATCTTTTATACTTGACAGGAAGAAGTTTTGAGAACACTTTCTAGGCTCAGGCCCGGGGGATCGATTTTTTGAGAAAGATTTTCCCGGGAATACAACTGGAAAAGCTAGTTACTCCTTGCCAATGTCCTTCCAACCTCAGCGCACTGCCGGTTTGTTTCAACAATAGTTGATAGGACTTAATACACCATTCCATTCCTTCCAGTTCCTCGTGGCTAATAATTCTATCATCTTTAATTTGCAAGTATACATCGCTGAACAGCGTTCCGGAAATTTCCATTTCAGCATAAATACTATCCACGAATACGTAGGATTTCCCGATAATAGAATCTCCTTTTTGATAAATCCAGAGTTCGAGAATATATTCGGAACGGTATCCACCTTCATCCTGCGTAATAGTCCCTCTCCAATAGCCATTGATATCCTGGGCGGAAGCAAGAAAGAAAAGAAAACAGAATATGATGGAGCAAAATAAAGTTCTAATCATAAGATAGCCAGGATACATTTAAGTTATAAAAATAACTGAAATCCGTAATAAATGTTGTTAAAAGAAGAATTGTTTTTGGAAGAACCAATAGATAAAAAGGAAAGCGCTGTTTATTAAGTCTTTGTAAAAATGCTAAAGATGGTTTTTCCGTAGTTGCGTTCCTTATGGTAATTGGGATGATCTTTGAAATCGTGGTTCGGATTATGTTCCAGGACCAACCATCCATCTTCTTTTAAAAGATCATTTTCAAAAATCACATCGGGAATGGTATCGAGATTTGGCAATGGATAAGGTGGTCCGGCAAAGATGTAATCGTATTGGCGAGTGGTAGTTTTGATAAACTTAAATACATCGGCCTTATAGATTTTCAAAAAGGGCTCAATCTCCAGCAGTTTAGCTGTTTTTTTGACAAAAGCTACACAAGGGCCAAATTTATCGACATAAGTAACATCCTTACAACCTCTGGATATAAATTCGTAGCTATGGCTTCCCGTTCCTCCGAAAAGATCCAAAACGCTAATGTCTTCTATCTCAAAATTATTATAAATGATGTTGAAAAGTCCTTCCTTTGCAAAATCAGTAGTCGGTCTGGTGGGCCAGTTTTTTGCCGGTGGATTAAATCTTCTTCCCTTGAATTTCCCCCCAATTATACGCATAACTTTGAGCAGTATAAGTTAAAATAATGATGGCTCGTTTGTTTTTTCAATCTCGGACCAAAATTAAGAAAACTGGGAAGTTGAATAAAATGAATATGCCGGATATAACGATAGATCAACCTGTAAATCTCAGAGTTTTCCGTAATTTGTCCGCAGAGATATAATGGAACCGTTTCCGGTTTCAACTTAAACTGATCAAATACCAGCATTGTAAAATAAATAAAATCATTAGAAGTCTTGAAAGAATAGATATTGCTAAAAAGCAAATCCTGATCTTCGAAAAGTACAATTTGAAACTGATTTCCAATGATATTGAGATAAACCTGAAAACCCTGCCGGTGTTTAGACAATTCGTGAGTCCCGCTAATGAATAGAGTAGCCGTATGTAATATACGCGCTCCGGGGAAATAACTATCCAGCATGTTTTTGAGTCCCTGATCAATCCGGTAAATATTTTTGATATCCAGTTCGCGAATATCATCTACCTGAATTGTACTTTCAGGGATATCTGCTATGAGTTTCTCCAGGTATATAGCTTGTTGTGCCGGGTCATACAAGCGAGCGGGAACCAGGGTATTATGATCATTAATAATTGCGACCAATTTTTGCCGGAAAGTGGATTTGAGCAGTGCATCCCGGGTATAAACATCATGTACCAGGGTTTTGGAAGTATTCGTTTCCCGGGAAGGATGTACATAGCTTTTAAGAAGCTGAACTTTCTGCTGATCCTGATCAAAAGCCAGAAAAGAAAATCTGTCTGCACCTACAAGTGCAGACAGATTATAGGAGGAGATTGCATTTTTTACAAAGGATTCTTCGTATATATCGATGCTTATTCCCAATTTCCGGTCAGGTTAGGAGCATTTAAGTCACCAAACTTGATATATGATTTAGGATCATAAGTAGCATCATAGCGAGAGAATCGCGCATCAGAATACTTCTCTCCCATATAGTTCTCTTTTCGAGTTTTAACCTCCAAAACATTTACCAGGGTTTGCTGGTAGGTAATGGTATCAGCTGTAATCTCAAAAGTTTCTCCATTTCCATAAGGGACATAGCGTAAAGAATCCAGGCTAATCTTGTAATCTTTACTTTTACTGTTGAACTCTGCGATACGATCCATCACTGGAGTATAAGAAGTATCATAAGTAATGGTAGGATCATTTGGATCATCCGGATTTCCCAAAACGGAAATAGTCATTATTTTTCCATTTCTTAGAACATATTCCAAACTGTCGAAATCAGGCGCATAACCTTCTCCGTTACTAGCTTCTCTAAAAAGTTCCTGTGCAGACCTGATAGCTTTTAAACGGTTGATTACCGCATTATCTCTTTTTGTTTTTTCGGCATTGAAGGCGATAGGTTCCTGAATACTGGAAGTAAGCGTCCATACCAATACACAAATAACTAGGAATAAAACTAAGTTGATGATTACTCTCATATTGATTAGAAATTTTCGTTTGTTACACGCAATAATACTATTTTTTCTTTAAAAAATAATAGGCATGAAGAGAATATTGATATAGAAATAACATTGAGGATTCAGGAAATCAATATTCTTTTTCACATAAACGGCAATCACAGAAGAAGCAATCAGGAAATAATTTGATGCGCCTTGAAAGGTTGATGATGAAAAAGGTGATTTTGGTGTGTAAAGGGAAGAAATGGTATTAAACGACCTCTTTTTTAAAATGGTGTTCACCAATCAGGCATTCACCGCTATAGGATGCGCCCTCGTCAACAACCATTTTTTTGGCCCTGATTTTACCTTTGATAAAGGCACTGCTTAAAAGGTGCAATAAACCTCGAACGTTTAATTCTCCTTCGATCTTCCCTTTAATACTGGATTCGGAACAGTTAACAGTCCCTTCGATTTTTCCGGTTTCTCCCATTACAAGTTTTCGGGATTTTACTTCTCCATTGATGATACCATCAATGCGCAAATCCATGGTACTGGAAAAAGTGCCTTCGATCACTGTACCTTTAGCGATAATGCAGGATGTCTCATCAATTGGAGGAGTAGTTGAAGCTGTAGTTTTTGGACTTTCGTACTTATTTTTACCTTTGAACATGTAAAGGTTGTTAAAGGGTTAGAAAATGAAATTCAGTGGTGTGTGTGTAAAAAACAAAAAGCTGTTTTTATGTATTAGTAATAATTTTCATTCTTCAAGCCAAATTTAAAAAAATATTATTTAAAAAAAGGCAAAGTGTCTAATAAAAATTAAAAATATTTTTAATATGAGCATTATCCTGCTAGGGATCGAGTCTTCCTGTGATGATACCTCGGCTGCAATCATAAAAGATGGAGAAATACTAAGCAATTGCGTAGCGAATCAAACGATTCATCAAAAGTATGGGGGTGTGGTCCCAGAGGTGGCCTCAAGGGCTCATCAGGTCAATATCATACCGGTGGTTGATCAAGCTATTCAGCAAGCAGGTATTGAGAAGCAGGATATCTCGGCCATTGCCTTTACCAGAGGACCGGGGCTGATTGGTTCGCTGATCGTTGGCGTATCTTTCGCAAAATCCCTTGCCCTGAGTCTTGGCGTTCCAATTATCGAAGTTAATCATATGCAAGCCCATGTACTTGCGCATTTTGCCGAAGACCCAAAACCCAATTTTCCCTTCCTTTGCCTGACCGTCTCCGGTGGACATACTCAGATCGTGTTGGTGAAAAGCCATCTGGAAATGGAAGTCCTTGGAGAAACCATTGATGATGCCGCTGGTGAAGCATTTGACAAAACCGGAAAACTGATGGGGCTGAGTTATCCAGCCGGACCTCTAATCGATAAATTAGCCAAAAATAGAAAGGCCATTTATGATTTTCCCGAGCCTAATATTCCCGGACTCAACTTTAGCTTTAGTGGTTTGAAAACTTCTATTCTTTATTTCCTGAAGAAAAACCTGAAAGATGATCCCGACTTCATTGATAATAACAAGGAAGATATTTGTGCTTCGGTACAGGAACGGATTGTCAGTATATTGATGAAGAAACTGGAGCGGGCCGCCAAACAAACCGGTATAAAAGAAATTGCCATTGCAGGAGGTGTTTCGGCCAATTCAGGTTTGCGAAATACATTAACTAGTTTTGGAGAGCGCCTGGGATGGAACACCTATATTCCCAAATTCGAATTCTGTACCGATAATGCTGCAATGATTGCCGTTACGGGCTATTATAAATATATGAATGATGAATTTGCGGAACAGGATATTGCACCAACCGCAAGATATAGATTCTAGGCATTGGGGATGAGGTGATTCACCTGATGCCCAATACCTGAATGTACTAAACGAGATTCGAAAATTGAGGTTCGAAATTCGAAAAAACGACGAAAAGCGTTCCGAATGATTTTTTAATTTCTAGTGATCATTGCCCCTGTGTTGTTTGGTCAGTACAGCTAAACCTTAAAGCCTCAAAATTCTTCGAGGAGTTTTTTCTTCATAGCCTGGAACTCTTCTTCGGTAATAACTCCAGTGGCTTTCAGGTCACCTAATTCTCTAAGTTTTCCAAGTACATCATTCGAATCTTCCTCTTCTACTTTAGGTACCGGTGGAGGGCTAACATCTTTCGCGGAACTTGGCTCGGAAAATCCGGCGGTCTTGGCTTCTTCCACATCTTCCTTTTTTGCCTTTTTATTCATCTCCTTTGCAACTTTTTTGCCTTTTTCGAATTTCTCCGTATAGTACTTTCTCAATCGCTCGGGATCAAAATCGAGGATAGTACCGCCGGAACTAAAGTGCTTTTTGAAAACTTCTCCCAAAGCATAAGTAGACGCACCCGCAAAAATAGAAACTGTAGCTCCGCCGATCATTGAGCCTACTCCGGGGATCAATTTAATAACACTCCCCGCCCCTATTCTGGCTAAAGTAGAACTGGTTAGAGAAGTTACAATAGCTTTACCCTGAGTTTCTTTAAAATCTACATCATAAACCCGACAAAGCTGTCGGATCATATCCAGCTGAAGCGCACTTACGGCAAAAATATCTGCGATAAGTACCGGGATCAAACCAGCGCCCATTGACCAAATGACATGATTTCGGATTATAGTATCTGCATGCTTGTTTCGATCATTATTACTATTACTCATAACTGTCTTTTTTACTTGTTTTAATGCGGAATAAACAATTTTACGTTTTTTCATTGTAAAAATGGATTTTTAACGCCAACAATATAGGTCCCGAATGCTTTGATAACCGCTTTTTCTCGACAACGGACGAAGATATTTCGACAGGTCTTTAACAATCAAAGAAATTCCAAATCCCAAGGCAGCAAGCTGCCTTGGGATTTGGAATTCAACATTTCCGGTTTTATTCTCCCACCTGTACCCGGATACCTTCCGAGTGGCTGGTAAATTCCGGAGCATACATGCTTTGAATAGTGGTTATTCCATTAGAGAAATCGCCATTATGAATTACTCTTAGCGGATATTCGAAAACGTATGTCCCTTTTGGCAAATAGCTAAAAAAGAAATTCGTAGCTATATCTC
This sequence comes from Saprospiraceae bacterium, assembly GCA_028280415.1. Classification (GTDB taxonomy): domain Bacteria; phylum Bacteroidota; class Bacteroidia; order Chitinophagales; family Saprospiraceae; genus JAHDHW01. Next base: position 44,901 of record JANQLV010000016.1, read on the forward strand.
CGGTACTCTCGTAGTAACCTAGCCCACCTTGCCATTTGTAGGTACTCAGTACATTAATCGGCTCAAAACCACTGGCCCGCATATCCTTCATATGTACATACTCCATAGCACGATCTACTCTAATTTCAATACGAACCTGTAATTTGTCCCCCGGCTGCAATTGAGCGCCTTCTTTTAGTAAACTCATCTTAGGTCCGGTATCCGTATTGGTGACCTTGAATAGTTTTTTATTAATCTTTAAAGGTGTATCCTCAAAAGTTTCAATTTTATCCAGTTGCTCAAAATACTGCCAGTAAAGCGCTCCCCAGGCCACTACTTTGTTGGGGTTTTCTACTTTCACTTTGCTCATTTCACTTTTTACTTCAGCCCCATCCCAGCGTTTTTTGAAATAGCCCGTTCCCGCTTCCGTCTTCAATTTACTTTGATCAATTAGCTCATTACCCAAAGTAATTTTTACAGGTTGATCCTCTAAAAGCCAGTTATCTCCATTCATCAGCAAAGCATATACTGCAGAAGCTGTAGCTTTGGTTGTTTTCCAGTGATTGGTCTGCTTGTTTTTTAATAACCAAACTCTTAAATCATCTACCGCTTGTGCATCCTGAGCAACTTCATCAAAAACTTCAATCATCAGTGCATGCGTTTCAATCGGCATTTGATACCAGTAAAAACCTGAATTGTATTTCCAGTACATTCCAAACTCTTCATTATTAATTGATCGCTCTTTTAAAGACTTTACGATATCGGTAGGAACCGCGTCTCCTTTTTTAAAGCGCTTTAGGGCCAATGCGATCATTCCTTCAGAATAATTACCTTTTCGCAACCAGTATTTTTCGGCCTGACCGAGATAATAATCAAGGGCTTCTCCTGAAGCCTGATCAATCGGTTTATCCATGAAAAATGAGCGCGTATACAAATAATGAATAGCGATGTAATCCAAATGATCTTTTTCCAAATTCCCCTTATTGCGCCTTAGTCTTTCCTTCAACTCTTCATAATGGCTTTTGATTTCAAAATCGATATAGGTCAATGCCCGGTCAATAACCTTTGCTGTTTCAGGATCATCTTTCAGAGCCTGTACTCCCAGGCGGTCAAGATGCCCCATCCCTTCGACAATATACTGCGTAATGTACCAATTGTCTCGCCCGCCGGGAAACCAGGCAAAACCTCCATTAGCAAGTTGTCGATCAGAAATTATTTTGATCGCCGCTTCGAATTCATTATTCATTCGGTTGAGATCGAAAAGCAAAGCAATATTTCGGCGCTGTTGTTCTTCACTTTGTGCCTGTAATACCCATGGCGTTTCTTCCAAGAGGGCAGATTTAAGTTCCTGATTTTTAGTTAATTTGCTATCCATCGCATCCGTTCCCTTCCACTGTTCAAACACACGTTTAATCTTTGGATGCGAATTAGCTACTGAGCTGGCCAGGGCATTAGCATAGTAGCGGCTAAAAATTTGCTCCGTACATTCGTAGGGATATTCCATCAGATAGGGCAATGCCTGTACCGCATACCAGGCTGGATTAGAAGTAAATTCCAGGGTCATGGCATGTTGGGTCAAAGTATTGGATCGACTTGCTTTTTCCATTGCCTTAAAGTCAAAGTTTTTGGTTTGACCTCCCCTTACCGGCAAAGGCATCGTTTCTGTAACCATCATTCGATTAGTAATGACAGGCAAGGCACTTTCCTCACCATCGGAGAAATTAGCAGCTTTAGCTACTATCCGATGCGTCACTGCCCCCAACTGTCCAATCGGAATCTTCAGCTTCCAGGCTAAGCGATCAGATTGTCCGGCTCTTGCCGTAAAAGGAATTTCCATTTTGTTATTGCCGAGCTTTTGATCGATTGCTTGCATGGAAACAGCATCAAAAAGCTGTAAAGTAGCAATACCACTGATCTCTTTATCGGTAAGGTTACTCACTTTTGCAGTAAATTCAATCTCATCTCCTTCGCGGAAAAAACGCGGAGGATTTGGAAGCACCATAAGGTCTTTTTGCGTCACTACCTCTTTAGTTGTAAATCCGAGTTTCAAATCCTTAGTATGTGCAAAACCCATAAACTTCCAGCGGGTAAGTGCCTCGTTCATTTTAAACTGAAGAATCACATTACCTTCTTCATCCGTTTTGACATTTGGAAAGAAGAAAACCGTTTCGTTGAGATTCGTACGGATTTGGGGTGGATTATCCTGCTCTTCCGCACTTGTTTTCCCTTCCTCATCATCCTCCGAACTTAAACCAGCCGTTTCTGCAGCTAAAGCTGAAACATCCTTAGTAGGCAGATTCCTAATTTGCTCACTGGTTATAGTACCACCAGTGGTAGTGTTATCCTGTGCTATAGTAGGTGCAGGTGCTTCGCGTTTTTTCCCTCTTGCACCATCCATTTCTACTATTTCTGCTTCTTCCAATGCATAATCTTTGTAGACGTAACCGAAGTATTGGAAGTTGTTGAAGCCAAACCAGTTAAGACTTTCGAAAACCCGATAAGGAAGCCCCGGAGCGCTTACTCGCCCCCAGTTATAATGCGCTTCGTTTCCATTACGCGTACCATAGCCATGATGACGCCAGCCCAAACGCTTGTACATGTATGGATGCGGGTTTAAGGACCAATTATTTGGCGCAAAGGCGTCCAGAGAAGCATCGTACATCCCGGCTACCATTTCCGCCATCACTTTTTCTTTCTTTGGCCCACTGATTTTCAACTCCCAGGTTTCATCCTGACCAGGGTATAATTTATCCCGGAAGGTACTGTATTCAATGCTTAATTCCTTATTCGTCCAGGGTACATTAATCGTATAAGCATTATTGTAAAAGCGACTGTCTTTTGTGAAATAAATATTGTAAAACAGATTTCCACGGTGAACTTCTTCAATTGCTTGAGATTCTTTTCTTAATTCATTGATAGTCAACCAATCACTTTTAATCAATTTATTATCATGTTCTACTTCAAAAAGCATTTTCACATTGGGATCAAAAGAACCGAAATAAATATCGGCCACTTCTCCAGGTTCGAAGGTATTTTGCTCGACAACGTGGAAATAGATTTCATTAGTTGGCACTCTTTTACTATCCAAATCGTAAACGGTGACAAATCTTTTGATTTCTATTTTTTCGCCAAAAGCATCCTGCGTACTAAGGTGAAAAGCGTATTTTCCAGGTACTAATTTTATATTATCGAAAGAAAGTTCCTTTGATTGCTCCGTATCAAAATCAGCGTTAAAAACCGTCTGCTCTACAGTCCAGTTAGCAACCTGATCTTCATCTTTATAGGCAAATCGAGGAAAATCACGTACAAAATCGGCTTTATTTATAATGGGTTTATCCGGTACCGGCCAATAACGCGCGACATAAGACTGAGCGGGTGTTTTCAGTTTTTCTATTTTAAAATTCCCTTTCGCTGCTTCAAACTCACCATTCAGATTCTTGGTACTAATATTAGTAGATTGAAGGCTGTCGGAATTGACTTGTGAGCCCACATCAAAGTTAACCGATAAAGCAACTGTACCAACGATAACTTTCCTTTGAGCAGAATGTGTTTCTCCCGTGATATCGATAACATCGGCATATACTGTGTAATAATACTGAGGTTTCGTAGAAGGATCGATGCTTAGATCGGGAATCGCTTCAAACTCAATCTCGAATTCTCCTTTCTCATCCGTTTTCAATTCCCCATTAGTAATTTCCATAGCCGGAACACTTGGTCGCCAACCGCCATAGCGCCACCAGGGATAATAGGGAAATCTGGCTTCGCGTACTACGCGATAAACTACTTTCGCCCCATCAATATTACTACCGGCATAAGCTTTAGCCTTACCTTTTACAATTACCTCTTCTCCTAATTTAAAGCTCCCCTTCACAGGATCAAAAGTCGCTTCGAACTTAGGTCGTTTATATTCTTCTACTCTTACATACTTAGTTGAACTTTGGCCGGACCATTGAATACTGATTCGCATATTCCCGGCAAGTCCACTGGTTGGAGCGGTAAAAGCTCCGTTAATGGTTCCGTACTCATTGGTTCGTAATTCCAGTTTTTCAATTTCCTGATTATTAACATCCCTAAACTCAACCGTTACTTTTTCATTAGTGATGATCGTTGGTCTGCGCTTGGTATCGTAGGCAATGGCCAGACCTTTGAAATAAATTGTCTGCCCCGGTCGGTAAATCGCTCTATCCAGATACAGGCTCATTGTCTTACGAGCCTGGGAATCGTAGTTTCGCACCACATCCGAAGACCATACATTCAAATCCAGCACATCATCCCCTTTTGAAAGTACTGTTTTGAATCTAGGCTCTCCTTTACCGGGTTTAACTACAAATCCATTCTTATCCGTAAGTGCTTCGCCTATTTTAGTTTCTTCATTGCGGCGCAAGATTGAATTATAGTTCTGTCTATAAAAGGTCGCTTTTACACCAGCCATAGGTTCGCTGGTTTTGCGATTGGTCACTACAAATTCTGCCTTTTTATTATCATTAATACGATTGGCAAATGCGATATTGGTCACATTGAAAAAAGCATATTGCAGGGCATTGGATTTATCTTTCAAATTGCTATCATTGGAAAGCACCATCATATAATGTCCAACTGCGAGGGGGGCCACTTTGATTTCAGTACTGTGTCCCCGATAATCATCTGTCACCTGAAGATCAAAAGCAAAACCTTTTATCGGATCGAGCTTTCTTATGTAATCAGCTCTTTCATCCCATCTGAGCTGCTGGAATTTTTTAATTTGCTTATCGGTCATCTTAATGATGCGCCCGTGTACTTTTTCAATATTCCGATAATTTACATTCATTAAAATCGCCTCGTTTGGAATATTAAAACTCTCTATTATAAAACTGAGACTCTTGCTTAGAATACTAGCTTTCAATCCACCGCATTGAGCTGCACCGTAGGACTCTGGAAAAGCTTCGATGGCCCTGTCACATATTTCCAGTGCCTTTTTCCAATACAATCTCTTTTCATCACTATCTCCCAGCTTGTAGGAGTTGCCGGATTGATAGTAGTATTCGGCTATTTTATAATCTACCTCGGTAGAAAAAACTTTGCCTTCATATTGCTTTTTAAGCTTTTCGAGTGTTTCCAGGTATATTTTATCTTTTTCGGGAAGTATCGTATTTTGATAAACGAAAGCAATTCTACGCATATTAGCATAGTTCAAAGCTAAATCCTGCTCATCATTTTTATGAAAATCCAGCAATTTTTGCAGAAGCTGCAGTACCAGCAATTTCCCGGAAGTGGAATCCCTTGAAGTGAAAGAATAATTGATAAAAGTCTCCAGATCGGCAAGTGCTTCCGGCTGGTTGATATAAAATTGATAAGCTGGTTTTGTTAAATAATTACGATCATTGGAAAAATGATTAATCGCCCGGTAGGTTAGAAAATCGTAAAGCGTCGGTTGAAAGGATTCTTCGCCTACTTTTCCAGAAAGAATAGCTTGAAAATCTTTGAGTGCGAGTCGCTTCGTATTTTCATCATTAATTGAAGAAAGGTATAATTCACGAGAGCGATCCGTCAATTGCTCAATGGTCCAGGTTTCGAAATCATAAGGTTCGAAATCGACCATTCCGGTACGGTTTTGAAATTTCCAGTAATTCTGATCCAAATAACGGGTATAAAGCTCCGCCATCATAGATTCCAGTATCTTATTATGTGGAAAAGCCGCTTTGTCAATATGAGATTCCATTTCGCGCAATGTATTTGCAAAACCATCTTCCTCAAGCGTAGTTTGATACTTTCCCTTATACATCAGGCATTTGACAATTTGGGGAGCATTATTTTCGGCTACTACTTTTTCGTAGAGCTTATCGACTTTTTCCAGGGCAGATTTAGGTAAACCTTTACGATCCAGGGAATCAATGGTTTTCCACTCTTTCGTATAATCCTGATTATTGAGTTTGAGCATATCTTTTGTAGTAATTGTGGCTTGGGAGTCTTGATTAAGAGTTAGTGTTTTTTTCTTTTTATTACAAGCAAAAAGAAATAACATAAGTAAAAACGAAGGAGCGATCAAAAATAATTTTTTCATAATGGAAAGTTTAATTCCGGTGTAAATGATTGTTTTGTTAGGTTGTTTCTACTAATGGATGAAATTAGACCTTATTTTACATAAATGGCGAGGGTTTTTAAGATTTTTTTAACGGATGACAAAAGTTAGAAACCGAAACATAAAAAGAAGTGAACTTAGCAGAATCTTTGAAGGTCAGCCTCGGGATGTATAGCTTGTTGATGCAGCAGATATTGCAGCATTTCATTGGACCAGAAGGGGGCTAAAGAAGCACCTTTCGTACCCAGACCATTAAAAATGCTCAGACGGGGATGAACGGGATGCGTCCCCAATACCGGGCGGCGATCTTTGATCGTAGGACGTATCGCTGCTTTATGTTCAATGACTTCAAAAGGTATTTTGATAGTCCGTTTTATTTTTTGAATAAAATCTCTTTTAAAAGATTCCGTCGGGAGATCATTAGGTGCATTCCATTCGTAGTTGCTGCCAAGCCAGTAGTGATCATCTCCTAATGGTGCAATCATTAGTTTGTTTTTAATAAAATCCTTTTGATTTAAGCCCGGAATCTTTAAAATCAGAACTTCGCCTTTTGCGGGTTCAAAAGGAACCATACTAAACCAGGGATTAAAGCGGCCCTGATAACCTTCACAAAAAACGATCTGCCGGGCATTAAAGGTATGATAGGATATTCCTTCTTCTTGTATACTCAGTTTTTCATAATCAAATCTCTCAGAAAGCATAAGAGCATTTTTTGTAAAATAGACCTTTAAAAGATTGATCAAAAGTGGCAAATCTACCTGAGCAGCAGGTTTTATTGCTCCAATATCAAAAGGCAGATGATAGAACTGGCTAAAGTTTTCGGGGATTTGATATTCTTGCATGTATTCCCCAAAGCCATCCCAGGCGGAACGCGCATACCAATCATTGATGTCTTTATTACCAGCTAAAAAACGGAGAACGGAACGTTCGTAGAAAAAGGTTTCGCCAAGCTCTAATTCGAGCTGCTGATAAAAGGATTTTGCATAAGGAAGGAATTCATCGATCCGCCAGCTTTTAGCAAAGCGTCGACCAGTAATGGGATTAATAATACCAGCAGCCACAGCCGAAGCCGCTCCTTTCTGTTGATCATCAATAATGAGTACAGATTTATTAGCCTTCAACAAACGATAAGCTAAGAGGCTACCTGCCAGCCCCTGCCCTACAATCAAAAAATCAAACCTTTCCACAATCCCTATAGGTTTTTAAGAAATTCGCGATCCGCTTTTTTTAGTTTTGCAACTACCAGATCATAAGAATGATCAATCAGTTTAATCAACAAGTCATCTCTTAAGCCATTTTCGAAATGTACCGTATTCCAGTGTTTTTTGCTCATATGAAAACCCGGCTGGATATCCTCATATTCTTCCCGTAATTCAATTGCGTATTCCGGGTCGCATTTTAAATTCACGGAAAACTCTTCATTATCCAATCCGGTAATAGCAAAGACTTTACCCATCACTTTGAAAACAAGGGTAACCTCATCGAAGGGAAAGGTTTCTTCGACCGCTTTTTTAGACAAACAATAATCCCGAAAAGCTTCAATATTCATTTTTATCTAATGATTGATCCTTTAATAGACAACAACTTTGTAAAGGTATTGAATTTGAATAATCAAAGGCCTATTTTTTCGAAACTATTGCACAAGATAATAAACGATATTAGCAAGCCGCTAACTACTCTTTGGCTTCTTTTTTAAACCGAATCGCCCGGGCCTCCAATTCAAGTGCATCATATTCGCCCCCCATTTCGAGATAATCATCATCGCAGGTATCCTCACTAAAAGCGGTCGCAAGATTGGCCGCAAAAGCAAAGCCATTAAAAGTAGATCGAAATACTTCTCTGATTTCAACAAATATAAGGGCATCGGCTTCGTAGCGACCAGCCTCCTTTCGCGCTTTTCGGAGCAAACTACTCTCCGTTGTTCCGCTACTTCCGGTCACGACAATTTCCGCTAAGACTTCATAAGGCCGTTCAGGCTGTTCATCTTCGTAAACCCGAAGCATTTCCCAGCCCTTCGCCGGTGCGCTTTTTTTATAACTTCGATAATTTTTTGTAGCAAAAGAAGAAGTCTGTATTGCATAACCAAAACAAGCGCTTAACTGTACCGCTACTAAAAAAAGAAATGACAGCTTGAAAAAGGAGTTTAGCATAGCTTTATACTATTTATCATCAATGAATTGAGTTCAACCAGATAAATTCTCTTTCCCGTCCATACGCGATAAAATGACAAAACGCTGAAAGATAAGATGTTAAAACTTTCTAAAGATTATTTAATATTCTATATGCATAAGAAAGGTCGGAAGTGAAAATGAATGATGAATGATGAATGATGAATGATGAATGATGAATATTAAAGTATCAGGGTATGTTTGGAAATAATAGATCGGTTTACAAATACACTTCAGGTTTTTATTTATAAATCCAGATTATATTTTTTTCAAAGTCCCTATCTTGTCCGAATGAAATATTTTCTTCATCTGGCTTATAAGGGAACAAATTACCACGGCTGGCAAAGGCAGGAAAAAGTTGCATCGGTACAAGCAACTATTGAAGATGATTTGCGAAAATTATTTCACAAGGATTTGACGATTCATGGATGCGGGCGTACGGATGCGGGCGTACATGCCAATAATTATTATGCGCATTTCAAAGTAGAAAAAATCATTGATTTTGATCTGGTCTACAAGCTCAACCGAATGTTACCGGATGATATAGTTGTTTATCGTTTGCTGCCGGTGGTGGAAAAAGCCAATGCTCAATTGGATGTTATTCAACGAACCTATGATTATCACATCCATTTAAAGAAAGATCCCTTTGTAGTTGATAAAAGTGCCTGTTATGATATGTTATCGCTTGATCTACAGAAAATGCAGACAGCAACTAATCTATTTACAAATTATACGGATTTCAGATATTTTTGCCTTCAGCCCGATGCACACAATCATACCCGGTGTCAATTGCAGGAGGCAGCTATGAGGCTTAGTGAAAATAAGCAGCGAATCCATTTTCGTTTTACTGCAGATCGTTTTCTACGAGCTATGATTCGCTTAATAGTTGCGAGAATTCTGGATGTGGGCCGAGGACAAATCAGTTTGGCAGAATTACAAGCTGGTTTAGAAAAAGAAAAGCCTCTGAAATTCATCAATCAGGCTTACCCGCAAGGTCTTTACCTGAGTGAAGTAGTTTATCCGGAAAAAATCTTTAAACAGGATATAAAGTTGTCAAAATGAAAAGTCAGGCTCTATTTCTCTTTTCCAAATCTTTTCAGTCCCCTTCTACTACTTCCAGCTCTCGCCATAGTTGAGTATTGGGTGGATCGGCTTCGATAATCAGCGGCTCCTGTTTTACGGGATGGATAAAGGACAAACTCCGGCAATGTAAATGGATAGAAGCATCTTCATTAGGTTTCCTGAAGCCATATTTTACATCACCCCAGATTGGACAGCCAATTTTTGCAAGTTGTACTCTGATTTGATGCGGTCGCCCTGTTTTGGGTTTAACCTCTAACAAATGCAAATTCCCGATCTCTTTAATCAGTTGATAAGACAATTCGCTTCTTTTGGCATGTTTGGTTCGATTGCCCGTCCGATCATAGGCTTTAGCCTGATTTTTCTGAACATCCTTTAAAATATAGTGTATCAGGTCCCCTTCGATAGGCTGCGGTCTTTCGCCAACAATTGCCCAGTAGGTTTTCTCAACTTTTCGCTCTTGAAACAGTTTATTCATACGAGCTAGGCCTTTACTGGTTCGGGCATAGATTACGGTACCACTGACCGGGCGATCGAGGCGATGAATCGTTCCCAGAAATACATCCCCCGGTTTCTTATAGCGCAGTTTAATATATTGCTTTACATATTCTGAAAGTGGTGTATCACCGGTTTGATCTCCGTGAACCAACCATCCGGCAGGCTTGTTGACCGCGATCAAATGATTATCTTCGTAAATGATTTTTAGACCTCTGATGTCTAGCATTTTGAATTAATTTAAAGTACAACACAAACTTAATGAAATTATCTCTTGGATTTTCACCCTGCCCCAATGATACTTATATTTTTGATGCCATGATTCACGGAAAAGTGGATACCGAAGGGCTCGAATTTGATGTAGTACTCGGCGATGTGGAAAAACTTAATCAGGGCGCATTTAATAAAGAACTAGATATTACCAAGCTCAGTTATCATGCGTATGCGTATGCTTTAGAGGATTATGTCCTGTTAAACAGTGGCAGCGCTCTGGGCAATAATTGTGGCCCTTTGCTCATTGCCAGGCGTCCTATGAGCCCCGAAGAGATTAACAGGGCCCGTATTGCTATCCCGGGAAAATATACCACTGCTAATTTTTTGCTAAGCCTTGCCTATCCGAAAGCTATACACAAAACCGAAATGCTTTTTTCAGATATTGAAAACGCTGTATTAAATGAAAGTATAGATGCCGGATTAATTATTCACGAAAACCGGTTTACCTATCGCGAAAAAGGACTCATTAAATTACGTGATCTCGGAGAATACTGGGAAGAAGGATTTCATCTACCGATTCCCCTGGGTGGAATAGTGATCAAGCGAGATATACCTCTTGAAATTCAACAAAAAGTTGATCGGGTTTTGCGAAGAAGTGTAAGCTATGCGCTCCAGAACCCTGAACAAAGCATGGATTATGTTTCCAGACATGCTCAGGAAATGTCACCGGAAGTCATGATGCAACATATTAATCTTTATGTTAATCACTTCACGGAAGACCTGGGAAGGGAAGGAAAAAACGCGGTAAAAAAACTTTTTGATACAGCAACAAAATCAGGTATCATTCAAGCTTCTGATTATGATTTATTTTTATCTAACTAAATATTCCTCTGTAAGAATATCAAATCGTCAAATGTTTTTCCTCTTCGGATAGATTAATCTCAAATTTTCTGTCCTCTTTCAGTCACGTTTGGACTTTTCAAAAGTTTTTAAGATAGAAGTTGTTTAAAAATAGATTATGATTATCCGCTAATTTTACCTTGCCAAAAAGGTACTTATCGATAATTAAACCCTCCATTTTCAAACAATCTCTCGAATTCGATTAGCCGGCTATTCCACAGCACAAAATTTTAAACCTTAAACCCTATTTACATGAAAAAAACAATTTTTTTCACAGCCCTTGTTGTGTTATTAGCTGATGTAACCTATAGCCAAATCCTTCCGAATATTATTGACTTTGAAGAAGGAACATATATGGGAACTCATACTCCCTCTGATAATACATCAATAGATAATGCATACTTTAGTTCCGTTTACGGGATTAGCTTTTCTTGTATTGATAATGCTGGAAACTTCGTTGCTTTACCAAGATATGCAAGAGTAGGTGGTGCCCAAACTGCTTTCTATGCTGGTATTGGCAATACTACTCCATATATTACTAATAAAGGAGGAGCTGAATGTAATGGCTATCTTGGTAATTCTGATCACCCTGTAAATACTCCATTAGATGAAGGCTGTTGGTTTTTGACAGATGATGATGGAGCGGTCCTACAAAATCCTAATACCTTAAGGATTGATTATAATCTGGACATTCAAAGCTGTGTAGTTGCTTCTGGTTATCTAATTGATGTAGATGGTCAGGAAGCTTTCCATATTAAAGCTTTTACAAATGGTAATTTTAGTACTCCAGAAGAAGAAATATTATTAGTCTCTCCTACTTATTCAGGAGGTTCTTTACCTAATGTACCTGTATATAGTGATCTAAATAATCCAACAGGAGAATCTTCCTCGGCATACTGGGAAATCAATACCAATAATTTTATAGAGCGTATTGAAATCGATTATATCGGTAGCACAAGTTCATTTGTTGGAATTGCTTTTGATGAATTCAGTTATTGTAGCAGTTCTAATTGCTCCGTTGATGCTAAATTTCATTTGATTAATGAAAATGATGGTTCCGGTAGAATCAGAACATTTGATCAAAGCTCTACTAATTCTATTTCCACAATTGTCAGCCGCACCTGGACGGTTGAAACGATCGAAACAGATAGAATTTATTATCCCGGAGGGACCACATTTGATTACAGGGTTCCCATCGCTGATCATTATCTAATTTGTCTGGAAATAATTGCCATTAATGAAGAGACTGGAGAATGTTGTAAAGATCGACATTGTGAATGGCTTTTTATTGAAGTTAGTGAAGAAGCCTGTTTCATGGATCCCAGCTTTACTTACAATTGTTTTTCAGATGATTGTATTTTCCAGTTTAATGGAAGTCAAGGCAATTCCAACCGAAATGTAAGAAGTTGGTACTGGTCTTTTGGAGATGGCAGTAGTAGCTTCGATCAACGACCGATTCATACCTACAGCTCGCCAGGGCAATACGAGATTTGTTTGACAATTACCGGTGAAACCGGTACCGATGGGGAATGCTGTACGGAGACTGCCTGTCGAACGATCAATTTTAACTGCCAAGGGATTGATTTCATAGAAATTTGTGATCATCAGCCAGATAATCCGGGACCCAATACACCAGGAGGCATGATTGAGCAGCCAGATAATACCATTGAAAGTCAAAGACCAGCTTTAGAACAGGCACCAGATAAAATGATCCTCGCTCCGAATCCGGTCACGAATACTTCTGTGTTAAGCTTTTCATTCGACGAAGCTCAAAAAAATGTACGACTATTTTTGATTGAAGCTGCTAGCGGTAAGCAACATTTATTAATGAATAATGCACAAATGAGCAAAGGTCAACACAATGTTTCAATTGATGGAAATAGGCTGAATGCCGGTACTTATATTTTACAGCTGCAAACGGATAAAGAAAATCGAAGTTTGCGGATGATAAATTTTGCAAATCAATAATAATGCTATGCATTTCTATACTTTTCAAATAAGATAATCCATAATAAAAATAAAGGGCAGGAAGAGCCTTTTGATAGTTCTTCCCTGCCCCCTAAAATTCAAAATATATGAAAACATATATTAATATCTCCTTAAAAGCGCTGACCCTAATTGCGCTTATATTTACATCCGGTCATGTATCTGCTCAATGCGGTACTGATTTAATATTACCTCCCAATGACTTCAATCCTCCAATGCAGAATATTCGGGTAAACATACATTTCATGCTTGCTAACGGTGGTAACAATTTCAGAGCTAATGACGATGGTACCGGAAATACATCCTATACCGGTTTTGATTATGCTCAGGACCTGGTTACAGCTATCAATAATAATATTCTGGCTCAAACGGAGCCTATGAATCTATATGTCGGTGCTCAACCTCCCGCTGTATATCCTAAAAAATGGCGCGTCAACCTTAACGGAATTTATTTCCACGACGACCCTACGTATAAATGGTATGCAGATGTACACGCAAATCCTACAGCAGTTACTTATTTGAATAGTACCTATGGACAGGATTTGAATAATACGGTGAATATTTACCTCTTCAGTGATGATCCCAATAATTCAGTATGTTGTGGATACGGCCCGGGCACCACGATCTTTATTGCTCACGCCTGGGATAGCTACGTCAACCAAGGTTGGGGAGCCTGGTCCAAAGCAGCGATTACAGCCCACGAACTTGGACATAATTTAAGCTTGCACCATACCATCACTAGTAATTGCATGGGTAATTGCGATGATGGTTGTAGCGATACACCCACTTATAATCAGGCTATTGCAGCTGGATTTACAAATCCTTTACAGTGGAATTCTCCAACCGGAGAAAATAATATGATGGGCTATAACGCAAGTAGTAAAGCCGTGACGCCTTGTCAATTGAGAAAAGTCTATAAAAGACTGTTGAATAGCATGTCTGCTTATACTATGAATAGTGGTTGTGAATATACTGGAATTGATTTGCAGGTTTCCCAAAATGAAATCTGGGATAAAAAGACTCGAACGTTTGGTGATATTATTGTAAAATCAGGTGCACATCTTATTGTAAAATGCTCTCTTATAATGTCTACTAATGCACATATAATCGTCGAAGAAGGGGCTACCCTGACCGTAGATGGAGGTATCATTACGACGACCTGTGGTTCGCAGTGGAGCGGCATAAATGTACTCGGAGATTCCCAGGCTAGTCAATATCCACAAGGAGGCAATTTTGCACAAGGACGGGTTATTCTTAAAAATAATGCCATCATTGAGCACGCAAAAGTAGGCGTCGAAGCCTTCAGCGGAGGGATGATACAAGCCAATAGCGCACAGTTTTTGAATAATGAGCGAGATGCAGAAGTGAAGTTTTATACGAATACATACCCGAGCAATGCTGGTTACCTAGCAGGCTTACCAGCTCCAAATCTAAGTTATTTCACAAATTGCGATTTTCTTACTACACAAACGCTCAATAATTCTTCCGGTCATCCGGATAAACACCTTTTCTTTCAATATGTTGATGGGATCACGATTTCCAATTGTCGTTTTAAAAATACTCTTACTACGAATAATAGTCCGATCACTAATCGCGGATACGGAATCTATAGCGAAAACGCTTCTTTAAAAGTACGGGGTACCTGTACTTCTATCCCTCAACTCGGTAGTCCTTGTTTAAATTATAATGAGACGGTATTTGATGGACTGGGATACGGTATTTTTGCGATCAGTTCTAATCCTATGCATAATATTGAAGTAAGTAATTGCTTATTCAATACCAATTGGAGAGGTGTCTATATTAATGGGATGGATCACTCTAGCGTAACTCAGAGTACTTTCCATATCAATGAGCCTCCCGGTTGGACCTGGCCATTTCATCCTTATGAATATAATTATGGCATCTATATCAGAGCTTCCACCGGATTTGATATTTCCGAAAATAATCTGGATACACAAACTGACGCAAATTACGGTATTGTAACAGCCTATACCAATATCAATGTAGAATCAACGGAAGAGATTTATAAAAACAAATTCGATGGAGTCAGTGCCGCTACTGTTGCTTATGGAAGAAATGATGGTTTGTTAATTCGCTGTAATGAATATTTCAATAATCCAGCTGTCAGTATTGCCATAGAAAATTATAACGGAAGCCTGGCGAATCCACAAGGGACTTGCTCTGATGTAGCAGCACCAGCAGGAAATTTCTTCGACCATACACCTTGTAATTCAAACAGTTATGAAATGTGGAACAACTCTACTCAATTCTACATCAACTATAATCATCATGCTGCACCTTCAGGTTATGTGCCGGTATGTACCTGGAATTTTGGTGTTAATACTTGTAATAACCTGACTTATGATCCAGCGCTATCCTGTCCTTCCAGATTCAGTTTCTTTTTTAATATAGATAAAGAAACCATGGTAGAGCAGGTGAGAGTAGAACAAGCCGGGCATCTGGTCAATTTGAATGATTGGAGTCTATTCATAGACGGAGGAGATCAGGCACATCTTTTAAATGAAATTCATTTTCAGCATAATTCAACCGTTCTCCTGGAAACCTTAAACAATGCTTCGCCCTATCTGTCGGACGTAGTTATGACCGAACTTTTAACTACGGAAAATGCACTTAACGAATCAGAAATCACCGCTGTACTGCTTAGTAATTCACCGCTGACTGAAACCGTTATGAATGTAGTTCAGACAATGGAACCGCCTATGGATCAAAGCAATTTAGATTTATTGTACAGTCGTCAGTCCGGTCAATCCGAACGAAGCAAACTAGAAGACGATATCCTGACGACAAGAAGAGAGGTAGAGTTGATGACTGCTCAGATCATTCGAAGTTATCGATCCATAGAAGAATTTACGGACGGCGATATCTGGCAAAATAAAGTACTCAATTATTTGAATGATTTAACTGCTTATTCAGAACAAGGATTACATTCTGATTTAAAAATCAGAATAGCGAGTACGTACATGGCAAATGGCGATTTGAATACTGCCGATCAGATGCTTGAAGAATTCGAAAACAGTACGAACAATAATCGCCAAAGTGGTATCATGAGAATGGAAATTGCTCAACTTCAACAGGGAAATACCATTTATGACGTATCAGCTCCGGAGATTGACCAATTGATCCTTTGGTCCGAAGATTTGGAACAGCAGGGGCACGCTAATGCTTCCGGAACTTTAGAACTCCTTGGACAGATTGATTATCCCGAAGAATTCTCACCTGTCTCCATTGATCAAAGAGAAGAAAGAGAAACAGCCGAAGAGCAAGAATTAGTTATCCAACAGGACAAACCTTTTAGTTTATTCCCAAATCCGTCTAAAGGAGTGATCACCGTTAAGAGTAATAATCTGGGCAGAACGAACCAAGTTTTACATGTTTACTCCATTTCTGGTCAGTTGATGGACGAAATTTTAATCCAAGATTTCAATCAAAATATCAATCTCAGCAGATTGGAGAATGGTTTTTATTTTATCCATTACAAAGGCCATACGGAGAAGCTGATTATTACGAAGTAAGAAATTACTGCAAGATCAAACTTACTTTATATCAGTGATCATGTTATTCAAGGGTATCCAAAATTTTGGGTGCCCTTTTTTTCCTTCAATAAGGTCTCAAGGCCCATCCTGCCAACAAATTGACATCCGTCGTTATTACTGGATTTTTCTTTAGTTTTTTTAGAATGCTATCTGCTTAAAAGCCTATATTTGCCAGCAATTAAATTCGACTGTACCAATATCTGCATAACAGTCCTGTTTAATCCAAAACAAACAGACATTAACCAAACCATTTAAAACTCATCCTAGTATGATTATTGGCGTTCCTAAAGAAATTAAAAATAACGAAAATCGCGTTGCATTAACCCCTGCCGGGGCATTGGAATTAACCAAAAGGGGGCATAAAGTATTTGTTCAGTCAACGGCCGGAATAGGCAGTGGCTTTTCTGATGAAGAGTATCGGGAATCAGGGGCAAAAATTCTGAAAACGATCGAAGACGTCTATAAAAAAGGACAGATGATCATCAAGGTCAAAGAACCTATCCGTAAAGAATACAAACTGATTCGCGAAGATCAATTGTTATTCACCTATTTTCATTTTGCTTCCTATAAGCCGCTAACTCAGGCAATGATCAGAAGTAAAGCGGTTTGTCTGGCTTATGAGACCGTTGAGCTTCCGGATAGAAGTTTACCGCTTTTGATACCAATGTCGGAGATAGCGGGTCGTATGGCAACTCAGGAAGGTGCAAAGTATCTGGAAAAACCAATGGGGGGTATAGGTATCCTCCTAGGAGGTGTTCCCGGTGTACAACCGGCAAAAGTGATGGTAATCGGAGGGGGTGTCGTCGGGACACAGGCGGCTAAAATGGCTGCCGGTCTTGGAGCCAATGTAAAAATCCTCGATATCAACCTCAATCGTTTAAGATATCTGGCAGATGTAATGCCACCGAATGTAGAAACGATCCACTCTAATGAATTGATGATTCGCAGATTGGTGCAAAGATCTGACTTGATCATCGGAGCCGTACTAATCCCCGGAGCAAAAGCACCAAGCCTGATCACCAGAGATATGCTCAAAACGATGCGCCCGGGTACAGTGATCGTTGATGTTGCAGTAGATCAGGGTGGTTGTATCGAAACCTGTAAGCCAACTACCCACGCCAAACCAACTTATGTAGTTGACGGAGTAGTTCACTACTGTGTCGCCAATATGCCGGGAGCCGTACCTTATACCTCTACAATTGCATTGACCAACGCTACTTTACCCTACGCAATAAAACTAGCCGACAAAGGGTGGAAAAAAGCTTGTATAGAAGATGAATCTTTAAAGCTCGGACTCAATGTTGTAAAAGGAAAAGTCGTTTATAAAGCAGTAGCGGATGCTTTCGGCATGGACTTAACCGATGTTAATACTTTTTTATAATAGCCGGGAACAGATTCCGCATTAATTCGTATACCAAATAAAAATCAGGGTCATGATAGAACAAAGTACATTATCTTCGAAAGAACTGATGCAAATGGAAGATCGTTATGGGGCACATAATTATCATCCGCTTCCGGTAGTACTCTCACGTGGAGAAGGTGTCCATGTCTGGGATGTTGAAGGCAAAAGATATTATGATTTTCTCTCTGCTTATTCTGCAGTTAATCAGGGGCATTGTCATCCAAAAATCATCAATGCTTTGAAAGAACAGGCCGAAACGCTCACGCTCACCAGCCGGGCTTTCTATAATGATATGCTTGGGCCTTATGAAAAGTATATGACCGAGTATTTCGGATATGACAAGGTATTGCCGATGAATACCGGAGTGGAAGGTGTAGAAACGGCACTTAAGCTTTGCAGAAAATGGGCTTATGATGTAAAAGGTATCCCGGCTAATGAAGCAAAGATCATTTTTGCCTCCGGTAATTTTCACGGCAGGACCATGGGCGTCATTTCTGCTTCGGTGGATCCCTCCAGTACAAAAGGCTTTGGGCCCTATATGCCCGGTTATGTAATTATTCCATATAATGATCTGGAAGCGCTGAAAAAAGAACTGGAAGACCCGAATGTTGCTGGTTTTATTGTTGAACCGATTCAGGGAGAAGCAGGTGTGGTTGTTCCGGATGAAAATTATCTGCCAGATGCCTATCACCTTTGCAAAGCGCATAATGTGCTTTTCATTGCCGATGAGGTTCAAACCGGCATTGCAAGAACAGGGCGTTTGCTGGCTACCTGTGGTAATTGTAATTGCGAAAATGGCTGTGAGAATAAACCAGAAGTACGACCGGACGTTCTGATTCTTGGCAAGGCTCTTTCCGGAGGTGTTTTTCCGGTATCGGCTGTCCTGGCAGATGATGAAATCATGCTGGCAATCAAACCGGGAGAGCATGGTTCGACCTTTGGTGGTAATCCTTTGGCCTGTGCCGTTGCGATGGCTGCTTTGGAGGTAGTGAAAGAGGAAAGGTTAGCCGAAAACGCTGATCGCCTTGGTAAAATGTTTAGAGCACGGATGCAGGAACTAGTCGAGAAATCAGATTTAGTCCATCTCGTAAGAGGTAAAGGATTGCTCAATGCAATCGTCATCAACGATAGCGAAGAAAGCAAGACTGCCTGGAATATCTGCGTAGCATTGAAAGAAAATGGCCTTTTGGCAAAACCTACACATGGCAATATCATTCGTTTTGCACCACCTTTGGTAATGACGGAGGAACAATTGCAGGAATGTTGCGATATTATTGAAAAAACCATCCTTGAGTTTAAGCAATAAACGATTTATAGTATATTTCTTTTTATACAAAGAAGCCCGGATTTCAGTGAAATCCGGGCTTCCTCATTTTTAGACGAGATCTTTTTTTATGGTAAAGAAAAAACTGGTTCCTGCCCCGGGTTCTGATTCCAGCCAGATTTCCCCTTTGTGTTTCTCCACTACGCGTTTGCAATAAGCCAGACCGATACCGGAGCCTTCAAATTCTTTTTTGCCATGTAACCTTTTGAATAAAGCAAAAATTTTCTCAAAGTATTCTTTTTGGATACCTATCCCATTGTCTTTGATTTGGAAACGCCAATATTGATCGTCTTCTTTACAGGAGATATGAACCTCAGGCACACTATCGGGTTTTTGAAATTTAATCCCGTTGGCAATCAGGTTTTGAAAAAGCTGAGTCAACTTCGTTTTATTCGCAAAAATTTTCTCCGGAATATTTTCATCAACAATAATTACCGCATTTTTTTCCTTGATATTTGCATTCAGGTTTCTCTTTACATTGTTGAGAATATGCTGCAAATCCAATTTGACAACTATATTTTCCATCGAGTTGATCTTGGAGTAAATGAGTAAATCATCGATCAACTTATTCATATCTTTTACGGCTTCGAGTACAAAATTCATGTATTCCTGTTCTTCTTGCGTCATCATCCCGGCAATCTTCCTGCGAAGTAATTGAGTGAAATTGCCAATTGTTCGCAAGGGCGCTTTGAGGTCATGTGAAGCGATGTAGGCAAAATTTTCCAACTGCGAATTAGACTCGATATATTGTTCGAGTTTCTGATTCTGCAGATTTAATTCCTTTACCTGTTTTTTGATGAGTTCCTTTGCCTGATGTTTTTCAGTAATATCCTGAATAGCCGCCAGATCATAGATAATCGCTCCTTGTGGGTCCCTGACAGTTGAAGCGGCTATATTTACCCAAATAACCTCTCCGCTCTTTTTAATATATCTTTTTTCAAAATCAAAGGGCGAATAATTTTCTTCCCTTGATTTCCTAAACTTTTCCTTATGGATCGTATGATCATCCGGATGGGTTAAATCATAAGCGGTCTTCTGCTTAAGTTCTACCTCCGAATACCCCAGCATAGTACAAATTCTCGGATTCGCATTTTCGATTCTGGCCGTTTCGTTACAAATCATCAATATCCCGAGCGGACTTTCTTCAAAAAGATTTCTAAACAAAGCCTCTCTGCGAATCAAGCCAATTTGATGCTCGAAAAAATTGATCTCCTTAGATATCTTTTCTGTAACTAAAGGAACAATCCGCTTGATAAGCATCTGATTGGATAATGGCCGGGTATTCAGTAAATGCAGGCAACCGATTACTCTGTTTTTATCATATAGTAAAATACCTTGTGAATGACTAAAAGCAAGCCCTACGTGTCGACTATAAGATTTTAGCACTTTGGTATTGGTATTTACAAATGGAATATTATCCTGATCAGGTTTGATGAGTTGAATATCTTTTTGCTCGAAATGAAAGCCCAAATCAGTTTTGATTTCGCCATTCGACCAGATAAATCTGGCATTAAATCTTTCATTTTCGAAATTGGATATGGAAATAACCGGTATATTCAATAAAACCGAAAGCATCCGGAATATTTTCTTAAAAAACAGCCCCAAATCCTGATACTTGTAATGGTCAGAAGTCACATTTACGGCGGCCTGAATACTTTCTTTTATCGTAACATCTTCCAATAGTAGCCAGCCCCCGCTAAAAACATTATATTGAAAAGCACCAATTAACTTTACACTGGCAATCAGAATCGTATCGTCTTCATGAACGAGTTTTCTGATAAAATTAAAACTGGTAGATTTCCCCGTTTGTAATTCCTCCATATATTGCTCCAGTTCCCCATCTCTAAATAAACCAAATCCTTTTAATGTATTCACTTTCTGCCTTAAACGCAGCAATTTCTCAAAAGAACTATTATAATTGCTAACTTCAAAATGCTGATTGAAGCAGGCAATAGAAATAGCATCCGTACTGAGCAACGCATTGACTAATGGCCCATTAAAAGATATGGTAGCAGGTTTCTCCAAATCCAAAACATTTATTTACTAACAATACACCAATAGACTTTAGGGAAATAAGCAATCAGTTAGTACTGAATCCATAATTGATGGTACGGTAATTAAGAGAGTGGGTTGCTGAGGTAGCTAAGTATTTAATAATCATTTCAGCTATATCTCTGATAGAATACAATAATTAAGCCTATTTTTACCAAAAAAAATTTCTCAAAAGATAATGAAGGCGATAATTATTTTGGGTAGCGCCCGAAGCGATGGAAATACGTCTATGATTTGTGCCTATTTGAATCAGCAATTTGATCTGGATTTTTGCAATTTGAATGATTATACTATCGGTTATTATGACTATGCGCATCAACAAAACGACGATTTTTTTCCGCTCATGGAGAAGTTGATCCAATATGATACCTTTATTTTTGCTACACCCGTTTACTGGTATTCCATGAGTGCCCAAATGAAAACCTTTCTGGATCGTTTTACAGATTTACTAAAAATCAGAAAAGACCTGGGACGACAACTGCGAACAAAGAAAATGAAGGTTATTTGTTGCAGTTCTGATCAGGAAGAATATCCCGAATTTTGGAAACCATTTGAGCGATCAGCAGAATATTTGGGGATGTATTATGCGGGGAATGTACACACCTGGATCGCCGAAGGACAGGTTCCGGCAAAAGTTAAAAATAGGTTAAAACAGTTGTTTTCATAGGGTTCAAATAGTGAATCATAGTCTCTTTTTAAAGAAAACATCGTCTAAAGCCTAGGCGTACAGAATGAAGTTTGTGTCAAAATTTTTATAAATTCGTCGCAATAAATAAAGGATTGAACCAGTTTGTGCATTATCAGTGAAACAGAGTCGCCCGCAATCCACGAACAATTCAATATAAAGAACTTATTATCAAGCTTTTACATTTTCCCAAATTCAATCCGACTATTAGAAACACCAATTTATAGAAGATGAAATTTCAAAAATTCCTTTTTATTCTCTTCCTAAATTTGTCTGGCCTCCAATTGACTGCTCAACAAACCACAGTCTTTACAGATGCTAATCGAGCTTTTAAGCTGGGCAAAGAACACTATGACAACGGTTTGGTGGCTAAAGCTCAAAATGAGTTTGAAAAAGCTGTTTTATTATTACAGCCCACCAATGAGCCCGAATCGGAACTTTTGCGTATGAAAGCAGAGCTGTTTTATGCTAAAAGTGCCGTACGACTCAATCTACCAGAAGGCGAAAAGCTGGTTCTGGATTTTGCCAGAAGATACGACCCTGATCCTCTGGCCAATGAAGCGATAATTGAAATGGCAAATTACTATTATAATGATCGCCAGTACGAGAAAGCTATTCAGCTTTTTTCCAGTATTGATACCTACGATCTCAACCGGGAACAACGATCAGAAGTAAGATTCAAACAAGGCTATTGCCATTTTTATAAAAAGAATTTTAGTGCAGCCGCCTCGGCTTTCCGCGAAATTAAAGATATTGATAATCAGTACTACTTCCCGACCAATTACTATTACGGGATTACACAATTTTATGAAAACAATTATCCCGAAGCAATAAAAAGTTTTGAAAGGGTACAGCGCTCCAATAAGTATAAAGTTTACGTACCTTATTACATCACGCAAATTTATTTTGCCCAGGGCCTTTATGATGATGTTATTGATTATGGTGCCAAAAAAGCACAAAGTCCCGGATTGAAAAATAAAGCAGAAATCAATCAACTGGTGGGTCAAGCTTATTTTGAAAAAGGAGATTACAACCGGGCCCTACCCCATCTGGAATATTTTGCCGACAATTCGAATAAAATTCGGGCGGAGGATTATTTCCAAATTGGTTTTACTCAAAAAGAAACCGGTCATTGCGACAGAGCTGTCAAAAATTTTGAAAAACTAAAAAATGTCAATAATCCCCTCGGCCAAAATGCAATGTATAGCCTCGCCGATTGTCAAATCCAGAATGGCGATAAGCAGAAAGCAAGAAATGCCTTTAAAGTAGCGAGTAGAATGAATTTTGACCGCAGCATTCAGGAAGAATCTTCTTTCAATTATGGAAAGCTGTCTTATGAATTGAATTACGATAGAGAAGCTGTCCCCGCACTACAAAAAATACAGGCCGATTCAAAATACTACTCCGAGGCACAAACCATGCTGAGTAATATTTTCCTCAACACCCGGGATTATGAAAGCGCCTTGAATCTTTTGGAAAAGATTCCGAATAAAACACCCAAGATGCGGGAAACCTACCAAAAAGTTGCTTATTTCAGTGGTTTACAACTGCTCAAAGACGGGAATGATGCCAAAGCAAAACAGCGCTTCCAAAAATCACTTGAAAATCCGGTCGATAACCGGACAAAAGCGCTGACCTATTTCTGGTTGGGCGATATCGCCAGCAAAGAAAAAAAATATAATGAAAGTGCGCAACAGATCAATAAATTTACAACACTGGCCAAAAACATGAATAACCTGCCGGATGAGTCTTCGCTGTTTATGGCGAATTATACGATGGGGTATAATTATCTTAAGCAAAAAAACTACAGTGGCGCTTTAGGTTTTTTCCAGGAAGCGATAGCAGGGATTCGTCAGAATAGTATGTTTATTAACAATGATTTTATCACGAAAAATATACTTGGAGATGCTACATTACGCGCCGGCGATTGTCTTTTTAAAAGAAATCAATACAGTCAGGCCATTCGCTATTACGATGATGCCGTAGCCAATAAATACAGTGGTTATGTTTATGCCCTGTATCAAAAAGCGATCATTGAAGGTCTCCGTGGAAATACTACCGAAAAAATTCTCGCTTTGGAAAGTATTGCTGATGATTATTCAAATTCTGAATATGCTGATAATTCCCTGTTGCAACTGGGTATTACCTATCTGGAAATCAGTCAATTTGACCAGGCTGTTTCCGCCCTGAAGAAGCTAATCCGGGAACATAAAAATTCCGAGCTTTACAACGAAGCTTTAATCAAGCTCGGATTGATCAATTATAATCAGGGTTCAGTTGCCACTGCTATCGATTATTACAAGCAGGTATTTTCGCATAATCCAACAGCAAAAGAGTCGGAAGCGGCACTTACCGCTCTGGAAGAAATCTACGTAGATGATCTTGGTCAGCCGGATAAATACTTTGCCTTTCTCGAAACGATTCCGGGATATAAAGTGGACTCCAGCGAAAAGGAAGCAATCAGTTTCAAAGCTGCCGAATCCCAGTTTGAAAATGGCAATTACGAAAAAGCAGTTACCGCTTATACTAATTATCTGAGGAAGTACCCTGCCGGCAGAAATAGTTTACTTGCTTATTATCACCGGGGAGAATCATACAGTGTATTAAAGAGATATAGCGAAGCACTTAGGGATTACGAATATGTTGCCAATAAGGGCCCGGGAAGATACTTTGCCAAAGCTTTGCGTAAAGCAGCTCTAATTGCCTATAACTATGAGCAGGATTTTCAAAAAGCCTATACCTTCTATGCACAACTGGAAGCAACTGCAGAAAACAGTGAAACGCGCTTCGAAGCTCAATTGGGTGCAATGCGTAGTGCCTACCGTACCAATAATTCGCAGGCCGTGGCCAGTATGGCGCAAAAAGTTAGTGAGAACCCGGCCGCTACCGACGGACAAAAAGCAACAGCCTATTTTTATATCGGAAAACTAAGACTGGATGAAAAAAGCTATGATAAAGCATTAGCTGCATTTAACGAAGTAATCCGTCTCAGTAATGATGAACAAACTGCAGAAGCAAGATATCTCGTGGCTTATATTTATTATGTACAGCGCGATCTTGACGTAGCGCAGCAATTGTGTTTGAATGCCAATCGGGAAAGTGCCGGATATAATTACTGGATTGCCAAAAGTGTTATCCTGCTAGCGGATATTCTTGCCGAAAAAGGAGATTTATTCAATGCACAGGCAGCCCTCGAAGGATTGATCGAAAATTACGATGAAGATCAGGAGCTGGTCAATATTGCCAAAGCTAAACTGGAAAAGCTTAAGAACCAATCCTCTAATAATAATTTGATCCGATCTACCGAAAGTGAAACCATGGAGTTTCTTGAGGAAGAAGGAAATAGGTAATCAGAGCGCTGGAAGAACGAGGTGCATGTTTCTTTTTTGTTCTTTTTTAAAATAAAAATAATGAAGCTTATCAAAAATATAATTTGCGTTTTCATCTTGAGTGTACTTTCATATACTGTATATGCTCAACCGGGAGAAGAACTTCCTTCTGAAGAAGTGGAAATCATTAAAGACTTTGAAGCCGCTTTGGAGGAATCCAATCGCCTGGAAGTAAAACCGGAACTTCCACCACTGGATACCAACTCCCGTAAATTAATCTATACGATTCCATCCAAGTCTTTACAGGTAGAATATTTACCCCCGAAGATCAGGCCAATTGCAATGAAGCGGGATGCCATCCCTCCGATTTATAAGGGATTTGTAAAACTTGGTTACGGGATTCCTTCCTCTCCTTATGCAGAGGCTTCTTATCATACTTCTGATCCCGATAAATACGAAGTAGGATTGAATTTCAAACACCATTCAGCCAATTTTAGAGATATAGAAAACCAGCGCTTTTCGAGAACCAATGCCGGAGTCGACGGAACCTATTTTCACGAAGAGGGATTCGCTATTAATGGAAACATCGGCTTCGATGCAAACCAGGTACATTTCTATGGTTATGATCAAGAAGAACAAACGAATGTGAGCAGAGAACAGGTACAACAACAGTTCAATACCTTTACCCTGGGCGGACAGCTATTTAATGGCGAACGGACACAGGGGGATCTCAGTTATTATGCCGGCTTTGATTTTTACAGCTTGCAGGATAATTTCGCTTCCGGAGAAACTAATCTGGATATCGATCTGGGACTAACCAAATGGTTTAACGAGCAACATGAACTAACCGTTCGCATTACTACGGATTTCACGACTTTCGAAGATACAGCCAAGCAAAATCTAAACAACTTTTACCTGAATCCAACTTTCACTTTCCACGGTGATTTTTTCAAAATAAAGGTTGGAGGAAATCTGACTTCAAATGATGACAAGTTCACGGTTTTCCCCGATGCCGAAGCTTCCGTAAATGTGGTAGGAAATAAATTATCCGTCTTTGCCGGAGCGCGGGGGGATTTACATAAAAATACGTTCAAAAACCTGAGCGATTATAATCCTTTCATCGTTTCCAGAGGTTTTGATATTCGCAACTCCAGTTATTATGACTTCTATGGTGGTATTCGCGGTAATCTGGCAGTGCTGGATTATCAAGGGCAAATTGGTTTCAAAAGGGTTGATGATATGGCAACCTTCCTGGGAGACCCCATTGATACCCTGCGTTTTGATGTATTGTACGATACAACCGATATTTTTTATATCAAAGGGACGATCAATGCTTATCCGGTTAAAGGTTTGGAAGTCATCGGAACAATTGGTTCCAATGTATATTCTTTGAATAATTTTGAAAAGGCCTGGCATCTCCCGGCTTTCGAAGTAAATGTTGGTTTGAATTACACGACAATGGAAGACAAACTTCGATTAAAAGCGGAATTATTTGTAGAGAATGGTGTGCCTTATATCAATGATGCGGGAGAGACAGATAATCTCAATGGGCTCTTTGATTTGAGTTTCGGTGCTGATTATCGCTTGTCGGATAACTTTGGGATATTTTTCCAGCTTAATAATCTGGCAAACAACAAACGACAGCGCTGGGCAAATTATCCAACCTACGGGATCAATATTCTGGGCGGGCTAACAGCGCGGTTCTGATTTCGGATTTATTGTATAGGGATATTGATTAAAGATTATTAAATGTTTAGCTCCTGATTCTTTAATCAATATCCCCTACTCTTTCCGGTTCCATTTCTTTTTTACAATATTTTTCCATCCTGCTTTTCTGTGTCCAAAGCTTCCCGACCCTTAGAGTATTCTTTATTGAAAAACAGAATGCCAATCATTTTCCATAAAAAAATCGAAAAAAAGCCTTCTTTATAGTATTTTAGAAGATTCTTTCAAACAAAAACATTGATAAATGAAAATTCTGAAATACCTCCTTTATGTTGTTATAGGCCTTGTGCTTATTTTTATTTTGATTGGTTTTATCAAGCCTTCTGTTGAATACGGTCATGAAATCACGGTGAACAAACCCTTGAAAGAGGCCTGGGCCGTTCATAAGGATGAATCCAAATTCACCCAATGGCTCGCAGGATTTAAGAGTATTGAATTGATCAGCGGAGAACCCGAGCAGGTTGGTAGTAAATACAAAGTCGTAGTGAATCCCGGTGAAGGACAAGAAGATTTTGAAATGATCCAAACCATTGTTTCCATAAAAGAATTCGATCATATTGAATTCGATTTCGATAGTGAGATGATGGGCTTTGAACAAACCACTACTTTCTCCGAAGCCGATGGAAAGACTACAATAAAAACCGATTCCAAAGTAAACGGGAAGGGCATGATGATGCGATCTACTTTTGCATTAATGGAAATTCTTGGCGGCTCCTTTCAGGCACAGGAAGTCAAAAATATTGAGGCATTAAAGAAAGTCATTGAACAGAATACGACGGATTATTATCCGGCACCAGTTGTAGCGGAAGAAGCAGTTGATGAAGCTGCAGAAGATGCTGAGTAGTTAATTGCCATCCCTGGGTTTCAATTGAAGTAAAGCAAAATTCAATTGAAACCCAATTAATGATTCTAATCCTTCTATAAGGACGATTAAAGTCCTGAGTCTTTTACTTCTCTTCATTTTATTTTCCATTCATCTTTACCAAGATGCTTCTAAAAAAATAATATGAATCATCCCGGATTTTGGTTTATATCTCCCGCGAAAATGAATATTACATTACTATTTATTGTTTCGTAAAACGGGTATCAGGTTTTAGGTATTTGGCGACCCGGAATGCCTAAAAGCCAATTCCAAAAGTCTAAACCAATTTCGTGGAGCTTAAAAGCCTTTGGTATTCTATAATTCTCTTTAATGGTTCTAAAATTCGGGATGATTCATGTATCTAAATTTAGGCATTACTGCTTAACTATTTTTCCATTTGCGCATAAACTTTTCGCCATTCAGAAGCATCATAAATCAATCGAGACTCTTTAATCACTCCATTTTCGAGTCGAAACCATTCAGAAGCAATATTGGATTCCAGGCCAGGGATGGATGATTCAAATTTATAAAAAGTAGCGACCCAGTCACCATCTTCAGCGGCTCCGATAACTTCCAGGCCTGTCAATACCGTTCCGATTTCCTGGGCGAGCTGGATAAACTCTGCTTTCGAATTTAACTCAACCATCGGATTTTTAAATTTATAGTCCTCCGCCAGTAAATCTAAGGATGCTTGAATTTGTGAAGGATTATTGAATCCATCTAAAAACTTCAAGACGATTTCTCTATTAGTCATTTTATAATCTTGATTTTGTTGTGAATAAATGCTGTTGGAAAAGAATACGATTGCTATCAGAAACACTAATTCTATCGATTTCATAATTAATTTTTTTGATTAAAAAACCTTTGATAGAACAAAATTCAGCATAAGCATTTATTCTATTCTTGGTAGAAACCAAGATTTTCAAGAGAAGCCTGTCAACAACTTTCTTTTTATAAATCAAAAAAACTTAACTCGATGGACCGCTTAAAATACAGGAAGGTAAAAAAGGGATCGTCTTATTATTAATGTTTTTAAAACCCACTACTTGTTGATTTCAATTTATTCGAAGGTCCCACCGTCACCAGATTACTTTTGCCTTTTATACAATCTAATAATACTCATACTGATAATCCACTACTCTATATAAGCCTTCTCCATGGTAAGAGCGTAAACGAATCAATCTGCCTTTAGTAAAAATCTCAACATGCCGGATTCCCATTTCAGAAGTGATGCGCTGCCATAATTTTCCATCCTGATACAGATACTCAATGCTTTCCAACCTTTGGTTTTTCAAATAACTGCGAAACATTGATTTTAACTTTCCATCAGAATAATAGACATAGTCTTCCATCATGCTTGGACTTCCATCAAAATCATAATTTATAACTTTAGTCAGATATTTTTTTTCGGGATGGTAATGATATATTTTCTTTCGGGTTTCAAATTCACGGGGACGGTTCAAACTATAAGCTATACATCTTTCGCTAAGTAATTTTCCGGATTTATCATATTGAAAAAGAATCCTTTCCCTCAACTGATAATTTTTACCCAATTCCAATCCTCGCGAATACATTTTTTGTTCTACTAATTTCCTTTTTTGATCGTAAAAATAAATTAACCGATTTTGTTTTCCTCTAAAACTCATATCACAAACCGTTCGGGCAGGATTATAAGAGAAACGAGAAACGATAGTATTAACACCTTCCCCTTCCCTCTTTTCCAGAATCTGCCCTTTCGAATTCAAAACATGGCGAGTATTTAATATAGAAGAATCCCGACCAGTATAGCTCAACAGATTCCCCTGACGGTCAAAATGACTAACCATCCCTTTAACCGGTTTAGTATTCAGGTTTGGGCTTACCCATTCAGTAATCCGCATAACTTTTTTCGAGAGTTTTGGAGCCTGATCATAAGGTTGACTCCATAAAGAAAAAGTCAGTCCACTTAAAATGAATAGTAAAAATATTTTTTCCATAGTAAAACCTGCCGATTCGTAAAAACAGTCACAATATATTAAGAACCTATCGAAATATTACCAGCTGGATTTTAAAAACCGGCATTTTACATAAAGAAGTGATTAAAAAGGAAAGACTCTTCTACACCTGGATAGAAGAGTCTCTTTTATATAAAATTGGATTTTTAACTATCGAATCAACTGAATCATTTTTGTCTCTACTTCATCTCCTTTTCGCACTGTGACAAAATACGCTCCGTTCGGTAAATCATTAAGATTCAAACGGGTCCGGAAAATCCCCGAAGCTTGTGTACCAAAATACTGGTCACGCAGTACCTGACCGGTATGGCTTGTAATGGAAACATTCAATTCATTTTCACTTTCCAAATTGATTAATAAATCACTTTCTCCCAGACTTGGATTCGGGAATATCTCTACCTGACCATTCATTCCATTTGAATTGTTATTAATCAGACTTTGCGTCCCAATGCTACCAAAAGTATGAGCCTCTTGCAGCGGGAAAGTACCTCCGGTATTCAAGGCCACCCAGGGCTCAAAGGCCGGTTCATCACCACTCAAAAAGCCCGAAGCAAAGATGACAGCTGTATTACCGCTCCAAAAGCTAAAGTCTGCCTCATAAGAAGCGACAATTGTACTGTTGTCATTTCCGGGAGTTATATCCAAAGTATATTCAGTTGCCGGTACATTCAAATAACCCTGAAAATCACCATAGGATGCATCATCTATTATCACTGTACCTCCCGTTACTACATCCACTGTCGGAGCATCGGGGGAGCCGTGGAAAAATAATAAGCCAACATTGTCCTCATCATCCGCTTCCTCTGCGCCCATATCAAATACACTTAGATCGAATCCCGGATTCCCGCCGACGATTCCATTCGCAATAACTACGTAGGTACGTCCGGCTTCAAAGCTCACCGGAAAGTTCGCAATCGCATCATCTGCTGAATCACTATCTTTGGGGGCTACTCCAATATCGATTAATACATCTGCCGGTACATCAATAAAAGGAGTCGCCGTTCGGAAGGCAAAATTATTCAACAAACGGTCTTCATTTGCATAGATATCTACCGTTGGTGTGGGAGAATTATGGATGATCTGTACCCGTGCCGTGGGGGCCGGCGGAGTATTGTCTATCAAATCCAGTGGAAAAGTGCCTCCGGTATTCAAGGCCACCCAAGGCTCAAAGGCTGGATCATCACCACTTAAAAAGCCCGAAGCAAAGATGACAGCTGTATTACCGCTCCAAAAACTAAAGTCTGCCTCATAAGAAGCGACAATTGTACTATTGTCATTTCCCGGAGTTATATCCAAAATATATTCAGTTGCCGGTACATTCAAATAACCCTGAAAATCACCGTAGGAGGCATCATCTATTATTACTGTACCGCCCGTTACTACATCCACTGTTGGAGCATCAGGAGAACCGTGGAAAAATAATAAGCCAACATTGTCCTCATCATCCGCTTCCTCTGCGCCCATATCAAATACGCTTAGATCGAATCCCGGATTCCCACCGACGATTCCATTCGCAATAACTACATAGGTACGTCCGGCTTCAAAGCTCACCGGAAAGTTCGCAATCGCATCATCTGCTGAATCACTGTCATCAGGTGCTACTCCAATATCGATCAATACATCTGCCGGTACATCAATAAAAGGAGTCGCAGTTCGGAACGCAAAATTATTCAACAAACGATCTTCATTTGCATAGATATCTACCGTTGGGGTGGGAGAATTATGGATGATCTGTACTCGTGCCGTGGGGGCCGGTGGAGTATTGTCTATCAAATCCAGTGGAAACGTACCTCCCGTATTCAAGGCTACCCAGGGCTCAAAGGCCGGATCATCACCACTTAAAAAGCCCGAAGCAAAGATGACAGCTGTATTACCGCTCCAAAAACTAAAGTCTGCCTCATAAGAAGCGACAATCGTACTATTGTCATTTCCCGGAGTTATATCCAAAATATATTCAGTGGCCGGTACATTCAAATAACCCTGAAAATCACCGTAGGAGGCATCATCTATTATTACTGTACCGCCCGTTACTACATCCACTGTCGGAGCATCAGGAGAACCGTGGAAAAATAATAAGCCGACATTGTCCTCATCATCTGCTTCCTCCGCGCCCATATCGAATACGCTTAAATCAAAACCCGGATTCCCGCCGACGATTCCATTTGCAATAACTACATAGGTACGCCCGGCTTCGAAGGTCACCGGAAAGTTCGCAATCGCATCATCTGCTGAATCACTGTCATCAGGTGCTACCCCAATATCGATCAATACATCTGCCGGTACATCAATAAAGGGCGTCGCGGTTCGGAAGGCAAAATTATTCAACAAACGGTCTTCATTTGCATAAATATCTACCGTTGGCGTGGGAGAATTATGGATGATCTGTACCCGTGCCGTGGGGACTGGCGGAGTATTGTCTATCAAATCCAGCGGAAAAGTGCCTCCCGTATTCAAGGCCACCCAGGGTTCAAAGGCTGGATCATCACCACTTAAAAAGCCCGAAGCAAAGATGACGGCTGTATTACCGCTCCAAAAACTGAAGTCTGCTTTATAAGAAGCCACAATCGTACTGTTATCATTACCCGGAGTAACGTCCAAAATATACTCAGTTGCCGGTACGTTTAAATAACCCTGAAATTCTCCAAAAGAAACATCATCGATGATTGGAGACCCACCAGTAAGCACATCTACCGTCGGGGCATCGGGAGAGCCATGAAAAAATAATAAGCCGACATTGTCTTCATTATCGGCTTCCTCTGCTCCCATATCAAATACGCTTAGATCGAATCCCGGATTCCCGCCGACGATTCCACTGGCTATCACAACATAAGAACCTCCATCAGCAAATGTTACCGGGAAATTGGCAATCGCATCATCCGATGAATCACTATCTTTTGGTGCTACACCAATATTGATATTTACATCTGCCGGTACATCAATAAAAGGCGTCGCGGTTCGAAATGCAAAATTGTCGAGCAGCAAATCTGCTCCTGCATAAATATCTACGGTTGGGGTGGGAGAATTATGTATAATTTGAACTCTTGCCGTCTGTGCAAAGCTCAAAACACTTCCCAATAAGAACAAGACTAGAAAAGTAATTTTTCTCATGTTAGTGAATTTTGTTTATTGTTAATGCTAAATCCATCTAACAGGAAAAATACAGGCGAGTTGATCTCATTAAGTATTTTATAAGGGGCAAAATAGCTTTATGTATAGCTATTATCATCCGGTCATTTTTTGATAAATGCGGAGGCAACCCCAAATACTTTTCGAGCATATATATAATAATATGTTGGTCGCATCTTGAATAAAAAGCAACTGAAAAAAGAGCTTTTTATTATTAAATAATTTTGTTGACGTTTAGATTTTCGGTTCAGACTTTTGACAGGTATTTACCGCATTCCGGAGCTATAAGTTCTTTGTACCGGTTGCTGGACAAATTTCTTAAAGACATAGCGATTACCATCTATTCCCATTCCAAAATAACAACCTTGATCTTCGTATTGTATTTGTACCGCAAATTCGAAGGGAAAACCATTCATAAATCCTCTGATATAGAGGTAATTGTTTTGAAAGCTCCAATTACCATTAAAAGGTATATACATTTGTTTGCCGTTCAATGAACCATTAGGATAAAGTTGCAGGAACATGGTATTAGGAATAAAACTATGGATCTCTACTTCCCAATCTCCGATTGGATTAAATGGAGCAGACTTGGGTAAAGGTGGGGGGACAGTGTTTTTGGCTTGTTTGGGGAGTTTTGGAATTTTCGATTTTCGATTTTCCCTAGCCAGCCTTAACATCTCGTCGCAATCCAGGACCAACTGCTTGTGATCGAGCCGTTCAAAAGTCTTTTTTGCCTTAAGCAATAAATCTTCATCGATATGTTCCAGATTGGAGGTGGCCAGCATCAGCCGGGCTTGAGCCAGGTAAAAAGCGGTTTCATCATCTTTTGGATTTTGTATCATCAGCTCGATATGCTCAAGGATTTCCTCTTCGTCAGTTGGATCATCAGGCGTGAGAATTACCAATACTTTAGCCATTTCGAGCAAGATTTCCAAATTCTCCGGTTCAAGTTTTCTGGCCTTTTCCAGCATGGCATAAGCTTCCTCTAACTTTGCCCGATTATTATTGCGAATAGCCGATTTATGCAAGAGGATGGCTTTTTTCAAGAATAATTCTGCCCTGGAAATTTCAATATCGTCAATGATCAGGGATTTGACCTGCTCCGATTGATCTATAAAATCATCGATGATCTTTTCCTGCCGCTCCGTTCCTATCGTATTTTGTACGCCGCCAATATCCCCGGCATTGGGCAAAGAATGGACATTGCGCACTTCTACGGCTGCCTTATAATCCTTATACGTAGGATTCTCAATTTCTAGCTTATTATTCTTGATTACTTTTTTAGCTTTCTCCGCTTCTTTTCGGTTAGCATATTTTACAACTTTCATTACTTCATCCACCACGCGGGTAAAAGCTTCATCCGTATTTTCCCAATGTTTATGTACTACCGGATATTTATCAGAAGGAAGTAGTTTCAGTTTGGTCAAAGTAGTGGACTCCAGAAAGGTTGTGCGCAGCATTACCGGGATCACAAAAACCTGATCATCTTCTTTTTCGTAGCGTTCCAGTGCCTGCTGTAGGTCCTCGATACAATTTTTATCATTAAAAAAATCAACGCTGATCAACAACATCACGATATCGCTTTCTTTTATCCTTCGCACTTCTTCTTTATCTACTTCCAGCCCTGCTTCAATCTCTCCCCAAATCGAAACCGCTTTCTGGCGTTCGAGCAGAGACAAATGTTTTTTTAGTTGTTGTACCAGCTTATCATCCTGAGAGTTCTTGGCCCAGGATATGTATAACTTCAATGTTTTCTGCGCTTCCGGCATGCTTTTTAAGGGTATCAATTTAATTCTAAGAATTCAAAGTTAAGAATTTCAGTGAATACTATAGTTCCTGTATTTTAATGCTAATACGGAAACAATTATTTATTTTCGGAATTCAATCTATACCGTACACCAACTGCAAGCTGCCTAATTTTCCAGGTATACCGATCTCCTCTTCTTGCCTCCATATCATTAA
The DNA here is from genome assembly GCA_028280415.1 of Saprospiraceae bacterium. Classification (GTDB taxonomy): domain Bacteria; phylum Bacteroidota; class Bacteroidia; order Chitinophagales; family Saprospiraceae; genus JAHDHW01. Next base: position 79,795 of record JANQLV010000016.1, read on the forward strand.
GTCCATGATAATAAAATAATTCTAAAGACAATTTTTCGGACCATTGATATTCTAATCCGATTTGTGGCCCGAAATCAAATTCCTGGAATTCGTCAGACTCGATATCTAGTTTAATGGAATAGAAATTCCCTGAAATAGTTTGATCGGATTGTTTTTCGCCTCCACTCAATAGATTATAAGAACCTTGAAAACCAAAGTTTAAATAAAACTTATTCATTTGTACTTTCAGGGCGACCGGTAAAGATATAAAACCTATATATATCGACTCTTTATAATCTTCGAAACCGATAATTCCCCCGCCTCCATCATCATAATAATTTCTAAAATTTTCTCCACCGGACTGGATTAGGTTTAGATCGAACCCGCTACTTAGAGATATGTTTTTGTTGATCGGAATATTATAAAAAAAGCCAACTTTAGCGGAAAAGCCAAATCTCTCATCAATACTAATATGCCCGGGTGGAAACCCCCGATCAATTATTGAGGCTCCAAGATCAAGCTTAATACCTTTCTCCACCTGACTGTATAAAACTACTCCTGGTAGTAAAAACAGAATAGAAAGAATGATCACACAGTGAAATTTTATCGACATTTTTACAATTTTTATCAATATACTAACGAGTCCAAAGGTACAATTCATTTTTATTTAAGCCTCCCTCTTTTTATCTGTCTTTTTTCTTATCCCCTTTTTCCTATATTTGAAAATAATTTTATTTCGACCTCATTCAACAATCAATTCCAAAAAGCCCCTAAACCATGAAAAACCTACAATTTCTTCTATTTCTATACCTGCTCATTGCTACTGCCTGCAACAGCCTGAAAGTAAACGTAAATGACCCTAGCAATGGCGATAACAGTATTGATATCACCTTTTTGCAAATTAATGACGTATACGAAATTGCTCCCCTTGAAGGTGGTAAAAAAGGTGGAATGGCACGAGTTGCTACCGTCAAAAAGCAATTGCTACAAGAGCATCCGAATTTACTTACTGTCCTTTCAGGTGACTTTCTAAACCCATCAGTAATCGGTACCTTGAAATACAAAAACCAAAAAATCAAAGGGGCTCAAATGATTGATGTGATGAATCATCTTGGAGTCGATTTGGTTACCTTTGGCAACCACGAATTTGACCTCAAAGAATCCGAACTTCAAGCCCGACTTAATGAATCCAATGCCATCTGGCTCGGAACGAATGTTTTATATCAAAATAAAGAAAAAATACACGCCTTTTATCACGATCAAAAAGAAGAACAAAAGTATATACAGGACATGTGGATTTGGGAGGTCAGTGATGCAGATGGAACCAAAGCAAAAATTGGCTTTTTTGGCACAACCATTAATTCTAATCCAAAAGATTATGTCATTTACGAAGATTTTAAGGCGGAAGCTATCAGAGCTTATCAATTTCTTGCCCAATACACGGATTTGGTAATTGGGGTTACACATCTGGGAATCGAGGAAGACCTTGAACTGGCCGCTTTACTGCCCAATGTACCTCTGCTGATGGGTGGACATGATCATACCAATATGATACACAAGGTTGGTAATGTCAGGGTTACTAAAGCCGATGCCAATGCTAAAACGGCCTATATCCACCGGATAAAATTGAATACCAAAACAAAAAAAGCAGTAATTGATTCCGAACTTAAAGCACTGGACGAAACAGTAGCACTTGATCCGGAGCTTAGCAAAGTAGTGGATAAATGGAACAAGATTGCCAATGATATTTTTAAAGAAGAAGGTTTTGATATAAATGAGGTCATTGCTGAATTAGCAGAACCATTAGATGGAAGAGAAGCCAGTATTCGGTATAAACAAACCAATCTTGGACATTTGATAACCCAGACCATGTCAGCCGCTTATGAAAAGCAACCGGATTGTAGCATATTGAACAGCGGCTCTATTCGGATTGATGATCAAATAAGTGGCGAAATAACTCAATTTGATATCATTCGGGCGATGCCTTTTGGTGGCGGAATCGTTAAAGTAACCATGAAAGGCGATTTGTTGAGGCAAGTGCTGGATGCCGGAATGAACAGTAAGGGAAAGGGCGCTTATTTGCAGTGGAACAAAATTCAACAGGTCGATGGCAAAGGCTGGAAAATCAATGGAAAAAATATCGCCGATGATCAAAATTATAAGGTCGCGCTAAACGATTTTCTTTTACTGGGTCTGGATATCGAAATTTTGAAGGAAGATAGCCCGGGTATTGTGCAAATAGAAAAACCCGTTGAAGGAGATATTAAAAACGATATCCGTCTCTTAGTTATCGATTATTTGAAAAAACAAAAATAAGATTTGAAAGTAAATTATAACGGGAAGTTACAATTAGCCAAGAATACTTCTTTGGGAATTGAAAACAGGGCGCTGCGCTACGGCGATGGTCTTTTTGAGACTATTCGCATGTTTGGGGGGAATTTACCATTTTGGGATTTACATTGGCAAAGGCTTCAGGCAGGCATCAATTATCTTGGTTTTCAAATTGCAGGAGATTCTCTTTTCTATAAAAAAGAAATACATAAATTGTGCGGACATCAGGGTAATTGGCGGATCCGGTTTTCACTTTTCCGAAAAGGTGGAGGGCTCTATACTCCCGTTAAAAATGAAACCGTTTTTCTAATCGAAGCTAGGCCGCTGGATCAAAGTCATTTTGTTTTAAATGAAAAAGGCTTGCAGATCGATATTTGTACTAAAGTGACACTTCCACGCCATCCTCTCTCTAATTTAAAAACCAATAATAGCCTGGTTTATGTCCTGGCCTCCATTTTTAAAACAGAACGAAAACTTGATGACAGTATCCTGTTGAATGATAAAATGGAAATAGCCGAGGCCAGTAGTTCCAATCTTTTTATCGTAAAAGATCAAAAACTGATTAGCCCGCCACTTTCATCCGGTTGCAAAGACGGTACAATAAGAAGAATTATTTTGCAATTTGCCAAATCTGTCGAACTCATTAGTAGTGAAGAGGTTATTTATACAGAGATGTTAAAAGAAGCTGATGAAATATGGCTTACAAATGCTATACAGGGCATCAAATGGGTCGCGGGTTTCAAAACACATTCTTATAATGCTCAAAAAGCAACGCAAATGTTGAAAGTTTTGAATGAACATATTGTCCGGAAAAAATCTTAATACATAACAGATATAGTTTATTCCCTACTTTTTCGCATTTTTGCGACATAATCTACAAGCCTAACCAAGAATCAAAATCATTATGCAAAAAATATTAGTCGCTAATCGAGGAGAAATTGCTTTAAGAGTCATGCGTACGGCTCGAAAAATGGGGATCAAGACCATTGCGATCTATTCCGAAGCCGATCGAAACGCACCACATGTCAAATTTGCGGATGAAGCTTTTTGCGTAGGCCCTCCCCCATCCTCTGAATCCTATCTGTTGGGGGATAGAATTATAGAAATTGCCAAAGCCAATCAGGTAGACGGTATACATCCGGGTTATGGTTTTTTGAGTGAAAATGCGGCTTTCGCCAAAATGGTTACCGAAGCCGGTATTACCTTTATAGGCCCTTCTCCTTTCTCCATTGAGGTGATGGGGAGCAAGCTGGCCGCTAAAGATGCTGTTAAAGATTATGGTATACCTATGGTGCCCGGTGTGGATCGTGCTATTGAAGATCCCGAACTAGCCAAAGCCATTGCAAAAGATATTGGTTTTCCAATCCTGATCAAAGCCTCCGCCGGCGGTGGTGGTAAGGGGATGCGTATTGTTGAAAAGGAGGAAGAACTCGAAGAACAAATGGAAAGGGCAATTAGCGAAGCAAAATCCGCTTTTGGCGACGGAGCTGTTTTTATTGAAAAATATATAGCCTCCCCCCGACACATCGAAATCCAGATTCTTGCCGATCAGCATGGAAATACGCTGCATCTTTTCGAAAGAGAATGCAGTATCCAGCGAAGACATCAAAAGGTTGTTGAAGAAGCGCCTTCGGCAGTACTGACACCTGAAGTCCGTCAGGCAATGGGAGAAGCCGCCGTTCGAGTAGCTCAGGCTGTGAATTATGAAGGGGCGGGTACGGTAGAATTTTTGATCGACGATAAACTCAATTTTTACTTTCTGGAAATGAATACCCGTCTGCAAGTGGAGCATCCGGTTACGGAATTGATAACCGGGGTTGACCTTGTAGAAGAGCAAATCAATATTGCCAGAGGTTTAAAGCTTAATTTCACTCAGGATGATCTTGAAATAAAAGGACATGCCATGGAACTCAGAGTGTATGCTGAAGATCCCGTGAATAACTTTTTGCCAAGCGTTGGAAATCTGGAAACTTATATCGTTCCGGAAGGGGAAGGCATCCGGGTGGATGATGGTTTTACCGAAGGTATGGATATCCCCATTTATTATGATCCCATGATTGCAAAGTTAATCACTTATGGTTCCAATCGAGCCGAAGCAATCCTGAAAATGATCGAAGCTATTGATCAGTATAAAATCAAAGGAGTGGAAACAACACTTGCTTTTGGGCGCTTTGTGATGGAACATGAAGCTTTTAAAACAGCCGATTTTACTACCCATTTTGTAAAAAAATACTTCACCGGAGCGGAACTGGCCCAGGGCAAAGAAGAAGAAGCAAAGGTAGCCGCTTTGTTAGCAGCTTACCTGACAGATGAAAACATGGCCGCGCTTAAAGCAATCCCCAATAGTTCTTCCAACTGGAAAAAAAGACTTTAGATAATATATGAAAATTCTTATCATCGGAGGTAAAGGCACCATCGGAAGAAGAGTCGTTGAGCATCTTTCCAAAAAACATGAGGTGATTATTGCCGGCAGAACGGATGGCGATATTCAGGTGGATATTGCTTCTACAGACTCCATACGAGAGATGTATCAAAACCTGGACGATCTGGATGCTGTAGTTTGTATAGCCGGTGAAGCAAAATGGGACTATTTGGACCATCTTAGTGAAGAGGATTTTTATATTGGTATCAGAAGCAAACTCATGGGGCAAGTTAATCTGGTACGTATTGGCCGGGAATTTCTGAAATCCGGCGCATCATATACCCTTACTACAGGTATTCTTGCCGATGATCCGGTACCAATGACCACCAGCGCTGCAATGGTAAACGGAGCTATACACAGTTTTGTAAAAGCTGCGGCTCTGGAAATGAAAAATGCTCAGCGTATCAATGTTGTGGCTTCGGGTTTAGTAAAAGATGCTAAAGAAAAATATGCTGATTATTTCCCCGGGCATAATGCGATTCCAATGGATAAAGTAGTCAACGGATATCTTAGAAGCATTCTGGGAAAAGCTAATGGAGAGATCATTCGTATTTATTGACTTTAAACACTCAAATAAAAACTTTTAAAGACCTCTTTTAAAGACAATCATACCTTTTATTACAAAAACACTACCTATCCCTCAATAAATACTCCTTCCCAAACAACTACAACATTTAACTAATCCTGCATTTCAATTGTAATTGAAAAATTAATTCTTTGCAATTGTAACCAAGTCAATTAACTTTACGTTTAGCTCAGTGATCCCGGAAAACATAAACCTTTTAAAATATTAGTAGAATGGATTTCGACACCACCAAAGAGTATACAATTCTGGATAACAGCGAATCAAACATTATTGAAGTGAAATCTATTCGCAGGATCGAAAATTGGTTTCAGGGAAAAATAAAATCCAGAAAAATTTCAGAAAGCCTCCAGGTACAATTTGATGAAATTGAATCTTCCATCCAGCAGAGAGATTTCAAAGCCGTCCAGCGAATAGAATCCGATATTCTTTCACAAGGGCTTAAAATTAAAGAACTGGATAAAATCCTCAGCGAAATCCAAATGGGGAAAAAAGATACCCTGTACTTTAAGGTTTAGGAAACCTATGGATGCAATTTTCAAAAAATTAAATCTAAAAAATCAGCCTGTTGTCTTCGTACTCCAGCACCCGGAAGTATTCGAAGAAAGCCTCAGTAGTATTGCCTCGAATCATAACATCAAAACAAAAGTCAGAAAAACGGACAAGATTGAGTTTTTCATCGCTTTTGTAACGAAGAAAGCCGATATCGATAAGATCGTTCATCAGGTCGCACCACTGCTCAATGGCGATGCAGTTTTCTGGATGGCCTACCCCAAGGGAACCTCTAAAAAATATAAAGCCGACTTTAACCGGGATAACGGCTGGGCCCTTATGGCTGCTTATGATTTGATTGGTGTTCGAATGGTGGCTATCGATGAGGATTGGTCCGCTATGCGTTTTCGAAAAAAACAATTCATCAAGAAGCTCACCCGCAAACAGAAAACTTCACCTGACTAACCAAGCCTGCTTCCAGTAAGGAATATTATTTCAGATTTGCTATATTACATACAAAAACGTAATGCATAGCAACCTGAAACTCTTCTATTTAATACCTGTCATTTTTATTGTAGCCGCCTGCCAAAACGAAAAACAAGAGCAAAATGAAATCGAGCTTGGCATTTTATGGAAGCTCGAAAAAAATTTTTCTCAAACCGATCGCCCCGTACATGAAGCTGTTTTTACACTGACTAATAAATCCGGAAACAAGCTTGGAAATAATTGGGAACTCTACTGGAATCAGGTGCCTCGCGAGATCATAAGTATTGATTCTACTAAAAATCTGGAAATCGAACGAATCAACGGAGACTATTATCGAATGCGCCCCACTGAAGCTTTTAGCCTTGCTCCTGATGCATCCCTGGAGTTGAGGTATATTTCCGGAGTATGGATGATCAAAGAAGCGGATGGCCCGACCGGACTTTATACGGTTCTCAATCCCGGCAAGACTCAGCAAATTGCTGTAGTAGATGATTTTACAATTACGCCTTTCACAAAGGCGGAACAAATTCATCGAAGCAAAAACGATAAAACGCCAATCCCTACAGCCGAATATTTATTCCTGCAAAATGAAAAACTTAGCGAACTCTCCAACGATCAGCTATATAAGGTGCTACCTGTCCCAAAGGCTTATGAAGCCCAAAAAGGACGATTTTTAATGAATAAAAATATCTCCATCAAAGCAAATGATCTATTGAAAAATGAAGCCGATTTACTGATTGCCGATTTAAAAAACAACTTTGGTGTTACGGCGCAAAGAACTACAGCTCCCGATGCAGCCATCAATATAGTTGTGGGAAAAGCAGTTTCGGGGGAACAATACGAAATAGAAGTTGATCCAAATAAAATCTGGATTAGAGCCGGGAATGAAGCTGGCGCTTTTTATGCAGGCAAGACCCTGATGCAATTAATTGAAAAAGAAGATAATCAGTTATTCATCAAGGCTTGCAGACTCAATGATGCTCCGGCTTATGCCTATCGTGGATTTCATCTGGATGTTGCCAGAAACTTCCAAACCAAAGAAGCGGTGCTTAAAATGATCGATATTTTTTCTGATTATAAAGTCAACAAATTAGTTCTTTGTATGACGGAGGATGAAGGTTGGCGACTGGAAATTGACGGTTTGCCGGAGCTAACCCAGGTCGGCTCGAAACGAGGACATCCAAGTGAAGCAGGTACTCATCTCATGCCCGCTTATGGTTCTGGCCCCTTCACCAATAATCCTACTGGCAGTGGTTATTATACCCGGGAAGACTTCAAGGAGATCATTCGCTATGCCAAAGCTCGACACATCGATATCATCCCTATGGTCAATTTCCCGGGACATGCCCGGGCAGCCATTTATGCCATGGAGTATCGCTACAAAAAACTAATGCAGGAAGGAAAACAAAAGGAAGCGGAACAATACCGGTTGATCGATCCGGAGGATCAGTCTGTGTATCTTTCTGCTCAGCATTATAATGACAATATTGTTTGCATTGCCAAAGAATCAGTTTATAATTTTTATGAATTTGTAGTAGATGATATTATAGAAATGTATAAGGAAGCAGGCGTTCCGCTTTATATGTTTCACACCGGTGGAGATGAAGTGCCGCGGGGAGCCTGGCTTAAGTCTCCGCTCGTCCGAGAGTATCTCAAAGATCGTCCCGAAATCAATACTACTCCGGAAATCCAGGCGCTTTTCTTTGACCGGATCACCCAAATGCTCAAAACGAAAGTTTCTAAGGTCGGCGGCTGGGAGGAAGTAGTTATGGCTTATAATGAAAATGGGAAATGGTTTACCAATACCAGTTTTACGGATCGCAATGTTTATCCCTATATCTGGAACAACCTTTGGGGCCAGCAAGATTTGGGATATAAAATTGCTAATCGCGGCTATCCTGTAATTCTTTGCAATGTAACCAATTTTTATTTTGACCTCGCCTATGATAAAGACCCGCGCGAACCCGGACTCTACTGGGGTGGATTTATTAATACAAAGGACGCCTTTAGTTTTATCCCCAAAGATTTGTTCCTCTCTACTACTGAAGATAATATGGGGAATCCGCTAAATCCTGCACGAGATTATGCAAATATGGAGCGTCTAAATCCCGATGGCAGAAAAAATATCATTGGTTTGCAGGCTCAATTATGGAGTGAAACGATCAAGGGCTCAGATATGTTCGAGTATTATGTATTACCAAAACTTTTCGGCTTTGCACAAAGAGCCTGGCAGGGTCAGCCCTCATGGGGAAATGAACCGGATTCTACGAAACGTAATCAAGCGATCGACACGGACTGGAATATTTTCGCCAATACACTGAGCAAGAAGCATTTTCCGAAAATGGACGAATCCAATGCTACTTATAATTATCGCATTCCCGCTCCCGGGATTATAGTCAGAGATGGAAAACTCCTGATGAACGCTGCTTATCCGGGTATGGAAATCCGTTATACGCTAAATGGTGAGGAACCAACTAAAAGCGCTCAGGTTTACGAAGGGCCAATAGATTTTGAAAAAGGTACAGTCAAGGCAAAAGTTTTCAATACTAAAGGGCGCTCCGGCTTTACAACTTTCTATAGTACAGATCAAAGAGATATGCTTAATTAGGAATGATTGAATGATTGAATGATTAGCAAAGTTATTTTATCATTAAAACATTCTAGCATTAAAAACGAAAACCATGACCAAGCAACTTAATCAGCGACTCGTTTCCCTTGATGCATTTCGGGGATTTACTATTGCCGGAATGATTATTGTCAATACACCCGGCTCCTGGACTCACGTCTATGGCCCCTTGCTCCACGCTAACTGGCATGGCGTCACCCCGACGGACTATGTTTTCCCCTTTTTCCTTTTCATTGTAGGAGTCTCCATTGCACTGGCCTATACCAAAAGAATCCGGGCCGGTATCGACACTTCAAGCATGATTCGCAAATTGCTCAAACGCTCGGCAATCATCTTTTTGTTAGGGGTTTTCTTATGGATAAAAGGTATGCTCAACTATTCTGACCACGTCGTTTGGGAGTTTTTACAAAGATTACTTGTATTGTTTCTGGTTTGTGCTTTCCTGTTTTATTCGGATGATTGGAAAAAACAGGCCATCATATCCCTATTGCTTATCGGAATAGTACTTTGGTTATTTCCGGATGGCAAACTGGCTGATATACGAATTCCCGGTGTATTACAAAGAATTGCTTTAGTCTTCCTGGCTTGTAGCCTTCTCTTTGTCCGTACAAACTGGAAAACGCAATTATGGGTCGGGATTGGCCTGTTAATCGGTTATTGGTTAATAATGGTGCTTTTACCCGTACCTATTGATGAAGTTATTCAGCAAGCGTTAGTTAGTGGTCAGGTCAAAGCCCAATCCGGTATGCTGGACATCGGGCCGATTCGAGCGATTTCTGACCATTATATTGCTGCTAATTTAGAACCGGGTACAAATCTACAGGCCTGGCTGGATCGGCAGCTAATTCCGGGGCGTAAATGGCAACATACCTGGGATCCGGAAGGACTTTTAAGTACTCTTCCTGCCATTGCTTCCGGTATCTCCGGAATGTTGGTTGGCAAACTTATCATTGAAGAAAAAGATATACATAAAAAAATCAGCTGGATTTTCTTTTTCGGCATTCTGATGTATACTTTAGGTGGCGTCTGGAAGTGGTTTTTTCCCTTCAATAAGAACCTTTGGTCGAGTTCTTTCGTATTACATACTTCCGGTTTAGCTGCAATGACACTAGCCGCAATGATGTTGATCATTGATGTAAAGGCTTGGGCAAAATGGTCTGTACTTGGCCGGGTATTCGGTGCTAATTCCATTACCGCTTATGTACTTTCCGGAATGCTCATTTTTCTGTTTTACGGAAGTGTTATGGGCATGCCCAAACTAAACACACTTTTTATGGATGGACTAATCGCTATAGGAGCTTCAGCAAAATTAGCTTCCTTTTTATACGCTCTGATTTACATGCTCATTGTCTTCATCCCGGTTTACATCCTTTATCGAAAAAGGATTTTTATTAAAATCTAAATACTGATACTTCATAATACAGATGATGAAATACCACTTTTATTCGCTTGCTTTTTTGATTTGTTTTTCTGCTCATGCACAGGATCATTTAAAAATGGACGGAGATATTTCCGCCGAAGCGTTCTGGTCGCAGGTTGCGATTTATACTATAGGTGATCCCATTGATTTTGAAAACCTGCAAACTAGTTTTTCCAAGGATTTTCCCGATCTAAAAATCAACACAGAGCAAAGCGATTCCAATATCTTCAATGGCGCCAGTCTTTTGCATTATAAAAATGCTCTAACTGAATTTCCACCGCATAAACTTGAAGTGCTGCAATATTTTGCGGAAAGCTTATCGGATAGACAGAAACAATTGCTGGTCAAATCTGGCGAAGCCGCTTTAATTGGCATTTACGGTTTTCAGAAAAATAGTTGGGTATTGAATAAAAGACTGAATCAATGGATAGCAGATTATTCGAAGGATAAAAAGTGGATAATTTTTGATCTGCATAGCATCGAATACTTCACTCCGAAATACTGGAAATCTTCCCGACTGGATTTGTGGAAAGAGGAACACCCCCGTTTAGAAAATCAAATCAGTATACATGCTTACCGAAAGGAAGCCTTCTGTCGTGCTATAAGCGTGGGTATGCAGAAATTCGGATTACCGGATATAGTAGTCAATGATATCTCTTGTTATAAAATGGATGATATGCTTCGATTCATCAACATACTGGCTCAACAATTAGCAAGTCAACCTCAGGTATACAAAAATGAGATTCTAATCGATTTAAATAAAATCAAACACAGGGATCTGCGCGATGAAACAATGGCTTCAATTTTTGAAAATGCGAAAAAGAAAGCCAGGATCAATGTAAAACCAGCCCAAAGGGAGGAAGGAGATCCGCTTAATCAACTCATTGAAATCGACTTTAGCAATCCGGAATATGAAAACCCTCAACTTTATCAGGAATACATTTTGACTGCTTTATTCGGGAGTAAAGACGAAGTGAGCTTTATCGATCATTCTGATGCACTCCTCAAAGCCAGTAAAGAAGCCACAGCCCGACTTCCCAAACTAAAAGAACAATTTCAGAAAGGCCTCGAGCCGGGTTACTCCATTTTATTAAAAGCACCTTTTATAGATGATGATGGTTCAAATGAATGGATGTGGATTGAAGTCATTCACTGGGAATCCGAAACTATAGAAGGAATTTTGCAAAACGAACCTTACAATATAAAAAAACTAAAAGCCGGAGCTAAAGTTAAAGCCCGGCAATCAGATGTTTTTGATTATATCTTATACTTGCCCGATGGTACATACGAAGGGAATACTACCGGAGCCATCATCCAACAAACACAAGGAGGTTAAATAATTTTTTAAAACTTGAATTATGTACGAAAAAAATCTAATGCTCTACGACAAATTGGTTGCTGCAAATCCCGATATCGAAAGAAAAGGTAAAACGATGCCTTATACTTCGGCGAATGGTTATATGTTTTCGCTATTGAATAAAGACGGAGAAATAGGGATTCGTTTACCAAAAGCAACTCAAAAAAAATTAGCGGAGCAATATCAGGCGGGACCTTTTAAATCTCACGGAGCAACGATGAGGGATTATGTCTGTATGAACGAATCTCTATTGAATGATTTTGATCAATTATCTGCCCTTTTGGAAGAAGGCCATCAGTTTGTGCAAAGCCTTCCTCCAAAATAGACAAACGATTAGCTCTACTGACCAACTTTAACCACTTTCTCCGTCAGTACCGATTCTCCAATCCAGGCCTTTACAAAATAAATCCCGGCAGATAATCCTCTCATATTGAACCGAACATTCCTGGACAGGATAGCATTTTGCTCTGCAACTAATCGACCGGATAGATCAAACAGGCTTACGCGCTCGGGCATCTGTTCGGATACGATAGAAATATTCGCTACATCCTGTACCGGATTCGGTAAAACTTTTAGATAGGTTTCTGAAATTTCCAACTCGGGATTCGTGCTGACTGGTGTCCCCAGGGTGAAACGAATCTCGGACAAGCCCGTACATTCAGGATCTCCCCAATTCGACAAAGCCGTAATCAAAACGTATCGAGCCTGGGTATTATCAAAAGACGGCCCGGGGACGCCTTGGTACTTATAAGAAGCCGGTGCTTCATCTATTACAAAGGTGTCCAGAGTAAACCATTCTTGCCCATTCAGTGAATAATCAATCACTGCTTCCTGAATACCGGCTTCTTTTCTGCTCCAGGTGTTCAAATTCCAGATATGTGTTGAATCCAAAACGTATTCATAGCCCAGGTCGTACATGATCCAGTGACTTGCCGGACGAGCCGAATTTGGATTAGCTGAAATTTCACAGGAAACCCAACTGTCCTTCGCAAAAGGGGTATGCAGATCATCCAGGCACTGCCCATACAAAGAAGTGCCTAAAAATGCTGTTATTAATAATGCAAAGAAATATTTATTTTTCATTTTATTTTTTTTAATAATTCTAAAAAACACTAGCTGCCCTTTCCAACTTGACAAATTATATCTTAAGCGCATCATAACTGCATAAACCCTATCGGATTATCCCCTGATCCAACAGAATAGAAATTACCAATGTTAGGCAGTAGTAGAGGAAGGTCAAAGGCAGAAACTCCAAACCACAAAGCCAGTTCTGCAAAGTATTCATCGGCACTGGTCGTAGGGATAAAAATTCCTCCGCCAATTTCCACTTCACTACCAAAGGCCAGGTTCGGATAAGTACCATAGATTTCTTTTCCATTCACCGCACCTCCCATTACCATCGCATTTCCGCCCCAGGCATGATCGGTTCCATTTCCATTAGAGATCAAAGACCGCGCAAAATCAGAAATTGTAAAAGTTGTAACGCAATCGTTCATATTGATCTCATCCAGTGCATTATAAAACTCGCTCAAACCAGTACTAAGTACAGTAAGCAGTTCCTCGTGATTATTCAACAACTCATCATGGTTGTCAAAACCTCCAATGCTGAGGAAGAACGTTTGTCTGCTCATACCCAATGCCTCCTGGGCTGCAATTGTACGTGCAATCATATGCAGACTTTCGGAGACATAATTGCTTGAGAAGGAAGTAGTAAAAGGATCAACCTGAGCAATGGCTTCATTAAATTGCTCATTACTCGAAATAGAATTCTTAATAATATTAGCATAAGATTGTTTGAATACATCCTGATACTGCTGATTAAGCAGACTATTCACACCGGATGTCAACAGTTGATGGAAGGGATCTGTATCATTATATCCAAGTACCCCAACACCTCCGGTATCCGAGTTGATGGAATAAGCATATGCATTATCTCCGGATTGGTAAATATTATTTCCGCTTAATGAAATATTCATCGAAATACTCTGATTGCTATTCATCGACTGGAGAATATCGGCCATTTTCCCGCCCCAGCCGGTATTGGATCGATCTTGGGGTATCGAGGTTTGCCAGTGCATCACCTGATCAGAATGGGAAAGCAAACCAACCGGTATCTGTACTGTCCCATCCTGGAGTTGTTGTTTGGTCGTAGGTTCTACCAGTGTTCCCACATTGGAAATGAAAGCTACTTTTCCTTGTTCAAAAAGCTCGTGCATCTGAGACATAGCCGGGTGCAGCCCCAGAGATGTTCCCGGAGTGATTGGATTCAGTCCCAGGATATCATTCTGGGGAATCGCTAAATTGCTTCTTACTGTTGTATATTCAGAATATTCATCTCCATTCGGGATTAACATATTGAAGGAATCATTTCCGCCCGACAGCAGGATACAGACCATCGCCTTATAATCTCCGGTTGGTTTTACCATCGGACTGGATAAAGAATTTGCCATCCCTAAATTGAGAATTGAAGAAAGTAAAGTAGTAGATCCAATCGCTGCACAGGATGCCTCTCCAAAAAATTTTCTTCTTGATATATTTCTTTTAGACATGATTATTTTTTTAAAATTTTAAATTAAAACGCCTCAGATACATTCGTCAACTCAGAAAGCCTTGTTGCCTCTGTTCTCTACCCTACTTCATTACTGCAAAATCAGGTGACACCATTGTAAGGTAAAATGCCATTTTTAAAAGGAACTCCGGAAAGTCTACCAGTGGCGCACTGGAAGCGGAAATGATATCCCTGGTCTCTTGCGACATATTGCCATGAACCAGCACCATATCCAGATAATCTACCACTGCATTAGCATCTGTATTAATATCTTCCAAATCAGGAATAAACAAATAAGCTTTATAATCCTCAAGAATTCCCAAAGCATCAAATTGCTGTTCCGGGACTTCATTATAAAAATCTAAAAGCGCCATATAATAGGTCCAGTTCAAATAGCCTGCGGAGGTAGAAGAATTAAATATCTGAAATTCCGGTGCGGTGAGATTGGCATCGGCAATTTCGCTGTTAGGTTGATAATCCGGTAAAAAGAAGTTGAATACAGTCGGAGAATGCAGAGGGAACTGATCCGTTAAATATTCGAAAGCAAAGCCTCTGTGCCAAAACCATTCAGCATTGGTCTCCGCTCTCAGTCCCCTGACAAATTGTGTATAGCGCTGGATCGGTTCTTTTAATTTTCCGTTACTGGGATGGTTAATCCAGTCACAATCACGCGCTTCTATATCCATTAGAATAGCCTGAACGACCGCTTTTAAATCTCCGCGTACACCGCTTCCATTGTCATTAAAAACAGTCGCCACACGCTCCACATATTCGGGAGTTGGATTAGACTTCACCAAACGCTTGATCAGCAGGTTACTAATAAAGGGCCCGACATTAGGATGATTAAACAGAATATCAATTGCATCTTCGATATCTTCCAGCCCACTTTGCCCGGCCGGTATAGTATAATCATCTAAAATGATCTTTTGCCCCGGCTCGTGGAAGAATGGGTACATCGTCATCGGCAAGGTCGGATCAACAAAGAAAAATGGTACGCCAAAGGATGGGTCTTGAGGAATATTATCATCTACCCAATCCGTCATCCCCAATCCTGTAAATACTTTGGCCAATTCCTGAATATCGTCGTTGTCATAGGTGGGAATATGTTGCCCTTCGTTATCTATTTTCCGGCTACCGTCAAGGTTAAGCTCATACAAGCCAATCGTAAACAGCTGCATGATCTCCCGGGCATAATTTTCATCAGGTTCTGTATTGGTAATTGGATTGGCCCTAGGATTATTAAAGTGGCTTAAATAAAAACCCATTACCGGATGCAGCGTTACATCGTAGAGCAAATCTCTATAATTGCCAAAAGCATTTTCCGATAACATATCGTAATAACTAGCCAATCCATAGCCTCTTTGGAAAAGATCGGAATCTGAAGAAACTACCAATATTTCACTCAAAGCCAATGCGACCCGATGCCTCAACACATCCGATTCGGTCTGAACGACATGAGACCAGGCATAGCGGAAATGCTCGGTCGTTACTTCGTATAAATCAGGATCCAGGCCAAGTTGAATGTAATAATCGTAATAGATTGCATCAATAGCTTCCAAAGTAGCTGAATAAGAAGTAGCGGGCAGATCGAACTGCTCTTCCAGCCAGGCTTCGAATCCTATCGAATCTACATAGATGAGTTCTTCCAGGTTGGCACCCAAAGCAGCATGAGACATAAATCTCGAAGCTCCGGCCAAATCTTTTCCGTGCCCGGCACCATTAATGGTCAAATCGTCATCACTTTCCTGACTGCTGCTGCTTACAATCACACCTTCGCTATGACCAGTACCAATATAATCATTGTAAATTTGAGCATTTGAAAGTAGAGACAAGATTAAAAAGAGGGGTAAAATTGATATTCTTTTCATAAATCCGGTTTTTCTTTTCAAAAAATGAGTCCGTACATATTGTATGACAAAAGATACTCCATTTACCCTACCGGTGAAAGGATTTTTTTGAAAAGATTTATCAAATTCCCGTTTTTTCTCCCCTGACCATGCTAAACAAAGTTTAGGCTCCCGCTTTAAACCATTTCATTAAAATACGATCCAAGAGAAATAACATACTTTTTCATACCTTGGCATTCAATAATTTTTTGATGAAAACAGATAAACGAGTCTCCATTTGTAATGATCAATACTTTGATCGTGTTTATCAGGAACAGGTAGACAGTTTATACCGCTTTATTTATTACAAATGCGGCAGTAAATCACAAGCTGAAGACATTGTACAGGAAGCTTTTCTCAAACTCTGGGAAAATTGTGCAAAAGTAGCAGTAGAAAAAGTCTCCGGTTTTTTATTTACCACATCAAAAAATATTTTCATCAATAAAATCAATCGGCAAAAAGTCGAAATGCGCTTTGAAAGCCAGATCATGCAAAAAGCGGAAAAAGAAAATCCGGAGTATATTTTTCAACAAAAAGAATTTGAAAAGCAACTTCACCAGGCAATTAGCCAACTTCCGGAACATCAAAGAATCGTATTCCTGATGAATAGAATAGACCAACTTAAGTACCGCGAAATTGCTGAAAAACTGGAAATCAGCCAGAAAGCCGTTGAAAAACGGATGCATAATGCCTTGCTGACTTTGAGAAAACTACACAAAAAGATATAGCGACAGGTAGGGTAAAGAGGCTTGTATTTGTCAATAAAGAAAATGTGACTGCTTCCAAAAACCGAAAACACCTGCAAATTCATATTTTTTAACTACTTCGGATGAAAGAAGATTTATTACAGGATGATACCTTTTTGGCCCGGTGGCTGGCAGGAGAATTGACGGAATCTGAAATGCAACAATTCCGAATGCATCCCGATTATATTTATTTCGAACAGCTTGCCCGGACCTCAAAAAATCTGGCTGTACCACAGATTGACAAACAAAAGGTACTCGCTAATATTAAGCGCCAGAAATCAACTAATCCTAAAACAAGTCCTACTCGTACTTTTTTCTCCCGAAGATTTTTTATTCCAGCTGCCGCTATGCTATTTTTGATTATCGGTTATTTCGCAATCTTCCATCCATCGGATATGTTACTTTCAACCGGTGTCGGGGAGCAATTGACTCATACACTTCCGGATGATTCAAAGATTTACCTCAATGCCAATGCACAAATCTCCTACGATCCGAAAAAATTTACCCAACAACGAATAATTAAATTGGAAGGAGAAGCCCTTTTCGAAGTCAGCAAAGGAAATAGTTTTATCGTAAAAACAAATTACGGTCAGGTAGAGGTATTGGGAACAGTATTTTCGGTATATTCGAGAAATAATGTTTTACTCGTTTCCTGTAAAAGCGGTCAGGTTCAGGTAAGCGATCAATCCCAAAATCACCATATTCTGGAAAAGGGAGACCGGATCAGAACTATCGCCGGTATCTTGCAGCATAAAGAGTCTGTAAGCCCGGAAAGTATCGGAACGTGGAAAGAAGGAAAATCTTCTTTTGACAGCGAAGAACTTCAAATTGTTGCTACTACACTAGAACAACAGTTTGGTATTTCAATTGAACTGAATGCTTCTTTGGCCCGGGAAAGATTTTCCGGTAGTTTTTTGCACAAGGACCTGGATACCGCTTTAAAAATGGTTTTTGACCCAATGGGGCTGAAGTACAATAAATCAGCCAATGGGGTTTATATTATACAATAAGATATTTTCGTTATTTGAGCATTAAATTTTGCACAGGAAGGCCCAAATGACGTAAAAGTTTTACTCATGAGGATACTGCTGGTATCTGCTCTGCTGGTACTTTTTCCGGTTGTACTACTGGCACAACCTGGTCATGTATTCCCTTCTTTTAATAATGCCGCACTGGGCGAAGTTTTGCTTTATTTAGAATCCAACTTCGATTTGAGCTTTTCTTATCGAGACCGGAATATTGATGAAGAGTTTGTCACCACGGAAAATGGTCCCTATGAACTTAAAGCATTTTTAAATATCCTCTTCGAACAGACCCAGCTCAATTACGAGTTTATAGATCAACGTCATTTAATACTGACGAGGAAAACATTTGCTGAAAAACCGGAAGGCTGGCTTTGTGGTTATGCCAGGGATGCTGAAAGCGGCAAACTCCTGCCCTATGCAAATGTATTGATAAAAAGCCAGGGCAAAGGAGTCAATGCCAATCAGGCAGGGCGTTTTGAACTGATTCGTGAAACAGAAAATGATACCTTATTGATTTCTTATATTGGATATCATCCATTAGAAATTATTCTGACAGGCGAACCAAAACATCCAAAAGAATGCCTGACCTTTGAACTACAGCCCAAGCAGACCGAGATCGAAACCGTAATTGTTACCGTGTATTTGACCGATGGTATTCTGCAAGACGGAAAAGGGCAAAGAATCTTAATCAAACCGGAAAAACTGTCCGTTTATCCCGGAGCAGTCGAACCGGATATCATGAATTCGCTGCAAATGCTCCCGGGTATTTTCAGTGCCGATGAAACCGTTTCGGGATTGAATATCCGGGGAGGAACGCCGGATCAAAACCTCGTTCTGTACGATGGAATTCCAGTTTATCACACCGGACATTTTTTTGGGATGATCTCTGCTTTCAATCCATACATCGTAGATAAAGTTAGCGTATATCGCAGCGGTATGGGCTCAGAATACGGTGGCCGGGTATCCGGTGTAATCGATATTCAAAGCGATAATAATCCGCCGGAGGAATTTGAACTTGGAATGGGTTTAAACATGACACATGGGCATATAAACACCAGATTTCCACTTTGGAAAAAATCCGGCCTGACAATTTCTATGCGACGCAGTTTTACAGATTTTTTACCCTCACCTACTTTTTTAAGTTTTGCTGAAAAAGTATTTCAAGGTACAAAAATCGAAACGGAAGAAATTCCAGGTTCTACAATTGAGCCCAATGACAAGTTTTACTTTTCAGACTTCAATTTAAAATGGCAGTGGCAAGCCGGTAAAAGCAAATTTGGAGTGGATATCTTCTCGGGATTTAACAGCCTGGATTATACTTCCGAAGTTCCGGAATTCCAGGCCTTCTCCAAAGATGTGGTCGAACTGGCCAATGTTGGGGTCAGAGCTTATTGGTCCCGTAACTGGAATGACAGATTCAGTTCTGATATCAATATTACCTCTTCCGAGTTTAATTATAAATATACGCTTTCCTTTAGCCCTTTAAATAATCCGGAACTAGTTTTGCTGGCTTACTCCGCTGAAAACAAAGTGTCCGATGGAGGTTTCAACTGGATCAACCAATGGACACCGAAAAAAAATCACCGTCTCAAATTTGGTTATCAATACACAAACAATGATTTGAGTTTTACTTTAAGTCAGGATCGCATCAACAGCTTCGAGGAGGAAAGGCAGGTTTTTAAACATGAACTACATACACTTTTTGGAGAGTATCACGTTTCGCTGGCTGATATTCTCGACCTCGACATGGGCGTCCGATACCAAAGGCAGACCCTGATCAAAAACGATTATTTTGAACCAAGAGTTTCTCTCACGGCCCGGGTTAATCCATCTCTTAAATTAAAATTAAGTTCGAGCAAACAGTTCCAGTTTGTCAGCCAGTTAATCATTTTGGATCTGGACAATTTATTGTTTGGAAATCAAATCTGGATCGCCTCCAACAATACTACTATTCCTGTAATAGAATCGAATCAATGGACCGGTGGACTATTGTTCTCAAAAAACGACTGGCAAATTGATCTGGAGGGATACGTAAAAGAGTTAGCCGGAATCACCTCTTTTTCAAGCAGTTTTGGGAATATTCCCGAGCAACCATTTAGCCGTGGAAATTCCAGGATTCGGGGAATCGATGTTTTGGTAAAGAAACAATTTAATTCCAAATATCGAAGCTGGTTGAGTTATACCTTATCCAATGCCATTTACGAATTTCCATTTTTATCAGAAAATGTATTTCCAGCTTCTCATGATCAAAGACATACTATACAGTGGGTACACCTCTATACCCCAAAACCCTGGGAATTTGCACTTGGCTGGCAAATTGGTAGTGGTTTGCCTTTTACCGAAGCTATTGATACAGATATTTTTGAAAATCCGAATACCGGCGAAACCAGTCCTTATATCGTTTACGGCGCACCAAATGCCAATCGTCTGAACCCATATCATCGACTGGATGCCTCTGTGATGTATCATTTCAAAAAAGAAGGTACCTTTAAAGGCTTTCTTGGGCTTTCATTGGTCAATATTTACAATCATAAAAATATCCTGGGCAAACAATTTTTGCTCGAAGAAATCGATCCTCAAAACAATGAATATGAATTTCTTAGCGTAGATCAATTAGGCCTTCGCTTCACGCCAAACCTGGTAGCGAGGATACAGTGGTAATTCAGCAAAATGGAATCGGGTGCAATCAAAACTATACAAAATGACAAACAAGGTATTACTTATTATTTTAATTCTATTCTGCTTAGGATGTGCAAACCAGTCGAAGCAAAAAAATAAGCCAACCATAAAAAAGGATAGTGAATTTTCTACTGTTGAGACAACAGAAAAAGAACAGGATAATGACAAATGGTTGCACTACTATAATTTGAAATCAGATTCACTTATAGCTCTATATGTCCAAAATTCGATTAAAATCCTTAATAATGGAGAAATTATAGAAGGGAATGAGCAAATTATAGATTATATCCTGTCCGATTCGTTAAAACTGGTTTCTATAAAATCGGATACCCTGATCCTTGCTCACAAAGAAAAAGCTATAGAATACGAAATAAGTGAAAGCATTTATACCAATCATGAAAAATACAAGACTTTAGCAATTTGGCAAACCAAAAATAAGGAAAGGAAAAGACTGCTTGAATTTGTGATAAAAACGGAACCGGTAAAAAGTACTTTGGAAGCACTCAATAATAGAAGAGATTTATGGATGAGCTTATGTAATAAGCATGATGCAAAAAAACTAATCGAGGAATTATACAGCACAAATACGCTCTATTATAATCATAAACCAATGATCAGAGGAAGAGAACGCTTAATTGATGAATACCAGTATATGAATAATGAGAATTATCAATTGTCTCTTCAACCAGAAATTGTGGATATAATAAATGAGAATTTTATATTCGAGATTGGTCAATGTTCAGGAAGTTATAATGGTAAATATATTCTAATTTGGAAAAAAGATAAATACGGTAAATGGAGCATATTCTTCGATTCGAATATCTAAGATATCGCTTTTGTACAGAGTATTATGTGATCATACCCTATCGCAAAAATCGCCAGATAAGGCAAGCAAATAATGCGCCCAGTACTGGTGCCAATATATAAAGCCAAAGATGTTCCAGATATCCGGACGCAATTGCCGGGGCAATGGACCGGGCGGGGTTCATCGATGCTCCGCATATCGGACCGGCGAATAATGCTTCCAAAAGTACCGTTGCGCCTACCGCAACTGCTGTAAACTGCGCAGTATCCGGGTTCTGGCTAACGTAAATGATAACCAGCATCAAAATGAATGTCAGTATTATTTCCAGAATAAAAGATTGCAGCACAGCCCCGCTTGGTAGTGTTGCCCCAAGCATTTCATGTTCCGGAAAGAGAAAAAGGAGTAATACAGAAGCCAGCAATGCCCCAATAAGCTGGGCGACAATATAGGGAACGATATCCCTGGCCGATAGCTTTTTCAAAGCCCAAAATCCAATACTGACGGCTGGATTGATATGCGCTCCGGAGACACTGCCATAGGTGAAAATCATCGCCATGACAATCAAACCAAAGGTTACTGCAATTCCCATATGCGTAATAGAACCATTGGTCAAATCATTGATCACAATTGCCCCGGTTCCACAAAATACCAAAGAGAATGTACCAATTAGTTCTGCCAGATACTTCTTGTAAGGTGTCATTTGACTAAAGCTAGTTTTTCTGCTTTAAATGTACAGTATACTTTTTTTTAAGTCTAAGTTTTAGTGTTAAGTTTTGGCAATTCGACAACATTTTAAAATAGGAAAAGGATGCTTCGATTTTTGTACCTTTGCGATATGAATCATTTAAGCTTATGAAGCCATCAATTACTACACTTATTCTGATCGTTTTACTTTCCCTGTCTTGTAAAGATAATAATCCGAGAAATACAAAGCCGGTATCAGCCCCTAAATTGGTTACACCACAAAGCACTAGCGCGCCGGTAAGAGCTAATCAGCAGAATGTTTCACAGACCAAAGTACATCATTACATATGTCCTAAGAATTGTGAAGGAAGCGGAGCCGAAAATAAAGGTACTTGCCCCCTATGCGGTACAGCTTATGTACATAATGAAAATTATCACAAATTACCCGGAGCCAAACCAGATGAAATCCTGGAAGAAAACGCTCCCCCTAAAAATGCTTTTGGTGTCTGGCATTTTACTTGTTCTAAAGAAGGCTGTGAAGGTCGTGCGGGAAGTGAAGGTCCTTGCCCGGTTTGTGGAGAATCGCTGACTCATAACCAGAGTTATCATCGCTAATTTCAGCCCGATCCACTTCAGAAATGATCCGCTTACAACTCAATAAATTCAACATGAAAAATCTCCTTTTTTTGCTATCCCTTTTCTGTTTTCTAGGACTTATGGCCTGTGGAAATGAATCTCAAACCGATACGACTTCAAAGCCTTCTGCAACACCGGTCGAAACTACCAACAAGCCTGATCCCGGGCAAAAAAAACAAATAGAAGGCCTGCTCAATCCGGATAACAGTATCACTTACACTCATTGTTACCGAAATGAGCAAGCTTATGCCAATGAGGAGAATGCAGTTGATATTGAAGAACTAAAACTTTCATTTGACGGCGATGTGGTCAAAGGTGTATTTAATACGATTCCTGCTTTTAAAGACCATCGCAGAGGTAAAATAGAAGGGATGGCACATATGAGTCAGGTGGATGGAAAATACATTTTTGTACAAGAAGGAAAAATCGATACAGCCAAAATTAAGATCATTTTGCGAAATGATCATGTAATAGTCTACGGTGAGCCTGTTGAATTGGGGATTGGTGCGGAAATAGAAGTAGTGGATTGCAATAATTAATGGTGCAGATTAGCACTCTTCCTGATTTAATTAAATTTTGGAAGAGCAATTTCCATCTCCTTATACTTCTTACACGTCAGTTCAATCTCTACCATGACAATGCTGTTTGACTAAATGATGGAATAATTCCATCGAAGTATTAAATATGATTTATCAAAGTATTAACCAGAATGTCGGTAAATGTGTCCAGTTTTCCAAAGAAGAGCTGGCTGTTTTTAATAATCTTTTAGTTCACAAAAAAGTACCTAAAAAAACTTTTCTACTTCAGCAAGGTGAAATCTGTAACTTCGAATATTACATTTTAAAAGGCTGCATCCGATCCTATTGTATTGATGAGAAAGGTGCTGAGGTAATCTTTACTTTTGCTATCGAGGATTGGTGGGTCAGTGATATTGCCAGTTTCAATGAACGTACGCCTAGTCATATGTTTATTGAAACGCTGGAAGATTGCGAGTTGCTTATGCTTAATCCACATACCAAAGAGGAATTATTGATGAAAGCGCCACGATTTGAGCGGGTTTTTCGAATGATGGTACAAAAACACCTTTCTACCTATCAGGAAAGACTATTTGGGAACATTGCCCGTTCTGCTCAGGACCGTTACCTTGCTTTTTTAGAAAAATATCCCGGACTGCCGCAGCGTGTTCCTCAGAGAATGATCGCTTCTTACCTCGGTATTTCTGCTGAATTCTTGAGTAAAATTCGGAAAAAACTAGCCAGTAAATAAAGTGCAACCTTCTGCATTTTCTTGAACTAGTTCAATGCATTATACTTAATGCTGTATGTATTTTTGTAGTATAAATACCAAAATCCAGAACAATGAATCGGAAAGAATTTATACGCAATGGTTTACTGGGCACTGCCATTTTCAGCATCCCGGGAAACATTAAAGATGTCGTCAAAAATGATATCGACGAACTAAAAGCATTAGAACCCATAGGTTTTAATCATTTACCTAATACAAAATCAAATATCATGACAAATACAGTATTGCATAAAGCAAATTCTAGAGGTCATGCCGATCACGGCTGGCTAAACTCTCATCATACTTTCAGTTTTGCTAATTATTACAATCCGGAAAGAATGCACTTTGGAGTACTACGAGTCTTAAACGACGATCAGGTAGCAGCTTCTAAAGGCTTTGGTACACATCCGCATGATAATATGGAAATTATCAGCATTCCTCTGGATGGTGATCTGGAACACAAAGACAGCATGGGGAATGCCGCTGTGATCCGAAAAGGAGATATCCAGGTTATGAGTGCAGGAACAGGTATTCGTCATAGTGAATACAATAAGAATAAGGACCGGGATGTCAAATTTCTTCAGATTTGGTTATTTCCCAACAAGTGGGACGTAGAGCCTCGTTATGATCAAATCAGCCTGGACGAAAAAGACCGACACAACAAATTACAGCAAATTCTTTCTCCAAACCCCGAGGATGAAGGCGTTTGGATTCATCAGGATAGCTGGTTTCACCTTGGAAAATTTGATGAAAGCTTTTCCACCGAATACCAAATTAAAAAAGAGGGCAATGGTGTCTATGCTTTTGTAATCAAAGGCGATATAAGCATTGAGAATATTAATTTGAATCATCGGGATGGACTGGGAATCTGGAATACGGATAAAATAAGTTTAAAAGCTAATTCTCCGGATACAGAAGTCTTATTGATGGAAGTTCCCATGCACATTTAGATGAAAATATGATCCATCCGGAGTTTTGATTAAGATTCATCGTGAAATTGAATATGATATTGCTATTTAATGCTTTGTAGGGCAGGTGTTAGGTATGGGGCCTTGGGTTTCCCGATGTGTATACCTAAAACCCAAAACCTTAACCTAATGCCAATGCCTGCTTCACAGAACTTAAAAGCGCTTAATATTTTATAAATCCCCACAGAAATGCTAAATTTCAGAATGGTTCCTATAATATTTTTTAAATAAAAACAGTGCTAATGAACACTACCGATTATCCACTTATTAATAATGTTGCCCAAAAACAATACGAATTTCACATCGGTGATTATCTTCCGAAAATTGAGTATATTAAGACCAATGAAAAAATCTTTCTTACCCATACCGAGGTTCCTGTGGCATTGGAAGGAAAAGGAGTCGGCTCTCAATTGGTACGCAAGGTTTTAGAAGATATCGAAAAACAAGGATTGACGCTCGTTCCGCTCTGTCCTTTTGTTGCTGCTTATATTAAAAGGCATCCAGAATGGCGAAAACTGGTCTTAAAAGGTATCAAAATAAAATAGTCTCAAAATCAACTGTGATTCTGGTCCGGTATAATTATTCAAAACATTAAAATAAACGTTCATGAAAAAAAAAGAAACGATTAAGGAATACTCCAATGGTGAAATTACAATCGTTTGGAAACCCGGACTTTGCATCCATGCAGGAGTATGTGTAAAGACATTGCCAGCAGTTTATAATCCAAAAGAAAAACCCTGGATCAAAGCAGATCAGGCAGAAACAGAAGCTCTTAAAGATCAAATATCCAAATGCCCTTCCGGTGCATTGAGTTTTTATGAAAACAGCTAAATAGTATTGCCAATTATTTTGTTGATTATTTAATGCTTTTCGCAAAAAAATGCTAATTTAATAGCATACTACAATCCAGTTTTATCCTCCTATGAAAAGAAGAGCATTAATTAAATATATAAGTCTGGCAACGGGTGGAACTATCGCAGCGCCTTTGCTGGCTAGCCTGCTTTCCGGTTGTCAGGCAGAGAGTCTGACTACAACAGATGATTATGCACCACAGTTTTTTAGCAACAAGGAATTCGCTGTGATTCGCAATCTGGTAGATATCATTTTGCCCAAGACGGATAGTCCTTCCGGCTCGGAGGTTGGCGTTCATCGGACTATTGACAAGATGCTCTTCAAGACCTACAAAACCGAGGATCAGCTTAATTATAAAAATGGATTTTACGCTCTAATGAGATTTTTAAGTAAAACAGCAGATGAAGCTGAACTTGATATAGAAGCCGTCATCCGCTTAAAAGATCAACAAAAAAAAGCTTTGCTAAGTGAGCTAAATATAGCTACAGATAAGGAGTTGAAGACCGTTAAAGAAGCTTTACAGCATTTAAAACAGCAAAGCATCGCCTATTACCTTTCCACTAAAGAAATTGCTACCAATTATTTAAACTACCTCCCCGTTCCCGGACAATACGAGCCTTGTATTGCGCTTAAAGATACGGGTGGAAAAGCCTGGGCATTATGAATTTCAACTCAAAAGGAAAGGAAGCTGTTACTTATGATGCTATCGTCATAGGCTCAGGTATCAGCGGTGGATTCGCCGCAATGGAGCTTTGCAAAAAAGGTTATAAAACGCTGGTCCTGGAAAGAGGGCGTATGGTTAAACACGGAGATTATCCAACCGCGAATCTCGATCCCTGGGAATTGGAAAATCAAAATATGGTTAGTGCTGAGGAAATTGCGCAGCACTATTTTAAGCAAAACAGATTGCATTGGTGGGTCAGAGAAGATCGTAAACACTGGATTAATAAAGACAGTGAATATCCCTATGATGAAGTAGAACGCTTTGACTGGATTCGGGGACATCAGGTAGGCGGTCGTTCTATTATGTGGGGCAGACATTGTTATCGCTGGAGCGATATTGATTTCGAAGCCAACCTTAAAGAGGGAATTGCTGTTGATTGGCCAATTCGTTATAAGGACATCGAGCCCTGGTATGATTATGTAGAAACTTTTGTGGGAGTGAGTGGACAAAAAGAAGGCTTAAAGCAAGTACCGGATGGCAAATTCTTGCCTGCTTTTCCGCTTAACTGCGCCGAACAACATTTCCGGGAAGCCGTTGCCAAAGTCTATCCCGAACGCATAATAACACCTGGCCGGGTAGCCAATCTCAGCGTCTATAATCCGGAAGTACACAAAGGGACCAGGGGCCAGTGCCAAACCCGGGACCGTTGTATCCGCGGTTGTCCTTATGGCGCTTATTTCAGTAGCTTATCCGCTACCCTGCCCGTAGCTGAAGAGACTGGCAATCTTTCCATACGTGCCGACAGTATTGTCAAAGAGATTGTTTTTGATAAAAAATCAGGTAAAGCAAGTAGCGTCCTGATCAGGGATTCCAATACCGGAGAAGAAATGGAATTTTTTGCCCGTATTATATTCTGTAATGCCAGTACTATAGGTACGACGGCTATCCTGCTTAATAGCCGCTCGGAAACTTTCCCGAAGGGGCTTGGTAATAGTAGTGGAGAACTTGGGCACAATATGATGGATCATCATTACGGAATGGGGGCTTCGGGCATTTTACCCGGTTTTGAAGACACTTATTACAAAGGACGCCGACCGCTCGGGTTTTATATTCCCAGATTTAGAAATATTGACGAAGCGACGAAGCAGAAAGATTACCTCCGTGGCTTTGGTTATCAGGGCAGAGCCGCCAGGAGAAATAATTATGATACTGCACCTATTGGAAAAGCTTTGAAAGAGAATATTTTTAAACCGGGTCCTTATTATATTAATATGACTTGTTTTGGAGAGTTACTCCCCTATCACGATAATAAGATGTGGCTCAATTTTGACAAACTTGATCAACATGGTATGCCAATAATTACCTTTGAGGCCAAATTGAGAGAGAATGAAGAAAAATTGAGGGAAGATGGTGTCAGGTGTGCTGTTGAAATGCTGGAAGCGGCGGGTTGTAAGGATATTGAATTTTATAATAATGCAACAGCCCCCGGTGCCTGTATACACGAAATGGGAACTGCCAGAATGGGGCGAGATCCCAAAACGAGTGTTCTGAATAAATGGAACCAGATGCACGAAGTACCTAATGTTTTTATTACGGATGGTTCCTGTATGACCAGCTCCGGTACACAAAACCCGAGCATAACGTATATGGCTCTAACGGCCCGTGCAGTCGACTATGCTCATAAGCAAGTCAAAAACGGTAAACTCTGAAATCTTTATAAACTTAAAATAAGCCCAAAGCAACTAAATGAAGCAATTAGCTTTATTTACACTGATCTGTTTAACCTGTTCCTTTGCCTGTTCCAAACAGGAGGCATTCCCGGATATCAAAAAGAGAGCCGCTTTTCCGGGTATCGAAAAAGGGCGTCCTGATTCTTTTGAGTCCAGATATTTTATTAAACGTTATGTTGGATTTCTGGGAAATGACAATTCTATTCCATTGGATTTGCTGCTCGTCAATTGGGGAAACGGAAGACTAAGCGGTCAGACTTATTATCCCAATCATTATGGTATCCTGCCATTTGAAGGTACCCTGGCTAAAGATGGTTCTTTTGAATTAAAGGAGTTAAAACAAAATAAACTCAATGCCACCTTTATTGGAAAGATGCACAGCCGGGATAACCTTTCCGGAAACTGGTGGAATATCGACCGCTCAAAAAATATGTCTTTCCATTATACAGAATCAGTCCCGGCTTATGATTATGACCATTGGACGGGCGTCTGGCACCTCAATGATCCCTGGGATACAGCTATGCTAATTATCGGAGGGGTCACCGAAACAGATATTCAATTCGCTATGAATATCTATATCAATGGTTATCGGGAACAATTTTATGGCACTGCAAATCTCAGAGGCCAGAGAGCCGTACTGGATGAATTGTTTTTCCCTATTTACCGGGAGAATTGTAAGCTCGTATTTTATCGAAGAGATCGCGAGATTTATCTGGAACAGGAAAGTTTTCCCTTTTTATGCGATTTGGGTATTAATTGCTGGACAACCGGAGTCTATCAGGATATTTATACAGGGAAAACTGCCCGCATTGATTTTATTGGAAAGGATTCTGTATTCAAAGATCGCGCAACTTATGACTTGTTTTATAAAATGGTAGGTGAAGAAAACCTGAGTAAGTTTGCATACAATATGGAAAGACTGGAAAGAGCGTCGCTTTGGGACAAAGACTACAGGGAGATTGGCTCCATCTGGAAAGGCAGAGTTCGCGGCTTTCACCGTGAAAAAGAAGGAATCATCGTTTATAATGATCAAAAAGAAATGTGGGCAGCCACTACCAGCCCTCCGGATAGTTTTGGAGCGCCGATGTCGGTGCATTATTTTACGAATACGAAAAAATGGAAACGAAAACTTCCCGAAGTCATCAATGAATGGTTAAAAGATTTTGTCAACTGCAGGGTGGTATTCGAAAAGTAAAGTGCCCCTATGACTCTGTAAATTCCAATATATTTTTCATCGACTTTTCTTCTACACTTGTCTATGAAAGATGCAAAGACCTTCAAAAGCCAACATCTTGGCCCTGTATTCAATTTTCAAATAGTAAAACTTATATAAAATGGAAAATAGTAATTTAATGTCATCTATGTCTGAATCGGAAGAACGCACCTGGGCCTTATTCTCTCATTTAGGAATGCTTGCGGGGATGTTTATCCCTTTTGGTAGTGTACTTTTACCACTTATCATCTGGCAAATCAATAAAGAGAAGTCCGAGTTCATTACTGATCATGCCATTGAGGCATTGAATTTCCAGCTCACCATGTTAATCATTTACCTGGGTTGTTTAATATTGTGCTTCCTGCTTATTGGATTTCCATTATTGATCATCGCCTTCATTATTGATCTCGTTTATTCGATCAAAGCTGCAAGCACCGCAAATCGCGGAGAATATTACGACTATCCGTTCAATTTTAGATTTATCAAATAAAAAATAGTTAATAATATATCATTCGGGCCCCGGTTTCTGGAAACCGGGGCTTTTGTTTTATACAGGTTTTTAATAATCCGCTAAAGATCAAGTGCAGATTGACGAAATCATTAAATGTAATCCTCGCTCTTAATAATCATCAGCAAGTGCAAAATCATTCTCCCGTTGCATCCATTTACCCTTTGTAAAATCCGGAAAATGCATGGCTTGCCCTCCATTAGCTATAGACTGCTCGGATAAAGGCGTAATTGCCATCCAGGTCGCGGCATCATATACGTCAATAGGAGGATTCAACTTTCTTTTAGCAGATTCAATAAAAGCGTGGAACACAAAAAAGTCCATTCCTCCATGTCCCGCTCCGGTAGCATCCTGCTCGTAGCGTTTCCAAAGCGGATGATCATATTGCTTTAAATAATTATCCGCCGATTCCCAGCGATGCGCTTGAGGACTCTGCCCTTCCAAATAAATAGATTTGTTAACCGCCATCCAGATCCCTTTGGTTCCCTGTACCCGGAAACCTAATGAATAGGGTCTGGGTAAATTCGTATCGTGGCTCAATAAAATTGATTCTCCATTTTGAGTTTTAATCATGGTAGTCACCACATCTCCCAATTGAAATTCAATCCCGGCATTAGGATGTTGTTTTCCGCCTTTGGGATGATTTACAATATAATCATGCAAACCTTTGGCTTTGGTAGACATAGACGTAAGATATAAAAACCGATTCCCCCGGTTGATGTTGCAATACATAGCCACAGGCCCAATTCCGTGCGTAGGATACAAGTCGCCGTTTCGATTGACAGAATGATTGGTTCTCCATCTGGCTTCGCTAAATCCTTTTTCATTAAATTCTACGCCCCCTCCATAAGGTCTCACTCCATCATTAAATTTCACGTGTCTTAAATCGTGTTGATAGCCTCCCTCCAAATGAATTAATTCTCCGAACATATTTTTTCTGACCATATTCAAAATAGCCATAACATCCCTTCGATAGCATACATTTTCCAGAAACATCAAAGGTACACGCGTCTCTTCATAGGTACGAACCAGATCCCAGCATTCTTCAATTGCCATAGCGCCACTTACTTCTAGTGCAGTAAACTTGCCTGCCTTCATTGCATGTACAGCCATCGGCACATGCCAGATCCAGGGAGTAGATATCACAACCGCATCAACATTATCTTCGCTTAACAAGTTGAGGTAATCTTCTTCTCCATTTTGGAAAACCCTGGGTTTGGCTTTGCCAAAATCACTGATTGATTTTAAACTGTGTTCTATCGCCTGTGGATCAATATCGCAAATTGCGCTAACCTCACAATCATTTCTCCGTAAAGCCAGTTCCAGATGGTTTCTACCTCGTAATCCGGTGCCGATAAAGCCCAGGCGAATTTTCCGGTCATCCTTTCGCCCAAGATAGGCAGGGATTTTCTCCGGCATCAAGCTAAGGCCCGCTCCTGTAAGTCCCGTTTTTTTTATAAACTCTCTTCGATTTATCATTTCGTTTCGCTTTGTTTTATAAAGAAGTCATTAAAATATTATTTTCGATTTTCCTTGCGCCATACAATTTTCAAAGCGGACCAAAATTCATCTACCGCACATACTTTTACATCTACCAGCCCCAAAGCCAAAGCGGTGTTTCTAATCACATCTTCATTCATATCGGTTGGAATTTTAGCACTCTTTTTATACCAGGATACCCAGATCATTCCATCTGGCTCTATCTGATCTTTTAGTTTGACAAATTGCTTTTTAAAGGAGGCAAAATCTTTTGAAAAGAGGTGGATAAAATTAGCTTTTGACCGGCCATTTGCTAAAACTTTTACAGGAGGTAATTCGCCCAATAGGTCCGGATAATAATCCGGAGCATTGATAAAACGAACTTTATACCCTTCTTTAATCCCCAGTTTTTTAACCAGGGGCGTTCCAGAATATCCCGAAAGCATACTTGATAAAATAAATAGATGAAAGAATCTTTTATACTCCTAAATTTACAATGTGGATCGCTTAAATAATAATATCGCCCGGGCAATTATTCCCTTGTCGGAAAGAGCTATCAGTTATCAGACGAATAGTATTTTATATGCAAAATCCGATAACTTATCCCTTTTCAAAAGAACGTTCCCTGCTTTTCCGATTTCTTTTTACGGAATAAGCTCTTAAACCTTAAAATTCGGTTGAATATTACTGAATATAGCATTATTTTTGTGCCTTGGGTTAACGAACCTTTTGCAATTTTATAGGTTTTATATTAAAACTGGATTTTATGGCTATCATTATAACAGATGAGTGTATAAACTGCGGAGCTTGTGAGCCAGAATGCCCGAATAATGCCATTTACGAAGGAGGGGTTGAGTGGGCTATTTCGGACGGTACATCCATAACTGGTTCCTACACTCTGGAAACAGGTGTAAACGTACATGTTGATAAACAGAATGAACCGGTTGAAGAGGATTATTATTACATTGTTCCTGATAAATGTACCGAATGTGTTGGTTTTCACGAGGAACCGCAATGTGCTGCGGTATGCCCGGTAGATTGTTGTGTTCCCGACCCTGATCGAGAGGAAACAGAAGAACAATTATTGGCCAGAAAAGCTGCACTGCATCTATAAAAAGACATGCTTAAAAAAGCTCGTTTCGATGAAACGGGCTTTTTTTATTTCTTTTTGAAAATTGTAAGATTGAATTGAGTATAATTTAAAGATTTGAAGTAAATTCAGTCGCTAAAATGCCCTTTTTTAAACTAAACAAACCTACTAATGCCAACAGACATTGAAATCGCCCAGTCCATTGAACTCAAACCCATCGCTGAAATAGCAAAAGACATTCAACTTGAGCCCGATCAATTAGAATTTTACGGAAAATACAAGGCAAAACTGCCTTTATATTTGATTGATGAAGAAAAAATTTCGCAGAATAAGCTGATACTCGTTTCAGCAATCTCCCCTACTCCCGCTGGTGAAGGAAAGACAACTATGTCGATCGGTCTCACCCAGGGGCTCAACAGGATCGGAAAGCAGACAATTGTAGTATTGAGAGAACCTTCGCTTGGTCCCGTCTTTGGTATCAAAGGTGGAGCTGCCGGAGGTGGATATTCTCAGGTACTCCCAATGGAAGATATTAACCTGCATTTTACCGGTGATTTTTCGGCTATCGAAAAAGCGCATAATCTTTTAGCTGCTTTAATAGATAATAATTTGCAAAGAAAAAATCGTTCGCTGGATCTCGACCCACGAACTATTGTCTGGAAAAGGGTACTGGATATGAATGATCGCTCTTTGCGAAATGTAGTGGTCGGTTTGGGAGGAACCGGTTCGGGAGTCCCCAGAGAATCTGGCTTTGATATCACTGCTGCATCGGAGATTATGGCTATTCTTTGCCTCTCCAGGGATTTAAGCGATCTGAAAAGAAGATTAGGTAATATTTTCGTTGGTTTCAGACATGATAAAAGCCCGATCTATGCTCGTGACCTAAATGCAGAGGGGGCAATGACCGCATTATTAAAAGACGCTATTAAACCCAATCTGGTACAAACCATTGAAGGAAACGGAGCTATTATTCACGGCGGTCCTTTTGCCAATATCGCCCAAGGAACCAATTCCGTAATCGCCACAAAAATGGGGCTTTCTATATCTGATTATGTAGTAACCGAAGCCGGGTTTGGAGCGGATTTGGGCGCGGAAAAATTCCTGGATATTAAATGTCAAAGCGCAGGGCTCTCTCCCAAAGCGGTGGTACTGGTAGCGACCATTCGCGCTTTGAAGTACCACGGAGGAGCGGAATTAGATAGCCTGAAAGAACCAAATCCTGAAGCTGTAGCCAAAGGCCTGGAGAACCTGGAAAAGCACCTGGAAAATGTTGCTCAGTTTAATCTAAAACCAGTAGTAGCCATTAATCGGTTTTTAACCGACTCTGAGGAAGAAATTCAAATTATCAAAGATCGCTGTGCGGCACTCGGTGTACCGGCTGTTTTGGCTGATGTATGGGCCAAAGGCGGTGAAGGTGCCGAAGAATTGGCCAGAAAGGTAGCCGAGGTAGCAGAATCGGTTGAAGAGGATTTTCAACCAATATACGATTGGGAAGCTTCCGTGGAAGATAAAATTGCTGCCGTAGCAACGAAAGTATATGGTGCTAATTCGGTGGAATATACGCCAAAAGCAAAATCCGACCTTCGCAAGATCAAAAGGCTGGGATTAGAGAATCTTCCGGTATGTATTGCCAAAACGCAAAAATCACTTTCAGATAATCCCAAGCTCATCGGACGGCCAAGAGACTTCTTTATTACGGTTCGCGAAATAGAGATTGCTGCCGGAGCCGGATTCCTAGTTCCTATTACCGGTAGTATTATGCGAATGCCCGGACTACCAACCATCCCTTCGGCCGAAAAAATAGATATCGACGAAGCCGGAAATATTACAGGACTCTTTTAGACAGCATATGCTGGAAAGAATTATTATTCTATCGTAAATAGAGTATGTTTAAATTTCATCCCGGGGTTATAAACACAAATTTTCAACTTCGAAATGATTTTTAAACATACTCCTGTTAAAGTCAAATAAAAAAATTCATACAGTGTATAAACTTATCTGATAACATTTGACCTTAAGAATTATTTATTGAATGATCAGTTTTTTATTGATAAATTCTCTTCCATTATCAATGATCAGATTATAAAGTCCGGGAGATAAATGTGACAGATTCAGATCAAAGGAATTATTCTCCAAAGCAGACATTCCATATACCTTTTGTTGAAGCATGTCATAAATACCCAATGTGCCATGCTCTAATTTGAAATCCGTTCCGATCTCTATCCTAAAAAATCCTCTTCCCGGATTGGGATACACCTCCAGACTTCCTGTTTTTTGTAAATCCGAAACTTCATCACTCCTGAATAAACCGCCCCCACTCGAGGTACATAATTCCTCATAAAAAATGAAATCTTCTGTTATTTCGATTAAATGATCATTTTCACTAAACTCAAAGTTGGTATAAGTTATGTCAATAAGTTCTGTCGAATAATCTTCCTGTGTGCTATGTGCATGTGGAACGGTACAAGCTGTTAGCTGTGCCGGATTATTAGAATGCTTATCTGTCATAAGAAGATGCAAAATATCTGTCGGAGCAGAGTTTGCAATATTATTATGCAAGACCAAACCCAAATGATCGTTTCGATAGGATTGGACCAGTGTATTATTGATCAATGGTTGATTATGTTCATCCTTCTCAAAAGGTCCATCCAGTTTATTGATCGCAACCAGATTGCCCGATGCATCTTCGATATCGATCAAAAACTGAAAATAATTTCGCTGAGTACCGCCACTGCCTCCAGGTAATCCAAGTCCTTCCCCCGGGCCTGTAGATAAAGGATTATTCCCCATGCCATGAATGACAAAGCGCCCCAGGCCTCTCAAATATTCCACTCCAAAAGTCGCTGTAAGGTCAAGATCGTTATCTGTTAGGGCGATACTTTGATACCAATCGGGGGTTCCCTGAACAAAATCGCTTATTCGAATCCCGTAAACGAAGGGTTGATCTTCCGGGTTATGTGCTGCAATCAGGGCAGATTGAGTTTCCGGGTTATATTTAACAGCACTGGGACGAATATCATGAGCTTCAAAAGGAAAAGGAAAATTGCGCCCGTATTTCATTAAGGTTTGGCTTTCAAGGTTATTATTCAAAATGCTCATCGCAGGAATATCCGTCCCTATTAAATTGTAATCATAGGTTTCAACCGCCAAAATTTTACCCGAATCTCTCATTACTTCGATATCATTAAATGACAACTCATAGCCTTGATAATGATATTGCTTCGCATCAAGGATTGCACCATTAGAGGCATTGACTTTTAATAATCCGGACTCTGGTCCGGAGAGTGCAATAACATATTCTGTGCCGTTCAGTACCTCTATATCAATCGCGGTAGTATTCAAGGGCATTGGTACACCACAAGCTCCTTGATCCTGGGACCATAGTTTTTTAAACCAGATCATAGAATTATTACAAAGGTCATATTTAAAATAAAAAGGCCAGCTTTCTACAACGTATAAAGATGAACTTTGACAGAAGAAGGGGGCCGAAAAATATCCGCAGCCAATAAGATTTAGATTTTCATCAATTTTAAGGGAATGTACAAATTCTAAATTAACAGGATCGGGAAATCCCATTTCAAAGGGTTCAGCAATATTTATAATAAACTGATCGATATTATTGTGCAGGATTTCACAATTGTTTCCAGGAACTTTTTTTACTAAACTAATTACAATTGCTCGATCTTTTAAGAATTGCCCTCCGTCATGCGAAGGAATTGAATCAATAATTGCGGTATGGGCAGTGATATAATCTATCTTCGGATCTTGCGAAGGGTCACCACTGCAATTGCTCTGATTACAGGTTTTAGGATAAGTAACAATAGTATTAACTGTATTGAGGTAAGGAAAATTATTTGCATAATTAATATATTTTTCTTCCTGACCAAAAACGTTAAGATTACTGACCAATAATAATAAAAATAATAATGGGGTTTTGTACTTAAGCATAGCTGAAGGGTTTTATTGTTAAAAAATAAAAAAGTCCTTCTAAAATTAGAGGAACTTACCATCTGCTATGACAACATTTTGTCTAAATAAGTAATCAAATCGTTTTTTATCATAAGCTTTCACCGTCAAGTCAGGCCAAGAGATGAACTTTTGGTACTTGCTACCTGAATTGTATCAATTAGGCATAGGACGGCAGGCATTTTTCCGGATGAGAAAAAAGATTTTGAAAAATGTAAAAAACAAAAAGCCCTCTGATGAAGGCTTTTTGTTTTAATCAATAAAATTTAAGATTAAAAACTCTAGTTCTCCTTCCAAAAATTCAATTTAAACCTTCTAAAATCAAAACTGATTAAATTATCTTTCAGGAAGGGATAACCAAGAATTCCGTCAAGGCGAATTGTATTATTTTCATTAAACTCGGAAAGGTCGACTCTTACCATTTCTATATCGGTGAAATGCTGTTTTTGAATTTTTAATTCCTGTAGAATTATCGCCTGAGCCAGATACTTTTCGGGAGAAACACTACCCAGTTTTTTTTCATTTTCCGACGCGTGAGTAAATTCCTTAATTCTTTTGGCACAAGTCTGATCAATAACATTTACTTCAGCACCTGTATCTACTCCAAAGAAAAAAGACTTCTTGCCTATTTTCACTTTGATCACCGGAAGTTGAGCATCCATATAAAATTTTACAGAAGCAATCCGCTCCCGGTCATTTTGGCTTTTCTCATATTTTCTGGGAAGAATTTCAATATGTTTTTTATCATAATCAATCAAAACTTCCGTGTTATTACAAGCATTAACCCCTATAATTCCATTTATTTTTTGATTTTTTAATCGTTCAATACTCGACATATCTATTTCAATCCCTTCCATATTTTTCTTCTTCAATTGCCCCATCTGAAAATCCTTGACAAGTACAGATTTCATATTCATACTTCCGTTGATTCCTATGATAGTCCCATCATCGGAGTTCTCGGGTATATTCTTTTTATTGATTAAAATGGCAGGTGCCCCGGTATCAAAAATATATGCGCCTTCCTCGCTATTCACTCTAGAATCTACCATAATTAAGCCTCCGGTTAAGCGAAAGGGAATTAAAGCATTTACCTTGTTTTCGGGATTGGTAGTGCGAAACGATTTATCTTTCGTCAATAAGTGATTAACAGAATAATACTGTTGGCCCATTATATAAGATGTACTACCAAGGTACAGCAATATCATTACGATGGCTTTCATCTGTATTAAATTTTAGATTTGAAAAACAAGACTATATAAAGTCAGAATCAAGACAGGAGGTGTTTGATTCTTAATGCAAAAGCATTAGTTTTTCCGCTCTTGTGGTAAAGTAAAATTCAATCCGATGCTCTGCATCTTATTGAAAATTAAAAACTTAAAGTTTTTTTCATGGATGGGTTTGATTACCGGGATTTATCAACTTATCATTTTAGGTAATCTTCATGTAACGTTCAATTTAAGCTTATTATGTGAAGAACACAATAGTGAATAGCATATTCTACTCAAAAAACAGCTCATTCCGAATAAAAATCAAAATAAACCTATTTATTCAATATATTATTTTGATGTTTTTAAAAATATTCAAATGCCTTAACGTATTAATGTGACATCTCCGGACTCCAATATTTCTCCGATTGGTGTTTTAATCAAAATTTTATAGAATAATACATCTGAAGGATGCGGCTCATTTTTATATTGGCCATCCCAGGGCGAAGGTTTATTATGTACCAAAACGCCCCAGCGGTTGAAAATTTCAAATTTTAAAACCTCCACTGTTCCCATAGATACGATTCCAAATTGATCACTGATCCCGTCTCCATTCGGTGAAAATGCATTGGGAATTTCATAGTCGCCACATTCCAATAATGTGATAAAAGCATCCGTTGGACAGTTATTTTCATTAAAAACCATCAAACCATAAATTCCTGCTGAATCAGCTAAAATTTCTCCCCCACTCTCCCCTGTCGTCCAAAGCAAGCTATCATAAGTCTCAACATTGGAAATGGAAAGCTGTATTGTTTCATTATCCTCACAAAACATTTCTGACTCAGCAATAATCTCGGGAGGGTTCGGAAAATTCAAATCATCCAAAGTGACCGATTCCGTGATCATACATCCAAGGGCATCCTCTACTAAAATCGAATACATCCCGGACTCTATTTCCGTAAAAAAGTTTTCATCCTGAAAATTGAGCCCATTATCCAAACTATACTGAAACGGTGCAGTGCCTTCATTCATAAATATGCTAATAGAACCGTTGATGATTTCAATAAAATCATTTCCAACCACACCGCATCTCATCTCTTCTACCATGATACTATCAATACTGATTGTACTTTCTTCAATGAATACTTCCGAGATAGATTCGCAGCCATTTGAATCCATTATTGTTACCCCATGACTTCCGGCGATCAGGTTTACAGCAATCGCTCCGGTCTCTGCATTATCCCAGAGATAGGTATAAGGAGCTGTTCCATTCAGCACATTTACTTCAGCGCTTCCAGGTGTGCCATCGCAATCAACATTTGTCTGATTAGTGATTTCCGTCTCCAGTTCGGTTACGACAATAGTTCGTTCCGCTATGCTTCTGCAAACCGGAGTCAGCGCAATATCATCCAGAGCAAAATCATTTCCGGCATCCAGCGTATTTTGATTAACAATACAAATTTCGGCGCTAGTTGAGTTTCCGGAGTTCCATATCTCAAAAAACTCTTGCCATTCACAAGCTACCAATGGCGCCTGAAACGGATTTCCCAATAAAGAGCCATTGATAGAAAACTGTAGTATGGCCGGATTTTCGGTAATCGCTGAAATTATCCAGGTAGAAAATTGATAATCAGTATTCGGTGCTACGGTTACGGTTTGGCACCAAACATTAGCATTAGCAACATCAGCACCATTTATAACCATCATATTTCCCAAACCAGAAGTATGATCTCCACAGG
The DNA here is from genome assembly GCA_028280415.1 of Saprospiraceae bacterium. Lineage (GTDB taxonomy): Bacteria > Bacteroidota > Bacteroidia > Chitinophagales > Saprospiraceae > JAHDHW01. The sequence continues at coordinate 119,198 of JANQLV010000016.1, forward strand.
AATTGAAATTGATATGCGCTAAATTGGGATCAGTCGTTACCAGATACTCCCCCGCTTCAGAGAGCGGTCCCCAGGGGCCTCCGTCACCTACAGAATAGTCGCTGCTAAAAACCACATCCCCATCTTCAAAATCTCCATTCGTAATCAGATTTGCTCCCAGCTCAGAAGCTGTCAGCGTATAGGTGGTAGTTGAGACAGGATTGACGTCTATACTTTCGGAGCTCGCCCCTGTACTCCATACCAAGGATACTCCGGGTGGAGGATTAACAGCATTTAAGCTTACCAAATTCCCCAGACATATCGTATCTGAATCACTGGCAATTTGTACGTCTAAAACCTCAGTGGTCAAGATTATTTCTACTGAGGCAACAGAAACACAGCCATTTATATCTGTTACCGTTACAGAGTGCAAGCCTTCATCGAGATTCTCCGCTATAGCAGTTGTTTCGCCATTATCCCACAGATAGGTAAATGGTGCCGTACCCATACTCGTTTGTACCTCCGCTGTACCAACTGTACTAATTTCACAGGGTATTACCAGGGATATGGCACTGGCATTAAACTGTTGAGCATCTTCAATTAAAACCGAAGTTTCTGCGGTACATGCCAGACCATCTGTGACTGTGACCGTATAATTTCCACTACAAAGTCCTGAAATAGCAGCGCTCGTCATTCCATTACTCCACAAATAGGAAACGGGATTATTGGAGATACTCCCCGATACTATTGCGGTAGCACTCCCATTACAAATTCCGGAACAACTCGCATTCATTTGTTGCGTAATATTTACAGTTGGAGCAGAAACATAGACTGTTACCGAATCCGTAATACTTTCTATGGTGTGAAACGCTATATCGTCCAGAGCAAAATCATTTCCAGCTGGCAAGCTATTTTGATTGACAATACAAATCTCTGCTACGGTACTTAAGCCAGAGTTCCAGGTGGCATTAAAATCGTTCCAGGTACAGGTTCCAAAAGGAGCAGCAAAAGGCACACTCAATAAATTACCATTAATCGAAAACTGCAAAACAGCTGGATTCTCAAAAGTCAAAGAGCTTACCCAGGCCGAGAAAAGATAGTCAGTATTGGGAAGCACCGGGATCGTTTGGCACCAAATATTGATATTTTCTTCATCGGCCCCGTTAATAATCATCATATTTCCAGTCCCTGTTGTGTGATCCGGACAATTAGCAAAATTAGAATGGGAAGTATTAGGTGTACTGTTTATATCATAAGCTCCTTCAAAAGACAATACACCCCATTGTCCCGGAGGCATACTGTCCGGCCCGTAAAAATATTCTGTTTCAAAACCGGTATTTCCCAATTCAAAATCACCATTATCAATTAGATTATCTCCTTCCAAAAATGCGGTTACCTCATAAGTTGTCGTTTGAACTGGTGTAGCATTTGGATTTTGCGTATTCTGAGGAAATGCAGGATCGTTGTCAGCCGTCCAGATATAATTGTCAAAATTCTCTCCACTTTCGACTAATAATTGTACGGTCTCCCCCAGACAGATAGTATCCATACTGGCACTTGCATTTAAAGATAAATCCTGTTCTTCAATGCACAATTGAAATGTTCCCCAATTGGGGTTAGCAGTACTGGACCAATCATTTATTCTTATAAAATAAACCGTATTAGGATCGAGGCCGGCTAAGTCCAAATCCAGAAGTGATGCTCCATCATCTGCAGAAGCACAGGCTAAAAGCGCCAATTCATCAAATCCACAATCACCGCGATAGATCATGATCTGCGGATTTGACAAAGGATTGGATCCGATACCATCCGTTATCCCTGTCAGGTCGATGGTATAGTTCAGCGTAGTATCATTGGTGGTAAAAGCAAACCAGACATCGTTTCCGACAAAAGTTATATCATTATTTCCACAGGCCCCAGGCATTGGGATATTATCATTGCCAATATCGGATTCGGTAGCATTTTGATTGGTATAAAAAACAGAATCCGGACAAAATGGTACTACCCCTAAATCTATCAAACCACTACAGTCATCATTTACCGGCTGTGCAAGAATTACACTTATGAAAAGACAGTTAAACAGAAGCGCAAGAGAGGATTTCATTGGTTATTCGTTTTTACAAACATAATGTAATTGTTTTCGACTCCGAACCTCGAAACCTGAAATAATATATCAAAGTAAGACTTTAGACAGAATATTACTGAATGAAGCTGTTAAAAAATAAACAGATGATATAATTTTAAACCACTTCAATACAAAAAAAGAGCTACCCGCAAAAAACGGATAGCTCCTTGGAATTATACTGCAATTAATATTTTCTATCGTAAAAAATAATTTAAACTCAATTCAAAAGTTTTATTGGTATTCAGTTGTCGAACATGCCAGTTTTCATCAATGGTATAATCTACTAAGCCATGATTATATTTAAGTTCGAGTCCGACATTTGATGAAGGATAAAAACCAAAGCCCAGTACTGTCGCTACATCTGTTTTTCTAAGACTATTATACAAAGCATCATCAAGACGAGCCGATTCTTCTTCATTCAGATTTTCAGAAAAATAACCATCCGTTTTTGCTTCCAACAAATAGGATAACTTCAAACCCATAAGGATGCCAAAATTATCTGACATTCTATAGTCCAGTCCCAGGGGTAAATCCAGATAATGTAAACTCTGGAAAGGTAAATCCTGATTATTTTCTAAAGAAGCTACTGTACTGTAATCATTGAGATTCGCTTCAATAGGTTCAAAAAACTCAGGAGTCAATGGTTCCGCAACACCTATGGTCTTTGCCTGAAAGCCTTTTATTACACTGTAGCCAAGGCCGGTTCGAAACGAAAATTTCGGATCTAGCCTATAGCTTAAATAAAGCCCGGAAGTAAGGCCATGCATACCTTTAAAGTTTCGGGTTTGCGTTCCCAAATAGAAACCAAAATTCATTTTGGGAGTTGTATTTAATGGATTGATTTCAAGTTTTGGAATCTGTTCTTCCAAGCTTAATAAGGAGATGTCCTTTTCATCCAGTCGATTAACTGCCAACATCACTGAACGTTCTGCAGGATAATCTTTTATACCTTGGAATTGTAAAGCTTGTACGGAAGCAGGCTCATTTGCCCCCAATCCAATCTTTGAATCGTCCATTAAATCCGCAATTATGTTTTTACTATCGCTTTCGGGAAAATCATTCGATATTATTACTGAGGAGGAATTGGAGTAAAGTTCTAATTCATTGATGTTTTGTTTTGAGTTGTTATTATAAGATTGAGTTATTGTTTTTTTCGAAAACTGATTCTGGATACTTTTTTCAATACTTGCAGCTTCCAGATTAGTAGCAATCATTTGCTCAGATTCTGTAGTGCTTCTCAACTGCTCTTTATGAGCGGGTCGAGTGGCCAGAGGTTCAGCAGGTTCAAGCTGCTGAAAAGGTTTTTGTTCTTTTGGTTTCTCAACATTTCTTTGCAGGACGAACATAGTACCTATACCGGAAACAAAACCGATCAGCAAAACCAATAGCAGCAAGCCATATCGTCCGGGTTTCGGATTTGCAACAGGTGTAGCCACCGGCATTTCCTTATCCAGCATTTTAGCCATTTCTGACCAGGCCTGATCGACAAAGCCAGAATCGTTCAAATCATTATGTCTTTCTTTACCCAGCATGCAGTCTGTAATTTGAATTTTGTTCGATCAATCTCTTCAACTTTTCTCTCGCAGCAGCTAAATGCCATTTAGAAGTACCCACAGAAATACTAAGCTGCTTAGCAATTTCTGGATGTGTAAAGCCTTCGATGGCATAAAGTCGGAATACTTCTTTGGTAGCTGGAGGAAGGGTATCTACCATTTTTAGCAGATCTTCTTCATACATATTATCTAATGCATTGGCATAAATGCCTTTATCGTGTTCTTCAAATACCAGGAATTGCAGGTATCTGGAGTGCTTTTTAAAATATTCTGAAAGGCTGTGGTAAACGAGTTTACGTATCCAGCCTTCCAGAGAACCTTTGAAGGAAAACGTACTTAACTTTTTAAATACGCGTAAAAATCCATTGTTGACAATTTCCATTGCTATGTCCCGGTCATCCGTATACCGCATACACATCGCCATCATCTTCCCAAAATACGCTCGGTATAACAACTCCTGACAGTGCCGGTCGTTTTTGAGGCATCCCTCAACGATTTCCGATTCGGAGTATTTTTTCCGGGTTTTGAACATACTGTGGCTTCGATACTTTTAGAACCAGGTTATGAAGGTTCTTTTGATAAAACTAAATTGAAAAATGTCAAAGTTCTCTTATATCTCTACGAATTTAGTTAATCAAAAGCAATTCCTCAACAGTAATAACAAGTTTTCATAGCCTGGTGACAAAAGTAATATCCAAAACATCAGACATTCTATATACATAGACAGGGCTCTTTTCGAAAAGGGTTGGGTAGTTTTTGATTTTTTTTGAAAAAACTTTCAACACATTTATAAAACACTGATTGTCAACATCTTAAAATGTATACTTTTATTCATTTTTTGAAAAAAAAAGTGGAATAATAGATCAGGAGACTATCAAAAAGGCCCAAAATGCTTTCTGATGCTTCAATTAGCCAAGATTCAGATTAGCTCCTTTCCTTCGATTTGTATACTAGTTGCTATTTTCAAGCCTGCAAATAAACGCGGAGACAGACTAAATCAATTCTTATTCTTTCAACAAATTTAATAGTTCCCTGGCTTCGGCTGTTTTATAAGCATCATTGGCTAAGATTTTATTCAGTTCCTGAATGGCATTATCTTTTTGGCCCGCTTTAAGATAAGCTAGAGAAAGTACCCAGGATATTTCCTCCTTTGGACCTTTTAAGCTTTTTGACTTCTCTAAAAGGTCAATTGATCTCTGAGGTTCCGCCTGCTCTTTTTGAAGATAGCACAAAGCGAGATAGAAATAATCTATACCATTAGCCAATTCTGCAGTAGTTAAGGTTTCCCATAGCAAAATACTTTTCTCATATTCCGCTTTACTATAACTAAGATTAGCTTCTGCCCTGATCTCTTCCACATCTTGATGCCCTTTCCTCAGCAAATTTTGATTGGTCATAATATCCAGATTAGCGATATGCTCATTGACCACTATCATATGCTTTTCTCTATTGCGATCTGCAATAAAATAATAAGCAAGAATAATGAGCGAGAAACAAGCAGCTAAAGATAAGATCACTCTACCTACTTTTTTCTTTGAAATATATTTACTGTTTCGTTCAACACCGTACTTTCCCTTTAGTTTTTGTTGCCACGCTATTTTCTTATCGCGATCCCGTTTGGCAGCGATTAATTGTTCAAAAACCTGATCTTTATCAGATTCTGACATTGTTCCTTCAAGAAATTCTTTTAATTTATTCATGACAGTTTATTCGAGGATAATAAAATTTGACTTGCAATATAAAACAGGTCCAAACAAAGACCTTTTATTTAAAAATATTTTAAAAAGTATAATCTAATTTTTTCGAGACAGCGCTGTTTTTGCTTACGCATAGCAGCCTCTGATTTACCTGTTTCATCGGCCAAAGACTTAAGCGTAATTTTTTGATAATAAAAACTATCAAGTAAGCTCCGACAGTCTCCACATAATTGCCTCCATGCCTTATCCAAGGCATCCAGTACATCATCTCCTATCTCTTCTACTACTGGTTCTTCATTATAATTTTCCAACAAAACCGTTTCTTTTTTCGTGCTATCAGATAAAAACTGACTCGCCATACGGGTAAATAAAAAGCGCATATTTCCGTAGCTAATTTTTCCAGCTATTAGTCTTTTTCTAAATTTCAATAAAGCATCCATTGTTACATCATAAGCTGAGGAACGATTGATACTGTAGCGAAACATCAAATACTTAATACAATCTTCAAACTGAGAGAGAAATACCTTTTCAAACAATGCCTCATCTCCTTGCTGCATCCTTAATACCATTCGTTCGAACTCCTCCTCCTTTAAACCAAAATTTTGAGACGGTTTCGCTGTTTGCTTTTTACTATCAAGACTCACCAGGATTCGTTTTGCTAAATTTCTACTATACATGATTTGAGAATTAGGATAAACAAGCTAAAATTTAGATTAGTTGATCGCATCTTTCCAGATAGCGTTTAATTCATCTATTTACTGTAAAACATTTAGAATAAGACAAACGTGACAAGAAATTATAAATAGTTATTTTCTCTTCTTTTTTGTCACGTTCTCAAAGTGCTAAAGTTTCTATTAGTGAATGATTTGATTACACCGTTAATACTTCAGTAGCCTTTAGACACGAAGATTATGAAGCATTTCAATTTTTAGAAAAAACTTTACACAAATAGATTGAGCTTATCTGATTTTACAATAAGATAGCCCCGGATCTAATTGAAAATTATTTATAACTACAAGATTCATTAATTAAACCTTTTATCATGAAAAAGAACACATTTTTCTTTGTCCTACTTATGTCTGTATTTTCCATAAGTATCTTTATGAGCTCCTGTAATAAGGGTGAAACCCTCGGCCCACAGATTGAAACAGCAGCTTCAGTCGAGAAAGTAAGTCAGCAGGAGCTACAAGATCACAATAGCCTGAATAATAATGCAAGGGCGGCTCAAATACCTCCTACTCTTGATTGGCAGCAGGTATTGATAGGAAAAGGTGCTACACTCTGTACTTTTCCGCCCTGTCCTTGTACAGCTCCTTTTGGTTTTTGCTCTAATGCCCCCTGGATACCCTGGCTTGAAGGCGATGAAGTACTTCCCGGGCAAACATTGACCAATGTAAAAGTAGAAAGCAATCAATTGCGTTTGGAGTTTCTTAGTCCACCTCAAGATGTTCTATTGGTCATCCCTAATGATGCTACTTTGTCTGCTGAAGTTTCAGAATTACTAGGCTTTTCTTCTATCAGGATTGTTCCGGGAGAGTATACAATCGATTTCTCAAATACTGAATTTGGAGAAGCTTATCTTGAATTCACCGATTGATATAACAATTTGTTTGCGCCCCTAGATCATACCTCAATTAATTTCTAATCAATAATTTTTAATTAACCAATACGAATACATGCTTATTTGAACACTATTCGTATATCTAAATCTATTTAATTATGAAAAAGATACATTCTATCTTATGTATTATTGCCTGTTTTGCAATATTTTCAATCATAGCCTGTAACAACAAGGATGAACTAAAGACTGAAATCCAACAAGAAAGCGCCGATATCCAAATTGAAACCACTGATGGAGGAGCGACCAGGAGAGCTGAAGCCCCACCAACACAAGGGCCTACACCTTTAGAAATCGCCTTAGTTGATGGAGGTGGGGCTTTGGGAGGAGCAGCAGCAGTTGCTTCAATCCTTAATGTTGTATCAGTTAGTAATCCCGTTGGTTGGGTGCTTTTAGGAGCCGGAGCAGCTATCGGTGCCGCCGCCACATCAATCCCTTTTTCCAAAGGTGGAGCACCTCCCCGTAATCCAATTATAAGTCACGATCCTAACAATGCTGCAAATGCATTTGATTACATTGGCGACCTGCATAATCAACTCGTCCTCGATTATCATGATCAATACGATGAAGTTAATGCTGCTAACTATTATGAATTTATTATGAATAATCATCAGACTTATGGAATAGATGAAGTCTTATTAGATCAAGCATATTTTGAAGAAGAATTTGCTGCCGTCAGCAATTTGAATGGTCAGGATGATATTATGAATTTCATAGCAAGTAGATTACCAGCAAGTGTAGATGCAAATGCCTTTGTGGCTGAAATGACTATTATTCTCGAAGCGACGACTGTGGAAGATTTCATCACCAGAACAATTGATTTTGAAAATAGATTTTTTGCAGAGAATAATTTGGAAGATGCAGAGCTTCTGGCTATGAAATCATTCTTCTCAACGATAAGACATAGCGTGACTATTTGGTGATATTAGGAACAATTTATCTTTCCAATCGGCAATGCGGTGGAATTTTTCTGCTGCGTTGCTTTTTATTTGTCACGTTCTTTTTTTATCAATAGTTATATAATTGACAATAGGATCCTAATATTTCATTCATCTTTATAACAACAAAAAAATGGGAAAGATAAATTTATTCACACTGGCACTTATAATTAACACTTTAATTTCCAACTCGGTTTTTTCTCAGGATGCCATCACTGTATTGAGCAATATCAATGGTTTGGTCACTTATGATCTTCAATTGTCAAGTTCTGATAGTCATGTATTTATCCTTTATGGCGATGGGACCTTTGGTAATAATCATAATCCTGTTCACAGTTTTGCGCCGGATTCAATTGGCTACACCACTGAAGCCTATGTCATCAAACCTTACAAACCTAACCTTCCTCCTAGTAGCAGTACAAGTACCGGAAGTATTGGTTCTGGAAATAATACCATTAACCCCACTGTCAATATGAGCGGCGATATTGATGTGCTGACAAGCTGGGCACCTTCTTCAGGAAATAGGAACTACTTTATCATCGCATTCAAAAACAGCAGCTCAATAACTCCCATTAGTGGCTGCGTTGAATTCCTGTACAATAATAATGACATGACGATAGATACTTCTAATATCCGGGAATACAATAATTGGGTTTACAACCGAACGCTCTCTGCCGGCAGCTTTGGTAATCTTGGTAGCTTTGACCGGCAAATAAAATGGGATTTCGATAACCTGGCTCATAACGAAACACGTTATATATATGTATCGAGCTCAGTCAGTCTCGAAGTCGGAAATAAATTAAACTATCATGCCCAGTATACAACTTATTGCGGAACCAACCCCCATAGTTCTAGCAGAAACAAATCAGGTTCGGTGCTGATCAGAAGATACCCGCATGACCCCAATTTTATGTTAGTAGATAAAACATGTCTAATTCAAGGACCGGAGCAATATTTAAGGTATACGGTAGGCTTTTTCAACGAGGGCCAGGGTTATGCACAAAATGTTTATCTGAATCAGCAAATTCCAGCTAACTGGGATGCCACCCATATTGATATCCTGGATTACGAATACCCTCTCCATATGTATATCGATAACAATATGCTATTTTTTGATTTTATAAATATCTACTTGCCCGGCACCAATCAGACTTTCCCTCAGGCATACAGTTACGAGGATGCATTTACCTCTTTTACTTATGGAATTTGTACGAAACCCATTTCTTCTGATATCTGTATAAACACTAATATTGATATTGTATTTGATGACCAACCGGTATTCACGACTAATGATGCAATGGTATGTAACTTTGATGGATGTACAGGCTTTCAATTCTGCGATCAAAGTTTAAGAGAATCCCAACAAGAAATTTACGAAAGTCATCAAGATTGGCAAAACCCCAAAACCTTAGACTTCGAAGTATATCCAAATCCCTTTAATAAGGATATCAATATTTCTATTGATTTTGGGAACAGGATGGATGAGTACTTTAGCATCAATATTTTAGATGCAAGGGGCAATATAGTTCGTCAATTACCGAGGTCAAAAGTTCCATTTGAAAAATTCGAAAAACAATTTTATCTTAACAATTTACCAAACGGTATGTACATTATTCTTTTAAAAACAGATAATGCTACGTACTCACGGAAAATTGTCAAACAATGATAAAAACCTCTTCAAACAAGCTAATAAGCATCAGCTTCAGCATGCTTATTAGCTTGTTTTTTTTTGAGTTATTATTGGCACAGGTTCCAAATGACAGTCTGCAAGCTTTAGACATTTACCAAACTGCTGATTCCCTAGCTGCTCAACATCAATATACTGCATCGTCTAAAAAAGCAATGGAAGCTGCAGAAGCTTTTGAAAAACTAAAGAATTGGAGCAATTGGATCGATTGCTATAGAATGGTCTTGTATAATGCTTATTATGCTCAAGATTATTCCATTGCTATACTAGACATGGAAAATGGAATTAAAAAAATCCCAAAGGACCAGGCTAAAACCTTGGCACAAATGAATTATTTCCTGGGCTTTGTGCATAATGAAACGGGGAACCTTTTTACTGCATTGGATTATTTTGAAGCCAGTATACCTCATTTTAGAACAAACAAAGATACAAGCTGGCTAATAGTAATTTATGGAAGTTTAGGAACCGGGAACACCAAACTCAGCGATTATGCAAAAGCGGTGGATTATCTCAATCGTTCTGTTTCATTGGCAAGGACGATCAGAGATACGAATAGTCTTTTGACCAATTTATATAATCTTGGTAAAGCTTATTTTTATCAGGGCGATCTAATTAATGCGCAAAAAAGCTATCGGGCTGCCCGCTTATTATTTGATCCCGAAAATGGGGAATCGGAATATCTGGAAGCTGAAATATTCCTCGAACAACAGCAATATAGGCAAGCAATCAAAGCAGCAAAAAAAGCTATCCGCTTATACAAAAAAAGTAATAAGGCCGAAGATGCGTATACAATCGAGATGGAGTTTCTATTGGGAAAAATATACCTGGAAGCCAAAAGAACTCCAGAAGCATTAAGCATTTTTTCAAAAATACTCCCGGCCTATAAAAAGGGGCCCGACAAAAGAGAATTGGGAAAATTATATTTTTTAATCGGAAAGGCTCAGAGTGATCTCGGACAGTTGGATCAGGCCTTAACAACCTATCAGCGCGCTTTACAAACATTCCTGCCTCATTTTAAGGAATCTGATCCAGCTTTAAATCCAAAGCAAGAAGAATGGAGCAGAGAAATCTGGTTGATGGAAATATTCAACGCAAAAGGTTATTGTTTTCTAAAAAAATATGAACAGGACAAAAACAAACAATGGTTATTGCTAGCAGAAAAGCACTATCAAACTGCGATCAACTTTATACAAGAAGTAAAACTGAATTATGATGAAGCGAGTTCAAAATTATTTCTTGGAACTTATACTCAAGCATTTTATGAAGATTTAATTCAGGTAAAAACCAAACTTTATACACTAGAGCGAGATAATAAATATAAGGAAGAGGCTTTCCAAATTGCACAAACCGCTAATGCTTTTTTATTGAGAGAGCAATTGAACGAAAAAAAAGCATTGATCGCTTCAGGTGTAGACGCAGATAGCATTGAATTGCTAGACAAGCTTAAAAAGGAAGCCATTTTAATAAATCGCCATTTGAATGCTCCACAAAGTGTAAATTCAGATTCATTAAAGAATTTACTTTTTATTGTAAAACAGCAACAATTCGATTTAAAAAAATCTATTGAACAAAATTACCCTAAATTTGCCCGGCTAAGAAATGATCTAAAGGTCGCGAGTGCTCAAGAACTCAGCGAAAAACTAAGCTCGTCTGAGCTATTTATCAAATATTTTCTGGGAAACGACACACTTTATATTTTCTCAATAAGCACTCAGGCATTTCATGTCGATCTTATCCCCCTGCCTAAAAACTTCAGAGAGCTAATCATTCAATACAGACGAACAATCAGTGATTTAGACTTTATTCTGAAATCACCTGAAAAAGCGGAAAAAGAATTTTTAAACAGTGCCTATCAACTCTTCAAATTACTTTTAGAACAGCCCATTAATAAGCATTCAAAAGATCAGGAGATCAATAAAATTATCCTCGCGACTGATGATATTTTGAATAATATCCCCTTTCAAAGTTTATTATTAAATGAAAGTGATTCCTGGACCAATCCAGCGCATTTTGTCATTTCAAAATACAGTATCAGCTATACTTATTTTTCAAAGATGCTGCTGGAAGATACCGCTCCTTCTTCGAATAAGGATGGCTTTATTTCTTTTGGGCTGGAGTTTGATGATTACACTTTACAATATCTGGAAAACCTTAGTAAAGATTCTATCAAAAATGAGGCGATTCTTGAAAATCTAAGATCCGGTTCTCTTTCTAAACTTCCTTTTTCCGATGACGAAGCAGAAGAACTTGCGCAGTTAATGCAAGGAACGCCCTGGCTCAATGAAAAAGCTACGAAGCTAAACTTCCTAAAAGCATCCGCCAATGCGCGAATGATTCACGTTGCTACCCATTCTGTTTTAGATAGCAAGAATCCCAGCCAATCTTCTTTGATTTTTATTAAAAAGAAAGATTCGCTGGATAATTTATTGCGTTTAGAGGAAATTTATAATTTACGACTAAATGCAGACATGATTGTTTTATCTGCCTGTAATACTGGATACGGACAAAGGGACAAAGGAGAAGGTATCAATAGTCTTGCCCGCGCATTTAATTTCTCAGGCATCCCCAGTGTAACTGCCACCTTTTGGAATATCTCTGATGAAGCTTCTAAAAAAATGATGAAACTCTATTACAGCTTTTTAAAAGAAGGTATGCCTAAAGATGTTGCTTTGCAGAGAGCTCAGCTTGAATACCTCAATAATGATAAAATTAGTAGCCCTGCTTTTCGACTTCCGGTTTATTGGGCAGCCTGGATGACCATCGGACAGAGTGATCGTATAGAAATTCATCAAACATCTTCATTGGCCCTGATAGCTGGAATTACAGTAGTGGTTTTGTTTTTAGTCTGGATACTTTTTATAAGAAAGAAATGATAAGCTTTCAAAAAGAAAAGGAGTCATCGAATATTCGACAACTCCCAATCTTGTGTAGTTTTTATAAAAACGAATATCGTAAACGATTTCAGTAATCAGACAGAATTATTTTATTCTGCCGCTTACCCACGTTTTTAGTCCATAATAATCATTGACTTCGTCACAGAAGTTTTATCTGTCATTAATCTGTAGAACATTACTCCTGTTCCTCCAAGATCATTTCTGTTAACAGTTACTTCATTATAACCAGCGCTGTAATCACCCTGGATCATTTTCAATACTTTTCCATTGATATCGAAAATTGTTAAAGTAGCATTAGTCGCTTCTGGTAAATTGAAGCTGATATTTGTTTCTGCTTTAAACGGATTCGGACGGTTCTGATTAAGTGTCAATTCGTGATTAGCTGTGATTTCCTGCTCCTGCTCTACAAAATCATTTCCACCCATAAAGGCGTTAAATGTTGCCGTTGTTTCAGAAGTATTTCCACAGTTATCCCGAGCTACGAAAGTCACTTCTACCGTAGTTGTTCCACTAGCTCCCATACAGTTGAATGTTGGGTTGAAAGGAATAGTAGACCAGGTAACGTTTTCATTAGAACAACC
>JANQLV010000044.1 GCA_028280415.1 Saprospiraceae bacterium
CAGTGTTTTGGCATGTTTAAAAATCAAAAATAAATCCGAAGAAGTATATCCAACCTGAAATCCCAGACTGCCTCCGGTTATTTTCAGGAAAGTTGGATCGCTCCATTGCCCTTCTTTACTTTTAACCATCGCAATACCTCTTCCGAATTTTCCACCTACTACCAATCCACCTTTTTTTAGTTTTGGAATAATTACTACTGCTTCGGCTTTTTCCAATAAGGCATAAGGAATACCTTCTTCACTGTCATTAGGGAGTTCCTGCAAATCTTTTAATACCTGGTATACATCGTCTAGGCGATCCAGCTCTTTGTCCTGGGTAAAACCTGGTGTGCAAAAAAGAAGACTAAGAGCGAATAGGATGACTGTACTTTTCATATTATGAAATTTGGATTAGATAACTATTTAAAAATTGAAATTGTTGTATTAAACTTGAAAAAACACATTGGTTTAATAGAGAAAAAGACCATTTCGAATTTCTTTTACGATTATATGACGTTTGACAACTGTTTTCCCCCTACGTAGCAGTTAAATTTTATCCGACTTTGTATACTTCGCAAGAAAATTGGATATCTTTACACTCGATTAACCTACCAACCTGAATTTTCAGTTTTACTTTTATAGTAGGCTCCTATTTGAGCGAATTTGTTTTATGTTTTAAGAACAAAGCGATGAGATATACAAATTACTTACTGTTTTCTTTATTGTTTATTTTATTCAATTCCTGTTTTGAAGTGAAGCAATACAATCCTTTCGAGAAATATCCGGTATATGAAGGCAATGACCTTGGTCTTAGCTACTCTAAGGAAAAATCAACTTTTAAAATTTATGTGCCGGAAGCGGATGCAGTTTATATGAATTTTTATGAGGATGGGCAAACCGAAGAATCCTATCTGGTAGATCAAATGATAAAGGGGGAAAGCGGAATTTGGGAAACGAGCATTGAAGGAGATTTGCTTGGTAAATTTTATACTTTTCAGGTATTTAAAGAAAGGGGATGGCTAAAAGAAGTACCTGATCCTTATGCTAAAGCTGTCGGTGTAAATGGAAAACGAGCAATGGTAGTGGATTTGTCACAAACCAATCCAGAGGGCTGGGAAAATGATAAGCGTCCCCCTTTGGCTGCTCCTAATGATATCATTATTTATGAATTACATGTCAGGGATATGACTATCCATGATAGTGGTCCATTCGAGAATCGTGGGAAATTTCTTGGACTGACCGAACAGGGAAAGACCAATGCGGCTGGTTTGACGACCGGGATCGATCATATTAAAGAACTTGGAGTCACCCATGTACACCTTTTGCCTTCCTATGATTTCTTGTCTCTGGATGAAACCAAGCCGGAAGCCAATGAATACAATTGGGGCTACGATCCCCAGAATTATAATGTTCCGGAAGGAAGTTATAGTACGAATCCTTACGATGGAAATGTTCGGATCAAAGAATTCAAAAAGATGGTTCAAACTTTTCACGAAAATGGAATTCGCGTTATTCTGGATGTCGTTTACAATCATACGGGTGCTTCATTTGAATCCAACTTCTATTCAATTCTTCCCGGATATTATTACCGCTTAAATGAAGACGGTAGTTTGTCCAATGCTTCTGGTTGTGGCAATGAAACAGCTTCCGAACGGCCGATGATGCGCAAATTTATGATAGAAAGTGTAAAGTACTGGGTCGAGGAATATCATCTGGATGGTTTTCGTTTTGACTTGATGGGGATTCATGATATTGAAACGATGAATGCGATTAGTGCAGCAGTACAGGAGATAGATCCGACTATATTTATTTATGGAGAAGGCTGGACCGCCGGAGCAAGTCCGCTTGCCGAGGAATTCCGGGCTGTGAAAAAGAATGCTTCTAAACTAAACAATATAGCCGTATTCAGTGATGATATGCGGGATGGGATCAAGGGCCATGTTTTTACACATGATGCTAAAGCTTTTATCAGTGGATTGGATAGTCTGGAAGAATCTGTAAAATTCGGGATCGTTGCGGCTACGCAACACGATCAGGTAGATTACAGTCAGGTGAATTATTCGGATGCTCCCTGGGCCAAGGAGCCAGCGCAGTGTATCAATTATGTTTCTTGCCACGATAATCATACGCTTTATGATCGCTTGTTAATCAGTTGTCCCGATGAACCGAAGTCCGAACTGATCAAAATGCACAAACTAGCGAATACTATTGTGTTGACCAGTCAGGGAATTCCATTTTTACATGCAGGAGTAGATTTTATGCGGACCAAGGATAAGGTAGAAAATTCATTTGAATCCCCGGATTCTATCAATCAGATTGATTGGGATCGGAAAACCAGATATCAGGACGTTTTTGAATATTATAAAAAAATGGTGGCGCTCCGAAAAGCACATCCGGCATTTCGTATAAAAACTACAGAGGAAGTCCAGCAACATCTGCGATTCTTACCCGTTGATGGGACTAATTTGATTGCCTATCAAATCACTGGGAATGCGAATGGAGATAAATGGAAAAACATAGTTGTAGTCTTTAATGGAAATAAAGAAGCCAGGGAAGTAAATGTTCCTGCGGGCAATTATCAAATAATTATTAAAGACGGAGAGCTTGATGAAAAAGGACTGGGGCAGGAGACAGGGGGGAAATTAATGATTAGTGGTCGTTCGGCCTTATTATTAGTGGAATAAGGGAGACGATATTCATCCCGATATTTGGGTAAAATACCGAGATGAATATGATCTATTCTAGTCTCTTTTTTAATTAATGACCAATTTTCGATAAGCCGGATTGCTTTTGCTTTCAATTTTGACAATATAAATTCCTGTGTTCAGGCTTGAAAAATCAAAAATCAGATTATTGCTTCCTTCTGAAACTTCTTGAATTCTACTAAACAAAAACCTTCCGGTCTTGTCAAAAATAGAAACTGTAATTTCATCATCTTTTGAGGAAGTAAATTCTAAGTTTACTAATCCGGTTTTATTTGGATTTGGATAAAGTTTTCCTATTTGCTTGTTTTTGACCCTGAAATTGACACTTATTAACTTACTATATTCGAAATGACCATTATAATCTATTTGCTTTAAGCGATAGTAGTGTATCCCGTTTAGTGGGTTTTTAATTTCAAATGAGTATTCCTGTTTTTCTGTGGTCGTTCCGCTGCCTTTTACTTCTCCTGTTTTATAAAAGTCTCTAGCATTTTCACTTGTTTCAATTTCAAACTTTTCATTATTCAATTCAGAATTCGTCACCCACTCTAAAAGCACCCGATCAGCTGCCTGTTCTGCTGTAAAACTCACTAAAGTAACTGGCAGTATGGTAACATTGGCATCGGGAACATTGACATTATCAATTGAAAAATTTTCAGATTGTGAATTAAAGTCGGTACATACCCGAATTTGTAATGTGTTACCTGATAATCCACTTTCTGCTACATTTGTACTGCCCGTTCCGGAATTAATAGTCCGCCCTCCGGTTCCTACTAAATTGGGTTGAGCAGTTGTCCAACTTCCTCCGTTAATGTTATACTGAACATCAACATAATCAGTAGACGTATTATCTAATCCGGTATAAGTTACATCAAGATTAAAGTCTACATTACTTCCGGCCATACTAATATCCAAAACCGGACTGACCCAACATATTTCCTCATCAATATCTCCGGAAGATGTAAATACCCCTCCTGATGTTTTGAAGTCATCCTCTAAAGAAGCTAAGTTATCAAGTCCGGATAAATTCCCTTCAATGGTCCAGTTGACACCAGTGAAATCGAATAAGACGCAAGAAGTTGGATCATTAGTAGTACATGGGGCAGTTATAATACCTTTGTCATCAATGTCAAATGTCTCAGAATATTGCCCAAAACTAAGCTGAGACAGAAAAAGCGCAAGAAATAGGTAAAAGTATTTCATTTTATAAATTTGATTAGAAAAATCTTCTTGACCAATTGTATTTAAGACTGGTATAAGTAATTGGTTGTACATTTCATAAATGTCCTTTTGGATTTTAGCCCATGAGCTATTAATTCCAGAAGATTGGAAAAGGTAATTTGGAAGAATGTTAAAATTTTAAAATAAGTATATTAAGCAAGAAGATAAGCTCAAGGAGCTTGATGATAGAGAGAGGGAAATTAAAAGCTTTTGAATCAATTTGAGAATATCAATGCACGCAGTGGATCAGGGAGAAAAGACACAAAGTCTTACAGAGGGTAAAGTCTATAAAACCGATTTAATAAAATAACCGCAATTGTTGCTTTTTGAAGAACTGATGTAATTCGGTATTGAAAGCAGGAATTTGCCGATCTTTGAAGAATTTTTTCTTAGCTAGTTTGTATTGTTGTTGAACAATATCCGCAATATTTCCATCTCCGGTCATCCGTTTTTTGAATTCGGAATTTCCAAGTGCACCGTTGTGGACATCATAAATTTTATTAAGGACTTTTTCCGCCCGGTCGGGATAAACTTTTCTCACCCAATCTTCAAAAATTTCTGCTACATCACCATTGAGGCGAACCATGCTATAGCCGATGCCACAAGCTCCAAGTTTTGCTGATTTATCCGCAATACTCAGGATTTCATGTTCGTTTAAACCTGGAATGATAGGTGAGATCATTACAAAAGTTGGTACTCCGGCTTCTGCCAGTTTTTGAACCGTTCTGAATCGACTAAAAGAACTGGCGGTTCGGGGCTCCATATATTGGCGTAATACTTCATTGCGGGTATTGATTGAAATGGCTACATGTACCAATTGATGTTTTGACATCTCAGTGAGTATATCAAGATCGCGTAAAACCAGACTGTTCTTTGTGATGATCCCGACGGGATGGCGGTATTTCCAAAGGATCTCCAACATTTGACGGGTAATTTCCAGTTCTTTTTCTATGGGTTGATAGCAATCCGTATTTCCGGAAAGCATAATTGGAAAAGCCTTCCAGCGAGCGGATTTGAGCTTATCTTCAAGTAGCCTGGGCGCATCTTTTTTTACCAGGATTTTTTGTTCGAAATCCAGTCCGGCGCTATAGCCCCAATAGCTATGTGTATTACGTGCATAACAATACACGCAACCATGCTCACAGCCTTGATATGGATTCATGGAAAAGCTGAATGGCAAATCCGGACTATCTACTTTATTAATAATCGTTTTGGCTTGGACCTCAATAATCTTTGTAGGAATTTGTGTAGCACCATCCCTTAGATACCGATTGGGATTCGGATCGTTTACATGTTTTTCAAAACGATTGGCAGTGTTAATTTGAGCGCCTCTGCCTTTTAAATATTGTTGAGACATGCCTCTTTATTTTCGAGGCAAGATAAAGCATTTACTAAAACAAAGCAAACAATATGTTTTAAATTTTTAAAAAATAAACGAATTGTGTTTTTTGTGCTTAAGAAGTAAATTGGCTTTTAAGAAACCCCCAAAATAAACACTGTACCAGAAATCATATAAGGAGCCATGCCTTCAGGAATTGGCTCTTCTGGAGTAAACTTCTGACGAATTAAGCGATATACTCCTTTATATGTTTGCCCATTAGTTTCGTAAGTACCTTGCTCATCACCAATCGAGTCATTGACACAAAAGATTAACAAAAAGCCCGCTCTTCCATAAATCGGACGCTCCAAAAATGCAGCAGCCTGAATCGCATGAGACATTCCAAGCGGTCGGATGGGGTCAGTAAATTCAAGCTTATTTGCGGCACCACCAGGGCCCACACCTTTAGGTGTTTGGACAACTTCACTGCGTTTTCCTGCATCGGTACCATCCGTAACGATAATGGTGAGTTGCTCCTTTTCAACGGGTTGAAATTGAGCACTTAAAGTAATAGCAAATAGGAGGGATGTGATGATCGTGGCAAAGTATTTCATAAAGCTTAGTTTTGTAAAACTGTCTAATTGACCGATTATCCGTTCTTCTTGGGACTGTATGTTGGTTTTGATAGAAATTGTAAACCAATAAGCTCACAAGAACCATAAACGCAAAAGTAATCCTAAAATTATAAATTTAATGGATAATTCCAGAACCTGTTCAAATTTTGTCCACTGGTGGATAAAGTTTGAACAGGTTCTAAAACACAACATATAGCAGATGTTACCTCACTAAAGTTACATCTCCAGAGAATTTTACGGTATCACCATTTACCAATTTTACTTCGACATAATAAACAAATACCGCTGGATCCATTTTTTGTCCATTAAAAAAGCCATCCCATCCATATGCGGGATCATTTGCCTGGAAATTACTACGTTCAAATACCATTTCTCCCCAACGGTCGAATATTCTAAAATGACTAATTTCCTCAACGCCTCTGCCAACATACACTTGGAAAATATCATTTAAACCATCATCATTAGGCGTAAAAATGTTCGGAAGATAAACTAAATCATCCCAAGTCACATAAATAGTGACTTCATCGCTTTCACTACATCCATTAGCATTGATTATGGTTGCCTGGAAATTGCTCGTGCTTATAATATCCGTTTCGATAGTAAGGCACTCCGGGTTAAGACAATCAAAGAGACCCGTCGTAGACCAAATAATGGTATCGACAAAACCTGGAATAATACTGGTTATTGCCTGGATTTCTGTACTATCTCCAAGTTGAATAAACTGATCTTCTCCAAGGTCCAAAGTTACTTCCACCGGATCAATAATACTGAAAGTAGTATCCCATTGACAACCTTCTAAATCTTCTATTACCAAGTTAAACAAGCCTGCTTCCAGATTGAAAAATTGATTTTCGGAAGTATAATTTACGGTATCAATAGCATAAATATAAGGAGGACTGCCTCCACTAACCCCAATTACAGAGATTTGTGCATCATTTTCGCCAGTACAACTTGGAGGAATGATTTCCAATTCAGCAGTAGTAGGTACATTGCTGTTTTCTAAAACATTTACAAATGATGTATCAACGCAATCATTACTATTATCGGTAACGATTAAAGTGTAAACACCGATTTCATTAGTACTTGCGTTTGTACTATTGGATATTAAATTGCCATTCATGTCATACCACTCAAAACTATAGTTGGGTCCACTTGATGAATTCGAACCATCTAAACTAATCGTATTAAAATCACAATCTAATTCTACATCACTTCCCGCATCTGCGGTAGGACCATTCAAGTCTTCGGTGACAATGACCGTAGCACTAGCAGTACATCCATTTGAATCATCAGTTACAATTAATTCATATAAGCCAGGTAGCAGAACGGAAACAGAGATTGCTGTATTATTGCCTGGAATTCCACCGGAAGGGCCAGTCCATAAATAGGAAATATTCGGGCCACTATCGCTAAGACTTCCATCTAAGAACACGGACATTATTGTACAATCTAATTGTTGCGGCTGTCCTGCATTTGCATTAGGAAAACTAGTCGTATTTAAAATTTCATATTGAGCAGAATTCGTACAACCAGTAATTGGATTAGTAACTACTAAGGTATAAATACCTTCCACACCAGCCTCATATTGAATATCGTTTGCTCCAATAATTGGATTACCTTGCGAATCTAACCATTGATAGACTACTCCTAAAATACTGGACCCTTCACCATCTAAGAGGATCGTTTGATTATTACAATCAATATTTGTAGCACCGATGGGATTTACTACAGCATCAGGAGGGGAAGTAGCATCGTCGATGATTACAGTATCAGGAGGAGAAATACAACCATTAGAAGTATCAATAATATTTAAAATATACATACCTGAGATGGAAATTTCAGGACTTATTTCATTCATATTGCCGGGAGTAATTCCCGGGCCTTGCCATTCGTATTCAAAATTATTACCCGTCGGACCACTACCTTGGAGTTGCATCGCCGGGAAGTTACAAGTAAGGCTCGAATCCGGGCCAGCTATTGCGATTGGAACATCTTCATCCAGGGTAATTAATACGGAATCTATTGAAGAACAACCCGTTGCATTATTACTTACTAACAGATAAAACGTACCTGACTGATTAATCGTAGGGCTCAGCGTTTGATCATTTAAGATTACTCCGGGACCGGTCCATGAATAATTGATATTGAAACCTGTAGTTGAGCCTGCACCATTTAATTGAAGTTCCTCTACAAGGCAAGATAGTTCATCAGTAATCCCTGCTTCAGCTATCGGAAGATCATTAATGTTAATCTGAATGCTTTGGGTATATTGACAACCAACCTCTTCGAAGGTATAAGTGAATATATGCGTACCTGATCCGAGTAGTTGAGGATCAACCGAGGACGTAGGTGACCAACTTCCGTTACCAGTACCATTGCTACCCGAAACCACTGCATTTAAGTTGAAAGGTGCCGTATTGGCCTCCAGACAAATATCATTAACCGGATCAATATCGATAGAAATAGCAGGGCAATCTAAGGCACTACAAGTTTGCGTGGAACTACTATTTCCACAAGGTCCACTGTTTAAAGCAATGACTTCAATCGTCACCATATCATTAGCGTTTAAACCATCAACGGTATAAGTAGTGCCATTTAGGATACCCGTTGCGCCACTAATTACATTCACCTGATAGTCATCCGCACCAGGAATATCGTTCCAGGAAAATTCAATTTGTTCAGTAGAAGAGCTACAATTGATGACCGGGGGAGCCAGAGGTTGCTCGACCTGAACGGGCAAGGAAAGAATACCAGAGCTACAGCCATTGTCAAGGACTTCTAAAGAAATATTGAAAGTGCCAGGATTGGGCCAGGACAAGTCAAAAGGCCCTTGTCCAGAACCAGAGATAATCGTAGCCCCATTAAAATCCCAGTTGAATGTAGCATTCAAAGATGCGCTACCATCAAAAGTGAGGTTAGTGACCTCGTCAACGCAAAGGTCCGCATTTAGGGAGAAATCAGCAATAGGATTTTGGAAGATCGTAATATCAATAGACTCATTAAAAATGCAGCCAACCTCTTCGAAAGTATAAGTGAATATATGGGTACCTGCCCCGAGTGATTGAGGATTAACCGAGGAGGTAGGTGACCAAGTTCCAATTCCAGTACCATTGCTACCCGAAACCACTGCATTTAAGTTGAAAGGCGCCGTATTGGCATCCAGACAAATATCATTAACCGGATCAAT
>JANQLV010000063.1 GCA_028280415.1 Saprospiraceae bacterium
TAGCCGAGTACAATATCCATTTTTCCATTTCGATCATAATCATTGGCATAGACATCAAAAGATTCTTCCTCGCTTGCCTGATACTTATAATTCAAACCCAGGTTACCCGCCACAAAATCCATATCCCCATCATTATCAAAATCTCCCGTTGTGAGACTATACCACCAGCCAGTTGTCTTTTCCAATCCGTATTCAAGAGTCTGGTCAACAAATCCTTCTCCTGTATTTTTTAGAAAAGTTAAAGGCATCCACTCTCCTACCAAGACCAAATCCATTTTTTTATCATTATCAAAATCGACCCAGGCCGCATCCGTTACCAATCCGGCCTCTTTCAAACCCGGTGCAAGCGATTCGGTCACATCGGTAAATTTCAAATTACCGGTTTCTTTCCATTCATTTTTAAAAATAAAACTCTTTGCCGGTAATGGATAAGAGCGTGGCACAATTCGCCCTCCTACAAAGAGGTCAAGATCACCATCCTGATCATAATCTGCCACTTTCACTCTGGAGCCACTATACCCCAAAGCTGGTAGCACATCCTTTTTATATATAAAATTCCCACGACCATCATTAAGATAAAAACGATCCTGTAGCCTCTGATCCCCTTCTTTGAATTCATTACTTCCGCTTACTACATACAAATCGAGGTCGCCATCCTGATCAGCATCAAATAATTCAGCACTCATATCCTCATGAGAAGCATGAAGAGAAAAATCATTTTGAAAGCTTTGCCTGAAACTGCCATCTGCATTTTGTAGATAAAGCCTGGCCGTATCGCCGACAGCTGAACCGATAAAGAAATCTTCCAGCTGATCTCCATTGACATCGCCCACCGCTAGCCCCGGTCCATTCCTGGAATACATATGCGGAATCAGAATCTCGTGCTGATAATCATCATAAGTGTTTTCCCGGTGAATATGATTTAGCTTCAAAAGGGTATTCACATTCTTAAAAATCGTAGGGTTCTCAAAAGCAAGCGACTTTTCATTTTCCGCCAGGGCATTTTTATAATCAACTGTTAAAACCTGATTAGCTTTAATATCCTTAATGGTTTCCGTCTTGCCGTCCGGCCAAACAATTTCAAGAGATTGTATTACCGGTGACTCTCCCAAACCAAAATGAAGGACTGGTTCAACGGAAGACTGGAAGCCCCGGCTAAGCGTTAATTCCTGATATTGGAGCTGATCATTATTCTTTAAAGTAATTTTAGTCCCCAAACCTTGTGGATTCTTGTCCGTACCCTGTAGTTTGATTCTTAAAAAATTTCCCAGACCCTGATCGACCGTAGTATTCCGATATACAATACTCGGATCATCTATATTATTGATCACCATATCCAGATCGCCATCATTATCCAGATCAGCATAAGCCGCTCCGTTAGAATATCCTTCATGGCTCAGTCCCCATTCTTTGACTACCGGAGTAAAAGAAAAATTGCCATTATTTTTAAAAACGTAATTATCTATTCTTTCCGAAGGAATACCTTTGCTCAGGTCGAGTTTGGTCCAGCTTTGTTTTTCTTTATAAGTAGCCTTTTCAATTTTATTAAAATAATCCTTATTGTTAATGTCTTTACGGGTTCCATTGGTAACAAAAATATCCTTGTGTCCATCATTATCCAAATCCGCAAACAGGCCCGCCCAGCTCCAGTCTGTAGAAGATAATCCTCCGATTCTCGAAACATCGCTGAAATGCGGAATACCATCTCCGGTAATACCATTATTGATTTGCAATGTATTCTGCATATATTGGTAATGCATCCCCAAATTAACGATCTCCCAAAAACCGGCAATGTTCATACTTGCCATATTTGCCTTGTTTCGACGATTGTCCTCTGGCGTCATATCCATTTGTAATATATCCAGTAAACCATCATTATTAAAATCACCAATATCTGTCCCCATGCCGAAAAAGGAAGTATGCTGTGTAGCTTGTTTGCAAACTTCCCTGAAAGTACCATCTCCATTGTTAAGGTAAAGAAAATCAGGAGCGGCAAAATCATTAGAGACATAAATATCTTCCCAACCATCTTGATTGAGATCCCCCACCGTAGCGCTGAGGGATAAACCAAAGTTGAGTATTCCGGCAGCTTCCGTTACATCTTTAAAAAATCCATTTCCATCATTTTGATAAAGTCGATCTGATTTCTCGGGCTTTTTTTGATCTAAAAAGATTCGATAGGAATAGGCCGGTGTTTTAAAATGGGTAGAGGGGTAATTGGCTACATACAGATCGAGGTCGCCATCTTTGTCATAATCGAAGAAAGTCCCCTGAGTACTACTGCCCTCATCCGCAATTCCCCGTTCCTCAGCTACTTCGGTAAAACTCGGAATTCCATCTTTTAATATCCCGTCGTTCAGATATAACAGATTTTTTTTGCTTGTAAATTTACCGGATACACTGACATATATATCCAGCCAGCCATCTGCATTAACATCCGCCATCGTGACGCCAGTCATCCAGCGGTCATCTCCTCCTACTTTAGCGATCTCGGTTATATCTTTAAAAACCAGGTCCTTACCCGTATTCAAATACAGTTTATTTGGAACCATATTTCCCGTTAAAAAGATATCCTGAAAACCATCATTATTAACATCTCCGATAGCTACTCCACCACCCATATAGAGGTAAGGGTAGGTAAAATAATTAATTACAGAATCTTCTTTCAGGTTATTGGTAAAATGGATACCGCTTTCCTGAGCGGATAATTTTTCGAAAATTTTTGAAATATTCTGCTTGGTTTTCCCTTGCTTTGCAACCTGTTTTTCTTCACAAGCGGAAAACCAACACAATCCAATCGCCAAAAGGAGGAAAGTACATATTCTGTTCATAAACTTCCGTTCTTCAATTGATTTTTAAAAATTTTAAAAAATACTCAGCTTCCGGAGCTGCTACTAAAATACTGAAAACGCAATGGTTTTTCAGTATACTCGTTCCGAAAAATACTGTCAAGTTGATTTAGTCGTTTGGGCCTGAATAAAACAAAAGGCAAGAAGTTCTTTCTTGCCTTTTGAATGATCTAAAGATACTACTCAAGATTAGTACCCTGGATTTTGAATTAGGACATCTGCACCAAGCAGATCGATTTCATCCTGAGGAATTGGTAAAAATTCATCCTGATTAGCAGAGAATGAAGCACCCTGGAACGGAGATACCAGGATTGCATTTTCATGTGCCAGGTAATCATTCAGTACATCAGCCGCAACACCCCATCTTACCAAATCATATTTTCTGTGACCTTCACCGGAAAGCTCCAATTTACGCTCAAATCGTACTGCTTGTCTGGCCTGATCCTGACTTGCAAAAGTGCCATAACTATTGATTACATAGTTACCAGCAGGATCTCCATTTGAATCTAATACCGGAGAAGCCGCTGCTCTTGCACGTACGCGGTCGACATATTCTGCCGCTTGGTCAAGAGTGCCTACTTCCACTTCCGCTTCGGCAGCCATTAATAATACATCCGCGAAACGAATAATATTATAATTGAGGGCAGTGTAACCAGGTGTCCAGGAACTACCATCATTTTCAGTGCCGATACCACCAGCGTAGTAAATAAATTTCTTAGGAGAATAAACACCTCCATAAGGTTGATCACGTATCCAGTCTTTACCAGGGTGACGTCCCCAATCCAGATAAGGGATACCACGACGACCAATAGAATGATCCAGTCGAGGATCAACAGATTCGTTACCTTCTTCCCATACAAATTCCCAGGCAGCTGGAGAAGACAAAGGATCATTACCCATATTTCCATCACTCAGGGATTTGTAAACGAGCTCTTTATTGGGTTCTGCCGGATCAAAAGTAAAGACAAAAGTATTCATACCGTATTCCTGATCAACTGCCCATTCCGTACCGGATTCTACACCCAAATCATCGGTAAGTTTATTTGATGTATCATTATAAGATCCGTCCAGTAAAGGAAGTCCGTTTCCATCTGTACGGAAAGAATTGGCTAGATCAAAACTCGGCTGGAAAAATCCACAACAACCACCTGGTCGCTCGGGACCAGAAGTACCATGTGGAAAATTCAATACCATCGAAGGATTCGCATTATTGATATCACCGGTTCCGGCCGCAGCCTGTGCAGCAAATACTGACTCTTCATTATTATCATTCGTCGAACGAAAAACATTTGCATAATTAGGCACCAGGTCATAGGGTTGACCGTTAGTAGTCACTCCGTTTTCAATTACATCGGTAAGGATCGTTTGAGCATCACCATATTTACCCTGGAACAAATAAACTTTACCAAGATAAGCCGCAGCGGCCCAACTATTAGCTCTACCAGCATCGCTCTGGGTTGCAGGAAGATTATCCTTTGCAAACATCAGGTCGGCTTCGATAAAAGCGTACAAATCATCTCTGTTTCCAACTTCTGTTACCTCGTCCCAGTTTTCGTCAACATATGGCGTATTATTGAAATTACGCTTAAGATCGAAGTAATAATGCGCTCTTAAGAAACGAGCTTCAGCAGCAATTCTGGTTTTGTCTTCATCAGAAACTAAATCCGCTGTCTGAATAAGCCTCAAGGTAGCATTACAACGCGCAACTCCTTCATAACAGATAGCATACTTTTGTAAAATTGACGAGTTATTAGTTTGTGCAGAATAAGCCTGAATCTCATTGACCTGAGACTGGTCACCCGCATTGGTACCTTTATTGGCATCTCCACCTAAAACGGAGCCCCAAAACCAATTAGAAGCATCGGCATAAAATGAGTTGGGTATATTTGCAACTCCTGCACGACCGAGAAGAATACTGTAAGCAGAGATCAATGATCCCTCCAGACCAGCTAAGGTAGAAAGCTCGGTAGTTCCCAGAGAGCCCTGGGGTGAAACATCTAAAAATTCATCTTTACACGCAGTAACGGAGATTAGAATCACCAGGAGCGATAAAGTGAAAAGTTTTATTTTTTTCATGTTATTATATTATTTTCAATATCTAACAAAATAATTATCAATCAGCTGAAATTTAGAACCCAATATTTACACCAAAGGTCCAGCTACGTGTAATCGGGAAGTTTCCAAGATCAATACCAAAGTTAGTATCCGCAGCACCACCTACACTTGGATCGAGCCCATCATAGCCAGTAATGGTGAATACATTATTTACTCCGGCAAAGATTCTGAATTTAGATAATTTCATATCATTCAACAAGGATTGTGGTAAATAATAACCGAATGTAATGTTCTGCATTCTGAAATAAGAACCATCCTCTACGTAGAAAGAGTTGGATTGTGTATTGGTACTAAAGTTAGAAACGTTTTCAAAAATTGGAATCTCTGCTCCAGTATTTTGTGGTGTCCAGGAATCTTTTACACGGTCACTGATGGCCGCACCAGGGAACAGTGGGTAGAAATCCGTAAACAGTTTGGAAATATTGTAAATTTCATTACCAATAGAAGCAAAAGAATACATTTCCAGTTCGAATTGTCTATAATTTAATTTAATGGTCAAACCACCTGTAAAGTCAGGAATTGGATTTCCAAGATTCGTACGGTCTGCCAGGTCAATTTTTCCATCAGGAGCTCCGGTAAGGTTTCCGTCGTCATCAAAACCGTTAAGGTCCGCAAACTGGAAACGACCAGGAGCAGCACCTTCTTGTTCAGGAGCATTATTAACAGCAGCCTCATCAGCAAAAATACCTACGACTTCGAAGCCAAAGAATGCAGATAATGGTTGCCCAACTTGGTTAAGTACAGGAGTAATACCGCGATAAGAAGCACTACGGTTAGGAAGGTTATCAATACCCGGAGCAAGTTCTACGATCTCATTATTCAGGAAACCACCATTAAGTGTAACTTCGTACCTTAATTCTGTACCGATAATTCCCTTGTTAACGACTTTAATGTCAACACCGGTATTTTTCATTTTTCCAACATTCACAAAAGGAGCGCTTGCAAATGGTCCGGTCATCACAGTAACAGGAGCCTGGAACAATAAGTCTTCCGTATCTTTTCTCCACCATTCGATTCCGATATCTAATTTGCCATCCAATAAGATCGCGTCTACTCCAACATTAGAAGTAATGGCACGTTCCCATTTTGCATTTGGATTGCCGATACGCGTTCTGAAAAATCCATTTACAATGCCGGCATTAGAACCTGTAATATCGTAACTGGAAGCTCCCAGGCTTGTTCCAAACAGGCTAAACTGGTTATTAGGATCAACATTATTAGAGTTACCCATAATACCGTATCCACCGCGAATTTTAAGATCATCAAAAATAGTAACACCTTCCATAAAGGATTCTTCGGAAAGTCTCCAGGCCAAAGAGAAAGCGGGGAAAGTTCCATAGCGATTATCCTCACCAAAGCGGGAAGAACCATCACGACGTACTACAATAGAAGCAATATACTTGTCCTGAAAAGTATAATTCAATCGACCAAAATAAGAAGCAAATCGCACTTCATCACCAGGAAATTCATTTACAACCTGATTATTGACCGTTGACAAGTTTACAAAGTCAACAGATTGAGAGAAAGGATTAATACCTGAAGCATTAATGAAACGTCCTTTTCCATTGCTTAATGCTTCCTGTCCCAATAATACATCAATATCATTATCTCCAAAAGATTTCTTATAATTTACGGTATTCGTAAAAACCCAGTTTTGACCGGAGAATCTACTTCTGGAATAACCGAAAGAAGAGTTATTTTCGGAATTTTCGTATTGACGTCTGGTATAGAATCGACCATCAAAATTACCAAACTGTCCTCCAAAACTGGTACGGAAAGTCAAATCTTCAATAGGTTCGAATTCCAAATATATATTACCAAAAAGTTGAGTAGAGAAACTCCTGTTATCTCGCTGACCATCCAGGGCCGCAACCGGATTACGAGGATTGTTAAAGCCTTGAGCAGCAGTACCCGCATAACCACCGAACTCGTCATATACGGGGATAATTGGAGACATACGAACCGCATCGAGAATAAAGTTTTCATCGTCTGAAGAACCGGAACCACCATTATCTCCTAAAATAATCGGAATAGACCGGTAGGTCATTTGAATATTCTCACCAACGCGAAGGCTTGGTAATATGTCAAATTCCGTGTTTACTCTAAAATTGTATCTCGAAAAGCGCTGATGTAATAAAATACCCTCTTGCTCCTGAAGCCCCATACCTACATAGTATCTGCTGTTTTCACCACCACCGGAGAATCCCAGGTTATGTCTGTTTAACCAGGCATTACGAGTAATCGCATCGTACCAGTCCGTTCCTTCTTTATTCGCTCTTACGACCTGATAAATGGACCCTGCTTCAGGATCAACATTGTAGTTCTCTCTTTCTGCATCCAGGTCAACATTTCCACGTACACCATTTTGACCTCCAACGAGTAAATAGTCCGGAAGAGTGGGTGGACCATCTGCAAGCGCGCCGTATTGAGGATGTGTGAAACTGGAAGTATCCGGATTGAGCCCCGCAGCGAGTTCTCCATTACGGATTGCAATCCAGGTCCAATCCGCTTGCTCTTGCGGATTCAATATACCAGGACTGTTACCTGGAGTGGTAACTCCAACCATACCATCGTAAGTAACTTTCATTTTTCTACTACCTCTTTTACCTCTTTTGGTAGTATAAACAATTACCCCACCGGCAGCTCTTGCTCCATATATAGAAGCAGCAGTCGCATCTTTTAGTACGGTAGTTGTTTCGATGTCGTCAGGAGCAAGAAATTCAGTAGAATTTACTGGTACTCCATCGACCACATATAAAGGTTCGTTTCCGCCCAGTGCGCCAAAACCTCTAACCCTTACCTGACTTGTCGTACCGGGTTGACCATTTGTAATAACGGTAACCCCGGCAACACGTCCTTGTAATTGTTGCTCTACGTTACCGGAGGGAATAGCTCTTAAATCTGCTGCTTTTACAGTAGAAACAGAACCCGGAGTTTGTCTTCTGGAATCTACAGAATATCCGGTAACAACAATCTCGTCAATTAATACCCCTTGAGACAATCTGATAATCAAATTCGTCTCTACTCCTACAGTTACCTCTTTAGAGGTATACCCTGTGTAGGAAATTTCCAATACATCGCCAGACTTCGCATCAATGGTAAACTTACCATCAAAATCAGTGGTCACACCGGTAGTTGAACCCACTATAAGTACCGATGCCCCAATGAGGGGTTCGCCATCAGAATCATCCAGCACCATACCCGATATCTGCGCAAGCATTGCGTTTGATAACAGCAGGAAACTAAGGACAAATCCCAAATGCAGCCATTTCACTGGCATTAGTAATGATTTTTGTTTCATACGCTGAGTTTTTTAAAAATTCAGATTAAGTAATAAATAAGAAAGCTTCACTAACGCATAGGCGCCAGCAATTAAACCATGAGCATTCATGATTTAATTTTTTAATGGTAATAATTGGTTAGAATATGTCCTTGGAGCTGCTTGTTAGATAAATTTTGATTGCTCTGTTCTCCCTTTTTTGGTTTTGTCTTGTAATTTGTCTCTTATCCTTGAGTTAGACAGCATTATCATTCTCTATTGCAAATAAAGAGGTGTTATTGCTTAGTTTAAGTTTAATCTGTTAGGAACAGTACATTGAGAAAAGGTAATAAAAAGAAGGATACTCTTTTATATGGATAGGCTTCTGTTTGAAATACTGGTTTGTGAATCAACAATTGATACGAAACACTGTTTCCTCTAAAGCATTATTTAAAGTATAATCCTAGTAAAACAAGTAAGCGCTCCTAAGTATTAATTTTCCGTTTTGCATTGTACTTTACTCAACCAAAGTAAGAATTTTTCCATAAACACAATAAAAAATTAATAATAATACAACTATTTAACAGGAAAGTATCACCTTTTGCATTTGAGCCAAAATGCAATATAAAATATGGCTATTGTTCAAAATCATTACTATATAGTCTGTTTTTAAAGATCGAAAATTATTGTAAGCTCATGAAATGAATTATTTTTGGCTTGATTTTAAACCTTTTTGCAGCGGTTCTGTTTAAACAACTAATGTATAGACATACAATTTTTAAGATGAGATTGGAAGACGAAATCAAGCAAAGTAAATTCAAAAACGAATATCAGAAAGTTGGTATTAATTTAATTTTTACTGCTTCGTGGTTGAATAAAATCAATACCGAATCGCTCAGACCCTTTAATATTTCTATTCAACAGTTTAATATACTGCGAATCCTGAGAGGTATGAGTGGAAAACCTGCCTCCGTTAAACTACTGACCGAGCGTATGATTGATAAAATGTCGAATGCTTCCCGGCTGGTTGAGAAGTTAAAAACTAAAGGATTGGTGCAAAGAGTAGAATGTGCGCAAGACAGACGGCAGGTAGATGTATTGATTACTAAAAAAGGCTTGAGCCTGCTCGAAAAGGCTTCGGATGCTTTAGAATCAAAGATTCAGGAAAAATTGCAAAATATCAATGAGGAAGAGGCCCGTACAATTAATACATTGCTGGATCAGTTGAGGGGATAAAATTTTTTAAATATTTACATGTCTATACATTAATTGTAATTACGTCTATTTTTAACAACTATTATATTTTAATCACTAAACATTAATAAAATGAAAAAATTTGGAATCGTACTAAGTCTTTTTGCCCTTATAGGCCTATCATTTACTACACCGGCAGTTGTTGAAACATCCAAGGTGAAAATTTCCGAAAGCAAGATTTTATGGAAAGGGTACAAAGTGACCGGCCAGCATTCCGGAACCGTAAACATAAAGGACGGTGATCTGCAATTTACCGATGGTGCTTTAAGTGGCGGTAGTTTTACAATTGATATGACCTCTTTAAAAGTAACCGATCTATCCGGTGGTATGGCAGCCAAATTGGAAGGGCATTTGAAATCTCCTGATTTCTTCGGAGTGGAAAAACATCCAACTGCCAGCTTAAAAATTACCAAGGCTGTTTCCAGAGGTACGCCCGGTAGTTATAAAATAGTGGCTGATTTAACGATCAAAGAAACAACAAAAGAAATCAAATTCCAGACTCAATTGTCTGATGATAATAAAACTGCTACTGCAAAAATTACTATTGATCGTTCTGATTTTAATGTAAGATATGGTTCCGGTAGTTTCTTCGACGGATTAGGTGATAAAACAATCTACGATGAGTTCGATCTTGATGTAAAACTCGTGGTGGAATAATCCGAATATAGTTTATGCTGTTATGTGGCTATATGGTTAAGCGTTCATTTACTATCGCTGACTATATAACCACATAATTAGTAGTATCACTTCATATCAGCGTATTGTCTTTCTCCCCTACTGTTTTTCGCTCTACCTTGGGTTTGATGATCAGGCGCAGAGACTGATCATAGGTAAAATAATTCCAAATCCAGTTAATAAAAACAAAGAGTTTGTTTTTCACTCCGATCAAGGAAAAGAGGTGTACGATTAGCCAGATGATCCAGGCGAAAAAACCCTTGAATTTGTATCGAGGTAAATCAACTACGGCACGATTGCGACCAATGGTAGCCATCGATCCTTTATCCTTATAAGAAAACATATCGATTGCTTTCCCTTTAAGCATTCGTTTGAAATTCCGGGCCAGTTTTGCAGATTGCTGGATCGCAACCTGAGCGACCTGAGGGTGTCCCTGAGGATAAGCTTCTTCTTCCATATAACAGATATCCCCAACTGCAAAAATATCCTCTAGTCCCTCAATTCTGTTAAAACGATCTACTTTGATTCGATTCCCATAAGTAATAACCTGATCCGGTAATCCAAGAATGCGGTTTCCCTGAATTCCAGCTGCCCAGATCACTTTATTTGCCCGAATGCTTGTACCATCATCCATGTATACAAAAGAACCGTCAAAATCCTCCACCCGCTTATCCAAAATCACCTTGACCCCAAGCTGTTCCAAAAATGACTTTGCGCCTTCGCCGGCTTCCGCAGACATTCCCTGCAGTAACTGATCCCCTCCTTGAATCAAATAAATATCAATCTCCTCACAATCGAGTTCCTGATAGTCTTTGGGTAGAATATACTTTTTCATTTCCGCCAATGCACCGGCAACTTCTACTCCGGTCGGCCCGCCTCCGACAACCACAATATCGATCAAGCCCTGGCGCGTATCAAAATCAGCAGTAGTAATTGCTTTTTCGTAATCATTCAAAATCGCATTCCTCAAGTACAGTGCCTCCGAAACCGATTTCATCGGAATGGTCAGTTTTTCCAGATTTTTATTGCCAAAGAAGTTGGTATCGACCCCAAAGGCAAGTACCAGATAGTCATAACTCAAATCTCCTAAAGGTGTAAATACCGTCTTTGCCGCTGCATCTACTTTTTCGACTTTAGTAATTCTGATAAATACATTTTTTTTATGTTGAAATAATTTCCTCAACGGAAAGGCAATACTACTGGGTTCGAGACCAGCCATCGCCACCTGATAGAATAAAGGCTGGAACTGATGGTAATTATTTTTATCTATCAATACGATCTGATAAGCACTGCTGGCCAATTTATTCGCGAGATTCAATCCGGCAAATCCGGCACCTATTATTACGATTCTTTTTTGCTCCGTATCCGGAATATTAATAGTCATAGATACATTATATTTCCTTCACAAACATACTAAAAACAAATAAAACCCAAAGCTTGTTTACATTCAGTTCCCTTTAATAAAATCAACAAAATACAGGCTCATACTTGGTCATTATCAATACTTTACATATCTTCCCAATCATTAAACTATTTTATACTAAAACCTCAGATCATGCCAGATAACAAAAACGAAAAAACAGAACCTTTCCCAACGGTACGCGAGGGATCGCTCAATGACAAGTTCAACAGTATCGGGCAACAGATTGTAAAAATTGCTGTTGATTTTACCACCCTAAATGTAACTACACTTACCGGGCATTACGATCATATTATTAATACAAAAGAACAAGGCGGTAAAAACAAGGTCCGAACCAAATTCCACGATTTCACTAAAGAACTTGGAAAGCCGGGTGCGGTAGATGCACGCATCAAACTCGTCGCGCACACACATGTAGACTTTGACCATGACACGATCAACTTTGTCAGTGAAAATGTCGATCCAAATGGTGATTTCTTATTCGATTTACACAGTGCCGCCCTAAATTCTGCTAAAAGTTCACGTAGTGCATTCATCCGTATGCTAAAAGAATTCGTCCGTTAGATTATACGAACAAATCATCATCTGGATTTCTTTATTGCTAATATTTTTCTGAAATGTCCGATACCCCAGAGGATAGAGATGCTCTTATAGCTGCAATTATCCCTGCCGCAAAAATCGAAAAACTCGAGCTTGGTCGTGTGGAAGAGATTCTGCAGCCATTAATGGATTTAGGTTATATTAGTAAAGCCGATACCAGGTTAATTCCTATGGCAATTCGACTTTTCAGAAAGGATTATCTCGAACTTAATTTAATTCCGGAATTTAAGCCAAAATTCTGGTTATCACATGGGACCGACCTGGAAAGTGAAGAACTCAGCCTTTTACATACCTTAATCTCTCTGGATGGTGATTTCAGCATTGATTTACTTCCCAAGTCTGGAACCGTAAATCTGTTGAGCAGGGTGATTCACTACAGATTATCCATCCATCATTTTTATGCCCTGCCGGTTGACAGTCCTTTTTCCCGGATCAGCTTAAATGCCCTTAACAAGCTTAAGCATTGGGTAAAAAATCTGCCAAAAGCGGATTTGGATATGGCTAACCTCCTGGGAGATATTCCGGCACTGGTTCAGCATATTGAAAAAAATGCCAATGGAGGATTGAATAAAAGAATCGTTGTTTTTAAATATCAAAAGGCTAAAGTTTTTACCAGGTTTAGTGTTCCAGTTCCAAATGAATTAATGGAAGAAGTCGTCGAAGATGAAGAGGATGATGAAAAGGATAATGAGACTGCTATGCTCAAAGCTGAAACTGAAATAGATGAAACGCTCAATAAACTTCAATCAACGCATGGGGATATTTTTAAACAGGACGAACAGGAAGAACTAAAAGACTCCAGAAAAAACAGAAGACGCAGGAAACAAATCGTAAGAATTTCGGGGATGATGAATCAGATTTTAGCTGAGATGCATGGAATAAGTGATGCAGCCAGTGAAGCCGGAGCAACTATTCCCGAATCTATTCATCGATTAAAAGGCATTCAAAATACATTAAATAATGAACATAAATCTTTAAAAAAACAAATTAGCACAGTTGAGGATGCCATTAAAAAACTGGAAAAAAACAAGAAAAAATTAAATAAAAAAGAACGCCAGCTCCATAGAAAAATCAAAAAGAATGCCCCTCAGTCAGAAATCCAGCAACTTAAACTGGAAATTACAGCAATTAAAAATGCGGATCGAACTATAGAACAATTAGAGATTAAAAAATCTCCATTCCAGGTTCAATCAATTCATATCGAAGCTGAATTAAAAAATGTAAATAAAAAAATCAATGCTTTACAAAACCGGTTTGATAATATTCTGAAAAAAAGAAAGGAAGAAATTGAAAAACGTCAGGGAGAATTAAAAGAATTACACGATCAGCTAAAAATACTTCAGGGCAGAGTGGAAAAAATTAAATTTTCATTCAGAGGGAAAATGAAGAAAGTTCTAGATCGCCGATACTACGAAGAAATCATAAAAAAGGAAGTCTTTGAAAAACGGAATCGCCAATTTCTGGAAGAAGTCAGTCAGGATCCTTTTGTGATTTATCTCACCCGGCTCATTCAAATTTTTCAGTGGACAAATGGTTTCTATTATGGAAAGATCGATAATGAAATTGGTGATCGCACCTTTAATGCGCTCGACGATATGTCCACCTATTCCCGTGGTTTACGATTGAAGTTCATCCTTACCCGCCTTAGTGAAAATCACGAAGGTACCAGAGGCTTTTGGATTTTAAACATTAAATATTTATTTGCCCGACTTTCACAAATTATTGCGGAGCAATCCGATATTACTACCGTCAATGTACTGGAAGAATACGAAAATCGCTTTATAAAAAATAAATCAAGCGATACTTCAATCGGCAATGAAGTCACAGATCGGGCTTACAGTGAAATCGTTGAAGAAAATCAAAGCGACATCCGGGAAAGCGGTATTATCCGGCGAATATATTATGGGATAAAAAGTATCGCCAATACCATTTTCAATGCCTTAAAAGAGCTCATCAATATACTTCGTAGCGCTATCCAGGAATTAATTTATCTGGTTAAAAATCTGGTAAAAATTGTCTACAAAGAAATCCGGGAGGGAATGCGTAAATTCAAAGAAGGTATGCAGTTTCTGTTTGGCCGTCGCGAATTTGAAACCCTTACTGCAAATGGTTCCGCCATTCTTACCAAATACGATTTTGATTTCGATACCTTAATGCTTGTCCCGGAGGAAGTAAGTGATGTAGAACTCAGACAACACACCGCATTATTATATCGCTTTTCGAATAATCTGGATTTCGCGCTCGTCCTGACTGGAAATATTTTAAAATGGGTTTTCCGGCTTATTAATCTGGGAACACCAATTGGTTGGGCTCGATTAGCAATTCGCGTTGCCATCCGGTATAAAGGAATGATCATTAAATGGTTGGTAAGATTAGGTAGAAAATTGGCTCAAACTTTTGTATCTATCAAATACGATCTGGGAAAATTATCAAATCCCCGGCCCGCTTAAGAACCATCCCCTATCAAACCGTCATTATATTCCTGAAAAGTAATCCCAAACTACCAATCTGAAAATTCCTGGGTATTCTCAACAGTATTGACAATTGACAAGAGATGGTCAGAATTTTCCATGGCTTTATATTCCTTAAAAGCCTTTGCATCTCTCATTTGATGTATGGCACAAAATGTATACTCTTTATATGATTTTTAGCCCTAAAACCTAGTGTTTTGCAAAAAAATATTGTTTACTTTTGCTACCCACAACAATAAACGAATTAAACCAATATTATGCTTCCTTCGATTAAACATACCTGCACAGAACGTTTTCTACGATACGTAGTTATCGATACTCAATCCGATCCTGAATCCACTACTATTCCTTCTACGTCCAAACAAAAGAATCTGGGAAAAATTCTTGTAGAGGAGCTTAAAAGTATAGGTATCGACGATGCCCATCTCGACGAATGGGGTTATGTTTATGCAACAATCCCTTCGAATAGCCCTAAAAATGTTCCGGTGATCTGCTTTTGCTCTCATATGGATACCTCCCCTGATAGTAGCGGAAAAGATGTAAAACCAATTATCCATCGCAATTATGACGGCTCTGATATTGTACTCCCCGATGATCCCAATCAGGTTATTCGAGAATCCGAACATCCGGATTTAAAGGAGCAACACGGGAATGATATTATTACTGCCAGTGGAACGACGCTGCTTGGCGCAGATAACAAAGCTGGTATAGCGGCAATTATGGACGCTGCTCATTTTTTAATGAGCAATCCGGAAGTCAAGCATGGTAAAATCAGAATCCTGTTTACACCGGATGAGGAAATTGGGCGAGGTGTGGATAAAGTAGATATGGAAAAACTCGGAGCGGATTTTGGTTATACCATTGATGGAGAAAAACGCGGAACCATTGAAGATCAGACTTTTTCTGCCGACGGAGCAGTGCTGACTATTAATGGGGTCAGTGCACATCCTGGTTTTGCAAAGGGAAAAATGGAAAGCGCAATCAAAATAGCGGGAGAGATTCTGGCTAATTTGCCACAGGATCGCCTCTCCCCCGAATCTACCGAAAAAATGGGAGGCTTCGTTCATCCGGTGCATATTTCCGGTTCGGTTGAACAAGCGACGATCAAATTCATCATTCGGGATTTTGTAGATGAAAATTTAGAAAGTCATGCCAATGAGATTCGGGAAATAACAGATCGTATCTTACAAGCCTATCCAAATTCCAGCGCTCAATTGGAGGTCAAGGAACAATACCGCAATTTCAAAAAAATACTCGATCAGC
Source organism: Saprospiraceae bacterium (assembly GCA_028280415.1). Taxonomy (GTDB): domain Bacteria; phylum Bacteroidota; class Bacteroidia; order Chitinophagales; family Saprospiraceae; genus JAHDHW01. Next base: position 15,907 of record JANQLV010000063.1, read on the forward strand.
ATCCACAAGTCGTCAACAATGCCCTAAAGGCCATTGAACGTGCCGGTATCACTCCAATTCCTTCTTCTATTCGTGGAGGGACGGACGGTTCCCGGCTTTCTTATATGGGACTACCCTGCCCTAATATTTTCGCAGGTGAACATGCTTTCCACTCCAAAGTAGAGTGGGTTTCGGTACAGGATATGGAAAAATCTGCCGAAACGATTATTCATCTTTGTACCATCTGGGAAGAGGAAGCCTAGAGCTTCAATAGGAGATTATAGCTGTAATTTGCTTCTATAAAGCAGGTAAATACAGCCTCGCTCCCATAATTGGATATAGTCAAACAAGAGTTATCCCAAATTTTAGCATCAAAGGAATTCTCCATTGAAGAGGTATTAGATTTTTGGTATTGGGCTTTAGGTTTTCCGGGATCGTCCAATACCAAGAATCCAATGCCCAACACCTACTTTACAAATAATAAATAGTGCTATAATACTCCATATCACGATGAATCTTAAGCAAAATTCGGGATAACAACATGGTATTTTGCGCTGTCGATGGTTGCGCTGCTTCATAAGCAGGTATCGATTTAAATGCAGTTACCATGTCATAATAATCTGTTGCAATCTGTCCCCTATCAAAAAGGTACTTATTTTTACCGATCTATTAGCCAGTCCTGTCATATGCTACTTTCGCACAAAATCTAGCAAAACTCAAGGTTTGTAAATCAATTTATCCGGCACAATTTAACTAGCTTAGCAGCTTTAAAAATTTAGCAGATAAACAGGATGAAGGAACTAGTTGCTACACTCATCAAAAAATATTATCAGCTCGAAGGAAAGCTGGAAAGGCTACCGGGTGATCTTGATCTCAATTTTAAGCTGACCACTTTTTCCGGAGTTATTTATATCCTAAAAATAATGCGCCCGGATTGTGATCCTTCCCTGATTGATCTGCAATGTGCTGCACTCAAATATTTGCAAAAGGAGTTTTTGACAATCGAAACCCCCAAAGTCATTTATGCGCTGGACGGGTCTGCTTTTAACCGAGTTTCTTTTCAAAACGAGGAACGCATCTTGTGGGTATTGAGCTATTGCGATGGTCATTTGCTGGCACAGTTTAAACCACATACGGAAGCACTCTTCCATAATTATGGAGAAGCCATTGCTTCATTGACCAATGCACTGGAAGGATTTCAGCATCCGGCGATGAAGCGAAGACAGCGCTGGGAACTAAGTGAAGCCTTACAGTCCGAACCTTTTGTTCCCCATATTTCGGATGAAGTACAAGCTATTGTTGCCAATATTTTTAAAGACTTTAGAAAAAATGTTTTACCTGAACTAATAGACCTTCCCCATTCGGTTATTCATAATGATGCAAATGATTATAATATTTTAATAAAAACCGATGAACGCGGAAAGCTCAGAGTCAGCGGGATTTTTGATTTCGGAGACATGTCTTTTCAGGCTAGCATATGTGAAGTTGCTATCGCACTTGCCTATCTGATTTTGGAAAAAGAACATCCGCTTCGAGTCTGTTTTCATTTTTTAAAAGGCTATTCCAAAACAAGATTACCAGGTGAAGCAGAATTAGCTGTTTTATTTCCTTTAATAAAAACCAGGTTAGCAGTAAGTATTGCTATTTCCAGTAAAAGGCAACTTGATGAGCCGGATGATCCTTACATTGTAATTAGTCAGAAACCTGCTATTTCGGCTTTAAAAAAACTGGATAAAATCCCGGACGATTTGGCCCATGCTTTTCTAAGAGTAGCCTGTGCTTATCCGGCAACGGACCAAATAGAGCATGTGCTTCACTTTATCAAGAATTCAAATCCTTTTCCGGCTATAAAGGCTGATCAATTCAACTGCGTCCTCGATCTAAGTGCAGGGTCTCTGCTAATAGGTGCCGATCCCGAAAACATGCGACTCGAAAGTTTAAGCCATAAGATCAGGGATTTTATGAATCAGCAAAACGCAAATTTTTCGATTGGCCGTTATTGTGAATCCAGAAGACTTTATGCAGCTGCCAACTTTGGTGATGAGGGGCATCCCTGTACTGAAAAAAGATGCATTCATTTGGGGATCGATATTTTTTGCGATGCCGGTACACCCGTTTATGCCGCATTTCCCGGAGAGCTAATCGTCAACACAGTGATCAACCTGCCGCTGGACTATGGCGGACTACTCATTATAAAACACCAAACCGATCAGGGTATTCCTTTTTATACCCTATACGGACACCTAAAACCCGAGAGTCTCAAACTGGAAATCGGACAAAGCATACAGGCCGGACAGGAGATTGCTTTACTGGGTGCACCGCATGAAAACGGTGGATGGCCTCCGCATTTGCATTTACAAATCATTAGTGATCTGCTTGGTTTGGAGGAAAGTTTTCCGGGAGTCGCCTACCAAAGCGAAATTGCAGTATGGCGAAACCTGTGTCCGAATCCGATGTTGCTTTTTCAGGTGGAAAATGCCGACTATTATGATGCTTCCGTTGATTTGGCGCATTTGCTTGACCGGCGCCGGCAAAAACTGGGTTACAACCTTGGCTTAAGTTATGAAAAGCCTTTGCATATTGTCTCTGGCTTCCGGCAATACCTTTACGATAGCCATGCCAATACTTATCTCGATTTTTATAATAATGTTCCTCATGTCGGGCATCAGCATCCAAGAGTCGTCAAAGCCATTCAGGAACAAATAGCTTTGCTCAATACCAATACCCGTTATTTACACGAGAATATTCTGCAATACGCCGAAGCCTTAACGGCAAAGTTGCCGCAGGAACTGGAAGTTTGTTATTTTGTTAATTCAGCAAGTGAAGCCAATGAGCTAGCCATCCGGATAGCCAGAGCTTATACCAATCGCCACGATATCATGGTCGTAGAAGCGGCTTATCATGGGCACACCAGTACGCTAATTGACCTCAGCCCCTACAAGCACAATGGCCCGGGAGGGGACGGAGCGCCGGATTGGGTACATACAGTGTCTGTAGCGGATACCTATCGGGGAGCCTGGAAAGCGGATGATCCGGAAGCAGCAAAAAAATATTCGGATGAAGTAAAAGAGAAGCTATCGGCCTTGGCAAAAAACGGTAAAGGACTTGCGGCCTTCATCGCCGAAACGTATCCAAGCGTCGGAGGTCAGATTATTCCTCCTAAAAACTATTTAAAATTCGTTTATCAGCACATTCGGGAATATGGCGGTCTGTGTATTGCCGACGAAGTGCAAACAGGTTTCGGAAGACTTGGAAAATCGTTTTGGGCTTTTGAAACGCAAAATGCCACTCCCGATATCTTAGTACTCGGCAAACCAATTGCCAATGGCTTTCCCCTTGGAGCGGTGATTACGACAAAAGCCATTGCAAAGGCTTTTGATAATGGAATGGAATACTTCAGCACCTTCGGCGGAAATCCCGTTTCCTGTGCAGCCGGACTGGCTGTTTTGGAAACGATTGAAGCAGAATCTCTTCAAAAAAATGCCGACACAAAAGGTCAGGTACTTTTAGATTTTCTAAATACCCAAAAACAGCAATATCCATGTATCGGCGATGTACGTGGAGAGGGACTATTTATGGGTATAGAATTGGTTAAAAATCGAGAAACCTTAACTCCCGCAACAGAATTGGCCGCTTATATCGTCAACCGCCTCAAGGATCATTATATCCTGGCCGGTACGGATGGTCCTTTGCACAATGTTATCAAGCTGCGTCCGAGCATGGTAATCGAAGACAAAGACATCCATTATTTTAAAAGAATATTTAGTGCAATAATGGAGGAAACGGTAGTTGACAGGATTAGGTGATTATATGGGATTTAAAATGTACTAAATCCCATATAATCACATTTTATTTCTAGCTTCCCGGATTTTGTATCACCTTGATCTGTGTCGTCGTATCCAGGCCATTGAGTATTTCAATCTGAATGCCATCGGAAAGTCCGGTTTTGACCAAGCGCTTTTCGAACTGCTGATCCCCCAGGGCAATTTCTACCCAGGTAGAATCTTCCTTGATAATGAGATCCCGTTCTTTTACCGATAAAACGTTCACCCTTTTATCGAGAATGATATCTCCATTAGCCGAATATCCCGCCCGCAGGAAGATATCCTTTCGAGGCTGAATGGCCGCTTTCACTTCGAATTTAACTGCACCTTCTTCATCCTCTCCTTTTGGTGAAATATATTCCAGGGTTGCATTGATCGTTTCATCTTCGATAGCGCCTACAGTCAATTCCAGCGGCATTCCTTCCTTGAGTTTTCCAACGTCGGATTCATCCACTTTTCCTTCAAAAATCAAAGCATTCATATCTGCCACAACGGCAATGCTCGTTCCCTCGTTAAAATTATTGCGTTCGATCACAGAGGAACCTTCTTCTACCGGAATATCCAATACCATCCCATCCAAGGTAGAGACGACGATATTGGCAACTTGTTTGGAATTGCGGGATGCTCCTTCGCGGAGAAGTGCCAGGTTATCTTCGGCAGCTTGCAATTCCTGTTTTTGAATATCAACATTGGATTCAAATTGTCTCAGACTATTATCCGATTGGATACGGATATTTTCATAAGCCGCTTTTCGAAGTTCCATATCGAGTTTAAATCCGATATAAGCCTGTTCGGAAATCACCCCATCACTAAAGAGTTTCTCTTGTCTGTCATGTTCCTGTTTGGCATTCTCATAAGCCAGTTTGGCCTCTTCGACATCCAGTTTATTCTTATTCAGATTCTTCTGTCTTTCCAGTTCCCTTTTCGCATCTTTATACCGGATACGTGCTAGCTCAACACTGGATTGAGCAGAGTTGATATTCACCTCGCTGGGAATCAATTTAATCTTAGCCAGTTTTTGTCCTTTAGTAACGATTGCTCCTGCTTCCACATAGATGGCATCCACTACTCCCGAAACTTGTGGTTTGACATGGACTTCCTGTCGGGGTTTAATAGACCCTGTAGCAACGGTTTTCTTGATGATATCTTTCATTTCCGGTTTCGTCGTTTTGTAGATTACCGGATCCTGTACACTTTTTTTATAAAAATAATAACCGAGTCCAATGGAAACAATTACTAAAAATACTGCTAGTGAAATTCCACAGCCTTTACTCATAATCTTTTGATTTTGTTCGCTATTAAGTGATTAGGCTTTGCCTTTGTGAATTATTATTTATAAAATTATTGTTCTTAAGCTTATTCATCTTTAAGGGCAATAACCGGATTTACATTAGAGGCCTGAATTGCAGGGATCAGACCTGTGACAGCACCGGAAATCACCAAAATGATAATTGCTCCCAATCCTACACTTACATCTATTTCCGGATTCGCAAAGAACTCTCCGCCCTCTCCTATTGCCGCGTTCATTAATAGAATAATTCCCATTCCGGCAATTAATCCAAAATATCCGGCCAGCGTAGTTATAAAAACCGATTCGGTAAGGATCATGCTGATAATGGAATAAGGTGTAGCCCCTAATGCCTTGCGGATACCGATTTCTTTTGTTCGCTCTTTAACAATAATGAGCATAATATTTCCAACACCAATGACTCCGGCCATCAGGCTACCGATACCTACGATCCAGACAATCAGGCTAATCCCCGTAAACAGCCCCATGACTTCCGCAAACTCTTCGGCGATATTATCAGAACCAACTCCCTGGGGATCATCCGGATGTATCCGGTGGCGCTTTTTTAAAAGCCTTTTAACCTTCTCGTCTATTACTGCAGCATTGTATTCATCCTTTACCGCACATACGAACCAATTGATTTCATTATGCCGGTTGGTAACTTGCTGAGCTGTTGAAAGTGGAATAAAAATAGTCTGTTCTTCTTCCGAAGCATCCTCGCCTTTTTGTAAAGATTTGAAAATACCAATGACTTTATATTGAGTTCCTCTGATATTTATAGAATTGCCAATGACTTCCTCGTCTTTTTCAAAAAGTACCTCTCTGACGCGATCTCCAATCACAGCTACCTTCCTGCGGTTTTCTTCATCAAACTGATTTAAAAAACGACCTTTCCACATTTCCATCGCCATGATGTGATAGATATCTTCCAATTCGCCCCGAACATCAAAAGCGGCAGAATTATTTCCGTGGGTGATCTCACCAGAAGGCACCCACATTCGCGGAGCGATATAACTGATCTCTTTAATCTCTTCCCGTATTGCCTTTACATCATCCGAAGTCAGTTGATTGAATCGCCCGGGAGGTAAGCCTTTATAGGGCAATGAAGTCCGGTTGGTCCAGACAAAGAGGGAGTTTTTAATTCTTATACCAAACTGAGTCATCACACCATTTTCCAGGCCTTTCCCTGCTCCCATCAAAAAAACGAGCATAAAAACTCCCCAGAACACTCCCAGCGCGGTCAATATGGTTCGAAGTTTATTTTTTCGAATTGTTCCAAATATTTCCTGCCATTTGTCGAAATCAAACATAGTGTGTTATTTTAACTTAGGATTTCATAGCAATCACCGGATTAATTTTTACTGCTTGCTGAGCAGGGATCAATCCGGCCAGAGCCCCCGATACTACTAATAAGATCAGTGCATACAAAATAGTCATAAAATTTACTTCGGGATTTCTGAAATATTCCAGTTCTACTCCATTGGTAACCAATAGATAATTAATTCCATAAATAATTGCAAAGCCACTGATCATACCAATATATCCGGCAATAGCAGTCAGAAAAACCGCTTCCTGCAGGATCATGGCCAGGATAGAATTGGGTGTAGCTCCCATCGCTTTTCGAATACCGATTTCTTTTGTCCGGTCTTTTACCACAATTAACATGATATTGCTCACGCCAATTACTCCCGCCAGGATACTTCCAATTCCTACAAACCAAAGAAAACCTTTGATAAACATAAAAACAGTTTGAAATTCCTGAAAATCTTCGGCACTATTGCGAATGTATATGGCTTGTTTGTCGTTGATATCAAAATTGTGTTGTACAGATAACTCTTCCCGGATGCGCTTTTCTACCTCAAAAGATTTTTCTACCGGTACATCGCCCAATGTAATCATCAACTGGTTGATCCTACCATTGGCTGATTCCACACGCTGGGTAGTGCTAATCGGCAGATAAATAGTTTCCAGTTCTCTTTTGGATCCATCATCATAAAATGTCCCTACAATTTTGTAATCCACGCCTTTAATTTTCAGGCTGGAGCCAATTGGCTCTTCTTTTCCAAAAAAGTCAGTAGCTACTTTTTGACCGATCACACAAACCTTACGGTATTCATCAATATCTTTATCGTTGATATACCGGCCGGTCATCATAATGGTATTTTCAAGAATTAGATGATCGGGATGAACCGCGCGTATATGAAATGACAAATTTTTCTTTTTGTATTTGACCGTAAATTCTCCTCTTAAATAATATCGACCGGTGATACTTTCCACGCCATCAATCTGATTTTTGAGCCTGTCATAATCCGCATTCGTAAATCGCAGTCTTCTGCCAACGGGTAATCCTTTATAGGGCATTGTAGTTCTTCCCGGCCAAATCCAGAGGCTATTCATCGCATCGTCCCGAAAATTATGAACTACGCTATTCTCCAGTCCTTTACCGAGCCCTAATAAAAGAACCAGCATAAAAATCCCCCACCACACACTCAGGGCAGTCAAAAAGGTTCTAAGTTTATGCCTTTTAATACTACTGAAAATTTCAGCCCACTTGTCGTAGTCGATCATTGGTTGTTATTTAAAAGCTTATACAGTCTGTTCTTTTTCTATCAGGCCATCTTTTAACCGGATAATTCTTTTACTCTTATCGGCAATATCTTCTTCGTGAGTTACAATCACTACTGTGATTCCTTCATCGTTCACCGTTTTAAAAAGATTCATCACCTCAGAAGACGTGACGGAATCCAAAGCACCGGTGGGTTCATCAGCGAGAATCACTTTGGGTTTCGTGATCAGTGCACGGGCAATGGCAACTCTTTGTTGTTGTCCTCCGGAAAGTTGATTCGGCAAATGGTCTGCCCAATCGCGAATACCAACCCGGTCCAGGTAATCCTTGGCAATAGCTTCTCTTTCCCTGCGATCAATTTTTTGATAATATAAAGGTAGGGCGACATTCTCCCAGGCCGATTTGAAATTAAGCAAATTAAAAGACTGGAACACAAAACCGATAAATTGATTGCGAAACATCGCTGCCTGCTTTTGCGAAAGACTTTTATCTATGAAAGTACCATCGAGATGGTAAGCTCCATCATCGTAATCATCCAGGATTCCAAGAATATTTAACAGAGTGGATTTACCGCTACCGGAAGATCCCATAATAGAAACCAGCTCTCCCTTTTCAATTTGCAGATCAATACCTTTAAGCACCTCCAAACGCGTAGAACCCGTTTGATAGGATTTTCGGATGTTTTTAATGTTTATCATAGTTTCTTTCTATCTCCGATAAGCAATCGAAAAGAATGTACATAATAAAAGGACAGTAGGATTTTGCGTAGGTTGTCCGAAGAACTAAAATAAACTTGTATCGACAAAAATCAATGGATTAACAGATATCTTTTCAGGACAAATGGCTTCTTTTTTCTGATTTTCGAAAAAGAATAGCAAAAATTTTAACGAATGCTTGCCCTGAAATTTTGTATTTTTACAGGGAAGTTGTTTAAAAAGTAATTGGATGGGTTCTAAAATGACTGGATAGTACAGGCAACATTTTTCAAACAACTTCATATAATTAATAATGGGACTTTGTTGAATGTATTGATAACCTGAAGGTCTTTTTGTTTTGCAGTTTCCGAAAATATTGATCAGATACATTCCACTCCTTTTAGATTGTTGCAGATTGTTTATTGCTCACACTGGTTCTAAAATTGAAATTTCAGTTTTCTGAACATTCTTCGACCCAAACAGGCCAAGAGCAAATTTCCGACATATAAATTATACAAAAACAAGCAGCATTTTCAAGATGGCTGCGTTTTTGATTTGTACGAAATAAATGACATCCTGCATGTACCGGAAAATTTTATTAAGCTGCCTTTTATTAGTCGCCTTTTTTACCAGTTGTGATAAAGAGACTCCTTCTGGTGTAATTGTCGACATTGAAGATGACTTCTACATCAATATGTTTGAAGATATCAGTAGTGGTACACCACGGTTCCAGATCGACCTGAGTACGATCAAGGAACAGGAATGTCTGAATTACGCTATTATTTATGATTTAGATACAAATGTAGTCAACCGGGCTATTGAATTAACGATTAATGATTTATTAGAGCCGGAAGATTGTATTGAAGGAATGACTACTACGCATACGATTATTCCCATGCCCACTCTGGCGTCCAATCTTTACACTTTCAACATCAATTTAAAGGATGCTATAATCAATGAAGGTACACTTCGCGTCACAGATAACAGATATGAACTGGAAATGGATACCGATGATGGTATTGAAATAGTAAATAATATTCTTTATAAAATCCCAAGGAACACTATTTGGGGTTATGTAGCCTATAATAATGGAATTTCAGCTGATAGCGCAGCGGATTTTATTACTAATCTAACAAGTTTAAGTACTGTCTTTAGTATTGACAATAACCCTGATTATAATGTCGGTTATTATGGTTACTTCAAGCTAGATGACGATTTCAACCTTGAACTAAGAAATGAAGAAAGCCTGGACGCCAGTAATCTTATTCCTTTTATTTTCCGGCACAATAGTGATGATCTGCAGGATATTATCGATCAGGCCGATGAGGCTTGCAATGCCAATTCGAATCTGGAAATTACTTTCTTTTCTGAAAAGGGCTGGACCTATACCTGTAATTAAGCAAAAAGGGAACTTGCCATTAACCCGCACTCCGGGGCTTAACCACTTTCTTTTTACTTTCTGACAGATCGAAAATGTAACCTTCGGCCAAGAATTTTTGATATTTCTGCTGGTCGAATTTATACAAACGAGCAGGCCGATGTGCCACCCCTTCCTGTACTTCATTCAAATCGACCAGCAAATTCATAGATAATATTTTCTTTCTGAAATTCCGTTTATCCAAATCTGTTTCGAGGATAGCTTCATAAAGATGCTGCAATTCAGTAAGCGTAAATTTAGGCGGCAGCAATTCGAATCCGACCGGACGGCGACGTACCCTTCTTTTCAATAATTGAAAACAAGCATCTAAAATTTCTGCATGGTCAAAGGCCAAATCCATTACCTTTGAAATGCTATGCCATTTTGCTTTTTTAGCGAAAGAGGAAGCATGCAGATTATAATCGGCAATTTTGATCAATGAATAGTAAGCAACGGTGATTACCCGGCCTACAGGATGTCTGTCCACCGCGCCAAAAGTCTTTACTTGTTCCAGATATACATTTTTCAATCCTGTTAATTCTTCCAGTACCCTATTCGCCGCAGAATGTAAATCTTCGTCAGAATAAACAAAGTGTCCCGGTAAAGCCCATTTACCCTGATACGGTTCCTCTCCTCTTTTGATGAGTAATACTTTTAGATCCGCTTCATCAAAACCGAATATAACATTATCAACCGTAAACGCAGATTTGAAAAAATTACCTAAATCAATCATTTTGCTTGTTTCTTTCAGAATCGCCAAATTAGTAATTTATTCCAAGCTATCCAATTTCGGGTAATTTTTGCGGTTTTACCACGCTCATTTTGGTTTATAATCGCTTTCTAAGCTTTGGAGATAGCATCAAAACTAACTTATGCTTTAAGAAATAGCATTTTTCCCGTTATATGGTCAGGTATTTGCAAAAGAAGTCGAGAAGTATTGCTCACTTTTCTATAATTTCGTATTGTGTTTTCAATTAATACATTAACCTTAATTGAATAAAATCAAGCTATGCCTATAAATCTACAATAGGTTTTTTAAACTAAACTAAGTGAACATGAGATCGATAATTACAATATTTGTTTTAACAATAGGTTTTAATTTCCTGTCTGCACAGGGATTAGTCATTAATGAATTTGTAGCATCCAATGATTCCACCTCGATGATTATGGATGAGTTTGGAGAATATGACGATTGGGTAGAACTTTATAATAATACCAGTGAAACCATTGATTTAGGAGGTTATTATCTTTCGGATGATATATCCGAGCCGGATAAATGGCAATTTCCCGCGGGTATCAGTATAGCAGCGGACGGGTATTTGATCGTTTGGACGGATAATGATGATGAACAAGGTGATTTGCATACAAGTTTTAAACTATCGAAAGCCGGTGAACAGCTGATTCTCTCGGACAACTTTCTGGCTGTTTTAGATTCTTTGACATTCGGTGAACAAGAAACTAACGTGTCTTTGGCCAGAATTCCCAACGGAACCGGTGAATTTGTACCCCGAGCCTCTACTTTTAATGCCAATAATGAAGACGGAGTATTTGTTCGAAATATCAATAGCAGAGATGATTTTGATATTTTTCCCAATCCTGCGAACAGACAAATTCATATTGATTTTAGCAAGAGCAATGGTTTGATTGATTCGCAAACCGGCTTACTCTCTATTTATGAAATGGGTGGAAGAAGAGTATTTTCGCAGAATCTGGGTGCATTGACAAATACCAGTCTGACTACTATCGATATCAACATACTCAACGACGGTTTATATGTATTAAAAATCGAAACGAATTCCGCAGTTTTTGTAAAAAAACTAATGGTAAAGTTGCTTTAAAGTAAAGAGATAAGTTTATTGTGCTTTTTTTGAAAAGACATGATCAACTTAATTAGCGATACCGTAACCAAGCCTACTCCGGAAATGCTCCAGGCCATGATGCAGGCGGAAGTAGGCGATGACGTTTTTCGACAAGACCCGACGGTCAATGCTCTTGAAGGAAAAGCTGCCAAGCTTTTCGGTATGGAAAGTGCGCTCTTTTGCCCGAGCGGTACAATGACCAATCAAATTGCCATCAATGTCCACACACAGCAGCTGGATGAAATCATATGCGATGAGACTTCTCATATTTACCAGTATGAGCTAGGTGGTTATGGTTTCCATTCGGGGGTTTCGATAAAATTATTACAAGGCGATTTTGGTAAAATCAGTGCTGCCCAGGTCGATCAGGCGGTCAATCCGGAATACGATTGGCTTCCCAGTTCCAGACTCGTGGTACTGGAGAATACCTGTAATAAAGGCGGTGGAAACTTTTATAGCCTGGAAGAATTCCAGGCCATCCACAAAGTTTGTCAAAACCGAAATTTAAAGCTCCACCTGGATGGAGCGAGACTCTTCAATGCTTTAGTAGAAACCGGCGATACAACGGAAGCCATCGGATCCTGTTTTGATAGCATTTCCATCTGTTTGTCCAAAGGTTTGGGGGCTCCGGTTGGCTCATTGCTTCTGGGCACTGAAGTTTTTATCAAGAGAGCCCGAAAAATTCGCAAAGTAATGGGTGGCGGAATGCGCCAGGCCGGGTATTTGGCAGCAGCTGGAATTTATGCGCTGGATCATCATATTGAGCGCCTCAGAGCGGATAATGATCATGCGAAGTTATTGGGGAAAGTATTGACAGAATGTGCTTATGTAGAAAGAGTTAAACCCGTCAAAACGAATATTGTAATTTTTGATCTCAAAGCACCATATGATAGCGACAAGTTCCTGGAACTGCTTGCCGATAAAGGGATTGCAGCGGCCCCTTTCGGTGCAAAAACGGTACGCTTTTGCACCCATCTTGACGTCAATAAAGAGATGATTGAGAAAGTGATCTCCGTTTTAAAGAGCATTTGACAGGATAAAAACGAGTAGGGAAAGTAGTTCGAAAATAGAATTTATTGACTTCCTCTTTTATTCAATTCATCTCTGATCTCGGCAGCACGTTCGTAATCCTCATTGGCTAATACATCATCCAGCATTTTGGTCAAATCCGCTTCGGAATATTGAGAAAGGGCGGTTTCTTTTCCGGCTTTCTTGCGTTTACGCTTTGGAACTTCTTCCGTTTCTTCTGTTTCTTCTTCATCTTCAGGATCTTCCAGAATAACACCGGCTGCATCCAGAATAAATTCGTAAGTATAGATCGGGCAATCAAATCGAACAGCGAGTGCCAGGGCATCAGAAGTACGACTATCAATTTCGACAATTTTACTATCTTTCAGGCAAATCAAACGAGCATAGAAAATACCGTCCAGCAAATTATTAATTACAACTTCTTTAAGCTCAACCTCGAAAGTTTCCAAAGCATTTTTAAACAGATCGTGTGTCAGAGGGCGATTCGGATTCATTCTTTCCATTGCAACAGCTATGGCTTGTGCTTCGAAGCCTCCAATAACAATCGGTAATCTGCGAGAGCCATGCTGCTCGCCCAAAACAACTGCATAATTATGGGATTGAGTTACACTATGTGATAATGCAACGATGTCGAGTTCGATCTTTTTCATTGCTCAATTATTAAAACGTAAGGCAAAAAGAAACCAAAATACAGCATCCTTTTACAGGGTATGCCACATAAAGCTCGTAAATCAATGCCTTTTCTTTTGATTTTTGATAAAAAGGGCAAAAATGAAGGAAAGCCTTTCTTATCAGCATTTTACATTTAAAATACAAAAACACGCTCACTCATTCAAACAGCGACTTCTTTCGGGGCACAAATGTAAGCATTTAATAGATAATTCGAAAGTCTGGAAACGATAAAGAATATCAGAGTTTTTATTTTATTTTCAAAATAAAGAAGTTTAGAATTATTGAACTTATAAACCCTTGATTTTGAATATTAACCGACACCAAAAAAGGTTTTTCTTTCTAAAAACCTTTTTCAAACCGGTATTCATATAAACACCTTTACAGGTCCCTTCATTCTTAAAGAACACAAGCGTTTAACGTTTCTTGATTGTTTAAGTTGCTTTATAATTGAGATAAGTATGAAAAGATATGAACTATTAGACTTTGGGCATTATATTTTGGGATTATGCTCCCTAAAATCCAATGCCCGAAGTCTGATACCTCAACTATTAATTGGCTTTAAATTTCTTTAGCGATTCTGTAAGTCTGGGTACAACATCGAATAAATCTGCACAAACGCCATAATCTGCTGCTTTAAAGAATGGAGCTTCCGGATCTTTGTTAATTACTACAATCACTTTCGATCTGTTAACACCGGCAAGATGCTGAATTGCTCCGCTGATACCAATTGCAAAATAAAGATTTGGGCGTATAGCAACCCCGGTTTGCCCTACGTGTTCGTGGTGAGGTCTCCAACCGGTATCGGCTACCGGGCGGGAACAGGCGGTAGTTGCCCCGATTGTTTTCGCCAGTTCTTCAATAATTCCCCAATTTTCCGGGCCTTTCATTCCGCGACCGGCAGAAACAACCAACTCGGCTTCCGGCAGAGGAACCTCTCCATCAATGGTTTTAACCTCTTTGACTTTTATTTTTGAAGCTGGTAAATCCAGGGACAGACCGGTTACTTCGGCCGCTGCTCCATTTTGCTCTGGCTGTAAAGAATTTCCCATTAGAGAAAGCACTTTCACATCCGAATTAATACTATATTCTGCGATAGCTTTTCCGGAAAAAACATTTTTTCTGACTTTAAAGCCACCTTCTACATTGGGTAGACTATTCACTCCGGCTACGGAGCCCGCATTGAGTTTAACTGCAAGCCTCCCCAATAAAGACTTTCCGGTAGAACTATGGCTTAAGACGACGACACCTGCACCTATTTTTTCGGCAGCTTGAGCGATCGCCGTTGCATAAACCTGGCTGTCAAAATTGTTTAATTGCTCATCGGAAACGTGATGAACTTTTGCTGCTCCATAAGTTCCTAAGATACCGGGATTCTCTACAGAAGAACCGAATACCAGCGCTTCACAGCCGGTCCCCAGTAAAGCAGCCATTTTATTTCCATAGGTCACTGCTTCAAAAGCTGATTTTTTGAACTGACCTTTTTGATTTTCTACAAAAACAAGAACCATTTTTATATCGAGTTTAATGCTTTTAAAAATTAAATGTCAACAGATTAAATCACTTTTGCTTCTTCGTGAAGTAATCTTACCAATTCATCCATATTTTCCGGATCAATCATTTTCACCTCAGATTTAGCAGCGGGCAATTCGTAACTCACGACCACTGCAGGATCATTGGCTTCTACTGCCGGTACAACTTTAAGCGGCTTGCGTTTGGCCATCATAATTCCGCGCATATTTGGAATTCTTTGCTCTGCCATACCTTTCGCTGCACTGATGACAAAAGGCGTTTGAACCTCAACGACCTCCGTACCACCTTCGATATCTCTGGCAATTGTAGCATTGTTTCCGTCTATATCCAGTTGGGTGGCATAAGAAATGAATGGTAAATCGAGCATTTCTGCGAGCATTGCTCCAACTTCGGAGCCATTATAATCAATCGTTTCTTTCCCTAGGAAAATCATGTCAAAGCCTTCTTCTTTTGCATAAGCCGCAATCTGACTAGCTACAAAAAAAGAACTCTTGGGTTCAGCATCAACGCGAACGGCCTCGTCCGCTCCGATTGCTAATCCTTTTCTAATAACGGTATCATTTGATGCGGGGCCAACATTTACAATTGTCACCGAGCCTCCCCCTATGGCTTCTTTAATCTCCAAAGCTCGCACCAAAGCATACCATTCATCGTAGGGATTCATGATATATTGAATACCATTCGTATCAAATTCTGTATTCTCAGCGGTAAAAGCTATTTTGGAAGTAGTTTCCGGTGTTTTACTAACACAGACCAGTAGTTTCATTTATTTAAAAAAGTTTTTATTAATATGATTTTATTATTTGGTAGTTCTGCTAAATCGAATAATAATGATATTTCCTGTCTGTCTGAAGTCCTTTCCCAATCTCTATTCCAGAAAATATAGTTTTATTAAAAATCAAACGTAGATAAACTTAAAAAGTTTGCTAATTTTGATCGATAAAATCCACGCAAATATATGCAAAAAGAAAACAAAAAACGAGCCACTAGCGAATTTTCGCTAATTTCAAAAGTGAAGGATTAAAGCTCAGTAAAACAATAAATTATATATTTCAATTAATTATTATTTTTAATTTTTCAATAAAAAAACAAGCATTTTGAGTGATCGCTTAAATCAGTTAAAAAACTTTCTGGAAGCTTCTCCCAAAGATTCCTTCATCCTTTTCGCCATAGCAAAAGAGTACGAAAAACTGCAAGATGATCAGTTAGCCCTGGAACATTATTTAAAGTTGCGGAAACAGGATCCCAATTATGTTGGTCTGTACTATCATCTCGGCAAATTACACGAACGGGCCGAACGTTCTGAATCGGCAACGGAAGCCTATGAAGCCGGAATGCTTATCGCAAAAGCCCAGGGCGATCAACATGCTTTCAGCGAATTATCCAGCGCGAAATTGAATTTGGAATACGAGTAGAGGACGAACAGGAGGCCAGGTTGCAATATCGTGAAGTCCCCTGCAAATTTTATACAGAAAAGCCAGCCTCTGCAGTATTTATCTTACCTTGAAAAACCAATGTCCCCTTGCCACAAAGCCAGAGATTACTAAACGTACCATCAGGTGAGTGTTCCAAACGTACACTTAAATTCCCCCCTTTGGTTACTACAGCTACTTCTTTTAACTCCGGATGCCTTATTGCATAACTAATAGCAGAAGCCACGACACCCGTTCCGCAGGACAGGGTTTCATCTTCAACACCACGTTCATAAGTTGCGATTATTAGTGCCTTCTCTGAAACTTCCACAAAATTTACATTGACACCTTCTTTTCTAAATCTGTTGGAATAACGTATGGCCTGACCATTTTCTACAACATTTATATCGTCAATATCTTCAACAAAGATCACATAGTGCGGTGAGCCAGTATTTAAAAGATAGTAGTCCTCCCCTCTTTCAATTTCCAAAACATCAATCATTTTTAATTCAACCCGGTTATCCTTATCAATCCTTGCTTCATGTGGACCATCGATAGCCAGAAAAGTACATTGGGTATCAATAATCCCTAAATGAGCTGCAAAAGCGGTAATGCAACGTCCGCCATTGCCGCACATGGTGCTTTCTTTTCCATCGGCATTAAAATAAACCATTTCGAAATCATAGCCTTCTTTTTCCTGTAAAAGAATCAATCCGTCTGCCCCAATACCAAATTTTCGATCACACAAAAACTGCACTAAATCGATATCCTCTCTCTTGATGCGCAAATCCCGGTTATCGATCATCACAAAATCATTTCCCGTGCCCTGGTATTTAAAAAATACTAAATCCATAGTTTTCTGATTTTTATAAAAACAAAAGCGATCAAACCTGCTTTAGATTTGATCGCTTCTGTATGAAGGTGTATAATTACAAGACTAATGCTGCACCTGAATTCTTTCAACATACAATCCATCTTCTACACTCAATTGCAAAAAGTAAGTACCATTTGCAAATCTCGACAAATCTAATTCTCGCTCAATATTAGCACTTTCTAACTGTTCAAAATAAATATTTTCACCTAAAATATTATAAATCGTAATTTCCAATACTTCTGGTCGTTCCAGTTGAGCTTTGAAATTGAAATGCCCCGCAGTAGGATTTGGAAAGGCCTGTACATCAATCAATGTTTCAATTTCATTTGTACTTACAATATTTCCTACCGTGAATGGCCCGATATCTGAGATACAGCCTTTGGCATCAGTGACCGTACATAGGTATTCACCTACCGGAACATCCGTTAAATCTTCCGTAGTTTGGCCCGTTTCCCAGACGAAAGTGTAAGGCGCCGTACCATTGGAAATCGTGATATCAATCGCTCCAACTGAAGTCATATTTACATCATCCGTTACTACAACCGAGCCCAGTTCCGGCTGTGCGACCATGATCATACCATCTGAAAATCCGGCATTGACCATTACGATCTCTCCCATATCATCAAGTGAGGAAACCTCTTGCATAGTAGGTTCATCCTCAAAAGTAACCATTGACAAAGAAGAATTATCACCGACTACTGTGTAAAAAATGGAAAATAATACTTCGTCATCTGCTAAAGTAATTCCTTCCAGGGCATTATCAAACCAGGAAAGTGTCAATACATCGCTTTCCGAGTTGAATGAACCAAAAAGAATATTATCACTGATAGCCCCATTAACATTGGATACACTATCAATTTGAATGACACTCGGATTCCATCCTATGGTATATTGGAAACTAATCATTTCCGTAAATTCTTCCACAGAAACACTTACTTCAACCGAAGCGTTCTCACAAACATCACCTCCATTAATAATAAACCCCGGTTGGGCCAGTGCGTTGAAACTATTCAGGCATAAAATTGCCAGAATTAGTAAGGGTAATCGTGTAGTTATTTTTTTCATATGCCTCGAAATTGTAATTAGGTAAGGTTTAATAAAATTTTAGTGTTATAAATTATAAACTTGATAATATTATGTTGCAGCTTAATTATAAATAGCAAGCTCCTGTATGCCTATATACAGGAAGGTTATTTAATTTTCAGGTAATTGAGTATTAGCCGAATCCTTTTCCAGGCTCGACGACTCTTGGAAGATAGGGGGTGAATGGTCTAGTGTAGAATATCTGTAAATCGCTAAAACTAGCAGTACCACAATTATGCCAAGTGAGATAAATGAGAACTTCCATCCCCATATATTTCCGGGATAGGCTTTATCCTTGTTCTCTTTGCCCTGATTAAATATATCCATTTACAAAATTATATTAGCATTAGTCAAAATATCAAAACACAGATAGTACCAAAAATCAAAAAAACACATTGAACGGATACAGTGAATCCGGTTTTTGGTTTTCAAAAATATAACTATAGCAGAGCCCGGTATTTCACACTTTTGTCGCGCAAAAACCGTTATAAGATGGGTATACTCAGAAACAAGTATTAAGGTTAACTGTTAGAATATTGTCACAAAATACATAGAAATAATTGATATTTTCGTCTAACAATCTTAATTTAACTATCGGATAATCATACTTTTAGTATTTTACTCTTTCAACTCACCGACTAGATTGTGTGATACAAACGAATGATGATAGAACTGCGCTATCCTTTTATAGTTAAAAATTATAATTAGTTCACTATATGAAAAATTTAGTTGTCATTACTGTGGTTTCAGTGCTTAGTGCCCTTATATCCGTTAGTGTTTACAAGCATTTCGAAGAACCTCAGGAAGTGATTATACGCGAACAGGCGCCAGTTAGATATACTAATTATACGGATGACCTGTTATCAGGTAATAAACAAAGAACTTTCCTTTCTTCTTCACCTACTAATTTTACTAAAGCTGCAGAGGCCGTTACGCCCGGTGTAGTAAACATCAAAGCCTACTCCGGCGGGAGCATCGATTGGTGGAGCAGTAATTACGGTGGTTCTTCGGGCTCCGGCGTAATCATTTCTCCGGATGGATATATCGTTACTAATAATCATGTGATCGAAGAAGGTAATCAAATCGAAGTAACCCTCAATGATAAACGGAAATTTGAAGCCAAGCTGATTGGTACCGATCCATCAACGGATCTTGCCCTTCTAAAAATTGATGCGGATCAACTTCCATATCTGGTCTTTGGCAATTCCGATAGCATTCGGGTTGGCGAATGGGTACTCGCCGTTGGCAATCCCTTTAACCTGGAATCAACTGTAACGGCTGGAATTGTCAGTGCCAAGGGGCGGAGCATCGATATTCTTGAAGGAGAATATAAAATCGAAAGTTTTATCCAAACCGATGCTGCTGTAAATCCTGGAAATAGCGGTGGCGCCCTGGTAAATACAAATGGTGAACTTGTGGGCATAAATACAGCAATCATTACCCGTTCGGGCAGATACGAAGGCTACTCTTTTGCGGTTCCGGCTAATTTGGCCCGGAAAGTCATTCGGGATTTAAAAGATTTTGGTACAGTGCAACGGGGTATCCTGGGGATCGGTATCGATGAAGTAAACAGCGAACTGGCGGAAGACCTGGGTTTAAACTCTGTCGAAGGGGTTTATGTTACCAGAGTGACGAAAGGAAGTGGTGCCTCGGATGCCGGTATTAAAAGAGGTGATGTAATCATCAGTATCAATAGCTTAAAAACCTCAACTATCCCGGAGCTACAGGAAAAAGTTGCCCGCTATCGCCCTGGTAATAAAGTTGCTGTAGAATATATCAGAGATGGCAGAAAATACAAAACCGATGTAGTGCTCAAAAATAAAAGTAATACGACTGCTTTGGTCGGTGAAAACTCTATGTTACGCGATTTGGGTTTTGAATTGAGAGACCTGTCAGACAGCGAGCGTAGAAAATTAAAAACAGAAGGTGCTTATGTAGTAAGTATCACCAGAGGTTCAAAAATTGAACGCACCAATATGGATCCCGGATTTATCATTACCAAAGTAAATGATCGCACGGTAAAAAATGTCGATGATCTTATTAGTTTATTAAAAAATGCGTCGGGCAAAGTAATGTTGGAAGGGGTTTATGAAAATTATCCCGGAGAATATTACTACGCTTTTCCTATATAAATCCGAAATTATTTTCGAATTAAAATCAAAAGACCTGTTAGCCTCTGCTATCAGGTCTTTTTTGTACTTTTACAGCACTTTGTCATGCCACAAAGTTTTATAACCATTTGTGAAATATTTCCTTAGATGTATTGAATATGAGTCAACCTCTTATCCACATATTACATTACATATTAGATGTCACTGTTAAACCAAGTTAAAACCAACAGAATAGAACTATGCAGAATCAAGATTTGGAAAAGAATAAAAATGAGGATGCGCTGAAACTGGCGATTTCCAAAATGAAATTTCGCCTTGATAAAATCTACCTGGGCGGTGGGCAAAAGAAAATAGATAAACAACATAGCAAAGGTAAAATGACGGCCAGAGAAAGAATCAATCATCTGGTCGACGAAGACAAACCAGTACTTGAAATCGGTGCATTTGCCGGTTTTGAAATGTACAAAAACTATGGTGGATGCCCGGCAGGAGGTGTCGTAATAGTCATCGCTTATGTGCGAGGACGTCAGTGTATTATTGTCGCTAATGATGCAACGGTTAAAGCCGGAGCCTGGTTCCCGATTACCGGAAAGAAAAACTTGCGCGCCCAGGAAATTGCGATGGAAAATCGTCTGCCAATTATTTACCTGGTAGATAGTGCCGGAGTATTCCTGCCCATGCAGGATGAAATTTTCCCCGATAAAGAACATTTTGGCCGTATTTTTAGAAATAATGCGAAGTTGTCAAGTATGGGCATCACGCAAATCGCGGCAATTATGGGCTCTTGTGTAGCCGGAGGGGCCTATTTACCTATCATGTCGGATGAGGCACTCATTGTTGAAAAAACCGGATCGATCTTTTTAGCCGGTCCTTATCTGGTCAAAGCTGCTATCGGTGAAGATGTGGACCAGGAAACACTCGGTGGTGCTACTACACAAAGTGAAATCTCGGGTGTTACAGATTATAAAATGCCAGATGATGAAACCTGCCTCGATACGATCAAGGACCTTGTAGATAAAATTGGACATTTTGAGAAAGCGGGCTTTGATCGCATCGAAGCCGCCCCTCCAAAACTGGCATCCGAGGAAATTTATCAGATTTTTCCGGAAACACCGGTTAAGCCTTATAAAACTATTGAAATCCTCAAACGACTGGTTGACGACTCCAAACTGACCGAGTATAAAAAGGGCTATGGAAAAACCATTATCTGTGCTTATGCCCGAATTGATGGCTGGGCAGTAGGAATTGTAGCCAATAATCGGCAAGTCGTCAAAAGTGCCAAGGGCGAAATGCAGTTCGGGGGAGTTATTTATTCCGATTCTGCCGATAAAGCAAGTCGTTTTATTATGAATTGTAATCAGAAAAAAATCCCTTTGGTTTTTCTACATGATGTAACCGGGTTCATGGTGGGGACGCGCTCTGAGCATGGAGGGATCATCAAAGATGGAGCAAAAATGGTTAATGCCGTTTCCAATTCTACCGTACCCAAGTTTAGTATAATTATGGGGAACAGTTACGGAGCTGGAAATTATGCAATGTGTGGCAAGGCTTATGACCCTCGCCTGATCGTCGCCTGGCCGAATGCCAAGATTGCAGTAATGGGGGGTAAACAAGCGGCGAAAGTATTGACCCAGATTCAGGTATCTGCGCAAAAATCCAAAGGCCAGGAAGTAGACCAGGCTGCTGAACAGGAGTTATTTGAAAAAACCAAAGCGGCTTATGATGAGCAAACTACGCCATATTACGCAGCGGCAAGGCTATGGGTAGATGCGATCATTGATCCGCTGGAAACCCGCAAGGTGATTTCTATGGGAATTGAAGCAGCGAACAATGCTAAAGTCGAGCCTTTTAATCCCGGAGTTATCCAAACCTAGAACATGCGGATATTCTTCAGGGATTGATTGTATTATGCTCATGTGTTTAGCAAACTAAAATGTGACAGTATTCCGTTTTGTGATTTAAAACTGACTAAAGTATGGAAGATCAAACTACGAAAGGGAATAAATTCAAACTCTGGCTTAAACGAGTTGGAGTAGCCGGGTTTATGTTTTTTCTGATAAAGGGCTTGATCTGGCTCGGGATTTTCTTTTTTGCCGGCAAATGTGCAATGGGCTAATGAATCCTTTACAATCTTTTTTCGTGAGGGTAAATGCCCTGGTTTTGACAGGCTTGTTTTTCTTGATACCCTATGTAATTTCCAGTTTGGACTTCGCCATCCAGTTGGAATATTTCTATCTGAATAATTCTCTTTTAGCTTTTATATTTTTCATTTTTAGCTTCTCTGCATGGCTTTGGAGCATTGGGATTACGCTTTTACAAAAAAAACATGCTGGCTTTTCAACTTTTTATTTAAGCATTTTTAAGCTCAGCCTGATTAGTCCACTGGCTTCCATTTTTATATTTCTGATTTTAAATTCGATAGACTGGCACAACTCGGGTGCCTATATGAGTTGGGCTTGTTATGATTACAGACCTAAACCAGTTGTCATATTTTCGGACTATTTTCTCCCTTCGGCCTTTTTACTCAGCTTTCTTTATAACATTTTCCAAACGGTAAAAATTATCAATTTTGTAGAATTACAAAGACCAGTTAGTTTTAAGGATATGATAACTGATCTTTTGTGCTTTGTCTTCTTTCCTATGGGCCTTTGGCTATTACAACAAAAGGTCAATGAATTATCTAAAAAACCCGATAACATTACTCATGATTTATCAGATCATTTGCTAAACTCCTGATAAGCTTTCTTATCTTCCCGTTTTAATCATACATAATCAATGAAACTTACCGCAACGACTTCCCAGGGCCTGGAAGAAATACTGGCAAAGGAGCTTGGTGATCTGGGCGCACAAGATATTGCTATCCAAAAAAGAGCAGTTGAGTTCAGTGGCGATCAAAGTTTGCTTTACCGGGCCTGTTATGAGTTACGAACCGCCATCAGAGTATTGAAACCTATTGAATATTTTCGGGTACGACATGAAAGTGGATTGTATTCGAAAATCAAAAAAATTGACTGGTCGGAGTATATGGATGTAAGAGATACCCTGGCGATTGATGGTATTGCCCATTCGCGCTTTTTCAAACATTCCAAATATGTAGCTCTAAAGACCAAAGACGCTATTGTCGATCAATTTCGGGAGCGCTATGCTCAGCGCCCCAATGTCAATTTGCATTCCCCTACCCTTCGCATCAACATTCGTATCACCGAAGATAAATGCACGGTATCGCTGGATGCTTCCGGGGATTCCCTGCACCAAAGAGGTTATCGCCGCGAAACGCTGGATGCCCCTATCAATGAAGTGCTGGCAGCCGGAATGATTCTGCTTTCGGGCTGGCAGAAAGACTGCGATTTTATTGATCCGATGTGTGGCTCGGGGACACTGCCCATCGAAGCCGGAATGATTGCTTATAATATTCCTGCACAAAAGTACAGACGTCAGGCTTTCGGCTTCCAGAAATGGAAAGACTACGACGCTGAACTTTGGGCAAAACTTAAAAAAGAAGCAGATCGTAACAAGAGTGATTTCACTCATCATATCTATGGCTATGATCATGATTTTAAAGCCATTCGCATCAGCGAACGAAATCTGATGAACACCGATTTGGAAGGAAAGATAAAATTTGGACGACAAAAGTTTGAAAAATTCGAACCTTTGGCCGATAAAGGCCTTATATTATTAAACCCTCCTTATGAGGAGCGGTTAAAAACCGGAGCAATCGAAGATTTGTACTCAATGATCGGTGATCGACTCAAAAACCATTTTGCAGGTTATGAAGCATGGATCATTTCTTCCAACATCGATGCTTTAAAAAAAATCGGACTTCGTCCTTCCCGCAAAATCACATTATTCAATGGTCCGCTTCTTTGTAAGTTTTTAAAATTTGAAATGTATGCAGGCTCGAAAAAAAATAAGACTTAGTATCGTTTTCTCGCTTCTTTTTCTTGTTAGTTCAGGAAACCTGAGCGCTCAGATCGGGGTAACACTTCCACCTTTTGAAAATGATCATCTTAGCCATCCCGGATCACAGTTTTTCGAACTTCAGGATTTGCAGTTAAATGTTGCTCCTTATCCTCTCAAAACTCCTTATCTGCAACCACGGCTTATGGCTCCTGCATTTAATTCTCCACTGGCTGACCAATTGCTCACAAGCTTTGGAATCATTAACCGGCTTCACCTCCATGCCCGTCCTTTCTTCTGTGATATTGAATTTCAGATGGAAAAAGCTTCCGGTTTTCCAGTAAAATTCAGGCTTGGAGATGTTCAATATGTTAATCGTCTGGAAGGCAAAATTGATTTTATTGCACCAAGGTGGTGATACTTCTAAAATGTCATATCTCTTTAACAACAAAATCCCCTGAATTTATCTTCTAAAAAGTCTTCCTAATTGATCCGGAAAATCCAGGGATTATTCTCATAAAAATTTCTATTTTGGGAAGAAAAAAGAAATGAAAAATCTCTTTTGTGCTCTAACTCTTTTATCCCTTTGTTTATGTCTAAATTATTGTTCGACTGCAAAAAAAGCAAAAGGACAAAGCCTTTTTAATGGTAAAAATCTCGATGGCTGGGAAATTTACGGTACTGAAAAATGGTATGTAAAAGACGGGCTTCTGTACTGTGAAAGCGGACCGGATAAGCAATACGGTTATCTGGCTACCAAGGAGAAATTTAGGGATTTTGAGTTGAGTCTGGAATTCCTGCAAGAAGCAAACGGTAACAGTGGTGTCTTTTTTCGATCATCAATAGAAGGAACAAAAATCACCGGTTGGCAGGCAGAAGTTGCACCTCCCGGACACGATACCGGAGGCATCTACGAATCTTATGGCCGGGGCTGGTTGATCAAACCAGACAAGGCGCTTGACAAGTATTTGAAAATGGGCGAATGGAACACTATGAAAATTCGCGTGCTTGGCGATCAGGTTACCACCTGGCTCAATGATCAGCAAATGATCACGCTTAAAGATGAAAAAATTGGAAAAGCAAATGGACAGATTGCTCTGCAAATCCACGACGGCGGAGGTATAAAAGTAAAATGGAAAAATATCCGGGTAGTAAAATTATAGATTAACGAAAAGGCAAATATCTTATTTGAGGTCGAAAAGATCGTCTACGCCAATGGTCCGTTCTACGGTAAAGCCTTCGGCAAAATCGTAATTTAGCGGTCTGCCGAAAACGCGATTTTTTGCTTTAATACTTTCCATAAAGTTCAGGCTGGAAATGGGTGATTCAGGTTCAGTGGAATTCGGATCATAAAATTGTGATTTGAAGCACATGATTGCTTCCATTTTCCGGTCGATATAATTGGTAATATCAATTACAAAATCGGGATCGATATGATTATCCTGGATATAGTGATAAACGGCTTTCGGTCGCCAGCGTTCGTAGGCTTTACCTTCATCATCCAGGATTTCGACTTTCATCAATCCGGCCAGGAAACAAGCATCAGAAGTAAGTTTGGCTGCTCTGCCGTGATCGGGATGACGATCATTAACTGCATTGGCTAAAACGATTTCCGGGCGGTATTTGCGAATTACCCGGGCAATCTTGAGCAGATTTTCATCGGTATATTTAAAGAATCCGTCAGGCATATCCAGATTTTCGCGAAACAATGCCCCCATAAAGCGGGCCGAGCACAATGCTTCCTCTGTTCTAAGCTGTGCATTTCCCCTGGTTCCCAGCTCACCTCTGGTCAGATCAATCAATCCGACGCTTTTGCCCTGATCTATCATCTTTAAAATCGTTCCGCTACAGGATAATTCTACATCATCCGGGTGTACACCAATAGCTAATATATCTACTTTCATTTTCTTCGTTTTTCGCTGTTTATCGTTTGTTCTTTATACAAGGGAATCCATTGCCAGTACACCGTAAATCTCATCAGTTTTCCGCGAGCAAGGCTTCAATTTTGCGTTTGATTTTTTTGCTCGTTGGAGAGGTAATGGTATAAAAATAATCTACTACTTTTCCATCTTTATCAATCAGATATTTGTGAAAATTCCATTTTGGGACGGAATTCAATTTTCCGTTCAATTCTTTTTTGGATAAAAATTGAAAAACCGGTGCGGCATCTTTTCCTTTTACATGTATTTTATCAAAAATAGGATATTGCGCTTCGTATTTAATCATACAGAATTGCTTTAGTTCTGCCCCTTCCAGTGGTTCCTGCCCTCCGAAGTCATTAGAAGGAAAAGCCAGTATTTTAAAACCCTGATCTTTGTATTCCTCATATAGTTTTTCCATAGCATCGAGCTGTGGTGTAAATCCACATTTTGAAGCAGTATTTACAATTAATAATACTTTCCCTTTATATCGCTCTAAAGATACGGCCTTCCCATCGATATCATTTACCGTATATTGAAAGATGTTTTTTGATTCGCTCATAATATTAAGTTTTGTAGCATTAGGTATAATTAAATAAGCTGGTGACAAAAGATATCAAGTTCTATAAATTTTACAGTGACATCCGCTATGTATTGTTTTTCAAACTTTTAAGTAGCAAAGTCAAAAGCTGAGGTTCAAGCCTTATTCCCGGTTCAATATTTCCTGGAAGCAAAATGTTGGTTATCCGATTTTAGCGGACCGATACTCAAAAGCTGATATTATTAAACTATCAATTCTGACTTTAGTTCATAACAAATTGCCTTTTGAGCCGTAAACGTTTAGTATATTTACTTTTAAATAATCTCAGGTTTTATATGTGCGCTTTAAAAAAAATTACCTACTTAGTACTTTTCAGTCTTTTATTCATCACTTTTTCCTGCTCTTCAGATAGTGAAAATGAACAAAAGGATCAAGAAAACAATTCACAAACTTCCTCCGCTGAAACAACTAACAATGGTGGAAACACTACATTTCGCTTGCTTACACCGAATGAAAGTGGAATTACTTTTTCCAATAAAATTAATGAAACCTACGAATACAATATTCTAAATTTTGAATACTTGTACAATGGCGGTGGTGTGGCAGTAGGAGATATTAATAATGATGGACTTGAAGATATTTATTTCACCAGTACTTTTAACTCCAATAAGCTCTATCTCAACCGGGGTAATCTGCAGTTCGAAGACATAACCGATAAGGCCGGAGTTGCTTCAAATGACGGTTTCAAAACCGGGGTTACTATGGTTGATATCAATGCCGATGGATTTCTGGACATTTTTGTTTGTCGAACCAGTAAGTCCGATGACGGGAAAAAGGATAATCACGTTTATATCAATAATGGAGATTTAACTTTTACGGAAAGTGCTGCCCAGCTCGGTTTGAAGGATAATTCCAATTCCAATCATGCTAATTTCTTTGACTTTGATAAGGACGGGGATTTGGACCTCTATCTGCTCAACCACCGGCTTGGCTTCAAAGATGCTGTTCGCTTAAGGCTGGAACAGCAAGCCGATGGGCGCATTACCAGAAAGACGGATCCCCTGACGCCCTTTGAATCCGATCGTCTTTACAGAAATGATAATGGAACGTTTAAAGATATCAGCCAATCCGCAGGAATTGTAAACTCGGCTTTTGGACTAAGCGCAACCATTTCGGACATCAATAAGGATGGGTTTCCAGATATTTATGTAGCTAACGATTATATCGAACCGGATTATCTATATATAAACAATGGCGATGGTACTTTTAGTGATAAATATTTTGAATACATTCGCCATTCCAGTCAGAACAGTATGGGCTCTGATCTCTCTGATTTTAATAATGATGGATTGCTGGATATCATTGTTTTGGACATGATCGCTGAAGATGATGAACGCTACAAGCAATTGATGAATATCATGCAATTGGAGCGTTACGAAACCCTTGTAAAATACGGCTATGGCCATCAAGTCGCCCGCAATGTCTTGCAAATGAATAATGGTAATGGCAGTTTTAGTGAAGTCGGTCAATTAGCCGGAATTTCCAATACAGACTGGAGCTGGGGTGCATTTTTTGCGGATTTCGACAATGATGGTCTGAAAGATGTCTTCATCGGAAATGGTTATAAACGAGATGTTACCGATATGGATTATATGACCTATACCCGGGATTCAATCGAAAAAACAGGTGGAATCAATAATACGCGATATCCGGATATCAACACCTTCCTCGATATGATTCCCAGTACCAAGCTGCAGAATTATATGTTCAAAAATAATGGAGACCTGACCTTTCAAAATGTATCGGATAGCTGGGGCCTCACGCAAAAAACCTTTTCCAATGGTTCGGCATTTGCCGATCTGGACAATGACGGGGATTTGGATTTAATTGTCAATAATATCGGAGATCCGGCTTTTGTTTATGAGAATACGACAAGCGGTAATAACTATCTTCAAATAGCTCTGGAAGGTCCGGAGAAGAATCCGAGAGGTCTGGGCACCAAGGTTACTCTTCATATGCAAAATGGTTCGATACAGTATCAGGAATTGACCGTCAACCGGGGTTTCTTTTCCGCTTCCCAAGCCTTATTGCATTTTGGTCTGGGAACGGCTAATTCCATAAATAAACTGACCATAAGCTGGCTAGATGGAAAAGCCCAGGTGATCGAAAATCCAACCATTAATCAAAAACTCATAGTCAAATACACAGATGCTGAAAAGTCCGCCAATCCTCTGGCAGATACTTCAACGCCACTGCTGAAATCGAGTTCGAGAGCCACATTCGTACATCAGGAAAATGAATTTCAGGATTTCAACAGAGAACGTTTATTACCTCATCGCCTTTCCCGTATGGGCCCACATCTGGCAGTTGGTGATATTAATGGAGATCAACTGGAAGATTTTTTCATCGGTAATGCAATGGGCAGCAGTTCTGCTTTGTTTTTACAAACCTCCAATGGACAATTTGTCAAAAAAGCTTCGGCAGCTTTAGAGCAGGATCGTTTTAGTGAGGATATAGATGCCATTTTCTTTGACGCGGATAATGACGGGGATCTGGACCTTTACGTAGTGAGTGGAGGCAGCTTAAAAGAAGCCAACAGTCCGATATACCAGGATCGATTATACCTTAACGATGGAAAAGCCAATTTTACCAAGGCCAGTTTACCGACTTTGACTAGCAGTGGTTCCTGTGTAAGCGCTCACGATTATGATGGAGATGGAGATTTGGATTTGTTTGTAGGTGGACGACATGTCCCGGGACGTTATCCTACCCCCCCTCAAAGTTATGTTTTACAAAATAACGGCGGGCAATTCACAGACGTGACAAATCAGGTGGGAAAAGATTTTAAAAATATAGGGATGGTCACGGATATTCAGTGGGGAGATATTAATGGAGATCAGAAAGCGGAGATGATTGTCTCTGGTGAATGGATGCCTATTACCATTTTCAGCGTCAAAGATAAAGTCTTGAAAAATATTAGTAAAAAAAGCGCGACACATCAATCGAATGGCTGGTGGAACTGTATCAATTTGGCGGACTTTGATAAGGATGGTGATCTCGATATTGTGGCAGGTAATCTCGGTTTAAACACTCGCTTTGAAGCCTCCGCAGAAGCACCACTTTCCGTTATTTATAAAGATTTTGATAATAACGGAGCCATCGAGCCCATTCTGTCTTACACCAAAGATGGGATACTCTACCCCTTTGCCGGCAGGGATGCACTAGTGAAGCAAATACCCAAGATAAAGAAAAACTATCCGCGTTATACAGATTATAGCAAAGCGAGTTTAGAAGATATATTCAGCAAGAGCGCAGTCAAGGATGCAAAGCGGCTGGATGCAAAAATGTTACAAACTGCTTATTTCCAAAATGACGGGAAAGGTCGTTTTACGATAAAAGCGCTGGATACCCGGGCACAAATTGCTCCAATCATGAATCTACTCAGCGAAGACTTCGACGAAGATGGCCATATCGATATTCTGCTGATTGGAAACAATTCCGGTGCAGAAACGGAAACCGGAATTTATGATGCTTTCAATGGTCTTTTGTTGAAAGGAGATGGAAAAGGCAATTTTACGCCAGCCAGCAACCAGTCCATAGGACTATGGGCCAGTGAAGAAGCCAGAGATATTAAGAACCTGCAATCAGCTGATGGAAAGAAAATATATCTCATTGCCAATAATAATGGAGCGCTTCAAGTTCTGGAGCGATAGTTTTTATGGTGAAGTGAAGTAGAAGTTCAAGTTTAAGCTTAAATCTAAGGATATGAAACTTTTAAACTTTGACTTATTCTTAGACTTAAACTTATGCTTATACTTCCCGGAGAATTACCTCAGCAAAGTCACATCTCCACGTATCAGGCCCTTATCTCTAATGCCTTCCCGGCTAATCGTTTCGTAATCAAGAAAGAAAATGTAATTATCCGAAGGGCTGGCCCGGCCTTTGAAATTTCCATCCCAGCCTTCCGTTTCTAAACTGGATTCAAAAACAATATTTCCCCAGCGATTATAGATTTTTAAATTAAAAATACTGAATTGGCAATCAGACAAAACTTCAAAATGGTCACTCAGACCATCATTGTTAGGACTAAAAACATTGGGAAATTGTATCTTACAGGATTTACAATCTCCATAACTTGCCATGATAGCAGAACTAGTAGTACCGCATTCATTGCTTACCGTTAATTCATAGATACCTTCTTCTTCCACTATAAAAGACCAGTCCGAGCTACCGTCCTGCCATTCGTACATCCAATCCGGAGAATATACAGATTGAAGTAACAGAGTAGAATCATAACACAAAGTAGTATCATTTCCCAAATCCGCAACCGGAAGCAAGAGAAAATCAATATATACGGAATCCTGATCAGTACAGTAGCCATTATCAGCAGTAATCCAATATAGTCCTTCTGTAAATACTTCGTTAAAAGCGAGATCAGTATTATCCTGCCATTCGAATGTAGTGCCATCCGGCGCATCTGCAAACAGCAAGTGCGAAGTTCCTTCACATAGTACCGTATCGTTTCCGAGGTCTATGCTAAAAAGAGTATTTTCAAAAACAACTTCAAAAGTATCCCTCCCTACATCGCATCCTTCCTGTACCTCCAGCCAGTAGGTACCTTCTTCATTAATTTCAATGGTTGCAGAGGTATCTCCAGTAGACCATAGCTGACAATTAAAGGCACCTGGTGCATCAACCGTAAACATTTCTACTTCCTGGCAATCAAAAAGAAAATCATCCGGTAAAACCAAATCCAGATTTTCTACCGTATCAACGAAAAAAATATGATCCGCATAACTTCCAAAATTGAGCAAAGGTCCTCCCAAAACAGGAGTAAATTGAAATACCGGCCCGCTAAAACCAGCAGACGATCCTGCCTGATTTGGGAAGTCTACTCTAAGTACAAATGTAGATTCAATCCCTTCTCCATTATGAAACGGGACATAAAGCTTTCCGTCGGGAGCCAATTGTGGCCGTCCAAACAGTTCGGATGAAGGTAAGTCCGGCTCTCCAAAATCTATGCTCCCCACAATCGAAAAATCCGTTAGCTGGATATCAAATTGAAAACACATCAAACGCTTGAATTCCTCATCATCCTGCGTGCTGGTGAGCACTTTAAAATAATATAAAAAATCCCCGTTCGGCGAAAAAGCCACAGGATAGCGGAATTCTGTCCCTATCCAATCTCTGATATCAATAAAAGAACCGATTAAGCCAGTATTTTTATCAAAATCAAACAAAAAAGTTCCGCAAATGAAGTGTTCCCCATCCGGGGCAAATTGAATACTTCCAAAATCCCAGCTTGTACAGTTTGCCTCTTCGGGAATAGCTGTAATGATGGGGGATTCTATTCCCTGTTCACTAATTTTGTACAAATAAAAACTATCCCTTACATCCGGATTATCATCCAAAAAGCGATATCCGGTACGACTCAGTAGCCAAAAATCCTGGCAATTTCCGTGTAAAGTAGCAGACTGGTTTTCAAAGGCTGGTTTCAGTAATGGTTCATTAAAAGTTGTCACAGCTCCCAGGCCTCCATTAGCAGACATATCTATCTCAAAATAAGAGAGTCCTTTGCCTTCCGGAAAAGGGTTTCCGGCAATATTCAGCGTTTCTACTTCATCAATCGTAAATAGATAATACTGATCTTCTGTCCCCGGTTTTAGAATACTCAGTGCCCCCTGTGCCGATGATAAACCTCCACCGGCCAAAGCCCCCAATTCTCCACCCTCCATCACTTCATGATTCCGATTCCAGATAAACCCCAATGCCGAACTATCAACACGTCCTCCCCCATTGGTATAAAAAAGCAAATTGCCCATTTTGTCTGACATGGAGGTGCTGGATTCAAAAGTATGCATAGCCGAACTGGTATCAAGCGTTAGACTGTTATTGGAAAAATTAAATCCCGAGCGATTACCAAAAAACAAATGGTTAGCCCGAAGCCGTTCTGTCTGAGCAAATAACATCAACGGCAATCCCAAAGTTAAGTAACAGAGTACCATGATTTTCCAAAGAGGCATAAAACAGTGCTTACTCATAACCATGCATTGTCCTATTAAATTAAGCAATTACCCAATGAAAATTAAATGTAATATGTAAAACTTAATTTTTTTGATGTGATACGGACGTTTGGATGAGTGGGCATTATAAAAAGCTTCCAGACAAGCGTAGCTCAGTCCGGAATAAAAGGGAGGCCCTGTTTTATAATAAGCAGAAATAGACCGTCCCCGTATTTTTACTTTTTGTAAACAGATGGTTTGGTTGGTTCCGGCAAATCAGTCTGCCCATGACAGCACTGCCACTCAAGTTGATACAGTTTTTGTCTGTTAAACATTTACCACTATATGGGTCAAATTTATGCTTGAAAAACAGGACTTTAGACCAAGAAAGGTCAATAAAAGGTAGAAATAGTTTTTTATAAATCCAAGCGAAATAAAACTATAACACTAAGGCAAAAACACCCCTAACCGTTTCTCTAATCGTTTCGCCATTAAGCTGATATTCGTATTCGGCGATATAGGTGTATACTCCTTTTATCGGTTTTTGATTTTTGTAAAACCCGTTCCAGCCTTCGTTGGTATTATCCGTTATAAATAATTTTTCACCCCAGCGATTATAAATTGAAAAGCGATAAGTATCGAAGCGGCAATAGGCTACGGGCCGAAAATCATCGTTAAGTCCGTCCCCATTCGGGGTAAAAGCGTTTGGGAAAAGCAAACAAGGATCACCTGCTTTTTCACAAAGTCCCACATGAATTGTATCGGTCTCAATACAACCGTTTAGATCGACAATTACGGAATAGGTTCCGGTATCAAAAACAATCAGCTTGCGATCCGTTGAACCATCGCTCCAAAGATATTCGGCATCGGGATAAAAAGCACTCAGAGTCAAAGGTTCTCCTTCGCATTTAAACGTATCTCGTCCCAAATCGACCTGCGGGTTATTAAAAGAGATATCAATCGTATCTGTACTGATACAGCCCAGAATATCGACTGCTACAGAATAGCGTCCCCCTTGCAATATGGTGAGCGTAGAATCTGTTGAACCATTACTCCAGAGGTAAGCATCCGCATCAGGAACAGAGGCATCCAAAAAATAAGGCTCGATCTCACTAAAACAAAAAGCGGTATCCGGGCCAAGATCGACCGCTTCGATATCAATATAAGAGGCAAAAAGAGAATCTTCCAATACACATTTTCCGGCCGTCACGGTAACCTGATACATACCCTCTTCCGTGATCAGAAAGGTAGAATCTACCGAAGCATCCTGCCATTGATACAAGGCATCTTCCCCAACACCGGCATGGAGCAAATGCGTCTCTGCCGTACAAAGTGTTGTATCATTTCCCAGGTCCAGCTCAATTTCACGGGGACGAAGCTTTAAAACCCAATAGTCCCAGTCACCATAGTTGTCCTCAACATCAAAGTCCGAAGATTCGGAGTAACCACCAATAATAAAACCACCATCTGCTGTTTTCACAATAGAATATGGAACTTCACTATTACTTCCCCCGAAATTATTCTCCCATTCCAAAACCCCAAACTCTGAAAGTTTAACCAACCAAAAATCATTACTCCCGTTATTATTGCTCACATATCCGGTAGCATTATTGGTATTACTTCTGCCGACAGCTACGATCCCGAGATCATCGGTTAACTCCAGTGCCCAGGCCCATTCCGAGCCTTGTCCTCCCAGATTTTTTTCCCAAAGAAGATTGCCATCGGTATCTATTTTGACAATCCAGAAATCCGAACTACCAAAATTACCGGAAACATCCGCATTGCTAGAATAAGAAGAACCGCTGATATAAAAAGTATTATCCGGAGCCTTTTTAATAAAGTAAGAACGATCTTCACCCGATCCGCCAAAGTTTTTACTCCAGATCAAATCGCCATTAGCAGCATCCGCTTTAACCACCCAATAATCGTAAAAGCCGTTATTATCAAGAATTTCATTATCATTTGAAATCGTAGACCCCGCCATAATTACATTGCCATCATCATCAATTTCCAGCTCGAAAGCCCAGTCTGGTCCCGAGCCGCCGTAATTGTTTTCCCAGAGAAGATTACCGCCACTATCCAGGCGAATCAGCCAAAAATCAAAATTTCCAAAATTATTGCTTACATCACCATTTTGAGAAGCAGAAAAGCCGGCTACAAAATACCCTCCATCTGCGGTTTGCTTAATCGATTCGGCACGATCAACCAGATTACCGCCATAGGTTTGTTCCCATTGAAGATTACCACTCGCATCCAGTTTAATGATCCAAAAATCTTCTTCGCCATTATTATTTCCGACATCCCCATCATTAGAAAAAGTAGCTCCAGCCACTACAAAACCTCCATCCACAGTTTGCTGAATTGAAGTTGCTTCATCATTCAAAGTGCCACCGTAATTTTTTTCCCAAAGCAAATTTCCAGCTTCATCAATTCTAATAATCCAGAAATCCCAATCTCCATTATTTGCGGAAACATCTATATCACTGGAACGGGAATAACCAGCCATCGCATAGCCGCCATCGCTGGTGCCTATGATTGTATTTCCCCAATCACGTGCAGAGCCACCGTAATTTTCTTCCCAGTGAATCTCAAAACAACCATTTTGCGCCTGAATACTTCCAGCAGAAATGAAGAAGCACAGCAATAAAAAACAGGTTCTTGTCAATGTATTCCTAATTTTAGACCTTGCAATACCCATTCGACACTTTTCCAATACAAAGCAGATCAATTCTTTAAACAGGTAACAAAAGTACATAACCTATGCTCTTTAAAAAAGTTCATTCAGGATTCTGGAAAAGGTATGACAAATATTTTCATTTGTTAGGACAATATTGGACAAAAAAGGAGCCATTTCGAATTTTGCTTAAGCTCCATCATGAAATGGAATCGTATATCGCTGTTTATTGCTTTGTAGAGTAGGTGTTAGGCATTAGGTATGGGGCATTAGGTTTTAGGTTTCCCGGCGAGCATACCTAAAACCCAATACCCCATATCTATTTCGTAGAAATTAAAAGCTCTTAATAATCTATAAATTCTTTTAGAGATGCTAAAGTTCGAAATGACTCCTGTGCATTTACTACCAACGAATTAAGGCCGATCCCCAGGTAAATCCGCTACCGAATGCAGCTAAGCATACCAGATCACCATCTTTAACCTTGCCGGCTTCCCAGGCTTCACAAAGTGCAATAGGAATAGAAGCGGCAGTGGTGTTGCCGTATTTTTGAATATTATTCCAGACCTGATCATCCCGTAATCCCATACGTTTTTGTACGAATTGACTAATACGCAGATTTGCCTGATGCGGAACGAGCATATTGATATCCGAAGGTTGCAGTCCCGTTTCATTCAAAGCTTCCATAATTACCTCCGGGAATTTTTGTACAGCCAGTTTGAATACAAACTGCCCTTCCATATTCGGATAATGCATATCATTATCAATCATCTGCTGAGTAATAAAGATACCTCCAAACTCCTGATCTGGATAGCCAAAATCTATTTCTTCTCCCATTTTATCAAAATGGTATCCACCATGAGAGCCCGGATTAATAAAAGCCAGTTTCTCCGCATAGGTCCCGTCAGAATGTAACTTGGTAGTCAATACCCCTTTATCTGCCTCTTCGGTGGGTTGAATAATTGCCGCCCCTGCCCCGTCGCCAAAGATAACCGTTACATTTCGACCTTTAGTAGAATATTCCAGGCCCATAGAGTGCATCTCCGCCCCTACCAGCAATATATTCTTGTACATTCCGGATTTAATAAATTGATCAGCAATTGATAATCCATAAACAAAGCCAGAACATTGATTCCTGATATCCAATGCTCCAATCTCCGTTTTGGTAATTCCTAATTCACGTTGCATTAAGACACCACATCCAGGGAAGTAATAATCGGGACTTAGTGTTGCAAAAATGATAAAATCGACATCTTCTTTTTCAATACCTGCTCTTTGTATGGCTATTTCCGCTGCTCTGGCCCCCATTGTAGAAGTAGTTTCTTTATGTTTTTTCCCGTATCTACGCTCTTTAATTCCCGTCCGTTCCTGAATCCATTCGTCGGAAGTATCCATTACTCCTGCAAGATCATTATTACTAACTGCTTTTTCAGGTACATAATGCCCAATACCTGCAATTTTCGATCGTATCATAATATTCCTATTGGTTTAATTTACATTTTTTTGCAATATACTAATGCTTCGCTGAATTTTGTGATTGCCATCTTTGATTTTTTAGCTGGCCATCCATGTGAGCATTCGCATCCTGCATACGAAATATCCCTGATCACCTTCCAAGAGTTGCCGTTCAAATTGTAGCATTTTAGAGAATATTGAGATACCTTGGTTAAAAAATGGTCTGCTTGGCAGTTTTGCGAAAGAAGATTTAAGTCAAAACAACACAAATAAAAAATATTTTTTCCAATAAGTATTAATCATAATTCACTGTATATCAATTATTTAAAATAAATATCTATTAAAAAAAACCAAAAAATATAAGAAAAAGTATTTTTCAATTAGATAGCTTCTCGACATATTTGTAAGTATAGAAAAGTGTTTGACTTGATCAAACAAATTTGCCGGAAATACCGGACTGATTAGCATCCCTCTAAAAATATACTTTCGGGTATCGAATCCCCAGATTCATTTATATGCAATAATTTGCATTAATGTTTATCATTGGAAAATTAAGATCTACCATGAATTTTAGACTTCTACTATTACTTTCATTCATCTTTACCGCGGGAATCTACAATCATATCCTTGCAGAAAACAGCACATTTTATAGTTCTCAAAATTGTGAAATCGGACAAATCAATTTCGAGCCCGATTGCGATGGAGACATTTCTTTTGGCTTTATTAACTTCGATTATGCCAATACCTCCGACTCTTTTAATCTGACTATCAATAATGAAGCATATACCTTTGCTTATGCCGATCTGCCTGTCAACATTAGCCCCCTTCCGGATAATGGTAGTAATTATATGCTCGTAACTGTGGTTGATCAGCAAAATGGATTCTGTATAAATGAAGTCGATCATCCCGGAATCGATTGTTCAAACAATAATGATTGCCATATTTCCAACCTCGTCGTGGAACCACTGGATTGTACACCCAATGGCGT
>JANQLV010000003.1 GCA_028280415.1 Saprospiraceae bacterium
CGTCTTTGCTCTTTCATCCTTCTAATATACAAAAATGGGTAGCAACTGAAAGTCTTGCACTAAAGTGCATAGTTTCTACTAACGATTGTGACCAATGAAGAAATATCTAATAATACTAATAACTTTCATATTTCTTAGTTCATGTCAAAATAAGGACGGAGAATATGTATGTCCTCCCTGTAATTTACCATGTGATAATCTGACATTCGAAAAACCAGGAATTTGTCCACATTGCAAGATGACACTTGTCAAGAAAAGAGAACTTTTTGCTGAATCTAATCTTATCGTAAATGAAATTGACTTAAAGAAAGGTTCTGGTGTTTTTCTCATTGAAGGCTTAAATGGAGAAGAAGAGAAATCTTTAAAAGTTTACTATCACAAACCTCTAAACTTTTCTGACACATCGAATATTCTATTAGTAATTCCAGGAGCGGGAAGAAATGGAGATGAATACAGAGACTCTTGGAAAGAAAATTCTGAAAAGTATAATGTCCTTATTCTCTCTCCAACGTTCGAAGAAGAAAAATATCCTTTTGAAGATTATCATCTCTGTGGAGTAATTCAGGAATTGAATATCGAGCAAGCAATTGAATACATAAAAGGTACTAATCAAGTTAAACTAAATGATGAAACATTTTCATTCCAGATAAACTTAGATAAAGACAAATGGATATTTAATCATTTCGATAAAATCTTCAACTCAGTTGTTAAATCAGAAAATTCCAAGCAAACAAGTTATGATATATTTGGCCATTCTGCAGGAGGGCAAATACTTCATCGAATGGCATTGCTACATCAAAAATCAAAAACAAATAAAATATTAGTAGCAAATTCTGGGTTTTACACATTACCAGATTTCGATACTGAGTTACCATTTGGAATAAATGGGTTGAATCTTAGCTCAAAAGAACTTATAAAATCCTTCTCGAAGAATTTAACTGTAATAGTTGGAGAATTGGATAATGCAAATGAAACTAATGGTACAATATTAAGATCGTCAATTGTGGACAAACAGGGTACTCACAGATTGGCAAGAGCAAAATATTTTTTCAATTTTTGTAAA
Source organism: Saprospiraceae bacterium (assembly GCA_028280415.1). Taxonomy (GTDB): domain Bacteria; phylum Bacteroidota; class Bacteroidia; order Chitinophagales; family Saprospiraceae; genus JAHDHW01. The sequence goes on from JANQLV010000003.1 coordinate 1,064, forward strand.
TCCAAGGCAGAACAATTAAATACTGATTTTAATTGGAATTTAGAAATAGTTCCACAAGTTGGTCATAACCACGCATTAATGGCAAATGCTGCAGCAAAATTACTTTATGAATAATAAGACTGTACATAACAAAGTGCAGTCGTCGATACTCGCTATACGCTTCGCACCGCTACTGCACAAAGCGTTATACGACATTTGGGGTGAGTACTACCCTACCCGCTACTTCGCCTAGCTATGATGTATCCGACAGCTCTTTATACAGTCGCCGACCGATACATCATTCGCTATCCGAAATCCGCCAACGGCGGCCCAACCCGCTGAAATAACGACTCGTATAACACCTTAGGGTCCAAAATAGATGTATGAATGCTTTTGTTAAGGAGTACAACTTCGAAAGACCCCATGAGCATTTAGATATGAATACACCTGCTGAAGTACATGAATATTCTAAGGTGGAATGGACTGATAAAATCATCCCTTTCGATTATGATACTGATCTCATAGTTAAAAAAGTTACTGCTAGTGGAGCCATTAGATGGGGGGCTTACGAATGGGTAAATATCAGTCGATGTCTTATTGGTAAATATGTCGGGTTACAAAAATTAGGCAATAGAATATGGAAAGTATTTTATCGATCTTACCCTTTAGGCTTCTTTAAAGAAGGAGAACAAGTGCAGAAAGGTAGATACCTTTTATTAGACTCCGATAAAGACATGAACGGTAGGAGGAGAAATTAAAAATCGCGCAGCCCTGGCTGTTCCGCTACGCTCCACAGCCAGGGCTGCTATAAAGAAAAAGTATTATATTTATGAATAAAAGTGTACAGTATGTCTCTTGAACTCTGACCAAGGTCTCTGTTACACGCCTTGAAAACCAAGAAAATGAAAATAAATATACCGTTGCTAGTTTTACTAATACTGGGCATGCAAATAGTTTCTTCATTCAGAAACCAAGAAAAAACAACTTTATACGATAAAGCTAGAAAGATTGACAGCTTACTTACTCAATTAAATAGTGAAGGACAATTCAATGGAGCCGTCTTTTTAGCCAACAATGAAAACATTATTTTTCAAAGCGTATATGGCTATTCCGATATCTACAGTAAAAAAGCATTAACCAACGAGACCCTGTTTGAAATTGCTTCAGTCTCTAAAACCATTACAGCAACGCTGATTATGAAATTGGTGGAGAATGGACAACTGAGTCTCGAAACAAAACTAGTTCAATATTTTCCTGATATGCCATATGAAGATATTACGGTAGAACACTTGCTCACGCACACTTCTGGTATTCCTTTTTACTATGATTCATTAATCAAAGACCATTGGGGTGTTGGACGAGTATTAAACACGGATACAGTATTTCATCTATATGAGAAATTAAAACCTAAACAAGAGTTTCGTTCAGGACAAGAATTCAGCTACAGTAATGCTGGTTATATGTTGCTGGCAGGAATTGCTGAGAGAGCCACCAAAAAATCATTTGATCAATTGCTAGACGAATATATATTTTCTAAAGCCAATATGAATTCTACTAAAAGAGATGTGAGATTGATTGAAACCGATAGTTATGCCCATGGGCATCAAATTTCAATAGAAAAGGGAGCCTATGTGCCGCTATCAATGCATGAAGATAGTTTAAAAATGCTTGATTACTTTTTCAAAGACAGCAAAGGCCCTGGAGGAATATATGCAAGTCTTAATGACCTTTGGAAATTTAGTATGGCCATTCAATCTAACGTAATCCTTAAGGATGAAACAAAGGAATTGATGTTTTTACCCACAAGAATTGCTAATGGTACCGAAACAAATTATGGTAAAGGCTGGCAATTAACCCAGTCAAACGGATCTAAATTTGTACATCATCGAGGTGGGTCAGAAGGAGTCAAATGTTTCTATTTCATAGCCTTAGATGAAGAATACACCTATTTCTTAGTTTCAAATACAAAATCTTATTATTTGAGTAAAATTAATGAACAAGTAAAAAATATACTTAACAGTAAACCGACAAATAAAATATTGAAGTCAGGTGTAGAACGAATTGCACTAAAACTCAATAGACTATCAAAAGAAGAATTGAACAAAGAAATTAAATTGATGAAAGAGCAGCAAGATGAGTATTATTTCGCCCTTCATGAATTCAATGAGATAGCCTGGAACTATTGGACTCAAGAAAACTATGATGAGGGGATTAGAATTATAAAACTGGCAACTATTGCAATGCCTGACAATGCAGGTGCATTTGAGGTTTTGGCAGAAGCTTACAAGGAAACAGGTAGAACTGAGTTAGCCATAGAGAATTACAAAACCACAATAGCCATGCTAAATGCCGATGAGAAGAAAAAGGATAAGAAGTGGGTAAAAGACTGGATAGCTGATATGAAAGAAATCATTAGCAATCTAGAAGAGAACTAAATGCAACAATGGCTATAAAACATAGGGCGGACAGTGGTTTCCGTAAGTTTTCTGCACTTAACAAGCTTAGTCTCGGTGGACAAGTTCTAAGCTCCGAAATGCCCTACGTTTCATAGCCGAGACCGATATAACTTTTCAGAACACACTAGTATTAGTATTTCTTTAAAAAAATCAGTACTCTTCAAAGCTTTTAATCACTCTTTTGATCGCATCTTCCCGGCTTTCTTTTTCCGAATTCCAATCGGTGTAAGTAAAGAAGTCCGGAACAGGATTGACCTCATCCGAACGAGCCGGTTGTGTACAAATCCCTATTTGCGGAATTTTGTATCCATCTATATCAAATTGAACCAGATGGATCAAATAATTTTTATCATTTTTGCTATAAGCTCTTCGCTCCAGTGATTGAAAGTTTTTCACCTCACCATATTCATAATTGGAATCAAAAGCAAAACATCCTTTTACAATAGAAGCCTGATTGTAAAGTGTATCGGGTAATTTGGAAAAAGTATTCTCTTCCCAGAGTTTTTTCATCAGATAGTAGCCGTAATAATCGTCTTCTACGATTTTAGTCAACACTTCAGGATCGGGAGCAAGCTCAAGTTTATAAGCCAGACGCACACTGCTCACCTGAATGGATTTATGATTCACCTGCTCCTGCAATGCTATGTAATCTTTAATGCGATCATCAACTTCAAAATGCGCAAGTATTAAATTAATTTCATTCAAATCGTACATATCCCCCTGGTAACTGATCGTGGTATCCGGATTCAACAAATCATATTGCTCTATCACGGATTTGCCCTGCTTTATCAATGCATCTGCCAAGGCCTCATTCTCAGGCATCGTAATAGTAGTATCGCTATACAATGCATTCAATACCTCAATAGCGTAATAGCTTATTTCTTTTTGGCCGATTAGCGCCACAAAGTCCTGAGTAAACTGCCGGGCAAATTTTAAGCTGTCTTTAAAAGGCTGAAATTCAACATAAAAATTGGTTTGGTTTTTCTTTTCGGCATCAAAGGTTTTTATGTACTTAAAAAACTGCGCGGCGGCAGTTTCATCCTGCATAGCGGAAAAGGCTGCTAAAATTGCCATTTGAGTTTCGGGCTTTGATTCCCTTTTTTCGTAAAGATCAGATAAAAAAGGAATCGAAGCTGGTTCTTTTATTTTAGCCAATTGATCTACCAGAATTTCTTCCAAATAACGAATATTAAAAGTGTCATAGCTTAAATCTGTCTCCAGTATGCGATAGATTTCGGGCAGATCTTCCCGTCCCAGATCAGTATTTAACAAATAATATTTGACATCATACAAAATAGCGGAATCCCTGGACAAGGCATCCTGCCATAATTTTTCTTTATGGTCCCGGTCGAAGTAGTCCATGGTATGTTCCGGATTCCTGTATTGAAAAGTATTAAAATACTCCCATGCCAGCGCATCCGGATCCTCATTACTACCAATAAAAACTACTTCAAAGAAATGAGGACCGCGATAAAATAACAATTGATGATTAAGCATTTCCGATTCCGGAGAAAAAACCTTAAGATACCAGGCGGGTAGTCCCTGAAAAGTCGTATCGGCAAAGTATTTCAAATCACTGTCCACAACAACGGAATCGATACCTGCCTGCATCATGCTATCCGCATTTTCGCTGGTGTAATAGGGATTCATCTGATAATTCGTCAAAGAATAACCTACTCCGGATAAACTGTCCAGGGAAAGGTAGGTATCTGAATTCGCATAGGGATAATAGGAATACTCTTTACTTTCCAAAAAAGGCTCCGAAGGCAGTGCAATGCTCAATTCAGCATGGAGTTTTCGCTCTCTGATTTCCATGTATTTCAAGGGCAAGAATTCAATCGAATCAAAGAAAGCATCTCTTTTAAATTCAAATTCTTTACCCGAAGGAAGTTTTTCTACCATAAAAATGAATGCTCGATTTCCTCTGATCACTATTAACATATGTACAAGGGACTGAGGCAAGTCAAAGATCATCTCTATTGCCGGAAATCCTTTAAACATGACCCGTTTGGAAGATTTCACCTTTGCTTCAAAACGTTTTTCGTAAATATTCTGAAAATGCTCAAACTCATCTCCAAGATTCGTATAAACTATTCCGGCAGGATTGGTACGCTGGAGCATCAGATAATTAAAATTTTCCAGCGCATCTTTGGCAAGATAAGAATGAATTGTAAAAGGATAGAGCTCCCCGTATTCATCACTGTAAGCCACCCGGTGATTGTGTTTCGGTTTGATTGGCATTTCGTAACTGACTCCGGAAATATCATCAACTACCTTATGCATCTTCGGTTCATCATCATCGCCCATTTCCAATGATTCAAAAAAATGTAACAGCAATTCCTTATCAAAATTACCGTTCTCATTAGTAACCGAAAGCATAAAAATACTTCCTCCTTTTTTATAAAGCTGCATTACGCCAAACTGCCCTTCGTCAGCAGTTTCCTTATATATGGTCCGAATCGATTTTTTGCCTTTATATTCTATGACTTTAGAATCTATTATTTCAATTCCCTGTCGTTCGACCCATCTTTTTTGAAAGTTTTCGAAAAAGGATTCATTTGCTCTTACATCAAAAAGGGCCCGATGATGAAATGCAGCGAAAATATATATTTGTTCATTCAGGATATCCATAGACATTTTGGCCTCACTAACCGTATAGATGTCATCGAGCCCGATATCTATTGCATAGGGTTTTTTGGGTAAAAGTACAGATGCTTCAAAGTCCTGAAAAGCAAAACGTTTCCAGTCAGGAGCCTGAGCCGGAAAATCATCCAGATCAGTAGTATTATCAAATGCAGCTTTCACCGGCCGCATTCGATAGCCTTTCTTCCGCAAAATCTCAATCATACCGTGTTTACCCGGTAAATGGGCAACGCCAACTGCGTTGAAGACGGATTGCTTGCGGATCAGCAATTCCAGAGAATCCACCATTCTGTAATTCCGTTTATCCAGTATCTCTTCTTCGTATTCCTCGTCTTCAAAGCCCCCTTCTCCTTTCGAGAAACGAGCGATGGCCTCAATATCGCCACTTGCGTAAATTTTGATCATTTGCTCAAACATCCGTTCCTGTTCCGACTCATTGATCTCAAACATTTCCGGATCGTAATCTTCTTTTTCAAACATCCCGAAAAAGGCATCCGTCATCCCGCCATAATCTCTCATCCTTTCCAAACCATATGTCGCCTTTCCTTGTCGATAGGCCCGGTTAAAGAGGTAAAAATCCAATACTTTTTCTTGCTTCACAGTGTGACCGGGTTCTTCAAAATCCATCATCATTAACTCGATCCAGATTGGATCTTTAATCCCGGTTTCATCAATATTCTTCCCCGTTTTATCTTTAAGCTGTCTATCCAGTCTTTCATATGCTTCCGTACTCAATCGCTCTCTCAGGACATTCGTTGTATCCGAGTTGAATATCATATCCATCAGGAATTCGACCATGGAATCCGGATGGACTTCCATGGCAAAGGCATCGACCTGATCTAAAACCAATAATAAAGAATCACTAAAGTCAAAGGCCCGCTCATCTTTGACATGCATCGTGCCAAATAAATAGGAAACCTGCTCCAGGTCATTTCCGGAAATTTCCCAAAGCAGGTTATAATTTTTTTTATCATTCTGGGCATTCAGGCCCAGCGTCAGAAAAATTAGTGCAAAAGCAATTAATCTCATTTATTCTCCCAGGTGTTATTATTCCTCTGTACATCCGCCATACGGATTGAAGGGTCGATTTCTACTTTTTTAATCTTTTTAAATTTCATAGGAATCACCAATTCGTATTTAGGATGTGTCCAGGGCCAATCTTCCATTACCTCAATCTTATCGCCCAGGTCACTGGTCTTTTCACCCCGCATAATACGCAAAGGAATCGTGTAAATTGTTTTTCGATCTTTGGAATCGGTAACTACAACATCAACCGGCATGGGCATGAGCCCAATTTTCTCCAGGGTGATTTTTACTTTTTTCCTTCCATCCGCTTCTACCGACTTAATCGCATAATCAATGGTATGAGTAGTATTAACCCAGTATTCTCTGTACCAGTCCAATTCCAGTCCGCTTTCTTTTTCCATGATACGGATAAAATCATTCGGATTCGGATGCTTGAACTTCCAGGTATCATAATACTTCAACATGGCTTTTTTATAAGCTGGTCTTCCCATGATGTACTCCAATTGCGTCAGGATAACATCTCCTTTGACATAAGCTCCCACGCCATAGGCGCTATTGGTTTTAAAGTGATCGGCATGTATAGATAGTGGCTCTTCGTAACCACTTGCGGCAAAACCGGCGTAACTGGCGATTGAACCGGCGAATGGATTTTTCACGGGGGTCAGGTTTCCAAGTAATTTTTCCTTTTTCAAAAAATTCATAATCTCACTGCTTGAATGCGATGTAAAGCCTTCGTCCATCCAGGCATACAGCGATTCGTTAGTTCCAAGGACCATCTGATACCAGGAGTGCATTAACTCATGTACCGAAACGCCAACCAAACTCGGCAGGTTTCGCTCACCGGTAATCAGGGTGGCCAGGGGATATTCCATACCGCCATCCCCTCCCTGGATAAAGGAGTAGGAATCATAAGGATATTTTCCATAATTCTCATTGGCAAAAGTGAAAACGCGATCCATGATTTCGGGCAGCTTAGACCAGGCTTCTGCATTATCCGGTGTTTCCTTATAAACAAAGTGCATCATTGGGCCATCTTTCGCCTGTCTGGTAACGTGCTTGTATTCCGGATCAGCTGCCCAGACAAAATCGTGTACATTAGGTGCTTTGAACCGCCAGGCTATTTTATCCCCTTTGGGCTCTACGGTCCGTGTACCGTATCCACTTCCAACTTCCTCTGGATTTTGGATATAACCTCCAGCAGCTACTTTCCAGTCTTTATGAATATTAATGGTCACATCAAAATCTCCCCAAACACCATAAAATTCGCGTCCGATATAAGGATTGGCATGCCATCCCTGATAATCGTATTCACATAGTTTAGGATACCATTGAGACATAGAATAATCTATACCTTCACTATTATTGCGGCCGTTGCGTCGAATTTGAACAGGCACCTGAGCTTCGAATTCCATATCAAAAGTAACAGAACTGTTTGGAGCGATCGGCTTTTTCAAAGTCACTTCAAGAATAGTTCCGACATGTTCGAAACTGGTGTTTTTGCCGTTTTGCTTTAAAGATTTGACTTTCAAATAGCCCATTTCATCTTCTTTTAAATTAGAAATGCGACTAGCTACTCTGGGATCAGCATCCGGCAGTGCCCGGTTTCGTATATCCATCATACTTCCAGGTTGAAAAGCATTTAAGTACAGATGGTAAAAAACTTTATTGAGTTGATCCGGTGAGTTATTATAATAAACCAATTTTTGAGTTCCGGTAAATTGATGTTTCTCTACATCAAAATCAATATACATGGTACAATCAATTCGTTGTTGCCAACGGTCAGGTTGTGCAGTCAGGATAGCTACCATCATCAGGCAGCCGAGCAACAATTTTAATCTAAGCATATTTATAAATTTATTTTTCGCTATTCGAATATTGGTCTTTCGTCTTTTGTTTTTTGTTTTTCGAGCATTAAACAATAATCTCTTCTGTCACAGGTCGCTGGATCGGTTCGAAAAGCTTCGACCAGCCTTTCCAATTGTATTTTTTCCAGCAAATGATAAAGTAAATCGCTGCCACTACAAAGAATATCGGTAACATTAAGCCTACATTAACGACCTCCGTATTGAAAATAGCATGGGTTTGTAATGCCCCTCCTTCATAGGAGACAAAGATCGCACTAAACATATTGGTAGCGGCATGAACCCCAATAGCCAGCTCCAGTGAATCATCCATAACCGTGATCAAGCCCATAAAAAAGCCCACACTCATATAATAAGCCATCATAATCCATAATCCGAATTGTTGAACCTCGGGATTCATGATATGCATTAATCCAAATAAAACAGAAGTAATGACTACGGCGAATAGTTTTGATTTTGTCCAAAGTCCAAAACCCTGCATGAGGTAGCCCCGAAAAACCAGTTCTTCGGTAGTCGTTTGAATCGGCAACAAAAAGATTGCAATTAATAACAGAGGAATAAAATCCCGGGCATTGAACGTTAAAGTGTAGGCCTCAGGGTCTGTAAAATAAGAAACCCCTTCCAGGATAATCGCAAAAACCATCCAAAGGAAAAAACTAAACAGAATTTTTGACCAATTGATTTTTTCAAGGGGGGTGATCAAGGTTTTCCATGATCTTTTATGCAGCAGGTTCATCAAAAAAATCAAGGCCCCACCCATCGCTACAAACATCAATAAGAGCAGAAACAATCCCAGGTTTAAATCCATCCCGACTCCTTCCATATCAATCTGCATAGCCATTTCCTGTAAAGCTTCCGGATCATCCGGCATATTATCGCTTTTAGCCATATAGTAGATATAAACCAGGGTAAAGGGAATTTGTCCAATCATATATGCGCCAAAAACAGCAATCATCATAACCAGCCATTTCCACCACTCGTTTTCGCCTTCAAAAGCACGGATAAAAAACATATAACAGGGTTTTTAAGTCCAGCGAGTTGTAAAATAGAAAACTATCGCTACGTTTTTAACAAATATTTCGTTGTAATAATGTCATAAAAACTGCGAGAAAGTTTAATTTTCAGCCAAGATAATTTAAAAATCAAAATACAAAGCCTGTTCTGATTTAAAAGTCTGATATTAATAGACCTTTATCCTTAATTTTTCTACCAGTGATATGAGGCAGATATTCCTTTTTTCAATTATTTTTTTGTTTGCGTGTAGTCTGAATGCCCAGTTTAAAAAGGGAATGAGTATCGAAACGAGTCTCCATCTTGGACAGATTGTCAAGCACACACCAGAGTTAATCTTTGAATCGCCGGGTCTGTCGAGTGGTATTGATATAAATATCACCTGGAAAACTTATGGTAAAAAGACCTGGCACCAATTTCAGAAATACCCCAAAATCGGAACGGGGCTGATGGTTTTCAGATTGGGTGAAAGAGATACAATGGGCAATGCCTATGGCATTCACTATAATTTTACGATCCCTTTGTTTCGCAAGCAGAAATTCAAAATGGATTTTCAGTTTGCTTCGGGTTTTGCCATGCTCGACCGGCCTTTCAATCGATTGACTAATCCCAATAACAATGCGATTGGATCAAGACTCAACGTAATTGCACATATGAAGTTTATGAGTGCCTATCGGCTAAATAGCAAGCTGGAATTAAAATACGGTTTAAGTTTTACTCATTTTAGCAATGGTGCAGCGCAGCTTCCCAATTTTGGGGTGAATATCGGTAGTGCTTTGCTTGGCTTGGTCTATACCCCTCACTCATTAAGCGAAGAAGATTATATCAATCACGATTTATCAAAAAAAGCAGCTAAAAAGCTTGGTTTACGCCTGGAATACAGCCTGGGTTACCGCGAAAGCCAGGCCATTGGCGGGCCAAAATATCCGATTAAAGTGTATACCATTGCCGGTATTTATAACCTTAGCCGAGTTAACCGATTATTTTTTGGGGCCGATTATGAATTCAACCGTGCCTTATACGTTTTTGGAAAAAGTGTTTTTGCTTTCAATTCGGAAAGCGAAGCCAGATGGGGGGCTTCCCGCATTACGTTCTTTCTGGCTGACGAATTTGTCTTTGGCAATTTCGGATTAACATTACAGGCTGGTGCTTATCTTGGAAATTTTTCCTATCAACTACCCCAGCCCATTTATTTTAAACTCATTGGCCGCTACTACGTCCCCGTCCTCAAACAAGCCAATGTCCGGGCATTCGCAGGGATTGTTCTCAAATCACATTTTTCCATCGCCGAATATTTTGCCATGAATGTAGGTTTAGAATTTTAATTAAAATTCACAATCTCTCCACTTGCATTCAAGCCTGTCGGGGTTGCTATAAGAAAGATATTTTGCCCGTATCCAAAGCCTGTGGGGACATCATTAATCAATTTGCAAACGTCAATTTTCGCCTCGGAGAACCATTTTCAAATACCTTCCAAGGCCAAAACACATATTATACAATAAGAATAAAACTAATATTAATATGTATGTTTTTTGTTATTTCTGACCTAACTACTTGAAATTGTATGGTTTATAACGTATTTTAATGGAAATTTTTTAAGGCTAGAACTGAAAACCCATGAAAAGAACTATTTACTCCCTCACTTCCATCAGTTTCATTATCCTTCTTAGCTCGGCGGTTAATTCTTTTAAAAACACAACTTTGGTACTCCCTCCAAACGATAAAGTATTGGAATTACCGGATCAAATGTTCGACTATAGTGTCGAGCTGCCTCAGCATGTTTTTGATATGTCAATTGGCTGGGGAACGATTGATACCGCTTTAATCAGCAATATTACTGACGAAAAAGCAACCCTGGGAAGGGTATTATTTTATGATGACCGTTTATCGGATAACAATTCTCTGTCCTGTGCTAGTTGTCACAGGCAAGAGCTTTCTTTTGCTGATGATGTTGCATTGAGTGAGGGAATTGGCGATCAATTCACAACCCGGAACTCCATGCATCTCAATGACCTGGCCTGGCAGTTGGGACAAAGCTTTTTCTGGGATTTTCGATCCGGTCATCTTCACGATGCGGTTATTCAACCGATTTTGGCTTCTCATGAACTTGGAAAAACGATGGATGATCTCATCGCTAAACTGGAAGCAGCTGAAGAATACGAATCTCTTTTCATGGATGCCTATGGTAGCACTTCTATAACGGAAAGCAAAATCGCAGAGTCGCTTGCTGTGTTCATCAGTTCGATGACTACTTTCGAATCAAAATTTGATCAATCGGTCAGCACAAACTTTAGTAATTTTACGGCGAGTGAACTCAATGGAAAAGATCTTTTTGAATTAAATTGCGCCTTTTGTCATGTAACGCCTCATTTTGGTGCGACTTCTCCTTTCCAGTTTTTTGTTCCCGGAAATAATGGTCTGGATTCCGTTTTCACTGATTTAGGAGCAGGAGAATGGTTTCAGGGACCGATGTTTGAAGGATTATTCAAATCCCCATCCCTGAAAAATATTGAGGTCACCGGACCTTATATGCACGACGGAAGATTTGCGACTTTAGAAGAGGTAATAGATTTCTACAGCGAAGGTGTACAATTTAATGATAATTCTGCCTTCCGTTGGTTGTTTGGTGATCACTTTACCGGCTACAATTTTTCTGAATCAGAAAAACAGGATTTAATTAGTTTTCTCAAAACACTAACAGACGATACTTTTTTGACTCATGAAAAATGGTCTGATCCATGGCAGTCTATAGTTAGTATCAGCCCGGAATTTCTGGAAGGTGTTGAGGTTTTTCCAAACCCCGTAGCAGATATGATCACTGTGAATATTGAAAATCCTTCGGGAGCAAATTATGATGTTTCTATTTTTGATATAAATGGTAAACTTTTAGAATCCTTCCATACTTCGGGTTCAGTGCTTAATATCCCGAGAGGAAACGCTCCAGCCGGAATCTACGAATTGATAGCAAAAAGCAAAGACAAACAAAAAACTTTTAAATTGGTCTACAGATAAAATCATATATTTTTAATAAAAATAGCTTAACTTTCGGAATGACAAATTTAAGCTGTAAATGAAGAATATATTGCTATTATTGCTTCTGCTGATCAGTATCGGCACTTTATCTGCACAGGAACAAGTTTATGGCTACTGGGTAGGAATCATTACCGAAGGACATGAACAATTCAAATTTGAAATCAACATATCAACTGCTAATCACCAGGATCCCACAGTGCTGGATTGCCGGACATGTCGCAAATTAAAGGGCGAAATTATTGATCATCGGGAATTAGAAAAAAGTATTGATTTTTTCGGGATCATTAATGGTGATCAATCTATTAACCTGATAGATTCGAAATTCGCGCTAAGACAAACCTTTGACGGAGAAATCAGAACGAAATACCAGATAGGCATTGAAATAAAAAACGGAGCGCCCTGGCTTGTCGGTTATTATCAGGATTATAATGCCAAAGGCCGAAAGGTCAGACAAGGCAAGATTTACCTTAAGCGAAAAGAACCTATCGATCCAAAAGCTTAAGCAATTCCAATGAAATTCAACAATAAAACAGTATTGGTAACCGGTGGCTCCCGGGGAATCGGTCGCGCTATAGCGATTGCTTTTGCCAGGGAAGGTGCCCGGGTGTTCCTCTCCTACCATAATAATAAAACAGCTGCTCAGGAGACCTTAAGTTTGCTCGGCAGTGGCGGTCATCAGGCAATTGAGGCGGATGTTAGTGATCCGGATGCTACCCGAACGCTGATCAATCAGATCATTATCCTTTGCCAAAGACTGGACATCGTCGTTAATAATGCCGGAATATTCGAAGCGCACCCTATCGATAAGGTAAATTATCAGGAATGGCAACAAGCCTGGAAAAAAACACTGGATATTAATCTGACAGGTCCGGCCAATGTTTGCTTTTGTGCTACCCAGTATATGATCATTCAGGGTGGCGGGCGGATCATCAATATTTCTTCCAGGGGAGCTTTCCGCGGTGAGCCGGAACAAGCCGCCTACGGTGCATCCAAAGCAGGGCTCAATGCTATGAGTCAGTCTCTGGCACAGGCCCTGGCGCCTCATAATATTTTTGTCGGCGTAGTCGCCCCCGGTTTTGTAGCAACCGACATGGCCAAAGCTATTTTAGACGGACCATCAGGAGAAAGGATCAAAAATCAAAGCCCATTGAAAAGAGTCGCCCGTCCCGAGGAAGTCGCCAAAGCAGTTTTGTTTCTCGCCGAAGAAGGGACAGAATACATGACTGGTGCTATACTTGATGTAAACGGCGCTTCTTATTTGCGAAGCTAGTAATGATCAATCATCGTCATAGAAATTCCATTCCCGAGAGATTTAGAACGTGCCAGGAAGTATCAGGTATTTGGTGCGTTTGGAAAACCTAAAACCCGATACTTCTTTTATGGAACTTAAATAAACTTTATGTAGCTTTTTCCAGTGTATTGATTGATACATGTGGCCACTTGATAAGTCCGGGCTGGCCATCTGATCGAGGGAAAAAATCCAGGAAGACTGTTTGTGTATATTGAAGTCTCAATTTTGGTTTGCCTGTAGCATCTTTTTCTTTTAGTTCCTGAATCCAAAACCTGGCACTCATTTCGGAAGCATCCGCCTGCTTCACGATAAAAGGAATGTTGACAATTCCACCAGTAGCAAAGGTCGTATCAAAACGAAGTTCCGTGGTCCTTACAATCTCTACCTCCTTATTTGCTTCTTTAAGGAGCCGGTTAGGATGAACAGGGTCAAAAAGCCCCTGAAACAAGTTTTCATGAAAATGTTTATAAGGCGCCAAATAAGGCGTATTCAAATCCTGATCCACACCAATTGGCAAACCATTTTCAGCAGGAATTCTCGGAGTACCTTTTATCTCTCTGGCTTTCCCAAGAGCCAAAACAGAATTTCCGTGAGGGATGGTTCCAAGTCTGGCATATTCCAGCTTACCAGTCGTTTCGTTTCCCATATGCAAAAACAGGCCCGGTTCATGGTGAATAGGTAAACCTGCGGGTCCGGCCAAACCACTTTTTGGAAAGTCATCGGCAGCAATTTGTATTATGGTTTGCTCATAATCCAAAGCCGCTACAAATTGGTCTGCATTTATCGTTTTACTGCGATATTTTTTAATACCACGATTAGGAACTGCTTTGTCGACCATAGAAAAACGAAGTTCTTCATTATACTGATTTACCAGGAGACGGTAATTTATCGGAGGGCCTGATTTAGCTACAAAAGGCAAAGCAATCATATTCCAGCCGCGCCCGGGTAGTCCGGGTAAATTCTTCCATAAACCAGGTAATAATTTGAGCGCTCCCAATTCATTATCTCCAGCTTTCGCGAGACTGATTGACCTCCCTCTTTTTTGCATTTTCTGCAATTGACTTTTACTTAACATAAGATTGTGCTTTAAAATGCACCAAACGCAAAACCTCTTTAAGCAGGTGCTTCGATTAATGAACTGCTTAAAAAAATAAAAAAAGTTAATTCCTTACAGATTCGAATTAACTTAACAATAAATAATCTGGTAATTTCACATTTGTCGCATTTGGGGTTATATAAAAATTATTGATTGACCGTATATAAAAAATCACATACACTCTTTTACAAGAAGAGTTCGCCTTTAATATAAGAAAAAATTATTATATCTAATTTATCAAGGGTTGATTAATTCGCTCCTAAGCCTGAAACAAGGTATCTAATGCGCATAAGCAATAAACGCGGCTATATTGTAGGTATAGGATGTTGGTGGCAATAAAAAATAGAATGTAACTAGTTAGGCTCTTAACTAACTGATAATTAATATCTTTATAAATCTCTTAAGACCAATAGGACAACAAGCGGATTATACATAAAAACCTCAAATATAAAACTCACACAATTACTCGTATATCAATAGAAATCAATTATTTTTAAGGGTACCATAATTAGTTACAATGGAATGGCTTAAAAAGTCAATTTTAGTATACTTAATAATTGTCAATGTAAATTCTATACAGTCGCAACATCTCATAGTTGGAGGAACTATTAATCTTGGATTGAGTAGAGTGACATCAAAAGCACGTATTAGCAGTCATTCTAATACAAAGTTTACCCTTTCCGGAAATTTTGGAATGTCCCTAGAGAAAAAAGCAGGGCCTAAATCATCATTAGGTCTCGAATTCCTGTGGGTTCAAATTGAAGGAAAAGAGACTTCTGGCGAAACAGCATTAATTGGTCAGACATTAGAGATGATTGGTGTGATTTCAGAAGAATTTAGAATACAGGCTAATTATTTTGGAACTCCTGTATACTATAGATTCACTTCCGGAAAGATTGGAATTAAATTAGGAATACAACCTATGATACTTTTATCTGCAAGCTCTGACTACAGAGCTAGTGGAGAGCAAAATAATGAACCATTCGAATATCGACATAATACTCGAAATAGAAAGTTTTCCAGGGTAGAAATTGGACCCAAATTGGGAGTGGATTATAAATTGAGCAACCTATTAAATTTGAGGGTAGACTATTTTCATGGTTTAACGGATATAACATCTAATGAATCTCGTGGAGAAAGAAAAAACAGACAAATCACTTTAGGAATTCAATATACTTTTGATAATTTGGAAGAATAAATGTACTGCGTGGAACGAAGTGCAGAAGGTACATAGCCAGTATAGGTATCTACGTTGCCTGCAACGAGTTTCTATCATTTAAAACGAAAGCAAAACCAGTATTGAATTGTGCTCATAACAATGATTAAAGAACCAATACGATAGAAATGAAAAATAAGAAAATGCCTACTGTAGAAACACAAATGCTAATAAGAAAACCTGTGAATGAGGTTTTTCAGGCATTTATTAATCCTCGGATTACAACAAACTTTTGGTTTACAAAATCGAGCGGAAACCTGGAAAAAGGGAAAAAAGTTACCTGGGAATGGGAAATGTACAATGTTGCAACTGAAGTTGAAGTACAAGAAATTGTACAAAATAAATTAATTTCCATAAAATGGGATGAACCAAGTACGACCGTAGATTTTGAATTTACAGAGATAACAGAGGATTCAACTTATGTCATAATTAGGAATTATGGATTCAATCAAACAGGAGAAGAGTTAATTGAAGTAATTAAAAATAATACAGGAGGGTTCACCACAGTATTAGACGGTTTAAAAGCATATCTTGAACATGAGATTAAATTGAATTTAATTGCTGATAAATTTCCTCAAATCAAACAGAAATAAAAAATGGATAAGTCTATTAATAAAATAATATGGCGACAATTTGGAGCAAGTATAGACATGCTTGAAAATGCAATCAATCTTTGTCCCATCGAGTTTTGGGATACTGAAAAGAAGTTTTGGTATATAAGCTATCATTGTTTGTTTTGGTTAGATTATTATCTTACACTTGATCCAGTCAATTTTAAACCACCTTCACCCTATGGCTTATCAGAATTTGACCCTAGTGGCGCAATGCCAGACAGGGTATATTCGAAAGAAGAAATGCTTTCTTACCTCCAATATAGCAGGCGTAAATGTTATGATTTGGTTTCGAGCATGACTAAAGAGATTGCAGATTCGCGTTGGAAAAACGATTATAAAGATTATTCCGTTTTGGAGATTTTATTGTATAACATGAGACATGTACAACATCACACAGCACAACTTAATTTACTACTCCGTCAAGAAGTAAACAATGCACCTAAGTGGGTTTCAGTAACACAAATCGAAATTAAGTAAAAAGCAAACAGGCTCATTTTTTCGTTTTCGTCATTTTAGAAGATTAAGCGCCTACAATTGACTTGCTAAAAAGTTCTGTTAAAGTTCTTGTTAAACTACATCAATAGTAAAATATTATAAGTTCTTAAGTGGTCGTATTAGGTGGCAATGGTATCTGATGGTATCATTGTTATAAAATGTAATTTTCTAAAAACCCTATTTAAAAGGCTATTCTACTGAATTAGCTATCAACGTTCAACCAAAAAATACTCTTTTGAAAAACTCTACTCTTAAACTTTATCCAGCCATATTATTACTATTTCTTTCACCTTTTCTACCAGCGCAGGATTTTAATTGTAGTTATATCATAACTTATAAAAGTGAAAATACTTTATCTATTAAGGTAACAGTTGTAGCAAATGAGCTAGAATTAAATGAATTGCTGCTGCCAAATGAATGGGATGGTGAAGAAGAATTATACGAGCATATTCAAAACATTAAACCCATATCACCTTCATTAAAAATTGTAAATACAGATAGTCCATATAAGAAAAAATTAATGGGCACAAATAAATCCGGAGTAGTGTTCCAGTATGATCTGGTATCCGATCTGGCTAAAAAACCAATAATTAAAAGTATGTTTAATCGCCCTTATATTTCGGAGAAATACATTTATCTTCTAGGGACTAATTTCTTAGTATTTCCTCATTTCCCTAATACAAGCAGCGGTGATTTTACTTTCGAGTTTAGAAATTTTCCAGAAAATTGGTTGTTTGTAAATAGCTACGGAGTCAGCTCTAAAACCAACTATACCGGAACTATTTCAAAAGTGGTTAAGAGTGTTTTTGCTGCTGGTTCATCTCAATATCTTCAATACAATAAAGAGGTAAATGTGGTTTTATTGGGAAGTTTAAAACTCGATATTAAAGAGATTTCTCAATTTTTGAAAAGTGTAAAAACACTTATGAACACCATTATTCCTATAAAAAATGAAGGTTTTGTTTTTTTCTATCCAATGGATGATTACCAGATTTCCGGGAGCAAAGGGATGAACAGTTTTAGGATGTATATATCTAAGGAGAGTACTGACCTAAACATGGATAAAAAAGAATTACTGGCTCATGAACTTTTTCATTTCCTGAATCCAGGTGAATTAGGCACTATTAAAGATGAAACATTATATTGGTTCACGGAGGGATTTACCGATTTTTATGCCAACTGGATTTTATTTCGCATAGAAGAAATTGATTTTAAAGAGCTGGTAATGAATGCTAATAAGATATTTCATAGATATTATAATTCACCATTTCTTAATATGACTTCAGAAGAAATGATTGTAAAACGCAGAAAATTTCCAAAAGCACAAAAAATACCGTACCAACAAGGTTTTATTACTGCTTTAAATTGGAATACTAAAATTCATAAGACAACAGGAGGCAATGCTAATTTAGATGATTTTATGAGAATGCTTTATGATCTTAGAAAAAGAGTAAAAGATGAATTCCATGAGAAGGATATTGTTGAAGCATTTCAAAAGGTTACTGGATTAGATATAAGTTCCGACATAGATAAAATAAAAAAAGGGCTAACATTAGAACCCGTCAAAGGAGCTTTTGGAGAAAATGCATCATTAAAAAAAGTTAGTAAAGCTTCTTTTGATCCAGGGTTTAATCTTGAAAAGACCTTCGAAACAAGAATAATCACAGGAGTAAATCCCGATGGCCCCGCATATGAAGCGGGTCTAAGAAATGGTCAAAAATTCAAAGGTGGCGGTATGCTTAAAGAAGCGGATAAATTAGCAGATATCAATATTGAAATAGACGGGAAAGAAAAGAATATTAAATATTACCCGGCTTCTAAAGAAAAGAAAACCATATGGCAGTTTCAGGTGGTCCATAATAAAAGGCAAAAAGATTCCCCATTAGGAGCAATAAAGAAATAGTGCAATGAAGTTTTTACATTTTAGTAATTGACTCCCAGTGGTCATTTTCGCTTTAATATTCTTTTTGTCCAGCTACAGAACCATTAAAACCTGTATGAATTTTTCTGACATCTCTTTTTTCAACCTCCGAATCCCTTGAAAAGCATTTTTCCACAGAGATCACTTCATAAAGCAAAGACTGGCATCTGATCAAAGGTCTTTTGCGCTCCTGCTCTCGCAAAAATAACGTGTATAATTTACCCCATCTATTACGAAAGTAAACTTTGGAAGTAGCGCAAAAGATTCGTACTTTGAGTGGGTGGCTATTGCATCGACATGAGCCGTTCTCGGCAAACAAACAAAAATAGAAAAAGTAAATGGACAGCATCACCCAAGGAGTATTAGGGGCAGCGATTGGAGAAGCAATTCTTGGAAAAGAAATCGGGAATAACGGTCTAATACTTGGAGCAGTGGTAGCAACCGTTCCCGACCTTGATGTAGTGCTGTACTTATTCTACGACAAATTCGACATGCTAAGCATTCACAGGGGATTTAGTCACTCAATTGCATTTAGTATTTTAGGAGCATTACTGATAACATTTGTGCTAAGCAAAATTAAATGGCTTCAGAAGACTAGATTCCGAATGCTCCTACTATTTACCTGGTTATGCCTTTTTACACATATACTTTTAGATACCTTTACGGCTTATGGAACCCAATTATTTTTACCCTTTAGCAATAGCAGGTTAGGTTTCGATAGCATCAACGTAGTGGACCCGGTTTATACCATTCCTTTAATTATTGGGCTGGTTTTGAGTATAAGGGTATCCAAATCGCAGGATAAAAGATCAAAATTCAATAACTATGGGCTGCTAATTAGTTCGCTATATCTACTATTCACATTGATAAATAAGGAAATAGTAAAAACTGATGTTTCGACCCGGTTAGCTAAGCAAAATATAGAATACAACTCTTTGTTAACAATGCCTGTCGGAATAGCAAATATTAATTGGTACGGAGTGGCAAAAGGAAGAGACAGTATTTTCATGCTTAAATATTCAATGCTTTCCAATGAAGATCATTCCATCGAATCTTTTCCAATAAATGAAGAATACCTGAATCAAATTGATAAAAAAGTTGCTGATAAAATGCGTTGGTTTGCCAAAGGGTTTTATACCGTTGAGAAAGAAAATGGAAAGATTAGAATTTATAATTTGCAAGTTGATATGAGAGGAATCGTAAAAGTTGGAGACAAAAAAGCCCCAACTGCAGGCTACTTTGAAATCTCGAATCGAAATGGAAAAACAGAATTTTCTTCTGGAAGCATAAAGCATAAATGAATTGAATCAAAAAGAAATCAGCCGAGAACAAAGTGCAAAACAGTAATAGTTCTTATATGCGATACAGTTCTCTGCACCAGACCCTTAACTGTGATACTCTTATAAAGAAACGTTATTAACGTTCTTGAGGGAACGATAGGGAAAATAAATCTCAAAATGAACAAAAAACAAGAAAATGGTAAACGAAATTTCAATGCAAATAGGAAGTATTTTAGGCCCTGTACTAATGATTCTTTCATCCTCGGAATATCTGAATTTTAAAATTTGGAAAGACGTCGCCCCAACTGTGGTAGCCTTAAATGGATTGGTTTTAGTAATATGCGGATTAATAATTGTTAGATTTCATAATTTTTGGGATCCGAACTGGACTTTAATTATAACCATTTTAGGATGGTTAATATTTTTAGCTGGAGTCTTTAGGCTATTTGTTCCAAATGCGAAGCAAGCAAAGAAAAGTACTTTTTCAACAATCTTTTTATTAATTCTTTTTATGATTGGAGCTTTTATAAGCTATAAAAGCTATATCAATTGATTTTATTAAATGAGATAGGAAATAAAAAAGAAATAATATAATAATTATAATTATATTTGCATATAATCTTCATACCGGCAAAAGCTGGTCACATTGCTTATGGGAGCCATTTAGGTGCAGTGAAAAATTAAAAATCTATGACCAGAAATGGAATTTTCAGAAATTCAATCTTTTATAAAGTATTATTCTAAAATAAAACAAAGAACTATAAGGTTATTTGATTTTATACCTCCAGATAAAATTGAATGGACTTACCAAGATGGAAAGTTCACAATCGGAGACATTATAAGACACTTGGCAAATATTGAAAGATACATGTATGCTGAAAATGTACAATTAAAGGAGAGTACATACAATGGCTGCGGGATAGAATTCGCAGAAGGTTATCAAAACGTTGTAGATTATTATAAAAGGATGCATGCAGAATCCTCAGAAATATTTTTGACTCTGAGCCCGGAAGATTTATTAAAAAAATGCAAAACTCCTGCCGGCATTGAAATTACTATATGGAAATGGTTACGTGCGATGATTGAACATGAAGTGCATCACAGAGGTCAACTGTATATGTATTTGGCAATGCTTGGGATTAAAACTCCTCCGGTTTTTGGTTTAACTTCCGAAGAAGTTATCGACAAAAGTATCTAAAAACAGGAATGTGCCTAACAGCCTGTAACACATTCATAGAGCCTGTATAGCACGCTACCATTATTTATACGGAGCGTTGGCGATCAGAAATAAATATTTATTAAATAACCCCAAAGTAAAATGAATAGAACCGATAAATGGGAATATCTATACGATAAAACCCAACAGCTAACTAAACCATTTTCTGTGGACAATTTATTGTCCGATAAAGAGATAATCGATTTAGAAAAAACCGTTATTAAGATTTTGAATACTTTTTTAGATAGAGGAGAATTGCATAAGGGTATTAAGGTTTACGTGGACAAAATTCTTAAAAACGAAGTTGTTCAGAAGATGGTAACAATAAGGCCCCGGCAAAATGAATCATTAAAGGAATGGACCAACAAGATATTTGGCGAAGATAAATTTGGAATTGTTTTTAATAGTCTGGAAGCATACGATAACAAAATAGGGGAAGACATGTGTTCAATTGTGGCGCCATTAATTAAAAAAGCCGGCTTACCCCTGGGTGGATTATCCTTCTTGTTCTTTATGGGGAATTATGGTTTTACTCCTTTTGGGATTCATAAAGAAGCAATAGGAGAAGAAGGGTTTCTCTTTCATTTAGGACCTGCGAAAAAAGAATTTTATGCCTGGGATGATGAAAAACTAAACACCATTAAACACAATACAATAGTCTTTCATGATGAGATAAACAAAATGTTACCTTCTTCTAAAAAATATATATTAAACCCTGGTTCTCTCATGTTTATACCTCATCAGGTTTACCATATAGCAAATAGCGAAGAATTTTCTTTAAGTATTGTTATGGATTACATTAATCCTTCCAAGAATTATTTGGAAAAAAAATTAGCAACAGAAATTATTAATCAAGAGCTATCGCAAAATGAAAGAAGCACCTATTTAGAACCGATTAAAAACAATAACAAGGATAGAAACTCATTAAACTATTTAGATGTCGAATCAATAATGACAAAATTTAGAGATGCTTTTGACAAAAAAGTTTTAATGTTAAAAAGTAATGGTGGCTTATTGAAGCAGTCAATTAAAAACAAGTCAAAAGTTTTGCCTAATAATGAATTCAGGTTAAAAGGGAAAAAAGTATTTCCCATTTATCTACTTGAGCTGGACAAAAAGAATACGATAATTTTTGCAAGAGGGAATGAAATAATTAAAAAATCAAATCCTAATTTAGTAAACATAATATCAAGTCTGAATAAAGGGGAAATTCTGACCTTTGAATCTTTAAAAAATTATTTTTTACCGGAGTGGGATTTAATTGAGATTTACAGTTTTGTTAATGAACTATTAACGATTGAAGCGATTGACGTTATTGAAGTAAAAAAGAGCATTAATAAAATACAAACCGTCGATGCCTACTAAAGGTGGGCATATCATATATAAAATGCGCTGCAAGCTAAAATCTGAATTTAAACAGGAAAGATCAATAAGGGTATCGAAGCTAAATCACTTGAATAGACAGTATCCTAAAAAAAGCGTTAACTATTTTTGATGAATTCGCAATCTTTCAAAATACCTGGCATTTTCTGCCAGCTCTGATTTCAATACGTAAATAGAATCCAGTTGGGTAAGTTCTAAAAATTCCTTCATCCAGACAAAGTCAAAACTATATGCACCATTTAGTTCAACACCTGCAAAATCAGCATCTTTATTAAATTCTATACCGGAAATATCCGTTTCCTTTAATTTTAAATTTTTTAATTGAGCATTTCTAAATTTTGCCTTTTCCAAAACAGCAGTATTGATTTCTGCTCCTTGCAAATCACTGTTCCAAAAAGAACAACCTTGCAGATTAGCATTATTCAATTTAACACCTTGCAAATTGCAACTCGCTAATGCACCATCTTCAAAACTGGAATACTGAAGGTCAATATTGGAAAAATTGGCTTGAACAAATTTCTTTCCATTACAGTCAGCATATTGAAAATCGCCTTTATTACATATTTCAAGGAAGTCATTCGGAGCAATTTTTTCTTTGTATAAAAAATACAACATATAACCTCTTTCGGGGCTTAAATTGTCGAATAATAATTGATAGGGTTTACAATATAGAGTGAAGTTAATAATACTGGCTTTTAATTCATCTGATAATTCTCTTAGCGAATTGGAAGGGTTTGATAACTGTTCTCTGATCCTCTTTTTTACAGAATTGATCATTTTTTTTCGGTTCCTTCTTTCTTTCTTTTCTGCTTCAATAGTAGGTGGTTCAACCTTTGTTTGAAGCGAGGACAATTGTTTTTCCAAATCCTCTTTAAAAGTTAATGTTTGTGCTCCTAAAGAACTAATTTCATTTTGCATTAATTGCCCGCTTTGAACCAGTTCAAGCCCCTGATCTTGTAATTTCTCAGTTTTTACACCCAGGAAAAATGTTTGGAAAATCAGTGCAACAATAGGTAATATAGTAGCTATTTTTGCAATAGTTGAAGACAAGTGAGTTATCCGATTTGCCAAGAATTTCCCCTTTTTCCATAAAGCAGAACCGGATGGAACAGCTTTTTCCTCGGATTCATTTTGTCCACTGTCAAGTGAACTGTTTATTTCTTCTCCTTTCAACAAAGAAACAATTTCATTCTTTGAAACTTTTAAATCCGGGAGTTTTTTTCGGATTATTCCTGCTAACTCTTCAGCTTTTTCGGTAATGTCATGGCTTTTTTCCTTTGATTGCTTCTCTTTATTTTCCATTAGATGATCTTGGGTTATCACATATAGCTAATTTACATAAATTATTCTAACCTGTAATAAAATTTGAAAAACTACAGGCAAAGAAAATACTAATGCGACAGAACAATAGCTAAAAGTTGATAGTCTCAGCCTGCTTCAATAGGTAATTTTACGATTTGAGATTCAACACAGTATAGACAGAAGCAACCGGGAAGTGCAGGACCTTGCAGAAGGCAAAAGAACGACGGATGAATGGAACAAGGATGAATAGCTTTATATGCTCCCTAAATTCCTGATCTGCTTAGTGATGTGTTGAATAGGCATATTTCAGACCACTGTGAGGAAGGACAGTACCACTTATTTGATGCAGATGGTAACATAGTACAATTCGCCAACTTGAACGAAGAGCAATATCAATAAATTCAAATGAGCCCTTTACCGAAAGGTCATTACTATATTCAAGTCGCTCTGAACGGAAATTGATAGGTAGAAACCGCATTCAATGCCGGTCCATCTCTAGTACAAGGCCAAAATAAATTCGCTTTTGCCAAATAAACAAAAGCCCAACAAAGTGTTAAAGGCCGATACCCGATAAACACTGCTACATCATATATGCGGAGTGCTAACCTATCAGTAACCTACAATCGATAATGGATATAAATCCTCTACAACTTTAGAAACCTGGCAGTACTATTAAATCCATTATTATCCCATATTGACAAAAAATAAATACCACCTTTCAAATCTTCACAATCAATCTTTTGGATAGGCTCTTCATTATTGGAAACCTCTTCAATTAATTGTCCATTGCTACTATAAATCTGCACCATAGCAATAGATTGCTTATCAATACTTTCTAAATATAAACGATCACGAGCTGGATTCGGGTATATTCTATAGGAGCTGGATTCCGGTATTTCAAGGACAGAAGTAGTTGTATTATCGACTAAAAAAAATCCGGTATCAGGAAGATCGTCATAAATAGTTCTATTATTTACATCACTATCAAAAGTAGAAGCACCAAGAATCAGATTAAATTTGCCATCCGCATCTAAATTAGACAATTTCATATTGACAATTATGGTAGAATCATTATCTCCAAAAGTACTGGTATGATTCAAATTGTTATTAGAGAAACCGTACAGTAAATCGGGCTGTATGAAATTCCGATTAACTGTAAAGACGACTTCGGGTAATAAATCCATATTACCGGAACTATTCCAGTTTAATCCGTTTTCCGGAACTAAATCTGTATCGATTCCAAATACGATTCCAAGATCACCAGGTAAACTGGTATGCAAGTCTATTTTAAACCAGAGGCTATCCGCTGATTCGTCAATGGCATAAGAAATAGCGCGCAAGTCTGAAATACCGCTGACTGTAGGATCACCTTCTGCATCTACACCTAGTAATGTAAAATCTTGAGCAATTGATATACTGGAAACAAACAACATCAGGATTAGGAATGTTTTTTTCATATAGTTGTGATTAAAAAATTGATAATAATTGAATTTGTTTTTCATCTTATCACACGAATTATTCCGGGCAATGGTTGGTGGCTAGTATAAGAATTATGTAAAATTTTGGGTGATCTCATTTCATTCATAAATTATTATCTTAACTTATGAATCTTTCAATATCAATTGATAAAAGATTCCATCACTAACAAAGTGCGGAATGAGCAAAGGCTCCGTTCGCCTGCCACCTTGGCTGTACAGTGCCCCGACTGCAATAAACAGAAAATATAAACCATATCGGAAAAAATAGTTAGTTAAATGACAAAAGAATTAATCCAACGCGAAGGACTTGAGAAAATAAAAGTAGATTTCCAGTATTTGGTTTCTTTATTTAAAGAAATGCTCACATCTATAGGAGAAGAAGATTTAGCAGAGAAGTTACCATTCGACAATCCGCAAAATACGAATAAAAACGGGTATTCCAATGAAAAACTGGCTCAGGCAATTTGCATATGTTTTGAGTTACTAAACTTAGCGGAAGAAAATGCAGCTACACAATACCGGCGAAAAATCGAAACTCAATTTGGTATAGAATCAACCCGGGGTTCTTGGGGAGAAACATTGCATCAGTGTAAAATTGCCGGAATTGATGAGCAGGAAATAGCCCGGAAATTGCGGGAAATTAATGTCATTCCGGTTTTGACGGCACATCCTACAGAAGCAAAACGTCTAACGGTGCTGGATATTCACCGAGAGTTATATTTGCTGCTGGTCAAAAAGGAAAACCCCAATTGGTCCACATCAGAACAAGCCGGGCTCAAGCAAGAGCTCATCAGTTTGATGGAACGCTGGTGGCGCGCAGGTGAAATTTATCTCCAAAAGCCGCGCCTGGAAGACGAGAGAAACAACCTGATGCATTATTTTGTAAATGTATTTCCTGAAGCCGTTCGTTTAACGGATCAGCGGCTGCAGGATGCCTGGATAAAACTGGGCTTTTCTCCCGAACTACTGGAATGGCCAGAGCATTTTCCTTTAATTCAGTTCGGTAGCTGGGTAGGTGGCGACCGCGATGGCCACCCATTCGTTACACCGGCGTTTACCGCTTCCACTTTGCAGATACATCGCCAGGCAGTTTTAAAGATGATATGGAATCAACTATTTGATCTGGCTGCAAAACTTAGCTTTTCCAGTTATCGAAATTCGATTCCGTCATTTTTTTTAGATGAAATTCGATCGAAAGCCGAATTGTTTGGTGAAAAGGGGCAAAATGCCCTGGACCGGAATCCTTCTGAACCATTGCGTCAATTTATCAATTTGCTCTTGATACAACTGGAAAACACTATTGCCGATAAGCATGGGCTTGGACAAGATGAATATTTTCAATCGGCGGATGATTTGTCGGCAGAACTGAAAAAATTGAGGCAAATACTAATCGACTTGAATGCGGTTCGAATTGCCAAACAGTGGCTGTTTCCAATAGAACGGCTAGTACAATGTTTTGGGTTCCATTTGGCAAAACTCGATATCAGGCAGAATAGTACCTACCATGAAAAAGCAATCAGCCAAAT
Source organism: Saprospiraceae bacterium (assembly GCA_028280415.1). Taxonomy (GTDB): domain Bacteria; phylum Bacteroidota; class Bacteroidia; order Chitinophagales; family Saprospiraceae; genus JAHDHW01. The sequence continues at coordinate 27,892 of JANQLV010000003.1, forward strand.
TTTAGCTGCTTCAGGCTACCAGGACTGGGATTATGCAAATTGGGAAGAAGAAAAACGATTATCTTTTTTAAATGAAGAACTAAAAAGTAACCGCCCATTTCTGGTGGCAGGAACATCCTGTGGACCAGAAGCAGATAATGTGCTTGGTTATTTGCGCCAGGTTAAAGCCTATGTAGATCAATATGGTACTGCAGGCATTGGTTCTGTCATTGTCAGTATGACCCGTAGTCTAAGTGATTTGTTGCTGGTCTTTTTATTCTTAAGAGAAGCGGGGCTTCAACAGACTAAGCTTCCAGTGGTTCCGCTTTTAGAAACTATTGATGACCTGATTGCAGGTCCCGAAATTGTATCGGCTTTTTTAAAGCATCCGGTCCTACAAGAGCAACGTAAAGCCGTACCATCCTTTACACAAGAAATTATGCTGGGCTATAGCGACAGTAATAAAGACGGTGGTATCCTGACTAGCCGGTGGAATATATACAAAGCAGAAGAAAATCTTACAAAAGTAGCCGATGATTTGGGCGTAAAACTGTGTTTCTTTCATGGGCGTGGAGGAACAATCAGCCGGGGAGGCGGAAAAATTTATCGATTTTTAGATAGTATGCCACCCGGTTCAATGAGTGGTCACATTAAGATGACCATCCAGGGAGAAACCATAGCCAACCAATTTGCGAACCGCCTTACGGCAACTTACAATCTTGAAATGTTTGTAGCGGGAACGGCGAGGCAAGCCATGATCGCTAGTAGTGACACCAAAGATGAACGCCTCTACAAAATGATGGATCGTTTGGTAGAATTGGCAAGAGAGAACTATCGAAAATTACTCGATCACCCCAAATTCATTGATTTCTACACCAGTGCAACCCCTATCGATGTATTGGAACAAAGCAAGATCGGTTCCAGACCGGCACGAAGAACAGGTCAGCGCTCCCTGGATGACCTTCGTTCCATACCATGGGTATTTAGTTGGAACCAATCCAGGTTCAACCTCAGTGGCTGGTTTGGAACGGGTAAAGCTTTGGGAGAATTTAAAAAACAATATCCCGATTACTTTGAGCAACTGAGCCGATTGGCCGGGGATTGGTATTTCTTGAAATACAGCCTCATTCAAATTGAGTCAAATCTATTGAATTCAGATACTAAAATCATGAAGGCATTTGCTGATTTGATCCAGGATACACAAGTTAATCAGGAACTAATGGATTTGATTTTAACAGATTATCAGACCTGCCTCGACAAAATTGAAAAAATAATGGGGGCTTCCGCAGAAACCCGACGGATCTCAAAACTGGAAAGCAACAAATTGAGGAATAATGCTCTGGAAGTTCTTCATGAGATTCAAATTGAGGATCTCAAAAAATGGCGAAGTATCCGGGAGACGGACCCGAAGCAGGCCGATCAATATCTTTTGCAACTATTATTGCTGGTAAATGCATTATCTGGCGGATTAAAAGGCACAGGATAAACAAACTGGAGATATCAGTTGACAGAAAATACCATGCGTTTTTTCAAGGATAAATTGACCTGTATTGTCGGTATTCGGGGCGATTAACATCATTTTCCCAAAGTATCTACTTTGACAAGGTAAGATTGAGTTTGAAAAAATAAGTTCTTCCCCAATTGATCAAACGACTAGCAGCGCCACCGCTATGCGCACCCCCCGTACTTCCCGAAACGGGAATCCGCTGTGTATTGCCAATATTTTTTACTCCAAAAGCCATAAAAACCCTGTTTCGGAAAAAGGACCTGCTCAAAGTAGCGTTTACAAAATGATAACCTCCTATAAAACCTCTCTGTAGTACGCCTTCACTATCCTCGAAAAAGCGAATTTGTCTGCCAATATATTGATGCGCAAAAACCAGTCGAACTTTAGAGTAAGGGATGCTGCATTCAATGGTATTTTTCCATTCAGATAAACCGGTAAACTTGTCCGTATCAAAATTATCCGAAAGCGGATTGAACAAGCGAGTGTAAGCAAAGCCTGATCGAACACTTAATTCTTTAGCCATTTTATACACAAATTCCAGATTAAGTCCATGTGTTTGAAATTGATCCAAATTTTGATAATTAAATTTATTGTCTTCAAACTCGGCCAGTACAATTTGATCTCCGATATAATTGTAGAAAAGCGACAGTGAAGTCTGGAGTGTTTGTTCCCTGCTCAAAGCAAGTCGGTGATCGAGATTTAAGGAAGCATTATCCGAATACTCTGCCTTTAGATTGGGGTTTCCAATAATGAAATGGTTAATATCAATAAAGTTGAAATGTAGTTCCTTTAGAGAAGGGGCCCTAAATCCTTTTGCATAACTCAGCTTGAGATCCAGGTTTTGGTGAGCTTTCCAATTCAAATGAAAAGACGGTATCAGCGGATGGTCGTATTTGCTGTTATAGCCATATCTGAAATTCGCTAAAAAACTTAGTTTTTCATTTACTTTATAGTTAAACCCGAGCCAGGCGGCATAATTATTGAGCACGGCCAGGTTCGGATCGGATGCACTGGTATCGATTATTCGCTCCCCGCTGCCGCGTTCCGCTAATATTTCCAAACCTACTTGCAGGTTCAATGGGCGACTACTGCTTGTACTAAGGATACTGCGATGCAAAAACGTTTCGAATAAAGTGGTATCCTGTTCATTTGGGATCAAACTTGTAGAGTCATTATCAAAATCATAACGTTCAACCCGATTAATTCGACCGTATTGATTATAGGCTGTTGTGCTATTGAGGTATAACTCAGGCCCCAAATAAGCTTCCGCATTAATGCTGTGATCCAGCCTGTCCGTAAAAAATATTTCATCCCTGGCGTAGGGCAAAAACTGAGGTCTCCGCACTTCACCATAAATCGATAATTCTTCGTCAAATCGCCGATACTGATAAGTAAATTTGAGCGAATCGTTGAATTGATAGCGCAGGGTGGCGTCGATCCCATATTGTATTTTCGGATTCCACGGATGTTTTTTAATCTTGCGGATATCTCCATCCGGAAGTTCTTCTTCTACGGTGAGTCGCATACTATCTACTGGTTCAAATCGATAATCCAGGCGAGAGAGATTGACCGAAGCAAAGATATTTTTCGAACGGTAGCCAATTCGCATGGCATTATTCAAAAAATTAATGCTTTCGTATTGATTCGTACTTTCAATCTCAAACTTGGATAACTGAGACTTCTTCGTAATAATATTGATCACTCCGCCAGAAGCATTGCTCCCATATTGGGCAGACATGGCGCCTCTGATAATTTCAATGCGATCTACATTATTGAGATTGACCTGGGACAAATCAATATTACCCCCTACCCTGCCAATAATAGGAACTCCATCGATCATTATCTGGATATGTTCCCCTCCCAAGCCTTGTATTCCCAGACCATTTCCTAAAATGGGATCAGTGCTAATGCTAAGATTCAGTTGCGTAATTAATACCTCCGCCAGATTATTTTGTCCTTGTTCCAGCATCTCTACAGCTTTAATAACTGTTACATTGTGTATCGCATTACGAATGTCTGTAGGAGTATATTGCGCTGTAACCACTACGTCTTCCAGCACTACGGACTTCCAGATGGAATCCGGAATACTACTATCTTGTGCCAGGTTTATGTTTATAATACAAAAACTACAGAAGAGGAATACCCATTGCTTCATAAATACCCATTGCTTCATATCCATTATCGATTAGTTAATTATCTTGCTCTGTTCCTAAAAGATGCATGCTTTCCAATTCGGCCGTTTGCATTAAGGATAATATCTCTCCCACTTCTTCAACAGAAAAAATAAACTGCAAACCATCTACTCTTGTATTAAAAAAAATATCTCTTCTTTTAGGATTGTAGCTATCTTTAACATTCTCCACATAACATTGACTTACATTTGATTTAAAGTTTTGAAAACCTTTATCATCAAAATTCATCAGAATATTTTCATAAACTATGCTATATGTATGACAATCATAACAGTAGCGAACAAAGCCTTTATCCGTCTGAGATAAGATACTATATTTACACATGGTCTTGTTTTTTAATTTACTCAATAACTCGCGTTCTGCTCAAGGGATGCTTGAGCAATTTCTTCAATTGCTTTTCGCCAACTCTTCAATTCCGGATTGCCCGGTTTTCTTTCGCCGAAGAAATAAACGATCAATTCTCCGTCCTTATCAAATAACTCCAGGCTGGTTACGATACCGTCAACAGTAGGTTTTCTAACGATCCAGCTCTGAGTAACTGCCTTCATGTTCAAGTGCAGATTAAACTTGGGATCCATCACATTATACCAGTCACCATATACCTTCAAGTTTTTCACCGGACCAGTATGAATTTGCACACATCCTTTGCTATGTACAAAACACATAATCGAAACCTTCTTCTCCGAAACATCTTCGAGTAAACGTATTACCGCCTCATTATCTACTTTTTGGACATAGCCCTCCGGAGCCAGTCGAAAGCCTTGTAATCTGCTGACATTATACTCTTTGAGCATCCCGAAAAAATCGTGGGTATCCTGTAAATCTCTCCAAGCTTGTTGAAAGCCCAGTTGGTCTATTTCTGCATCCGCTAAATCTGCTTTGATTTCCAGTATACTATGGTCGACATCAGAGAGGAAAACCTGATCCTTCGCTTCGTACATTTTCACTAAACGATGGTAAGCTTCGATATCAGATTTTGGAGTAGAAAATATTTTATGTACCGCTTCCCCTCTTTTATTAAAAAACTGAAAGGAATGAAGTACCGTGTTTCCTTTCGGGATGTTTACGGCGAACGCATATTCCCATTCGTTCATAAAAAAACGCAAATCGATATCGGGATTAACCGCAACTCCTACATTATGTGCGCCCTCATAAAATTCAATATTATCATAAATCCCTTTGCGCTCGTGTACACAGGATTCATTTCGAGTCAGAGCCATGACATAGCCCATTTCTTTGACATCCTGAATTAATTTTTTCCAATCGCCGGAAAGTAGTGTAATATTTTCGCCAAGAGAAAGGCTGAGCAATTCAGCTTCACTAATCCCTAATTTTTGAGCGCGATCCCGCTGTCGAAGTCCGGGTTCGGATTGCTTTAATACTTCCAGTGCTTGTTTTAATTTTTCTACATTTTTCATAAAAAATAATTTATGCTGAAACTTTTTTTATTGAATATGGAATCGTGGTAATATGCGGGCAATCGTAGAGCGGATGGGGCTGTACAATTGCATGAATTCCTAGTACGGTTTTAAGATTCTCGCTTGTCAAAACCTCCCTGGGACTTCCACGCTTTATTAATTTTCCCGAGTTAAGCATCAATATCTCGTCTGCAAATTGAGCAGCCAGATTGAGATCGTGAAAAATAGCGAAGACACCGATATTACGCCTCTTTACCAAATATTTTATTTTTTCGATTAATTTATACTGCTGTTGAATGTCCAGACTCGCTGTTGGTTCATCCAGAAAAATATATTTATTTACATTGGCCCAATTGCAACAATTTAACTGAACCAGGCATTTAGCAAGTAACACTCTTTTCTGCTCCCCTCCGGATAAGGTATTGAATACCCTGTCTTTAAAAGCATATAATTCCACATCCTTTAGCGCGTGATCAAGGAGTGTATTTATTTTTTTTTCTGATAATTCTTCATCCGCTACATAAGTTCCCATTTTAACCAGATCACTGACTATCACCGGGAAATTTACTTTTACCGATTGGGATAAAACTGCTCTGCGCTGAGCCAGGTTTTTGAGATTCATTTTATTTAAAGAAATTCTATCCCAAATAATTTCTCCTTCTTCCAGGGAGTTTGCTCCCGTCAAACTTTCCAATAAGGTAGTCTTTCCTGCCCCATTATTTCCAACCACTACCGTTATCTTGCCCGGCCTGATGTTCAGGCTTAGCTTTTTTAGAATCTGATGTTTTCCCTTTCTGACACTGATATCTTTTACTTCAATCATAGTATATATTTTCTGGGCCTGTTGCGAACCAAAATCCAAAGGAAAAAAGGTGCTCCAATTAAAGCTGTTAAAATTCCAATGGGCAATTCAGCAGGCGAAATTATGGTCCTGGCAATAGTATCTGCCAGTATTAAAAAAATAGCGCCAACCAGTGCTGAACTTTTAATTAAGTAAGTGAAATCCGTCCCTTTCAGTAATCTTAGAAAATGAGGAATTATCAAGCCTATGAAGCCAATTATACCACTTATACCAATACAAATCCCAATAATCAAAGAGGTCAATAAAATAATGCTCTTTTTGACCCGGCCAACATTGATCCCCAGATAAGCTGCTTCTTGTTCTCCCAGAAGAATTGCATTTAGGGATTTATCGAAGCGGGTCAACAAAAGCGTGCCAATGATAATAATCGGTCCGGCAATAGCCAGTTGAGTCCAGTTTGCACCGCTTAAACTGCCCAGGCTCCAAAAAGTGATATCTCTTAATTGCTGATCATCCGAAATGTATATAAATGCTCCGGATATTGCCGCTGCAAAAGCAGAGATGGCAATTCCTGCGAGGAGCATGGTACCTACTTGTACCTGCCCGTGTTGACGGGATATTCTATAAACCAGGAAAGTAGTTAACAAGCCCCCGAGGAATGCGAAAAGCGCAACGAAAAATTGAGAGATAAAAGCTGGTAAAATAACCAGCAAAGATCCCATAAAAACTATACTTAGAATTGCAAAAAGCATGGCACCACTTGTAACCCCAATAAGCGTTTGATCCGCTAAAGGGTTACGAAAGAGCCCCTGAATCATCGCACCCGAAACAGATAAGCCCGCTCCTATTAGTCCAGCGAGTAGTATCCGGGGAAGGCGGATGTTTAAAATTAAAAAGTTAGAGGCTCCTTGTTTTTCTTCAAAAATAGCTGCAAATACCTCCGACACAGATATCGTATAAGCTCCAAAAAAGAGCATGGTGATCATTACCGTCAGAAGTATAATAACCAATCCCGGAAGAGAAAGTATTCGTTCTTTTATATGATCAAGCACTATATTCATGAAGTATTAATTTAACTTTTCAGCATGAATACTTGCGGTCAGTTCCAGCGCCGCTTTGGCTGCTCTTGGTCCAAAGGCCGTCAAATAATGCCCGTCCATAGCAATGATTCGATTTTTCTGAAAAGCGGAAGTTTGGCTGATCCCGGGCACTTGCCCCAGTCCCTCTTTACCATCCAGACTGGCAAAACCACTATTGAACATTAAAATAACTTCAGGATCAGCTTCAACCAAAGACTCGGGAGTCAATGCCTTATAGTCTTCAAAAGAACTAATGGCATTGACTGCACCGGATTTTTGAATCATTCTCTCAACAGGTGTATTCGTCCCCGCAACCATCAATCTACCTGTGCCTCGTGCATAGATAAACAGGACCCGGGGTTTGCTATCATATGTTGTCAACATAGTTGATAACTTTATGCTATCCGCCTGGATAACAGCTTGCATTTTTTTGATGATATCCTCTTTTACCTCCAGATGCTTAGCAATAGATTTAGACACTTTAACTGCGTTGTTCAAATCAGTGGAAGTCGGAATGCCTACAATTTTTATGTTTGCATCATCAATTTGCATAAGCGCTTTCGACTGCTTCAATTGACTTTCTTCGACCAATATCAAAGTAGGCTTTAGCGCAAGAATTGCTTCGACATTTAATTGAGTTACATGTCCGAGACTTGGTATTTCCTGTAAAGCTTCCGGATAAGTACTTGTTACATCTCTGCCAACAATTCTTTCGGCGTATCCGAGCTCAGCAATCACCTCCGTCAGCATTCCGCTCAACGAGATGATCCGTACTTCTTCCTTTTCAGTTTGACCTTCTTGAATAGCATCATTAGATGTTTCTTCCGATTGACATGCCCAAAACAAAGTTAAAGCAAGTAAGGTCGTAGCAAATAGGATATACTTCATAAAATTATTGAATAATAAATGTTTGGGTAATTATCTGATTTCCTGAACCTATAGAAATAAAATAATTTCCGGCAGGTAAATTATTAAGCTCAATTTGCTTTTGTTGTAGCCCTGCTTGAATGGGTATTTTTTCCGCATGAACAATTTGACCAAGTGTATTACTAATTTGTAATAATCCATTATTATCAGCGACATCCGAAGAAAAAGCAATATTCAAGTGATCAACTGCTGGATTAGGATACATCTCGAATTGATGTTGGCCAGCTACGATGTCCGCAATGGAAGTAACATTCCCTTCCAGGGTTTTCTCCAAAGTTGTTATACCAGTGGAAGAACCTTCAAAATCAATAAATTGAATACGCCAGATTTGCTCATCCGTTTTTATAAAATATACTAAATCGCCAGGAATAACCCACTGAAAATTATCCAAATCAAAAAATTTCCAATCATGACCTACCGTAGATAAGGTATCCACATATTGATTTTCATAATCTGTATAATCAATATCAAGAGGGTCAACGCCATTCGCCTGTGCAATTTCAACGCCCTTATTAGAAAGCACCCCCGTCACGATATAATCAATCACACCACCTGATCCGTCATCCAGTGTAGTGCTGTAACGGGTAAACAATAAATCCCATTCTTCGGGCTCGACATTTACCTCTTCGTCATTTTCGATCGAGAAATAAGCCAGTGTTTCCTGATCATAATCTGCTTTGTCAATACTCGCTATTTGTTCATTGGTACCGTCCAGATTCGCATAACGGAAAGAGTAAACACCAGCGATCAGCGACTGGATTTCCAGTTTTTTATAAATGCCATTTCTCAACTTAATAACAAAATAGCGGCTTGCATTGACACTATTATTGGAAGGCACGTAAGTTCCCCAACCGAGGTCAAAAACATCAGCTTCATCTTTCACATGATTGAAAGCCCCTTCCGACCACGAAACTTCGTCGTTGTAAATTCTTTCCATATAACTGGTATCGGGGTTTTCATAATCTGCATTCACTGCCAGATATAGTTCAACTTGTGGTAATGGAGCAGAAAAAGAAGTTGCTACCGCCTCATTCACCAGTACCCCGGCATCTTGCGCTCCCAGGGCAAATGCAATATCCCAGCTAAGCGGATCAGCCTGGGTAGTTTCTCCAGTTTGAATATTATAAAAAGTCTGAAAGGAATATGATGCACCAATGGATACCTGTTCTATTTGTGCGCCTAGATTTGAAGTTATAATAAGGGTAATAATACAGTTAAAAAGTCTTTTCATGTCTCTGTTTTTTGTAATTTCTTACAAAAGTATTCCCACTTAAAATAAGTTCAAAATTTATTTAGACTAATTCCAAATAAATACCTAAGTCTAATATCCCCGTCTAACTAAAGTTAGGTAGTCTGTTCCCTAAAGTAAAAAATCACAATCCCCAGTTTTAGGTAAGTTGAATATATTCTGACCTTTGGCCTCCATTTGCACTCTCTTCTACCAATATGATCAAGGTCTATTTAGACATATTTACCCGCCTCTTTAAAGGTCAGTTTTGACAAGCTGGATCGATGTTTTTCAAGAAAGGCTTTTACTACAACCGGAGTGTGTTTGGAATATTGCCGGAGTGCCCAACCCGAGGCTTTTTGCACAAAAAACTCCTGGCTATCAGCATGATTTAGAATATACTCTTTCAGCAAATCAAAATCTGTATGCTCCCGATATTTAAGCTGAAATAAAATTGAAGTTCGTTGCAACCAGATATTATCGGATCGATTCCACTGTCTGCTAAGCTTTTGCTTTTTATCCGGATATTCCAGCAATACTTTTCCACAAAGGTTGGGAGCTATGCGATCAACCGTATCCCACCAGGATTTATGAATGATCAGCCATACAAAATGACCCAAAAAAGTGTCATCCATATTCCTGACATTTTTCTCAAGGATATCCAGCGCCAGATATTGCATTTCCCGATAGGGATCGCGCCACAATAATTTGCTAAGTTTTAATGATTCTGTGAGATCGGGTAATTTTTGTTTTTTTGAAAACGATCGAAATAATTTCTTGCGCAATGGCGTTTTTATCCCCAAAAAATCGAAATGATTTTTCATGTAAGCCTTCATGGGAGCAGCATTATCCGAATCGCGCTGCTCGTAAAAGAATTCTTTTAGTTTTTCATAATAGGCTTCTGCTTTCAAACTGAATTAATTCAAATCTTTAATAATTTCAATCATTTCATTTAATTCTACCAAATCAACACCCAACTCTAATTCACCGGCCGAATCAATCACTGTACTCAGCGTTCCGACGCTAAGCTTAAAATTATCCATCACCATTATTACAATGGTCAGAGAAATATTTTTAGGCAATTTGCCACTGACACTTACATTATCAACATCCGCATTCAGGGCAAATACAACATTATGATCATCGAGTACCGCAAAAGCTTTTACATCAATCGGTACCGTACCATAACCAAAAGGAGTGATCGTGATTTCTGCCAGATCAGGAGCAACAAACTCTTTGGCCAGCATCTGCCATCCCTGTTGAGTTGTTTCAAAAGATGCCGAACCCATATCGGGAATGATACTTACATTGTTATCAGGAAGCCAATCACCATCCAGCTTGTAATACAATAAGTCCGATACATTCTGTCCATTTTCCAGATTCATATTAACCTCTATCGGATTATCAATCTCGACAACTCCGGCAATATCCCTCATTTGCAGATGAAAAGCACCGATACTCTCCAGCAATATATCTCCACTAAGGGTAGGCTTATTGAGTAATATAAAATCAGATTTATTAAAAGCAGTTATCATATCCATCTGTAGGCTATCATCGATCGGTATTGCATTATCGGGAATAAAAATATGGAGCGAAGGATTAATACTAAAATCAACGGCCTCATTGCCATGAAACAGGAATCCTTCTATGTCCTGATTATTATCGGAAAAAAACTCGTCAAAATTTTCGAAAGGCAGGCGGGCCGGATTAGGCGGCGTGGAGTCATCTGTATAACAGCCCGCAAATAAAAGTAGCCCGAGGAGTGCTACAGTAATTGTGTTTGTTTTTTGCATGATTGTGTATATTCTTAAGCGCTAAAATTAAGTATTTTTTAGAAGAATATACAGCGTCAGGAGTTAACAAAAATGTAGCAATAATGATCGGGATTCTTTTCTTCCTGTTTTCACTTTACAAAATAGAATAATCGGCTCATTCCGGATAAGCAATACCAATAACAGCCGTAGCATTTCTGAAAGAGATAAACGGATCATTATTGGTCTCATTGGCTAACTCGCAATCAAAAGAAACAGTCAGTTTTTTGGTAGGATTACCGTTTTCATTATCGGCAAAATCTTCTATAGAGTGAATGGTAAAAGTATTACTTGCATCTTGCGCTGCCTGGTCCGAATAATAGGTTATCCCGTTTACATTGGTGTACTCGATAGAGACTTCGCTCAGACTCAGACTGGCTCCTACGGAGAAGGAATACTCACCAGTTTGAATCGATTGATCGATGGCTACCTGAGCAGAAGATTCAACGGTCTGAAAATCTTTAATCCTGATAACCAAAGATTCTTCACATGCTACATCACAGGAAGATAATTTCGAAAATCTGGAGATAAAGGTGTGCAAATTATCAACAAACTCATATTCGGTAAACATATAGAAGTCATTGACCCCGGCCTGAATCCGATATTGCTCGGAAGATGCCATGAATTTGAAAACCGGCTGATCAGAAATAAAATCCTCTGCCACTGGTTGAAACAGACCATCTTCTTTTTCTCCTGCACAAGCCAGAAAAATGAATGATAATAAAGTTAACCAATAGATTATGCTTAATTTCCTCATTTCTTATCTAGTTTAAAAATGCCACTGCAGACCCATTCTGAAATGCAGGCGGCGGGGAGAAATCTGTTCTACTCCCAAAGCTTCCGAAGCTACGGTAACAGGTCCAGTATCCAATTGTTCTTCATTTAAAGTACTTTTCCCAAGACGATAATACGCATTCAGTCCCAATGATAGTTGAGAAGTCATACGATAACGATAACCGATAGAAGCATTGGTCAGTATTTTTCTAAAATCATCCTTTGGCAACCAGACATCCGATTCTTCTGTCTTGACATCGGATTCGGCAGTTAATTCATCCTGCTCCCAGGGGAATAAGCTGGTATTGGTCAACGATCGCCCTCTGGCTCCGATCAAAAAGTTCATATGAACACCTGCTTCTACTTTATGCCGTTTATGGCGTAGCTGTGCCATCAGGGGAATTTCAAAATAGTGGATTGTTTTAGGCAGTTGATATTGTTCAACTTCACGCAATCCAAAAGCATATTGATTTTCAATATTAGTGAAAATCGTCTCATCAAAACTGCCATTTGATGCTCTTTCCCGATAAGAATCGACAAAGCTGTTTTCCAGGGCACGAATCATCGCATATTGCGCGCCAGACCGGAGCGAAAAGTTTCGGTTAAAAGCATATTCAATACCCAGTCCCAAAGCTCCGCCTGTCCACCAATTGGCATCTTTTTCAAAAGGATAAACAATCCCTTCACCTAACAGACTAAAATTCAAGGCCCGTTTTCTTACTTTTCCAAAATCAAAACAATCTTCACAATCCACCTCCGGCAAATCCAGAGCGGTTGCAACCGTATTAATAGTGTTTAAAGGAGTAAGGCTTGTTCTTGTTTCAATAGCTTGCTCAACTTCTTGATTTTCCTTTTTATCAATGACCGCCATGTCCGGAAGTCTTGTACTGCTGGTATCCGTCCGCAAGTTTACGGAATCCGCTTTTAGCAATTCACTGGATTTCGTCGAAGAGGGAATTTCCGGGGTCTTATCCGTATTTAAAGGATTAATCTCTTTTCGCTCTTGTTTTATCCCTTTTCCGGTAGCAGACCGATATTCTGATGGTAGTGCTTCCTTTGCAGAAGGCTCACTTCCAATGTTATTTTCAAGGCTAGTTCGTTCTTTTATTTCGGTACGCGTATCAATATTGTTTTTAGTGGAAACTTCTTCGTCAATCAGGGTATTCGAAGTCCGTTTTTCTTCAATAGAAGTTACCCTTATCTTTCCATCTTCCGATATTTTCTGCGATTGTTTAATGTCCTGATTATTTCTGCTTCCACCAAACACGAAATAGCCCGTCACCACCAGGAGAAGTAGCAACCCCAGACTGGTCCACCTCCAAAAACCGCCACGCTTGCGTTTTTTGTTATTGTCTTTCTCGATTAATTGCTCGGCAGCCTCCCAGTAGGCATCCTTGAACTCAAAGGTTCTGTCGTTCAATTTATCTTTAAAAAATTTGTCGAGTTCGCTCATTTTTAAATCACTTTAGAAGCGTTGATCGCATTATGAATCATTTCTTGTAGTTTTTTACGGGCAGAAGACAGATGCCATTTTGAAGTACCATCACTAATTCCCAGCATCGCTCCTATTTCCTTATGACTGTATCCATCAATCGCGTACAGGTTAAATACTTTCTGGGATACCGGAGGTAACTGTCTAATAAAAGCTTCGAGCCTTTCGGCATCAAACATTTGATCCGCCGTGTTGTAGTTAATTGCTTTGTTGTGAGCTGCACTATCCGTAAAATCAGTATGCTCAATAAGTTCTTTTACTTTTCGGTTCTTGCGAAATTCATCAATTACCGTATTTATCATTATTCGTCTAATCCAGGCTTCGAAGGGAACTTCGGGTTTATATTTTTCCAGATTATTGATTACTTTCAAAAATCCCATATTCAAAACCGAAGCTGCCTCATCTTCGTCTTTTTTATAACGAATACAAACCCCCATCAAGACATTAAAACAGCTTTTGTAAAGCTGAAACTGCGCTCTTCGGTCGCCCCTAATACAGTCTTCTAATAATTGTTGGCTAATTTTCATTACCCTCAGGGGTTTTGTCTTGTGAAACGTAAAGAGGTAAGAGTAATCCCAAATTCTGCTGAACCATTGCTTTCCGGTCTTAAAATGTTGGTAATATAGTCAATTATTTCCTGTAATAAGACTAAATCAAGCGATTCCCAGCATTCGGGATAGCTCTTATCTCCGGATTTACATTTGCCTTATATTCATATTTTCAAACTATACAAACGTTCTAGAATTCAATCGTTTATAAATATAAATCCTGTATTAGTTTTAGCTTTCAATGTACTACACGAATGAAAAACCGGAAAGGTTGGGTAGTGATTTGTTTTTTATGCAGGGCTAAAAGGGAAAACAGAGAAATAAGCGAATTCATTGGGATAAAATAACAGGTTATTAAGCGGTCTGAACAGGAGATCAATGTAAAGAGTTACGAGTGATATTTCCTATCTTTGACAGAAAAGATCGATCATGACAAAACCTTTAGCGGAGCGAATGCGGCCTCAAACTCTGGAGGATTATATTGGGCAAACACACCTGGTAGGAAAGGGGGCCGTTTTACGCAATGCGATAGAGTCCGGGAATATTCCTTCTTTTATCCTGTGGGGTCCCCCGGGGGTTGGAAAAACAACACTGGCCAGTATTATTGCCAATCAATTACAACGACCCTTTCATACTTTGAGTGCGATCAATTCCGGTGTGAAAGATATCCGTGAAACGATTGAAAAAGCCAAAAACCAGCAGTTTTTCAATCGTCCTAATCCCATTCTCTTTATTGATGAAATACATCGCTTCAGTAAATCTCAGCAAGATTCTCTACTCGGAGCGGTAGAACGCGGAATCATTACTTTGATTGGGGCGACTACCGAAAATCCCAGTTTTGAAGTGATATCCGCCTTATTGTCCAGATCTCAGGTCTATGTTCTGCAACATTTGACCAAGGAAGAACTCATTCTTCTGGTGAATACTGCTCTCTCTAAAGATGAAGTACTTTCCAAAAAATCAATCCGGGTAAAAGAATATGATGCTCTGTTGCTTTATTCGAGTGGTGATGGCAGAAAGCTTTTGAACACCCTTGAACTCGTTTGTAATTATGCCAAAGAAGGAGAAGAACTGGTAATTACGAATGATCTGGTTAAAGACCTGATTCAGCAAAATATTGCAATTTATGATAAAGGCGGGGAACAACACTATGATATAGCTTCTGCTTTGATTAAATCCATAAGGGGCTCTGATCCGAATGCGGCCGTATATTATCTGGCAAGAATGTTAGAAGGTGGAGAGGATATCAAATTTATTGCCAGAAGGTTGATGATTTCTGCTTCCGAGGATATTGGTCTAGCCAATCCCAATGCCTTGTTGATGGCTACTACAGCCTTTCAGGCTATTCAGGCCGTAGGTATGCCCGAAGCGAGGATCATTCTTTCTCAGGCGACGATTTATCTGGCTACTTCCCCCAAAAGTAATGCTGCCTATATGGCGGTCAATCGTGCCCAGGCCCTCGTACGCCAAACCGGTAACCTGCCCGTTCCCCTGGCCATCCGCAATGCACCCACCAAGCTGATGAAAACCCTCAATTACGGCCAAGGTTACAAATACGCACACGATCACAAGGATAATTTTGTAGATATGGAATTTATGCCCGAAGATATTGCCGGAACAAAACTATACGACCCCTCTTCCAATCCCAGTGAGCAAAAAATCCGCGAAAGACTGCGAAAAAACTGGAAGGAAAAGTATGGGTATTGAATTCGGACATCGTATTTCGGACATCGAATATCGTATCTCGAACGACGAACGACGAGTATCGAACAACGAGTACCGAGTACCGAGCATCGAGCCAATCAATTTAAACACTTTCTCCTGAATTTTTTGTCGTTTTCGATGGTTCTATAAAATGATTTGATAAAACCAATCATCTTTTCACAATATGAATTATCGACAAAACCTTCCTGTCGAAAATTCAGGATTTCATCCTTTTTGGATAGAAAATGCTCCCGCACGGTGAGCATACCTTCCAGTGTACAATCTTTTCCCTGGTAGATTCTTTCCGTAACGTCTACCTGATTGATACTGGGATTAGGCACTGAATATACCGCATTGACAAAACCGGAATAATCAAAATCATACGGAATGGCATAAAACTCACCTGTAGATCGATCTTCTATCATCTTGACATTGTGCAGGGTAGACAAATCCCAGTCGGAATTACTGATCATATATTGAAAAAGAGACATCATATCATAATGAAAATGATTGAGTGAATCCCGACGAAAGTCATACATATCTTCTTCTTTGGCATTGAGCCTGCGAGCCACTTCATCAATGTCCTCAATTAAAAAACCAACCCGCCTGATTGGTTTAAGACGATCGTGAATATCCCGATATTCAATGTTAACCAGCTGTACCCGAAAACTGTAATCTGTTAGGATATTGTACAATTTGTATGCTACATACTCCCGCAGCACATAATTTTCGTATCGATCTGTATTCTTACAATGAGTTACAAGTTTTAATGTATTAAACTTCTTTTTCATTCCACGGGACGCCAGATCATCCTTTGAAAAATGAAGCTTAAGCGGAGGGAAATTACAGATTCTTCTTCTTGACCTTCCCCTGATATTTACCTCTATATCCCATTCTTCCTGAATATCTCCCCGACGATACTCCAGTTTTGAAGGTAATTTATCCAAAGAGTATTTATTCTTGAAAATCTGTTTTAAATCCGTATGTAAAATAATCTCAGGTAATTCTGTTTCAGAATAAATAAATCGAAAAAGTGTATGTTCCTGATACCCCGAACGATCTGCGGATACGGTTTCGGATAACTGGGCAGATATACAATTGAATATCAGTAAAAATAGTAAAGACAAGTGCAGTTTTTTAATCATTCTCATTGCGCTAACATTGGAAAGAGGCTATAAAATTTTAAACACAATAGCTAAAAGGGAAAATAACTTGCCCTGATTTAAGCAAAAGGGTTTACACCCGATTTTCGAAAGTCATAAAACCATCATACTTAAATCAGGGAGCGCTGTGAGTGAGTTACCTAAAGTGAGCTATTTAACAAAGGCAATTTCGCAAAGCAGAGGGCTCTCAAGTGTTTGATAAAACCCATTGATGTAATTAACCATTTTCCTGCGGTTCTTTTTACTAAGATGTTCGCAGCTTTTGATAATATGGAAAATCTCTTTCTTATGTGATTTGAAATATCGGATAGTTGGTTCTAATTCATTGAGGTCAGCTACCTTATGCATATAAATCCTTTCGCGAACATCGGATTGCTGGAAATCCGCACTAGGCCGGGCATAAGGTGCATCAACCAAACCAGAAAAGTCAAAATCATAAGGAATCATAATACGATCTCCGTTCTCTTTATCTACCACTTTGACATTTTGCAACATCTGAGGTCTCCAGTCCATATTCGAGATCATATATTGAAACATAGGGATGATATGGCTATATCTCTTGTTGATGCTGTCCAAGGTAATATTATAACAGTTTTCTATCTCTTCACCATTAATCCGCTCTGCCATCTCATCCGTATTCTCGATCAAGAAACCATATTTTACATCTGCTATAGAGTCTTTTACACTATTGATATAGGTTATCTCGACTAATTGTACTTTATAACTGGCTTCTGTTAATTGGTTATATATTTTGTAAGCAAGATATTCTTTAATGATTCTTTGCTCGGCATCCTCATCTTCCATACAGTGCGTAACCAATTTCAAGGACTTATGTGCAGTAGATAAGCCTTTATCTTCCAATTCTGACTTTCCGAATTTGATTTTTAAAGGAGGGAAATCACAGGTTTTTCTTCTAAACTTACCTCTTGGCTTGATTTTAACCCGATGCTCGATTGAACTATCAATGCCATTAACAGTCAATTTAGCCTCCTGATAATCATTACGGTATTTATTTTCGATAAGGTGATCCAGGTCGGTTTCTATCGTAAGTCTTAAAACATCATCCTGGCTGAGTGTTTTAAAGATAGTAAGCGCAGATTCCACCCCTCCGTCAGTAGCTGGATTACTTAAGGCATTTTCGGCGCCCTGTGAGCTGTAGATAAAAGTAAATAATGATAAAAATAATAAAGCGAAACTACGGATCATTTTTAATATTAAATTATTTCGAATTTGGTTTCCAACAGGGGTATTGATTTATTCCTAACGACAGTAAAAATGATAAAAAGTTGCTCATCTCTTCAAGCGAGTTCGACGTAGATCGTAAAATTTCCGATGAAAGGAAAAACCTTGATAATCGGAAAATTCAGAGCTAAATCGACAAGCGGAGCACTTTTATCGACCAATTCAAAATTCAGCGCAAAAATACGCCCAAAACAACTGATTTTCAACCACTTAAACACATATAATATTTCACTATATCAGCATTTTTGCAAAAGTCGAAATATTATTAGTCGCTTTATAAAACTGCCGACCTAATATTGCGTTATTAGATCAGACAAAAGACTAATTATTTGGTATATTTGTTGAAATTTTTTTTTGTTTTTAAACCAATATTAAACCAAAACAAGAGGCAATACGAATTTCAGTCGTAGTGTTTTGTACAGTATCAAATCTATAAGCCGCAATTCACATTACTTTGCTACTGTCACTCACCCTATTTCGGTATTCGAAATTCTGAGATTCTTGTTAACTAAACCAATTTAAAAAGTATGGATACTGCCGCAATTGAAAATTTAAATCTAATCCAACAAAGTGCAAAAGATTTTGCTGAGACCTATATCAGGCCACATGTAATGGAATGGGATGAAGTTCAACATTTCCCGATTGATATTATGCACAAAATGGGTGAGCATGGTTTTCTGGGTGTTTTGATCCCCGAAGAGTACGGCGGTGCAGGCCTTGGATACCAGGAGTACATCACCGTAATTGAAGAAATAGCCAAAGTATGTGGTTCTATCGGTTTATCTGTTGCTGCACATAATTCACTTTGTTCTATGCATATCAATATGTTTGGTACGCACGAACTGAAGCAAAAATACCTTAGCAAGCTGGCTACCGGAGAGTGGATCGGGGCCTGGGGACTTACCGAACCCAATACCGGAAGTGATGCCGGAAGAATGCAATGTGTCGCTCATCGCGATGGTGACCATTATGTAATCAACGGTACAAAATCATGGATCACTCACGGAAAATCCGGAAATGTTGCCGTTGTGATTGCCCGAACGGGAGAATTGCTGGATAGTCATGGAATGACTGCCTTTGTCGTAGAGCGGGGAACTCCGGGTTTCCACGCTGGTAAAAAAGAGAACAAACTGGGGATGCGTGCCAGTGAAACGGCAGAGATGATCTTTGATAATTGTCGTATTCCGGTTGAGAATCGACTTGGAGAAGAAGGAGAAGGTTTTATCCAGTCAATGAAAATTCTCGATGGAGGTCGAATTTCCATTGCAGCACTTTCTTTGGGAATAGCCAAAGGGGCATATGAAGCTTCGGTGAAGTATGCACAGGAAAGACATCAATTCGGTAAGCCGATCGCCAAGTTCCAGGGAATCAGCTTCAAGCTGGCAGATATGGCCACAAAAATTAAAGCAGCAGAATTGCTCACACGCGAAGCCGGGACGCTCAAGAACAATGGCAAGAAAGTTACCAAGCTCGGTGCAATGGCCAAATACTTCGCCTCTGAAACGGCAGTAGAAGTCTCTACCGATGCCGTTCAGATACACGGAGGTTATGGTTACACCAAGGATTTCCCGGTGGAAAAATTCTATAGAGATTCCAAGCTATGTACCATTGGTGAAGGAACCTCGGAGATTCAAAAACTGGTTATTTCCAGAGAAGTTTTGAAGGAATACAAAATTTAAAGTGTAAATTTAAGTCTAAGTTCAAGATCATAGCCTGGCAGGCTAAGTCTTGAATTTAGGCTTGATTTGTTCTTTTCTATTTGTCGGCTGCCATCCAAGAATCAGTCGACATCATTTTTATGTATAAAAATAAGCGCTTATTTTTGGAGTAAACTTTATAATCAATTCTAAGCCATAAAAATCTCAGTCTATGAAGGCACTTTACGTAAAGCTATTTTTTTGTATTTCACTTTTAGCGAGCATCGGACAAAATACGCTCCAGGCTCAAATGCTGACTGAAATCCCAAATCCGGACGGTTTCTCTTTTGACTTCTTCTCAGGAGGGCAAGACGGTGAACTCTTTTTCAATTATTTCGATCAGAATTTCAACCAGGTACTTCATTACTATGATGGGGTTGACCTTACTCCTGTACCACTACCTGCGGATCAGTTGTTTAACTTCTATAGCCATGAATACAATGGCAATCACTATATTCAGGTTTTTGATCCAGGGTTCAATGTAGTATTGTACGAATTCGACGGTATAGATGCGAACCCTTTTGTACTGCCGCCTGATTTAGAATTTAATTTCTATGTTACTACGTTTCAGGATAACATGTATCTTTCGCTGCTAGATCCAGCCTTTAATGCTTCATTATATATTTACGACGGTGCTACTTTCACAGAATTGCCCGATCCGCCCAACATGGTTTTTAACAATTATGTTGCAGAGATCAATGACATGATCATATTATCTTATTTTGATAATACGACTTTTGATACGCATCTATTCACTTTTGACGGAGCGACCCTGACTCCACTTCCCGGAGTTCCGGCTAATTCCAATTTCATCTTTCTGGCATTTGAAGGACAGGATGCCATCTATATCGGAGTACAGGATAATACTTTTAATACGATCCTATTTGAGTTCGACGGAGTGACTCTAGCGGAAATTCCCAGTCCGGCAGGACAACAGTTTTCTTTTATTCCGGGGGAAAATACAGATACGGATGAGCTGTATGTCACATATTTCGACAATGTCTCTTTCATTAATACCATGTATATTTACGATGGGTTTACGCTGACAGAAATTCCAAACCCTGTCGGATTTGATTTTCCAAACCTTACAAATATATTTAACGGATCCGCTTATTTCTCCTACTTTGATAATACAAATTTTATAACATCCTTATTTAAGTTGGAAAATAATGTTCCGATACCAGTTACTACACCCGCAAACCAAGAATTTTCTTTTTACATTGATGATATCGGCGGAACACCATTATATGTTTACTTCGATAATATTAGCTTCTCTCAATCCCTGATGTTATTGGATGAAGGTAGTAATTCCCTCACACCTATGAGTTTCCCTACTGGGTATAATTTTAATTTCTTTGTAGCCAGTGCAGCCGGTAAAGCTTTGTTATCACTGACGGACGCCATTACGTTTGATCAAAGTCTATGGCTATTTGATGGCATCGATTTTGTTCAGATTGAAAACCCACCGAACAAGATTTTCTCCTTCTTCGTAACAGAAGATCAGGAAAAAATTTACCTCCGGTACGATGATCAAAATACTTTTGATGGAACGCTGTACGTATTAAGTCCAAATTCACTTCCAACGTCTCTGGATAATACTGTAACAACTTTCATTAATATTCCTTACTTCTTTAATACCGAAGATTTTGCATTTACCGATCCGGATCCCAATGATAGTTTTACAGAAATATTGATTACTGAAATCGAACAGATAGGTTATTTGCTTTGGAATGGAGCTCATGTTTATGAAGGCGATATTATTCCTTTCGATGAAATCGATGACATGACCTTTACGCCTCTAACTGATGAGATGGGAGCGCCTTATGATGCTTTTAGATTTAAAGTAGGCGATGGTCAGGCATTCAGTGAAGAAAGCTATACGATGACGATTAATGTCGAAGATCCGAACTCGGTGAGTGGTAGTGAGTTGAATGCCTTCTCAAATGTATATCCCGTTCCGGCACAGTCTTTCACTACTCTGGATATTATCGCTGCTAATAATCTGGAAAAAGTAAACTTGCAAATCTTCTCTTCTGATGGTCAGATGGTTTATCAAAACCTGTTTGAAGGTATCGGCAATGAATTCAGAGAAAGAATTGATGTAAGAACCTTACCAGCAGGTACTTATTTTATAATTGGCCGAACTTCCATCGGTAATCTGGTAAAAACTTTACAAATTAGCCGATAAATTCTATAACCAATAAATCGAAAAGCGGAAAGTCAATGGCCTGGCTTTCCGCTTTTTTGTTTTCCGCTTAATTGCTTAATATTACGCCTTGATTAAACTGCCTTTTTTAAATAAAATTACAATATCAATGAACAATGCCCTACCCTACACAGTGTTTTGTATGCTGCTGTTTATGTTTACAGTGATCACTCCAACAACTGCCCAGGAAGCGAAAAAAGAGAAAGAAAAGAAAGAAAAAAACGATAGCAAGATCAAGGCTTACGAAGATATTATTACTGAAAAAGCCATATCTGATGAAGGCCTTTTTAATGTGCATAAAGTCGGTGCCAAGTACTATTTTGAAATACCTGATGAACTTTTAGAGAAAGAAATCCTCGTAGTGAGCAGAATAGCCGGCTTTGTTAAAGACCTCAACTTCGGAGGCGCCGGGATGAAATCTCGTCCGCAGCAAGTAATCCGCTGGCAAAGAAAAGACGAAAAAATATTGCTGCGTTCCGTTTCTTTCAATAGCGTAGCCGATGAAAATCTCCCTATCTACAAATCCCTGCGCAATAACAATTTTGAACCAATAATTATGGTTTTCGATATAAACGCCTTGGGAAAGGATAGTAACTCCGTCATAATTAATGTTGACCCCTTGTTCACGACCGAAGTAGATATGATCGGCCCTTTGAGTACCCGGGAAAAGAAAAATTTTGAAATTGGTGCTCTGGATAAAAAGCGATCTTTGATCAATTATATGAAAGCCTTTCCAAAAAACGTGGAGGTAAGACATATCATGACCTATAAAGGTAAAAAACTGCCCGATAACCAATTGACGAAATCCCTCTCTTTAGAGATGAATCAATCTTTCATTTTATTACCGGAAGAGCCCATGCAAGCCCGGTTATACGATTCGAGGATCGGTTATTTTTCGATAGAACAGACCGACTATGGGCTGGATGAACAGAAAGCGGCTTCCAGAAGATATATCACCCGCTGGAGGCTGGAGCCTAAAGATATGGATGCCTTTCGTCGCGGGGAACTGGTAGAACCGAAAAATCCGATTGTCTACTACGTCGATCCGGCAACCCCGGAAGAGTGGCGCCCTTATTTGAAACAAGGAATTGAAGACTGGCAGGTAGCTTTCGAAGCTGCCGGATTCAAGAATGCAATCATCGCCAAAGATCCACCGAGTAAAGAAGAAGATCCCGACTGGAGTCCGGAGGATGTTCGATACAGTGTAATCCGGTATATCACTACAGATATACAAAATGCCCAGGGCCCTCATGTCCATGACCCGCGTACCGGCGAAATCCTCGAAAGTGATATTCTCTGGTATCACAATGTAATGAACCTTCTGCGCAACTGGTATTTTGTGCAAACTGCTGCTGTAAATCCGGAAGCCCGCGGCGTAAAATTCGAACAAAAAGTAATGGGTGAACTCATTCGTTTTGTAGCGGCACATGAGGTAGGTCACACCCTCGGCTTACCTCACAATATGGGCTCCAGCCCGGCATATCCGGTAGATTCACTACGTTCCCCCAGCTTTACGGCAAATCACGGTACTGCACCAAGTATCATGGATTATGCCCGCTTTAATTATATCGCTCAACCGGAAGATGGTGTCACTAATTTTTATCCGGGCATAGGGGAATATGACCTTTGGTCAATCGAATACGGTTATCGTCCAATTCCGGAAGCCAGCTCTGCCGAAGCGGAACGCTTAACACTCAACAAATGGATCAAGGCCAAAGCCGGAAATCCGATCTATCGCTATGGCAGACAACAAAGAGCGGTCGTCGATCCGAGTGCACAAACCGAAGACCTGGGAGATAATGCTGTCAAAGCAAGTGATCTGGGGATTAAAAACTTAAAACGTATTGTCCCCAATCTAATCGAATGGACCGAAGCAGAAGCAAAATCTTATGAGGATTTACGGGAATTATACGGACAGGTACTTGGGCAATTTGGTCGTTATATGGGACATGTGAGTAGCAATATCGGTGGTGTTTATAATTATCAAAAAACCTATGATGAAGCAGGGGTAATTTATAGCCCCGTTCCCCGGAACAGACAAAAAGAAGCGATTGATTTTCTTGATCGTCAATTATTTACGACTCCCTACTGGATGATTGATAATGAGATTTTACAAAGGATAGAGGCCGACGGATTTATGAACCGCCTTCGCACACTACAGGTTCGTACGCTCAACAGGCTTTTTGATGGAGATCGCCTGAATCGCTTGATGGAGATAGAAGCCTTGCAGGGATCCAAGCAGTATACTATGAATGATCTTTTCAAGGATACGAAAAAATCTATTTGGTCAGAGCTACGGAATGGTTCTAAAATCGATCCTTTCCGTAGAAATCTGCAAAGAGCTTATATTGATAAAATGGCTGGCCTTATGGAACTGAAAGATGCAAAGTATCATCAGTCAGATATCAAAGCAATGGCCAGAGCTACACTTGTTTCCATCAAAAAGCTCTTAAATTCTGCTCTTAGGAAGCAAAAAGATACTGCCACTAAATATCATTTGCAAGATGTCGAAGCCAGAATAGATAAATTATTGGGAGATGATAATGACTAAGTTATCAAACCGCGGTGTACAACAAATCCTTTAAAATTAAAAAGCCACCGGGGACTATTCCTCGGTGGCGGATTTTACTACTCAGAAAAATAAAGATAAATTTTTTGTACTGGGATTTTCAATGCGGGTGTCAATTACTTTTTTTGGTTTTTCAAAGTTGTTGGTGTAAATGTACTGGCTAAAAACAGTTGAGTCACATATTCCCGACCGAGGTCTATAAAAAGACGACGAATGGAATTTCGAACTAAATGAAGTCAGTCTGTTGATCCGGTCAACATCTGAAAATGCTGATGCTATCCCGGCTCACCCAAAAAGTTTTGCTACTTTTTAATCCTTATAACATTACTTTCAAACGAAGCATCCGGTCACCAGTCCTGTTTCTCAACCAGCAAGTCCAACTTCCTAAAATGCTGTAGTTTTTACGATTCGTTTAAACATGTAAAACTATTTCGTCGATCAAATTCAATAACTTATATAAATCCCGGCAATGTTCATCGAAGGATTAGTATATTCGGTATTGTTAAAAAGGATAGTTGCAGCAAGAATATTTCATTAAGCATTTTAAGACACTATTTGTACTGACAAAACAAATAGGGACAATGATCATTAGAAATTCGAAATACGATTTTGTCCTCAAGATTTCAGCTTAGTACAACTAATTACTGGTTTAGGAGAGCACTGGGTAATGATGGCCATAGTTCTGTTTATCTATTGCATTAAAAATCAAAAACGCCTTCATAAAAAAGTACAAGCTTTTTCAAAGTAAAAGAAAACCATTATGAAAAAAACGCTTTCTATCTGTCTATTAACCATTTTATACTTTAGTATTTCAATTGCTCAGGACGAGCCATTATGGTTGCGTTATCCGGCTATTTCACCGGATGGAAAAACCATCGTCTTTAGTTATCAAGGAGATTTATATCGGGTCGATGCAGAAGGTGGAGCGGCTATCCCGCTTACACTGCACGAGGGACATGACTATATGCCAGTCTGGTCACATGATAGTAAAAAAATTGCCTTTTCGTCTAATCGATATGGCAATTTTGATGTGTATGTCATGAATGCGACTGGTGGTAAAGCCAAACGCCTTACTTATCATTCCGCTGGAGATTATCCTTCTGATTTTACCAGTGATAATGCATCTGTATTATTTAGTTCAAGCAGACTCGATGCTGCTTTGAATCAACAATTTCCTTCCGGAGTATTACCGGAGTTATATAAAATCCCCGTTAAAGGTGGTCAGGTCAAACAAGTTTTAACCACTCCGGCCCAGGACGCCCGCTACTCCAAGGATGGCAAGATGCTGGTTTTCCACGATCGAAAAGGTTATGAAGATGCGTTCAGAAAACATCACACTTCTTCCGTGACGCGGGATATCTGGTCCTATAATTTTGAGACCGATACTTACAAACAACTGAGTAATTTCAATGGCGAAGATCGCAATCCGGTATTTTCAAGTAATCAAAAATCAGTATATTATTTATCCGAATCTTCAGGATCGTTCAATGTTCACAAAAAAATTCTCGAAGACTACGCCTCCCCCGAACAAATTACCGCATTAAGCAATCACCCGGTAAGATATCTTAGCATCAGTAATGAAGACAAATTGTGTTTTAGTTATAATGGTGAAATTTATACTATGGATCCCGCTGGCGTTCCTAAGAAAGTAAATATTCAGATTGCGGTGGATGAACGTTTCAATGAAGAGAAAATCGTACCTATCAAAGGGGACGTAACACAAATGGCTCTTTCTCCAAACGGAAAAGAGATTGCTTACATAGTCCGTGGAGAGGTGTTTGTAAGTTCTGTAAAAAAAGGAACGACTAAGCGAATCACTCAAACGCCTGAGCAGGAAAGAACGGTTGAATTTAGCCCCGATGGGCGTTCCATCCTTTATGCAAGTGAAAGAAACGGAAGCTGGAATCTATACCAGACCTCTCTTGACCGGGAAGATGAAAAATATTTTTTCAATGCTACCTTGTTAAAAGAAGAGAGCATACTGGAATCTGACAAAGAAACCTTCCAGCCCTCCTACTCTCCTGATGGTAAAGAAGTGGCTTTTCTGGAAGAGCGTACAGCTCTAAAAGTCATTAATCTTGCCAGCAAAAAGGTTCGCGAGATCATGCCGGCCAGTATGCAATATTCTTACTCGGATGGAGATCAGCATTATGACTGGTCGCCAGATAGCAAATGGTTTCTGATCAATTTTCTGCCGAATAAGAGATGGACAGATCAGATTGGTTTAGTCAGTGCTCAGGGCGGAGAAATTACTGACCTGAGTAAAAGTGGTTATGGCGCATATATGCCAACCTGGATGATGAACGGAGAGATGATGCTCTGGCTGTCCTCCAAAGATGGTATGAAAAATCACGCCAGTTGGGGTGGACAGGTAGATGTATATGCTACTTTTTTCACCCAGGATGCCTATGATAAGTTTACCCTGAGTGAAGAGGAATACGAGTTGATGAAAGAGGAAGAAAAGGAGGAGGATAAAAAGGATAAAGACGAAAAAGAGAAAGAAGATAAGGATAAAAAAGAGGATAAAGACAAAAAGGAAGCAGTAAAACCAATAAAAATTGAATTAGACGATATTGAAGATCGAAGTAAAAAACTCACCATACATTCTTCTTCCCTGACGGATGCTTATGTTTCTAAAGATGGAAAAAACATGTATTATCTCGCCCGGTTTGAAAAAGGTTACGATTTATGGAAAACCGATCTTCGTACCCGGGAAACAAAAATCCTGACCAAACTAAACAGCCAAAGTGCCTATGGATTAATTGCGGATAAAAAAGATGAAAATCTGTTTTTATTGTCCGGTGGAAAAATATTGAAAATTAATGTAAAAGACGGAAGTCAGAAAAATATAAGTCTACAGGGAGAAATGGTTTTGGCAGAAGCCAGGGAAAGGGAATATCTTTTCGAACATATCTGGCGACAGGTAGAAAAGAAATTCTACAAAATTGATCTACATGATGTGAAATGGGATTTTTATAAAAAAGAGTACGCCCGCTTTTTACCGCATATTAATAATAATCACGATTTCGCGGAAATGCTCAGTGAAATGCTTGGTGAACTCAATGCTTCCCATACCGGTGCAAGATTTTGGCCCTCCAACCAAAATGGTGATCGCACTGCTGGATTAGGGATTTTCTACGATCATTCCTATACCGGAAACGGGCTTAAAATCGCCGAGGTAATGGATAAAGGTCCAACCGTTAAGGAAGGTTCAGAAATCAAGGCAGGTGTTGTGATCGAAAAAATTGATGGTGTCGCAATTACTCCCGAGATGAATCACTACAAATTGCTTAACCGAAAAGTAAATAAAAACACCCTGCTTTCTCTTCACGATCCCGGCACTGGTAAACGTTGGGAAGAAACCGTCAAGCCTATTTCTTTAGGAGCAGAAAACGAATTGCGATATAAGCGTTGGGTGGAAAATTGTCGTACTAAAGTAGAAAAGCTTTCCGGAGGAAAAGTAGGCTATGTACATGTTCGCGGAATGAATGATCGCAGTTACCGCACAGTATACGATGAGGTCTTAGGCAAAAATGCCGATAAAGAAGCATTGATTGTAGATACCCGGTTTAATGGTGGTGGTTGGTTGCACGATGATCTGGCGACCTTCCTCAACGGAAAAGATTATATCACTTTCATGCCACGTGGTCAGGATTTGGGTAACGAACCTCAATTCAAATGGTCCAAGCCTTCCGTAGTCGTAATGAGCGAAAGCAATTATTCGGATGCACACATGTTTCCCTATACCTATAAAGCGCTGAATATCGGGAAACTGATTGGGATGCCGGTTCCGGGTACGGGCACTGCCGTTTGGTGGGAACGTCTGCAAAATGGAATGGTCTTCGGAATACCACAAGTCGGAATGGTCGATATCGAAGGGGATTATCTGGAGAACAAGCAATTGGAGCCAGACATCAAAGTCGCAAACGATCCCGGTAAAGTAAGCAAGGGCCAGGATCAACAACTGGAAGCTGCAGTAAAAGAATTATTAAAGACAATAGAAAAAACGAAGCCCTAGTAGTTGAATGGGTATGAGGTGTGAGGTGTGAGGGATGAGGGATGAGGTTTTAGGTATCAGAAAATAAGAACCCTAAAGCCTCATACCCAAAACCTCAAACCTTTATTATAAATCCAATTTGCTGGCGATCTGCTTGGGAATAGCATCTTTATGTACCATGATCGCAACGGTTTTCAATTCAAAATAAGCTTCGGACATGTGTAAATAACCTTTAAAATCACTGATCTCACCCCAGGAATTTTTAATAAGATAGTATTTTGTTCCTTCCGCATCCTTGGCGATCCCGGTTAGATGCATCAAATGATCATCCGTCGTTGAATAACTTTCGAAAGTTTCCTGCCGCAGTTCCTGAGTTACTTCCAGTTCTTCGCCGGGATTGGTAAACAAATCTTCTCTTTTTACATCTTTAGGCAGGATAGCAATCCCGTTTTTAGCAGAAAAACCTTTTTCACTAACATCCCCATCCCAGGCAACCGAAAAACCATTGGCCACTGCATTGTCCACGATAGTTTCCAGTTCTGCAATCGGTACATTATAAAAAGAACCATTAGAATAATTATCCGGAATTTCAAGAACAAAGGACTCATAAAATGGGTGATGCGTATAAGAAGTCAAGCTGATATAATCATCCGGGTTGATCTCCATTGCTTCCGCAAAACTCTGTGGCGTATACGATTTTCCATCATAGGTAAAAGTCTCCGGCACCTCTCCCAGATAAGTATCTACCACACAATCAAATGCTTTGGACCAGGTGGGGCTCAAACGTTTTCTTTTAAGTACGCCATCCAACATCCCTTTTAGCACTGCCGCCATTTCACCATGATCGTGTTTTTCAGCACCTTCGAGCTTACCGGAAAAAACAGACTCTGGCACTATCCCATGTTTCTTAGCAACTCTAATCAAATCATGAGAAAGACTTCCCTGGCTAAAGTTGGCTTTGCCTTGTCGAAGAACATAGTTCTTGGCCTTGTCCCGGTAAATATTACCAACCACGAACATTTCAGATAAATCATGCGTACCTTTTCCTTTTCGAATCATCTCGGATTCCAAAAAAGAAGCAGTAGCAAAACTCCAGCAAGTTCCCGTCTTGTCCTGACTTTTCACATCGGTACATTCAACTTTCTTTTCAACTTTAAAATTGTAGCCATTAACATCGACCTGTGCCGATAGCGGACTACTCAATAAGATGCCTATAACCGCAAGCATTATTTTATTTTTGTATTTCATACTTAAATTGTTTTGTATAAGGAAAATGTTACCTGCTTTGGTAGTATCATTGTAAAGAACCGGCTTGTATTTCATCTTTTTTAAATGGTTTATTCCAAAACATGATACACTGTCCAAGCATTCTATAAATATATATTTTTAAATGCACTAAACGATCTGAAACAGCGGTTTTAACACATAATCACAACCAGGGCATTTTCTCATATTAAAAATAAACCATCTATAAAAAAAGTTGAAAATCTACACTTTGCAAATTTGATATATTAATTTAATGTAAACTTAATATTATTTTTTGGTTAATTAAGTCAAAAAACACTATACTTGGGCCATTCTACATTCCGTAGTGGATGGATCCACTACATTATCTACTTAAAACATACTAACAATGAGTAATTCTAAAAATAATAAAGGCAAAAAACTTCAGAAGGAAATCAAGAGTGTAAAATCCGCTTTGAAAAAAGTAGGCAAAACAAGAACCCGGGTAAAGAAGGATTATAAAGCTGCCAATGAAGAGTGCATGAAGAAAAACAAGGCGCTTAGAATAGAGCTTCGCGAAACCAAGAAAAAAGAGAAAGCACTTGAAAAAGAGTTGGCCAAATTGCTTAAACAAATAAACAGATTAAAGAAAAAGGAAGAAGATAAAAAGAAAAAAACTAGAGCAAAAACTAAAGAAACTCCCAAAAAGAAAGTAAATTCGAAAAAATCTACTTCCAAGAAAAAATCGATACCCAAAAAGGAAACCAAACCTACTACTAAAAAAACAAGCAATAAAAGCACTGTTAAAAAAACTACTGTTAAGACAAATTCTGCCGCAAAACCCGCAGTACCCACGAGTAAACAAAAAACTATTTCAGTAAAAGTTACTAGTCAACCTAGAAATCCGAGACCACCTGCGAGGCCTCTACCTAAAACAATTACAACTAAACCAAGGACGACTAGAACTACTGGCTCAACTACTGATAATCTCAAGCGTATTGAGGGTATTG
This sequence comes from Saprospiraceae bacterium, assembly GCA_028280415.1. Classification (GTDB taxonomy): domain Bacteria; phylum Bacteroidota; class Bacteroidia; order Chitinophagales; family Saprospiraceae; genus JAHDHW01. The sequence goes on from JANQLV010000003.1 coordinate 58,461, forward strand.
GTCCGGCTATTGAAAGACATCTGAAAAGTGCCGGTACAACTACCTTTCTTGCCTTGAGTAAATTAACGGCTAAGAGAATTAGTGAAATTCTTATCGAAAAAGGAGGGACAAGATATAAAATGTATGACCCGACTTCCTGGCCAAGACAGGCAAAATTAGCCGCAGAAGGGAAAATGGCAGAACTCAAGGCTTTACAGGATAAATTAAAAGGTGGTAAAGGCTAAAGAAAAGCAAGCTTTTCTTTGGCTCTTTTCCTCGCACGAAGATAGGCTCAAAAGCCTTATCTTCGTGCTAAAAAATTAATGCAAGCATCGACCTACGTTTTCGAGCCCGAAAATTCTTCCAATTATATACTGGCAATAAGCTGCAGCATCATTGCAATCGCTTCGATTATCGGCCTGGTTGTTTACAATCGCAAACAGCAAAAGACATCTGAGCCTAAAATATCTTCGGATGCCAGGAGATTTCGACCGCTTATTTCACTGGGGTTATTTTTTCTTTTCTTAATCTGTCTGACTACTGCATTCTTCAGTTGGCTTACCACTCAAAAAATTACCAAAGTCACTATCACGGATACATTTATCGAAACGCCTTACGGAAAAACAGACTGGGATAATATTCAAAGGATTTATATCCACGAAGATCAAAAAGTTGCCCCCTTCTCGGGTAGAAGTGTTGGGGAGAAAACAAAAATCCTGATGATTATTGAAATCGAAGGAAAAACCCATGCCCTTTCCGAACTCAATTACGATCTAAATGAAATTGGCAAGGCAATCAAAGCAGTAAAAAAAGAATGAAATTCTATAATCATCAAGCAGCGACAATAGCGCATAATATCGAGGAGCTCTTAAGAATCAAATAACATGAAATCGCTACATACCATTCTAATTTTTGTCGTTTTATTATCTGGTTTATCCTGTTGGTTACAGGCATCCAGGAAAAGCATTTCTATAAACATACCGACCATCGAGCAGGAAGCGACCTCTATTTGGCGTACAATCAATAATATAACATTTCTTAGCGAGCAAGGGTATCGCATTAATCTGCCTAAAAATGATTTAATCGACTCCTTGATAACTAAATCTAAAAATGGAACTTTTGGGAACGAGGACTTTCCTTCCATTTACAACCTTCTCGAATCAGAAGTATATAAGCAAAGCAATTATACCTCTGCTCTGGCAAAAGTCCAGGATCAAACACCATTAATAAATGACATCATACAGCAAATAGAGTCCTCTAAACAATCGTGGAATTGGCCCTTTAAAATGTTTGACACTTATGAGGTCGTTTTTACGCTTTATGGAAGCGGTGGAAGTTATGATCCCGATACCGGGACGGTAACTCTATTTACAACATCCAGGGGTGAATTTATGAATTATAAAAGCCCTGCCAATACCATCATTCATGAGATTGTGCATATGGGAATAGAAGAATCCATCGTACAAAAATATGATTTGTCACATGGGCTAAAAGAACGAATTGTCGATACCATTGTTTTCCTACTGTTTGGCGAACAGCTTCCGGAATACAGGGTACAAAATATGGGCGATACAGAAATTGACCAGCATTTAAAACAGAAAACTGATTTAAAGAAACTGGACTCAATAATTGAAGACTATTTAAAAGATCGTTAATGCTTTTAGGATTTATGATCCCAAGAAATATCCCTAAGCTAAACCGAGTTTTTCCATTTTATAAAACTCCCGAAAAGTAATCATCTTTTCCCGCTCTTCGTCCCAAAGTTTATAAAATGCACATTTCAAGCTCTCTTTAAATGTAAGGATCGTCACATATTTTTCAAAAATCGGATTCTCGCGATTACAGCGCTCCAGGTTATAGTTGGGAATTAATGAGCTTAAATGGTGGATATGGTGAAAACCAATATTTCCCGTCAGCCAATTGAGGACTTTAGGAAGTTTATAATAAGAACTTCCCCGAATGGCAGAAAGCAGATATTCCCAATTCTCTTTCCATTGTTTATAGTTTTCTTCATGCTGGTGTTGAACATAGAAGAACCAAATCGCTATGATTCCGAAGAAAACAATGATGGGGGCCTGTACCAAAAGGAATTTTTTCCAGCCTACCAGAAAACCCATAGCAATGTATATAATCGCCAGACCAATGTTATTTCTCCACAAGGCTTTACGCTCTTTTGTCCAGGCTTTCATTATTTCATTTTTACTAGGAATACGACTGTGAATGGTAAGATAATAGACCGGACCAATACAAAACATAATCAAAGGGCTTCTGTAAATGCGATATTTAAATCGTCCCCATCCACTTAAAGCTTTATATTCATTTACTGTAAGTGTTGTCAAATCACCAATATCCCTGTTTTCCAGTTGACCATTATGAGCATGATGGAAACTATGAGATCGCGCCCAGTACTTGTAGGGAATCAAACTGAAATAACTGCAAACCTGCCCGATTATATTATTAACCTTACGCGATTTGAAAAAAGACTGATGTCCGCAATCGTGCTGAATAATAAAAATGCGAACTAAAAAGAAAGCATTCAAAAAACCCAGGCCAATAGTAAGCCAATAGGAAATATCTATACTTAAATACATTAATATCCAAAGACCAATAAAAGGAAGAAAAGAATTACAAATCTGAGTAACTGCCTTTTTTATATTTGGAACCTGATAGGCTTTGACGCGCTGAGGCCAATCCTTTAGCGCCTTTTTTATCTCTTCTGAAGTTGTCATTAATAAGGGTTTTAAATCGCCACAATGTTAAAGCTTAAATCACTATTCACCCAATTTCTTAACATATTTCTACTCCCGAAACTATCTGTTTGACAAATTGGTGATGTCGAGTATATTTTCTATGTTTATAGCAAAATACTTCAAGCATAATGAATAAACTCACCTTGATCTTTTGCCTTCTAATTAGTACAAATATTTTTGCCCAAAACACTCAGCCTCCCTATACAAAAGCCAAAGACAGAATGGCTGGTTTTGAAAAACGCAAAACGCTTATAGAACAATCACTGGTAAAAAATGTTTCGTTCGAATCCCTTGGTCCTTCCGTTTTTAGCGGCCGGGTCGTTGATGTAGCGGTCAATCCCGATGATCCTACCATTTTCTACGTAGCCTATGCTTCCGGAGGCTTGTGGTATACCGAAAACAACGGTACTACGCTTAGTCCTGTTTTCGATAAGGAAGCCGTGATGACCATTGGTGATATTGCCGTTGATTGGAAAAATAATACGGTTTGGGTCGGAACAGGTGAGAGTAATTCCAGTCGTTCATCTTACTCCGGAGTGGGTATGTACCAAAGCAGGGACGGAGGGAAAAACTGGAAACATAAAGGTCTAATGGAATCACATCATATCGGAAGAATTGTTTTGCATCCAACTGATCCCAATACACTTTGGGTTGCTGCTCTGGGACATCTCTATTCTCCTAATGAAGAACGTGGTATTTATAAAACTACCGATGGGGGGAAAAGCTGGAACAAGGTACTCTATGTTGATGAAAATAGCGGTGCTATAGATTTGATCATCGATCCCGAAAATCCGGATATACTCTATGCTGCGATGTGGGAAAAAACCCGGCGAGCCTGGAATTTCGTAGAGTCGGGCCAGGGGTCCGGAATCTATAAAAGTACAGATGGAGGAAAAAACTGGTCCAAAATAATGAAAGGTTTTCCCAATGGTGAAGGCCTTGGTCGTATTGGTTTATCTATTTATAAAAAAAATGGCAAAACAGTCTTATATGCTTTACTGGATAATTATTTTCGGCGACCTAAAGATGATGAACCTAAATCCGAAGGCCTGAGCAAAGATCAGTTACGGAATATGTCGGCCAATGACTTCCTGGCTCTGGATAAGAAGCAAGTTGAGGATTATTTAAAAAACAATCGTTTTCCCAAAAAATATAGTGCCGATAAAGTCATTGCGATGGTTAAAAATAATAAGCTTAAACCTCTTGCCCTGGTGGAATACCTGGAAGATGCCAATAGTTTATTATTTGATACACCCGTGATTGGAGCAGAAGTATACCGCTCAGATGATGAAGGCAAAAGCTGGTCAAAAACACATAAAGGCTATCTGGATAATGTTTACAATTCCTACGGTTATTATTTTGGAACAATCCGGGTATCTCCCCACGATCCCGATAAAATCTATATTGCCGGCGTTCCGGTTTTACGCTCCAATGATGGTGGTAAAACTTTCAAAAACATCAATGGCGATAATGTACACGTAGATCATCATGCGCTTTGGCTGAATGCTGTAAGAGATCAGCATTTAATCCTGGGCAATGATGGCGGGATAGTTATTTCTTATGATGATGGTGAAAGCTGGATCAGATGTTCTACTCCGGCTGTAGGTCAGTTTTATAGTGTAGTGCTGGACAATGCCAAGCCTTATAATGTTTACGGAGGCCTTCAGGACAATGGCGTATGGACCGGTCCAAGTACGTACAAAGCAAGTACCGCCTGGCATCAATACGGGCAATATCCCTATAAATCTATTATGGGAGGAGATGGTATGCAAGTCGCCGTCGACAGTCGTAATCGCGATATAGTATACACTGGATTTCAATTTGGAAATTATTTCAGAATTAATCAGGCAACGAAAGATTATAAATCCATCACCCCTAAACACGAACTGGGAGATCGGCCCTATCGCTGGAACTGGCAAACGCCTATTCATCTTTCCATCCACAATCAGGATATTTTGTACATGGGGGCCAATAAACTTTTGCGTTCGCTTAATCAGGGCAATGATTTTGAAGAAATATCGGGTGACCTTACCTCCGGAGGTATCAAAGGAGATGTGGCCTACTCTACCCTCACCACTATTCACGAATCTCCTTTCAAATTCGGACTCCTATACGTAGGCACTGATGATGGTTACATCCATATAAGCCAGGATGGAGGAAATACCTGGACGCGCATTTCAGATCAATTACCGGAGAAAATGTGGGTAAGCAAGGTCCAAGCCTCCCAACACGAAAAAAGTCGGGTTTACGCTTCGCTTAATGGTTATCGCTGGGATGATTTCGAAGCCTATCTTTATATGTCTGATGACTATGGAAACAAGTGGAAAGCAATCGGCAATGATCTTCCGGCAGAACCGGTCAATGTAATCAAAGAAGATCCGAAAAATCCGGATATCCTTTACGTTGGAACCGATCACGGCGTTTACGTTTCACTGGATCGTGGCCAATCTTTTATGGCATTACAAGGCGGATTGCCAGCAGTTGCTGTACACGATCTGGCTATTCATCCTACGGCCAACGATCTGGTACTGGGTACCCACGGGCGTTCTTTTTGGAAGGGAAGCGTTAAAGAATTACAGCAACTCAATCAGGAAATTCTGGCAAAAAACATCCAGGCCTTTTCCATTGAAAAAATAAGATACTCCAGTCGGTGGGGCAGCATCCGCAATCAATATTCCAAAGCCGTAGAACCTTCGGTAAAAATCCCGCTCTTTACGGCAAATGGCGGAGAGGTATCTATTACGATCAAAACCGGTAACGGAGATGTTTTAAAACAATTAAACAGCAAAACGGATAAAGGGCTTAATTTTATCCAATACGATTTGGCAATAGATCAGAACAATAAAGACATTTACGAAAAACAACTCAACAGTCAATTAAAAGAAGGAGAAGAAGCCATAAAATTAAAAGAGGCCGATAATGGTAGAATCTATTTAAAACCAGGAAAATATAATGTGGACCTAAGTAAGGATGGTCAAACCGAAACAACTACCCTGGAAATTACCAGTCGTTAGGTGGTAAATATTGTTTTTATAACTAATGAATAATGCGATACTTTATTAAAAGAACTTTTGCCTATCTGATTGATTGCACTATTTGTTATTCTTTAGTTATGATTCTTATTCAATGGGTTATACTCAGTCAGCTCAGAGAAAAAATCGGAATTACCGAGGAATGGTTTGAAAACAGCCTGAATATGGAATTATATGTGCTGGTTTCCATTTCTTTTCCGGTTTGGCTCTATTTTACATTACTGGACAGCAAAATTGCCAAAGGAAGTCCGGGGAAACGATTATTGAAATTAAGCCTAGTAGAACAAAATGATTCGCAGCAAAGAATCAGTGTTGGAAAATCATTTTTAAGAACAATTTTAAAATTACTCCCCTGGGAAATTATACACCTGGGTATAATTTTTCCGGTTCCCCTTTATTTTGTAGAAGAACCAGAATTTAGATTGGTATCTATTATCGGTATTCTCTTATTTATTTCCTATGCATTGAGTATCTTTTTAAAAAGAAGCAAGCAAACGCTATACGATATGCTTATAAAAACACAGGTAATAGAAAAATAAATACTCACATTGTAAATGCGTCCTGTTTTATTATTTTCTATGGTCTGTTTTTTGGACACAGAGATCGCAAAGGAGTCGCAGAGAAAACACAGCCCCTAAAGATCAAGCAATTTTTGTGAATGCTTCGCCGTTTTGTAAATTCTACAACCAGATAATTATCGGAGAATTAGATAATGGTCAATATATCGATAAGAATTTCTTTTTGGCTACTGATAGAATAGATATCTTTAAAGAAATAATCTCGGCAATATGAGCAAAGAAATACATTTAAGCCCGGAAGAGATGGCCCGCTATAGCAGGCATATTGCTATCCCGGAATTCAATCTCGAAGGACAAAAGAAATTAAAAGCTGCCAAGGTTTTAGTGATTGGTTCGGGTGGCCTGGGTAGTCCGGTTTTATTATATCTGGCTGCAGCCGGTGTCGGGCATATCGGTATAGTAGACTTTGATGTAGTCGATGATACCAATTTACAAAGGCAAGTACTTTTCAATACGGATGATATTGGACAATCAAAAGCAACCACTGCAAGAGAAAAACTACTCAAACTCAATCCGTATATCAAAATCAAAGTATATGATACGGCATTTACAAAAGATAATGCTTTGGAACTCATCCAGGAATATGATGTAGTTGCTGATGGAACAGATAATTTTCCGACGCGCTATTTGGTCAATGATACCTGTGTTTTGGCTGGTAAAGTAAATGTTTATGCTTCAATCTTCAGATTTGAAGGACAGGTTTCTGTATTCAACTATTTACAAAAAGACGGTAGCCGTGGAGCAAATTACCGGGACCTGTTCCCTGAACCGCCACCACCTGGTTTAGTTCCTAGTTGTGCAGAAGGCGGCGTACTGGGGGTATTGCCGGGTATTATCGGCTCAATGCAAGCCAGTGAAGTGATCAAGATTATTACTGGCGTCGGAGAACCACTAAACGGAAGACTCTTCTTGTTTGATGCAGCCAGTTTTACCGCAAGAGTTTTAAAAGTCAGTAAAAATCCGAATACCAAAATTACAGAACTGATCGACTATGAACAGTTTTGTGGAACTGCTCCATCAGAAGAAAAAACGTTAAAAGAAATCTCCGTTCAGGAGCTTAAAGCACTGATCAGTAGTGATATCGATTTTCAATTGATTGATGTTAGAGAACCTTATGAATATGAGATTTCCAATATCGGTGGAGCTTTAATACCGCTGGCTGGTATTGCTCAGGCAAAGGATCGAATTTCCAGAGATAAAAAAGTAATTATTCACTGCCGCTCGGGAAAACGCAGTGCTGAGGCCATCCGGGAACTAGAGACACTTCATCATTTTGATAATCTGTATAATCTTACCGGCGGTATCAATGCTTATGCCCGTGAAGTTGATCCAAGCCTAGTGGTGTATTAATTCAAACCGCGAACTTTAACATTTTTAAAATAATAAAACCGAACAAAGCGAAGTTTAATAAACACTTATCCAAGCATTTCTTTATAAATTTTAAAATCCATGCCTTAGAAAAATAGCTTTACACCTTTTACATTAAAGACCGTTTAAGAGCTATTATGAAAAGACCGATTTCTCTATTGGTAGCGTATCTGCTACTAACAAACCTTAGCGCCCAGCAAAGTCAATTACAGGAAGATTTACAACATATCGTTGAAGAACTAAAAACGTCCAATGAATTTGGGATAAGTATTTTACCGGAAACAGCTGAATTATTCAATTTTAATCTGGAAAAAGGTACTTTATACATCCGTCTTGATTTGAGTTTCAATTTCCTTTATCAGGACTTGAATTCAGAAATACTGGAAGAAATCACCGAACATTTCATAGCCGATTTGGCTGACCATCAGTTCTCCGATCTCCATTTAAGTGCAAAAATCGAGAATGGAAACTTTCGGGAGTTATCTGATTTCATCGTAGAAAAACCTATTGCTGTCACTTCGAACATCGCCAATAATGATCCCAGCCCCGCTATAAAAGGTCAGGCTTTTAAAGATAATTACAGCAATGTACAGCCCAAAGGCCAATTAGCTGGTAACACCGTTTGGTTAAGTGCCGGACACGGCTGGATATACGATAGCCGCTTCAAGGCTTTCCGTACACAAAGACATAATACACACGGTTTGGTTGAGGATTTTTCGAATATTGAAACAGTCAATTATCATTTGCTTAAATACCTTTATAATGCCGGAGCAAATGTGTGGACGGTCAGAGAACGAGATATGAACACCAATGAAGTGATCGTAGATAATGATCAGGGAGCACCCCATTACCGCGAGTATGGACGCTGGGCAACCAGCAGCACCAAAGGAAGAAATAATAAAACGTATCGATTCGCAATTTCGAGAAAAAAAGAAAATGCGACCGCTGTTTTTACTCCCGAAATTCCGGAAAGCGGCCTGTATTGGGTTTCGGTATATTATCAAAACGGATATAATCGATCTGTAGATACCAGATACCGAATTCTACACGCCGGGGGGGAATCCCGGATTAGTATTAATCAGGAAGTGCATGGTAATACCTGGGTTTATTTAGGTCAATTTTATTTCGAAAAAGGAAACGAGGGGAAAGTAATTGTCAGTAATGAATCCAGTGAAAGGAGCCAGGCAATCATTGCGGATGCAGTCAGATTCGGTGGTGGAATCGGTAATCAGGGAGATTGTTATCATCGTAAAACAAGCAAAGAACCTCGTTATGAGGAAGGCGCACGGTATTATGCCAAATATCAGGGCTATCCCAACTGTGAAGGAGATATCAGTATTCGCCCAAAGTATGCAGAATGGGAATTATCAAAAGGTACCAAAGAGGAACAAAAAAAGGCAATCTTCCTTTCCTGGCATAGCAATGCCAGTGGAGCGCGAGGGACGGAAAGCTTTGTTCATCGTTATAACAGGAGACTCGGAAGCCGGCAATTACAAAAAGCAATTCATCATCAACTGATCCGGGACATTCGTGAAGGTTACGATCGAAGCTGGACTAACCGGGGGCAAAAGGCAGCGGACTTTGGGGAGTTACGCAGTTTGCGTACAATGCCCGGAGTTCTGCTGGAAATCGGCTTTCACGATAATAAACAGGATGCCAATGCACTAAGTGATCCCGCATTCCGCAATCTGGTTGCCAGAGCAGTTTATAAAGGCGTCACCCGTTATTTTGCGGGTATTGACCACCTTGATCCGGTATTTTTACCAGAACCTCCTACCCATTTAAGTGCCAGGAATCAAAAAGGGGGAAAGATTAAACTGGAATGGAAAAAGCCACGCTCCGGAGGAATTTATGGCGATGCGGCCAAAGCGTATAAAGTATATATCAGCCAGCATGGCAAAGCCTTCGCCAAGGGAATTGAAACAAAGACGAATCATTTTGTTTTTGATGATTTACAACCGGGAACAACCTATTATTTCAGAGTCAGCGCAATCAATAAGGGAGGGGAATCTTTTCCCACAGCCGTAGTAGCCGCCAGGTCACCCGTATCTCCGGATCAGCCTGTCGAATACTTGATCGTAGATGGATTTGACCGGCTGGATCGTTCCCTTGCCATTATTCAAAATGAGCGAGCCCCTCGCTATGCGCCCCTGGGCAATACCCTGCGATTGTACCTTGAGAGAATGAATAATTACGATTATGCCAGTGAGCATGCCAGTTCTATGGCCGCCGCCGGACTGGCTTTTGATGGAGCGACAAACGAAGCAGTGATTGCCCGGGATATTGAACTGGAAAAATATTTTGGTATCAACTGGTTTTTGGGAAGAGAATCATCCAATGACCAAACACTTAGCGCACAGGAACAACATTTACTCAAGCGTTTTTTGAAAAATGGAGGCGTATTAATTATTTCGGGATCGGAACTGGCCTATGACCTGTCTAGATCTCCAATAAGTTCCAGATTTTATGAAGAATATTTAAAAGCCGAATTAGTCCATGATGATGCCAATCACAATAGGATCAATAGCTTTTTCAATAATGATTTCCGGGGTTTGGATGGCTTTTTACAAAATAATAATTACGGAGCTTATCCTTTACGATCACCGGATATTATCAAGCCTGCTCAGGGTAGTATACCGATTTTACATTATAAAAAAGGAAAAACTGCCGCCATTGCTTACCGGGGAGACTTCGCCGTGGTAAACTTTGGTTTTCCTCTGGAATCCATTGGAGATGCAGCCTTAAGAAATGAAATCTTTAAAAAGTCAATTCACTATATTGATCCGGCCCGCAAAACAAGTTTTGGTATTGCCATGATTCCGGAAAGTTTTTCCAGAAACCTTTCTATCAATTTAAAAAAAGCTACTGAAGGAGAAGCAAAATTTAACCTTTATGACGGACTTGGAAAAGCCATTTTACGGAAATCCTGGAAACATTATGGAAGGGGGCAAAAAATCTTTTACCTGAGTGATCTTCCAGATGGAGAATACTCTTATCAATTTGAAATCAACGGACAAAAACAGGATGGCAAAATCCGAAAAGAAAGTCCATAATTTTTGATTCGACTTTTGAACCCTGACAGTTCAATAACTTTTGGACACATAGGCTCGCAAAACACTACCTGTTAAGCAGTTATACGTATAAACTCAAAAAATCCCGAAAGTCGAATAAAGAATATTTTAGAATTGGAATTTGTACGAAAAAGCCGCTTCAAAAAGATGAAGCGGCTTTGTTTGATTATGAAAATCGAATTTACTACTCTGATTATTTTCCAATGACTATTGTTGATCTTGCAAAATCCGTATCAGTAGTCAGGAATAAAATATAGGTTCCCTGTGGATACTCACTTACATTTACCGTATCGATCGCATCATTAATCTCCCAGTTTTTCAAAATTGCTCCATTCAATCCGATCAATTGCGCAATAACCGTTTTATTCACCATTTCCTGTGGCAGTTCAATGTCAAGGTAGCTACTAGCCGGATTCGGGCGTACCTGGAAATTAATCTGATTCAAATCCTGAACAGAAGTAAGCTCTGGTAATAATACAGCATCAATCACATGTACTACCCCATTAAAGGTCTCAATATCTACTACTATTACTTCTGCATCATTGATGAATGTTCCTTCGGCAGTAATGCTTACATCGACACTTTGATTGTCAAATAAAGTCGTAATAGTTTGTCCATTAGAGAGGCCAGAAGATAATTCGGTACCACTCACTGTATGGTATAATAAAATATTTGCCAGGTCTCCTGTTGGGTCATCCAGTAGAGCAGAAAGTACTGTAGGGTCAATTTCCGCAAAGGCGGCATCCGTTGGAGCAAACAGGGTAAATGGTCCATCGCCACTCAAAGTACCAGCTAATTCTGCTGCCGTTACTGCCGTTTCCAAAGTCGTGTGGATTTCACTATTTACAACGACATCTACTACCGTTGAAGCTGGTGGCAACATCACTGCATCTATCACATGTACTACGCCGTTAAAGGTTTCGATATCCGTCACCGTCACTTGTGCATTATCAATCATCACATCTCCCATATCTATCCCAACTGTTACCATTTGACCCAATAATGTTCTCGCCATTTGACCATCACTTAAACTAGAGGATAAAGCTTCTGCTCCCAATACGTGATACCTTAGGATTTTCTCCAGATCGCCCGTTGGATCATCCAGTAAATCAGAAAGTACGGTTGGATCAAGTGCTGCAAAGGCGGCATCTGTTGGGGCAAAAACCGTAAATGGACCATCGCCACTTAAGGCACCCGCAAGACCTGCTGCCGTTACTGCTGTTTCCAAAGTCGTGTGGATCTCACTATTTACAACGACATCTACTACCGTTGAAGCTGGTGGCAACATTACTGCATCTATTACATGTACGACTCCGTTAAAGGTTTCGATATCCGTCACCGTCACCTGCGCATTATCGATCATCACATCTCCCATATCTATCCCAACTGTTACCATTTGTCCCAATAATGTTCTTGCCATTTGTCCATCACTCAAACCGGAGGATAAGGCTTCTGCTCCCAATACGTGATATCTCAAGATTTTCTCCAGGTCACCCGTTGGATCATCCAGTAAGTCTGAAAGTACCGTTGGATCAATTGCTGCAAAGGCGGCATCCGTTGGAGCAAAAACTGTAAATGGACCATCGCCACTTAAGGCACCCGCAAGACCTGCTGCTGTTACTGCTGTTTCCAGAGTCGTATGTACCTCACTATTTACAACGACGTCTACTACGGTCGAAGCTGGTGGCAACATCACTGCATCTATTACATGTACGACTCCGTTAAAGGTTTCAATATCCGTCACCGTCACTTGTGCATTATCGATCATCACATCTCCCATATCTATCCCAACTGTTACCATTTGTCCCAATAAGGTTCTCGCCATTTGTCCATCACTCAAACCGGAGGATAAGGCTTCTGCTCCCAATACGTGATATCTCAAGATTTTCTCCAGGTCACCCGTTGGATCATCCAGTAAATCAGAAAGTACCGTTGGGTCAATTGCTGCAAAGGCGGCATCCGTGGGTGCAAAAACCGTAAAGGGACCATCACCACTTAAGGCACCCGCAAGACCTGCTGCCGTTACTGCTGTTTCCAAAGTAGTATGTACCTCGCTATTTACAACGACATCTGCTACCGTTGAAGCCGGGGGAAGCATTACGGCGTCTATCACATGTACCACCCCATTAAAGGTCTGGATATCTGTTACCGTCACCTGCGCATTGTCGATCATCACATCTCCCATATCTATCCCAACTGTTACCATTTGACCCAATAACGTCCGCGCCATTTGTCCATCACTCAAACCGGAGGATAAGGCTTCTGCTCCTAATACGTGATATCTTAAAATTTTCTCCAGATCGCCCGTTGGATCATCCAGTAAATCAGAAAGTACCGTTGGGTCAATTGCTGCAAAAGCGGCATCCGTGGGTGCAAAAACCGTAAAGGGACCATCGCCACTCAAAGTTCCGGCAAGACCCGCCGCTATTACTGCCGTTTCCAAAGTCGTATGTACCTCGCTATTTATGACTACATCTGCTACCGTTGAAGCAGGAGGCAATAATACTGCATCTATCACATGTACAATTCCATTGGTCGCTGGAATATCCGTAACAGTTACCACTGCAGTATTAATTGTTACATCGCTTCCAACACCAACTTCTATCATCTGTCCAAGTAGGGTATTAGCTGTCTGTCCATCCATCAAGCTATTTGAAGGAACGGATGCTCCCACTACATGATAAAGCAGAATTTTTGCTAAATCACCAGTCGGATCATCCAGTAAATCAGAAAGTACCGTTGGATCAAGTGCTGCAAAGGCGGCATCCGTTGGGGCAAATACCGTAAAAGGACCATCGCCATTTAAAGCATCGACCAAACCCGCTTCAACTACTGCGGTTTCTAATGTATTATGATCATTACTATTAACAATAATATCGACTACCGTTTGTGCTTGGGCATAGAAAGCCAGGCACACTACGAGCATAGTGTAAATAAGTCTCATGATTAAAGATTTAGTTTTAGATTAAATGAATATTAGTTGTCTGTAATTTTTTTAGTTTCTGTTCAAAAAATAGTTTATAGGGTCAGTCAGATACAACTCAAATCGTTGTATGCCGGACTTACTTCAGAAAAAGTATCCAATTGATTGAATGCCCAATGAATTGTTAGTTGAATTTCATTGAATCCAATGCCATAACAGGATAACCAAAATTGTTTTGTTAGTTACCGAATTTTATAAGAACCGTATTTTGAATGAATTAAATCCTCTCTACAAGCCCATCGTTTTCCTGATTCCCAAAGACATGTAATAGCGGTTTATTCTCGTATTATAATTGTTTTCTTCAAAAACAGGGTTTAAACCTCTTGCCCAATCCAGGCTCCAGTCTACACGTATACTTCTTGTTATGCGATAATCTAGTCCCAGTCCCAATCGCAGGTCAAAATGCCATTGCTGTATATCGGGTTTTAATATGGTTGTTCTATCCGTTTTTGTAAAAGAGATCGCAGAATGATTCGAATTAATATCCAGCACATCATTTGAAACTCCAATTAAATAATTAGCTCCTGCTCCTGCTGAAATACGAGGCACAAACTTTCTTTTTTGACCCAACGGATACAATTGTCCCAGAACAGGAACACTCAGGTTCTGTATGGTATGCCCGGAGCTAAAATCTACTAACAAGTCCACTTGGTTTTCGTTTAGATTCTGGATACGCTCGAACCGAAAATTTGCGGCTACTGCCCCATAGGGAGTTGCAAGATTCACAGCATAATCATTAATTTTTTCATCCAGCTCCGCATCGACATTATATATCAGTGATGAATTGTGTCCGGAACTCGTTTCCACTCTTTCATAGGCAATTCCGGTTGAGATATCAAAATAGTCATTAACTGGTATGACAATTCCCAGTTGTGTATACCAGCCAATATCATCTGTATAATTAAAATCAAAAGGCTCCAGATCATTCGCATACACATCATTCACCACTTGCTGCCAAAATAAAGCTCCTGCCCTGAATTCAAAATCGGGCAATCGTTTTTTTTGTTTTTGAGTCTGGTTGAGTTTTAGATCGCCGGAAAGATCAGGCGTATTCTCTTCGAGGTAGAATTCTAAAGTGGAGAGCATAGGAAGATTATTTTTCCATTGATCATCCTTCCCCAATTCCTGTCCTGGCCACTGATAATCTTCCTGCATTAGTTTACCCTCACTGGGCAGTTTATTCTCTTCGGTTTCACTGCTAATGGCTCCGCTCTCTAATGAATTAAAATCATCCGCTACAATCTGTTCATCCTCCAAAATAGTTTTAGATAAGAGAGCTCTAGCCGGCTTATTTTCAGGCGCAAGAGGATCGACACTTAATGTCTCTGTTCCTCTTTGCTGCTCTTCTGCACGGCTATTTTCACCGATCAGTTTATTATTGTTAAGATTACTTACCTTTTCTAACGTCGATTTTTCATTCTTATTTTCAGTTTCCATCTGATCTACAGCAAGCGACACTAAATTTTTATCAGCATGAATCGAGTCAACAATGATTTCTGCTTCAGAAAGCTTGTTATTTACACCGAATACCGTGATATAATAACCAATAGCCAGAAGAAGAACCAGAAGCATGCCTAACAGGAATATAAACCATCGGCGCCGCTTTCGCTCCGGAGCCAACTCAGCAGCAATACCCTCCCACACTTCCTTATCCGGCGTGTTCCAGTCGGCAGAAGGCATATCTCCTTCGTTAAACCTATTTTTCCAGATGTCATTAAATTTATCCATGTTCCTGGTTGTAGAATTGACTACTTGCTACAATTTTTTTTTGCAAAAGTTTTCGGGCTTTCATAAGTTGCGATTTGGATGTACTGATCGAAATATCCAGTTCTTCCGCTATCTCCTTATGTGAATATCCATCAATCACATACATATTGAAAACCGTTTTATAGCCAAATGGTAATTGCTGAATCAAAGCGAGCATTTCCTGTAATGAGATATTAGATAAAACACTGACATCTTCGGATTCTACATCTTCCGCTTTAGTAATATTTACAGCGTAAAGGGTGTTTTTCCGAATATCTGCCAAACAAACATTTATCGTTACTCGCTTAGCCCAAGCTTCAAATGCCCCTTTCAACTCGTCGAACTGCTCCAGCTTCCTGAAAATATTGATGAAAGCTTCCTGCAAATAATCCTGCGCAATCGAACGATCTTTCGCATATCGAAGACAAACCACAAACAGATTGTGTTTGTGCAATTCATAAAGCTCCCGGTAGGCGCTCTGTCGCCCTTTCAGTGCCTGTTTAATGAGTTCAATATCCTTGCTTCTATTATTCAAAAGGCTACTCGTTTATAAGGAATATGCGGTCATTTGAAATATGGTTGCCTGCCGCTAAACTTTTTTTACAACTTTATTTAAAACAGGAGAGTAAAAGAAAGGTTGAAGGAAAATAAAAGTAAAAACAGATAGGGCGAAAAAATAGATAATAGGCCGGAAGAGGAGGCGATCATTCCTTGATTTCCCACACCCAGTTTCCTTCGGAGTCGAAATAGCCAATTTTATCCCCTTGCTCCACTCGAAAGATACCATCGCCGGCATAGCTGATGTATTCGTAGTCTGGTTGAACGATAAGTTCTCCCTGAAGTGTACTCAAACCTGAGAACTGCTGGATACGAACCCGGGCATAGCCATCTTTAAATTTTTCGATTTTATCATATTTCGGTGGGATAAGTTCTATACCTTTTTGATTAATGATTCCCCATTGCCCATTATTCACAGATTGAACAACCGCAACTCCATGCTGGAAAGCACCCGCTTTTTGATACATACCACTATGTATATTATTACTTTGCGCAGTGATATAATAAAAATTATAGGAGCTGTCTCTGACTAGCCCCCGGCCATCTGTAAATTTATAAAGTCTGTTGAGGCTTGGTTCGATGATATAATTGCCGTTCAGATCAATCAGGCCACCTTTACGGTATCCCTTGTATACTACAGCTTTACCGTCCTCAAAATCGAGGCATTTTGAAAATTCCAGATGTACGACCTCCTCCCCTTCCATATCTATATAACCACATAAACCTTCGCGCTGGACCGCAGCTCTTTCTTCTCTAAAATCTGAAACTTTTGAATATCTGGCAGAAATCACCAAACTCCCTTTAGTATTAATAAAACCGTATTTACCCTTATGTTTAACCGCAGCGTAGCCTTCATTAAAGGGGCGGATTTGTTTATAATTATGTTTGGTTATTAATTTGCCCGAACGATTAATAACGCCATAGCGGATTCTGGACTGTCCAAATCGAACAATGGCCAGGCCATTTTCATCAAACTCTTCAATATAGGTATATTTGGGTCGGACAATATAACTCCCGGCCTTATTGATCAAGCCATATTTGCCGTTTTCTACCACGCGAGCCAGGCCATTTTGAAAATCAAAGGCTTTGGTAAATCTGGGTGGAATAACAACCTGGTTTTGAACATTGATATAACAAACGCCTCTGGGCGTATAAGCCCAGGCCAAGCCGTCCTTAAAATTCCCCAAACGCGTATACTGAAAATCGACAAGGATATTTCCCTGCTTGTCAATTACTCCCCATTTATTAGAAAGCTTTACAGCAGCCAGATCGTTATAAAAATTTTTTACGCTTTGAAATCTGCAAGGTATCACTTCTCTACCATTCTCATCCACAAAGCCCCACCAGCCACTTCGTTTTACTGCCAGTCTTCCCTCATTAAATGCTCCTATTTTATCATATTGCAAATTGACGGTTACTTGTCCAAGGGTATCAATTAAGCCATATTTTTCACGATTATTATAAACCCGGAGTATTTTATTATTGGTATTTTCCAAAAAATGCACACCATCGTAAATTGTGGGCAATACGGGCCTATCCGTTCGATCTACTGCTCCCCATTTGCCTTCATTCTCTACGATACCTACATCATTGATAAAATCCTGGGCAAAAGAAAATTGCGGATATACGAGGATGGTTCCGCTCGTATCCACATAGCCCCAAATACATTGCTCACAGATCAGAGAAGCTTCATTCTCAAATTCAAGATCGTAGAGCGTATAATCGAGCATTACTTTGGGCGCTCTGATCTGACCAAGATAGTCCGCCAGTAAACCAAGGCCATATGGGCCTTTTTTAAGTGTTCCGGATAACTTCCCTTTAATACTCATGCGGGCCGCTCCCTCTCTAAAATCACCGATATAAGCATAGTCTTTTTTCACCATCAGGCCCACCGTATTACGACTCATCAGGCCATGCTTGCCATTAGTAAAAATAACCCGGGCAACATTGTAACCCCATTGAAAGTCCTGCATCCGGACATCCAGTATATTCATATCGCTGACCAATAAGCCCACTTCATTATTTACAATACCATAAACCATCTCGTAGCGAAAGGCAGTTCTTTCAAAAACGCCCCGGGACATTTTTTCCAGTCCGACTATAGTAAAGCCATAATCTCGATGAACATCAATAGTATGAAAAGAAGGTTTGATTTTGATAGAACCATCATCTATCTTTCGCAGGCCCCATTTATCCTCTCCTGAAGAATAAAACCATTCGAATTTACCGAGGGAGTAATCACTTTCTCTATTTCGAACCCCTACCGGTCTGCTGCGAATTCGTTTCTTTTTTCCTATAGTGATTGTGTAATGCTTTTTAAAAGTGCTTTCATCCTGGCTCAGACCTTCCTCATCAAAGTAAAAAATACTCAAGGCCTCTCCTTTATAAGCTTTAGCCTGATTTTCTTTAAGTTCGACCTTATCAAACTCTACCGGCACAACTCCTATCCCCTGATAATTAATAACGCCAAACTGGTTTCCAATTTTGACCAGGCAGTCTTTGATTTTCAAAGGAGCAATGAAGTCGTATTCAAAGGGGATCAATAAATCCCCTCCTTTCTCAACAACCCCCCATTTATTTTCCAGCTTTACCCTGAACTGATTTTCGGCGAAAGCCTGAATTTCATCATAACGCACTGCCAGAACTTCCTGTCCACCCTTGTCAATCAGACCAAGTAAGCGATTTTTCTTACATAATAAATATTGATCGGAGAAAGGGTAAAATGCATCATAATCGGCCCGATTGATCAAACGCTCTTTCTGAACGGAATACAAATCTTTATCCCTGGCTCTATCAAGAATCAGAAAATCATCCGCAATCGTTCGGTAACGATCATATTGCTGAGGAATCACAACTTTTCCTTCGCGGTTTACCCCGCCCCATTTATTATTGATTTGAAAAAAGAAAAGGCTATCGCTGTAGATTTCAATTTTATCCGCTTTAGGTTCAATAATGGTTTGCCCATCGATAGTCATCAAACCTATTTTAGACTGCTTTTGAGTTTTGAAATAACCATTTTCCATAAAACGGATACCATTATAGGAAGGGCTGCAAATTTGATGTCCCGTATGATCTACCAGGCCCCAAAGACCTTTTTGCATATAGGCCAGATAGCCCCCTTTCCAAACCCGGATTCTTTCATAACCACTATCCAGAATTACCCTTCCATCCAGATTAATTACCTTCCACTGATCATTTAACATTACCGCTATCAGGGTAGAGTCCAGTACTTTCAAGTCATCATATTGGGGAAGGATAAGCTCTGTACCATCTTTATTTAACATCCCGACGCGCCCGTTTCTTTGCATTACGGCATAACCAAACTTCTTAAATTCGCCAATAGCATCGTAGATGGGATCAATGATAACCGAGCCTTCTGCATTGATAAGCCCCCATTTTTTGTTCACTTTAATCGGAAAGCTTTCCTGAGCCAGTACACTAACTGAAAATAAAAGAAAGAAAAAAAAGAAAAATGTTTTTCGCATAAACCAATCTAAAGTGAACGATTACAATAATTGGGGTATTGATTACAATTTCTTTAATAAATGATATGGAAACATCCCATTTTTTGATTAAAAATTATTCCTAAACCAGAGTTTGGCGAGTGACGACTCTGCTAAGGTAGCAATCAATGCTTAAAAATACACGAGTTTTAACGACAGGATGCAAAAGTAAAGTATGTTTAAAGCTAATCTGACGACAAATTTACCTTTTGAATATATAATGTAGTTTATTGGAAAAGTAACATTTCCCGGTTTTGTGGTTTGAAATTATGTTTTCCACTTAAAAAAGTAGTTTAAAACGAAAAAAGTGTTCCGTAGTAAACGAAACACTTTTTCCATATATATTTTCTATTAAATAATAAAAATTATTTCTTGGAAGGAGATTTTGGTGTAATAGCAGTTGGCTTAACTCCACCAGTATCCGTACCTGGTTTACCTTTTACCTCTCCTTTGATAGTAAGGAAAGTTTGAGCTGGTTCTGTATTAGCAGTGATAGTTACACGCTTGGATTGCTTTCCTTTTTTACCTTTTGAGTTGAACTCAACATCGATAGTACCCGTTCCACCTGGAGGAATTGGCTCTTTTGGCCAACTTGGTACTGTACATCCACAACTACCTTTAGCATTGGAGATGATCAATGGTTCTTTACCGGAATTGGTAAATTTATAGGTATGTCTAGCTTTTTCACCTTCATCTATGACCCCATAGTCATATTCTGTTTCATCAAAGCTAATAGTTGTTGTTGGTCCTGCAGGAACTGCTGGTTCAGCAGGTTTTGTTGTAGGTGCAGCTGCATTTGGAGTGGGAGCAGTTACAGCTGTAGTTGGAGTAGCTGCATTTTGACGAGCATTAGCTCTAAGGTCGCTATCTCCACCACCTCCGAATAAACCTTTGAAACCACCAAAAATATTGATGACCAAAAGCAGTGCAACAAGTCCCAAAAGACCAATTTGAATTTGTTTAGACTTTTCCATTAGTTGTTCCTATTTTTAGATTACTAAAATTTAAAAATGCCTCGCAAAGATATAGAATACTTAATCTAATATCAATGTAGTCACAAAGATAAATGTACTTGCAAAAAACCGTTGTTAATGAGTTGTTAACGGTTTTCAAATATTATACAAACATTATTCCTTTTTTTAATTCGATTACCCTCGTCCGATATTCAATCCCCGGCATCAATTATCATTGCTTGTATCCCGGGTATCGAAAATTGACATCAACAGCCTAAGCATTTGGCAAAATCCTCCACAGATAGGGTGTTGATACAAGCTTCGGCAGTTAAGCCTCCTTTACGGGCAGCCAGCGTCCCATAATGAATATCGTGAATGCCCTCCCGGCTATGCGCATCAGGATTAATAGATATTTTAACCCCTTTTTCCATAGCATAAGGAATCCAGGTCCAATCCAGGTCCAGACGATAGGGATTGGCATTCAGTTCGATTACCACCCCATTGGCAGCACAGGCATCAATAATTTTCTTATGATCGATAGGATAGCCCTCCCGGGACAGTAATAATCGACCGGTCGGATGCCCCAACATTGTCGTATATTGGTTTTCAACAGCATTCAGGATACGTCGGGTCGCTTTGATTTCATCCATTTTCAGGTTGGAATGCACAGAAGCAATAATAAAGTCAAAATCTTTTAGCACATCATCTTCATAATCCAGACTACCATCATTTAAAATATCGGATTCAATACCTTTAAAAATACGAAAAGGGGCCAAGGTTTGATTTAACTTATCTATTTCTTCCATTTGCTGATAGACCCGCTCAGGTTTCAGTCCATTCGCATAAAAGGCTGATTTTGAATGATCTGTAATTCCAATGTATTCAAAACCTTGTTCTTTTGCATAATTTGCCATTTGCTCCAGGCTGTGCAGGCCATCAGAATAAGTCGTATGAGCATGAATAACCCCTTTGAGTTGTTTTTCTTCAATTAACCGGGGAACCTTATTTCTTCCTGCAAGGCTGATAATATCTTCCCAGTCTCTTAATTCCGGTTCAATATAAGGCAGTTTGGCTTTTTCGAAAACGGCTTTTTCATCTTTTAAACCGCGAAAATCATCCGCCTCAACTTTCTCTAAAAAATTTTGAATAAAGGCTTTCCCTCCCGTATATCGAAATTGTTTTGAACCAAAATCACTATCCTCACAGGTATAAATCACTACAGAAATATTACCTTCTGTACGGGCATAGAATATATTTTCTGTTTCCTTTTCCAGGTTTAAAAGTCCTTCAATTGTTTTTTTCAGGTTCCTGGCGTTTGAGATAAGCAATTCAATATTATCCAAGATTGTTTTCCTTCTTCGAATGGCTCCCGTGAACTCGACTCTGGCTTCGGGATGTTTTTTCTGCAAAGATTCTTTTAAGGCTTCTGCAATAGCTTCCAGGCTCGCATACCGGAATCTATCTTTAGATTGAAGGAAGTATTCCAGTTTTTTCTTTAAATCCTCCTGTGTCTTTTGCCCGAAACCATTCAGCTCAATAAGCCGGTTTTCATTGCAGGCATAAAGCAGTTCCCCAATACTCTCCGCTCCGAGCTCCTTCCAGATTACCCGTACTTTCTTCGGTCCAAAGCCTTTGATTTGCAGCATTTCCTGAACGCCTGCAGGTGTAACAGCTTGGTATTTCTCCATGCTCTCCAGCTTACCGGTACTTTCCAACTCCCTGATCTTGCTTACAATTGCCTTCCCGATCCCCTTTAATGCCGCAATTTCAGCATCTGACATTTCAGATAAAGGCGTTTCCAGTTTTCTCAGATTAAGATAAGCATTACTGTAAGACCGAATCTTAAAAGGATTTTCTCCGTGCAGCTCCATGATTTTACCCAAATCATTAAAAACTTTAGCTATTTCTTTATTCGTCATCATTCACTTTTTTTGAACAACTTCTTTATTAAGTCGCAAAGGTAAATAGAAAAAAGCTATGTAGTTAGTCCTGGCATACTTATGTACCGTCTCTTATCAGGATGGAGAATTGGAAAGGTTAATGGCCGGCCCCCTCAGGAAAGTCAAAGAGTATTCATAAATAAGTGAAATGTTAAAATAAGGTCTAATATCGTTTTTTAGTTTTTTATTCGTTAAATGGTAAACAAATCGAAATTTCTACTTTATGCCCAGTAGTATTTCTTATACATTCAAAATAAAGTTTTTGGGGTTTTTAGTTTTTCACAAGCCATTGACCTTAAGAGTTTTTCGGTTTAGAAAATGGTCAAGTTTTCTCCGGATACTTTCGTGTCGGTATAGTATTCTATTCTTTCTGCTTTCTTTTTCGTTTTTTTCCGTCGAAGCTCAATCCTCTATTGGGTTGAAAGGGCAAATCAATAATCTCGGCAGTCCTTTGGTTATCAAGCGGGATCTGTTTTCAAAAACGCAGGGTGAAATCCTAAATCCGGGATTCGGTATTTTTTTCGATCTGGTGCTTAATGAGAAATGGGCATTACAACCAGAATTGCTGTATCAGGAACAAAGGCAAAGTTATCTTTTGACCGGTACGGATATTGCGATCAATATCAGTGTCATGGAATACCTCAGGGTGCCCCTGTTATTCAAATATAATATGCCTTTCAAGAACTTTAGTCTAATAGGTCTGGCCGGGCCCTATGGAGGTTATGCTCTGTCTCTGAAGTCGGGAGAAACCAATCAAAACCTCGATCTTACCAGTTACCGAAGGCTAAGTTTTTCCGAAAATGATGTGAGGCGTTTGGATTTTGGTGTACTGCTCGGCTTCGGAATAGAAAAGATTATCGCCAACAAACTTAAAACCAAGCTGACGTTTAGGTACAACTTCGGTATGCTGGATATTATGAAAGATAATCTGAGTACTTTTTACAACCGGGGTTACAGCCTTGATATGGGGTTTATGGTTCCTTTGTCTATTTTTAAAAAGCAAAAAGCATCTGACCAGAAGTCAAATAATTCCAAACACTCTTCCCGCCTTTAATTAAGTTTTCTTCCTTTTTTTCTCCTTTCCGGCATTTGTCCAAAAGATTTAATTCTCTTATTTTTGGCAGGATTTTGAGTTATTCGAACTTCAAATTCATGGACATTGGGAATAAAGCTTAGCTTCTCTTTGTCGATTATTATGATTTTTTAAAAGTAAAATATATACAGCATGAAAAACCCGGTAAATATTCTATTGGTCATTATTGTAGTTGGTCTTCTTGGTTGGATGATATACCAGAGTACCGGTGAAACTGCAGATGCGCCACCGAGTACGCCGGAAAGTGTCAACACCACCGGATCGGAAATCATCAATGTTAGTGGTACCGATACAAAATTGTTACAAACTAAAAATAATGGCCTGCTAACCGAAACCGGTGCAATGCTCAATGATTTGAAAACAGGGACCTGGGTCACTTATCATGAGAATCAGCGCGCTAAAACAATCTCAAGTTATGCCGGCGGTAAACTCAACGGTCTTCATATGGAACTTTCCGAAAGAGGCATGGTTGAACTACAAGCCAATTATAGTGATGGCTTCCTCGATGGAAAATACACCAAATATAAATCCGGTAGCCGGGTTATCGAAGAACGCAATTACAAAATGGGCAAACTCGATGGCGTTTTCAAAAAGTACAATGATCGAAAGAATACTGTTCAGCAGGAAATTCATTATAAAGATGGTTTGCAGCACGGACCACTGAGATATTTCGACGAGGATGGTAATGTGACCATGGAGTATGAATATAAGAATGGCGAAAAAGTCAGTGGCGGAATCGTTGAAAAACCAGCAACTAGTGAAAACTAAGTTTTAATTTTGAATATAAGTTGTCCCGAACTTTAGTATTTCGAAAGGGATTGATTTATACTTTTAAGTTCTGTGAAACAGGTTTTTGGCATTGGGTCTTAGGCTTTCCGGGATCAAGCAATACCGAAGACCTAAAACCCAATGCCTTTTCTATAAAACAATAAATAACAATTTAATATTCCATTCTACGATGGAGCTTAATCAGAATCCGGAATTATTAGTCAGATTTTCTTCTGGACTTTTACTTCGTTACAGATAGTACGACCCTGGATTTCTCACTCTTGTCAGCCGTTCCCGGATATGGATTGACATTAATTAATTGAATGGAATAGCCCAACACCTTTTTGGTTTCTCCACAAGAGCCATCCTGTCGTTCACAATTCCCTTTGGATTCCAGCACCAAAGTTTCTGTATTGCCCTCTGAGTTCGTTACCTGTAAATTGACTCTCGCTTCTCCTGCGCGAATGCAGCTCGTTCCCTTGGGGCAACGACTTTCCTGAAGCCTGGTAAACGTAAGGCCGAATTTTTCACTTTTGACCACTACCGTCTTTTCTACCTCCAATTCAAATTGTTCATTCAAACTAACCGTTCGACCTTCTATGCCCTTATCGCATTTATTCACACTACTTACTGCAAAAAGCATCAATACTCCATAAACTAGTACCTTCATTTTGTTTAATTTTAATTAAAAATATAATTGCTTCGATTTCGAACAATGAATGGCGAACATCGACTAAAACTATTCGTCCCTAATTTAGAGAAAAATCCGAACATTCAGCAGATTCTTACTATATTTGAAATTACACAAGGGAGAACACAATCAAAATCAACTAAAAAGTTAGCCCCTATGGTCGGTCATCATTCCGATAGCATACAATGGATTAATGAAAACAATCTCGAAAAGCCTACTCGTACGCAAATTTATCTTGACCTTTGTGAGCTGGAAACCAATGGAAAAATAAGTGCCAAACTGATCATTGATCAGCTTTTGAAAACACAGGCACTACACTATGAATTACAGGTCGACAAGTCAATCGACAATTATCTGTATGGATTAAAAAACGATCTGGAAAACAATCTGAAGTACAATGGTTTCCATACCTTAAACATAGGTTTCCCGCTTCTTCAACTCACAGATAAGGAAAGCAATAAAAGAATACTCGCGCCTCTCTTTCTTTGGAAAGTTCAGCTCAAAAAGCCGTCCGCCAATACTCCGAAGTGGCAAATAACACATAACAAACATCTACCAATTAGTCTGGCTCCTGCTTTAACACATTTGCTGAGGGATACATATAAAATAGACCTTCCGGAATTATGTCGATTGATTATTGAGGGTAAACAAGTCAGCGCCATATCCCTCTCCAAAATATGTTATGAGCTCACAAGTGCTTTGGGAAAGAAAGAAGATATTTTTATAGAAAATATTGACTATATCTCTGCCCGGTCTCCAAAAAAAATACTATGTGCTGCAGTAATTGGAAATTTTTCCGGCAGACTTTGCTTCCTCAAAGAAGCAAAGAAGCAATCCAATCCAGACAAGTTCATCAAACATCCTTTTGCTTTATCCATACTTGACCCCTGGCAGCATCAGGTATTTCAGAAGTTCTATCAGCAATCTTGTCTACAGGTCAATGCCAGTCATGGAGTCGGGAAATCACATCTTTTGCACTATTTATTGATCAATGCTCTTTCAAATGGAAAGACCAGTATAGTAATCGCTGATTCCAGTCTACGCATTCAAAAAATCAGAAATGAACTCGCGATACACGGGCTAGATCATTTGCTTTTGGATATCAGTAATCCGGATAAAGATTTCGCCAAAATTGCCCAGGCTATTAATTACAAAAGCAGCGCTCCCCGGGAAAGCATTAATGATGCCCGGTTCGCCTATTTGATAAATCGTGCCAAGCGATTAAAAGATCGTCTGGATACCGTATTCAGCATGCAGGATCAGATAATTTTTGATAAGAAAAACTGGTCTGAAACCGTGGGCATCTTTTTGCGCTACAACCGAATTGAAAAAAGAGACCTTCTGGACAATCAGCTACCGGCAAATGATTTTATTTTCCACCCTACCGAATATTTGTCCCTGAAAGAAGCCATTGATATCAGCAAGGAACTATTCGAAAAAGTTGGCTCACTCAATCATCCCCTGGATAAATTACACCCTGATATTTTTCTGGAAAAAAACAAAGCGGAAGCCAAACGGTTGGTCGATGAGCAACTGGAATATTTTTATGAGAAATTTGACCAATTACATCACCGATATATTTTAAAACAACAGGAATATGCCTGGAATCTTAAACACAATATCGAAGACTTCTATCAGAATGCTTCATTAGCTATTGAAAACATCAAAGATCAAATTGAAGATAATCGAATTATTTATGGGAATGATTTTGAAGATAGTGGTTTAATCAAGACCGGGAAACTAAAAGTATACGGTGTTTTTTCAGGTAAGCATAAAAATATTTTACAGGCCCGCGGGCAGATCAATGAAGACTTTAGAAAGCTTCGAACGCTTTTTAAGGAAAAAAATAAAGATACTTTTAATATTCTGGAAAGTATTGATACAAAGTCCATTTCCAAAGTTGCCCTGCATTTAGACGAACTGGAAGATCAGTTATATCAATGGTATGATCAATCCGCCGATAACATGCAAGAAGAGCTACAAAGGTTAAATAAAAAATCCGTACCGGATAGTCTTGATTATAAAGAACAAATCGGGGAGTTGGAATATAGTCTGGATGTAGCACTGGAAACACTCAATAATGCGGGCTTATTTAAACAGAAACTGGAACACAAAATGCTGACTATCCCCAAGCGGCAATTGTACATTCAGGAAATACTGCATCTTTTGCGATCCACCCGTGTGCAAATGGATCATTTCGATCATTTTTATGAATGGCAAAGACACTGGCTCTTATTACCGGAAATACATCGCAAACTGCTTGTCGCACTGATCAAAATAAATCCGAAAAACTGGAAAACAGCATTTCAAAGCTGGTACTTTTTCCAGCTATTGAATAATAGCTACCACTTTAAAATGCCCAAAGATGATCAACTCCTGAAAAGTTACGAAAATACAATTGATGAATTAAAAGCAATACTACCGGCACAAATCAGACAGTTGTGGAAACAGCGAAGTGCAAATAGAAAGAGCTTAAAAAAACTAAGTGCCGTCACCTTAAGCGAATTACTGGGAAAGCACCTGGTTAGTATTCAACAACAATTCCCCATTTTCATATTAACTGAACCAGTAGCTGCGCAACTATTTTCCGAAAAGATACTAAACTTCGATTTGGCTTTTGTATTTAAAGATGAGCTTGTAGAAAAAGCAGCTTTGGGAATGATTAAGGGGCTAAAAGCTAACCATTGCTTAGTTTTTAATACTACACCGAAGCAGGATAAAGATACGGCCGGAGCATTTTGTTTCTTGAATAATGTACATAAAAAAATGTCTAAAGCATTGTTTGATTTTAACAATCAACAGCTATTTAAACAACAAAAAAAGTTGTTGACGGAAACCGGAAAAACCAGTCTATCCTATTCAGTTATTCCATCTAAGGGCCAGTTTAAAAACAGGGTCAACCTTCGGGAAGCAGAGCAAATAATCGAGCATTTAATACAATTTGGCAAAGAAAAATCAAATCAATTAATCGCAGTTGTTTGCAGTACAAAAGAGCAAAGGGATTTTATTATAAACAAAATAAATCTTCTAAAAAACACTCAGAGTACTTCCGGCCAAAGTATCGAGCAATTGGCAAAACAACGTTTGGGCATTTTTCATATTGGTGAAAACTTCGCGAACCATTTTGATCACCTGCTATTTTCTTTAGGTATACACAGTTTTAAGCAGAATGCAAATGATTGGTTAACTTTCCTGAATTCCCAAAGAGGTTATAAAAAACTGCAATCTTTAATATCGAAAAATTACAAGAGTATTCGCATTTTTCAATCACTGCCGGGAGGCGAACTGGATTTTTATTCCAATCATAAAGTCAAGAAAAGCACCAGGCTTTTAGCTTCATGGATTAAATATATTGAATCCCTGGCCAACAAAGATTTAGAGAAACAGTATGCCATTCTGAATAAGAGGCCTTATAAAGCTTTGAAATACCATGAGCTGATTTCCGAAGTAGCTAATGAATTAATTTCATTTATCAGAAAAGACCGGATAATCACAGAGTATCAAAACTCGGAAATATGTTCTACTCTAATTGTTTTGCCTTCTGATGAAAACGGACGAAAAACAATTGTATATATATATCCTTCTGTTGTTAACAATTCCAATGCACATCTCTGGAATTTATATTTTGACCGCCACTTAAATCACCTGGACGCCAACACTTATAAAATCTGGGCTGCCAACTGGTTTGAAAATCCGCATCTGGAAGCGAGGAAGTTAGCAAGTGCTATTTTAAAAACAGATAGAAAATAAATCCACTCATAAACCGTTATTCTGGAGTATTCCTTTGTAAAAGCATTATTATTGTTCAACAGACAAACCGACCACTTTTTTTAACATTCTTCTAATAAATGGTACAAATTATTTTCTTTTTATTATCTTTATCCGAAGAGAGTTGATTTCTTCAACTTTCTTTTACTCTACATCTAGGCACCACCCCCAAAAGACAAATTGTTTATTTGTTTTTAAAATACTAACATCGGTTTTCCTTAGGCTAATTACAGTATAATTTTTTTCAATGAAAAAATTCATCTGCCCAATAGGTATAATCCTTATATTCTTTTCCGTTGCGGGTGGTCAACAAATACTTGAAAACACTGTTGTCTCTTCTGGAGTTACTGAAGAGTATTTGAATCATTTTATTGAAAGTTATGTCGATCAACAGCTTATTCCCGGAGGCGTTTTTTTAATTGCCGGAAAAGGAAAAACTATTTATCAAAAAGCTGTAGGGAATCATTCTTTAGGAAATAGTGAAACTTATCCGCTGGATGATCTCTTCCGCATTGCTTTCTGGGAAATGCAGATTGTAGATCGATTCAATGAACAAGATTTCAGTTTCAATACGCGTCCGATCAAAAAAGCTATTACGATCAGACATTTAATGATGCCTACTTTGGGAATCCTATACAGAGGGCTTGATCAGAAAGCAATGAAAATTGTTTACCAAAAACACCACATGACAAGTGCCGGTCCGTCGTCTCCGGATTGGACTAAAGAAAAGCTGGTTAATCAATTTGCAAAAGTTCCTCTGACTTTCGAACCGGGCAAGCGATATGTTCATAACGGAGAAACGATTTCGGTCTCAGGGGGAGCTGTTCAGAACATGGATTATCCATTAGCTTCCGGAAAAAAGCACTTTGCAAGCAGCAGTTTAATCACTTCCCTTAAGGCATTTTTAAATAATGGAAGCTATAAGAGCAAAAGAATTCTGAGAAAAAAGACCGTCGAGCTTATGGCTTCTGATCAAATGGCGCATTTAAACCAGTCCGGAAATGGTTTCTCAAAATTATCCAGGATCACTTATAGTCCAGGTTTTGCCCTTTTGACAGAAAAATCCGGCACTTATGAATGGAACGAATTTTTTAATACCAGATATTTCATTGAACATGAAGAAGAATTGATTTTTATTGGAATGACAGAAGTGTAATCCTTTTGAAAGCCTTGGTTTTCGGAACAGGATGTATAATATTGTTTGCCGAGTAACAGGATAGTTCGTTTTAATTATTTTAAATAATCCAAAAATTTATTAATTTAAGAAAAATGGAATTCATTAAAATAATTAAAATGGGTTACTAAAATATGATCAATAAAGATTTAAATCAAATTATTGAAAAATTCAGAAGCCTGGAACTAGCCAAGAAGCATTTAGAAAAAACAGAAATACGCATACAAAAATTACACAATCAATTACTTGAACTAAATAATAACCTGGAAAAAGAATATCATGATGTAGAAAAACTTGAAAAACTCTCTCTGGAAAAGCTTTTTGAAAAAATTCTTGGAAATAAAGAAAAACAAAGAGAAAAAGAAAGACAGGAATACCTTCAGGCGGTACTAAAATATAATGAATGTAAGCAATCTCTTGAGCTTTTAGATTTTGAAAGAAAAGTATTAAAAGAAAAGCTGGCAGAATTTAACAAAACAAAAAGCCTGTTATATAGTTTAATTAGAAAAAGAGAACATAGTTTAGCAAAAGACAATCCCGAAGCAAAAGAATTAATTAATGAGATCAATTTAAAATCTGATCAAAAAATTGCCCGAAAAAGAGAGCTGTATGAAGCAATTACACTTGCTAAAAAATTAATTTTATTAATCGATAAAACATTAAAAGATTTAAGTGAGATTACAAATTGGGGTTTTTATGAATTTAACCACCCTGATATACATTTAAAAAAATCTGTTTATCTAAACCGTGCCAAAAAGAAAGCATATTTAATCAATCAGCTTTTGCACCAGTTTGAAGATGAATTGTCAGATATTTATCCAGGCAACGACAATTATGGAAAAACAAACCTAAAGGTATTTCAAAATTTCACTAAAATATTCTTTGACAATTTAATTACGGATTGGTTATTGCTTCAAAAAATAAAAAATACGAGCAATAGCATAAAAAATTTAAAAAATAAAATCATAAGAATTGACCAGACTTTAGAAAACGAACTTTTAAAAACTGACAAAGAACTGGAAACACTAACCAGGCAAAAACAAAGCATAATTATTAAGTATAATTAATAACAAACGGATAAAAATCAATTATCTCTTGCACAAAATTTGATCCCTGAAATTGCTTTGAAATTATTAATTGCCATTACTCTTTTTATATCCATTTTTTGTTTTTGAAATTTTATTAATTGTTATTAATTTCTAACAATCTGTTTTTCTTCTCTTTGACTTTTATTAATGAAACTAAAAAACAAGAAGCGCGTAAAAGCAAATAACATACCTTTTGTCATTAAAAGACCTGTTAAAGGCCTTTCTTGTCCCTCAAAAAACAATTTTATTAATTTGTTTAATATTGCATTTTTAATATTTTTGCAAAATCATAGATTTTTTCGTTCACTAATTTATAAATAATGAGAGATAGACTATCTAAAAATGAGTTAGATGATCTGATTATGGATTATCAATCTCAAATGCGTAAGTTACGCATGCAGCTGCAAATCACCCAGGCTGCGATCGATGATCTTAGAAAGATCTCGACTACAACACAAGAGTCTCCGGTACGCGTTGAAAAAGTTAGCCGTTCCATCGAGACCACAAACGGAACAACTAAACGTCGACGTGGTCGTCCGGCAAAAGTAAAAACAGATTCAACTCCGGAAGCTGCCAAAGCACCTAAAAGAGGACGCGGCAGACCACGGAAGGAAAAAGTTGAAAATACGGATGCACCACAAGCACCTAAAAGAGGACGTGGTAGACCACGGAAAATTCAGGTCGAAAGTGCTGAAACAACTACTGCTCCTAAGCGTGGTCGAGGCAGACCGCGCAAGGAAAAAGTTGAAAATACGGATGCACCACAAGCACCTAAAAGAGGACGTGGCAGACCACGGAAAATTCAGGTCGAAAGTGCTGAAACAACTACTGCTCCTAAGCGTGGCCGTGGTAGACCGCGTAAGGAAAAAGTGGAAAATACGGATGCACCACAAGCGCCTAAAAGAGGACGTGGCAGACCGCGTAAAATTCAGGTCGAAAGCGCTGAAACAAGTGCTGCTCCTAAACGTGGTCGAGGCAGACCCCGTAAAGTACAATCTTAAAAAAAATGCCTGCCTTGATCAAGAGCAGGCATTTTTTTATCTTATGTCCCATGTTTTATAGATTAATCCCATTCTGTATTTTTCTTTGCTTGTATTCCTGTAAAAAGGATAATAGTACCTTGCCCGATGCTATGGCTACAGAAGAAGATTTAATTCAATTAACTGCCCTTCCTTCAGAACTGACAGAAAGCTCCGGCTTGATTTTTTTTGATCAAAAACTTTGGAGCCATAATGATAGTGGAGATCAGGCACGTATTTATAATATCTCAACCGGACAAGCACTAACAAACCAAATCCTGAACTTCGCTAATGCTCAACATATAGATTGGGAAGACCTCGCACAGGACGAACAGTTTTTATACATCGGAGACTTCGGAAATAATAGCGGACAAAGACAGGATTTAGTGATTTATAAAATAGCAAAAAATGGTCTTTCCGATACCTCGGAAGTGATTGAAATACGGTTTAATTTCTCCGACCAGTTCAACTTTGATCATAGCTTCGAAATGCATAATTTTAATTGTGAAGCAATGATAGTTCAGGACCATTTCATTTATTTATTTTCCAAAAATCATCTGGATCAGAAAACAAAATTGTACAGGCTACCCAATAGTCCCGGTTATTACAGCGCCAGCTTGATCGAAGAATTTGATAGTCGTGGTCTGATCACAGCGGCTGATCTGGATGAGGATACCAATACCTTATGCCTCTTGGGCTATACTACTGAAAATTCAGAATTTCAGACCTTCCTTTGGTTATTTTTTGATTTTGAAGCACCGAATTTCCGGGATGGTACATCCAGAAGAATAAGCCTCCCTATCCATCAGCAAGCGGAGGGAATTTGCTCCATCGGCAATGGAGAATTCTACATTTCCAACGAAAATGAAGATGGTTTGGGAGCCTGGCTTTATGTTTTCGATACCAAAACATGGAAGTAAAAAGGGCTAAAAACTATACCTCCCACGACATCTTTTCTATTCTTTTTGCGTTTTGTATGTAATTCGAATAACTTGCCCTAAGTAGAATAAAAAAATGAAGCTATTAATCTCTTTAATAATCGTTTTGGGGGCTCTGACGCTCAATGCCCAGCTATACATTAATGAAGTATGCTCGGACAATGAATCGATTATTAGTGATAGTGAAGGAGATTTTGAAGACTGGATTGAAATCTATAATAATAGCAGTAATTCTATTAATTTACAAAGCTACCAGTTAAGTGATGATGAAGCCATACCTGATAAATGGATCTTTCCAAACATAGAAGTCCCGGCGAACAGTTTTCTGCTGGTCTTTGCCTCGGATAAGGATTTTACAGGACAGTATGTACATACTAATTTTAAAATTTCAAAAGAAGGAGAATCTATTTCTCTCCGAAACCCTCAATCCGAACTAATTGATCGCGTGGATGTCCCGCCATTGCCAGAAGATCAATCCTATGGCCGCCAGCCCGATGGAAGTGCAGTTTTCAATTTTCTATTAGAGCCCAGTCCCCTCGGAACAAATAATAACAGCACAAGTTATAATTTTGCCAATCCGCCTGTTATTCACAATACCAGTTTTTACAATGATCAAAGTATTGCCGTCCAGCTATCCTGTGATCAAGCAGATTGTTTGATTTATTATGCCAGAGATGGAAATATTCCCGATGAAAACGCACTGCTCTATCATGAGCCAATTATTCTGGATTCAACAACGAGTATTCGGGCAATTAGTATCACTCCTAGCCTTCTGGCTTCCGAGCCGGTTTCCAGAACTTTTTTTATAAAAGACAAACATCAACTTCCGGTAATCGCCCTGACTACGGCTCCCGATAATTTATGGGACTGGGAGACCGGAATTTTGGTAAAAGGCCCGGAAGCAGATTCGGTTTATCCTTTTTACGGAGCTAATTACTGGAAAGATATCGAGGTACCAATCCATATGGAATACCTGGTGGAAGAAGAATTAAAGGTCGAATATCCGCTGGGCTTAAAAACTCACGGAGGTAAAGGAGCCAGAACCAAACCCTTGAAGTCGATGCGTTTGTTAGCCAAGAATGAGTTTGGCACCTCCGTAATGGACTATCCTTTTTTCTATAATAAAAATATCAGAGATTTTAAGCGATTAGTTTTGCGAAATGCCAGCGGGGACTATCATACTGCTTATATGCGAGATGAATTTCTGGCCAGATATTTTATTGATGAGCAATTTAACCTCGATGCTATTGCCGAACAACCGGTAGTGGTATATATCAATGGAAGTTATCTGGGAGTAATGCATTTAAGGGAAAAAATTGATCGCTTTTATCTGGCAAATAATTATGGAGTTGATCCGGATAATATTGACCTTTTGGAAGAAGATACCGCTATTGTTGAAGGCAGTTTTGATATTTTTAATGTCCATGAAGCTTATGTACTCGAAAACGATTTGAGTATAAATGAAAATTTTGAAGTAGCCGCTTCTTATTTTGATCTGGAAAATCTGGCAGATTATGTGATTTGCCAGACCTTCGTTAATAATACGGACTGGCCAAGTAATAATCTGAAATACTGGAGAGCCAGAACGGATGGAGCGAAGTGGCGTTATCTGCTTTTTGATATGGATGTTGCATTTGGGCTCTTTGGCTGGACCAAAGCTTCCGAAAATGTTTTTGATATAAAAATGCAGCGTGAAGATGTGCGGATGGTTCGAATTTTTAAAGCCTTTCTGGAAAACGAAAAATATCGCCACTATTTTATCAATCGGTACGCAGATTTGCAAAACACTTCTTTCAGAGAAGAAAAAATGAAAGCAGAAATTATTCGAAGCCGGGATGAACTAAATCCCGAAATGGAAAGGCATTTGATACAATGGAACAAATCCTACAGTCGCTGGTTTGATCAGGAAATTCCGATACTTCTGGACTTTGCCGAAAAACGACCAGCTTTCGCCAGACAATACATCGGGGAATACTTCAATCTGCCCAGTGAGGATAAAATCAGCATTAGCACTTTTCCTCCTGAGGCTGGAGATATACAAGTAAATACCGTCACGATCCCCTCGGAAGAAATGCCCTGGGATGCTTATTACTATAATACGGTACCAATCAAACTAAGCGTACAACCCCGAGTCGGTTATCAGTTCAGCCATTGGGAGTCCACAACTTCCAGCCAAATTGTTTCTAATGATTTAAGCATTAGCGTTGATCCTTTACATCTGGCCGCTTACACCGCAGTATTCGAGCATCAGGAAATCGCTCCTGTTCTTCATATTTTTCCAAATCCGGTGAATGATTTGATTAATTTACAAATTGACCTCGATCAACAGATGGAGGTCAGCATTCGAATAATCGACGCTACGGGCCGCGAAATCCTTAGTCCTGTTCACAGAACCTGCAATACCGGAATGAACCGGATCGAACTGACAAGTGCTTCACTCAGCCCTGGTATCTACTTTATCCAGGTCACTGGAAAAAATCTGAATCTCAGTGAAAAGTTTTTTAAACAATAAATTCTTATAAGTATGATGCAGATCATCAATAGCATTGATTAGCATCATCCGCACTTCAATTCTTTTGATCTAATTTTGATTTGATCTAATTACAAATTACAAGAGCCTTTTATATTAGGTGATTGTATTTTTCGCTTTGAGTTTATTATAATGGTATATCAAACTACGTTTGCCTGCTAAATTCTTTAGCTTATGAAAAACAGTAACCGCGATATCGCGTCCGAGGAAGATGTAATGCTGATGGTTGATTCCTTTTATGAAAAAGTTAGAAAGGATAAACTTTTAGCTTATGTCTTCGATGATTTTGCGCAGGTGAACTGGGAGAGCCATTTACCTGTAATGTATAAATTTTGGAATACACTGATATTTGGCAAACAAACCTATAAAGGAAATCCTTTTGCCAAACATATTCCTTTACCGATAGATGAACAACATTTTCGCCAGTGGATAAATCTTTTCGAAAGAACTATTGATGAACATTTCTCAGGTGCAGTAGCGGAAAAAACTAAATTCAGAGCCAAATCTATTGCGCATATTTTTCAAACCAAATTATCATACATCAAAAATAAATGACAAAAAAAGCATCTCTTCTAGACGATATCACTTTTAAGGATACAGGCCCTGCTATCAAGGTTCTGCTGGAAAGCGGATTTTCCAAAGAGATTCGCATTGCTTTTAAAGCAAATCAAATAATGAAAGAACATCAAACCTCCTACCCCATTGTAGTACAAATAATGGAAGGAGAGATTGATTTTGGTATTGAAGGAGAGATCACTACTCTAAAAAAAGGAGACCTGATTGCCCTGGATGGAAATGTAGCACACGATTTGAAAGCCCGGGAAAAAAGTATTGTTCGATTAAGCCTTTCAAAATTCGATAGTACTGCGCGAGTAAAGGAAGTCCTAAGTTGACTTGCTATTTGTACGAATCAAGACTTATAAATCAGGCAAAGTTTAAGTTTAATTATATGGCTTAAAAATCCGCAAGCATTTCGTTTTTGTATCAATTCTAATATAGTCCTTCAAATTTTCGAATAATCATATTCGAGTACATCGCTTCCATCTTTTTTGTATTAAAAAAGGTTAGTCTCCCCTTAATATTCGCACTTTGGGAGCATAATCAGCTAATTAGGAGTACAAATCTCAAATTTACTCCTCAGAAACCTGTAAAAATACCACAACAACCATTTTTTATACCAAAGTATCCTGTATTAAACCATGCATCTTTACAACATCATTAATTCACAATTAAATTTCAAAAAATGACTTATTATTCAGTTTTAGATGTTACACCAAATACAGATGCATGGATTCCGGACTACCTTCCGACGGCAAACAAACTTGTGGCAAAACACGGGGGCAAATACCTGGCTCGTACAGCCAATCATGAACAAGTTGAAGGTGATCAAAAAGAAGCTGCGCTGCGTATCATTCTGGAATGGCCTTCAAAAGAAGCAGCTATGGCTTTTATGAATGATCCGGAATATGCTCCCCATTTAAAAGCTCGTACTGAAGGTTCTGTCAGCCATCATTATTTGATTGAAGCAAAGGATGATCTGGCCTAATTTTAATTAACAGAAACCATAAGTGCCTTATGTAATTACAATACTTCGGTAATTTTCCCGGAGGCAACCAAAGCTCATGAAGCAAGGTAGAATACCCATAACCTTGAATTAGCAAAGCAAAATAACTAAGCGGTATTCAAAACTCCGTGTCCAAAAATTATCTTGCCGATTTATTATTAAGTAGGGCACTGCTCTAATACAATGAAAAAGTTTGAACAAATAAATAAGGCTTATAACGATGTTTTTAAAGCCCAGCAATTAAGTATAGGAATCGTGATCCCTATTGAAAATTATGCTCAGAGTCCTGTACCAACTATGAAAGATCATCTGGAAAGGGTACAGTTGATCGAAGAATTAGGGTTTAAGGCATTGTGGATACGAGATGTTCCGCTCCATGTACCTTCTTTTGGAGATGCCGGACAAACCTTCGACCCCTTTACATATCTTGGATATCTGAGCGGTCAGACCAGTAAAATTGCATTGGGTATAGCAAGCATAGCGCTACCGCTGCACTACCCTATTCACGTCGCCAAATCTGCTGCAACTATTGATCAATTATCCGAAGGTCGAATGATCCTGGGCATAGCCTCAGGAGAC
This sequence comes from Saprospiraceae bacterium, assembly GCA_028280415.1. Classification (GTDB taxonomy): domain Bacteria; phylum Bacteroidota; class Bacteroidia; order Chitinophagales; family Saprospiraceae; genus JAHDHW01. The sequence goes on from JANQLV010000003.1 coordinate 96,134, forward strand.
AGGTTTGAAGAGTATCCGGCTATGGGAATTGAATACGAAAAACGGGGAGAGTTATTCAGAGAAGCTTTTGCTTATATTCGCAAAGCACAAGATCATTTTCCAATGTTAGCAAACAATCATTATGGCCTTTTAAACGGTCAGACAGATGTGCTACCCAAGCCAACAGCTCAAAAGATCCCAATGTTAATCACGGGCCGCAGTCGGCAATCATTAGAATGGAACGCTCAAAACGGAGATGGCTGGATGTATTATCCAAGAAATTTAAGTCAACAACAAAACACCATAGCTCAGTGGCGGGAAATAATTAGCCAAACTCAACAATACGATAAGCCTTTCATGCAGCCATTATATATTGATTTAATGAAAAATGATGATTTTTCACCTCAGCCAATTCATTTGGGTTTTAGAACCGGCATCAATTATTTAATAGATTATTTCAAGCAATTAAAAAATATAGGGGTTAACCATATAGCCTTAAATCTGCGATTTAATACAACTGGAACAACGCAGACATTAAAGTATCTGGCTAAAAGGGTATTACCGCATTTTCACTAGGATCAGAAAATACTTTATTATGAAAAAGACCATTTTAATAACGGGAAGTACAGATGGAATCGGCAAATTGACAGCTATAAAGCTGGCTAAAGATGATCACGAAATTTACCTGCACGGAAGAAAGCAACAAAAGCTGAAAAATGTAATTTTCGAAATAAAAGAGCTTTCAAATAATGAAAAGATAAAAGGTTTTGTGGCAGATTTTTCAGATTTGCATGCCGTTAAACAAATGGCTCAAAATATCAATGAAGAACTATCAAAAATTGACGTACTTATCAATAATGCAGGCGTTTTTAAAAGTCCTGTCTCTCATAATAAAGATGGATTGGATATTCGCTTTGTCGTCAATTATTTTGCTCCGTATTTATTAACCTCGGAATTGATGCCCTTGCTAAAAAAAGGTAAAGAAGCTCGTGTTATCAATCTAAGCTCGGCTGCACAAGCTGCCGTTTCTTATAGCGCCATATCCGGGGAAGCTCCATTATCTGTACAAGCATCCTATGCTCAAAGCAAACTGGCACTAACCATGTGGAGTTTTTATCTGGCCAAAACACAGCCAACCCTTGCTGTTATTGCAGTGAATCCAGGGTCCTTACTCAATACCAATATGGTAAAGGAAGCCTATGGAAGACATTGGTCTTCAGCAGATAAAGGAGCTAATATTTTATATGATCTGGCTGTTTCAAATGACTATAAAAACATTACTGGAAGGTATTTTGATAATGATAAAGGAGCATTTGGGAAAGCACATCCGGATGCCTATGATGAAAAAGAGATAGAGAGACTTATTAATGCAACAAAAAGGATCATTATGAATAAATAAAAAATACTATCTTTACTATCAGCGATCAATCTTCCTGCCTTTTTTGTTTTAAAATTTTTTAAAAATGAAAAAGGCTATACTTACCATCATTTTCTTAACCACTTTCTTTTTACTCCATGCACAACAATTGATGTTTGAAGTCTATTCCGGCATTAATGCTACCGCTTATGATTCGGATATACTTAATAATGAGACCAAGTGGTATCCCCCGATCGGTTTCAGAATTGCCGGAGGACATGAACATGTACAGCTCGGTATCGAATACCGAAAAAACATCGATCATCCGGTCTTTGACGGAATTCAACGAATAGAATTTGAAGAAACGTACCAAGGGCTATTCCTCCGCGGAAATTTTTCCTCTTTACCTGCCTATCGATTTGGCCTGGTGCTAAAAGCCGGAGCGGGTTATTACGAAGCGAGGCAAAACAATTATAGCCTACCTTCCGAAACACTTGAACAAAGCCTCGATCTGGAAAGACAACTGGGTTATAATGCGGGCATTGGTGTTTCCGCTCCTATATACACCCTGCTGCATTGGGAGATCGGTTATCAATTCAACTTCGTAGAGCGTCCCGATGCTTTAGCAAGTGATGTAACCTATAGGGCTTCCTATCATTCTTTTCAAATGGGGCTCAGTTTGAATCTGGTATTTGGAAATACAGCCAAGAAATGCCGCCGGGTGATGGGAGGTAATCGCAGTAAAAAAGGCTGGTGATTATTCTTGCTTTAAAACGGGGCCATTGTCCAGATCAATCGAAGCACAAGCATCGGAGCAATCAGAAATGATCTTAACCAGGTATTTGGCATCCGGTTGCGCTGGTTTACCTATTCTAAGGCTAAACGCTTGGCAAGTTTGATCCTCGGTATGAAACTCCGTAGAAAAATAGCTATCCCCGGTACTGTCATCGGTATCGCTCTCACTTGCGAGATAAAAACCCGCTCCAAGGTCTGCAGTACCAGTGTAAATACAGCGATTGCCCGAGACATCCTCAACTTCCATATGATAATCAACAGAAGTATAATTAATTCTTTTTATCGTCCCCGCAATTCTTAAATTCTTATTTTTTCCACCTACTTTAATAACTTCATTCATTGCCGGTTCAGCCGGAAAAGAAACGGTATCTTTTCCACCAAAAATAATTTTCTCTCCGTGAATGGTTACATCCCGTTGTCCCTTTTGCATCATTAGTTTTTGTAAAAAAGCGGGGGAATAATCTCCAACCGGTTTATTATTCTGAGCTGTCGCCCCGGCATCCTGATCATGTCCGCTATGATCATGCTCATGGTGCTTATGCCCTTCGTGATCATGTGTTGATTTATGATGCGTACTATCCGTGTATTTATCCGTATCAGAAGCATTATTACAGGCTAAAAAGAACAAAGCGATCCATAAAAAGTATTTCCATTTCATTGTTAAATGATTTATCCGGTTTGATTGCTAAGTTAGTAAAATAAACTTATCAGGACACTTTTTGATAATTACGGAAAGCAATTTCTACTACCGTTCCGCTTTGATTATCAATATTCATTTTCCCTTGCAGTTTTGTAATAAAGGCATTGATCATCCGGTTGCCAAAGCTTTTCGAAGCATTAAATACTTCATCCGACACCCCAATACCGTCATCCTTTACCTGTAGTAAAAGCTGCGTACCTTCCTCTCGCAAGCTGATAGTAACGATCCCCCTGGTCTCTCCGGGGAAAGCATATTTAAGGGCATTACTCACCAATTCATTCGCAATGAGTCCCAGCGGAATAAGTGTGTCCACATCCAGCATCAATGCTTGTATTTCTTTTTGCAAAGTAATTTTCCCAGGTTTGATATTATAGGTATGGAAGAGACTGTCAAATAGCTGATTAAAATATTTTTGTACCTCTACACCGGTCAGATTATTGTCCTGATAAAGGTTTTGATGCAATAATGACATGGACTGTACCCGATTTCTGCTCTCGGTAATGGCTTCCAGGGCACTATCATCTTCAATATAACGGGATTGCAGGTTTAGCAAACTGGATATTACCTGCAGATTATTCTTGACGCGGTGGTGAATCTCTTTAAGTAAAAGGTTTTTATCTTCCAGTGCTTTGGCAATTACTTTATTTTTTTCTTCGAGTTTCTGATTGGTTTTGACCTTGTTATGATAATTTCGAAAAATGAGTACGGCCATCAATCCCAGTCCCAGTAAACCAATAATATAGGCCCATCTTTCTCTTTTTCCCTGTCGAAGCTTCAAATCTTTTAATTCGTTTTGCGAAGAAAGGATTTGGATCTGCTGTTGTTGTTTTTCCGCTTCGTATTTTTGTAGTGCATCGTTAAGCGCCTGTGATTTTTCAAGATTAAAAACAGAATCCCTGCTAATGGTCAGACGTTTCAAAACAGCCAGGGCTTTCCCAGGTTCTCCTATTGCTTCATAAGCTCTAACCAAGTCTTCTTCAACATCTTCTTTTAAAATGTAAAAATCATTATCAACAATCAATTGATACGCTTCTTCCAAATGGAGCAATGCTTTTTTTGTTTTTCCCTGTTCCAAAACGACTCGTCCAAGTCCTCGCAGATTAGCTGCATATCCAAAAACATCTTTGGACTTAGTGGCGTCGAGATTACGCAAATAGACTTCTTCGGCTTTCGCAAACTGACCGGACTCCTGATATAAATTCCCTAAATTACTACTGATCTGATTATACATATCCACATACTCCGGATGCATTTTCAACAGCCGAATACTTTCGTTTAATAACTCTGCTCCTTTTTTATAATCATTAGCCCGAACATAAACATTGCTCATATTATTCAATGCGATGGCCATACTCGGTGACTGGTTTAAAGCACTGGACATTTCATAGGCTTTCCGGAAATACGACAATGTCAAAGAATCATTCCCCAGGTTTTCGTAAGCTGCCGCAATACTATTAAAAATACGCCCCATGCGAATGGTATCATTTTGTGCTTCAAAATAATCCAGTGTATTCATCAAATGGGGAACGGCTTTTTCGTATTCCGTCAGTTGGATATAGATATTTCCCTTGTAGAAGTGACCGATGGCAATTTTAAAATCCAGATCAAGCTTATTGGCTAGTTGCAGATAATTGTCCGCGTAGACCATCGCTTCTGAAAAATTGGATCGCAGCCCTATTTTTCGGAGTTGATTATACCATTCCATTTTAAGAGAATCACTATCGGAAAGCTCGATAAGCCTTTTGATACTATCGGTTTGCAGTTCTATATCCTGAGCGTTTCCCGGGGAAAATATGAAACCTAAATAAAAACATAATAGCAAGCGGAACTGACTCATACTATGTGGTTTTATTAGAAAATGTACACACAATGAAGTAGTTTGGGTTTTGGATTCTTCTCCAGGCACCCATTCCAGAGTATACCGAACGAGTTTTGTAAAATAAAAAAAACCTGGAACATCTTGCAGCTGATTCGGAATAGTCCTTAGGACGCTCCAATCAAAACTTCAAAATGTTCCAGGCTTCCTTGAATAATATGCGCTCTTAACTAAAAAGCGCTTTCAAATATATAAAAAATAATTAATTACCTGGACTAAGCTAAAGTAGTACTAAATAACAATTTCTTTAGGGCTAATTAAATTCTAATACAAATGGCAGCCGTGCCTGAACACCTTCCATACTTTTGATATGTTTGATCTGTTTGTAATATGGAATTAATTCATTTAACTCTGACTCTACCAGCACTTTGGCATTTTTTTGTCCGGTAAATTGCTCTATCATTTGCTGTACAGGGTCTTTTATTGCCGGATACTCCGAAACGCGATATTTCTCTATCCCCGCCAGGTTTGCTGCCGCTGCTATTGCTCTTTCCAGATCACCAATCTCATCAACCAGGTTGATTTCCTTTGCTTTCAAGCCTGTCCAAACCCTTCCCTGAGCGACCTTATGTACTTCATCGCGGGACATCTTTCTTCCATCGGATACTCTGGACAGAAAAGTCTCATAAATTTCATCCGTTGCCTCTTGCAAGATCGTACCTTCGGCCGGGGAGATATCTTTGAATAGCCCCAAACCCAGAGAGAACCTCCCTGTAGTCAGGGTGTCAAAGGTAATTCCTACCTTTTCCCGAAGCATATTTTCGAGACTTGGAATCAAACTAAATACACCTATCGAACCGGTCACAGTATTCGGTTCTGCAAAAATAGAGTCAGCAGCACAAGCAAGATAATAGCCACCGGAAGCAGCAACATCTCCCATAGATGCCACAACGGGTTTGCCTTCTTCTTTGAGAAGTTTGATCTCCCGCCACATCATATCCGAAGCCAGGGCGCTGCCTCCGGGAGAATTTACCCGGATTACGACTGCTTTGATCTTATCATTTTTACGAAGTTTTCTCAGAAGCTTGACATATTTGTCCCCTCCGATAGTTCCACCGTCCCCTTCACCCATATTAATTTCACCTTCGGCAAAAACTACGGCTACCTTGTCCTTAATCTTATAATCGGTATTTGACTTTACACCTTTATTATAATCCAGCAAGTTTACTTCGCTGATTTTATCCGATTTATCCAGGCCCAACAAATCTCTAAGTTCATCCAGTGCCTGGTCTTCATAACCTATTGCATCTACCATTTCGTAATCCAGGGCATCTTCTGCATTGCGTAACAAATAACCATTAGCTATTTTGCGCAATTTACTGGCAGGGATATCACGACTTTCGGAAATATCATTCAAATAGAGCCTATACATACTTTCAACGTATTCCCGGGTCTGCAAGCGATTCTCTTCACTCATTTTATCCAATCGGAATGGTTCTGTAGCACTTTTGAAATCTCCTGCATAATACACCTGCATCTTAATTCCCAGACGATCGAGCATATCTTTGAAAAAAGGAATTTGTACACCGAAGCCAAGAAAATCTACACCTCCGAGAGGATTTACGATCACTTTATCAGCTACAGAAGCTACGTAATAACTTCCCTGGCTATATAATTCGGAATAGGCGACAATGAATTTTCCATCTTCTTTGAAATCAATAAGAGCTTCTCTCAGTGAAGCTGCTGTAGCTCTTCCCGTTCTCATCCCGTCCAGGTTCAAATAGATTCCATTAATTTTATCATCTTCTTTGGCCGCTCTTATCGTTTCTATGATCTCGTGCAGCCCCAATTTTTTAGAAGTATCAAAACTGTATGGGTCTACTGGAATATTATTGGTTTTTTCGGGAATAACCTCACTGAATGTTAATTTTAAAACAGTGTTGGCTTTTACCTTTTTAGGCGCATCGGCAGAGCTGGCGATTTTACCAACCACCAACATCCCAAGTCCAAAGACAACCCCGGAGGCAAGGATCACACCCAAACAAGAGGCCAGTACGAATTGCAAAAATTTTCCCATCTATTAGTTTTTTATTGATTAGTTGAATTTGTTTTTAGGGTTTAGGCCATTTTTGATTATCTATAAAGATAATTGGTACTTTCACCATGGATAATAAAACACTAAAATGTTCTTATACTATAAAGTTTCAAATTTAGCATAGTGTTGATAGAATAACGCTTATTTTAGATAAAAATCTGTCATTGATAGATGTTTAGCTACTTTTTAATGTTCACCAATGTTTTTCTCATTCTATTGTTTCTTTATTCAATTTTTCAGGAAGCTATATTGAGCCAATATTCGTTAATTTATACGATAAAATGGTAGAAAGCTGTCAATACTAGTGATTATCATCTTTATAGTCAGAATCATTGTAAAATTTTGCGTAAATTACTACATCATTTTGCGTGAATACTGTGTAACTTTCCGTCAACAAACTTTTGTTAATCAGCTACCTAATTTAGACCATGAAGAATTCATCTTCAAAAAACCTGTTATATGTATTACTAACGGGCATTCTGCTCTTTAGTTTTTCAAACCGATTTTATGCCCAGATAGAGGTAGAACCTACCGGGCCCTTATTTTCGCCAGAGAGTCTGATCACTAATATATTTCTCGGGGAAGGTGTAGAAGTAACTAATCTTACCTACGATGGATCAGAGCAAGCTGTGGGCTTTTTTACTAATGGAACAAATGATATCGGAATCGAGCGTGGAATTATTATGGCTTCGGGCCTCGCAATCACCGCCGCGACTGCCAATACCGCGGGAGGTACCACGGGCAATACCAGTGGACCGGGAACGGACCCAGACCTTGGACCAATTGCCTCAGGGGGGCTTAATGACATTGCCCGCTACGAAATAACCTTTATTCCCACAAATGATACATTACAATTCAGGTATGTATTTGCCTCTGAAGAGTATCCAGAATATGCCTGTTCGCCGTTTAACGATGTATTCGGTTTCTTCCTGACCGGACCTAATCCGCTGGGAGGTGATTATAATGGTGAAAACATTGCTCTAGTACCCGACCCGGCCGATCCTAGCGGCGGCACTTTTACCGATATCCCAGTAACCATCAATAATGTTAATAATCAGGGTTTAAATATACCCGGAGGTTGTAATTATGACTATGGTACGTATTATAATGATAATACCGGAAGTATGACGCTAACCTACGATGCCTATTTGGATATATTCATTGCGCAAGCGATTGTTATCCCTTGTGAGGAATATACTATCAAATTAGCTGTAGCAGATGTTGGAGATGCCAATTTTGATACAGGTGTATTTTTGGAAGCCAAAAGTTTTGGTACAGGAGCCCTGGAGGTTGAGTTTGCTTCAATCAGTTTAGACGGAACCATTACAGAAGACTGTGCTCAGGCTACTTTGACATTTGCCTTACCTTCTCCGACCGAAGCGGATTATCCGATTGATTATACTATAATCGGTACAGCTCAAAATGGTATTGATTATCAAAATATTCCACTTGATTTAACAATTCCGGCTGGTGACAGTGCAGTTACTATTGACGTTATTGCCTGGGAAGACGGAATAGCCGAAGGAATCGAATCAATTGGTATCGACGTGCAACGTGACCCTTGTAACAGGGATACGCTTTGGCTCTTTATCAGGGATAATGAAATACTCCCTCCGGAATTGGGAAATGATACGACTATTTGTCGAGGGGATTCAGTACTCCTGGATGGAACGCTTCCCATTCCCTTACCCGATCCACCGGTATTTAGCAACGAAACGGATTATCCAATTGTAACGATTTCTAATAATAATCCTCCTCCTCCGGGGACGCTCCCCACTCAATCAGAAATCCAGGTTTTTGGAGTCCAACCGGTAGAGTTACAGGAAGGGGTCATTAAAAGTATTTGCCTGGATGTGGACCATCCCTGGATATCGGATGTCGATGTTTTTCTCGTCGGCCCCAATGGACAATTTATCGAATTGACAACAGATAACGGTGGCTCGGGAGATGATTATATAGGTACCTGTTTTACCCCCCTGGCAACAGATCCGATCAATTTCGGTTCACAGGCACCATCCTCAGCCGCTCCTTTTACGGGCGACTGGCAACCGGAAGGCTTTTGGGAAGATTTATGGACAATTCAGGACCCTTTAACCAATGGAATCTGGACATTACAAGTAAAAGATGATCAAACCGGTTTCAACGGAACTTTGCTTGGTTGGTCAATCTGCTTTAATCCTGTTTATCAAGTATTTTACGAATGGACACCAAGTGCCGGTTTGAGCTGTACGGACTGCCCCGACCCAACCGCTACTCCGGATACCACTACGACTTATTACCTCACCGCCTACGATACATACGGCTGTGAAGTCTATGATACGATCACAATCAATGTTCTGGATCAACTGCCTCCACCTAATGTCAGCTGTTCCAATATTACAAATAACAGTATTGATTTTTGCTGGGATCCGATTCCCGGGGCAAGTGGATATCAAGTCAATGTCGACAGTACAGTCTGGATTAGCCCGAATGGAGCTTTATGCCATACCGTAAGTGGCCTGACCCTCAATGATACGGTGAACATTCAGGTCGTAGGTATAGATATGTGCGATGGAGAGATTGGTTCAATCACCTGCTGGACACCGGATTGCACCCCTCCAACCGGTAGTGTTTTAAGTCAAACTGATGTAGCTTGTTTTGGAGATAGTACAGGAACCGTTACCATAGAAGGGATGGGAGCTTTTCCTCCTTTCGAATATATGATCGCCAATATTGATACAAACAGTACCGGTATCTTTTCAAATTTACCCGCAGGAGATTATACTGCCGTGGTCATAGATGCGCTGGGTTGCCCTCAAAGTGTTCCTTTCACTATTGATCAGCCACTGGAAATTCAAACCAATGGTTTAATTGTCAATCCGGCTTCCTGTAATGGCGGTAATGATGGAAGTGTAACCGTTGAAGTGACTGGGGGAACAGCTCCTTATTCGTTTAACTGGAGTAATTCTCAATCCGATTCTGTTGCTACCAATCTTGTTGTTGGTGATTATTACGTTACGGTAAGTGATGCTATTGGTTGTACTACAATAGATACAGTAAGTGTCACTCAACCTCCTGTCATGAATCTGACTAGCCTTTCCGATTCTGTTAGTTGTAACGGAAATTCGGACGGGATTGCTACGGTAATTGTTAATGGAGGGGTTGGTCCGTATGCTTTCCAATGGGATGCCAATACGGGGAACCAGACCGATTCAATTGCTTTAGGATTAAATGGAGGCATTTATACTGTAACAGTATCCGATCAAAACAATTGTACAGAAATCCTGAATGTTGAAATCATAGAAAATCCCGCTATAGTTCTCGATATTACTGGCACTAATCTTAGTTGTTTTAACGCAGATGATGGTACCGCTACTATTAATGCTATAGGTGGAACAGGAGTTTATACTTACGAATGGAACGATCCAGGTATGCAAACTGGCCAAACTGCAACGGCTTTGGCGGCTGGAACGATTACCGTACTGGTAACAGATAGTGATGCTTGCTTTGCTACAGCAGATATTAATCTTACTCAGCCCACCGAATTACAGGTTGCCAGTCAGTATACAGATGCCCTTTGTCATAATGCAGCGGATGGATCGGTTACTGTTACACCAAGTGGTGGGACAGCCCCTTATACCTACAGTTGGATGGATGATCCTTTAGCGGTTGATTCTTTAAGAAACACTTTAACAGCAGGTACCTATACTATAACGGTAACAGATGACCAGGGCTGTTCTGAAGTATTGATGGTTGATGTAAATGAACCGGATAGTATTGAGTTGAGTTTTAGCCCGACAGATGCGAACTGTAATGCAGGCACTGACGGATATGCTTCGGTGAATCCAACTGGCGGAGTAGCACCTTATACTTTCCAATGGGATGCCAATGCGAATAACCAGACCACACAATTAGCGAATGCTCTTGGTGCAGGTACTTATTTCGTTACGGTAACGGATGACCAGGGTTGTACTAATGTGTCTTCTGTCATCATTAATGAACCAACGGCTTTAAGTTTATCGAATATTAATACGAATGTTTTATGTTTTGGAAATAGTACCGGAGAAATTGATCTCGATATCACCGGAGGTACGACCCCTTATAATATCGCCTGGACCGGCCCGAATGGATATAGTTCCAATCAGGAAGATATCGATGCTTTATTCTCGGGGAATTACGATGTTTTAATTACCGATGGAAATGGTTGTACTGCGGTACTTTCTACGATGATTGATCAACCAGCAACGGGTATCATGAGTACCATATCTGAACCGGATAGTATTTGTTTTGAGGCTGGAAACGGTATCGTTAGTGTAAACGTTCAAGGTGGAACCGGACCATTTACCTATAATTGGAGCAACAATGCAACGACATCTACTCTGACTAACCTCGATGGGGGTATGTATATCGTAACCATTACCGACAGTGGAAACTGTACGTTTATTGATACGGCCTATGTAGTTGAAGAAACGGAAATTATCGTAACCCTAAGTCAAACCGGATCGCTTTGTCACGATGGTAATGATGGCTCTGCCACGGTTGAATCCATTGTGGTAGCTGGTAATAGTATGCCTATTGGAGATTATGATATCCTTTGGAATCAGGGAGGACAAACAAGTACAACGATTAACGGTTTGACGGGAGGACAAAGTTATAGTGTTACGGTTACCAATACACAGGGTTGTACAGGAACACAATCCATTACGGTTGATAATCCGGCCGAAATCGGTTCCAGAATAGATAATGTTGATGCTGCTGATTGCTTTGGTAGTAATGATGGGTCAATCACTGTACAAGGAGAAGGTGGTGTAGCACCATATAGCTATTTTTGGGATAATAATGCCAATAATCAAACCTCAGCTACAGCAGTCGATTTAAGTGCAGGTAGTTATTCCGTAACTATCACCGATGCTAACGGATGTGCCACTGTTAATACAGCATTAGTAGATCAACCGGCACAACTGAGTCTGGATTTCGAGACTACAGGTGCGGATTGTTTCGATAGTGCAACGGGTAATGCAAGGGTTAGTGTGACCGGAGGAATAGCTCCATATACTTACTTGTGGTCAGAAGGCAGTACCACTTCCAATCTGGAAAATATGCGCGGAGGTGTTTATACGGTTACAATCACCGACCAAAATGGTTGTACCATGGTAGATCAAACCATCATCACTCAACCAGAACAACTTCAAACACAAGTCGATTTCATCGATGTCAGTTGTTTTGAGGGAAGAGATGGAGAAATTACATTTTTACCAGAAGGTGGTACGCCACCCTATACCTATAGTCTGGATGGAGAAAATTATAATGGCTCCAATATTCAAATTGGATTAACTGCCGGATTTTACCCCGCTTATATTCGGGATGCGAAAGGGTGTGAACAATATCTGGGAGAATATCAAATTGACCAGCCAAGTGATATTTCTGTGGATTTAGGTGAAACGATCCTAATCCAATACGGAGAGGCCGCGATACTTTATCCGGAAGTTGATGGTGGATTTGGTAGTTATACCTTTAATTATAATCCGGTAGATAGTTCAACCTTAAGCTGTATTGCTTGTCAAAACCCAATAGTTAATCCTACCTATACAACAGATTATGAAGTGCTGGTAACTGATGAAAACGGCTGTACGGCAGAAGCACGAGTTTTAGTAGTGGTTGAAAAAGACAGACCAGTATACGTTCCGACCGGTTTTACACCTAATGGGGATGGAACCAATGATGTACTGCGCATTCACGGTACTCAAATCAGCCGGATATTGGCATTCCGGGTATACGATCGTTGGGGGGAAATGGTTTATGAAGATTTAGAATACGACTATGATCCTATAGATGAAGATAAAGGCTGGAATGGAAGGTTCAAGGATGAGCCAATGAATCCGGGAGTTTATATTTGGTATGTGGAGGTGGAATACGTAGATGGTACAACTGCCGATTTCAACGGTAACACTACACTGATAAGATAATTAAATTCAAAAAAGATGATTAGGCATGAGCAATCATTAATTGTTCATGCCTGATTTTTTTAGCAGAATGAATTCATTTTGAAATAGTATTACTACGGACTTTTAAATGATTGGCTATTCTACGAAGAGGACTTTCTTGGTTTCTTCATAGCCATTTATTTCAATATTTAAAAAATATACTCCAGCGGGTAAATGTTCAAAATTAAAATTCTTGAGGTAAGCGCCTTCCTCATTTTCATAAGTACGTTTGAAAATTAATTTCCCCTGAACATCTGTAAATGTAATTTTTGTATCACCTGAAGTAATTTGATAATATTTTAAATTAAAACTGCCCTGGCTAGGATTAGGAAAAAGAGAAATCCGTTCGGTATAACCGGGTATCTTTTTCGATAAACGAAAAACACCATCTGGCTTTAAGCCACCAAAGTTTGACCCCGCACAATAAAGATTATTATTATATATCTCAAAACTGGTCATTTGGCCAGAAAAGCGTTCTTCCAAACGAATGAGTTCTTCTCCATTAAAAACAAAAAACTCGCCATTATAGCTGCTAATGTATAGATCGTCGGCAAATACTGCAAGAGCAGCAATTCCTTTTACAATGCCATTGGTCAGATCAAATCCTCTTACGCTTTCCCACCGCTCTCCGTTCCATTTATAAAGCGTATATCCCGTCAATAAAGGATCAGTAGTAAGACCTTCGACATCACTTCCTATATAAAGTTCTCCTTTATACTCCACCATTGTTTTTGGATTAAAAAAGAAGTTCCCTGCCGGTACAATAAGACCACCATCAGGAAATACAAATTGTTTCCCATCCCATTTAGCTACTTCTGATCGTAAAAAAGGATTATTCGAAAGATAAAGTCTTGTACCAACAATATATAACTCGTCCTGGAAGACATACATTTTTTCTAAAAAAGAAGACTCCAGCGATTCTTCCCCTACCCCAACTACGCTTCGCCATTGTGTCCCATCCCAGCGTGCAAGATTACGTGCCTCAACATCCCCGATGAAATCAAAGTTTCCCAGCACATACAGTTCCCCTTTATATTCGACCATATCTCTAATACTTTTCTGACTGATTTGAAAGACAGTAGAAACTTCTGCCCCCAGTAAGGGTCTCCAGGTATTTGTACTTTGATCCAATTCAAGAATAAAATTATCCATTATATTGGAAAACACATATTCGGCAAATCCATATAACTTTCCATCGTAACTGATAAAACTCTTTATCGCCAGAGGAATCGGGCCTTCAAAATTCATAGCATGCCATTGCCATCCATCATAATATGCTACAGCATGGGCGGATACACCGCTTATTTCTCTGAAATAGCCTCCTGCAAAAAGTTTATTGTCGAACTGATACAATTTGATATTCTGCCGAAAGATATCATTGAAGTTAACGACTTCTTTCCCAACGGCTGTCCAGTTTTGGGCATTGGAAAAACAGACCAGCAGTGTAAATAATAAGGTAGTAATGGTTTTCATAGACTTTGGAAATAAATTATTAAATATGATCACCAGGAATTAAAAAATCATTCGGAATCTTATTCGATTTTCGTTATTCGATTTTCGAGGCTCGAAAGTCGAAAGTCGAATTATGATTTTATGTTCGTACAATTAAAATCCAAGAGAAGTGGTGTTCGCTATTATAAATTATATTTATTGCAATTCCGTTTCAGAAAAATTGTAGGATATTGCCTCTAGCGCATCATTATTATTAGCTACCAGAATCACCATTCCTTTCACCGTCTTGATCAAAGCCAGGTCTTTGGTATCTTTATTAATAAAAACACCACTTTTTGAATAGGCTACTTCTTTAAAATTTCCCTTCCCATCTCCCAGCAATAGCAAACCATAACCCGCATCGTTTCTGGGTGTCTCCACTTCTGCTGCGTACAAATTACCCGCTACCAGAATATCAAGGTTGCCATCCTGATTAAAATCCTGAGCTATGCCATCATTGATATTTGAAAGCTGAGCTGCCCGGGGTAATTGTTTGAGGACAAAAATACCATCTCCACGATTTTCAATGTAAGTACTGGCAAAAGTGCGCGCCTGGTAATGCAGCGAATTTTCCAAGTCCTCTTTGGTATAAACATCTTCCAGCGAAGCCTCTGCAAATGAATCATAATTTTTGAACTTGTACTTTATCGTCGGAATTTGTTCAGAAGAACATTGTCTTCCCCTTAAAGGAAACTGAACACCGTCATTATAGTAGCCGAGTACAATATCCATTTTTCCATTTCGATCATAATCATTGGCATAGACATCAAAAGATTCTTCCTCGCTTGCCTGATACTTATAATTCAAACCC
>JANQLV010000008.1 GCA_028280415.1 Saprospiraceae bacterium
CTGATGGTACTGCCGATAGGTGGGAGAGTAGGTCGCTGCCAACCCAAATTAAGAAGAGGAAGAGTTCGTATCAACTGATACGGACTCTTTGTCGGTTTAGGATACAGGTATAGGATTAATAAAATGAATGATCAAAATCCCGCCTAATTACATGGATACTTCCTCGCCAGACTCAGTTTTATAGTCCTGTCTTCTATAGCTCCTTTTCCTTTCATAATTTCTGCAACTTTTCTCCCCTTCTTTCCATTCTCTTTTTATTAACTTTGCACTCCTAAAAATTAGTAATGGAACAAAACAAAGGTCTGTTTTTAAAATTGGAATTAATCTGGTGGCTTTTTACTCTGATTTTGGTTGCAGGAGTATTATATCCAATCTTGAGTAAAGTAAATTCTTATCCTTTTTTGTTGATAAATATCGTCTTTATCATTGTTTTTGTTACATTTACACGTTATGTTTTTCTACTAAAGCATACCTTCATTGCAAAAAAGCAAATATTGAAAATCGTATTGATGATTCTTTGTTTGCCAATTACCCTCTATCTCATTAATGGGATAAACTTTTTCCAAACCTATGTCGATGAACAAGGTGTCGAATCAGTAGTAGGAAATTTACCCTTCAATCAGCAGGAATCAATGATGAGCTATATCCGTTCCCTACTCATATTTTTCGGCGTAGGAGGGATAGTTGCAACAGTGGCTTTCGCGATTCGACTTATGGTTTCTGTTTGGAAATTAAAAAATAGAGGAGAAGTATGAACACTTATAATGAATTATCTAATACGTCTCTAGTAAGTGAAAAATTCATAACAACGGCGATTTTGAATTATTGAAAACCCATTTTAACCCGGCATTATGTCAAAAATCCAAGCTTTTAATGAATATCGAACCAAAATGAATGAAAAAATTTTGGCGGAGGATAACAAAGTTTTAAAGCGATTTTTCAACCTTGATACCAATGCTTATCAGGATGGAGCCTTACCGATGAAAACGAAAGAATTACTCGGCTTGGTAGCCTCAATGGTTTTGAGATGTGATGATTGTATTAGTTACCATTTGGGGACTTGTTATGAACTAGGAACTACTAAAGAAGAGATCTATGAAGTTTTTGCAATCGCTAATTTAGTTGGAGGCTCTATATGTATCCCTCATACCCGAAGAGCTGTTGAATATTGGGAAGCCTTGGAGGAAGAAAGCAGGGATGAAAAGTAAAAATTTATGAAATCTTATCTTCAGGAATTAAATACTGTACAGCGAGAAGCTGTAATTACAACAAAAGGCCCTGTTCTTGTCGTTGCGGGGCCTGGCTCCGGTAAAACCAGAGTGCTTACTTACCGCATTGCTCACCTGATCGAAGAAGGAACTGCTCCCTGGAAAATACTCGCATTGACCTTTACCAATAAGGCAGCCAGAGAAATGAAAGAGAGAATAAGCAAAGTGGTTGGGGATAAAGCTAATCAGGTCTGGGCAGGAACCTTCCACTCTATTTTCGCTAAAATTCTAAGAGTCGAGGCCGATAAAATTGGCTATAAGTCGAATTTTACAATTTATGATAGTGATGATTCCAAAAGTCTGATTGGAACTATTATCAAAGAGATGAATCTGGATAAAACCGTTTATAATGTCAACACGATTCGATCCAGAATATCATCTGCCAAGAGTAATATCATCCCTCCGAGAGCTTATAAGGAAAATCCGGAATTGATGGAGCAGGATCGTATGGCCAAGCGACCACATACCCATGCGATTTATGAAAAATATATGGCTCGCTGTAAGAAAGCGGGGGCGATGGATTTTGATGACCTGCTTTATCAACTTTACGTTCTGTGGTATAAAAACCCGGATAATGTTTTAGAGAAATATCGGAAGAAATTTCAATACATTCTGGTAGACGAGTTTCAGGATACCAATTATTTGCAGTATTCTATTCTTAAAAAGTTGGTGAAATATCCGGGAAGTCCCGAAAATATTTGCGCAGTTGGAGATGATGCGCAAAGTATCTATGCTTTTCGCGGAGCTACTATTGAAAATATTCTGGATTTCGAAAAAGATTTCGACAATTTAAAAACTTTTAAACTTGAACAGAATTACCGTTCTACGGATCATATCGTACAAGCGGCCAATGAAGTAATCAGTTATAATCGGCGCCAAATTCAAAAAAGCATCTGGTCGGATAAAGGGATTGGTCAGAAAATTAGAGTAATTAAGGCAGTGACGGATAACGAAGAAGGCAAAAGGGTAGCGGATTCTATTCTTGAACAAAAGAACCGGTTTCATTTGAAAAACTCTGAAATTGCCATCCTTTACCGGACCAATGCCCAATCCAGGGTTTTTGAGGAATACTTGCGACGTTATAATATCTCTTATCGGGTATTTGGAGGCCTTTCATTTTATCAGAGAAAGGAAGTCAAAGATTTGATTGCCTATCTTCGCCTGACTATCAATCCAAATGATGAAGAGGCACTCCGGAGAATTATCAACTATCCTCGCCGGGGAATTGGAAACACTACAATTGACAAAATTAGCACACTTGCCGGTTCAACCGATCAATCCATGTGGGAATGTCTGGGTACCGTAGATGTAAGTGCCAGGGCCAAAAATGCACTGGGGGATTTCAAAGCAATGATCAAGGTTTTCGCAAAAAAAGCCCAAACCGGGAATGCTTATGAAGTAGCTAGTTTTGTAGTAAAACAATCGGGACTGCTGGATTTATTAAAACAAGATAAGACCATCGAAGGCATGAACCGTTTGGAAAATCTTAATTCCTTATTGGACGGGATCAAAGATTTTGTAGAAAATGATGAAATTAGAGATGGAGAAACGGCTCTGGTCGACAAATCTCTGGGGGCTTATATTCAAAATATTGCCCTGTTGACTGATCTCGATGATGAATCTAAAACGTCTGGGGAGTATGTAACGCTGATGTCTGTACACTCCGCTAAAGGGCTGGAATACAAATCTGTGTTTATTGTTGGTTTGGAAGAAAAACTCTTTCCTTCTTTCATGTCTCTGGATACGATGGACGGAATTGATGAGGAACGGCGATTATTCTATGTTGCTATTACCAGGGCTGAACAGTTTCTGACCTTATCTTATGCTAATAGTCGCTACCAGTTTGGAAAAATGAGATATAACGAACCCAGTCGCTTTTTAGAAGAAATCGCCCATAAGCATATGGAAGCAACTTTTTCCCTTAGAAGAAGAATGGAGTTTTCTACAGACAATGCTAATGTAAGGAGTGGCGCCAAAGTAACGGGTAATTTCAAAAGTCAAAGGAAAGCTATCAACACTACATTTAAAATTGATCCGGCAACTTTCAAACCGAATCCTTCACACGAAATTCAGGCAGGGATGAAAGTGCTACATCTTAAGTTTGGTGAAGGAAAAGTACTGAGTATTGACGGTGCCGAGAGTAATCGGGTTGCGACGATCTTTTTCAAAGAAGTAGACAATCCCCAAAGGCGTATAATGCTAAAATTTGCTAAACTACAGATTTTATAATAAATAACCTCTGAAATCTATCTCAGGTGTCCAGTTATTCCCATTCCCAGCTCATTCGCGACGAGGCTTATCGCCTCGGCTTTGATATGATCGGTTTTGCCAAAGCGGAGTTTATGGATACCGAAGCTCGCCGCTTAGAGGATTGGTTGAATCAATACTATCATGGAGAAATGCATTACATGGCGAATCATTTTGACAAAAGAGTTGATCCTGCCAAACTAGTCCCCGGAGCTAAATCGGTCATCAGCCTGGTTCATAATTATTATACCGAAAAGCAACAAGAAGATTCTGAGGCACCTAAAATTTCCAAATATGCCTACGGTAAGGATTATCACTTTATTATAAAAGACAAACTGAAAAGCTTACTGAATTTTATCCGGAATGAGATTGGGGCGGTAGAGGGTAGGTGTTTTGTGGATTCAGCGCCTGTTTTAGAGCGCGATTGGGCCAAAAGAAGTGGTCTTGGCTGGATTGGCAAAAATACGATGCTGATCAATCCGAAAAGAGGTTCATACTTTTTTCTGGCTGAATTGATTTTGGATTTGGAACTGGAAGCGGATCAACCAATGAAAGATTATTGCGGCACCTGTACCCGTTGTATCGATGCTTGTCCAACAGATGCGATTGCCCCCGATGGCTATATTATGGACGGCTCGAAATGCATTTCCTATTTTACAATCGAACTAAAAGATGCTATCCCCGAATCGTACAAAGGAAAATTTGAAAACTGGATGTTTGGCTGTGATATCTGCCAGGAAGTATGTCCCTGGAATCGCTTTTCTAAAGTCCACCGAGAACCTGCCTTTGACCCTCATCCCGATTTATTGACCATGAGCAAACAAGATTGGGAAGAAATAACAGAAGAGGTTTTTAAGGTGATCTTCCAAAAATCAGCAGTAAAGCGAACCAAGTATAAAGGATTGAAGAGAAATATTGATTTTTTAAAATAAACTTACCTTTAATACATTTCCTGAACCTCGGAGACTAATCGTATCGGATATAATAAATTGGTTTAGAGTATTCAATTTTACCATTATCATCTCGAATATCTACTATTGGGCTTATTGCGGTCAATGCACTCATCAACTGTTTTTTCTTTCGATCATAATACCATTTTTGTACTAATCTGAATTGGTCAATCTCCCGGGGATGGAGTTCTTTTTTAATCACATTAATGGTCTCTTCATAAGTTTCCGGATCAAAAGTGGCTATTGTATCAATACGATTATAAATTTTCGAGAATGTTTTTTCATCTAAAATCGGCTTTCCGGAGTATTTAAAATTTAGCGGATGTTTTAACGATTTAGCTTGCTGATAAATAAAATCTTTGAAATCTATGTTTTGTTCGTTTTTCAATACCTTTAAAAGTTTTAAAGATAAAGTAGCCTTTTTCTGAGTATAAGCGAGTGCTGCCCAACTAATATCCGGAGATTGTAAGTCAAAATCCGAATGGAGCATTTGATCCATTTTTATCCAAAAAAGAGGATTAAGCTGATCATTATCATTGCTTAGTAATGGAGCTACTGTCGTAATTAATGTACCGAATTTATCTGTTTGTTTATTATAAAAAAGTAATTGTTTGAGCCGCAAATACTTAACCATAGAAGCCTCTAAATAATTACTGACAATAAGGGTCCTTATTTCGAAACCGGTAGGATCATAAGAAATAGTAGTATCACTTGAAATCGTTAGAGCTGTCCATTCATCAGAAGAAAGTTTTTGTATTAAATCGGAATCCTTATAACATTCATATTGTTTCTCAAGAGCCTGTTCTACAATCCATTGTACGGGCCAGTTACTGGAATTCGCATCTGTGATACTTTCCTGATCATGGAGCAATTTAAACACTTTAACGCATTCTTCGGCAATAGGGGTGTTCAATGAAAAGGTATAGTCGACCGTAAATTCCGCTACCCAGGAAATATCAGGATTATTTAAAACGGCCTCTTTTTGTGCAAAAAGATTATTATAGTGTAGACAGATCAGAAAGGGAAAGAGGATGCTGAGTGAAGTTGTTCTACACATACCGTTTTAGTTTTTGATAAAAGCTTTAAGGAGGGAAAGCTTATCGCACGTACTCGTAACGGTAAATTCCGGAAAAGAAACAAATAAACTACAGAATAATGGAATGGTAAAAATAGAAATCCAGGTTCCTGTTTAGCTCTCTAATCTAAAGTATGAATATCGCTAAATGCGGGCAGGACATTAATTTCTGTCCAAAAATTGGCAATAGCGGCGATGGTTTTATGGAAATCGCTAATATCGATTGGTTTGCTTACATAAGCATTTGCGCCGTATTCATAACAGGCGTGGACATCTGATTCATGCGCCGAAGATGTAAATACAACCACGGGCAGTTTAGCCAGCTCTTCATCCTCATACATGGACTTCAAGACATCAAGTCCTCCCATTTTAGGCATGTTGAGATCGAGTAAAATAAGTGCAATATCATCACAGGATTGATTTCTGAGATAATCCAGAAGTTGTTGACCATCAAAAACGTGATAGACCTCTAAATCCAGCTCGAGTTCTTCAAAGGCTATCTTGGTTAATTCAACATCGGCAATGTTGTCTTCTGCGAGTATGATTCTTTTAGCTATTTTCATCGTTGATCATGTTATAACAAAAAGCTTGCTAAATTTATTCCAATTAAACCAAACACCTTTGTTTTAACGAAAATTAAGCGAATAGTTGCGGCAGAAAACGGAAAAGTCTATGATTTTACAGATTATTAATCTACAAATTAGAATCCCGTATAATATACAATGGCCTGTTCCGAATATTATTATTCATTCTGCTTAAATATTCACCAATAATACCCACAGCAATCATCTGAATTCCTCCGATAAATAAAATGACGATCATCAAAGAGGCCCAGCCCGGTTCGTAGTCTTCTATAATATACCTTGAATATAAGGCATAAAGCATAATCAAAAAAGCAAAAATGGATACTAAAAAGCCAAAATAGGTCACTATTTTGAGCGGCAAATCTGAAAATCCGGTAATTCCATCCAGCGCAAAGCGCAGCATTTTTCTGAAAGTATAACCCGTTTCTCCACTATTGCGTTGCTGTCTTTCGTATTCTACATAAGTTTGATTGAACCCGATCCAGCTGATCTGCCCTCTCAAATATTTATTTTTTTCAGGCATTTCCCGAAGAATTTGCACAATTCTTTTATCCATTATCCGAAAATCTCCGGTGTCTACCGGGATAGAAATCGAGGTGATTCGGGAAAGCAGGCGATAAAACACTTTAGCGGTCCATAGTTTAAAGATACTTTCCCCTTGCCTCCGTTTACGCTTGGCATAGACGACCTGAAATCCTTCTTTCATTTTTTGGTACATATCGATAATAAGTTCCGGAGGGTCTTGCAAATCCGCATCAATGATTACTACAGTATCTCCACATGATTTATCAAGTCCAGCAGTTACCGCTACCTGATGACCAAAATTTCGGCTAAGGTCAATATATTTTATCTCCGGGTGCCGCTTACTCAAAGCCTTGATCATCGGCATTGAATTATCTTTGCTACCATCATTCACAAAAATCAGTTCGTATCGATTCGTCAATTGATCCAATACTGACCTCAAACGCTCGTGTAGCATACTGATATTATTTTCTTCGTTGTAAACAGGAATGATTACCGAAATATCCATATCATAGTTGTTGTGGGGCAAAGATAGCTGATTTACTAAGATTATCCGGACCCTCAATCCAGATATTTTATAGTCTGCTCAGCTTCTGTCTAAACTTCGATAATTGGCTTTTCGGTTCGACTTAGGAGTAGTATATTTGTTTTTATGAAAGAGCTAATTTTTTGTTTTACAGTCTTTGTAATGCTAACGGTGATGGCCTGTGATTCTGAGAATGAACCCGCTACAACAAAAGCCTCTCCCGAGAAGAAGCCTGCTCAAAAAGCAGCACCTGCAGAGAGTCAGTCTGCACTAAAGCGCATCGTATTTTTTGGAAACAGTCTATCTGCCGGATATGGTGTTGATCCCGAAGAGTGTTTTGCTGGCTTGATAGAGCAGCGAATTGATTCTTTAGAATTGCCTTATAAAGTGATCAATGCTGGTCTGAGCGGAGAAACTTCGGCGGGGGGAGATGCCCGGGTTGATTGGATCCTTAAACAACCGGTTGATATTTTTATTCTCGAACTAGGGGGCAATGATGGGTTGAGAGGGATTGAACCCCAATCTACCTATGCTAATCTGCAATCGATCATAGATAAGACAAAACAAAAATATCCCGATGTAAAATTAATAATAGCGGGCATGCTGGCGCCTCCAAATATGGGAGCAGACTTTACAGATCAGTTTAAGAATATTTTTCCCCGCTTAGCTAAAGAAAATAATGCACTATTGATTCCATTCTTACTGGATGGAGTAGGAGGGATTCCTGCTCTTAACCTGGCTGATGGTATTCATCCAAACCCTCAGGGGCATCGAATCGTTATGGAAAATGTTTGGTCCGTGCTTAAAACTATCCTTTAATCAGATTTATTAAAGCATCATGAAAAACCTAAGCCGTTATCTTGCTATCGCAGTTTCCATCGTGATTGTTGGGACGATTATATATTATTTCAGTAATATTGTCGCTTATGTACTGGTCGCCTGGGTTTTTTCTATGATAGGACAACCGCTGATGCGTTTCTTTCAGAGAAAGATCAAAATCGGAAAGTTCCAGGCGGGCCCCTCAATCAGTGCTATACTTACCATTCTTTGTTTTTTCATCATTTTTACTGTTTTGATTTGGATGTTTGTACCATTAGTCATTCAGCAGGCGCGTAACCTGAGCAATGTAGATTATAACCTCATTGGCCAGACTTTGGAAGAGCCCCTTAATCACCTCAGTGATCAATTGATTCAAATCGGTTTTATAGAAGAAGGACAATCACCCTCTAACCAGTTGACGAATACGCTGCAAGAATGGTTTTCCATTGAACAGATAAGAGATTTTTTTAGCTCAATTCTCGGCTTTGCCGGCAACTTTGTATTTGCACTTTTTTCAGTGGTTTTTATTTTGTATTTCTTTTTAAAAGATCAGGGCTTGTTTGTCAACTTTCTGGTGGCTATTTCTCCAAATAAGTATGGAGATGAGGTTCGTAATTCACTAGATAAAATCACAAAATTATTGAGACGCTATTTTGGTGGAATCCTCTTGCAAATAACCATTATTACCATATTTGTCTCCTTATTTCTCGGAGTACTCGGGGTTAAAAATGCCTTGCTGATTGGCTTTTTTGCAGCCTTGATTAACGTGATTCCCTACCTTGGGCCCATTATTGGTGCGGTATTCGGAGTTTTTATTACCATATCCTCAAATATTGGTGTTGATTTTTATTCCGAGTTATTGCCATTGCTCATTAAAGTAGTCGTCGTTTTCGGTGCAATGCAAATGTTGGATAATTTTATCTTGCAGCCCTATATATTTTCCAATAGTGTACTCGCCCATCCTCTTGAAATCTTCATTATCATTCTCATGGGAAGCCAGTTGAACGGTATTATCGGGATGATATTGGCTATTCCGGTTTATACGGTACTTAGAGTAATTGCCCGTTCTTTCCTCAGTGAGTTCCGGATTGTACAACAAATTACCGGAAGCATTGAAGAGGTGGACACCTGATTCAAGAAAATTAGGGGGATAGAAAGCTAAAACATGATGGTGAAATCTGTTTTACCCTTTGCTCTTTCCTAATTGTCCTGTTTGGCAAATACTTTTTTCAACAAATCAGTTGTTCGGGCTGAAATATTTGTACGGATGTTTTTTTCCTCCTTTTCGACCATGCTAAACAGACCATTAAGCGCCTGGTTGGTTACATAATCACCGAGATCGGGGTTTACTTTTTCTACAAAAGGAAGAGAGTTGTATTTTTTTACAGCATCTGCCCAGTATTTATTAGCATCAAATTTATCCAGGGATTGATTAATGACCGGACTGAATTCGCTGTAAAGCTGAATACGAGTAGCATTATTCAAATAATTGGTAGCGGCATTATCTTCTCCCATGAGAATATTCAAGGCATCATCAAAGGTCATTTGCTTGATCGCATTGACGAAGATGGGTTTTGCTTTTTTTGCAGCATCTTCCGCTCCACGGTTTATCTTTTCCAGAATTACTTCTTCTACATCGCTAAAAAAAGGAATTACTTTTAACTTATCCGTTACTTTTCTGGCTTCCTCAGGTAACAGGATTTTATAAGGGCTTTTATAATAGCCATCCAGTTGAGATAAACGATCAGAACCTTTACCGATTCCGATTTCTAATGCCTGTTTTAAACCTTGTCCGATTTCCGCATCCGTTAAAGCACCGCTTTCGAGCATTGTTCCGGCAATGTTTTGGAGTTCGGTACAGGCCGTAAACTGTAATATGATGAGTAAAAATCCTAATTTTTTAAGCATGGTAATAAATTTAATTCGGTAGATATCTCTTAGACGCTATTTATACACTAATGTAACATTGCCTTGTACGAAATTAGCCTTATAAAAGTTTTAAATGCTGCTCAACCAGAATAGAAAGAAAGACAATTTTTACAGAGGCAACCTTTGAATTCTTGTTTTATGGATTCCCGGGTTGTTGGATGAATACGGAGTTCGGTACACCAGCAGGATTCGTCTTTATAACAGATGAAACTACTACCGCACCGGGGACATTTGCTGGTATAAGTTTCTTCGGACTCAACCGCAGAATGGCTAAGCTGCGCTCCCGGGATCGGATTGGCCTTTTCAATACGAACCTGCACGCTTTGAATAGTAGAGAACTGGTGTTTTAACTCTTTAATAATATTCTCGATCAACGTTTCGATCAACTTTGCTTTTTTCTTCATTACGGATTGCACCACCAGGTATACCGTTTCATAATTAATTGTTTCAAAAACATCATCCGATTCAGCGGCCTTTTTAAAATTGGTTTGAATATTAACATCTACGGTAAAATAATTGCCAATTATCTGTTCTTCTTCGTATACGCCATGATAAGCATAGAATTTCATACCTTCCAGTGATATATTTCCCATGTGTAGCGATTAATATTTTATTGAAACTGGTTTTCATTTCAAAAGTACATAAAAATGGCAATTCCTCAATTGTAAAAAAATTGTCTCTACCAGAACATCAAATAGCAATATTGTGCATTAATACGTATTTTTGCCTTTTCTATTTTTAATAAAATCAAATTCATCTCCATTGAGAGGAAGACTTTAAAAAGAATTCACATGTCAGTTAATCTAGAAGACAGCGGAACTATTAAGAAAAATGCCAGGGAAGATCGATTCCAGGGACACGATTATTATAATATCGATGAGCTATTGAGCGATGATCACCTTTTGGCAAGAGATGCCGTTCGATCCTGGGTAAAGCAAGAGGTCAGCCCAATTATCGAAGAATATGCGGACAAAGCGCAGTGTCCTGCGCATTTATTCAAAGGACTTGCAGAAATTGGTGCCTACGGGCCGAGTCTTCCGGCAGAATACGGTTGTGGAGGAATGGATGAGATAGCTTATGGAGTGATTATGCAGGAACTGGAAAGAGGAGACTCCGGTATTCGGTCAATGGCTTCGGTTCAGGGATCTTTGGTAATGTATCCAATTTACAAATTCGGATCGGAAGAACAACGTAAAAAATACCTGCCCAAGCTGGCGAGTGGAGAATTGATTGGCTGTTTTGGACTGACCGAGCCCGATCATGGTTCTAATCCGGGAGGAATGCTCTCTAATATTAAAGATGATGGGGACGCTTATATTCTGAACGGTGCCAAGATGTGGATCACCAACTCTCCCGTAGCGGATATTGCAGTGGTCTGGGCAAAAGATGAGGAAGGGAAAATTCGCGGGCTGATCGTGGAAAAAGGGATGAAAGGCTTTTCTGCGCCGGAAATTCACGGTAAATGGTCTTTGAGAGCATCGATTACAGGTGAACTGGTTTTTGAAGATGTCAGGGTGCCTAAATCAAATGTATTCCCTAATGTTAAAGGTTTAAAAGGTCCTTTGTCCTGTCTTTCCAAAGCACGCTATGGTATAGCCTGGGGGGCGATAGGTGCTGCAATGGACTGTTATGATTCCGCATTGCGCTATTCGCAGGAGAGAATTCAGTTTGGAAAACCAATTGGACAGTTTCAATTAACCCAGAAGAAACTTGCTGAGATGATTACCGAGATTACCAAGGCACAATTATTAGCCTGGAGACTTGGTACATTGGCAAACAAAGGAGCGGCTACTCCTGCACAGATTTCTATGGCTAAAAGAAATAATGTGCATATGGCACTGGAAATTGCCCGGGAAGCCCGCCAAATCCACGGTGGGATGGGAATCACCAACGAATATCCGGTTATGCGTCATATGATGAATTTGGAAACGGTTCTGACCTACGAAGGAACACATGATATTCATTTATTGATCACCGGAATGGACGTGACCGGCCTAAACGCTTTTAAGTAGACTGGTTGAGGCAAAAAGGCTTTTGTCGATCATATTCACCTATTCATATATTTTAAAGGTTTAAGATTTCGTTAATGAACTCTTAAACCTTTATTGTTTTTTATATTTATTGTAATTTTCTTTAGATGGTTAAAGAAATTAGAGAGGTTCTTAACACAATTTGAATCTTCGAATTCGTTAAAGAATTGAATAACCCGTGATTTTATGACGATTAATAAAAATTTATTCAGCCTATTCTCTCTGATGCTCTGCGCTATGTTTGGTGCTGAGGCACAGGATCAAATAAATCTTAATAATCCTTCTTTTGAGATTAAAAAGCTTTTCCCTTATGGAGAACATCCCTGCTGTAAAGCACCTAATGGATGGTTTGCCTGTGGGGGAGAGGATTTGAATACTCCTGATGTCCAACCCGGGCATTTCAATGTGATGCTGCCACCCGCTGAAGGGGATTATTACCTCGGAATGGTTACCCGGGATAATGATACCTGGGAAGCGGTTTCTCAAAGATTGAGAAAGCAAATTGAAGGTGGAAAAGTTTATACTTTTAATTTAAAAATTAGCTATTCGGATATTCTTCGTAGCCAAAGCCGGATCACTCAAAGACCTGCTTTGTACAACACTCCGGTAAAAATAAGACTGTGGGGCGGTAGTGGATATTGCAACAAGTCTGAATTACTGGATGAAACGCCTCTTATTGATCATACGTACTGGAAACAGTATAATTTCCGCTTTGAACCGAGAAGAAATCATAGCTTTTTTACAATAGAAGTTTTTTATAAAACCCCAACGCCCATTCCTTATAATGGAAATGTACTGATCGATGATGCTTCCCCTATCGTTGAAGTTCCAAGAAATGAAGAACCGGAGCCTCCGGTTGTTGAAATCGAACCCAAAGAAGGGCAGCCAATAAATATCTCTCCCTCAAAATCGAAGGCTGATCCAAATCCCAAACCTAAAAAAGATCCGATTGTAACCAATCCCAAACCTGAATCGCAGGATGATCAAATTGCGAAAACCAATATTCTGAAACTTGATCGTAAGAAAATAGTGGAAGGACAGGTAATAAGAATCAAGAATCTTTATTTTCAGGCAGACTCATCGAATATTACTAATGATGCTTATCCTGTATTAAACGAGATATATACTTTTTTGCGAGCCAATCCGGATATTTCTATTGAGGTAGGCGGACATACCAATAACCGTTGTGAAACAATCTTTTGTGATCAACTTTCGGAAAAAAGGGCAAAAGCCGTTGCGGACTATTTACATGCCAGAGGAATCCGTAGAAAACGTTTGTTATTTAGAGGATATGGAAAACGCAGTCCCGTTGCTACCAATGCCACACCTACCGGTCGTAAACGAAATCAAAGAGTGGAAATTAAGATATTGAGCCTCAATGGTTAGTTGTATGTACTAACCTGAAATCATAGGGGTAAAATTTTATTTCGACTTTCGATATTCGAACATCGAAGCTCGAAAGTCGAATAACGAGAGTCGAATGATTAATTTCTGCTGATCATTGGCTCTATGTTATTTTATCAGTACAGTTAGCTAACTTTGCCGGAGCATAATTTTTTCCGAAAAAGAACTACGAAAAGTGACTTCGTAGTTCTTTTTTTTGTCCTAATAAAAAACTTTTGTCGCTAAGATTGTTTGGTATTAAAAGCAAGAAGCTATCTTACGCTAAGTAAATATAATGATGATGCTACTGACAGCCGAGAGGGAAAAGGTTTCCTATCAGATTAAAGATCAGGAATTATTTAAAAAACAGGCATTGACCTGGGCCGCCGGATTTGAGGTATGTTGTGTTTTGGATAGTAATTCACCAAAGACGGATGCTTTCAACAGCTATGACATGCTACTGGGGATCGGCAATGAAGCTCAGCTTTTTGATAATAATGAATGTAGTTTCGAAGCACTGAAAGCGTTTTATGAACTGCAAAAGGACTGGCTTTTCGGATTTCTTACCTATGATTTGAAAAATGATATTGAAAGTTTAAGCTCATCAAATGCGGATCAGCTCGAATTTCCGGACATACATTTTTTTCAACCGAGCATTGTCATCGAAATGGAATCGAATCAGGTGCGAATCCACACCTTGGGGCGATCTCCTGATTCCGTTTTTCGGGAAATCAGTACCGTCCGGATACCGGAATATTCTGGCCTGAGCATTAAACCCAGGGTTTTGCCCAGGATTTCGAAAGAACAATATCTCAAAACGATCGAAAGGATCAAAGAACATATCATCGAGGGGGATATTTATGAAATGAATTTTTGCCAGGAATTTTATATCGAGAATATTCAATTGTCACCTTTAGATATTTATGCGAAATTGAATGAGGTGGCAAAAGCGCCTTTTTCCGCTTTTTACAGATTAAAAAATAAATATCTGCTATGCGCCAGCCCCGAGCGTTATCTCAAAAAAGAGGGGAATACTTTAATATCCCAACCCATCAAAGGAACGATCCGCCGAGGCGAAAATGAAGAAGAGGACCGGCAATTAAGAGAACAACTTTATAGAAGTGAAAAAGATCGTGCAGAAAATGTAATGATCGTTGATTTGGTAAGAAACGACCTGGCTCGAGTCTGTGAAGCCGGCAGCGTAAAAGTCGAAGAACTTTTCGGAATTTATCCTTTCGAACAGGTTTTCCAGATGATCTCTACGGTAAAGGGACAGTTGAAACAGGAAAAACATTTCATTGAAGCTATAAAACAATCCTTTCCAATGGGCTCGATGACCGGTGCTCCCAAAGTAATGGCAATGCAACTGATTGAAAAATATGAGCAATCTAAAAGAGGGCTGTATTCCGGAGCAGTGGGTTACATTAAACCTGATGGCGATTTCGATTTTAATGTCGTCATCCGGAGCATCTTGTATAATGCTTCAAAAGCTTATCTATCCTTTCAGGTTGGAGGCGCAATCGTATACGATTCAAATGCAGAAGATGAATACGCAGAATGCCTGCTCAAAGCCAAAGCTATTTTAAAAACACTTAGCGCGGATTAATCCGTTCCATAAAGAATAGCAATTATTCAGCCCTTTCACCGATTTAAAATTAACTATCTTAGCAGGTCTTTGAATGGTTGTAAAAAATGATAAAAATGCAGATGATCTTAAGTTTACTAATGTTCGTAACTTTTATTAGCCCGGAAGTAAATGAAACAATCAGAATAAAAAATTTTGAAATAGAAATTCCGGAAAACCTGGAAAGGATAAAGGCAAATGAAAGATATAATGAATTACTCAGCCTGAAGTATAAGGATGAACTTAAAATATTAATTACAGATGATATTGGAAGTCCGGATAAAGATGAAAAAAGAAAGAATATTTACGATGCACTCGATCTGTTGACGACGACATTTGAAATAAAGTATAATCGCTGGTATAGTACCTATAATGGATATGAAAAAGGAGCACTGAGTAAGGAAAATATTAATTCTTTTAAAGCCAGAACCAGAGATTTTAAGGCGAAAATTAATGGAACGGTAATTTACTTTGAAATTAGCACCATCAATATTGGAAATTACTATTTTGATTTGATCGTTACAGGAAAAGAGGATTCACGAGCTACACATAAAGCTCTGGTAAAAGAATTGGTGAATTCCATAAAAAAGATCAGCGAGAATTAAGATTAGATCGTATACAATAATCCTTTGAGTTAAAAAACCATTTGTACACTCTGTCTGATCCCTATCGTTCTACTTCAAATGCTAACTGCTCCAAATCTTCCCAGAATGCCGGATACGATTTAACAACAACCATTGGTTCTTCTATATTGACGGGGGCAAACATGGCTAAAGGTGCAAAAGCCATTGCCATCCTGTGATCTTCATAAGTAGCAAAAACGGGTTCATTCACTTTTGCCATTCCCTTAACTTCAAAAAACTCTTGCTGATCCTGAGCTTCTTTTTTATAAAGCGAAAAATTCACCCCTACTTTTGAAAGCTCTTGTTGTAGGGCTTTGATTCGATCTGTCTCCTTAATACGCAGCGTCTCCAGGCCTGTGAAAAGTCCTCTTACACCCGTTCCCGCGCAAATCACTGCCAGGGTCTGGGCAATGTCCGGGCAACGAATGAAATCCCATGAAAAGCACTCGGGTAATTCAGCATTTATACTTTTTGTTAGATGTACACCTGTTTGATTAAAAGTACTTTTTATCCCAAATGCAGTCATCATTTCGGAAAGTATGGCATCACCTTGTACACTATCTTCCCAAAGACCATCCAGTTGTAAATCAAGTTCTTCTGCAAAAGTAGCCAAAGCATAATAATATGAAGCAGCCGACCAATCCGCTTCTACTCGATAAGCTTTACCTTGGTATTGCTGTGGCAAAACTTTGATCAGGTTGTTTTCCCAGCTATACTTTATCCCAAAGTAAGACATTAGGTTGAGCGTCATCTCAATGTAGGGGCGTGATACGATATTGGTCGCTAACTCGAGTTCGATACCCCCGGGCAAAACCGGCCCAATCATTAACAAAGCAGAAATATACTGGCTGCTTACATTTGCGGAAATAGCTAATCTGTTTTGTTTGCCGATATTCGGAGTATTTATTCTCAAGGGTGGATAGCCTTCCTTTTCGAGGTATTCAATATTGGCTCCCAGACTTCTCAATGCTTCTACTAAAACACCAATTGGTCTTTGCTTCATACGCTCAGAACCGGTAAGAATTTGAGCCCCTTCCTTTAAAGATAGATAGGCAGTTAGAAATCGAAAAGTAGTACCGGCAGCACCAGCATCGAGTATTTCATCATCGCTTTTTAGCAATGATTGCAAGGTAGTCGTGTCTTTGGAGTTTGAAAGATGTGAAATTTCAAAATCAAGACCGGACAAAGCTCGGATAATCAGTGCCCGGTTGCTAATACTTTTAGAGCCATCAAGCCGGATTTTTGCTTTGATGCTTCGATCTGCTTTGGATATTCTATAGACCATTACCAGACAAATTCTATGACTTCTTCCAAGTCGGGGTGCAAACTATTTGCTACAGGACAATGATGAGCGGCAGCTTCCAGAATTTTTCTTTCTTTTTCACTATAATCATTAACAGGCATCGTAATCCTGACTTCCAGCCGGGCAATTCTGCGAGGATTGGAAGCCATTATTTTATTGACGGAAGCTTGCGCGCCAATCATATCTATGTTATGGTTTCTGGCAGAAATTCCCATAATAGTCAGAATGCAGGTCCCAAGTGCGGCAGCAACCAAATCCGTTGGCGAGAATGCTTCTCCCCGGCCTTGATTATCAATCGGGGCATCCGTATTAATTGTATTTCCAGATCGGAGATGTGTGGCAGAAGTCCCCAAATCACCGGTATAAATTATTTCTGCAGTCATTTTATTCTTTTGATTCGTCTTTTTGATCTCGTTGTTTGGCTTTCTCGGCTTTTTCTGCTTCTTTCTTCGCTTTGCGTTCTTCAGCAAGGCGATCATAAGCTTTGATGATCTCTTTTACCAAACGGTGGCGAACTACATCTTCCGCATTGAGGTAAATCGATTCGATACCGTCGATTTGTTCGAGCATCCGTAAGGACTGCCGGAGGCCGGAAACCTGATTATAAGGCAGATCGATTTGAGATAAATCTCCGGTGATGATACATTTTGCCGAAGGGCCGATACGCGTCAAAAACATTTTCAGCTGTGTAGGGGAAGCATTTTGAGCTTCATCGAGAATGATAAAAGCATTGTCGAGTGTCCGTCCGCGCATGAAAGCAAGTGGTGCGACCTCAATGACCCGGTTTGTCATAAAAAAATTGAGTTTTTCCAAAGGAAGCATGTCGTCCAGTGCATCGTAAAGCGGGCGTAAATAAGGATCAACTTTATCTTTCAGATCACCGGGAAGAAATCCCAGATTTTCTCCGGCTTCGACAGCGGGGCGGGTCAGAATTATTTTCTTGACCAGGCGATTTTTTAATGCTCGTACCGCCAGGGCTACAGCCGTATAGGTCTTACCGGTACCGGCCGGACCTATAGCAAAGACGATATCATTGGCTTCGGATGCATCTACCAGCTTCTTTTGATTTCTGGTTTTAGGTTTGATCGGCTTACCACCTCGTCCGTGCAGCAGCGTAGAATTATTAGTATCCCCATTGCTGATTCTGGAATCAAAAGGATTATTTCCATTGAGTATATCTTTGATGGTTTCAGTAGTTAGCTCGTGTTGTTCTTTGAGCATACGGACCATCAACTCAAATTTGCCTTTTGCTTTTTGAGCCTCTTTTTTATCACCGGTAATCTTTATATTATTTCCTCTGGAAGTGATCGTGATGTCGGGGAATGCTTGTCGGAGCAGGTTAAGTTTGACGTTTTTTTCGCCATATAGTTCTAGGGGATCTACACCGTCTATACTTAAAATTATTTCACTCAATATTTTATGTTTTTTGATATGTATATGTTTTAGATTTGAAGGCTTGGGCCTAAATGAATAAAATTATATTATTTTGCCATAAATTTACGGCTTTATCAACAAATTGTACGAAGAATTGAGATGCTTAAGCATGCAATATCTTCGTAAAGTCAATCTTGTCATTTTAAATTAGAATTAACATGTCTCTTGTCACTTTTACATCTGATCAGGGATTATTGGATTACTATATTGCAGTCGTGAAAGGGGCGCTTATCAGTCAAAACCCTGGAATTCAGATTATTGATATTTCACATAACGTCAATAGCTTTGATATAGTTCAGGGTGCTTTTATTGTAAAAAATGCCTATTCCAGTTTTCCGGAGGGCACGATCCATCTGGTTTCCATTAATAATCATTATAAAAAAGAACGCTGTTTTTTGGCTGTCAGGTATGATGGATATTACTTCATAGGTCCCGATAATGGTATCTTTTCTCTGATTTTCGATGAAGTACCCGATGTAGTCTACGAGTTAGAACAGTCTGATGATACATTGACACAGGATATTTTTGCCAGCGCCGTCAAACATATTACCGGAGGAATGCCATTTAATGAAATAGGTATTTTGGTGGACGAGATCGAAGAAAGGATTACCTTTCAGCCAATTACCAATCCCTCTTTAATTAAAGGTTCGGTAATACATATTGATAATTTTGAAAATGTAATCGTCAATATCTCGGAAGACTTATTTAATAAAATTGGTCAAAATCGAAAGTTTAGAATTTACTTTAAACGATTCGATCCAATATATAAACTCCATACCAGCTATGCGGATGTTGAGGTAGGAGAGACGCTCTGTCTTTTTAATACAAGTGGATTATTGGAAATCGCCATTAACAAGGGGCGGGCTGCCAGTTTACTAGGACTTGGCTTGGAAGATGGGGTACATATAGAATTCGAATAAAATGATAAAACGCATCGTAAAACTTACTTTCAGACTGGATGAGATAGAAAACTTTCGTCAGATTTTTGAAAATAGTAAATCCAAAATACGATCTTTCGCCGGCTGCCATCATGTAGAGTTGTTGCAGGGAACTGTTGAAAAGAATATTTTTTTTACTTTTAGCGTCTGGGATGATGAAGCAGCACTAAATAAGTATCGGCATTCAATATTATTCAAAGAGACCTGGGCTAAAACCAAAGCCCTTTTTTTGGATAAACCCGAAGCCTGGAGTGTTGACCTGGTTGATCAGGGTTGATTCTTCGAATTTTCAATAATAAGCTACGCTTTCTTACATTTTTACTACAATTCTCAATTTTATAAGCCATGATGGCTTCAAAGCATCGTATCTTTGAAGCAACCAATCACTTTTTTAATGAAGACCATTGCACTTGCTGATTATAATATCCATGTGGGAGATTTTCAAGGCCCTTTAAACTTGTTCCTGGAACAAAGTGCCTATAGCCAGATTTTTATTATTGTCGATGAAAATACCCGGGAGTATTGTTACCCAATTCTTCTGGAAAAGACTAATCTGGAAAATCATAGCCTTATTGAAATCAGGTCGGGAGAACAGCATAAAAACATCCATACCTGTAGCCACATTTGGAAAAAGATGATGGATGCCAAAGCAGATCGAAAAGTTTTGGTAATCAATCTTGGAGGTGGAGTGATCGGAGATATGGGAGGTTTTTGTGCGGCAACCTATAAGAGAGGGGTAGATTTCATCCAAATTCCGACTACATTGTTATCCGATGTGGATTCATCTATTGGTAGTAAATTGGGGATTGATTTTGCTGATGTGAAAAACAGCATTGGTTTGTTTAAAAACCCCAAAGCAGTGTTCATCGATCCAGTATTCCTGAAAACCTTGCCGCTCCGGGAAATACGCAGCGGATTAGCCGAGATCATTAAGCATGGACTTATTGCGGATAAAAAGCTCTGGGATGAGATTAAAGATATTGACAATCTACAGGAGGTCGATTGGAACAGCCTTATCATTCCTTCTCTGGAAATCAAAAAGCGCGTAGTTGAAATTGATCCCTACGAACAAAATATTCGAAAGACACTCAATTTTGGTCATACCATTGGGCATGCTATCGAAAGTTGGGCACTGCAAAGTACAGCTCCACTGACCCATGGTGAAGCTATTGCTGCCGGGATGGTTTGTGAGACCTATCTTTCAACCGAAGTAAGAAATCTTTCAGATGCCGAAGCCGAAGAAGTTGCCAGTTACATATTAAAAATTTATGGCAAGTACTCTGTGAAAAATGAATATTTCTCCGATTTATTACGTTTAATGAAAAATGATAAGAAAAATGCGAATGGTCAAATCAATTTCACTATGCTGGATTGTCTTGGATCAGCGGTAATTGATCAGCATTGTGAAGAAAAACAAGTAGAAGATAGCTTGATATATTATGCAAAACTCTAATTTTTAGCGTAGAAAATTAGGATATTAATTGTTAATTTGCGGGGTTAAACATACTATACGCACTAAAATTTGAATAATATGGATCAAAATACTGATCTGATCACGTCAAATGAAGAAGGGGCCAAGACTTTACGGGAGCAAAGATTGCCGGTCTATCGAAAATTGATTCGATGGATGTGGAGACTAACTGTCTTTGGAATCTTATCAGTGATAGCACTATTTGTTTTTCTTTCTTTTCAGGATTTACCAACTTTCGAAGAATTGGAAAATCCGAAAAATAATCTGGCATCTGAAGTTTACGCTGCTAATGGCGAAGTACTTGGACGTTATTTTTATGAAAATAGAGTGCAGGTTTCATTTGATGAGATTTCTCCTTTTGTTGAACAAGCACTGGTGGCAACTGAAGATGAGCGCTACTATGATCATTCCGGGATCGATTTTCCCGGCCTGATGCGGGTAGCGGTGAAAACAGTCATTTTGCGACAGAGAAGTGCGGGAGGTGCAAGTACCATCACTCAGCAATTGGCGAAAATGTTATTCACTGAAACGCCCGGTTCTGGCCTGGAACGGGTAGTACAAAAATTAAAAGAATGGATCATTGCTGTTAAACTGGAGCGAAGTTATACCAAGCAGGAAATTATGGCCATGTACCTGAATAAGTTTAGTTTCCTCAATGGTGCCTACGGGATAAAAGCAGCTTCGGAAATCTATTTCGATGAGACTCAGGATTCGCTTTCTGTTGAACAGGCAGCTACTTTAGTTGGTATGCTCAAAAATCCGGCACTTTTTAATCCTATCCGAAGACCCGATACCGTTAGCCATAGAAGAATGGTGGTCCTCAAACAGATGGTTAAAAACGATTTCCTGGACAAATCGGAATACGATTCCCTGCGCATGCTTCCGCTGGATATGTCCAATTTTAATAGAAAAACCCATGCGGATGGCCTCGCACCTTATTTCCGAATGGAATTGCGTAAGGAGTTGTATAGAATCCTGGATAAAAAAGAGAATTTTAAATCTGACGGAACGAAGTATAATATTTTTAAAGACGGTCTGAGAATTTATACCACCCTCGACCCGGTTATTCAGGCACATGCAGAGGAAGCTGTAATTGAACACATGTCCAAATTGCAGGAAACTTTCAATAAGCACTGGAAAGATAAGGACCCCTGGACCTATCGGGATCCTCTAAAAGAAAAAGATGAACTGGAGATAGAAGATGCAGCACGTAAACGTACCATGAAGAAAATCATCCGCGAGACGGATCGATATCAAGGCATGCGTGAAAACTTCCTGTCCGATATTTTGAAAAAAATAGCTGATGAGATCAATGGATATGAATTAAAAGATCACGAGATAGACCGAATTATTGAGGAGAGCAAAGAGAAAGGAACGATTGCCAAACTCGTATCGCGTAAAATGATCTCTACCGAGAGAGCAACTAAATACCGAAAGGTACTGAACAGTCCTAATTTCGACAAACTTAAAGGACAGTGGACAGCCTTACAGAATAAGGTGCGAACAGTCTTTGAGAAGCCTGTCAAAATGAGGGTTTTTGCTTATAATAATCGAATGGAGAAGGACACGGTAATGTCGCCACTGGATTCGATTAAGTATCATAGAAATTTTTTGCAGGTAGGTACAATGGCCGTCGATCCGGTTACCGGTTATGTTAAAGCATGGGTCGGAGGGATTAACCATAAGTATTTCCAGTTTGATCATGTGACGACGGAAAGGCAGGTTGGCTCTACTTTTAAACCTTTTATTTATGCTACGGCTATTGATCAGGTAGGGATTTCGCCTTGTTATGTAGTAGATGATTTACCCTATACCATACACAAAGGTGAAGGGAATTTTAGTTTGCTCAAGGACTGGACACCGCAAAATGCGGATGGTAAATATTCCGGTAAACCATT
Source organism: Saprospiraceae bacterium (assembly GCA_028280415.1). GTDB lineage: Bacteria > Bacteroidota > Bacteroidia > Chitinophagales > Saprospiraceae > JAHDHW01. The sequence goes on from JANQLV010000008.1 coordinate 22,625, forward strand.
TACGCTTTTTAAAGGATTGCAATGGTCGAAAAATACGGTTTCCGTCTATCTGATGAAGCAACTGGGAGATACCCGGGCAGTGCGTTCGCTGGTAAAAGGGATGGGAATTGATGTCGATAGAAAAAGAGCTAACGGGACGTATAAAATTCCGAAACAACCATCCATTTGCCTGGGGGCGAGTGATTTGAGTGTGCTGGAGATGACCGGCGCTTATACCACTTTTGCGAATAATGGGATTTATAATAAACCTATTTTCATCACCCGGATTGAAGATAGAAATGGAAACTTAATCTATTCCGAAGTAATTGAGGATCGGCTTGCCTTGCATCCTTCTTCGAACTACGTCATGATTCAAATGTTGAGAAACGTGATGAATCAGGGATTGCCGGGTTTCGGAGGTATTAAAAGCGAAATGGCCGGTAAAACCGGTACAACTAATGATTACGTCGACGGTTGGTTTATGGGCATGTCTCCCGATTTGGTAGTAGGTACCTGGGTGGGAGGAGATGATCGCTGGGTTCGATTCCGAACTTTGAGCCTGGGGATCGGAGCAAAAATGGCCAGGCCGATTTATGCTAAATTGATCAAACGCCTCGAAGCTGATCCGGAAGCGGATTACGATGCCAAAGCAAGGTTTTACCGTCCGCCGGGAGATATTGGTATCGAACTGGATTGTGAATTGTACAATCAGGATCGGGGACCATATGGGAATTTTGAAGAAGGAGAGGAAGAAAACGAGGATTTTGGGAATGAATGGGGCGATCAGATTGAAAGAGATACAACTGAAAACGAAGAATTTTAATATAGAAGCCAGGGGGATAAATAAGATAATTCTCCCAAACAACTTAGTCCTGGCTTCGGATTTCCATTTGCAATTTCCTATAATTGCAATCCGAACATAGTACCGACAATCATACCATGAAGAAAATCCTGCTTTACCTTCTGTTTATTGTTGTATGCACACAGTGTATGCCCGTACAGGATGAGAAAATTACCGAAATCAAGACCGACCTTAAAGATCCAAGGCTACAAAAAATTTACGATTTCCAGGATCGCCGGAATTCTGATAGTCTACTCGTTTATTTTGACCATAAGGACCCTTCTTACCGATATGCCTCAGCTATGGCAATGGGCTCTGTTCAGGATGAAAAGCTGACCGAAGATTTGGCCATATTACTTGATGATGATATTGAAAAAGTCAGGGTAGCTGCTGCTTATGCTTTGGGCCAAACGGGAGGAGAGAAAGCCGAACAGTTTTTAGTTCGTGCTTTTCAAAAAGACGATTCTCTGTCCCAGTCTGCAAACTTTAATCGATCCGTTCTGGAAGCTGTTGGAAAATGCGGGACGCGGCAAATGCTGAATGCATTAAGTACCATTAGCACGTACACCAGGAAAGATACCGCTTTGCTGGAAGGACAGGCCTGGGGAATTTACCGCTATGCTTTACGCAATATGGTGAGCCCTGCCGGAACGAGCAGAATGGTAGAACTGGTCAGTGGTGCAGGATATCCGGAAAGTGTACGCTTTATTGCGGCAAACTATTTAATGCGAGCCGGGAATATCAATCTTGATAGTCTGGCCGCTCCTTTGATAATTGGCATGGGACGTGGTGATGACCCACGGGTGAAGATGGCTCTGGCAATTGCTCTGGGAAAAACCAAAAGTCCGGAAGCCCTGCAAACACTTAAGACCAATTATAATATTACGAATGATTATAGAATCAAATGTAACATATTACGTGCATTCAGTAATTTTGATTATGAAAGTGTCAGAGACATTGTGTTGCCTGCCCTTAAAGATCCAAATATCAATGTAGCGCTTTCTGCCAGTAATTTTCTGCTGGAAAAAGGTCTTCCCCGGGAAGCAGTCGATTATTGGAAAATGGCCAAAGATACGATCTATCCCTGGCAAATTCGATCAACATTGTACCGGATAGCTAACAAACATTTGCCTCCATACTTTGAAGCGACAAAGGGAAGGATTAATCAGGAACTCCGTCAGATAGCACTCAATAGCTCTAATAATTATGAAAAAGCTGCGGCGCTGAAAGCACTGGGGGAATTTGGCTGGAATTATCGATTTATTGGACAACAGGGCTTATCTTCTTCTGTCCCGGTAATTCGTACTGCCAGTGCAGAAGCGATCGCACACATTGCGGAATATCCGGACTTTGAACGATGGTTTGGTTTAGGCTATCGGCGGGTAAAACGGGATCTGGCCATTTTCTTTGAAGATGCCATTAGAAGTGGTGATGTCGGAATGATGTATGTTGCTGCCGAAGTACTTGCTAAAAAAGAATTGGATTATGTAAGTGTAATCGATAGCTTGGACTTTCTGGAAACAGCTCTGAATAACTTATCTTTACCCAAAGATATTGAAACCTATAATGCCATTCAAAAAGCTTTGAGTACTTTCAAAGGAACGGTATACGAAGCTAAAACACCGGATTTTAACAATCCAATCGATTGGAATCTGGCGAATACCATCAGTGCGGATACCCGGGCGGTAATCGTTACGAAAAAAGGCAATATAACCATCCGCTTTTTTAAAGAAAAAGCTCCCGCATCGGTTAATAATTTTATACGCTTAGCAAAAACCGGGTTTTATGATGGAAAGTTTTTTCACAGGGTGGTGCCAAACTTTGTAATACAGGATGGTTGTCCACGGGGAGATGGTTTTGGCGGAGCTAATTTTTCGATTCGATCGGAATTGCCAATGATGTACTATGATAAGGCGGGCTATGTGGGAATGGCCTCGGCTGGAAAAGATACAGAAGGGACTCAATGGTTCATTACACATTCTCCTACACCACATCTCGATGGGCGCTATACGATTTTTGGCGAAGTAGTAGAAGGACTGGAAATCGTCCATCAAATTGCCGTAGGCGATATCATTGATCGAATTGTAGTTTCAAAATAGATAGTGAGTACTTATAATTGAATATTTATTCTAGACTTTAACTAATAAAACTAAATACAACAGAGCTAAATGAAACGAACACCACTAAGTAATAAGCATGAAGCCCTGGGGGCAAAGATGGCGGAATTCGCGGGTTATTATATGCCGATCTCTTATACAAATATCAAAGAAGAACACCTGGCTGTAAGAAATGGAGTGGGGGTTTTTGATGTATCGCATATGGGAGAGTTTATTATCCGGGGAAAGGAAGCAATTGATCTGGTTCAACAGGTGACTTCAAATGATGCATCAAAACTGGCAATTGGGGATGCGCAGTATTCTTGCCTACCAAATCACGATGGAGGCATCGTCGATGACTTGTTAGTATATCGATTGGATGAAGATCAATGCGCCGAAGGAGAACAGGCGTTTATGCTGGTGGTGAATGCCTCAAATATTCAAAAAGACTGGGACTGGATCAGTCAGCACAATAATTTTGAAGCGCGGATGATCAATATTTCTGACCAAACCGGCTTGCTCGCCGTACAGGGCCCCAAAGCGCTCGATGCTTTGCAAACACTTACTGATGTGGATTTGAAAGCTTTGAAATATTACACTTTTACCAAGGGGACCTTTGCCGGAGTTGAGAATGTAGTAATCTCCGCTACGGGTTATACCGGCTCGGGTGGCCTGGAGCTTTATGTAGCTCAGGAACATACGGTACAACTTTGGGATGCGGTGTTCGAAGCGGGGAAAGACTTTGGTATTCAACCGGCAGGTTTAGGGGCTCGCGATACCTTGCGACTGGAAATGGGTTATTGCCTTTACGGGAATGATATCGATGATCATACTTCTCCTATTGAAGCCGGTCTGGGCTGGATTACAAAGACTAAAAAAGAAGCTTTCAACTCAATTGATATTTTTAGAAAACAAAGGGCAGAAGGCGTAAGCCGGAAGCTGGTTGCTTTCACGGTTGACGATCGCCGGGTTCCCCGGCACGGGTATCCAATCGAAGATGCTAATGGCGAAGAAATCGGAGTAGTCACTTCCGGTACCTCTTCTCCTTCTCTTGGAATTCCGATAGGGATGGGCTATGTACCCAAAACATTTGCTGCACCGGAAACCAGCTTCAATGTTGTTGCCGGAAAAAAACGCCTGGCTGCAAAAGTTGTAAAAGCACCTTTTTATAAACCAGCATAAATTCAATAGCGCCAATCCTTAAGTTTTGAGCATTAATAAGTCCTGGGACTTATTAACCTGATCTGGTTAAAGAATTGCAATTCACGGTACAATCTGATGCGGATACGCGAAGAGAGCATATACTTTACTTGGCGGCACTTGTTATAAAAAACAATCTTTTAGTTAAACAATAAGTATCGAATTTTGATTTCAATGGTAAGAATATTAATTTTCAATTGATTTTGAAAGTATAAAGTAGAGTGAAAGTAAGCCCAACAATAAATATAAAAACAAGCAAAAAATAAAATTCATATTATGGAATTACAGAAAGGAAAAGAACGATTTATTCAATCCTGGGGAGCTTTTGGTTCAAGTTGGGGGATAAACCGGACAATGGCACAAGTGCATGCCTTACTTCTTATTTCCAAAAATTCTCTAACTGCGGAAGAAATTATGGAAGAACTACAGATCAGCCGCGGAAATGCTAATATGAATATCAGGTCTTTAATTGATTGGGGATTGGTTTACAAAGATCTTAAACCGGGAGAGCGCAAGGAATATTTCATCGCTGAAAAAGATATGAGTTTAGTGGTAAAGCAAATCATTACCCATCGGAAAAAGAAAGAACTGGAACCCATGATTAAAATCCTTGATGAGATATCCAGTGTGGAAGGAGAATGTGAGGATTCCGAAGAGTTTTGTAATGTTGTTAGTGATATCAAACTGTTTGCCAGTAAAGCGGATTCTATGCTTGACAAACTGATTAAAGCGGATTCTAACTGGCTTATGGGCACTTTTCTTAAGATGGTGAAGTAAAATTCGCGATACTCCTGAGGGATCAAATGTACTATGTAGTTTTATGATTAAGTTTGAATTTTATTGCGTTTTAATTCCCTACCTATTCTAGATTGAGTAGAGCTTTGCCACCTAATATTTTGCATATTGCCCCTCTGAATATGTCGCTCATTTACCTTTAATACTTATGGAACTTCTGTCTCTTTTTCTACTTCCGGATTATATCTAAAATTTCCCAATTTATCCTTACCTTGCCGCCGTTTACCTAACCAACCATTTAAACAAAAATCTGAATGAGAATAAAACCCTTTCAGGCTGTTTATCCCAACCTGGATTATGTAACCTCCTCGGATGCTTTTTTTGCAAGGGTAAAATATGAATACCCGGAATATAAAAAGAATGCTTTTTTTGATAAGACGGCTCAGGAAGCCATTTACATTTACGAAATAGAAACACTCCATAGACGGTTTACGGGCCTGGTTGCCTGTTCGGATATCGAAGACTATTACGATGGCAATATCAAAAAACATGAAAATACAATTGCTGCGAAAGAGCAACAGCAAATGGAGTTAATGATCAGTAGAGATGCCGTGGTGAAGCCCGTTTTACTCACGTATAAAGGAGTGGAAGAAATCGATAAAATGATCCATCGCTATAAAAGCAAAAATGATTTTTTTTATGAAACGAGCTTTCTTGAAGAGCAGCAAACCCACCGGTTTTGGGAAGTACGTGATGGGGGACTGATTGATCGCTTTCAACAGCTTTTTGCCGAAAAGGTTAAAAAAACGTATATCGCAGATGGCCACCATCGTTGTTCGACCCTGGCTTTAATGCATAAGCGCCTGATGAAAAAACACGGAGAATCCAGGTTTAATGTGATTTTGAGTGCTTTTTTTCCAAAAGATCAGTTGGAAGTACACGACTTTAACAGAATTGTACAGGGACTTAATGATAATTCGCTCACGACTTTCATGGTTAAAATCTCTCAGCTTTTTGATATTGAAATTCTGAACATGCCCCGGAAACCTTCCCAAAAACATGAAATTGTCATGTTCCTCAACCGGGAATGGTTTAAACTCACCTGGAAGAAAGAAGTACTCGATTCCTATAAGAAAACACCGGTTTTACTGGATGCCAGTATGCTGGATGAAAAAGTGATGAAATGGATATTGGGGATTGAAGATGTGCGTACCGATAATCGGGTAAAATATGTTGAAGGGGTAAAGGGGCTTGAAGATTTTCGAATGAAAACGCTTAGACATGAAGAAAGTGTTGGCTTTTGCCTCTATCCCGTCGAATTAAATGATTTGATCAAAGTAGCCGATATGGGAAAGACCATGCCACCCAAGTCTACCTGGTTTGAACCAAGAATGAAGAATGGCCTGATCGTTCAGGAGTTTGATGAATAACCTGTGTTTTAAGTAAAAAATCAGTATACAACTATTATGAGAAAAATAACTGCCGATGAAGTCTATACTGCTAAGGGCGATCCGATTGATAATGGTGTTGTAGTGATAGATGATGATGGAAAAATATTATCCGTGGGAAGACGAGCAGATTTTGACCTTTTGGATTTGGAAAGCCACCAGGGAGTAATCGTTCCCGGTTTTGTCAATACCCATTGTCATCTTGAGCTTTCTCATATGAAAGGTAAAGTAGATACAGGGATTTCATTAATTCCTTTTATCACGAATGTGGTAAAATTCAGAGATATTCCACAAGAGGAAATTCTAAATGCCATCGATCTGGCAGATCAGGAAATGTACGAAGAAGGGATTGTCGCAGTTGGAGATATTTCGAATAAAGCAGATACCTTCGAATGCAAGGCTAAAAGCAAAATTCGATATTCTACCTTTGTAGAAATGTTTGATTTCCTGCAGGATAGTTGGGCAGAAAACGAATTTAAAAAATACAAAGCCGTATATGATCAGCGAATTGAAGGCAACGGAAATGTGTACAGTGTTGTCCCGCATGCGCCATATACCGTTTCTCCGAAACTATTTGAACTGATCAATGGTCTAAACCAGCATAGTAATACGGTAAGTATTCACAATCAGGAAACGCCGGATGAAAACCAGCTCTTTCGGAATAAGACCGGAGGGTTCATAGATTTTTATAAAAGCTTTGATATTCCGCTCGAAAACTTTCAACCTTCCGGTAGCTCTTCCCTTGAATATGCTTTAAAGTACATGAATCCTGACTGTCGTAGTCTTTTTGTTCATAATACCATGAGTACCAGAGCAGACATTGAAACAGCTCAGGCCTGGAGTCCGAATGTCTATTGGGCGACTTGTGCCAATGCCAATCTTTATATCGAAAACCGAATGCCAAATTACCAGCATTTTCTCGATACCAATGCAAAACTTACCATCGGTACGGATAGTCTGACCTCCAATTGGCAGCTTTCGGTTTTAGACGAACTCAGAACCATTTCCAAATATCAATCATATATTCCCTTCAATACCCTGATTCGATGGGCCACACTAAATGGAGCGGAAGCCCTCGGGTTTGAAGCGGATCTGGGGAGCATAGAAGTTGGTAAAAGGCCCGGCCTTAATCTTTTAAATCTGGGGAAAGATGGAAAAATTAATGCTGAGACTCAGGTCAAAAGACTGGTATAATTTCGATATTCATAGTTTGGCACTATTAGTCAGAAATCACTTCTTCGCTAGTTTCCAGATGACTTCAAAACTCATTACCATTTCAGGGCCGAGCCTGGCATAGGGCCCATGCTCTTCTATTTCTGCAAATTGCCTGATAGGATCAAAATAAATTTCCAAAGGGGCCTGTTCCGGTGCGACTCGCTGGCTATCGATTATCGAAAACTCCTTTTTGAAAACTACTCCCTCTTTTTCGTAACTAACTTCACCTCCTTGGGTATGAATGAAAAGCTTTGCTGCTTTTTCGTGATGCGCCAGTACCAGGCTGGAAATGCTGTCACTTTGCGATAAACCCTGGATAGTATCTTTCAGCAATTCTCCGGTTTTCCAGGAAAGCTTACCGGTATAAGGGATGCGTGTGTTTTCCCATATGCCTATTGGAACAATACTGTCGCTACGATTGAAAAAAGAGTATTTTAACCGAACGGTGCTGGTATCAATTAATCTTATTTGCTTTTCGACTTCGATGCCTCGATAGGCGTTTTCGGGGCTTTTGAGTATGACAAAATTATTTTCGTGGTATTTTATTTTATATTTTCCCAGATCCATCACCGGTGGGGGAGGCCAGTTCCATGCGGCTTGCGGAGAGGGCCAGACGGTACTTCCCCAATACCAATTATTGCTATCTCTGATTTGCGATAATATTTCGATTTCATGAAACTTGAGTGAAGCAATTCGACCACCGGTATCAGGTGCAATTTTCAGAAGCAAAGGCCCATCTTTCAATTCAAGATGTGTCCCATAGGCTTTTATGGCTTCCGGTTTTTCATTTTTACAATAAAAAACACTTGTCAGGAAAAAGAGACCAATGAATAAATATAGTCTATTCATAAAATGCGTGATTGTAGGTTTTGGACTTCGTTTGTGAAATCCAGGAATGGCGCATTTTGCTCCATTTGTCGAATGCGTTCAAGCTGAGCTTTTAAAAACTGTTGATGTTTTTCGGATTCGGCCTGAAAAGCTTTATGTTGTATGGCTTGTAAGATTTTTTCGATTCTGGAATTTAGTTGTACGGTTTTTTCTACAAAAAAAGCATCGGAAAAATATTGCCAGATATAATCATGGGCCAAATTATTGGGATGAATCATATCTTTTTCATAAAAGCGATAGTCTCTCAGATCATCCATCATGATCTCGTAGGCCGGAAAATAATGAACAAAATTAAAATCCTGAACCAATTGATCACAAGCCAGAAGGAGCATCGCTTTGCTACGTTGATTTTCGATTAACCCATCTTTGATATGTCGCACCGGGCTGACCGTCAGGATAATATTCAGTTCGGGGTTCTCGGATTCAAGTATTTTGAAAAGCGATGCGAGCGTATGGTGTATCTCTTCGGTTCGAAGTCGTTTGCGGATAAATTCGCTTGCCGGAATTTTATGACAATTGGCTACAATCTTTCCTGTTTTTTTTAAAGTATAAACATAACTGGTTCCCAAAGTGATCGTCAGAATATTAGCCCGGAGAAGATGCTTGCTTGCATCGGCTATCACGGTATTTATCCGCTCCAGGGTTTGGGTAACATCTATTCCCGAAAAGCGACTGTGATGTTGAAAACTATGCCATAAACCATTATGCCTGATCAAATCCGTTTTTACAAACTGCTTTTTTTCTAACAAAAAATTCAGGCTTTCCGCAATAGATAATGGATTGTAAATGATGCCGAAAGGATTAAGCTGTACAGGGAATTTATAATAATCCAGTTTTTTACCGATATGTTCAGCAAAACAGGAACCAATACAAAGTATTTTCGATTGATGATGAATACCAAAAGGAAAAGCATATTGAGCCACTGGAGTTCGAAACTTAATCATAAGAACCTGTATGTTTTATCAATCAAAAATATTAAATTTCCATTTCTTTTAAGACTTCGTCTACAGGATACATGATAGTTAGAAAAAACTAAGGTGTTAAGGTGATTAAGAGTATCTTTGAAAACAAGATGCATAGCATTTTTAGACCAGTATCTAATACCTTAAAAAACTGAACGAGTTAAACGAATGGGATTATTTGATCGTATTTTTGGGAATAATACTAGTGAAGAAGATCAACCTGATATTCGCTTTGGAAGGTATAGTGATTCTTATAAAACCGCAGCACAATACGATGCCTGGGATAGTGCTTTATTGAAGTTTGATAATAAAGAATACATTGAGGCTTATAAAGATTTCTTTTTTTACTTGACGGATACTAAAGAAGAGAATGTAAAATGTTGGGAAGAACAAGGTGTTTTGCGTTTTGAAATATATCAGGGGTCCAAGAAAATCACCGGCCTGGTAGATCAGATCAAAATTCGGGTAGAAGCTAAAATCGTAAGAGCAAATACCTTGCACCTTGGTTTTTTGAATCGCTTAATCTCTCAAAACTTTAATCTTGAATATAGCCGTTTTGCTTTGGATGATGATAATTGTATATCTATCGTTTTTGATAGCTTCCTGTTGGACGGCTCGCCCTATAAGTTTTATTATGCTCTCAAGGAGTTGGCTACGAATGCAGATAAGCAGGACGATCTTTTACTGGATGAATTCGAAGGCCTGGTAGCGATTGAAACGAGTCATCTGGAAGCGCTTCCGGAAAAAGAGAAAGAAACTAAATACCATTTCATACAATCTAAAGTCCGGGAAACGCTGGATATTGTTGAGAATGGTTCACTTGATGCCAGCCAGTATCCCGGCGGTATAACTTATCTCTTACTGGATTTGATTTATCGGCTGGATTTCCTGATCAAGCCCGAAGGCTTTATGATGGAAGCCCTCGAACGCATCAACCGGCTTTATTTTTCTAATGAGCACAAGACTACTGTGGAGAAAAATGCCATGATCGTTCGGGAGTTAAAAGCTCTGGTAAACCGTCCAAAGGCTGTTTTTTTTAAGGAAATGTATCGGGTACGAACGACTTTTGGAATTACCAAGCCTATTAACATCCAGCGTATCAGAGGGATTATCAAAGGGGAGCTTTCGCATTTGGACTGGTATAAGGAACATCGCCATGATCCCTTTGCTTTGGCCATTCCCGGTTATATTGTTGGTAATTGCCTGTTTAATTATGCGGTACCGAAGGCTATCCTGGACTTGTTTATCTTTTACTTCAAAGTTATGGAGTCCGATTATTTTAAGCGACTTGGCTTTAAAACGAGCTATGGCGATTCCAATGGGAAGCCCTTGAACGGCCGGCAGATAAAAAAAGGCATCAAAGAAATCATCCAAAACAATCAGAATTTGTACGTTGACTTCCAGCCGGATACCAACATCTTGAACTTTGACTCTAAAATAGATTTTGCCAAATCGTTTTTATTAATGATTGCGGCCATGGAGCTGATTGCTGTTGATAATTGATTACAGGTATTATGCAGGACATAGAGAAATATAAAAGTGCAATTATTCAGATCGCTACACCATATAATATGGGGACGGGTTTTTATATTGCTGAATACGATCTGATCGTAACAAACGAGCATGTGGTACGGGATAATTGTGAGGTAATTATAGCCGGGTCTAATTTCAAAAAGCAAATAGCAAAAGTATTGTATCTGGATATATCTTATGATTTGGCCTTTCTGAGCGCCCCGAAATCTATAGAAGGAGAGATTGTTGACTTAAAATTTGCGCAGGAGGAATGTAAGGTTGGCGTTGCGGCATTGGCTATTGGCTATCCATTCAGCATGCCCTATGAGCATTCTTTGGGCATAATTTCTAATCCCGGCGAAAAGCGCGGCGATATTGATTATATCATTCATAGTGCAGCTCTGAGCCCGGGCAATAGCGGAGGCCCATTGATCAATGAACAAGGCGAAATCATAGGTGTAAATACTTTTGTTATTGAAAAAGAGCAAAATAAAGGTTTTTCTTTACCGGTCACTTACCTGGAAAAGATTCTGAATGCATTCAAAGGCGGAGCGGGTAAAACGGCTGCTCGTTGTTACGCTTGCTCAAATATTATTTTCGAGCAAGAAAAAGAATTAAAATACTGTCCGGAATGTGGAAGTAGTATTGAACTTCCGTCGATGATCGCTCCCTTCGAGCCGGTTGGTTGTGCATATACCATTGAAAACATGCTTGCCGAATTGGGACACAATGTGGAACTGACCAGAAGGGGCCCAAATAACTGGGCAATACAGGAAGGAAGTGCCATAATTAGTATATCATATTATGAGAAAACTGGCTTGATAATTGGAGATGCAAGTCTGTGTAACCTCCCCCAACAAAATATTCAACCCCTCTACGAGTATTTATTACGTCAAAATCACAAAATTGAAGGATTAACTTTGAGTATCAAGGGCAAAGAAATTGTCTTGTCCCTGTTAATTTATGATCGATACCTGAACGCCGAGACGGGTCGCAAGCTATTTCAATATCTGTTTGAAAGGGCTGATTACTACGACAATGTCCTGGTAGAGGAATACGGTGCAAGCTGGAAATACGATAATGGTATTGCCTGATTTGTAGATTATTGTTCTTTCCAAAAAGTATCTTTCTAAAGTAATATCCTCGACTTTGAATGCGTTTAAAAATGCACACCAAAGCAACTTTAACACTTAATAGTTGCAGATCGCTGTATTTTTAATACCCATTTTGTACAATTCCATGAAAAAATACTTATTTTTATCGTCTAGTGCGATTTAATGTAATATTCCCGTGTTCAGGAGTATTTTTAAATGATTACAAATTTCGTTTTTATGAAAAAATTGAAACATTTACTCATTATTTGTTGTTTTGTGGGCTTGGGATCGTTCGGCTTGAACGCTCAGGATATACACTTTTCGCAATTCTATCTTTCTCCACTAAATTTGAATCCGGCGATGACCGGTGTGATGAATTGTAATGTGAGATTAGTGGCAAACTATCGAAATCAGTGGGCCAGTGTCTTAAATGCTAACGCTTTTAATACTTATTCTGTTTCTTACGATCAACGGATTGCTGTTGGACGTCATGACTTTTTTGGAGTTGGTGGTACATTTTGGGGAGACAGAGCAGGTGAACTCGATTTTGCTACACTACAGGGAAAACTATCATTTTCGTATAGTAAAAAGATGGGTGGTTATCGAAAAAAGGCTCATTATTTGGTTTTGGGGGCTAATGCCGGGATATCCCAAAGAAGTATAGACTTCCTGAATGCGCGTTACGGAAATCAACACGATGGAAACGGAGGTTTTGATGAAACAATGGCATCTTTCGAGACTTTTGATAATACCAATTTTCTTTTTGCTGATGTTGCTGCCGGTTTGCTTTGGTTTACCGTATTTGATGAAGATAATAATTTCTACATCGGAGGTGCTTTTGATCACCTGAATCGTGCAAATCAATCTTTTGACGATGAGGAATTTGAAGCATTATATAGCAAATTTACTGCTCATGCGGGTGGAGAATTCATGGTTTCCAATACCATGGGCTTGGTGCCGGGAATCATTATGCTTCGCCAGGGGCCATCCTTTGAGTTGAATACCGGTACGAGTTTGAAGTTTTTATTGGGCGGAAATCGTCGCCAGTATCAGGCTTTCCAGATTGGAGCCTGGATGAGACTTTCCAACCACTTCGAGAAGACAACCACTGCAGATGCATTTATTCTGTCTACTCGATTTGATTATAATGATTTTTCAATTGGATTTAGTTACGATATCAACGTTTCCAGTTTGAGACCTGCATCTAATTCAAACGGGGCATTTGAATTTGCCTTGGTTTACAAGATTTGTGGTCCTGAAAAACGTAATGTGTACTGTCCAAATTTCTAAATATTCCACTCCCTTCTAAATGTCCCGTTTCATTTTTGAGGAAACGGGACATTTTTTCTATCCTTTGCTAGCTGAATTTAACATAACTGACTAGTTTTGCACAATCTTTGACAGATAACTTATACAATTGAGTATTAAGAAGTAACTTGGTTATTTTTTGATGCGTATTGAGTAATTTAGCTTTTTAAAGCTTAAAAAAAATTGCTATCTTCCGCTTTGATAGCAAAATGTTATAAACAACTCTTTTAGTTAAAGTTATAAAGGGTGAAAATGCCCTTTGGTGTGAAACCGTTTGAAACTTTTGTTTAATAACTTAAAAGAAAAAATAATAATGTTCAGCAGTAAGAAAAAAGAGGCTATGCCATCATCATCTTCTAAAAAAAGTATTTTACCTTCGACTTCTCACTCTCTCAATACTATAGTCAATGGTACCGTTATTGAAGGTACGATCAAATCCGAGAGCGATATTCGGGTTGATGGTGTCATTAAAGGTTCATTAAACTGCAATGCAAAAGTGATCATTGGGCCTACGGGATTTATTGAAGGAGAGGTACGCTGCCAGAATGCCGTTATCGAAGGTAAATTCGAAGGTACATTACAAGTAACGGAGCTGCTCAATGTACGTGAGACCGCACAAGTATTGGGAGATGTTCGTACCAATAAGTTAATCGTACAATCCGGAGCTGTATTTAGTGTAGCCTGTCAAATGGGAGCTTCTAAAGGCAGCAATATGGATTCAAAATCTGCAAATTCTATTGTCAAAAAAGCAACCGAAAAAGTCGGACAGGCATCCTAATGCAGCACTAAGATATACCGGTATGGCCTTTCAGATGTTTATCATTATAGGCCTTGGTGTATTTGTAGGCAAAAAGCTGGATACCTATTTCGAATTTGAAAAGGCAGTAATGACCCCTCTGTTTGCACTGTTAGGATTGGGTTTGGCCTTTTATCTGATCATAAAAGACCTTAGCCGCCCATGAGTAAGCCAGCTTTTTTTAAAAATCTGATAATACTTTCTCTCGGTCTGGGATTAATTGTGCTTTTGCAGTCCTTTATACCAATACTGGAAAAGCATTTATTATTATCTGTTTCCAGCCTTATTTTCTTTATCTTTTTTACAATTGGCGTGTATTTTCTGGCAGAAAAAGCAGCCCAAAGTCCCAACCTGAATACTTTTTCATCTGTTGTACTTGGGGTGATCTTTATAAAAATGGTATTCATCCTTTTTATAATTATGATTTATAAAAAACAAGTGAATCCAGACGAAGCTTGGTTTTTGATCCCATTCTTTCTTATCTATCTTGCTTTTACTATTTTTGAGGTCTATTTTATGAGTAAGCTGGGTAGAATAAAACCAGAAAAATCAAAAAAGCGTGAAGTACAAAGCACAGATAAATAATCATTTTGAATTCGAATTGACTTCCGATATGCTGCAAAGTGTAGATATGGTCAGCAATGGCCAGCAATCTTTTCATTTTGTGGAGCAGGGACAATCCTATAAGGCGAAAATTGTTGCCGCTGATTTTGAATCCAAAACTTTTGAAATAATCGTTAATGGCAGGAATTATTCCGTTCAGCTGGAGGATGCTTTCGACCGCCTGGTGAGCGAACTTGGTCTGGAAATAGTTTCCAGCCATAAGCTCAAAGACATAAAAGCTCCTATGCCTGGTCTGGTACTTGACATCGCTGTAGAACCCGGGCAGGAGGTTCAGAAAGGGGATAAGCTGCTGATTCTTGAAGCCATGAAAATGGAAAATGTCATCAAATCAGATGGAGAGGGAAAAGTAAAAGCGGTTCATATCAATAAAGGCTTGCCAGTGGATAAAGGACAGTTGCTAATCGAAATGGAGTAAATTTAAGGTTTGAATATTCGATCCTCCAAATAGAAAAGTATCCTTTCAAAAATAGCAAAAACCGGGCTGGCTTTTTTCATTATTTTCCCAAGCATAATAGCGCCTTCAAAAGAGGCTAAAATAAAAGAAGCTTCCTTTTTCGGTTCAATACCGGATTGAAAAACGCCCTGTAGCTTTCCTTCCGTCAAAATGTTTTCTAATACCGCCAAGACTTCTTTCACAAATGTTTTTGCGAGTTTGCTTAGTTCCTCATCGGTATCATCTACTTCTATGGCTGTATTTAAAAGTGGACAGCCGCCAGCTATATTTGGTTGGAGTACCATTTTTCTGTAATTTTCCAGAATGGCCAATAATTGCTCCTTTGGATTTAAACCAGCATCAACAGATAAATTTTTCTTTATTAAAACTTCATAATTGTATTGAAAAACGGCTTTGGCCAGATGTTTTTTTGTTTCAAAATGTCGGTAAATGCCTCCCATTTGATAACCGGTAGCATCAATCAGCATTTGCATTTTGGTACCTGCATAGCCGTGTATGTTGAAAACAGGAGCTGACTTCTCAATAATCTCTTGCTTCGTTTTAGCAGCATTGCGCGTTGTCCTTTTCATTATACCAGTATAATATTTTTTGTAAAAATAAAAAAGCATTTGCTCTCTTAAAAATTTTTATCTATTTTGAGAGTGTTCACTCTCTTAATTATAACGCTACTTTAAAAGGGATGATTATAAAGATTAAAAATGACTTTAGGCTATGTCAAAAAACAACCATTCAACTGCTTGTATTCTCTGTTCTCAAAACTGTGGCATCACGATAGAAAAAGACGGAAAAGGAAAGTTCAGTAAAATAACGGGAGATAAGGAGCATCCGGTATCAGAAGGTTATCTGTGTCAGAAAGCTACTCGTCTGGATTATTATCAAAACCAAATTCGCTTAAAACATCCGTTGCGCAAAAAAGCCGATGGTACTTTTGAGGAAGTTTCCTGGGATACGGCGATCAAAGACATTGCGGATAAACTGGTATTCATCAGAGATACCTACGGAGGTACAAGTATTGCTTATGCGGGAGGTGGAGGACAGGGCAACCATTTGGGAGGTGTTTTCGGGACGGTTTTTCGTAGCGCTTGTGATACGCCATATATATATTCAGCTTTGGCGCAGGAAAAGACTGGTAACTTTTGGGTAAACGGGCATTTGTTTGGCAGACAAAATACAAATTATAGTGAGCCGGTCGGAGAAGCCGATTATGTAATGGTGATTGGTGCGAACCCTGTACAGGCGCATGGTATACCCAAGGCAAGACCTACTATCAATGAAGTATCACGGAACCCTGATAAAACCCTGGTCGTCGTAGATCCGCGCCGAACTGAAACCGCGAAAAAAGCGGATATTTTTATGCAGGTAAAACCCGGTAAGGATGCTTATTTATTGGCAGCCATGCTGGGGTATATTATTCAAAATGGATTAGAGAACAAAGAATTCATTGAGGAACGAACGATTGGCTTTGAACAGATTAAACCTCATTTTGAAAATATTTCTGTAGGGACCTATGCTAAAATATGTGGAGTAGCAGAAGAAACAATTATTTCAGTAGCCAGAGGGATTACTCAAGTCAATACCTTTGCTATTCGTTCTGACCTGGGACTGGAACAGAGTCTGAATAGCACGCTTAATGCTTATCTGGTCCGTTTACTGTTTTTGCTTACGGGACATTTCGGCAGGGAAGGAACGAATTGCTTACACACTCTATTTTTCCCGCTGGTTGGCCATTCCAAAGAACCGGAACAGGGTGGCCGGACTACGCAGGTAACCAGGATGAAAGGTATCGGAAAACTCTTCCCGCCTAATATATTGCCCCTCGAAATTGATAATAAGCACCCCCGGCGGCTAAGAGCTTTATGGGTTGACAGCGCTAATCCGGCTACCAATTATGCCGATGCGGAAGCTCAAAAAAAGGCAATGGAAAAACTGGAACTGCTGGTGGTGATTGATGTAGCGATGACTGAAACGGCTAAGCTTGCGCATTACGTTTTGCCAGCTCAGTCGCAATATGAAAAAATGGAGGCTACCTTTTTTAATCTTGAGTTTCCGGATAATTTCTTCCACCTCAGACATCCAGTAAACGAGCCCCTGGAAGGCACTTTGGATGAACCGGAAATCTACCATCGATTAACTTCAGCCATGGGAGAAATACCGCGTTCCTTTCCGCTTTTAGCAGCTATTGCAAAAATAGACCGGCGTTTTCCGGGACTTAGGCTATTGCCAGGCGCACTTGGAATTACAACTTTTTTCAGACCAAAATGGAAGAAGTACCAATTATTTATTTTAAAAGAAACCCTGGGCAAAGCACTGCCTTATAAATATGCCAAAGCTGCTGCTTTTATCTGGATAGCTTCTCATTTATATGTCAAGAGATATGAGAAAGCGGTACAAAGGACAGGTTTAAAAGGTAAAGGTTATGCACTCGGGGAAGCATTATTTAATAAAATATTGAATAGCCCTTCGGGAACATTTATCAGTAAACATCAATACGACGAGCACTGGACCTTGATTCGACATCAAGATAAAAAAGTACATTTAAACATCCCTGAATTACTTACCTGGCTGGATGACTTAGGGGATAATAATCAGAAAGAAGAAGCACAAAATGCGCTTTATCCTTTCAATTTAATTGCGGGCGAGCGAAGAACCTATAATGCCAATGCTATCATTCGCAATCCCGAATGGCGAAAAACCGATGGAGCAGGGGCACTTAAAATCAACCCGGAAGATGCAAGAGAATACGGTATCGAAAGTGGAGATACTGTTAGGGTGATTAGCTCTAAAGGGAGTATCAAAATCGTAGCTACTATTACAGATGAAGTAATGCGGGGACTGCTTTCAATGCCACATGGTTACGGCTTAAGCTATGGAGAGAAAAATGATTTTAAAGAAGTAGGCGCAAAAGTAAATATGTTGACCGATGTGAATTATTGTGACCCTTTAGCCAAAACACCTTATCATAAAAATGTACGCGTGAAACTGGAAAAGATTTCGGGATAAAAACCGGGTTTTATAAACGTATTAAAATTTAAACATCCAGATGTCGATTTATAAAAAAATAGCAGCAATAGGTTCGAAATTTATGGGCAAGCATACACTTTTTAAATATGGTTTTAATCTGTCGCCGATGTACAGGAGAAGTACGGCTAGAGTACTAACTGTATCCAGGGATTTATTGAATATTAAAATTAAATTACCCATTAGTTATAAAAACAGAAACTACGTAAACTCTATTTTTGGTGGAAGCATGTTTTCTGCTGTGGACCCAATTCCTATGGTGCAATTGATTAATATTTTAGGAGATGATTATGTGATTTGGGATAAATCTGCTGAGATTTTTTTTAAGCGTCCTGCAAAAGAAAATTTGTATGCGGATTTTACTTATACCAGGGAGGAACTGGAAAAAATAAAAGAACGGATTAATCGGGAAAAGGAACTGGAAATCATAAAAGCGACTTCACTTACCGATAAAGACCAGACTACAGTATATTGTGAGGTAAGGAAAACGATTTACATTGCCGATAAATCTTATTACAAGCAGAAGAGGGAGGGGAGTAGAGGTTAAATTGAAAATATATGCCTATTAAGGTAGATGGACTTGTCGAACAACCCAAAATGTAATTAATGATTTTTTGTATTAACCAGTTTATGATTTAAAAGATATGATTATATGAAAAAATTATTCCTCTTGTTATTATCATTATCATTTTTAATATCATACGCTCAAACTGCGAATGATTCATTAGTTATAAAAACCAAGAAAGCATTACTTCAATATTCCATAACTAAGGATTTACAAAGTTTATATTCAGTAGGATTTGAACTTCCTTGGGGAATTGAATACGGAAAACAAAAAATGACAGAAAATGATTTGGCTGAATCTAGAAAAATTAGAACGAAGTTATATATAAAATGGCTTTTAAAAATGATTGATGAAGACCTTGATATTAATTTCAATCCAGAATCTCCGGAAAATCGTTGTTTTAGGAATAATTTAATTACAGTTACAAGTGATCCTGTTGAAAAAGAGAAACTAGAAAAATTGAACGATGAGAATAATGCAAAAATTGAAAAACTATACCAGTTTGAAATTTATTCCAGAGTAATGGATCGATTTAGATGTTACTACAAAGTGGCATTCATGAGGTATGGATTAGATGAAAAATCAGTTATTAAACTCATTAAAGAAGTAGAAATGGAGACAGTTAAATCTGAAAAAATAATTGCATTGATTAAAAAGGAATTAAAAAAGAATACCTGCAATTTATTTTAGATTGGTATTTAACTGAAATGAAAACTAATTCTTGAGAGCAACTAAAAAATTATGATACATCGGAGCGATTTGAAATGACATAAGTTCAAATATATTGCATGTTAAATTGTTGACACCTATATCTTTTATGCAAAATGTTCTTTATTATTATAGTGCATTTAATTTTTCCCACTAAATACATTCTATAAACTGCCCATCATTGTAATAAAATTCGATGGAATCTTGTATCAATAGTATATTAGATACATTTGATAGTTTTCACTTTTAGATAAAAATACTGTTATCACCTTAAATTTGACAGATAATGAAGGAAATCTAGCTGCATCTATTCCTATTCCTATTCCTATTTCTATTAATAATGATATAGATTTAGGAGGTAAAAGAGAATTGTGTAAAGGAGAAAGTGAAATTATTATGGCCCAAATACCAAATGGTTCAGGAACATATAATACACATGGAGTACAGGAGAAACGACTGAATCAATAACTGTAGCTCCTGAACAGTCACAATTTTATTCTATGAGCAATAGCTTTAGTTGGATTAGCATATTATTAGCTAATTTTTGTGTTTCAGATATTTATAATAATACTTCAGTAGAACTGAAAGTTAGTAATGATCTAACTAAAAAGATTAAATACGAGGTTATTAAAAATACAACACTCAATAATATTTATCATAAAATACAGTACTTAAAGCATTCTAAAACAGAGATGTTTAGTAATGACTTTGTATTGAAAACGAACCAGTATCTAAATTTTCCAGGATTTGGTTATCAAGCCCATGATTTAGAATTAGAAATTGTTAAAGTGGATTTAAGTTATCCCGACCCAGATTGGAGCTTATACGAAATTTCTTTTCCTTATAATGAAAATAATAGACAACTATTAAACTGGTGGGGAAAAAAGAGATTCCCTCTATTTTCAAATACTAGCTTTTTAATAGCAGTAGATAAGACTAATGATATAAAATATATATCCGGTAATTATTTATTCTTAAATCCAATTGCTAAATATTTTAGCTTAGATATAAACGATCCAGATAGTTACATTGAGTTTCTAGAGTTAAAATTATTTGATAGAAAATATGATGAAATTAATTTTATTAGAAAAGAAGATAACTATTTTTTTATCGGGCAAGTAAAAAAGTCAAAAATAATGGTTTTTTGATCCGTGAATATAAAATTGATATAGATAACCCAGATGCTTTCTTTAAAAGTACTGTAGTGTCAGGAGCTCAATCAAAAATTGAAAAGAATAGAATTGGTGACTTAAAGAAAATAAAATTTAACACTATTAAAGAGAAAGAAAGATTTCTGTTAGATGCATTAATGCGTAATATTTATTTAAAACATTGTTTTCATAATTCTGAGCTAATTGAAAGTTCTTTAAAATATGATAGTGCTTCCAGATTAAATCTCGAAAATGATTTTAGTATTATTCCCGCTTTTGATGAATGTCTAGGAGCGTTTGAACTTGACAAGAAAGTTGTATGTTGGGATGATGATTTGTCTGTTAAAAAATTCAAAGAAAATAAATTTAATATTGAAAATCCTATACTCTGTCCAGAGAATGGTCATCGAGTTGTATGTGGTAATATAAAGAATAGCGAAAGATTTGAATTTTATTACTTTTACAGAGATACTAGTAATATTCTTTTCAAAAGGAGTAATGCCGGAGTATTAAGCCCTGAAAGTTTTAGAAAAAGTTTATTAGACACCCATTCTCAAATTCATGTAAATAAAATAGATTCGTTTTCTTCTTGTTTGAAAGAAGTTCCTTATTCTGATTGGATTGAAAATTGTCCTATTCCTCCTCCAACTATTCAATCCTATCATAATCAGCCATTATTGTATTACTTATTAGTACTAGATACCAAAACTAATGTAGTCTATTTTGTTAGTGGGGAGGATATATTTCTTTCAGATGCGACAAGGTTTTATAATAATTATGATGAAAAAAGAACGGGCAATGAAGAGTTTAGAGAATGTAATATATTTAATAAGCTATGTTATATAAAGGATAGATTAACCTCTTACCAAATAGGTAAATTAAGTGAAGAAAATATTATTGAAAATGATGATACTAAATTGAAAATCAAATCAATTAGCACTAAAGAAGGAACTGCTAAGACAATAATTGCAACATTGTTTTATGATAATCCGGAAGTGTTGAGTATCGATTTTGAAAATTAAAAAACATAAACTCATATGTACTCAATTTTGAACTTGATTCTATGAACTAATTAAGATAATACGCTTGAAAAATATATAATATGAAAAATACTAAAGCTATTGAACAGTTTTATAAACTAATTACTTTGATTACTTTGCTTCTTTGTTCCAATGCATTGAATGGAGAAAACAGATTTGAAATAACTGGAGCAAGTCGATGTAGATGCCAATTGAAATTAGATTTATCTGGAAAGTTAAATTGATGTACTTGTTTCAAGTATAATTTGGCCTTCACAAAGTTGCCAGAAAAACATCTGGCGGATACTACTCTAATAAATAAAATTATTTTTTTACCTGGTCTTACTTCAAATACGAATTTATTTTTCTATCTTTAAAGCACCTGTCGATTGTGCCTGTAACTTCATTCAGGAATTATTCTATAAGCCCCAAAGTGTTCCCTGTAATTTTTGTTCGCAAGTAATTTTTATTGATAACTATTCTTTATACTCATAAAGAATAATAATTGTATATCTATGAAAGATCTAATCCTTTTGGGATGTCTTTTCTTACTTTCTACCTGCCAAGAAAGTCAACAAAAGTCTAACTCTGTTTTTACTGGTCAAACTTCATCAGATACAAGTACAAAGATCATTGAGGCCTACCAAATCACAGATAAGACTTCTTCTAAAATAATAGAAGATAGTCCTAAGAAAAAAATAAAATCGTCATTAGACCAAAATGAGCCTAAAATATTTAATCATATAAATGACTATGATTCTCTTGGCCGACCTTATTTAAGGTGGATAGAATTTAGAGATACCTCTAATAATATAATATTGAAAAAAATCGATTTGATTGAAAAAGATAATCCTTATTTCCAAGTAGGTTTATCTATTCATTCAATAGATGAAAACGGTCCTCAAATTTATTACGATTTGGGCAAGAAAGCTAATAGAAATACTGTGAAACCTTTCTTGCCAGATGAAGAATATCAAACAATACCTGCTAACTTATTTTACCCTATGGCTTTGAGCTTTGTAGAAGCTATCCAGCGTAATCAATATCTGATTATCAATTATTCCTTCGAATGGGTTGGCTTGGAAAGAGAATGGATTAGAGGAGAATATATAGGACATGCTGTATTGGTATACAACGAAAAAGGTGAAGAAGTTTATAGAAAAATGAATACCCCGGGAAGCCTATCCTACATTTCCACGGATGCCGATTATTTGTTTTTTGTGCAGGATAAAAATCATGATGATTGGGAAAAGCAGGAAGGATGCATTTCCTTGCATGTTCTAAGGCAAGATAGTATTCTATTCCAGGAATGTACACCCAAAAGTACTTGGCATGTTGCGCGAGGAATGTTAGGCGAATTTGTTTCATTTGGAAATTGCAAAAGACACGAAAATTACTGTTTTCAAAGCCTTCTTTATAATGCAAATACAAATAGTTTTTTTTAGTACAAAAAAAGGAAAATGAAGTATTTAGAGCTAAAAATGGTCCGTATAAACTATATAATAAAAAGTATAATTTCACTAGAGATATTGACTTAGATAAATTTGAGATATTAATCGAGCACCAAAAATGAAAGGATTTTTCGTAAGAAGGAAGAAACCCTCGTTGATTACCAACAAAAGATTGAATTATGAAGAATTTTATTGTACTTTTTCTTTTAATCAACCTTCAATTAAAAGCACAGCAAATTTATAATGGTTTAGAAATAAACTACGACCCCTGTACAGGAGCCTGTAGTAGTACGAATACCAATTATGGAGCTACAGAAAATTTGAATGATCCGGATAATTATGTTTCTGATTTTGGACCAAGAGATGTAAAGGATGACTGACATAATGGAGTTTATTTTTACTCTATTGCTAGAAATACTGCTTTTGGAAATAAAAAATATAACTTAAACTTATTCTGAATATGAACTTACTTCTCTATCTTCGGTTACCTATCGATTGTACCTGTAACTTCATTTAGGAATTATTCTATAAGACTCAAAGCATTCTTTGTAGTTTCAATTCGTAAGTGATTTTATTAATAACTGCTCTTCATTTAGATAAAGGGCAATAATTAGATGTTTATGAAAAATTTAATCTTATTTAGTCTTTTTTTCTTTTTTGTTACCTGTGAAGGCCAATCTTTTAGTCCTGATAAATTCTTAGTTAATGTCAGTCAAGAAGGTGTTAAATCTGAAGCGATTGATACTATATCTCTTAATGCTTATAGTGTAAGGATTAAAGAAGATCCAAATGTTTTTGGTAAAGTAGATGAGGTCATTTTCAATATAAACTCTAGTAAGTCAATTACTTTCAAAATTCAAGGGCAGAATCCTTATATAAAACAATTTAATATTGAAAGTAAGGATGAGTCTGGTTGGGGATATTGGTTAAATAATAATAATGATCCTCATTTACTAGATTTTCTTACCAAAAAGAACAAAACTACACTAATACAAAAAATTAATAAGGTTGGTACTGTAGGAAGAACTTTTGATGATGGTGATAATATCATCATTATTTACGATCCAAATTTATATGATCAAGATTTAGAGATCATTGGTAGTGATGCTACTGCATTTATTTTTAACAAGAAAGGAGATAAAATAAGTCAGGTGGTTAGATTAAAGGCTATTAGTGCCCCTGTAGCTTCAGATAACTATTTATTTTATTCATGTTGTGAAGGTAGGGGTTTTGTCCTTTATGATTCAATAGGTAATAAAAAGACCTATGAATATCAAGCTAAGAAAGATGAAGAGGTTGCACTCGCTCTTGAATATGACAATAAGTTTATAGTTGAGATAAAAAGGGCGTTAAATTATCTGAGGTAAAATACAAATACATAGTCTTCGATATGAATGATTTTTTAGTTTATACTAAAACATTTGATCGACAAGAAATTAAAGGGAATAACGTTGAACTCTTAGAAGATAGAATGCAAATATCAAGTCGTAAAGAATCGAAAACTAAACCTTCAAGGTTTTTTATCTATAAATCTGATTTTGAAACCAAAAAGCTATAGTTTTTTGAAAGCTAAAGTCATAGAAAATTTAATAATGATGAAACAAGTTACACTTACTTTGTTAGTACTAACTCTATTTTTTACTGGTTTTCTTTGTAAGAATTCTTCTACATCAAAAAGCATTGATAACTCTTTTCAGTCCAAAGAGCAAGCTATGCCAGCAACAGGTGTATTACCTGAAATTACAAACTCAGAAAGGATAGTATATATTTATGATAAAAGTAATTCCTATGTAACGGAGATCCATTTTTATCACAAGAATGACATTATCAAGAAGGTAAATATCCATAATTTAAACCCTTATAATGAATTACAATTAATGGAGGATGGAGTCACTGAATCTATGCATACTAACTATATAATAGATTCTGATAAAAACAATTATAAATCCGTTTTTCCAAAAGATTATCCATGTGTTCCTACTTCTGTAAATAGTTCGTCGGTAGTTTATGAAAAAGGGAGTAAATTTACCTGTATAGCTTTTCGATGTTATTTATATTCTGATGAATATGTGATTGATCAAAAATCAACACTTTATGTTTTCAATAGCTTAGGAGAGGTTGTAACAATTTTTAGAGATCTAGCAACGCACGCTTCTTTACCATTTATCAACACTGATGGAACTTATCTGGTCTTTTCGTACACTGATTTCAAAGACTGTAAAGCTATGCCTAAAGATAAGGGTTATTATATATATTCCACTAAAACTAATGAGAAAGTAATTTGGGATAACACTGAAGGTATTAGTTATGCTTACCTAATTGATGGTAATATGGTTATGGCAACTAAAAAAGATCGGCAGAAAAAAATTAAAGAATATAAATTCTATGATTTAAAAAATAGAGTATTTTATCATGGAGCTCTGTCTAAGGATATTTATTCAAATATTATTCGATTTGAAATTGATAAAATTATTGTAAAAGAAAACAAAATAAATAAGGAAAAAAAATATACTGATTACTTCAAAGCTGGAAATTTTTAAAATGAAAACTAAATTATATTTTATTCTATTAGCTATCCTATATTATCCTTATAATATCTATAGTCAGATCACACCTGGTTTCTCTATCTGTAATGAATGTACAGATAATTACACACAAAATAATTCTAATAGTCAAGATACTATTAGTGGACTATTTACTTACACCGATGATGAATACGAAACTCCTGATTTTACCTCAGACTTCGGACCTAGGAGAATCCCAGGTTACGACTGGCATGGAGGGATTGACTATAATTATTCAGGTGGGTCAGATCGTGGGAACGCAATAAATTCACTAGAGGCAGGTACTGTCTATGCTATAATCGGTACTGGCTTGAAATATATTATCATAGATGGAGAGAATGATTTTGCGTATCTACACATGTTTGATATTAGAAATACTCTACCTGTTAGATCTGGTAATTTTGTCTTGACACATTTAATTAGTGATCCCACAGAATATGTAATTATTAACCTAGGAACGAATACAGTCATTGGTGAAGATGCCTGTACAAGTTGTGTCGCTTATGAAGGAGATACTTTAGATGTTGACAACGAGGTTTTAGCAGGACAAGCTATTGGTCCTGTTGGAAATTCTCCTAATTACGATATACACTTACATATTTCTAGGATATTCGATATGACTAGACCTATTGGTACTCATACGGGAGGAAACCAAATTTTGGGAGATAATAATGTGACCGACCCATTAGAATTTATTGATCATACCGGGCCAGAATATGATATTAAAATACTTAAAAGAGGCAATTTTACAAATATTGATAGTTTTCCTGAGGGAATAGATTTAAAATATTCTCAGTCAGGAAGATCAACAACAGAAATATTAGTTCGTCCTGTTATGCCTACTACCCCCCAAGATGATACAGATGGTGCGCCATATAATAGTGTTCTCAATATTAGTAAAGTAGAGCTAAGACTAGCCAATATATCGTTGAATGATACGTTTTCATTAATTCAGGGACCTTTTTTTCGAAGTGAAATAAAGATGGGGGCAACGGAAGATGATAATATAGCTTACCCTTTAAGAATTGGTCAATCAGGAAGTGCTGTTAGAAGATATGGTAGATTTGGCTTCGGAAATGTCCAAGCAAAGACAGGCCTATACTCCTTTGTTTATCGAGATGCAGGGGAAGATCATCATTTCTATACAACATCCGGTCCAAGAAGGTGGGATGATTTCTATTTCACAGATTTTACTACAAGAGTTCATGTAGATGATTCGCTTGATGAAGGAGGAAACATTGATATGTTTGCTGATTTTCCTGATGATGTAAGATATAATGATGGAGAATACGAACTATTTGCTAGAGTAACTAATGTTAGAGATTCTTCATTTTATTCAGATACTCTTTCCATAACTATTGATAATTATATGCCATATATAAATTCGGTAACCATTATACCCGGATTTTTTGGAGAATACGTGCAATATATTTTAGATTGGTATTTAACTGAAATGAAAATTAATCTTTGAGAGCAACTAAAAAATTATGATACATCGGATCGATTTGAAATGATATAAGTTCAAATATATTGCATGTTAAATTTTTGATATCTATATCTTTTATGCAAAATATAATTATGTTAAAAATTGTGTGGTTTAATTTTTTTCTTTTATATTAGAAACGTGAAAACTATTTATGATATTTTTATATATCACTGTATTTTGCCCACAATTTATACTGCCCATCGTTTTACTATAATAGTTAAGATATGATTTACTGTGTGTGTTATGTTTAGCTAGCTACTAAGAGAAGTTTTTAAACTTCTACTTTTAGTAAAAAAAGGCTTTTTCAAAGAGATCAAGGAGAGAAAAAAATCATTACATAACTATGTAGCAACTTGTTACATGGCTATTATTATTATTATGATAATTCCGTCATTATTTTTAATAAAGTTAATTTTAATATGCGAAAATTAATTGTTTCTTTAATTATACTCTTGCTTTGTATTTCATGTAATAATTCACCTATCGAAAAAAATAATACAATTTCTAATCACCCTGCAGAAAATTCTGTTAAACAGCAGAAAGTGAAAAATGTAAGTCATCCACCTGGGATAAATTCCAATACAAAAAAAGATCAATTGGTTGTTCATGGGATAAAACAAGAGGGTGCTTTTAAAATGTACAGTACGGTAGTAGGGCAAGGAGAGGGTTTTTATAATGGGAATCCTAAAATAGAAATAATAAGTAGAGATAGTCAAATCTTGAAAACAATAGATGTATTTGATAATACCATCTTATTTGATAATTCTGAAATTAAGTACGTTTTTAATTCCTTACAAGGAGATAATTATTTTGATGCTATATATAATGATGACCAAATAGGCTTGAAATATATTAATATAAACCTGTTTCCAAAGCCTGAATATTCTCCCGAATTATTACTTGAGATTTCGTACTCAGTAGAGAACAACTTCTTATTATGTAAATACACATACTTTGCATTAGAACCTGAAGGTTTCGATCTGTATGGTTCAGAATCAGAAGTTGTCGTATTGGACACATTAGGTAATGAATTCGCTAGGGTTAAAGTAATTGGACCTTTGAATAATGCTACTATTACACGTGACAATAACATGCTTTACCTTTCAACAGGAGGGGAAATTAATGAAGATGCCACACACCCCTATTCATGCTATATATACGATACTGAAAAAGAAAAAATTATTTTCACTAAAAACGGAGTCGATAATGATTGTCTAGGATGTGGAGTTATTACTAACACTAATAGAGGAAGTTTAACGACCTATGAGGGATTATGTTCTAATAAATTTACCAAAGATATTTACATATTTGATCATCAAACAAATAAGATTTTCAATACTGACCAATTTAATCATATAAATTGCCCAGGTGGAGGATATCAAATACATGAAGACCATTGCTTTTGTTTTACATCTGAAGGCGAAAAAAAGATTTTTTACTATAAAAAGGATTTTAATTCTGAAACCTTTCTAAAAAAATAAAATATAGCTATGAAATTATTGTTTTCCTCATTGCTCTTATTCTTTGTTATATTTTCCTTTAGCCAGCCATATCAAGTACAGTACTTAAATTGTCCTGATTGTAATGACACTAATCATAGTAGCAATATGGTATTTACGTATGATGAAAACCCAACCAATTATCAGACTTCACATGTTGCCTCAGATTATGGTGTTAGAGATCATGGAACTGATCATTATGATTGGCATGGAGGGGTGGATTATAGTTCCGAAGCAGGAAATGCTGATTTTGGAGACGGGATTATAGCAATTCGTGGAGGGACAATTACTACTATCGCACGTAATCGTTACAAATATATATTTATTGATGGGATAGATTCTATTGATATTAACGGAACAATGACTGCTTATGATTTTGGTTATGGCCATTTGTTTAGAAGTGCTCAATCGAATCAAAAATCAGGTAATTTTTACTGGCAAAGGATACTTGGAAATGTAAACCCTGTTAGATATGCTATAATTATTGATGATTCAACAGCACTTTATGAAGATGCAAATTCATTTGTTGTTCATCCCTCTACAGGCGATACGATCCAAACCACCAACCAGGTAACAGCCGGTCAGGTAATTGGTCCTATAGGGAACTCTATAACTAGAGGGAGTGTATCCGCGCATTTACATTTATATTTATTTGAAAATGATCAATTCGGTACTCAGGATAATATTACCAAAAATCCATTACAGTTTGTTGTGCATGACGAACCAACTTTTGATGTCGGTTTATTCAGACCAGTTACGGAGAGTGACCCTAATCATAGTCACCAGGTAAATGGACAACCTGTACCGCATCCTAATTGGCCTAGATTTAACACAAATGCTGCAAATTCTGGTATACAGCTAACATATCCAGG
Organism: Saprospiraceae bacterium; assembly: GCA_028280415.1. GTDB lineage: Bacteria > Bacteroidota > Bacteroidia > Chitinophagales > Saprospiraceae > JAHDHW01. Next base: position 52,110 of record JANQLV010000008.1, read on the forward strand.
AGATCAAGTTTCTCAAATAGTAATACGAGCAAAAATGGATTCTGTTAGTGATGGTAATTCTTATGCAAATGCAGTTATGAATACAGAAAAAGTGGAGCTAATGATTCATAAAGACTCTAGTGATGTAATAAAAGGCCCGTTTTTTAGAGCCGAGTTTAATATTGATGGTACACTAAATAATGAAGATAGATATCCTGAAGATTTAATTAGTAGAGGACAAGGCCGAAATAATACAACTGGAATACAACCTTGGGCTTATTCAGATAGGAGACAACGGCCTTGGGATATATTTCACTTTGCTGATTTTGCGACTCGTGTACATAAGGATGATCTTCAGGGTTCAGGGAATGGGGCACATCTATTTGCCGACTTACCAGATGATGCTCGGTATAGAGATGGTAGATATGGAGTTTTTGCTAAAGTCACAAGCGTTGTTGATTCTTTATTCTATTCCGATACTACAAGCATTATCATAGATAATTTCATGCCCTATATTGATAAAGTGACCTTAACCTTAAGTGGTGGCTTACCTATATATCAAAGAGAATGGTATAGCTTTGACCCAAATGCAACAGATATAGGAAATGGATATATCTCAACACCTATAAAATTAGAAGTGCCATCAAATGAAACCACAGGGCTTATAGTGAGAGCTATAGCAAGTGAGCCTCTCACAAATTTGAGTGCGTTTATCCCTGGTTTATCAACTGATACTATCATAGGCGATACAATAGGATTGGACAGTATGACTTGGCAATTCTTATTTATTTCGGATACTTTAGATGTAGATAGCTGTTATACAATCGAATTTTATGGGGAAGATTTATCCGGAAACGAACTTTTAAATCTTACAGAAATGGCAGGAGACGAAACTATTGATGAAGCCCAAATTCGTATTCCAATGCGTCAAAATACAAATATGGATGCTACAACATGGGCTCCGATAGGAGGTTATTCTAATGGCGTCGATGATGTACATGAATTTTGTCTTGAAGGCTGTATCAATCCAGATAGTTTATCTATTAATAATTCTAGATTATTAACAAATTGTATGACCTTAGTCGAATCGGAATTTGCAATAATAAACTCCACTTCAGGGCTTTCTGACGGCGCAATACATGTAGGTTTAGCTGGCGGAACTCCACCTTTTTCTTTTCAATGGAAGGATGAAAATGAAAATATAATTTCTAATGAACAAAATTTAGAAAATATTCCGGCGGGAACATATTGTTTCGAAATTCAAGATGCTACTTGCTGCAAAATATCAGGATGCCAAACGGTTAAAAATTGCTCAGAATTCATTTCTCATTTTATCGATGAGTTAGCTTGTAATGGAGTTAATGGAAGTATTACAGTTATGCCTAATGGAGATTTATCTAGCTTACCTTATACTTATGAATGGGATAATGGAATGAATTCACAAACTATTATAGGCGTTCCGGCTGGTACTTATTGTGTTACGGTCACAGATGCTGGAGGTTGCACTGCTACAGCATGTCACAACTTGATAGGATCATTTACGCTAGATGCGGCAATAACAAATTCCTGTGCGGGGGAATATACCGGATCGATAGAATTATCTGTTGAAGGAGGAACATCTACTGAATATTATTATTCTTGGGAAATAGAAACAGAAGGTGAATATGAATATGAAGAAGTTGCGGATAGTTTAAATCCGGGGATATATTGTGTGACAGTCACGGATGAGACAGAATGTAGTATTGAGGCTTGTTATGAAGTCTTGGGTGGAATTGATCCTGATTTTGCAATCCAGATTGACGACATCACCTGCGTCTGTCCGGGAGGTTATGGCGTGATCGATATTTCAGTCAACGGAGATGCTGGTTCTTATACGTTTGCATGGCCTGGTGATAATGTTGTAGATCCGGAAGTGGAAGATGCGGAAGTGACACAACCAGGAATTTACCAAGTAATTGTTACGAATAGTTATGGATGTACTGTACAACAAGATTTTACAGTTCCCCTTTGTAACTTCAATTTTGATAATTTCCATGTAGACCTCACCAGTAGTTGTTATGGTCCGAATACAGGGAGTATTCAGGTGAGTGTAAATGATGCGATGGGACCTTATCTGTTTGTTTTGGAAACAATAGGAGGCAGTCCTGTGGAAGAAATCGCTAGCACACTTGGGACTATTTTAATCGAAGGTCTTGCTCCGGAAAATTATTGCTTACGAGTAATTTCGGGGAATGGATGTGAAGCAAGTGCTTGTGATTTAATCATTGAAGAATTTCCAGCTCTTGATATTACCTATACAGTCACACCAGCCAGTAGCTCCAGTGCTAATGATGGAGCGATTAATTTGGAAGTGAGTGGGGCTATTGATCCTAATGATATTTATTATTTATGGACCGGAGGTTATACTACCCAAGATATTTCCGGATTATCTCCGGGGCAGTATAGTGTTGGAATATATTACGACAATCTGCCTCCTAATGAAAATTGTACATATACTGTTCATATTGAAGTAGGAACGTGCAATAGCCTCAATAATGTATTTGTACAAGGAGAGGTTACACCACTCTCTTTTTCCGGAAACGATGGCGCTATTGATTTAAGCATATTGGGTGCTGAAGGTTACGAATTTGATTTTCAGTGGACGGCAAATAATGATCCCATGTTTTCGGCTAATACAGAAGATATTAATGGACTGGCTCCCGGCCGGTATTACGTAGAAATCAGACACCCTGATTGTCCAGGCTTCGTGATAAATGAATATTTTGATATCTGTCAGTTTAGTTTCGAATTAAGAGTTTTTGGTGCTTATAGTTGTGATGGGTTTACTTTGATGGCTCTACATGATGGGGTGAATAGTCCCTTTACCTATCAATGGTCAAATGGAACTGCAAATCAAACTGTTGATGCAGATTATGACCAGGAATATTGTGTGACAATAACGGATGATACGGGTTGCTCGGCAGTACGTTGTACAACTATCATTTTGCCTGAAATGGAGTTAAGTTTTGATGTGACCAATACAACAATGGGGGCATCGCAGGGTTCAGTTACGGCTAATGTAGCTGGTAATTTATTTCCTCCCTTATCTTATGCATGGGATAACGGTATGACCGGACAAACCATTTCCAATCTCCCTGCTGGTGATTATCATGTGACGGTGACGGATGATTGTGGTCGGACAATAACGGATTATGCTAGAGTAGAATGTGAAATTACTTCCGATGATGTATTGGCAATTAGAACTAATGCTACCTGTGGAATGAGTAGTACTGGAGGAGCAATCGACTTAAAGGTATTGATCAGTGATTTAGGGTATAATACATTTGAGTGGAGTAATGGTGCTACAACTGAAGATATCACTGGATTAGCGGCAGGGGAGTATTGTGTCACTATTACAAATCATCCCAGTAATTGCATCTATAAAGATTGCTATACCATTGAAACGGATGGTAATGGTGATTTTGCGATAAGTTTTGATAAAGAACCTGCTTGTAATGGAAGTGCAACGGGGACAATTACAGCGAATGTAACAGGCGGAGTAGAAGATTACTCGTACGTTTGGACGAGATGGAATTTTCCGGGAGGATTAGAAGAAGTTGGAATCGGTCAAATCCTGGAGAATGTAGCTTCGGGTTTTTATGCCGTACGCGTTACAGATGCACTGGGTTGTACCGATGCTAATTATGTATACTTCTGGCCTTCGGCTCCGGTATTTGACTTTGAGATAAGCCTCACGGAAGATGTCGTTTGTGAAGGAGAAACGGTTGATGCAAGCATTATAAACATAACCGGAGGTGAAGATCCTTATGCCTATGAATGGCGTCGATTATATGAGGTGATTGGTAATGATGAAACGAAAACGGGCTTAGAACCGGATTGGTATTTTGTAGAGGTTAATGATGCTAATGGTTGTAAACGAGAAAAGGCTTTTCAGGTTGCACAACATCCGGATATTGTCTATAAGGCTGAAGTTAAAGATGCTTGCCTGGGGCTTTCTTCAGGAGGAATTGATATCATCCATTCCGGAAATTATACTTTTCAGTGGAGTAATGGGCAAACTGGCGCAAGTATTGGCTTTCTTTCGTCGGGGAATTACAGCCTGACGATTACGGACGAGCATGGATGTACCAGGGAAGATGCATTTACTGTAGGTACGGCTACATTAGATATTATACAAGAGTTAGTGACGGATAATCCTTGTGGTGAATGCACTGGTAGTATTGATATTGAGGTGGAGGCATCTAATGATATTAATTATAAATGGAGTAATGGAGCTACAACGCAAGATTTGACAGAACTCTGTACTGGGGATTATTTGGTAACCATTACTTCAGAAGGTTGTGTATATACCAATACGTACACAGTTGAAGGACTGGAAGCTTTTGAATACGAAGTAGAAATATTAGAATATTTTGACAACGATCTTAGTGCTTATCCGGGAAGTGCCAAAGTTAGAATAATTAGTAATAATTTCACCGGAGGAAATTTGATATTATCAACAAATGCTAATATGAATCCGGAAATCGCTACATCTTTCAATAGTGGTTCCACCAATTATGTAGATGTTAACATTCCACTTGAAAATAGTGAAGCGGGAACGTTTTATTTTAGTTATACTAGTTATAATACAGAATGCACCTATACTGGAAGTTTTGAAAATATTCCGACCTGTCAAGATGAGATTGAAAATTTTTCCTTTACGGTAGAGCATCTTAGCGAGGGGGAAGGATTTTGTGAAGCCCCTGCTACTCATTCTTATGAAATACACAGATCGCCCTTACTAACTCAGAATCCTCCTTATTATTTAAGAATAACAATGCTGGAAGCAAATGACCCTGCTCAAAGTGGGTTTACTTTAACAGTAGAAGAAATCGCAATTTTTCCTTTTACAGTAGATGGAATACCTTCTGGTAGCGTCAAGTTTGAATTTTTCAGTTTGTGTGATGATCCGATCCTCTCTCGTGAACACACGAATTGTTGTCAGGATATTTCTTGTGAGGTATTATCAGAAGGATATGATGATGATCCATGGGGAGAACCTTATGATAACTATGTATATGATTTGGATTTTGTGGAGCTTTATATAAGAGATTTATGTTACGATGGGAATTGTAGTGGAATAGGAAATTCAAATGATTGTTCTGAAATCATTCCTACTCTTGAAGATCAACCTTCGATAAGAAACTGTTGGTTCGGCACAGTAACGATTGATTATCCAACTGGAGAAGATGCTGTTTTCGAAGTATTGCCAGATGTGGAGACTGATGGCTCTAATGTTTATGATGAAGTAAACTGGATAAATGAAGAAAGCTGGCGTCCGGATATGCCGGGTACTTATAGCATTCGGGTTATTTATGATGGAGATGAGAATCTAGGCTCTGGAGCTGATTGTGAAGTTGAAATTGAAGTAGATTTTTATGGAACTACAAACTATAAAAATGAAATCGTATTCAGAAATTGGTCAGAAGATTTTCCTTGGACAGATAATCTTTATAATGACGTAGCAGAAAATGCTTATTATGGGGCAGCGAAGTGCGAATCGTGTGGAGGATTTGAAGCATATCAATTTGGATGGGAAAACTGTGCGTATAATCATGATTATGAAATTGTTTATTTTAATTTTCAACCTATAGATTATAATAATGCCTGCAATAGTGGAGGCGTTCTTACAATCATGGATTTTAATGAAAATAATATTCCGGAATTCAAGACTGTATTTATTCCTCCTAATAGTTCTTTAGGAGAATGGGGTTATCAGGCTTTTAATCGACCTGTAAACCATCATTGCTCAATTTCGGGCTGGTGTCATTTTGATGGAAATGTCATATATGGAATAACGGGTTTCGATAAACCAATTCTGGCTACGTGGTTTGATGAAGAGAGTTGTATAGACAATAGTGATCCAGATAATTCTGCACCTCCGTGTACAGAAGAAAATTGTCCTTTTGGCGAATGTGTTGCAGGTGTTTGTGTAGAAGAATGTTATCCACCTTGTCCTGAAGGTTTTTATTGTTTGGGAGGAGAGTGCATCAATGAAGATGATGGTACTCCGTGTATTTTCCCCTGTGATTGTCCTCCGTGGCAAACTTGTTTTCAGAACAATTGTGTTGATGCTACTCAAGAGTGTACAGTCGTAGACGGTGGTGGTGGATGTCAATGCCCGGATGGTTATATATGTAATGGTGGTACCTGTGTACCTGTGCCATCGTGTCAAAATTGTATTCCCGGACAGGAATATTGTAAAAATAATGAATGTGAAGATTGCCCGACCCTAGGAGCAACTTTTTGTTACTACGATTGTGGTGTTAGTACCGACTGTATACTGGAGATAGAGTTGATAAGTTCGGTATACCTTCCGGCAGCAGCGACTGAAATAATAGTAAAAAGGAATAACATAATAATTCAGGAGTATAGTTTGTCTATCGGAACGATTAGTCCGAGAAGAATTATTGAAGTGATCCCTTGTGATGGTAATGATTATCATTACATTATAGAGGTAGAATTTGAGGATTGTTCTATTCCACCATTCTCAGCACCGTTTCAAGTCGATTGTACTTGTTTTACTGGAGGAGAAGTGGAGAGCGAAAACTTCCTTGATGGCCCAGGCGGCTTAATTCAGGCGAATAAGTTAAAAATTGAAGAAACGAAACAATGTGTCTTATACCCAAATCCTTTTCAAAATATCATTAATGTAGAATATATTGCTGAATCATCAGGGACACTGGATATTACTATTTCCGATATTTATGGAAAGCAAATTCAATCGGAATTTTATGAGATGGTATCTGGTAAAAATGAAATGGAAATTCAGTTGCAGTCAAAATTATCGACAGGCGTTTATTTTGTCCTGATAACGAATGAAGAAGGAGAACGGGAAGTCTTTAAAATGTTACACAGTAAGTTCTGATAAAGAAAAGAGCTAAGTAAATAAAATTTGCTTAGCTCTTTTCCAATTCATAAAATGAGTTATTCCGTATATTTAGGAATGGATAGGTTTAAACAAATAATATTACTTTGTTTTATAAACATATTGTACTTCAACAGCGTAAATGCACAGGAACTTACATTTATTGGACTTAATATAGTTCCGAATGAGGAAGATACAATTAGAATTGGCAATATTAGTTTAGAAAGCTGTACCTACTCAACAGAGTTATTCTTTTTTGCTAATAGTATTCTATTTTATACTGACATTACATTTGATACAAATAATACTTATTACGGATTTGTGCCGGTTAGTCCCCCTCCAGTAAGTCTAAACAGATTAACCAGTATGGTCTTCGATCCTTTTTTTGTAGGAACTACGGTCGAGGATTTCAACGAAACTAAAGAAGGTATGACTTGCGATAAACAAGGGAACCTTTACCTGGCTGGCGAAAAACTAAGTCGATGGAATAGTACGAATGGTCAGGTTACAGAATTAGGCGATCTCCCTGCTTCAATGTATTGTCAGGGCGATCTGACCTTTAGGCAGGGAAAATTATATATGTCTACCATTGAAAATACACTTGTTGAAGTTGACTTAAATAATCCGATGAATAGTTCTGTTGTGATGACTTTCCCACCGGGTACGCCAGAGATTCACGGTCTGGCCACAGTCAATCTGGAGTGTGATAGTGTAGAAACTTATGCGGTAGCTTCAACTTTATTCGATGGCTCTACGATCTATCGGATCGATTTTGATACCTGGACGCTGGAGGAAATCTGTCATTTTAATTTTTTTATCTCGGGACTGGCTTCTTATGATGAGTGTATATTCCCGGACTGTTTAATTAATGTAGACCTGGATGCTGATAATAGTGCCCAGGCAGTAGGGGAGAATGATTTTCGTTACGAGCAAGCCTGTAATTTTCCTGTTGCCATAAGTGATACAGATATTAACATTCACTCGGATTTAGAGATGCTGGATTCGATCGTCATTACTTTGACAAATTCAGTTAATGCGGAGGAATGGCTAAGTTTGGCTTCGGGTTATAATGTTGACGTATTGGGAAATCAAACAGATCATTTGACTATTATAAATAATGGAATGAGTGAAGTGGCTGATTTTACAAATGCACTTCGGAATATTTTGTATAATAATGTACAATCCCCTTTGCAATACGGGGAACGGATAATTGAAGTCAAAGCCTGGTTTGGACTTTTTGAAAGCGGGATAGCCAAGACGAATGTCCCCATTGATGAAACGATCATTGATCCTTTTTTTACGATTGATTCAGTAAGCTGCTTTGGTTTTGTGGATGCGTCGATTAGCGCCAATCCTTCCGGTAGTGTCGGGCCGTATAGTTTTTTATGGAATGATGGGAGTGCCGCTCCACAAATAGATCAACTTTCATCCGGGCAATATCATTTAACGATTTTTGATGCTTTTGGTTGTACAAATAGTTTCGAGATAGAGCTATCTGATCCAGATAGCTTGACTGCTTTCATTATTAATTCAACTTTTGATACGATTTGTGATTTTACCGGAATACTGCAAGTCGAAGCGGATGGGGGAACGGGGACTTATTCTTATTTATGGGACGATGGATTTACAGGCTTTGAAAATGAAAATCTTGAAGCAGGTTCTTACACTGTGACGGTTGAAGATACTAATGGCTGCACCGCAACAGCAGATTATACTTTGTTTGAAGGAGGCGATATTATTAATAATAATACTCAAACTTCCTGTTTTGGAACGGAAGTCATTATTGATGGGCAAATTTATGCTTCTGATACTTCGTTCTGTTTAATCTATACTTTAGGAAATGGTTGTGATTCTTTGGAATGTTATGACCTTGATTTTTATGAAGAAAATAATAATGTACTTTCAGAAAGCATTTGTAAAGGAGATTCAATATTGATTCAAGGAGCATATTACTCAAGGGATACTACAGTCAACTTTATGTACATAGATATGAATGGATGTGATAGTCTAATAAGTTATGAATTAAATATTTTTGAAGAACCAGTAATTGATTTTGAGACCTCTGGAAGTCTATGTGTTGAAGAAGAAGTTTTGGTTCAGGTAGAAGGTTTTGAAAATTACGAATGGTCAACGGGAGAAAATGAATCGTTTATCATTATAAATGAAGCAGGAACATATCAAGTTACCGCTACAGATAATAATAACTGTATCGCAAGTAGCGAAATATTTATTGATGATCCTCAAATAGAAATTGAATTAACAACATTTGATCTTACCTGTTTTGAAAGTGCAGACGGAATTATTCGTATTGATTCAGTCACGGGAGGAACTGCACCATACTTATTTAAGCTCAATGATAGTCCATTCATATTAGATTCTACCTTTGATAATTTATCAGCAGGTACTTATCTCTTGGAAGTTCAAGATGCCCAGGGATGTATAGAGTTCGTTAATATTGAATTAATACAGCCAGGTCCTATTAGTATTGTCGGTGAAGATAATTATTCAGTTACTCTTGGAACATCAATAGATATAATGATAGGAACGAATGCAGTATCTCCACAAATTTCCTGGTCCCCCTCTAACTTCTTAGATTGTACTGATTGTTTTGAAAACTCGATCACTCCTGCAAACTCAATCAGTTATGAAGTAGTCGTTACAGATGGAACTGGTTGTACAGCCATTAAGATCATAAGTATTGATGTATCTGAAGATATTAATATTTTTGTTCCTAATATTTTTACTCCAAATGGAGATAGCAAAAATGATGTTCTGACCGTCTATGCCAATCCCGATGCTGTTCCCCAAATAATCGATCTTACTATCATGAGCCGTAATGGCCATGTTGTTCACCAAAGTCAAAATTTTTCGCCTAATGATTTTAATGCTGGTTGGGATGGGACATTTCGTGGAAAAAGAGCACAATCCGGAGTTTATATTCTATACGTTACATTTGAAAAAATCAATGGACAAATAGAACAAGAGATTTATACGATTACCTTATTAAGATAGCTATGATATTATTTTAAAATGGAATCGATAATACCCGATAAAGCATACAAATACTTTATCGGATACTACCATCGGATACCACTTCGTTACTAACTAAGCATAAACATTAGATGTTTTTCGATAATAGAAATAGGATAGCCCGGTAATGATAAGCCCAACAAGCGCAGCAATATGTTCTCCATCATTTATATTAATATGGGCACTGGCCGCTAACAGTAAATTAAAAACAAATCCAGCATAGGCCCATTCTTTTAACATTTTGGACTTATTTGTCCAAATGGCGATTAATCCTAAAATCTTGGCGATGGCTAATGGATAGATGATGTAAACAGGAAAACCAAATTTCGTAAATGACTCGCTTGCCATCTCATACTGAGCAAAATACATTACAGCACTAAATGTCATTAATAGTGTCAGCAATCCTGTCGTGATTCTGTAAATTAATAAATCTCTTTTTTTCATAATTTTAATATAATTTACTTACCAGGATGGTATTTACCCTGGTAAATATCGGGTTAAAAAAATTTATTCTCTAAGTTTGTCTAGTATACGGCTTACAATTATAGCTTCTTCATTTGTTACATTATCGGCAAAGCTCTTATGCGAGCCATCATCATGATCATCAATTCTTTTGAGTAAGCTCAAACCTTGTTTAGTGATTCTTAAATAAACTGCTCTTCTATCTTCTTCCCCTCTAAACCTTTCAAGCAATTTTTTGTCAACCAATTTGTCGCACAGCCTGGTAGCATTAGGTGATTTTTCCACCATTCTGTTTCTGACTTCATTCATATTTAACCAATCATTTGCCCCTCTTAAAATTCTCAGAATATTAAACTGCTGGGGAGATATCCCAAATGGCTTGATGAATTCACTAAATTGGTTCTTGATCCAATTACCCGTAAAGACGATATTCGAAAGCATTCGATGCTTGTCATTTTGGAATCGGGTCTTCATTTCATCGTCTATTCTTGCCATTTCACATTTGTTTTCACAAATATACTAAAAATATTTACCAGGGTAAATATTTTTAGTATAAAATGCACAAATTATTGAATTTAAGATGCTTTATGTATAGGATGTGACTACATTCAACTTCCTTGTGTATTGGCCTCTTTTCACTTTTCTAAGTGCTATAAAAGCAATTATACCTATGATAAGTTCTCCTATCATTGCGATGAATAAACCTTGAGCAGGCATACCATCCAGGACGAAACTCAACAGTCGCCCGAATCCATATGAAAGAAAAAACAGCGTAGCGAGTAAAAGTGCTATATATGCCCAATTTGCTCGAAAAGCTCCTGTGAGTATAATGAGGCTAATAGATCGTATCGCAGCCCCAACAGTATCCTAAAAAGTAAACCAGCATTTAATCATCATCAAGTTTACATTGAGCGGCCTCCATTTCTTGAGCATCGCTTGCTTCAATTAAAACAATAAAATCATTGATTTCTATAATATCCGTTGTCATTTTTTAATTGTTGCCAACAAAATAACAAAAGTATCCGATGAAGTATTTCATAATATAACTTCATCGGATACAGTCACAATAACCTTGGATTTATTGATAATTTTCCTGGAAGAATTCCCGGTAAGAATCGATTTCTTTGTTTTTAAGTACCTGACGATAATTGTACTGCGTAATCGGGAACACTTCGTATTCGATACCTTCAGGAAGGTAAGAAGCACCATTCAATTTAATACCCTCAAAATAACTCATGGCAATTTCCTTATTTTTGAATCTTCGAATGACCAGGCTAGGTGTTTTAGATTCTACCCCCAAATAAACATTGGCTACTCTTAGCTTATCCAGCTTGTGATATTGACGATGATAATCCGAAACCGAAGCCTTGGCATTGGATAATTTGATGTTTTTACCACTTAATACCACAATGCAATAGTGCATTTTATTATCTTCAATTTTGAAAGTATTTTCGCCTTTTGCCTTTTTGTTTTCACCACCTACCTTTTCTTTATCTTCAATAGAAATATCTTTGACTCCTAAAAGCAATAATATCTCCCGGGCCCGCTTTTGTTCCGGGGTCCCCGGATATTTGGCGATTACCTCGCGAAGCTCTTTTTCATAGGCATCTTTACCCTGAATATTTCCAAGACACATAGCATTCAGCAATGCAAATCGAGCCTGAAGGGCATTGCTTGGCCCGAATAATTCGGAAGCCTTGACCGCTCTTTGTGCAGCATCCTGGTATTTTCCTTTTTTGAAAGAAATATAAGTCTCATCATAATAAACAGTAAGTCTTCGTTCTTCTTCTTTACTGTTTTCAAGGAAATTGGGATCTTTCAACACTCTGGCATAGGTAGTGTTCGGATATTTACCCGTGATTTTATCGTAATACTCTTTTGCTTTTGCACTGTTCCCAAGGTCCGTATGGGCCAGATAAAGAAAATACCAGGAATCCAGCTCATGCTTATTATCGGGGAATCTCGAATTAAGCTCCTCCAGCGTTTGTACGGCTTTATCATTCAATTCCAAACGATCCCGGTAAAGGCTTCCCAGTTTAAACATCGCATCGACGATTTTATCTTCGGCAGCCTTGATCTCGGCGGCATTACTCGGGACATCCTTGAGTAAACTTTTAATATCGTCTTCTGTTAAAACACCAGAAGGAACCTCTTCAACTATTTCTTCTTGTACAATATCTCCTGCCCCGCGCCGATTAGCCCTTCTCCAGTTATCTTCCAATGGTCTTTTGTCCCATCTTTTGTCGAAATCCTTTTTACCCTTTTTGATTGTTCTTTCATTATAGGCGAAGAAAGTACTTGCAGCTACATTATTTCCACCACGGTTAGATGGGCGCCGATTGTTAAATTTATCCGGTGTATTTTTCTTGTTTGCTCCTGATTTCAATTGGTTAATTCGGTCTTCTTCCTGTTGCTGACGTATTTTATAAGCCAAAGCTTCTTTTTCCTTATCGCTGAGTTTGCTGAGCCTCAATAAAGAATCCTGCTCCTGAATAATCAGGATGTTTTCGGCAATTTCAGTCAGATTATTGCTAAACTTGGTAATTCTGTCGTAGCGTTCATCGGTTTTAGGTAAAACCTGGAGTGTGCTATCGAAATAAAGCTTGGCATTAACGAAATCCTGATTTTCATAGTATAGGTCAGCCAATAGAGCATAAGATTCGGCTTTTTGAGCTTTGTTAGCACTACTGAAATTCAGGGATCTTTGCAGATAAGTGATTGCATCCTCTTTATTGTTATTTTTTAATGCAATATCAGCCAGCGTAAAATAGATTTGGTCACGGTATTCTTCATTTTTTATATCCTTCACCATTTTTTCCAAATCCTTTGTGATTTGCGCCGCTGTAGCCCGACCATTTACATAATCGTTTTTAGCCATATTCAACTTGGCACTAAAACGCATTTCATAAGAATTGCTATTCTTGCTTGCTTTCTCATAAGAAGCATAAGACTCCTCTCCCTGTCCCAATTTCTGATAAATTTGGGCAAGGATATACGAATACCTTGCTCTATTATCTTTTTTCTTAGCCCGGTCGATTGCTCTTTTTAGAGGCCCAACTGCTCCTTCGTAATTTTTTTGTTTTAGGAAATAGTGCGCATGAACGGGGGCTAATTCCCGTTTTACTTCTTCCAGCGTAGTAGGAGAACGCTCTAGCTCATCTATTATATCCGCTGCATTATCATAGTCCTCTCTTTCAATGTAGGTACGAGCGAGCCAAAGCTGACCTTCCTGATAAGCAGGAGGTCTTCTAAACATATTGCTTTTTGGAGGTTTTTCATCGCTGTCTTCTTCTACTTCCTTCACTTTCTTTTTAGGGGCATCCTTTTTCTTCGTTGGCTTTACTTTGGAATCTTTGGTTGATTCTTTTTTTGTTTTGGAGCTGTCTTTTTTCTTGGAAGAAGCACTTTTCTTTTTCTTGCTGCTGGATTTTTTCTTTTTTTTCTTCTTTAATTTCTTATTTGCCTTTTTCCTTTTCTTGGCGTTTTCTTTCTTTTTCTTTTTTGAAGCACTTTTCTTTTTGCTGGATTTTTTCTTCTTCTTTTTAGACACTTTTTTACGCTTCTTGCCTTTCTTCTTCATCGTTTCGGGATTAAACTCAGCCGCAAGGTATTCCAGGGTTTCTTCTGCAGATTCGTAGTCCTGCTTGATAAATTGCGCCTTTCCAAGCATCAGGTAACAATCATCTGTCCAGTCACTTACCCGGTGGATAGTAGCAACAATAGAGACTTTTTCGATGACAGCATCCATATTACTGGCCACGGATTTAGGATTATCAGTGGCAACATGCCTGAAAACAGGGAGAATTTTATTGTAATTATCCTGGTATTCCTGATCTAGTTGAGCCACACTTTCGTTAAAAAGTTCATTGGCATTGAAGTATCCGTTGAATTCAGCAGTCGTATTATGATAAAATTTGGCGAGTTTACCTACATCTCCCTTTCGCTTTTGAGTAGTACAGGCGCTGACTACCATCAAAGACACGACGAGGAATAAAATTTTGTTGAATCGTACCAAACTAAATAAATGTTTAAATTCGTTGAAAAATTGCCGGAAACAGGCTTTGATTTACAAAGAGTTATACTAATTTCGGCCTAATTTTGTTACAAACCTGGTGATTGGCATTCATTAGACTTTTCATCATCTAATTTTCAACACCAAAGGCTACAAATTTATTTTAATTTTCGCAAAATTAACACAATGGCAGGCGAAAATCAGAAAGAACAAACTTTTCTAGAAAGGCTGAGACATAATTATCGATTGATAATTATGAATAACGAGACTTTTGAGGAGGTCGGCTCTTACCGGTTATCCCTTTTGAATGTTTACGTTATTGTAAGTTTGGTGGTTGTCTTGGTAGCGATTATCGTAGGAGCCCTGATCGTTTTCACACCGCTTCGAACCTACGTTCCGGGTTATGGGGATGTTACGAAGCAGGAAGAGTTAATGCGCCTGAATAAGGAATTGGATGAACTACAAAAGATCGTGAATGCACAGCAGGCTTATAATGACAATATTCGCAGGATTCTGGTAGGAGAAGTCCTGGAAAATGCAGAAGAAAATATGTCTGTTGCTGAAATTCCAATGGATTCTGTAGCGGAAATTGATCCCATTATAGAAGATGAAATGCTGAGAAAAGAGGTGGAACTGGATCAAGCTGTTCTCGAACGGGAGATTTTGTCTCGTTCAGCAGATTATATCGCCCGGGAAATACCCCTGGAACAAATGTTTTTTGTACCTCCGATTACCGGGGTAGTCAGTAATCCCTTTAATGAGCGGGATAAACATTTTGGAATAGATATCATTGCGCCTAAAAATACGCCTATTAAAGCGGCAGCAGATGGATTCGTTTTCGTTTCAGACTGGACACTGGAGACTGGCAATACAATTGGAATTCAACATTCGAATGATCTGATAACTTTCTATAAACATAATTCGGCGCTACTCAAACAAACCGGTAGTTATGTCAAAGCAGGAGAAGCAATCGCGATTATTGGAAATACCGGAGAATTGTCCGATGGCCCTCATCTGCACTTCGAAATTTGGCATAAAGGGAAAGCAATCGATCCCGCCCAATTTATTATTTTCGAATAAAACTGCATAGATCTGTAGTCCCTTCAGACCGGGTTTAAATTTCGGGGTTTTACTTTTTTTCTCAAGATTTAAAATACAAGACAGAGCTGATATTGTAATTTTCACACTAATTTCTCTTTCCTTTTGTAAAAAAAAGTAAAATTATGGCCTGTGGAGGTTAAATTTTAGGTCTAAAATGGTTTCGGAATATAAAATGTCATAATTTTGGGCTTCCTTCCCGAAGGAAGTAAAAATTTGGATCACTAACCAAAATATAAATTAAAATGGGGATAGTGATTTTCGAAATTATTTAAACATTTTTTGAATAAATTCTTGATGAATAATAAGCATAAGTTAAACGAGACCTTCAACGAAAAAGGAGAAGCTATCAGCCCGGTATTATCCAAAAATGTAAAGAACTTTTTGATTGATATTGACGGTACTATTTGTGATGATATACCGAATGAAGAGCCGGAGAGAATGTCAACTTGCCTGCCTTATCCGGATGCTTTGAAAATCCTCAACAAATGGTACGAAGAAGGTCACATCATTACTTTCTTTACCTCCCGCACAGAAGAACATCGAGAAATTACTGAAGACTGGTTAAAAAAGCACAATTTCAAATATCACGGTCTGTTGATGAATAAGCCAAGAGGAGGTAATTATCACTGGATCGATAATCATATCGTTAAGGCAACCCGATTCAAGGGGAAATTTACCGACCTAGTGGTGAGAACAAAGAATATTGAAGTTTTCGAGCGCTAGTTAAATATTATCTACTTTCTTCTTTTAAAAGATTTTTTAAGGCAGGTACGAGTTCCGGATGTTCAAACTGGAAACCTGTAGACTCTATTTTGGCAGCGGATACTCTGGTACTGGAGAGGACCATATCGGCCATTTCTCCCATTGCCAGCCGGATAGCGAAAGTAGGAACAGGAATCATAATTGCCCGTTTATCCATAGCTTTGGCCAGCGATTTTACAAAATCATAAAGGGAAACAGGATTCGGTCCTACACCATTAAAAATACCTTCAACAGATTCGTTTTCCATAGCGTAAATAAAGATTTTACAAAGGTCATCAATATGGATCCAGGAATAGTATTGCTTTCCATTTCCAAAATAATTACCCAGGCGGAATTGATTTTGCAAAATAAAGGGTTTGAGCGCTCCGCCTCGGGTCGAAAGCACGATCCCGATTCTGATAATGGCTTGCCGGATTTTGAGTACTGCAGATTGATGCATGGAAGCTTCCCACTCTTTAGTGCTTTCAGCCAGAAAACCACGCTTCCCGGGCAATGAATCTTCATCTACCCATTCTCTGCCCCGATCACCATAAAAGCCGATCGCAGAAGCTAAAATAAGAGCTTTAGGTTTTTTCTCCAGCCTGGCCAAAGCGTTTTTGATAAGTAAGGTGCTCTGGGTTCTGCTTTCGACAATCAGCCTTTTACGACTTTCCGTCCAGCGTTTATCCGCAATTCCGGCTCCTGCCAGATTAATGATGTAATCCGCTTTGCTAAGCGCGCGTTCATCAATGATTCCTGCTTGTAAATCCCATTTGTATTTTGGAAAAGGTGCGTTTAGGTCTTCCTTTCGGCTTAAATGAATTACTTCGTAGCCCTTTGCTAAGAGCAATTCGCTTAATCTCTGACCAATCAATCCACTACCGCCTCCAATAAGAACCGTTGCCATGATGATTCATTTAGGTTAACAGACTATTTACCATTATAACAGTGCCCTTTAATTTCGGTTTATAGAATGATATTTTTATTTTAGCTGAGCTTATCTGACCAGGTCAAAAACTTGTATAACAACTCATTACTCACATTTCATTACTCACATTTGCAGGATTCAAACCGTTATTATTTTAGCTAGTTAACGGGATAAAAACTTTCGTATGAAAATTAAACAACTCCTCTTTTTCCTCTTACTCCTCTCAGCCTGTAGTATCGACCAGCAGGAAACCCTGGACAATAATGTGAATATTCGTTTGAAAAGAGCCCCGGATATATTGAATCCGATTCGCAGTACAGCCATTAGCAGCAAGCAGATTGAATGGCAGTTGTTTATGCCCTTATTACAATTTGATGCGACTACTCAGGAATTATATCCGGTATTAGCTGCTCAGAAACCTGTGATTGAAGCAATAAATGAAGGCGTTTATGCCGGAGGTCGGAAATATACTTTTGATTTGCGCGAACAGGCATATTGGGATGATGGTCAACCTGTCAATGTACAAGACGTTATTTTTACGCTTAAAGCATTTTTACACCCTGAGATCGGTGCAGCAGGACTCCGCGCTTTTCTTGGCTTTATTAAAGAGGTAGAAATCGATGTGACCAATCCCAAACGATTTTCGGTATATACGGATAGAGCAATGAATCTGGCCGAAGCCGTTATCGGTACAATGGCCATTTATCCTCATCGTCAATACGATCCCGAGGGAGTCCTTTCTAAATACTCCTTAAGCCATTTTACAAATAAAGATAGTTTGAATGCTATTATGCTTCGGGATAGTGCCCTGCCAGCTTTTGGTAAATTATTTATTCAAATTGGTTCAGTATCTACTTTTCAACAAGTGCAGGCCTGTGGTCCGTATCAGATTGAAGATTGGATACAAGGAGAGAGAATTATTTTAAAAAAGAAAGAGAATTGGTGGGCAGCAGATATTGATTCCCGGCATCAAAGTTTTCAAAACGCTCCGGATCGGCTCATTTACCATTTTATACAGGATGATGCGACTTTATCCACGATGCTGAAAGATCGGAAAATAGATGTGGCCTCTGCTATTGATCCCGATGTTTTCGATGAATTGAAAAACAATGCTTTCATTCAAAATACCTTCAATGCTTTTACGCCGCCTTCTCCTTCTTATTATTTTATAGCCTTTAATACGAAAAAAGAGAAATTATCCAATCCGGAAACCCGAAAAGCCATTAACCATTTAATAGATGTAGATGAACTTATCAGGATCGCAATGAATGGCTATGCGATTCGCAGTAATGGTCCGATTTTACCTACCAAATCTTATTATAATAAATCTTTAGAAGCAGTTGAACTGGATCATGAAAAAGCTCAAGCCTTGCTTCTACAGGCTGGCTGGGCAGATAGCGATCAAAACGGCATTTTGGATAAATTGATTGATGGTCAGAAAACAGATTGTTCTATTGACTTTAAATATTCTGCTAGCGATCCGATTGCGGAAAAAGTTGGGATTTTGTTAAAAAATAATGCTCAGAAATCAGGAGTACTGGTAAAATTAAATCCTTTAGAAAATCGCAAACTGATCGAAGATACGCGCAGGAGAGATTTTGATCTTTATTTTTCGAGATGGTCACAAATGCCCGGCCTGGATGATCTAAGGAATATTTGGCATACGGATAGTGATCGTCCCAGAGGACTCAACAAAGCTGGTTTTGGGAATGCACAAACAGATGCTTTGATTGAATTGATTAATGAAGAATTGAATGTTTCCAGGCGGGATAGTATGTACAAAGCCATTCAACAGCAGATTTATGATGCTCATCCCTATATTTTTCTTTTTGCACCAACCGATAGAATACTGGTGCATAAGCGGTTTAAAACAGAATCATCGACTGTTCGTCCCGGATATTTTGAAAACACCTTTGAATTGATAAACTGATTTTTGTAAAGGAATCCATTCTACATACTGTATTCGGGAATTTTTATATACATTTTCACTGGCAGATAATAAAGGTGATTCAGGAAACAGGTCCGAAAAAGTTGCAGGAAAAAATCTAATAATATTTACTATCTTTGGAAAGTGTATATATTGCTTTGTCCATTCTATTGAGTAATCTAAGTTATGGTTTAGAAGTAGTCTGGGAAAATTAGACACTTTCCTGTTGACATTATTATCAAAATAGTCAAAACCGATAACTTGCGCAGACAATCTCTTTAAACTTTAAATCAAAAAAATTATTAAGCTAGCTACTGAAAATTTGAACAATTGAGTATGTGAGTTTTTTTGAAGGATCATACTCCTTACTTGATTCCAAATGTTAAAATTAATTATTGTCTCATGAAAAGAAATGTCCTTCTCCTTCTCTCGTTGCTATTTGTAGTTTTTTTCATTTCAAATTGTAAAACTGACCCGAAAACCGATACCGGAGCAACAGAGACGACTAAAAGCACAACAGTGTCAATGCGCCTTCGAGCAGAGCCGCAGAGGCTTAACCCTATGCTGACTACTGCCGGCTGGTCTTTGGAGATTTGCAAGCAAATGTATCCAACTCTTTTGGACTATGATCCATTTTCACTGGCGCTATCTCCCGTACTGGTTAAGTCCAGGCCGACGATTAATACTGTTCCATCCGGAGACCGTAAAGGCTGGACCACTTATACTTACGAAATTCTGGATGAAGCTAAATGGGATAATGGCTCTCCACTAACGGCTGAAGACTATGTTTTTACCCTTAAAGCATTATTCAATCCCAATGTTAAAGAAGCAGCACCTTACCGGGCTTATTTGGGATTGATTAAAGATGTAGAAGTTGATCCGGACAACCCTAAGAAATTCACTGTTTTTACTCAGGGGAAATATATTAAAGCGGAATACGCTACGGGCTTGTTTATTTTTCCAAGATATAAATTTGATCCGGATAATTTGATGGGGGATTTCAATCTTAGTGATTTATGCGATCCGGAGAAAACAGAGCAGTTAATGGAGGATGAAAAACTCAAAGCTTTTGCCGCTATGTATACAAGTCCGGAGTATACCCGGGAAAAGGATTTCATTGGTGGCTGTGGCCCTTATAAAATGGAAGAGTGGGTGGAAGGAGAACGCATCGTCTTGGTTAAGAAGAAAGACTGGTGGGGGGATAAAATGTCGGACCAATATCCAATGCTCACTGCGAAACCGGAGAAATTGATTTATCGGCCAATCAGTGATGCCGTGACTGCTTTGACTTTGATGAAAAATCAGGAACTCGATGTGATTACTAAAGTCCCCGAATTGCAATTCGAAGAGTTTAAGGAAAGTGAAATAGGAAAACAGCACTTTGTTTTTGAAACGCCTCCCTTGTTTGGTAATACCTTTTATGGTTTTAATACTAAAAATCCCAAATTGCAGGATAAAAAAGTTCGCCGTGCATTAGCGCATTTGCTGGATATTGAGGAGATATTGAAAACAGTCAAGCTGGGCTATGCCGAACGGGTGATTGGACCTTTCCACCCCATGCGATCTTATTATCATAAGGGCCTGGTCCCAATAAAACTGGACATAGAAAAAGCTAAAACACTGCTCGATGAGGCTGGATGGAAAGACAGTAATAATAATGGCACGGTGGATAAAGTAATTGATGGTGAATTAGTCGAAATGGAGCTTGATCTTTTGATCACCACCAATAATAAGCCAAGCGCCAGTATGGGGCTTATTTTCCAAAATGAAGCAAAAAAAGCCGGGGTGAGAGTTAATGTAGTTGAAAAAGCCAACTCTGCTTTAGTCGCCCAACTCAGAGCGCGCGATTTTGATATGTTTGCCCGGGGAATTGGCGCGGAAGTTAGTGCGGATGATCCCAAGCAATACTGGCATACTGAAAGTGATACTCCGAATGGCTATAATCGCGTAGGATTTGGAAATGCAGAGACGGATCAACTGATCGAAGATATTCGCAGCGAACTGGACGAAGCCAGACGAAAAGAACTGTATTATAAGTTACAGGAAATCCTTTATGAAGAACAGCCGGCAATTTTCCTCTACGCGACGAAAGATCGCATGGCTATCCATAATCGATTTAAAAGTGTAAAAACAAGCATTAAAACGCCAGGGTATTTTCCGAATTACTGGCATGAATAAATGGCAGGATGCTAAAGTATATCTTCAAGAGGCTTTTGCTGTTTCTGCCTACCTTGCTTATCATTTCGCTGGTGACCTTTTGGTTAGGCAAGATCGCTCCGGGAGACCCTCTGGAATCACTCCCCGGGATTGGAGGAATGGATAATGGCTTGCAGGTAACTAGTGGGGATTACGACCGGGCATATAAACAATACGGGCTGGACAAACCCCTCTTTTATTTCTCCTTTACCGCTCTGGCACAACCGGATACTATGCATCGTATTCCCGGACGATATCGTCAGGAAAGCCTTTCCAAATTAGTGGATCAGTACGGTAACTGGGAATTGATACAAAACTATAGTCATAGTTTGGAAGATTTATGTGCAGCCATAGAAGCTCTTCCGGCTAAAGCGGACAAGGATACCAAAATTGATATTCGACGATCCGCTAATCAATTGCTGGAGATGCATAAAGATATTCGTATTGAAAGTAAAATTAACAGCCTTTCCGAAAAAATCGTTACGGGCGGAGATACTCTGATCAATAACCAACTAACCCCCTATATACGGCGGTTAAGCGCTAATTATACCGCAATAAAACAAAACCCTAAACATCTGAGAAGATACATCCCGGTTATTTACTGGCATGGTGCAGATAATCAGTACCATCATTGGGTATCTTCTTTTTTAAAAGGAAATTTCGGACTTTCCTACCGCTCAGGACAACCCGTAATTGATCGTATTCGAACACCTATTTACTGGACACTGATCATTAATCTGATCTCTATTACACTCGTCTATTTACTTTCCGTACCCTTAGGCGTTTTTTCAGCGGTTAAAAAAGATTCGCTTTCCGACAAAATAATTACCACGATCCTTTTCATCTTATACTCTTTACCTACCTTTTGGATAGGTACGATGTTATTAGTCTTTTTTACAAATCCGGAATATGGTATGAATTGGTTTGAAGGTGCCGGTTTGGGGAATTTGCCAAGTTCCGCTCCTTTTTGGGACCGATTTTGGGAAACGGCCCGGCATCTGATCTTGCCGGTATTCTGTGTGACCTACAGTGCGCTTGCTTTTATGTCCAGACAGGTTAGAGGTGGGATGATAGAAGTGTTAAATCAGGATTATATTCGAACGGCCAGAGCCAAGGGGCTGAGTACGAATACAGTAGTTTGGAAACACAGTTTTAGAAATGCACTATTTCCATTGATTACAATTTTTGCCCGAATATTTCCTGCAGCAATTGCCGGGTCCATTATTATTGAACAAATCTTTAATATCCCGGGAATGGGACGTGAATTATTGACCTCGATTTCTTCAAAAGACTGGCCGGTATTGTATACGATTGTGATGTTGGTAGCGGTACTGACCATGTTCGGAAATCTAATTGCAGATATGCTTTTTGCTTTCGTTGATCCGCGAGTAAAGTTTTGACTGGTATTAAATTCCATTTATGTTTTTTGGAACAAAGAGAAGAAATGAAACTATTAATAAGTTGATCGAAGAACAAACGGATCAATCTTATTGGTCTTTGGTCGGGAAGCGTTTTCGAAAAAACAGGATGGCGGTATGGTCATTAAGGGTTCTTTACGTATTGATTTTTATTGCCATCTTTGGCGATTTTCTGGCCAATGAAAAACCGATCTATTGCAAAATTGATAATGAGACTTATTTCCCGGTATGCAAGCAATACCTTGTTGCTCTGGGCTTATCCAAATGGGAGGCCCGCTTTGTAAATACAAATTGGGAAGATCAGAAATATCAGTCGGTTATTTATCCATTTGTTCCATACTCCGCTAAGACCCTTGATTTGGAGAATAATAATAAAGCTCCTTTTTCTAAACAGGAAGTGAAATCCAGGCATTTTACACACTGGTTAGGCACGGACGATTTGGGAAGGGATGTTCTGGCCGGTTTAATCTCTGGTGTGCGGATTGCTCTGATGGTAGGAATCATCTCAATGGGAGTAGCCACAATTATTGGTATATTCCTGGGAGGGATAGCCGGATTTTTCGGAGATGATCAACTGAGTAGCTCCCTTCTCCGTTTACTACTTAATGTATTGGGAATACCTTTAGCCATATTTTGGGGCTTTGGTGTACGTTCTTATACTCTATTGGAAAAGGGCAGCGCCTGGCAGTGGATATGGAGTATTTTCATTGTTTTACTTTTTATGATCCTGTTAAATTACATCACTTCAATCCTGGAACGTTTTTTCCCACCTAAAAAAATGTATAAAGTCCCCGTTGATATTATCATTATGCGTTTGACGGAAGTTCTGACCTCGATTCCGGGTTTGATTATTTTGCTTGCGATACTACCTATTCTGGATGAAACTTCGATCGTAGATGTGATGATTATTATTGGTTTAATCGGCTGGACAGGCATAGCTCGGTTTGTACGTTCTGAGCTACTAAGAATTCGAAACCTGGATTATATTGAAGCAGCCCGGTCGATGGGCTTTCGGCCGCTGCGTATATTTCTCCGGCATGCAATTCCCAATGCACTGACTCCGGTTTTGATTACAATTGCCTTTGGAGTGGCCGGGGCAATACTGACCGAAGCTTTTCTTTCTTTTCTCGGCATAGGCATACCTACAGAAGAAGTCTCCTGGGGGCGTATGCTTTTCAATGCCCGAAATAATATCACTCATTGGTGGTTGGCGATCTTTCCGGGAATAGCCATCTTTTGTACAATTACTATTTTCAATCTGTTGGGACAGGGATTAACAGAAGCACTGAATCCCAGAACTTCGAATTAACAGTATAAATCAGAATGCCCTACTTATGATTGCTATCGCTTAAAGGCAAGATTTTTTGGTAGCGCTTAAGCTTTTATTGAAAACGAAAAATATTGTTTTAATTCCTTGAAATTAAAACTAAAAGTTTATATTTGCTTGAAGATTAAGAGATTTGATGCTGAATAAATAGTTGGAGCAATTGGAAAAAATTGGTTTATTTTCCTTTTCTCTTTTTCTTTTTCTTCATATTCTTTGGAAAAAGGCTTGTTTTTCCTCTTTTGGTACTGAGATTACCTTTACGATCTGTCTTGGTGTGTACATTTTGATTAACCGGACAACCGGTTTTATTACTGCTACAGGACAAAAAAGAAGTAGAAAATACCAGCAAGACAGCGAATAGACCGTATAAAAAGGCTTTTTTCATCAATAAATGTTGTGAATTATGAAAAAAAAGTATGTTAAATGTAAACTTAACTGAAAATTTCCGTAGAAACAACTGAAAATGGTTCTTAGAACTTTTTTCGGACAAAACGCTGGAACCCCTATTTTTATTAGCTTTTCCATCGTTTTCTAAATGAAATTTTTGTTTTCAAACCATTAGCACATAAATTTGTGCCAATTTAAATTAAAAAATTATGAAAATGAACAAAGGAGATCTAATCAACAGAATAGCAGAAAGTGCTAACCTTACTAAAAATCAGGCTACAGAAGCTTTAAATTGTGTATTGAACTGTGTTGAGGAATCTTTGAAAGAAGGTGATAAAGTTTCTATCGTTGGATTCGGTACTTTCTCCTGTACTCGTCGTGAAGCTCGTACTGGACGTAATCCTCAAACTGGTGCAGCTATCCAAATTCCAGCTAAAAATGTAGTGAAATTTAAGCCAGGGAAAGAATTGATGGAGAGTGTGAACTAATACCACACTTGATTTTTATACTCAGAAATGGGCAGTGTAGTACATACTATATTGCCCATTTTTATTACCATAAATACACCTGCCCGTGGAATAAAAAAGTACTGAATATACACCTTGATCCCTGAGCCATCACAGCCTTCCAGTTTTTTCCACCAAGCTCTTGACCTCCTGAGGATTAATCTCCCCGTTTTAGCTTTTCTAAACGATATATTTTTAATCCACTTCAGCACTTAGTAATAAAGTTTTTCTACTTTTGTGCTGAACTTGAAACTTTTATTTTTCTCCATTCTAATCTCAAAAGCAAAAGACATTATACTTTGATTAAACTACATCAAGCAATGACTGATATTTCAAAACTTAAAGATATTGCCTCGCAAGTAAGAAGGGATATCGTTCGCCAGGTTTACTACGCCACCTGTGGCCATCCTGGCGGTTCTCTGGGATGTACCGATTTCCTGACTGCACTTTATTTTGGGATTATGGAGCACGATCCGGCTTTCAATATGGAAGGCAAGGGAGAAGATGTTTTCTTTTTGTCTAATGGTCATATCTCTCCGCTTTTTTATAGCGTACTCGCTCGTGCTGGATATTTTGATATAAAAGAGTTGGCGACCTTTCGAAAACTGGACTCCCGTTTGCAGGGACATCCGGCAACTCATGAAGGCTTGCCTGGTGTCAGAGTGGCTTCCGGTTCATTGGGACAGGGCGTTTCCGTGGCAATCGGTGTAGCTTTGGCTAAAAAAATGGATGGAGATAACAAGAACGTTTTTGTGCTGACCGGTGATGGAGAATTGCAGGAAGGACAAATCTGGGAAGCTTTGATGTTTGCTGCCCATCATAAAGTGGATAACCTGATTGCGACCGTAGACTGGAACGGGCAGCAAATTGATGGAGCCACGAAAGATGTTATGTCTTTGGGGGATCTGCCGGCAAAATGGGAGGCATTTGGCTGGGAGGTATTATATATGAATGGAAATGATATGCAAGAAGTGGTAGATACGCTTAAGGAGGCAAAAAGACGTTGTGGAAATGGTAAACCAATTGCTATTATGATGAAAACTGAAATGGGCTATGGAGTGGATTTTATGATGGGAAGTCATAAATGGCATGGTGTCGCTCCGAATGCCGAGCAAACAGAAGTTGCACTGGCCCAACTATCAGAAACGCTGGGCGATTACCCTTATCCATACGAACAATAAACATTGTATTCTACTTAAACTTTTAGAAAATTCAAACATGCTGGAAAATATAGTTAGTACCGGGAAAAAATCAACCCGTGAAGGTTTTGGTGCTGGTTTACACGTAGTTGGTCAGCAAAACCCGAATGTTGTAGCACTTTGTGCAGATTTAGTCGGTTCTTTGAAAATGCAGGCTTTTATCAATGAGTTTCCGGATCGTTTTTATCAGGTAGGGATCGCCGAAGCTAATATGATGGGGATTGCGGCAGGCCTGGCGACGGCGGGCAAAATTCCTTTTACCGGAACCTTTGCCAACTTTTCTACCGGAAGAGTTTATGATCAAATCAGGCAATCAATTGCTTATTCCCATAAAAATGTAAAAATCTGCGCTTCTCATGCGGGCTTAAGCCTGGGAGAAGATGGCGCTACCCATCAAATCCTGGAAGACATCGGGATGATGAAAATGCTTCCGGGGTTTACCGTGATTAATCCTTGCGATTATAATCAAACGAAACTGGCTACTATTGCAATTGCAGAGCATCAGGGACCAGTCTATTTAAGATTCGGTCGCCCGGGCTGGCCGATTTTTACTCCGGAGGATTACAAATTTGAAATTGGTAAAGCTTACCAACTCAGGGAAGGTTCAGATGTTAGTATTTTTGCTACGGGGCACCTGGTCTGGTTTGCAGTAGAAGCAGCCAAAACTCTTGCTGCCGAAGGAATCAGTTGTGAATTGATTAATATTCATACGATCAAACCATTGGATGAAGAGGCCGTATTGGACTCGGTTAGCAAAACGGCTTGTGCCGTAACGGCCGAAGAACATCAAATGCACGGTGGCCTGGGAGATTCAATTGCTCAGCTTCTGGCACGAAAGATGCCGACACCAATTGAATACGTTGCTGTAAACGATAGTTTTGGAGAAAGTGGAACGCCGGCAGAATTGCTCAATAAGTACGGCCTGGGTATCGCGAATATCGTTTCAGCAGTTAAAACCGCCCTCGAAAGAAAAAAATAATTTAGAGGAATAAGGTCTTATGTTTTAGGTATTCAGGAAATATGTTCAAAAACCAGAGACCTGAAACCTAAACCCTCTAAAACTAAGACCTTATCCCTGATACCTAATTTTCAATTAAAATAATAAAACCAAGAAATGAAGTTTGGGACAAAAGTTATTCATGCGGGGATTAAACCGGATCCCAGTACCGGAGCTATTATGACGCCTATTTTTCAGACCTCTACTTATGTGCAGGATGCGCCCGGAGTACATAAAGGCTACGAATATGCACGGACTCAGAATCCTACCAGAAGCGTTCTGGAAGAAAATCTGGCAGCACTCGAAAATGGTAAACACGGCATCTGTTTCAGTAGTGGTCTGGCGGCAATGGATGCTATTTTAAAAACACTTGATCCGGGAGATGAGATCGTTTCGACCAGTGATTTGTACGGAGGTTCTTATCGGCTGATTACCAAGATTTATGAAAAGTTTGGTTTGAAAGGGCATTTCATTCCAATGGATGATCTGGATCAGGTAGAAAAGGAACTTAATAAGAAAACAAAACTGATCTGGATTGAAACGCCGACCAATCCAATGTTGAATATTATTGATATCGAAAATATTTGCAAGATTGCGAAGAAGAAAGGGATTATGACTTGTGTGGATAATACCTTTGCCTCGCCTTACTTGCAAACACCACTGGATTTGGGAGCGGATTTGGTTTTACACTCTGCTACGAAATATCTGGGAGGACATTCGGATGTGGTTCACGGTGCGATTATTACAAACGACGATGAAATGGCAGAGCAGTTGAGATTCATTCAGAATGCAGCCGGAGCAGTACCCGGACCACAGGACTGTTTCCTGATTTTAAGAGGTATCAAGACCCTGCATTTAAGAGTGGAGCGCTCCTGTAAAAATGCCAAGAAGATTGCCAAATATTTGAACAGCCATCCGAAAGTGAGCAAAGTATTTTATCCGGGGTTTAAAGATCATCCCAATCATCTTATTGCCAAAAAACAGATGCGGGACTTCGGAGGAATGGTTTCTTTTGATCTGATGCAAAATGATTTTGAAGCGGCACAGGAAGTATTGAAAAATACGCATCTCTTTTCCCTGGCAGAATCACTGGGAGGTGTCGAATCGCTGATCGGTCATCCCGCCAGTATGACACATGCTTCCATCCCTAAAGAAGAGCGTTTGAAAGTAGGATTAACGGATTCTCTGATTCGTCTGAGTGTTGGGGTAGAAGATGCAGATGATTTGATCGAGGATTTGGAACAAGCCTTACTCAATGTGTAACTAAAAGAAGTTTAAAGAATAAAAATTAAGGGTGTTTTTCATCGGTGGATGGAAAGCACCTTTTGTTTTTTAATAGAGTAAGTTGTTGATTATCAAAAAAATATCGGGAGGATCGAAAAATAATTTTGAAAAAATCGCTCTGCTTTTATGGAATCTTGAGAGCCCCGGAGTCTATAGTTAGTGAATGTTTGATTGTTTAACTTAAAAAAATTAATATCATGAAACAAAATCAAAACACGATCAACTCCGAAAAAGTATTATTGGATGGAAAAGTTTTTTTCTTTGACCTGAAAGAAGCCAAGAATGGGAATAAGTATTTGGCCATTACTCAAAGTAAGCCGGTAGAAGATGATAACTTCGAACGTATTAAAATGATTCTTTTTGAAAACGAAATAGAAGCGTTTAACGAGGCTATGTCTAAGGTGCTGAAAGACTTTAAACCCAGGTGGAGAAAACCTACCGAAGCCTATATTACGGAACTTCGGAAAAAACACCCTATGGCCTTCCAGCCCTGGAGCAAGGAAAATGAAGAATTGCTGATCAGTATGTACAATGAGGGAAAAGATATCCCTGCTCTGGCTTCGGCATTGCAAAGACAGGAAGGAGCAATCAGAGCAAGATTGAATAAATTAGGACTTATTGAAAAATCGGCGGCCGCTTAGATTTAATTTCCCCTAAGATTTCGAGGATTACTGAGGACGTCATCAGGAACTCCTCCGAAATCGGGAAGGATCAATATTAAAACCTCCAAATATGAATCAATATACAAGGGAAGAGTCCGATGCAATAAAAAAAGTATCGGGCATTAAAGCCTGGGCAGAGGATGATCGTCCAAGAGAAAAGTTAAATTCATTGGGAAAAGAAAACCTGACAGATGCGGAACTTCTGGCTATTCTGATTAGAGCCGGTTCCCAGTCGGATACCGCAGTAGATTTAGCGAAAAAAATACTGGATTCAGTGGATAATAATCTAAATGAACTGGGACGTAAATCAATCGCTTATCTTACCAGGTTTTACGGCATTGGTCAGGCTAAAGCGATAAGTATCGTGGCCGCACTAGAACTCGGACGCCGTCGACAGCTCGTCAGCCCAACTACAAAGCCTAAAATACTCGGAAGTAGTGATGCCTGGAATGTCATTGCTCCACAGCTCATGGATTTGAGCCATGAGGAATTCTGGATATTATTACTCAACCGGGCAAACAAAGTTATTAGTAAAGAACGGATCAGCTCAGGTGGGGTAGCGGGAACTGTAGTTGATGCCAAGATCGTTTTTCGAAAAGCACTGGAAAATGGGCCGGCTTGTTCTTTAATCCTTGTTCACAATCATCCATCAGGCAATATCAGGCCGAGTCAGGCAGACATAGAAATTACTAAAAAATTAAAGATGGCCGGAGAAGCCCTGGATATTGGTGTCTTGGATCATCTGATTATAGCCGGTCAATCCTATTATAGTTTCGCAGACGATGGTGCTTTATAAATAGCGCTTTTATGAAAAATAGCTAAATTGCAGTCCGCTTTACAACTATTAAAAAAATTCTATGTTTTTATTAGCGTAGTAAATCGATAGAATGAGCAAGAATAAGATTGATTTTTTCTTATTGGGTAGAGTACTTCGACTAGCGAAGCCCTACAAAAAAGTGTTTATTACTGCTGCTGTGTTGACGGTCGTACTAGCGCCCCTGGCAACCCTTCGTCCTTATCTGATCAAAGTGATGGTCGACGATCATATTTTTCAATATGATATTGCGGGGATGACTAAAATTGCGATGATTATCGTCGGAATTTTGGTCCTGGAAGTGGTGCTCCGCTATTTTTTTATCTATACTACGAATTGGCTCGGGCAATCCGTAATCCGCGATTTGAGAGTAAAAGTTTTCAAGCATATTACCGGATTGAAGTTGAAATATTTTGATACGACACCAATAGGTACTTCGACCACGAGAACAATCAATGATATCGAGACTATCAATACGGTATTTTCACAAGGTGCAATTACTATTATTGCGGATATACTTACCCTCCTGGCAGTTTTTGCAATTATGCTTTATACGAGCTGGAAACTTACTCTGGTTTGTCTGACGGTAATGCCTTTGCTAATTATTGCCGGCTATATTTTTAAAGAGAAAGTAAAAGCCGCTTATCAGATTGTTCGGACGCAAATCTCTAAAATGAATGCCTTTCTGCAGGAAAGAATCACCGGAATGCGGATTGTACAGATATTTAATTCTGAAAAGCGGGAGATGGATAAGTTTAGAGCAATCAACAGAGAATATACCCAGGCAAACCTGAACTCAATACTTTATTATGCGATCTTTTTTCCGGTAGTAGATATCATTTCCGCAGCTGCTCTAGGCTTGATGATTTGGTGGGGCGCGGGACATGCGCTGACTGGAGAAGTCACCCCGGGAATGTTAGTCGCTTTTCCTATTTATCTGAATATGATGTTTCGTCCGATTAGGATGCTGGCAGATCGATTTAATACCTTGCAAATGGGACTGGTTGCTGCAGAACGGGTTTTTACGATTCTGGATAGCAAACAACAAATAAAAAATGAAGGTAAACGGATTGCTAAAGACTGGCAGGGAGCGGTAGCTTTTAAAAACGTTACTTTTGCCTATAATCCCGATAATGATATCCTAAAAGATCTCAGTTTTGAAATCAAGCCCGGAGAGACTTTAGCCATTGTGGGAAGTACAGGTTCCGGGAAAACAACGATTATAAATATTCTCAATCGATTCTATGAAGTTAGAAAAGGGGAAATTACCATTGATGGGACGGATATTCGCGAATATGAATTACAGAGTTATCGGAATCGTATTGCGATAGTTTTGCAGGATGTTTTCCTTTTTTCCGGGACAGTACTGGAAAATATTACTTTGCGTGACTCTAAAATTTCGAGGGAAAGTGTAATCGAGGCGGCACAAATGATAGGCGCACATGAGTTTATTGAAAAACTACCCGGAGCTTACGATTATGAAGTAATGGAGCGAGGGGCAACCCTTTCTATGGGACAACGACAGCTCATCTCTTTCGTCCGAGCTTTAGTCTTCGATCCCGATATTTTAATTCTGGATGAAGCTACTTCTTCCATTGATCCTGAAACGGAATCAGTAATCCAGTATGCTATTGAAAAGCTGATTGCCAAACGGACTTCCATTATCATTGCACATCGGCTTTCTACCATTCGCCATGCCAATAACATAATGGTACTGGAAAAGGGTAAAATTGCCGAATTTGGCCCGCATGAAGAATTGCTCAAAATCGAAAACGGACATTATAAGGAATTATACGAAATGCAATTCGCCCAATTGAGCCATTGAACATTAGGGCACTTGATTTTTTTTCAATATCTGTTGGTCCGGGTTTATCGATTTTTTGGCTTTTTCGATCTGAAAAGCATTATTACTAATCCAAACTATTATTCTTTCTTCGAACATTTCCGTAGATTTAAACGTGATACTTATGGGAATTAAGTAAAAGCATAAATTAAAAATTACTCAAATGGCTTATAGAAGAAATATTGATGTCAATCCATTCAACTCCATAACAAGTATTCTGATTGGAGTACTCATTTTTGTTGCTTTGTATTGGATTGCGAGTAGTATTTTCAAAATACTTAGTGTAGCGGCTCCGTTTTTATTGGTTGCTGCCTTGATTATCAATCATAATGTAGTACTCAACTATGGGAAGTGGTTGTTTTCCTTGCTTAAGAAAAATCCTTTGATGGGCATCGGAGCAGTATTACTTTCAATCTTTGGTTTTCCAATTATCTCTGGATTCCTTCTGGTTAAAGCTTTACTTTATCGAAGAGTAAATAAGATGAAGAAAGAATACGAGAATAAAACTTATGGGGAATACACAGAGTATGAAGAGATCAAAGATGAACCGGAGATTAGATTGGAGTTGCCGAATTTTGAGCAACCTAAAAAAAACAAAAGAGACGATTATGATCAATTTTTCGAATAGTTACATTAGCCGGCTTTGTTGTACTATTCCTTATTTGTTGTTCTGATCACCCTGGCTTATATTCTGATTATCTGGCGTTATCTTTATTATTGGCATCGTCTGAAAATCTGGAATACTCCCGTTGATTATGCTCCGCAAACTTTCATATCCGTAATTGTCCCGGTCAGAAATGAAGCTACAAATATCAGCGCTTGTGTGCACTCCATTCTCAATCAGTTTTATCCATCCAAACAATTTGAATTGATTGTTGTAGATGATCATTCTACGGATGCTACCCCGAAAATACTGGCCGCAATTTCCGATCCTCGTTTACAGGTCTTGAGCCTGGCAGAATTTATTGAAAAAGATACAACAGCTTTTAAGAAAAAAGCCCTCTCCATAGCGATTGAGCGAGCCCAGGGAGACTTGATTGTTACTACAGATGGTGATTGCATCGCCCCGAATCGCTGGTTGCAAAGAATAGCGCATTTATATGAAACTGAAGAGGTTAGGTTCATTGCTGCACCAGTGAATTTTTATCGGGAAAAGAATCTGCTGGAAAGATTTCAATCACTGGATTTTACCGGTATGATGGGGATTACCGGGGCAGGGATCGAAGGACGCTTTATGAATATGTGCAATGGGGCAAATCTGGCTTATGACAAAGCTGCTTTTTATGAAGTAAAGGGATTCGAAGGTATTGATCATTTGGCTTCCGGAGATGATATGCTGCTTATGCAGAAAATAGCCCAGCGATATCCCGGAAGTATTGCCTATCTCAAAAATGCTCAGGCCACAATCCTGACTCCGGCCCAGGCCTCACTCCAAGATTTTTTTGAGCAAAGGATTCGCTGGGCCTCGAAGTCTTCCGATTATAAAGAATGGCAAGTTACCTTTATGCTGGGCCTTGTCTGGTTGTTTTGTATGAGTATGCTGTTTTCGCTGGGCTTTATTTTTCTTTGGGGGATAATTGCCCTCTATTGGTTCTTGATACAATTACTCGCTAAATCAATCATGGATTATTTACTATTGCGAAGGACGACAAGCTTTTTCAACAGGCCGGATTTGATGCGTTCTTTTATTCCGTCACAGTTGATGCATATAATCTATATCATCGTTATCGGGACACTTTCTATTTTTATAAAAAAATACAACTGGAAGGGGAGGCTAAGCCGCTAATTTTATGAAAGAATATAATCTGGTTAATGCGCTGAAAAAACCGGAATCGATTACTGAGCTCTATATCCATAATCGAAACCTTGAAGCTATTCCGGATTCCGTTCGTCAACTTAAGCATTTAAAAGTCCTGGGTCTTCGTCAGAATAAATTGGCTACCCTGCCTGCCTGGTTGAATGATTTAAAATATCTGGAAAAACTGGATTTATCCTCAAATCGGTTTCACACATTTTCAAAATCCATTTTTTTAGTAGAAAAAATTAAATCGCTAAACCTTGGCAATAATTTCATCCAACGCATTCCCGAAAAAATCAATACGTTGAAAAAGCTGGAATCTATAGATTTTTCCAATAATCAAATCAGAAGCATTCCCGGTGATTTTTCCTTTTCTTTTTTAAAAGAATTGAAGTTGAATAATAATCGAATCTCCAAATTGCATTGGCAATTTGGAGATCTACCTCAACTGATCTATCTGGACTTGTCCTTTAATAAATTGGCAATCTTGCCTTCGGGGATCATTCAGTGTAAATCTCTACAGGTTTTGAAGCTGGACCGGAATAAACTTGAAGTTTTGGAGGAGCCAGTTACTAAATTATCTTTTCTACAGAAATTATCCCTTACAAATAATCGACTGAAAAGAATATCCATACAAATCGGGCAGCTTCACTTGTTGAGATCACTTGAGCTTTCCGGGAATAAAATAGAAGAACTCCCCGAACAAATCGGACAATTGAAATGGTTGAGCCAATTACTGCTGCGTAAAAATAAAATTAAAAAACTGCCTTTAAGCATTGGCGAAGTATCGAGACTACAATATCTCGATGTGGAGTACAATCAAATAAACTGGCTTCCGGATACTCTCAATGCGCTACCGGATTTGGAGGTTTTATTATTGCGAGGCAATCCAATTCAAAATGGGAAAAAGTATTTTTTGAAGTTTCCAAAAATTAAACAATTGTCCGGCCTCGGGAACATTTTCTCTGCTACGGAAAAAAGACAATTATTAAGCTTTTTAAAGCAGGCTAAAAAACAAGGTCTCAGTGAAAACGAACGCTTGAATATTTATGATTTGTCCTCAAAAAATAAGGCTCTACCAAAATTATTTTTGATTAAAGCAATGAATTTTCCGGATAAAAAAATTAGAGAACGGGCGCTGGATCAGTTCATTGAACGCTTCAATGCAAAGAAAGCTATGGATAAAAATCAAAGTGTTGCTATTCTTGGAAAAACGGGATTGAAGTTTAAAGAGCTAAAGAAACAATTAGAGCGAATTCAGGTGAAATTGAAAACAGGTATTGATGAGGAAGTAAGGCATATCGTTTTAGGTGCCTTTCCGGGGAATCAGCTCCAGTTAGAAAAAAGAGCATTTACATTTTGGGATGAACATGGATTTAGACAATTTTTGAATTCTAAAAATATAATGGATCATCAAACGATATCCGATACCGCTTCCGATAATTTAAGTCGTTTGCTACTGAGCCGACAGGAAAGTAATCTTGCACTGGCAATTCAAATTTTACAAAACATAGAACCCTCCCCAAAGCTGATTACCGATATTTTTATCGCTTATAAATATACCGGCAAAGCGATATATAAAAGATCCTTAAAACAAATCTTAAATACTTATGCTTCGAAAAGGCTTGTTAAAAAATTAAGCTTTCGACTATCTTTTGGGAATGCCGAAACGCTCAAAGCTAACATTATGACCTATGCAGAGGACACAGAATTAGATGCTGAAAGAGTTTTACATTTTTTTAGCAATTCATAATATGACTTTTACTTGTTTTCACGTTATGTTTTGGTATTAAAATAGCCTTTAAATCAGCAAATCAAATTGCTGAACAAATTTATAACTTCTGAACTAAAACCTGCTAATGAAACAATTCTTGCTTGTACTTTGCACAGGATTCGTACTGTTTACTTTTTCCTGTAAAAATAATGATGATGATAATCCAGAAGAACAGCTTAGCTATGCAAATATTGATGTAGTAACTGGATTAAACTTAACTGATCCTAGCGGCGCTCCTATCGGACAGTGGAGATCACCAAATAGCAATCGGGGAGATATAGCTATCTTTCCCAATCCTGCAGTGGATGTCGTTTTTGTGTTTAGTCAGAATGAGGATATTAGGCATATCCGTATTGTAGCTGCAGATTGTTTGATAGACAGTACAACTGCAAATATTCCTGAATTATCCACAAATCTGACTTTTACTTTGGATGAAATTGAAGCGGCTCAACTTAGAGATATTCCTGTGGATAATTTTAATGGTTCATTATCCTTAGATTTTTCCGATTTACCCGCAGGTTTTTACAAGGTATTTTTTGAGCAGACTTCAGGGGATATCAACTGGGAGAACATTTATCTCAATTCGAACTCTTCCGGGCCAATTGATTTTGAGTGGCTGGATAATCAATGCAATTAAAAAAAATCCCGAAGCTTTTTCATAAGGCTTCGGGATTTTAATTTGTACCTTTTAAAAAATTAAATATCAATATTTGCGTACTTTGCATTTGCTTCAATGAATGCTCTGCGCGGTGGCACCTCGTCTCCCATCAACATTGTAAATACCCGGTCCGCTTCCAAACCATCTTCGATGGTCACCCTTCTTAGTATCCGGGTATCCGGATCCATAGTCGTTTCCCAAAGCTGATCGGCATTCATCTCCCCTAAACCTTTATATCGCTGTACTTTTACGGAAGTATCATTCTCACTGTTAGAATAAGCATTAATCGCTTCCTGGCGTTCTTCATCATTCCAGCAATAGCGGAATTGCTTGCCTTTCTTTACAAGATAAAGCGGTGGAGCAGCGATATACACATAACCGTTTTCAATTAGCGGTCTCATATAGCGGAAGAAGAAAGTAAGAATTAGCGTAACGATATGGCTACCATCGACATCGGCATCACACATAATGACGATTTTGTGATAGCGAAGTTTTTCTATATTCAAAAATCGTTCTCCTTCTTTTTCTTCAATGCTTACGCCAAGAGCAGTAAACATATTTTTGATTTCCTCATTCTCGTAAATCTTGTGTTCCATGGCTTTTTCCACATTGAGAATTTTACCTCTCAGGGGAAGAATAGCCTGGAAATTACGATCCCGACCTTGCTTGGCCGTACCACCCGCTGAATCTCCCTCGACCAGGAATATCTCTGATTCGTGTGGATCTTTGGAACTGCAATCCGAGAGTTTACCCGGAAGTCCTCCGCCAGTCAATACATTTTTGCGCTGAACCATTTCTCTGGCTTTGCGCGCAGCGTGTCTTGCTGTCGCTGCTATGATTACTTTATCAATAATCTTTTTGGCTGTATTGGGGTTCTCTTCCAGAAAATGCTTTAGTACATCCCCGACACAGCGAGAGACAATACCCGTCACTTCAGAATTCCCTAACTCTCCCTTGGTTTGTCCTTTGAATTGTGGTTCCGGCACTTTTACGGATATAACCGCAGTGAGTCCTTCGCGGAAATCTTCTCCTGAAACGGAGAATTTCAACTTTTTAAATAAACCATTTTCTTCACCGTATTGCTTAAACAAACGATTAATAGCCCTTCTAAAACCGTTGACATGGGTTCCTCCTTCGCGGGTATTAATGTTGTTCACAAAAGAATAGATCGTTTCGGAATAGGAAGTATTGTATTGCATCGCTACCTCTACTTCTACATTTTCCTCCTTCCCGGTTACGTGGATAGGTTCATCAATCAGTTTCGTTTTGGACTCATCCAAATAAGTGACGAATTCAGACAGTCCCCCTTCTGATAAAAACTCTTCGGTTTTGAAAGAACCATCTTCTTCCTGAACCCGTTCGTCCGTTAAGATCAGATGCAAACCCTTATTCAGGTAGCTAAGCTCCCGCATTCTGGCAGCCAGTACTTCATAGCGGTATTCCAGTGTTTCGAATATTTCAGGATCGGGTTTAAAAGTAATAATTGTCCCGGTTTTGTCGGATGAGCCGGTGACTACAACCTCTGTTTGAGGTTTACCTTGTTTGTACTCCTGGGTGAAGATTTTGCCTTCCCGATGTACTTCCGCTTTTAGATTTATAGAAAGCGCATTTACACAGGATACCCCCACACCGTGAAGTCCTCCGGATACTTTGTAGGTATCTTTATCGAATTTACCACCGGCGTGTAATACCGTCATTACAACCTCCAGTGCGGACTTGTTTAGTTTTTCGTGCATTCCGGTAGGAATACCTCTACCATCGTCCTGTACGGAGATCGAATTGTCTTTGTGAATCGTTGTTTGAATTAAAGAAGCATGGCCCGCTAAATGCTCGTCTATAGAGTTATCTACAACTTCCCATACCAGATGGTGAAGACCTTTCGTGTCGGTTCCACCGATATACATACCTGGTCTTTTCCTAACGGCTTCCAGCCCTTCGAGTGCCTGGATATTACTGGCACTATAATTCCCTTTTTCTTGTTCTTTTTCCATTTTTTTTTCAACAGTTTCCATCTTACAAAGATACTGATTTATAACGGTTTTTTAAAGCCGAAACTTATGATTGAAGGGGCTAAAAGTTAAAAGTTTTCCACATTTTGCGGTCCCTTTTTACCTTCTTCTCAATACTTAACGTTGGTTTTTAAAAAATGATACTTATTTTGTTGATTTTCAATAAGTTTTAAAATGAAGAAATGGTATTATTTTCTTCTGTTTTTTTAACTATTTTTAAACCGATAACAAACTGCTTCGGTCTTGATCTGTGAAGGGTATTCCGAGGAGCTGTACAAATGATTTTATGCTTTGATTCTGACGGTACAGGGAGCAGTTATATTCGTCAAATGACATCAGTCAAATAGGTATTCGTTCATACGATTTTGTATATGGGTCTATTTATTGAAAATAATAAAGGGGCAAAGAAACGAACTTTTCTCTTTTGTTTCCTTCTGACAGTGCTCAGTATAAAAACCTATTTGCCTGCCCAGACTTTTGCTTTTCGGCACATTACCGAAGAAGAAGGACTTCCCTCTACTTATCTCTACGATCTTGTACAAGATTATGAAGGATATATTTGGCTTACCGGAGAATCCGGATTGTCGAGATATAACGGCAGGAATTATGAAGTACCGGCTATCTCCAAACAGATCGAAGATGAAATAGTACATTTTTACAGTGGAGGGACAGAACAATTGTGGATGCAGGACTTGGCTGGCAGGATATTGATGCTGGAGGATGGGAAATTGCGAACTTTTGATGAATTAAAACCCAGTCTGATTTATCGTTACATTGATGTTTTCTGTCATCCGGGAGGCGATACCTGGATTGCAACGCCACAAGGTATCTACATTTATAAAAACCAGCAGGATTCTCTGGTTCAGTTGGCACTTGATATACCTTCTGCTGACTTGATCTGTGTAAAATCATTTTATTTAGGTCAGGATGGCAAAATTATTCTTTTGCTCCATCGGGGATATATCATCTTTGACGAGGAAGAATACCATTATTATCTCTATAGACAAGGGGAATTGAAAAACGCTTTAAATCTCTGTTTTCACTATAATGGCAAAGAATACATCGTAGTAGATAATCGGGTATACTCCCTGAATTTGGTTACTCATCAGTGGGGCAATGCATTTAGTGAATTAAATAATTACTTTGAAAAAGGGGTCTTGGCGATTAAAGAAGACTCGGAAGGTGATCTTTGGTTTGCTACCAGGGCGGGTCTTTTAAGGTTGTACAAAGATGAGTTCGGGAATCGAAAAACGGATCATTTTTTTGAAAAAGAGGTTATGGGGGAAATAGAAGAGGATAAGGAAGGGAACCTTTGGTTTATTACCGGGCAGAATGGTTTATATGTATTGCCTTCGAAAAAAATAAGGGTCTTTCGGGAATCCGGCCTGGACAAGCAGTTGAGGTTTATTAAGAAAAACAAGGCAGGTAATTTTATTCTGGGCTTCGATAATAACGATTTTAAGGTGCTGAACGATAGATTTGAAGAAATTTATAGTGATAAATTATTTGCTCAGAATAACCGGCTCTATGATTATCAGGAAAGCTCTGAGGGGCTTCAATATTTTATTACTTCTCGTGGCTGTGTTATATTCGATAAAAATTTCAAATTGCTCAACCGGAGTTTTGAGTGGTCCTTAAAACAGGGAGCAATTACCCCGGATGGTAATTTCTGGATGGCTACGGGAAAGCATTTCGGCCGAATGACCGGTATCAATGATTCGGAAAGTATCTTAAAAAAACGATGTTACAGTTTATTGCCAATTGCTGATAATAAAATCTGGGTAGGATCGATTGAGGGGCTTTTTTTGTACGAAAATAATACCTGTAAGAAGATTGAAAATCCTTCTTTATACCACGATATTCGGGATATTAAAGCACTTGATAACGGAGATTTACTGCTGGCTACCCAAAAAAACGGGCT
This sequence comes from Saprospiraceae bacterium, assembly GCA_028280415.1. Classification (GTDB taxonomy): domain Bacteria; phylum Bacteroidota; class Bacteroidia; order Chitinophagales; family Saprospiraceae; genus JAHDHW01. Next base: position 91,990 of record JANQLV010000008.1, read on the forward strand.
CATTTACTATCAGCCGGATACGGATAAAATACGCTTCCATTTTTCAGCCAAAACCGGTTTGTCGAGCGACTATTGTACTAAAGTTTTGATCGATGAAAATTACTTCTGGCTGGCTACCAAAAAAGGGCTTAACCGAATTGATCGAAAAGATTATTCGGTAATGGTTATTGGCATGGATCAGGGACTATTATCGGATGAGATCAACGATATTTTTAAATCAGGAACAGAAATTTATGTTGCGACTAATCAGGGCCTGGCGGTGTTTAATGAGGATGTCGAATTTGGACGAGAAGCGCCCCATCCGCTTATCACCGGAATTAAAATCAATGAGCAGGATACCTTGTATCAACGTAAATACGATCTGGATTATACCGATAATAATATAAAAATTGAATTTGATGCAATTACTTTTCGCAATGCCGATGAAGTGATACACGAATACAAAATGTTGGGTCTTGACGAAAAATGGGTACGCAGTAAGATTAGTGTAGCGCAGTATCCTTCACTTCCCCCAGGGCAGTATATCTTTAGGGCACGATCCAGAACAATCAACTCGGACTGGTCAAAATCTCTGATGATTCACTTCAATATTCGAAGGCCAATCTGGAGTACCTGGTGGTTTAATGTTATTATTTTTTTGCTGGTCTTGATTGTGGCCTATCTCATTTTTAGTGAAGTGGAGCGGCGGAGAAGCGTAATTCGGGATATGAGGTTTTCCCAGTTAACGGCATTACGTGCGCAAATGAATCCGCATTTTGTATTCAACTCTCTCAATTCTATTCAGGAATTCATTGTGAACAAGGATACGCGATCGGCAAACCGGTATTTGAGCCAATTTGCCCGTTTAATGAGGAATATGCTTAATTTTTCGGATAAAAATCGAATATCTTTAAGCAAGGAGATTGAATCACTCAAACTGTATTTAAGCCTGGAATCTTTGCGGTTTGGTGATTCTTTTGAATACCTTTTTGAGGTTGAAGAGGGCCTGAATACAGATACGGTCTTTTTGCCCTCTATGCTGTTGCAACCCTTTGTGGAAAATGCCATAAAACACGGCTTAATGCACCGGAAGGGAGATAAAAAGTTATACCTTCGATTTTACAGAAAAAATAATTCTTTGGTCTGCGAAATTGAGGACAATGGAATCGGCCGGAAAAAAGCCAAGGCAATTAAAAAGCTTAATTCCAAAGTGTATACTTCCAAAGCAACGGGATTAATAAAAAAACGGGTAAACCTGCTAAATGGGATAATGGGAAATGCCTTAAGTGTGGAAACGATAGATTTGTCAGATCAACAGGGGGCCGCCGGAACAAAGGTTTTGCTTACCATAAATTTTAAAATGGTCAAATAAGCGATGCAAACACAAAAGGAAATATTAAAAGTTATCATTGTTGACGATGAAGAAAAAGGTCGTTATACCCTGAAAAGACTGATTGAAGAATATGTTGAAGATGTTGATATCGTTGCGATTACTTCCGATGTGCTTGAAGCCATTAAAGCTATACAGAAAAAACAGCCGGATATTGTTTTTCTGGACATTGAAATGCCTGGTTATTCGGGCTTTAAACTTATTGAATATTTTGACAAAATTGACTTCGAAATAGTATTTACTACAGCCTACGAACAATATGCAGCCAAAGCCTATAAAATTGCCGCAAGAGGATATCTTTTAAAACCAATTGACATAGATGAACTAATTGAGGTTTTTCATAAAATCAGACAAATCATTAGTAATAAACATCTTAAGAAAAGCAGTGATACCCAACTCCTGAATGAAGCGGACCGCCGGGTTATTTTTCCTACTCAAAGCGGCCTGATCTACCTGAAAATGGATGAAATATGCTACCTCGGGTCTTCGGGGCGATACACTAATATTTATCTCATTTCCGGAGAACAAATGCTGACCACGATAAGCCTGAAAGAGTGTTGTGAAAAGCTTTCCTACTCTACTTTTATCAGAGTGCATCGCTCCTATATTATTAACCTTTCCTATATCCAGAATTACACTAAAGGACGGGGAAGTTTTATTGTCATGGACAATGAGGAAAGGGTCGATGTTGGCCTTTTTTACAAAGAAGATTTGGATAGAGCGATCGATTCTTTTCTGAAATAAAATGCTTGTTAATAGGTCCCATCAGGCGAGATAAGGCGCTAGTCTCCGGGAAACTATACGCAAACCTAAACCGCGGTTTCTCTCCTGAAATAGCGAACTCCTTCCATACTTGGTTCGGTTCTTGTACTACCTCTCCGCAAAGACTATCTGGTACATTAATAATAATCCCGTTTCGTAATGAACAAAGCTATACCCAAGTATACCGGAGAAGGATTCTTTAAGCGTAATGCCGCTTTTTTTACCGACTCTCTCAACTTTACAATGCGCAATCTAAAAGAAGTAGGTGATTTCTACTATTCAAATATGATGATGCGCAATTATTACATTACTTCCAATCCTGAAGCAATCCATCACGTTCTCGTTACTAATCATAGAAACTATATCAAAAGTCCCGCCTATCAGCAATTAAAAATGGTGATTGGCAATGGTTTAGTGACCAGCGAAGGAGAGTTTTGGCGTAAGCAAAGACGACTTGTACAACCCGCCTTTTACAAAAAACAATTGGTGGAGCTATATAATGTGATGCAGGAAGAAGTCCAGGCTTATGAGACCGGTTTACGAAACAGGATCCAAAAGGAAGGGACTGTTGATTTGTCGGTGGAAATGACAAAAATTACAGCGGATATCGTCTGTCGGACTTTATTTACTTCCGACAATTCCAGTGATCAGCAAACGCTTTATCAAGCAATTGGGGCAGCACAGGAATTCGTGGTTTTTTGTATGCAAAATCCACATTTGGTACCGCTCACCTATATCAATGGAAAAAGAAGAAAATTTTATAAAAACAAGGCTTTTCTGGATCAGACTATTTATGCGCTGATTGAAGAACGCAGAAAATCAAAACAGGATATTCCGGATCTTTTAGGCATGCTGATGAATGTTGAAGATGCGGATACCGGTGAGGTAATGAGTAACCAGCAACTCAGAGATGAGGTAATGACGATGTATATTGCCGGACAGGAAACTTCTGCAAATGCCCTGAGCTGGACTTTGTACTTACTGGCCAAGCATCCGGAAGTACTCGAAAAAATGAGAGCCGAAGTGCAATTGGTTTTAGGAAACAATCGGACTCCTGCCTTTCAGGAACTAATGAGATTGCAATATACCAGACAAGTTCTGGAAGAAAGCATGCGCTTGTATCCTCCAGTCTGGTCCATGGGAAGGGAAAATCTCGAAGCTGATAATATTATTGGCTATGACATTCCTAAAGGTTCTATCATTTTTATCAGCAATTACACACTTCAAAGAGATCCTAAATACTGGGAAGACCCCGAAAAATTTGACCCTGACCGTTTCCATCTCGAACGCTTAAAACCCCTGTTCCGACAGCATTATCTGCCTTTCGGTGCAGGTCCCCGAATGTGTATCGGAAAGCATTTTGCAATGATGGAAATGCAATTGATCTTATCGGTACTAGTCAATAATTTTAATTTTGAACTGATTCAGGATCAAGAAATCATCCCGCAGGCACTGGTAACGCTTAAACCTAAGTTTGGGATTAAAATGAAACTGAAATCACTGGTTTCCGTTCCGGCTTGATTCTCATTTTGACCGACGAAAACCGGATATCGAACAATATTCTAACTTTCTGTATTTTTGCAGAAAAAGTTAATGGAATTGGTGATAGAAAGTATTGATCAACTACCGGAAACTGCTCGATTGCTTTTGGACCATGCTGCAGATCGGAAGAAATGGCTTTTTACCGGGGAAATCGGAGCTGGAAAAACAACTCTTATTCAATCAATCTGCGATATACTGGGCGTCAAGGATAAAGTAACCAGCCCTACATTTTCGTTGATCAATGAGTATAGCATTATCAATAAACAAGGTCAGAGCAGCCAATTGTCCCATATCGACTTATATCGCCTCAATAAGTTAGAGGAAGCTGTTGACATCGGTATCGAGGATTATTTGTATGACGAAAATTATTGCTTCATCGAATGGCCCGATCTAATTCGACCGATTTTACCCGACAATGTAGTAGAAATTAAGCTCGAAATAATCGAAAATTCAAAAAGAAAAATTATATTTTTGTAAGGTTGACCATTTTTCTACTTAAAAACTCCCTTTAGGGAATAATAAATATGTAAAACCCGAAGCTAAGTACTGATAATCAGAGGTTTATAATGGTTGTTTTCATATTTTCTAGTCTATTGACCGTATGAGTGAAAAGCAGAAGCGTATACCAATTCCTAAAGTCTTTACAGAAGGCCGGTTTCAAACTCAAACAGAAATGCTGCAATTGCAGCGAAAACCGAATAAATTGTTTATCGGTATCCCTAAAGAAATTACCATGCAGGAAAACCGGGTTGCACTCGTTCCTGCCTCTGTGGCTTCTTTAATTGGTTATGGTCATCGCGTGGTTGTAGAAAAGGATGCGGGCAAAAATGCCAATTATTCGGATCATGATTATTCTGAAATGGGTGCTGATATTGCCTATAGTTCCGAACAGGTTTATAAAGCAGATATCATTCTCAAAGTTGCTCCTCCGACGGTAGATGAGCTGGAATATCTCAGACCGAACCAAATCCTGATATCTCCACTGCAAATTCCGATTATTACTTCCGAATATATCAGCCGGCTTAAACAAAAACGTGTTATTGCCCTGGCTATGGAGTACATTCGGGATGATATAGGAAGTTTTCCGCTGGTCAGGATAATGAGTGAAATGGCCGGGTTGAGTGCGATGCTTACGGCAGCCGAACTACTTACCAATACCAGCGGAGGAAAAGGAGTCTTGCTCGGTGGAATTTCCGGTGTACCTCCGGCTAAAGTAGTGATTTTGGGCGCCGGCGTCGTCGCAGAATTTGCTACCCGAACCGCAATTGGACTCGGAGCTGAAATCCGGATTTTCGATAATGATATCTATAAACTGATGCGCTTGCAGCATCTGGTTGGAAGACCTTTAAATACTTCTTCTCTAAACCCCATGCAACTGGAAAAAGAGTTGACGAGCACCGATATTGCCATTGGTGCAATCCATTCACAAACCGGACGTACACCAATTCTTGTCAGTGAAGATATCGTAATGAAAATGAAGCCCGGTTCGGTGATCATAGATGTGAGTATTGATCAGGGTGGATGTTTTGCGACCTCTGAAGTTACTTCCCATGATAAGCCAACCATTATCAAACACGATGTAATCCATTATTGTGTTCCTAATATTGCTTCAAAAGTTGCTCGGACAGCTTCCATTGCAGTCAGCAACATCCTCACGCCAATTTTACTCAAAGCGGGATCGACCGGAAGTATCGAAAGGTTGATTAGTATTAATCCCGGGCTTCGACATGGCGTTTATACTTATAAAGGCTGCCTGACCAATGAATATTTGAGTCAACGTTTTAAAATCAAATATACTGATCTGGAGCTTTTGATCACCACAAGTTTTTGATTGCTGATTTGAGTTTTAATCGTACAAATTCGATCAAAAAATAAGATTTTGCTACTGGTGAAATGAAGCGTATTCTTATTGAAAAGCCGTTTGCCTTTTCGAATTTTTTCCCTTTTTTACGGAAGTTTATAACAACACTGAAGTTTCAAAACTTGCCAGTTTACCCGCAGATGGGAGATTGCCTTTCTTTATGATGAGTGGAAAAGAGGGAATTGAAAAATTCTTATATTAGCAGAAAGCCTAATAAACCTTTCCAAATGTCTACAAAACAGCAGCATCCGGAAATGATTAAAAGTTTCCGTCAGTTAATCGCTATTGAAGAACAACAACTCCTTGAAAGAAGAAAGCGCCTCTTTAATGAGGAAGTCGATGAAAAGAAACTAAAAAATACCAAGTTTGGTATTGCCCTATCTGGTGGAGGAATTCGTTCTGCGACGATTAACCTCGGGATTTTAAAAACACTGAATAAATTCGGAATTCTTAAAAGAGCGGATTACCTTTCTACAGTATCGGGAGGGGGGTATACCGGAGCTTATGTACAGGCGACACTCAAAAATGAAGGGGATTATAAAAAGCTTTTTGATGATCAGCATATTGCCTATATGCGTTCGCGAGGCGAATATATGATTCCCGGAACAGGCTGGTTGAAAAAATGGAATGCTCTGATCCTGACAGTTGGCTTTTTGATTAGCTTGCTTATGAGCTGGATTAGTCCGGTAATTGTCTTAGCACTGCTGTATATCATTTATACGATTGTCGGAAAGCTTAGCAATATGCAGAGCTGGCTAAGCGAATTCAGAGGGGTGCTGGAAAATTCCAATATCCTTACTTTTAGCCTGTATATTCTTGGAAGTATTTTTTTACTACATCTGATCACTAACCTTATTTTAAAGTATCGTACCGGTATATCTCGTCGATTTAATCAAATTGAGGCTGCACTGGTCGCTATCGGACTTTTATGGTTTATTGTCTTTAAACTTACCGGATTAACCGTAGAAGAATCATTGGGGAAATACGATTACTGGCATTACGGAATTGCCGCTTTAGTTCTCATAATACTTGGTTTTTTTACAAACCCTAATGCGCTTAGTTTTCATCGCTTTTACAGAACTCAATTGACGGATACTTATCTGAATTTTACAGGGGAATTTAAAAATGTGAGATTAAAAGACCTCGCGGATGTTCAGTCCGATGAAAAGCGCGATTATCTGGCGCCTTATCCGCTGATCAATACCTGCTTAAATCTGCAGGCTACCGATGATGAACGATTTGCCGGCTCAAAAGCAAGTGATTATTTCCTGCTTTCTCCTTTGTACTGCGGAGCAAAACTTACCGGCTATGTCAATACGGCTCTGGCTCCGGATTACCGCAAAATGACCCTTCCCGCAGCAACAACCATCTCCGCTGCGGCCGTCAACCCGGGTATGGGGATGTACTCCAATAAAATGCTCAGTATTTTTATCACCATATTAAATGCTCGATTAGGTTTCTGGGTAGCTAATCCTTTGAAAAAGATGACGTTTGGATTAGTCTGGTGGCCCTTTTATTTTTTCTATGAATTGTTTTCCCGGATTGGTACAAATAATCATAAACTGAATATTTCCGATGGAGGACATATTGAAAACCTGGGAGTATATGAGCTGTTAAGAAGAAAATGCCGGCTAATTATTTCCGTAGATGCAGGGGCTGATCCCAATTTTATGTTTTCAGAAATGGAGAATTTGAATATTCGAGCGCGCAATGAACTTGGAGTAGATATCAGGTTTAGAAAGGATAATGTTCCCGAGGAAACTATTCGTCCGAAACCCTCCCATGGCTACTCTGAAAAGCGTTTTGCAATAGCAGATATTTACCAGCTATGGGAGGAAGTAAAGCCCGAGGACAATGCCGGAAATCCCATTAAAGACAAAAATGGGAAAGCAATTGAAGTCTTGATCAATTATAACCGGGTCAGAGACTTGCTCGGGAAACTGAATAGCGATAATCAGAGAGAGATGGAGGAAGTAATTGCAAAACTAAATGTCAAAGAAAATATCAAGGATATTATCGACACACTGGGAATACATAATAAAGCCAGAATCAGAGAAGTGGTAAATGATTTGACTTCAAAAAAAGAACTTCGGGAGTTTTTTACTGTTTTGCTGGAAATGCTTAAAGAAGCCAGCCTTTTACTGGAAAAACAACTGGAAAGCAAATTGCAGGATGATGCGCTGGTGCAATTGGCGCTAAGTAAAGTAGTTAATGTTATCGAAAGCAGGGTCCTTGGTTTATTAAAAGTCGGAACCTTCGTTTATATAAAACCGGCAGTGCGCGCACCTGAGGGTAAACCGGAACTGGGCGATCGGAAAAGTTTGGCTTACGGAACCTACAAATACAAGATATATCATCCTTCCTTTCCTCATGAACCTACATCAGATCAATTCTTTGATCCGATTCAATGGGAAGCTTATTTTCAACTCGGACAATTCATTGGTTCCGAGGTCCTGAGCGATGAAAACCTGATTACTTTTAGTGCCAAACCCAAGGAGGAATACAATATTGAACAACTTATTGATCATTTCGATAATGATGTACCGCTGTTTGAATTGCGCGAAAAAGAAATTATTCCTGAACAGATTGAGAAAAGACTTGAACCTTTGGAGCCGCTTCCTTCGGTTGCGGCGGGCCCGGTAAAATCAAAACAATTTGATCGGTCAGAATCTCCTGCCCCGGATGCTCTCCAACCTGTACAGGAAGCACCGGCAGATGCAGAAGCAATTGAAGAAGCAGAAGTGTCAGCCTCTGAAGAAAGAGTAGTCCTGGGAGAAGAAATACAGTATAAAATGTAAGCTTGTTCGCTATTGGATCTGCGGGGATGGACTAAACGAAATTCTGCTAAATTTTGGGATTTTATTAATCCCGGGCTCTCCTTTTTAAAATAATTAAATTTTTTTCACCTGTCTGATTGTTAACTAAGTGGTTGACTATCAAAAGATTATTGTTTTTATGATCTTATAGTACTTTGTGATTATTTAGTACTATGTATTGCATAGTACTATAAACTTTCTTATGTTTGTTGTATGAAATTAGAAAACACAAAGGCACAGATGAGAAAAGGTGTATTAGAATTGTGTATTCTTTCGATTATATCAGAAGGAGAAGCTTACCCATCTGATATTATTAATAAACTGAAAGAAGCAGAACTAATCGTCGTAGAAGGTACTTTGTATCCGCTTCTTACTCGCTTGAAGAATGCCAATTTGCTCCACTATACCTGGAAAGAATCTACTTCTGGCCCCCCGCGAAAATATTTTCATATTACAGAGCAAGGGAAAGAGTTTTTGAATGGACTACTGGGCACCTGGAATCAATTGGTGCATGCCGTTTCTGAATCTACTAAAAACTATCAACAACAATGAATAAAGTATTCAACATTAACTTAGGAGGTTACCCATTTACGATTGACGAAGATGCATATGAACGTTTGAGTAACTATTTGACCACTATTCACAACCATTTTCGGGATTCCGAAGGATACGAAGAGATTACCGGTGATATAGAAGCAAGAATGGCGGAACTCTTTCAGGATCAGCTCAATGGTCGACCAATTGTCACCAATAAGGATGTACAAAATGCCATTGCAATCATGGGGACTCCGGAAGACTTTGGCGCCGAGCCCATTAATGAAAGAGTCTTCGAGGAAGAGGAAAAGGATAAAATTAGATATAAAACGGGGAAAAGGCTTTTCCGAAACTCCGAAGATGAAGTTGTTGGAGGGGTATGCTCCGGGCTGTCTGCCTATTTTGGAATACAGGATCCGGTCTGGCTCCGAATTGCCTGGATTATTTTCACGATTTCAGGTGGAATCGGCATCCCGATTTACATCATACTTTGGATTATTATCCCCAAGGCGGAGACTGCAGGAGATCGCCTTTCTATGCGAGGAGAGACCATCAACGTTTCCAACATAGGTAAAATCATCGAAGAGGAAATTGATTCCTTTTCTGAGAAAATGGAAAACTTCGGTAACGAATTCGATTTTTCATCAAAAAAAAAAGAACTGGAGAGACTGGATCTAAATCTAAACGAGGCAGTAGAGTTAGAAACGCCCTTAAGAAAGGGATTTCATTGCTAGGTTTTGCAATTTCACGGGTTCTTTCAGTACTTGGAAAAGTCTGGAAACCTATATTTTTCATAGTAGGATTTGCGCTGATTATTGGATTTTCCATTGCCTGGATCATCTCAATAATCAGTTTTTTTATCGCTTTGCCTTTTGCCAATATCTTCTTCGCAGGCTCGCGTTTCCTATCCATCGTCGGAATGGTCAATGTTTTGACACTGATCGGAGTACCCCTGCTTTCGATCATCATGTTTTTATCCAAACATATTTTTAAAACGAGAACCAGCCCCAACTTCAAGGCCGGGATGTGGGCTTTTTGGATTGTCAATGTTATTAGTCTGATTGGATTGGGCAGTTATCAGGTTTCACAATTTGCCAGCCATAGCTCTACCAGACAGGATATTAATCTTTCAGCTGTACAGTCGGATACACTTATTCTGAATATTGACCCGGATCCCTATCGGGGCGCGAAATTTAGTGTAGGAGATATTAAAGTTTCGGACGAATTCGTTGTGATTTCCAGGCATGTCCACCTCAATATACAAAAAGCAGAAGGCATGCATTATGAGCTGGAACAGGAGACCTTTTCAAGAGGACAAAGTGAAAGAGAAGCCATGCGTTTGGCTTCGACCATTAAATATGATTTGAAATTGACGGATAATGTTTTAACCCTTCCCCGCATTTTCGAATTGACGAAAGGAGAAAAATGGCGTAATCAATACATAAAACTTACGCTGCGTATCCCCGAGGGCAAATACATACATCTGCAGGATAAAATATGGGGTATTGGCTATCATATTGATATAGATCGAAGTCAGGAATATCCGCATTTTGAAGCCAATCAAACCTGGCAGATGCAAAGAGATGGACTGGTTAATAATGCTTTCTTGCGCAAGTCCAGAAGAAGTGATGAATTTAAGTTTAAAGATTTTAAAAAATTACAGATCGATGGAGAAATGAAAGTAATTGTTGAAAAAGGAGCTTCTTTCAAAATCGAATTATCGGGTAAACCAACTTACCTGGACAAGGTGAAAATTATCCAGTTGGAGCAAACACTTACGGTCACATCTGAAAACAATTATGTACGTTCACCGATTCGCGTCAAAATTATTATGCCTGAGCTTAAAGCCCTCGACATTAACGGTACGGATGATGTGAAGGTGCAGGGTTTTACACAAAAATCTATGCGTATCAATCATCGCGGGCATGATGAATTAAAAGTGTTGGCAAAAATTGATTCTTTGTACCTGAGACAATCGGATCGCTCCAAAGTGACCCTCAGTGGGGAAGGAATTTTTATGGATGCTCATATGAATAAAGTGACGAAACTGGATGCAGATCGATTCCGTCTGGAAAAACTAAACCTTGTTGCAGGCGTATCTACAAGAGCTAAAGTAGCAGTGTCTGATACGCTATGGTTATTCGAGGATTCCGGAGCCCGGGTCGATGTGGACGGTTCTCCTGAAATCCTGGAAAGCAATTCTCCTGAAGCTAAAAAATCGCAGGGACAACAAGAGTAGCAATCTGAAATGATGGATTGGTATCCAAAGGAATAAACAGGTCACATACGCCTCTAAATACTTTATTTTTGATTAGTTGATTTTAGAAAGACTGCGTTTACGCGTAGTCTTTTTTCTTTTAAAAGGGAAAACATACGCGATCCGGGAATAGCCGGATTCTTACTGTTTTTAGATCGTTTTTTAAAATGATACCAAAATATGCCGCTCAAATCTCACCATAAATGTCCCAGCCTCGCTCCGGTCTGGGAAGTACTTCGAAAATTTGTAATTAGAGAATAGGATAGAATGCCTTTACTTTGGAGTAATAGTTCATGAACTCTTGAAAAAAGACTATTCTGATTTTCCCCTGTAAGGAAAAGTGGATTAAAGTCAATCGGACAATTTTTCTAAATAATGCTTTGATACCCGATTTGCTGTACTGATTATTTCGCTTTTAACTTACTAAAATTTAAAATTATGATTTCTAAACCTCATCTAGGGCTTAAATTCCTTTTAAGCTTACTTATGTTTTTTTCTTTAAATAATTTATCCAACGCGCAGGAATTCTGCGAATGTAACTACGAATTGGAAAACCCCTGTTCTTACGAATACATTCTGCCTGTAGCTCCCGAGACGGATATTACGGATGTATTGCAACAAGCCTTAAAGGAAAGATGCATGGTGCGTATTCCAAACTATGCGTCTCCGGGCGAGCAGACCATTTATTATGTACGACCGATCGTATTTTCCGGTACGGAATCTGATCCCAATACCGCTATTGAAAAACGAACCCTTATCCTCGACAGCGGGGTCGTTCTTGAAGGAATTACCGGTGCTTTTTCTACCTGTAGCCAATCTATATTTACCTTCGACGGTAATGCCAATAAGGAAATCGCAATACTGGGTAAACACGATGCCTGTGATCCTTATTCCATTCGGCCGGTTATCAGAATGCAGGACTATTCCTATTGGCCGTTTCAGGAAGATATTTATCTGGTCGCTTCCGATAAAGTTGGTAACCCCTATTTGAATAATAGTGGACAACCCAATTATATCTTTGACGATGGAGATAGTGATCCTTATTTTGATAATAGTGGGAACCCCAACATTATCCCTCCGGGATCCGGTTTGCCCAAAGTACCGGCTACCGCCGATTACAATGATTACAACTGCAACAGGACAATTATCGCCTGGAATCCCAGAAGCTGGGAAGCGCGCCATGCAATTGCACTGCACGGTGTACAGAGAGCCCACATTGCCAATCTGGCAATTACCAATATTACCGGAGACGCCATTCACATTACGGACGATTCGGAAGGTAATCCTACCCGAAGAGTGAGAGTATGGAATATGCGATTCCTCGATAACGGTATTACGGCTACAACCATTTCTTCCGGCAAATGTATTTGGTATCACGATTGTGAATTCGCCTATACCGGTTCTATATTGGAAAATAATCTCAATACAGATATCGAAACCGAAGGCGCTGTTTTATTACAGGAACATCTCAATCCCGGATCAATTATCCCTGGTGATATCGAAATGGATAGTATCAAAATCGAAAATAGTACCTTCTTCAGAAATATCCGGCGCGGAATTATGTTTGATTATCCCAGAGCGACGATGGATAGTCAATGTGATGATCATTCGGACATTATCCTGAGAAGAAGCTGTATAAGTCATTCCGAAATAGGCGTAGATTATGTAGCGAGTGATCCGGCTCAGCTCGGAAGAATTCTTTTTGATAAATTATCCGTAAGTCATTGTGATACCGCCGTCTTTGTCCACGATGAATGGCGGGGCCAACAAAACCTGGTCTGGCTAGATGTCAACCTCCATGGAAACGGAGAAATTGTTTATGAAGAACCGAATTCTATTCTCTGTAGCGTTTTGGACTTTGTGGATCTTTGTACAAATCCATTGATCCAGTTATGTGGCCAGCAGATCGACTGTCTGGGATCACCCCAGTCTTGCGATGGGCTGTTTGCCTGCGAAGATGATAATCCGGGAGGTTGCGATTTTGAAATAGAAATTACTGAAGACACAAAGATCGATTGCGATTGTGATTTCTTATTTATCGTTGATGAATCCGGCTCGATCTCTCCTGAAGAATTTGCGAATATGGAAGAGAGTATAACCAAAACTGCCTGTGAAATAGGGAAATGTGGCGGACGAGTAGGTTTAACACATTTCAATACTTCTTCTCGTTGGGCTTATGGTTTTAGTGAAACACCATTCTGTAATCTCGCAAGGGCTGGCTTCGGAGGAACGAATGTCGGAAATGCCATCAATTTTGCCGTGAACGAATTAAATGACATAGAACTGGAAGAAGAGTTCGAATACGGAGAAGAGGGTCGTTGTTTGCATGTATTTCTGCATACCGATGCTTCTTGTTGGCAGTATAACCTTCAGGGTTCACAATTGGGAGAGCTACAGGATATGGCTACATCTGTATCCGTTGTTTTCTACGATACGAATATCTACGATGAAGAGTGTCATCCTGCTTTAAATGAACAAATTATCGATGGGGAAGGCGGTGAATTTGTTTTTGGATTTGATGATATCGATATTAATCTGGATGATCTTATAGCTACTTTCAACCTTGATCTTTCAATAATTGGAAATTGCGACCCGGTCAATATCTTTTGGTCGGCCTCTAATGGGGGAGAGATTTTGAATAGCGGATCTCCGAATGCTTATACCGTGGAAACCAATGGCGAGGGAATATATCAAGTAGAAGTGGTTTGTAGTAATGGCTGTATTGCAAGCGAGTTTTTTGTTTATGAAACAGATACTACTGCCTGTGAGGTTCCTTGTGATTCTATTCTTCTGGATGATGCTGGTCGAAGAAGTGCAGCGCATTATGTTCCAGATGATGTAAGGCCAGGCGATGAAATCAAGGAACTTGATTTTAACCTCGATATTTATCCGAATCCTTTTAGTGATGAACTATTCATTAGTACGCTTTCTGATGAGTCTGTCGGAGTGAGAATCTTTAGTATTTATGGCCGTGAAATGTTTAAAACCATACTTGGCTCGGAAACACCCAAGCAACGAATCCTTACGAGTCAATGGGAAGCAGGCGTTTACTTCGTGTACTGGATTGCACCCGATGGAACAGAGCAACAGCATAAGCTTATGTTGGTTGATTAAGGAAATAACGACTAACCAGCTGCAAGAGTAATGTCAGTACAGTGAAAATTAATTAAAATTTTTTAATTAATTATGATGACTCAGCCCACTGCAAGGTAGGGCTGAGTTTTTTATTAGGAGCCCGCCCTATCTCTTTATAAATCCGTACTTTTGCGCTCGCAATCTTTATCATTTATTTTCGTTTTAGTAGCCGTAAAGGAAATTATTTTATTTTAGCTCCATTGTTTAGGTGTTTTTACTTTTTTGCATGAATCAGACCCGAACAGCATGAAGAATCTGAATCTTTTTTCTTTAATGACATTATTGTTATGGACAGTTTTTGTTGTTTCTTCCTGTAAAACTGCCCAAAAAGCAGGGGCAACGGTTCGCTTGAAGTCAAAATCTTCCAGGTTTTTATTGAAAAAGCTGGCCGCCAATAAGGTCGAAGCTGATTGGCTGAGTGCCAAAGCCCGGATCACCTACAAGGATAAAAATCAAACGCGCAAATTTACCGCGAATTTTAGATACCGAAAGGATAGCCTTATCTGGCTTAATGTCAAGAAAACTTCTGTAGAAGCCGTACGAATTCAGATAAGTCCCGATAGCTTCTATTTAATCAACCGCCTGGACAAGGAATATTTGCTTAAAAGCGTAGAAGCTATTGAGGAACAGTTTAATTTACCTCAGAGAACTTCCGTTGATATGGCGGTTTTTGATGTACTACAGGAGTTGCTTCTGGGAAATCCCCTGTTTTTTTCCGGCTCCTCTCTGAAATCCGGTATTGATGAACAGGAATATACGCTTCAAGGGAAATCCGAACATTTTGACAGCGAATACCGTTTAGACGGCGAAAAGCATATATTGACCGAAATGAATTTCCTGCCGGATGATGAAAGACAATATCTGAAAGTGGATTTGGATCGGTCTAAAGACGACGACGAATACCCAAAATTTTCGTATTTTCGAACTTATAAAGTGAATGCACCTCAGCAAGGAGGCGAGGTCACTATAAAAGTTAAATTTCTCAAATTAGAACTTAACGAACCTAAGAGCATACGATTTGAAATTCCAAAGAATTATAAACGCATCGATTAAGTACTCGCTTCTTTTTATACTGACCTTTTGCTGCTGTCTTTCCGCCACTTATTGTCAAACCCGAAAATCCCTGGAAAGTAAACGCAAGAAGTTGCTAAAAGAAATTCAGTCTACTTCCAACCTGCTCAATCAGACCTCCAAAAACAGAATGGCGACACTGGATCGCTATATGGCTCTACAGCAGCAAATCAAAATGCGCGAAGAACTTATTGAAACGCTTAATGCAGAACTGGACTTTGCCATCAAAAGCCTTGAACGGACGAGTAATGTGGTATTCTCTCTTGAAGAAGACCTGGATCGTCTGGAAAAAGAATACGGAATCCTGGCGCGTAGTGCCCTTAGACAGAAAATGAGCAATAGCAATTTGCTTTTTATATTTTCTTCGAGAGACTTTAATCAGGCTTTTCAACGCTGGCAATACCTCAGGCAATTTAATAATTATAGAAAAAAACAGGGACAGTTGATCCTTGAGACGCAAGCTAGCCTGAAAGAAAAAGTGGCATTACTGGAGGAGCGGAAACAGGAAAAAGAAGCGCTTTTACTTTCCCATCAGGAACAAAAATCACTACTTGCGGAGGAACTAAATGACAAATCGCTTTTGTTGGAATCATTACAAGAAGATGAGGAACGTCTCAAACGAGAGCTGACGGAACATAGAAATGCCCACGACAAACTTAATAATGCTATCGAAGCGGTTATCAAAAAGGAAATGCTGGCAAATCGGAAACGGGAAAGATCGAGAAACGAGGCCTTAAATAAAACCGGAAAACCCAAATCGAAACCTTTACGAAGCCCCGAGACCAGACTTAGTTCATCGGGCTTTTCTACGAATAAAGGAAAGCTGCCCTGGCCAGTGGTCAATGGCGTGATTGTAAAACATTTTGGAAAACAACCTCATCCAACACTCAAAAGGGTAGAAATCACTAACAATGGTATAGATATTCAAACACATGCTAATGCAAAAGTAAGAGCCGTTTTTAAAGGCATAGTTGTTGGAAAACAATTTATTCCGGGATATGACAATATGTTGATCGTAAAACACGGTGATTATTATACCGTATATTCAAATCTTAAGGAAGTATTGGTCAAAAAAGATGAAGTTGTAAAAACCAGACAAGTCATTGGCATTGCCAGCCAAAAAGGAAATATTTCACAGGTGCATTTTGAAGTTTGGAAAGATAAAGAAAGGCTAAACCCCGCTCGCTGGATTGCACGCAATTGATATCGTTATATAATTGAGAGTTGATTTTTTACCAGATAACCACATAAAAATTATAAATGTCGAATAACAACTGGAATTTAGGAGAAAAGGAAAAACGCGGGCTTAAAAAGGAAAAAGAACAAGCTGTGTTAGTTGGACTCATTCAGCAAAATCAATCCGATGAGCAGGTTAATGAATATCTGGATGAATTGGAGTTTTTGGCTGAAACCGCCGGAGCAATGACAAAAAAACGCTTTGTGCAAAAAATGGCTCAACCGGATCGCCGGACTTTTGTTGGTTCCGGAAAACTGGATGAGATTAAAACGTATATTGAAAACCATGAAGAGATAAGCTTGGTCATATTTGACGATGATTTGAGCGGTAAGCAAACCAGTATCATTGAAGAACATTTAAAGGTTAAAATTGTAGATCGAAGTAGCCTGATTTTGGATATTTTTGCAAGTAGAGCACAAACTGCTCAGGCGAAGACCCAGGTAGAGCTGGCCCAGATGCAGTATATGTTACCCCGTCTGAGAGGTTTGTGGACACACCTCGAACGGCAGCGTGGAGGTATTGGAATGAGAGGACCGGGAGAAAAGGAAATTGAAACAGATCGTCGGATTATCAGAGATAAAATTTCTCTGCTCAAGAAAAAGCTGGAAAAAATCGATCAACAAAATATTACCCGCCGGAAGAGCAGGGGAGCCATGATTCGCGTTGCACTGGTCGGATATACCAACGTTGGGAAGTCTACGCTGATGAATCTGATAAGCAAATCTGAAGTATTTGCCGAGGATAAACTCTTTGCAACTTTGGATACAACTGTTCGGAAGGTGGTCTTCGATACGATGCCTTTCCTGCTTTCCGATACGGTTGGATTCATTCGTAAATTGCCGCACCATCTGGTTGAGAGTTTCAAATCGACCCTGGATGAAGTGAGAGAAAGTGATCTTATGATACATGTTGTAGACATAGCACATCCACAATTTGATGACCATATCAAGACTGTAAATACGACGCTCACCGAATTAGGGGTCATCAATAAGCCGACACTTATGGTTTTTAATAAAATGGATCTCTACCGCAAGCGATATTTTGATGATTATGTAGATGAAGAAACGCGTTTGAATCTGGAGCAGGAGCTACAGGAAAAGCTCAAAAACCGATATGAGCATGAGAATGTCTTCATTTCTGCATTGGAAAAGGAAAATATTAATCTTTTTAGAGAAAAAGTTACCACATTAGTAAAAGATTTATACGAAATTCGTTATCCTTACCAGGCGAAACACTGGTGATAAATACCGTACTATTAATATTTAGGACTAAAGACAGATACCAGCTTACTACTGGTTTGAAAAATTACTACAGCTTTAAGAGAATCATTTTGCAGTATGATAGAGCTTTTATACAAAATGATCGGTAAATGGAATAGTAGTTTTTCAGTAGATATAATGATAACATGAACCCGATTTTAAGTAAATATGCTCATCTTCTGGTAAATTACTGCCTCGAAATCCAGAAAGGTGACCGTCTCTATATCAGAAGTACGACTCTTGCTGAACCTTTGATCCGGGAAGTATACCGAGCTGCTTTACAAGCAGGAGGTATGCCAATTGTTGATATGGAGTTCAGAGAAAAGGGAAAAATTTTTATGGAAGAAGCCGAGGGAGAACAACTCCGCTTTGTATCTCCGCTCTATAAACAGGCCATGGAAACCTTTGAAGCATACCTATATATTCGGGCGCCATATAATTTGAAAGGAGACGGGCAGCTCGATCCTGAAAAAGTGAAAATTACTAAGGAAGCTACTGCACCGATTTCAAAAACGTATTTTGAAAGAACGGCTACCCGTGCTTTAAAAAGAAATTTGTGTCAATATCCCACCATTGCCGCTGCTCAAAACGCGGGACTTTCGCTGGAAGAATACGAGCGTTTTATCTACGGAGCCTGCAATCTTTTTGAGGAAAACCCTATTCAAAAATGGCTTGATGTAAGAACTTTTCAACAGCAAATTGTTGACGTATTGAATCAAAGAGAAAAAATCCAGTATAAAGGAAATGGCATTGATATCACCTTTTCCACAAAAGGAAGAACCTGGATTAATTCAGATGGTCAAACGAATATGCCTTCCGGCGAGGTCTATACCTCACCTGTCGAAGATTCTGTAAATGGGGTGATCAACTTTAGTTATCCGGCCGTTTATATGGGAAATGAAGTAGAAGATGTAACCTTATGGGTCAAAGACGGTTATATAGAAAAATGGGAGGCTAAACAAGGAAAGACTTTTCTGGATCAAATCTTTGAAATTGACGGTACGCGTCGATTTGGAGAGGCGGCAATTGGAACTAATTATAATATTAACCGTTTTACAAAAAATATTCTTTTTGATGAAAAAATAGGCGGAACAGTTCACATGGCCATTGGACAGTCTTATTTGCAAGCAGGAGGGAAAAATATTTCCTCCATTCACTGGGATATGATTGCAGGGATGATGGATGGCGGTGAAATTTATGCAGATGACGAGAAGATTTATGACAGTGGCAGATTTTTGTTTGTAGAATGATTACCTTTGCAAAGGAATTGAATGCCATAAAGTAATATAATACTAGTTTTTTTAATTTTTAATTTAATATCGTGAACAGAAACTTAGCATTCCTAGAGCTGAAATATGGAAACATTTACGGAGGCTACCCAAACTTTTATGCAATAAAAGAAGTTTGTTTACTTGTATTTGAACCCCAGACCAACCGAGTATTTATTGAAACTTTTAGTAATAACTCTGATATTGATATGGTCAGCGTGTATTCTAAAGTGGATGAGCTTGGTAATACCAAGGAAAGAGTACGAGAGGTAGTTAATATGCGGACCAACCGCAGCCGGCCTTTTGATGAAGAATTTAAACTCGGAGAGCTTGACCTGGATAAGGAGTTTGCCAAACTTCGAAATACCAAACGTTTTATAAAAGGATTTTTCGGTAAAAATCTACGCAAATACCGTTTCCAGGATATCATAACTTTCGATGGTCGACGTGATGTCTTTCTTTGTGAAAAAGCGGGAGTGGATTTCCGCAGGTATAGAATTCATGATCTTCAGAAAGAAATTACAAAAGAAACCAATTATCTGTTTTCACTAAATAAGCTATCCAAGGTTATTGGTTTTGATTTTGATCGTAGCAACCTGAGATCAAACAATCTGCAGTATCGTCTTCACCCGATCGCGTCTAATCAAATCGTTCCAAAATCCGCAGCTTTGGATGCCGTGCGATTATTGATGGTGAATCAGGAATTCCAAACTCGTAGGGATGATTTTATGATGAAAGCTGCTTTGCTCCTCAATAAAATTGAAATGGCGAAAAAAGTGTAAATAAATACCTCTTTTTTTATAAAGCCCCGAATTTTCTTTTTGAAGATTCGGGGCTTTTGAGTATATCCGGCTTTCTCTGTTTGCCATTAAAAGTTGCTCATAAAATGCTAAACACTTGATTTTTTCTTCTTTCCGGACGTTTTAAACAGATTTTTATAGCCAAAAAGCAACTGTAAGTCTCAGGACATTTATCCGGCTTTTCCAGTTTGGTGATCCTTATGTTATACTTTCGTGATAATTCATATCTGGATTTCCTACATTTTTGTTTCTGTAATTAGCTTGCCATCCGGCATGTAATAGTATACATCAAAATTATCTCAATCGGCTTGTGAAATGTCATATTTCCAAATGTGAATCCTATGCCTCTTGGATACGATGGAAACTCAAAAAGCTGTTACTAACTATTTTTTAAACCTAATAAAATTTTAACCATTATGCGCAAAAATTTACATGGCAATCCAAAACAAGCGCAGCCAATCTTTTACAATTTAAGCTTGAAATCGAAGAACACAGAAAAAGCAAATAAGCTTATACTGAGTACGTTTTTAATGTTGACATTACTTCTTTTGGCAAGTATCAAATCCAATGCGCAGGTAGTGATCAATGAAATCCTTCCCGGGGGCACCGTCGAATTGAAAAATATCGGAAATACAACTATTGATGTATCCGGTTATTGGCTTTGTGACTTCCCGGCTTATCAAGAAATCGGGAATTCAAATATCCAATGTGGAAATACTTCAATGGCGCCAGGAGATATTCTAACTGTTGATGATTTTAATACTATTGATGCAAATGACGGAGAAATGGGGCTATATACGACTAATAGCTTTGGAAGCTCTAGTGCGATAGTTGACTATGTAGAATGGGGCTCCAGTGGGCATCAGAGAGCGACTGTAGCAGAAGCTGCGGGAATCTGGACTACCGGTACTTTTGTACCTGCATTTGGTAGCGGAGAATCTCTTTCGTATACCGGAAGTGGGGATGGCGTCGATTCCTGGGTCGCTGATTCAAATCCGGATATTTGTGAAGAAAACAGCGTAGGTTGTACTGCAGAAGGCGGTACGCTGGAAGGTGGTCCATATGAATTTTGTGTAGGCGATGGCATAGCGGATAATGCATCTGGAATCACTTTGATGGGCAATAGCGGTGCAAATTCACAATGGGTTGTAACGGATGATCAGGGGACAATATTGGGTTTACCTCCATCGCCGGAAGTAGTAGATTTTGACGGAGCGGGCGACGGTATTTGTTTGGTTTGGCATTTGTCTTATGAGGATGGTTTGACGGGCTTAGCAGTAAATATGAATACCGCCGATTTAGAAGGTTGCTTTGATCTTTCCAACGCAGTCACTGTGGACCGTAATCAACCGGAGGGCGGTACGCTGGAAGGTGGTCCATATGAATTTTGCGTTGGCGAT
>JANQLV010000010.1 GCA_028280415.1 Saprospiraceae bacterium
GAAAAAGCCACCTCCCCGGAAAAATTCATTGGTTCCATCTTCGTTCGGCGTAAAGGCATTAGGCAAGAAATAAGTGACTTTGGGCTCTACATCTATATATTGGATCAAAGTATCCAGACAACCAAACCGGTGGGTAATAACCAATTGTATGGGGATGTACCCGGTATCCGGAAAAACATAGGTCGGATTTTGTAATATGGTGCTGCCGAATGCTCCAAAGGTCCACTCCCATGCCGCTGCCCGAATGGATTGATCCATAAATTGTACTTCCGGCTCAAAATTGGTCGCACTTTCGGGAGTAAAGGTAAAATCGGCAATAGGTAAAGAATCTATTTCTATCCAATTCGGAAAGTTTCTACTGGTATAACAACCGATGGGAGAGGTAATTTCAATACCAACATCAAAGATACCCGGTGTATTAAAAGTATAAATCGGACTAATGGAAGTATCCTGCCCTCCATCTCCAAAAGTCCAGACGATATCATAGGTATCATCAATAGGAGTTGAAAGATTGATAAACTCAATTTCTGAAGGAGGGCAACCGATAAAAGTACTCGGCTCTACGATAATCAGAGGCGGAACGGGAAACCAGGTAACTTCTTCTGTAACGGCTTCTGTACATCCAATAGAGTCTGTAACCGTCAAAGTGACCGGTATGACTCCCGGATCTTCATATTGATGAGTGGGATTTATTTCATCAGAAATCCCTCCGTCTCCGAATGCCCAATCCCAATCGGTAATCGTCGAATTGGTCAGACTCGTCAGATCCATAAAATCTACAGGGCCGGCAACACAGGTATCATAATCAAAGGTAAATTCAGGATTGATTGGAGGGGTAATCGTAATATCAAGATCCACAGTATCCGAACAATCAAAACCGGGATTGACGATCATTTCACCAGAATAATTCCCGGGGCCCGGTAAGGTCACTGTTATATCCCTCGTATCAAAAGACAGCGGCTGATTTCCTGGAATTTCAAAAGTCCACAAATAGGACTGGATAAACTGAACATCTGTACTTTCATTAACAAAAGAGAAAGTCGAATCCACACAGGATTGAATCACTAATTCATTTTCCCCGTTAACGCCCCCTTCAATCTGGGCTGTTACCGTAGGTTCACAAAAAGCTACATTAAATTGATAATCCCGCTGTATCGTACTTAACAATTCTCCATTCCTGTATTCTTCCACGCAAATCCCGACAACAAATTGCCCCTGTTCGGTCGGGATACCGGTCATCAACCCTGTAAAAGCATCAAGGGTCACCTGCGGATTCCCACCCAAAGGATTAAGAGCAGAATAATTAGGCAATACAAACTGGACACCATCGTGTGGAGGAGGTGAATCCGGGTCCGGTGCAACATTCATATTCGTCCCTCCATTCAAAGGGCTGCAAAAGCTGTAAACCAACTGATCTCCTTCCGCATCAACAGCAGAAGCATCAATATTCAGCTCTTCATTCACGCATATTACCGTCTCTGGCAAATTAGTAAATACCGGAGAAGAATTGCAGACGGATTGAGCCAAGGGAGTCAGTTCGACGGTATAGGTAGAGCCTATAGTCCCGGGATTCGTTATATTCGAAATAGTATTATTTCTGCAGCATCGCTGATAAACAAAGTAATAACTTTCATTCACTACCGGTAAACTGACCTGAAAAGTATAAACGCCCTCTTCTATACATACATTAGGTGGAATAATCAGACATGGATTGCTACTCTCTGTATTAATTAAGGTCTCGACTGGTTCATCCAAAAAGACTTTATCAAATTCAATAATACTGTTTCCCTGGTAGATGGAAACAGTCCCCACAGTAAATCCACCGGGAGCGGAATCAAAATCGGCCCCTCCTCCGAAACAATCCCGATAAACTTTCATTGTAATTGTGTAGAGATTTTCATTACTTCCTGGATTCGGTTCGCACACATAGGTCATTTCCCCTCCAACGATATGGGCAGCCTGGCTAAAAGGAAGTCCAAAAAACATGGATGCAAAAAGAAATGTAAGCTGGTAAAGGTTTTTCATGATTACTATATTCAGCTAATAGCAGGTTTTAAAATATTAATTGCTACGAATTATCAAAAACAAATTTATTTTCGATATTCAGTCAATCAACAGTATACCTAAATTTAAAGTTTAAATACACAGGCCTTCGCAGCATTGAAAAAGGACTTGAGAAATATTCTTGATCAAATCAGGGAGATATGAATATTTTTCAGTTTTCAACGCTTACATAAGATTTTGCGGGCAAACTTCATCGTTTAAAAATCCCCAAACAGAAGCTAATTTCGGGGAAATTACCTACAAGATAAGAATTCTGGACATAAGAGGAAAACCAAAAAACAAATTTGTCAGGCGATTAGCGTATTAAGGTAGCATATCCCTTGAGCCTGAAGTTGTTTTTCCGCGGCCCCGTATAGGTAACGACATACACATATACACCATTAGGAGATAATCTTCCATTATTATTTTTTCGGCCATTCCAGCCCGATCGGGGATCGGAGGTCTCATATATTTTTTCTCCCCAGCGATTCCAGATCGTCATTCTGAAATTTTCCATGCCTTCAATTATACCGTTCCCGATGAAAAAATCATTTACAGCATCGCTGTTAGGAGTAAAGGCATTAGGCATAAAATAGGTAACTCTCGGTATCACATCAATAAGTTGCACCAAAGTATCCATACAGCCGCTTTCATGCGTCACAATAAGCGTGACTACTTGCTGGCCGGTATCCGGGAAGGTGAACACTGGATTTTGTTCATTGGAAAAGCCATCACCATCAAAATCCCAGGACCAAAAAGATGGTTCAAATGATAAATCCGTAAAATTAACCGTCGGATCAAAACTGTTTACTTCTTCCGGATTAAAGACAAAGTCTGCAATCGGAGAAGGCCGAACGGTGATCCAGTTTTCCCAGGCATCTTCTACAAAACAGCCGATTGGCGAAGTCACCTGGAGAGAGATATCGTATATACCGGGTTCATTATAAACGTGAGTAGGACTAACCTCTCCACTCGTGGTCCCGTCTCCAAAATTCCATACAATATCATAGGTTGAATCAATAGGAACAGAAAGGTTATCAAAGAAGACTGTCTGAGGCGCGCAACCATTAAAAGTGCTTGGTTCGATAAGCAGAATGGGCGGTACCGGAAACCAGGGAACATTCTGAGTTTCGGTATCTTCACATTCATTTACATCCGTTACCGTCAAGGAAACGGGAATATTACCGGGGCTATTGAGCATATAGACCGGGTTTTGTTCATCACTAGTCCCTTGTTGTCCGAGATCAAAGTCCCAGAGCCAGTCCGTGATAGCATTGGGTCCTTCTCCTGAAAAAGACATATCCGTAAAAGTTATAGGACCAGCTATACAAGTATCAAAAGAAAAAGAGAAATCGGCCTCTATTTCCGGGTATACGTTTACATTTATAAAAGCAGTATCTCCACAGTCCGTTCCGGGATTAAGAATAAGTTGTCCCTGATAGGTTCCCAGGTCCGGGAAAGTAATAGTAGGCTCCCATTCGGTAAAGGTTTCGACAGTACCCTCTATATTGAAATTCCAAAAGAACTCATCAATAAATTGCTGCTGTACACTATTGTTGCCAAAAGTAATCGTATTATTTCCACAGGAATTGATAACAAATTCCTGTTCATTAATAATTTCATCAAATTCAATCCTGGCATCTACCGTCGGTTCACAGTTCGTCACATTGAACTGAAAGTCCCGGCGTACCTGGCTTAATAATACGCCATCTCTATATTCGCTAACACAAACACCAACTACAAATTGCCCAAGTGTATTCGGAATACCGGTAATTTCGCCGGTATTTGCATTGATACTCACCTGAGGGTCACCGCCCATAGGATTAAGTGCCGAATAGGTAGGCAAGACAAAAACTACCGGATCAAAGGGCGGTTCACATGGAAAGATAGGTTGTACCCCGTCACAGGCGTTGGGGTCCCCGGGGTGCTCAGGCGATCCCCCCAAAGGGCCACCTCCCAAAATCGGCGCGCAAAACTCGTATACCAGTTGATCTCCATCCGGATCAGTAGCAGAATGATCAAAGAACAAAGGACTATTTGCACAAATAACAATCGGTGGAAAGTCATTAAACACCGGAGAATTATTACATTCCGCCTGAGCCTCTTCCGTTAATTCAATGGTATAGGTCGCTCCGGCATCTCTCGGATTTACGATATTACTAATCGTATTATTTCTACAACATCTTTGATATACGATGTGATAACTCCCTGTAATTAGGGGTAAATTGGCTTGGAATACGTATTTAGCTTCCTCAACACAGACATTGGGGGGCGTAAGCAAACAGGGGTCATTGGGCGCAAGAATCGTTTGAATACCTCCGGTTATATCCACCATTAATTGATCAACCGAAACATAGGCATTCCCGTTTTGCCGAAAGATTGAGATATGTGCAGGCATATCATAAGGCGCCCCAGCTGAGCTGCAGTCCCGATAAACAAACATGGTAAATTCATAAAGACCATCCCCTAAACATTCATAAGTTATTTCTCCCCCAATAATATGCCTGGCCTGGGAAACGAAGGGAGCCAGCAAAAACACTAAAGCAATAAATAAATATGTTTGATTACGTCTCAAAATTTTAGTTTTTAAGGAAGCTCCACACTTTTTTGAACAGGCCCTTTATATGTAAATTGATACATTCGGAAAAGATCATGCTCAAAATTTACAGGTTAAAATACCTGAATTATGGTAAAAAAACCAATTTTCTTAAATTTTCGTATACTTTATATATCACAAATGGACAAACTACGTTTCAATTGTCAGTTGAATTGCAATAAAAGGGCAAATTGAATATCAAGAAAACATAATTATAATTTGATATATTGCGTTCTTCTTTCAATATTTTGTCACTAACTTGTAAATACTTATGGTCTGAATTTTGGTATTTAATATTTTATAATATCAATTTGTTTAAAGAAGGCGAATATTTATAATGAGAATGTCTTCAAAACAGAAAAATTCCACACATGGCTGAATTTTATAAACCTTTTTTTTAATAAAGCTGTAATGACTAAAACAAACTTAAAATCTTTTATGTTCGAAAAAGACAATTTAGAAAACATAAAAGCGGTTTTAGAGAATGGAGGACTTATACTTTATCCTACGGATACGATCTGGGGAATTGGTTGTGATGCGACCAATCCCGAAGCAGTCGAAAAAGTATATCAACTCAAACAAAAAAATAGAAACAAGAGTTTTATCATCCTTGCAGATGGTATTGAAATGATCAAAACCTATGTTGAGCATGTCCATCCCAGAATTGATACACTTTTGCTTCATCACGTTCGACCGCTAACCGTTGTTTTCGAAAATGCAAGAAATCTACCTTCCAATCTAATAGCCGATGATGGTTCCATTGCTATACGGCTGGTCAGAGATGAATTTTGTCAAAACCTGATCCGGGATTATGGCAAACCACTTATCGCTACTTCTGCCAATGTCAGCGAAGAACCTTTTCCCAATAATTTTGGTGAAATCAGTAGTGCAATCATCAAAGGTGTGGACTACGTTTTCAAGCAGCGGCGCTACGAAAAAGAAGCTAAGGAGCCCAGTGTTATTGTAAAAGCACAAGATGACGGAGAGCTGATATTCCTGAGAGAATAGCTTTGTAGTGGTGTAGATCGTAAAATGAGCCACTAACTAGGTGGACGCAAGCTTTATTACACTTAGAAGTTTGGCAGAGAACTGTACGGTTATTTTGTCAATACCTCGGATATTACCTGCACAAAATACAATCCATATTTTTTACCTTTCGGAAACTTTGACAAAATAATTTTTGTTAAGTATATTTACATTGACAAAATATTTTTTGTCAAAAAATCATTACTTTAATAAATCCTGAGTAATGGCAGTATTAATATTTTAGTAAATCCTTGAACATACATGAAAAACATTGTAGGCCAAACGCCACGGGGAAAGGATTTTTTCCCCCGCACGCAAATCGTCGAAAAAATCTACAGAAGGCTGGATTCAGGTAGCCATATCTACATTTCTGCACCACGTCGCGCCGGAAAAACTTCTATCATGCGGCACCTTGAAGATTTTCCAAGAGACGGTTATGCTTTTGTATACGTCAGTGTAGAAGATATTGAAGATAGCGAAAACTACTTCAAGCTCTTATCCGAAGAACTGCTTGACTCTAAGGCTGTAGGTAAATTGATGAAAGCTTCCGAAAAAGTCTCTTCTATTTTCGAACGCTTCAAAGAACATGTCAAACGCATCAAGCTCTGGAATATTGAATTTGAAGCGCCAGAAAAAGCCAAACCCAAGTTTATCGATGAGTTTGAAAAGCTAATGCGTGAACTGGATACCTCCGATTACAAAATCGTAATCCTGGTTGATGAATTCCCAATCTGCCTGGAAAGAATTATTGCCGAGCACAGTGAAAAAGATGCGGTCGAATTTCTGCATTCCAACAGAAGTATCCGGCAAAGAATCAAAACCGGTATTCAGTTTGTCTACACGGGATCAATAGGTTTGCCTAATATTACCCGAAAACTCAATGCTACCGCTACGATCAATGATTTAAACGTCGTTTCTGTGCCTCCGCTCTCCGAGCAGGAGGCCGGCGAATTTATTCGTAAACTATTAAGAACTTACAATGTCAAATACGAGCCCGGGACGGTCAAGTATCTCATGACTAAACTCAAATGGCTTATCCCGTTTATGATTCAGTTGATTGCACAAATGCTTATCGACGACTATGAAAACAATAACATCCGGGTCTCAAAAAAGACTATTGACAATGTACTCGAAAAAGCCAGTAATCATCGTTATAATCTTTATTTCGAAAACTATTACAGCCGTTTAGACAAAACCCTTCCCGGGGAAGAAAGCCAGATTGCCAAACACATACTTCTTTTGATAGCTCAACAGGATAAAGTTCCCCTGGATGCACTCAAACAGCTAAAAGATGCCAGAAGAGTACTTGAAATACTCGAATTTGACGGCTATATCAATAATCAGGACAACATCTACAGTTTTAATTCGCCTATTTTACAAATGTGGTGGACCAAATATGCAAGTGAATAATTCGGGATTCGCTGTTTGGGATTCAAGACGCTGGTTTCGGGCTATGAATCTCGAACAGTCAGCATAAAGCTTTCTATTATGAATAGCAAAAAAACACCTTCGATACCTTATTTATACAATCCTCAAAATCAATCCAAAGAAGCATTGATTAAAGGCTTTGTGGTGCGGCAAAAGACGTTTGAGCGCATCTATAAGGAAATCAAGGCAGCAAAAATGATTCATCCCGAACAGCATTTCCTGATTGAGGGTAAAAGAGGTATGGGGAAAACTACTATGCTCCTGCGTTTGAGTTATGAGATCGAACGCGATAAAAGTCTGAATAAATGGCTGATTCCTCTGGTTTTCAACGAAGAAGAATACGGGATTCGTAAACTCTTCAAGCTTTGGGAACGCGTTTTCGAATTATTAGAAGAAAATAGCAAAAGCTTTCAGGGGATAAAAACAAAAATACGGCTGCTCTCCGCGGCGCATAAGGCTGATGAAGATTATGAAAAAGCAGCTTTCGAATTATTGAGTGAAGAACTGACCAAACGCAAAAAGAAAATTATCCTATTCATTGATAATGCTACGGACATGTTTAGCAAATTCTCTGAAAAAGATGCTCATCGCTTTCGGAAGGTATTACAAACTTCAGCGGATCTGAGAATTATCGCTGCCTCTGCCACTCCGGTGCGCCCCTTCTATGATTATCGCCATCCCTTTTATGAGTTTTTCAAAATAGAACATCTCGAAGGCCTGGATAGCAAATCTACTTTCGAGTTGCTTTCCAAAATCAATAACGTTCAAAAAGGCGAGGATATACCTTTAAAACTGAATCGACACAGGGGCAGAATAGAAACTCTGCGTCGGTTAACCGGAGGGGTAATCCGTACGATCCTGTTATTGTACGAATTGTTTACGGATGATGAACAAGGAGCCGCTTTTCAGGATTTGGAAACGATCCTGGACCGGGTTACTCCGCTTTATAAACATCGAATGGATGATTTACCTGCAAACCAACAGGAAATAGTGGAAGCCATTGCCTTGAGTTGGGATGCTATCTCCGTCAGGGAGATTACTCAATTGACCCGAATGGAAAGCAAAGCTATCTCCGCTCAGCTCAGCACTCTGGTCAAAAACGATATCATCCATAAAATCCGTACCAACACAAAAAATAACCTATATCAGATCAGTGAACGATTTTTCAATATCTGGTACTTAATGCGCAACGGCAGAAGTAGCGACCGAAACCGCGTGATCTGGCTGGTACGTTTTCTGGAAGAATGGTGCGACGAGATTGAAATTACTGAAAGGGCCAAGCAACATTTGCATTCTCTGGAAAAAGGAAACTACGATCCACAGGCTGCTTTGCACCTGAGCGAAGCTTTGGCTTTTACGAAACATTTGCCTCAGGATATTCAGCATGAACTACT
Source organism: Saprospiraceae bacterium (assembly GCA_028280415.1). Classification (GTDB taxonomy): domain Bacteria; phylum Bacteroidota; class Bacteroidia; order Chitinophagales; family Saprospiraceae; genus JAHDHW01. The sequence goes on from JANQLV010000010.1 coordinate 8,488, forward strand.
GGAAAGTACCAGGGTTTATCTTGAAAAACACACAAAAGATTTATCCGAAAAACTTTCCGCTTCCGACTTGTCCCTTCATCAAAAGGCTACCAGCCTTTTAGAGAATAAGGAATACACCGATGCCATTATTATTTTACAAAAAATGCGTAAAAGCGATTATTTAAACCTCGCTTATGCTTATGAGACGGGCTTGAACGATTACCAACAAGCAGAAAAGTATTACTTAAAGGCAATAAAGGAAAACGTTCAGGATGCAGATTATCTTTTAGCCAGCATGTACCATAAACAAGCCAGGGGATTCCGAAAAGCAGAAAGCCTGTACAACCGGGCCATTGGCAATGGTAGTGGCAAAGCTGCTTTTGCATTGGGTACATTGTATTTGGGAAAAAAGAAATTCGATCAGGCTCGGGAGAGCTTTGAGAATGCAGTTATACTGGATGTTTTTGATGCCAGATTGATGTTGGTTTTTATGGATATTTCTGTTTTCAAAAAATACTATGAAGCCGAAGCGGCCTTCATTCAGCTATTAAATGAACCTCATATATTCGATTCGGATTTCGAATTCACGCCCGAAAGAATCCGGCTTTTTGGAATGGGTTTTATCTTTTTACTTTCCCGGTCGAACCGGGATTTCCTTTACCAGTTTTTTAATAGTGAAAAAGCTGAAGTTCAGCAGCTCAAAGATCGCTTCAAACCAATTTATTATACTTTGCTTTATTTGCTAAAAGAGCAGTATCCAACGGAATATTTGCGCATGGGTTCTGAGCTGAAAGAAACGGTAGAAGAGATTGTAGAATTAATTGAAAAATTCAGCAGTATTCAAACATAATCCTTCACGGTCCTTTTATTTCCTGCTATTTCATCGAGCCTGGTTTGACTACTGTGCATTTCTGCTTTCATGGATATCCAACTAAGTTCCTATCTTGTGGGATGCAATTTACGACCAGCCTAGCCTATGATGATAAAACAGTCGATCTTCCTTTTGGAAAAATGACTTCTTTTGAGGAATTGTACGTTGATTATAATGTTGAGTCAAAAGATCAATGGACGCGTATCCGGATGATGATACATATCAAAAAACCGGTCATACTCAAGCATTTAAAACTGGAACAAGCCCGCTCATTCAAATCAGGTGAAAAAATCTTTTGTAATGGATTTCAATCCTGGTCAGAGAGTAGAGAATTTGATTTAGATGAAAGCATCCCCAGACTATCTGCCTTTGCAGCTCCTTATCTGAAATACTACGGAGATGCTTATATTGACCTGGTCAACCGAAAAAAGGGAAATTTTCATTCCTGGACTTACGCCTTTATCCGCAAGGGAGAAAAGATCGAGTTCATCGGTTCCTTAAAAGAACAAACCGCTTTTACACTCATACAGTACGATACTCAAAAAGGGCTGATTAGCATTGAAAAAGATTGTAAAAATCTGGAGCTGGCCCATTCCTTTCCAATTCTGGACATATTGCTTTGTACGGCCAAAGAGCATTGGGTTTTTAATACTTATTTTGAAAAAATGGACATCCCGCTTCCAACTGCACCACCTTTGACCGGCTGGACGAGTTGGTATCATTACTACACTAGTATTTCAGAGGATATCATTTTGCAAAATGTAAACGCTTTTACAGAAAAAAAAGCAGCAATTGATATCATTCAAATTGATGACGGATATCAAAAAGCCGTTGGTGACTGGCTGGAGATCAAGCCCGATTTTCCGAATGGCCTGGCCTGGTTAGCCCGGCAAATAAAACAGGTGGGTTACAAAGCCGGTCTTTGGATTGCGCCTTTTGTATGTTCCGCAAAATCGAATGTGTTTCAAAAGCATAAGAACTGGTTGATCCAGGATAGCAAAGGCAATCCGATCAAAGTTGGCTACAATCCTTACTGGGGTGGCTGGTTTTATGCTTTAAACTTTTACAAAAGAGAAGTTCAGGATTATCTAATGACGGTTTTCAAAACGGTTTTATTAAAATGGAATTACGATTTGCTAAAACTGGACTTTTTGTATGCCGCCTGTATTAAGCCCCCTTCGCATAAAACAAGAGGACAAGTGATGAGTGAGGTTATGGATTTTATACGGCGTACAGTCGGCGACAAGTGGATACTGGCTTGTGGCGTACCATTAGGCAGTGCTTTTGGCAAAGTTGATTATTGCCGGATCGGAGCAGATATCCATTTGAAATGGGAGCATGCATTACTGAAGTTTTTAGGTAACCGGGAAAGGGTTTCCACTATCCTGGCTCTACGGACAGTATTGGGAAGGTGGCAGTTAAATAACAGGGCTTTTCACAATGATCCGGATGTCATCTTGCTCCGGGATAAACAATTGCAGCTTAGTCCTGTCCAGCAATATACCATCCTCTTGATCAATACTTTATTGGGAAATCTGATTTTCACCTCTGATCTGGTGAGCGATTATTCAGAAGAGCAATGGGCCGAATTCCAAAGTATTTATAAATGGCGCAACAGCAAAATAGAAATGGTAAAAGCCATCTCGAAAGATCAATACCTGATTCTTTTCAAAAATGATCACAAAAACTGGATTTGTGCCTGTAATCTCAGTTCTAAAGCGCAGCAGTTTAACATCCGCAAAAGAGTAATCAGCCTTCAGCCTTTTGAAAGTATGATTCTAGGAAACTAGAACGCTCCCCTTTCCTTAAATGAAATGGATAATGGATTAAAGCCCAAAAGTCATAAAGATCGCAGATTAATTCATATAGGTGAGTGGATTGGGTTGTTGCAAAGCTTCCAATGCTTTTTTAACTACTTTATCTTCCTCGTTCCACACGGAATAAAAGCCTTCATCACCATAGAGTTTCCGGGCTATTCTGGCCTTAATAGCCAGTTTAAGGTCTTCCTTGGATTCCCGCAGATCGTCGGCATCCAGGGCTACTCCCTGCTTCTCGGCATAATCTATAAAAGCATCAAGTGTGTGACGAGGGACATCATAAAGACTGACAAATTCTTTTAAATTATAATCAAACTCATCTTTATGCCCTTCGACGTAACGGTGTGCAAATTGGGGAATAAAGCCTCGTACATCAATATAATAATCACTAACACCATTCGTATCGAGCGGAATAAAAATATCCGGCGTAATACCTCCACCGCCATAGACTTGTCTTTTCTTGATTTTGGTATAAAATTTCGTAGAATCAACAATTGCGATACTGTCCTTATTATACAATTCCCCGGTATCATAACGATCATAAACATCATGATTATAGGCCTCCCGATCCTCATAATTTTTCTGAATTGATCTTCCGGTCGGGGTATAATATCGCGCTACTGTCAAACGCAATGCAGAGCCATCTTTCAAACTATACTGTTCCTGAACCAATCCTTTGCCAAAAGAGCGACGACCAATGATTACCCCTCTATCCCAATCCTGAATCGCTCCGGCCAGTATTTCACTTGCAGAAGCAGAACCCTCATCAATTAGTACGGCAATATCATCTATTTTAAAAAACGGCTTTCCCGTAGTTTCATATTCATTGCGCTTGACGGTTCTGCCTTCCGTATATACCAAAAGCCGGTCTTTTTCCTGAAACAGCTGACTGAGAATATTGGTAGCTTCGTTAAGATATCCCCCCGGATTCTGCCGCAAGTCGATTACGAGATCTTTCATCTCATGTTCTTCCACCAGTTTCTCCAGTTTCTCCATAAACTCTTTATAAGTCGTTGCACTAAAGCGATTGACTTTGATATAACCGGTTTCCTTATTGAGCATATACCCGACTTCAACACTTTGCAAAGGAATCTTGTCGCGCTGGATTTCAAAAAACTTGAGATCCGGATTTTTTCCTCTTAGTACACCAATTTTTACACTGGAGCCCCGCTCACCTTTAAGCATACTAATTACGTCCCTATTGTTAATGTTTTTTCCGGCAATCAGAGAATCTTCAATCATCACGATCTTATCCCCCGCCAATACACCTACTTTTTCAGAAGGCCCTCCGGCAATCGGACTAACCACCAGGATGGTATCTTCCAGTAACATGAATTCGATACCAATTCCTTCAAAGTTGCCCTCCAGTTGCTCATTGACCTCTTTTAGATCTTTCGATGAAATATAATTGGAATGGGGATCCAATTGCTTCAACAAAGTATTTATGGCCGATTCGGTCATTTCATCCCGATCAATATCATCAACATATCTGGCCTCAATATAGCGAATCAGTTCTTCCAGCCTTCCCGGCTCAGTAGCAGAAATAATCGAAATAGATTCACCTATCGAACTGCTTTTATTACTCTTCAACTTGAAGCCGATAAGCATCCCTCCAACTAAAAACACAGAAAGCAACAAGGGTAGAAATATGCTGATTTTACCTGGACCTTTTTCACTTTGATTGACCATGCGCTTCGATTTATTTTAGAATTCTGCAAAATCACTCGAACAAAAATAATATACTTAATACAGAAAACAAGAATCTTGACCTTTTAAAAAGACAACGATAATACAACGCTTTTTAACAATTATCGTTGCGGAAAGGCGAATATATATCTTCTAATCCTTCTAATTATTCCCGATATTTTTGTCATTATAAAAACTAAAGGAGAAATTAGTTCTAAATTTACAGCTAATTAAACCAAAGAAGATATGGGAATCGACGAAATAGATAAAAAAATACTATCTATCCTCATGCGAGATGCCAATCGCCCTTATACTAAAATAGCTGAAGAGATACATGTTTCGGGAGGCACGGTCCATGTGCGAATGAAAAAACTTAGTCAAATGGGTATCGTTACAGGTGCAGGTCTGACAGTTGATTACAGCAAATTAGGTTATGACATCACTGCATTTTTAGGTATTTTTCTGGACAAGAGTTCGCTTTATGAAGAAGTAGCCAAGGAACTGGAACGCATTCCCGAAGTTGTGGGTGCCAATTATACTACGGGCAATTACAGCATTTTTGCCAAGATTGTTTGCAAGGATACCAATCATCTCCGGGATGTATTGCATGACAAAATACAAATGATCGAAGGTATTCAACGTACGGAAACTTTTATCTCCCTTGAAGAGAGCATCAATCGCCCAATCAGTATTATGTGATTTTATTCCGATAAAGGATGATTTTGTAGTTTTTTCTGTCTTAACCATTGGTTTTGAAATATTATGATAAAAAAATTATCAACCTGAAAAAACTGACTATCAGTCATTTACAAAATATTATTAAATCATATGGAATAAAAATTGCTTTTAGCCGTTATAATAAAGGTAAGAACCTGCCAGCCCCTCGGACTAGCAAATTTAACACACGCTATTACCCCTCGTAAGAATTTATTTTTCAATACTACATTTAAACAAGCAGACGTCCATTCGTCTTTAATTTGAAAATCGAAACCGATGAAAATCAATACGCTACTGATTTTGGCACTTCTATTATTTCCCTTTGTAAATCTTTTGGGTTCTCCTTTGGATTCTATTCAGGAGTTACCGCATATTGACAATCCCGAATACATTGGCTATCGAATGGCTTTAGTTAACCTGTCTGTCAGTCCGGACAAAAGCAAGAATACCTATAAAATAACGTTTACAGCCATTAATACAGGGAGAAAGGATTTATTATTTGGTAAAAAGATTAGTAAACCACCTCAATTAGTAATCAATTTCGATCATAGCTTAATGGATACCGGTCTTTCCGATCATGTCGAAACAATTAGAACAGCGGTTATTAATGAAAATTTCCATATAGCTCCCGGCAAAATCGCCGAAGCACGTACCGTAAAAGTAAAACTGAGCCAGAGTCCCAAGCCTCCAAAGGAAGTTTTCGAGCCAATGGAAACCAATCCTCAAAAACCAGGTACAGGTATTGAACTTCCGGAAAAAGAAGAACAGTTTACTGCTAAAGCAGCACCCATGGACGATTTTGAAAATGCGCTTTTAGGCGCACCTGCTCACCAATACGACGAAAATGCCTGCTCCGATCTCGTATTTGAATCTATCAAGGTGATCAAAAAATCGAAGGGTAAAGTGACTTTGGAATATACAATTATAAACAATGGAGAAGGACCGGCAAAATTGGTCCATAGCCAGAAACAGGCACATAAAAATTTAGCATTTCAAGCTTATCTCTCTTCAAAAGATAAAATCACCAAAAGTTCATTTAGTCTGGAAAACAGTTTTATCGAAAAGGGTCTAAAAGACTCTAATGGTAAACTTTATCCGGGACAACGATTTACCGGAACGGTAAAAATCAATGTTCAGAAAATGACCAAGTTTACACCTTTTGTTATTCTCGAACTCGATCCTTATCTATCTGTTCATGAATGTGACAAGACGAATAATAAACTTGGTGTTCAGGTAGGAGAAGGAATTGAGAAAAAATGATTGGTTCTCCGGAGTATCAGATCAAGCAGCATTCCGATGAATGAGTTTGATCTGATACTACTTATATTTCTCTGCTAATAATAGCTCAGGCGTCTGACTTTGGCAGCATGTTTTGCGAGCCGAACTACCTGACAGGTATATCCAAATTCGTTATCATACCAGGCGTATACGGTCACAGTTCTTCCATCTTTGGAAACAATCGTCGAGGGAGCATCCAAAACCGATGTACTCGTCATACCAACTGCTTGTGAAGATACATACTCCGTAGAAGCACTATAGTGAATCTGCTCTACCAAAGGCCCGGTCATAGCCGCATCTCGTAATACAGTATTTACCCCTTCGACTGAGGTTGCTTCCCCTAAAGTCAGGCTCATAATAGCCAAAGACACATTAGGAGTCGGAACACGAACGGCATTACCCGTCAGCTTTCCGTCAAGATGGGGTAATACTTTTGCAACAGCTTTTGCTGCACCAGTAGTTGTCAAAACCATATTTGTAGCCGCGCCTCTTCCCCTTCTGGGTTTTTTATGAAAATTATCCAGCAAATTCTGATCACTGGTATAGGCATGAATGGTTTCGATATGTCCCTTTTCGATGCCAAACTTTTGATCCAGTACCTTCATAATAGGTGCAATAGCATTCGTTGTACAGGAAGCGGCACAGAAAATGTTTTCAGAGTCAATATCCAATGTATCATGGTTTGCACCATAGACAATGTTAGGAATCTCTTTCCCCGGAGCGGTTAGCATCACCTGAGAAGCCCCAGGGCGCAGGTGTACACTTAAAGCCTCTTTATCTCTCCATACACCGGTATTATCAATCACTAATGCGTTTTGAATACCGTATTCGGTATAATCAATATCTGAAGGATGCGATGCATAAATCAGTTTTACCCGATTTCCGTTGATCAAAAGCTCAGCGCCATCGGCCGCTACATCTACGGTTCCCCGGAAATCACCATGTACAGTATCATTTCTAAGTAAAGCCGCTCTTTTACTCGCTTCTTCGTATTGATCCTTTAATTTAGGTCGAATAACGATAGCTTTCAATCGAAGTTGTTCTCCCCTGCCGGTCAAGCCAACAATGCGTCGAGCAACAAGCCGTCCAATCCTTCCAAAACCATATAAAACGATATCTTTAGGCTTGGGCTTTTCCTCTTGTTCCCTGATGAAGTCTTTCAATTTAAAAGTGACAAACGCCTCTATATTGTCGAAATTCGGAGATTCTTTCACCCATTCGGCAGCCAGCTTACCGATATCCACTTTTGCCGGCGGCAAGAGAGTCATACCAGCAATCGCCCTGGCAATGGATAAACTGGTATCAATAACGATGGGTTGGTCAATATAATTTTTTCCCACACTATGGATATCAATCAATTCACTCGGACGGGTATCGTAGATATCTCTACGGAAGAATACCAGTTCTATAGACCGGTCAAAACGCAACTCTCCAACGATTTGTAATAATTCGAGTGCTGTTTTTTCTTTTTCCCGCCAATCACTCAGGAAGGAGTCATTTTTGCTGCGGATCAGCAATTCTTTTTCATTCATGGATTTAGGCTTTATTTGATTTCGTTTAAATTCCAGAAAGTAACTATTATACTATATGCAAAAACTGTAAAAAATTCAATTAAGCTTAAATTATGGTATGTCTAAAAACGAACCCGGATTTCTTTTGCACACCCCTTTGCCAGCAAAGAGACAAGACGCAAAGTAAACAATAGTCAATTACCTCTTCAGATTATGGGTTTGCTTTTCTACATTCAATGGTACTACCCCATTTTGCGCCGCAAAGTTATGAATGTTTTTTGACTTTCTTTGCTCGATATTCGACTTTCAGCATCCATTTGCCCTAAGGTTGCCCAAGGTTTACATTCCCGGAAATATGAATCAGGGGCGAATACTAAAAAAGGCACCTTGCAAAATGCAAAGTGCCAGTCAGTATTTTAGGTACGACGTTTTTTAGGCGCCGAGATAATTTTTAAGCAACTTACTGCGAGAGGTGTTGCGAAGCTTGTTAATAGCTTTGTCTTTAATTTGACGTACACGCTCTCGGGTTAATCCGAATTTTTCGCCAATATCTTCCAAAGACATTGGGTGTTCTACTCCAATTCCGAAATACAGCTTAATGACATCGCATTGGCGATCAGTAAGAGTACTCAAAGATCGATCGATTTCTCTTCTGAGAGACTCTTTGTATTCTAGTGCTGAATCTGTATTGGGAGTAGCTCCATTTTCGAGGACATCTAATAAGGAGTTGTCTTCTCCCTCAACAAAAGGGGCATCCATCGAAACGTGACGAGCAGCAACACCTAGGGTTGTTTCAACCTCTTCTGTAGGAATTTCGAGTAATTCTGCTAATTCGTCAGAAGAAGGCTCTCTTTCGTATTCCTGCTCAAGTTCAGAAAACGCCTTATTAATCTTGTTGAGTGATCCTACTTTGTTTAAAGGTAGACGGACAATTCTCGATTGTTCAGCCAAAGCTTGAAGAATTGATTGTCTGATCCACCAAACAGCATAGGAAATAAATTTAAATCCACGGGTCTCATCGAAACGTTGAGCAGCCTTGATGAGTCCTAAATTTCCCTCATTGATCAAATCACTGAGAGAAAGACCTTGATTTTGATATTGCTTAGCCACGGAAACGACGAAACGAAGATTAGCTTTTGTAAGTTTTTCCAGGGCTATCTGATCGCCCTGCTTGATGCGTTTTGCTAAATCTACTTCTTCTTCCGGGGTTAACAAATCAACTTTTCCGATCTCCTGTAAATACTTCTCTAAGGACTGACTTTCTCTGTTCGTAATAGATTTTGTAATCTTAAGTTGTCTCATGCAAATAACTAATTTTTATTAAGCAATAGTGGATTATCAAATTTTTTGAAAGTTCGGTTCTTCGGTTGAAGATATGCGATGGGTATAATTGCTGCTTTTACGCTCTCAGTAGTTGTAAGAGGTGACACGTTGAAAAGTAATATTGATTTTAAGGTCTTAGAAATAGTAGGCATATCATTTCTCAATCCAAGTACAAAAATACGGGTATTTAACATTGTTGTCAAGAGGCCGGGTAATTTTGATTTAACTGCTTATTTACTTCAAATTAACACGAGAATCCATTTTTTAATTCCAGGGCTCAATATTTAGCAAATAAATCCCCTTTACCTTAAAAATCCGGTAAATCTCCTTGCGCTTCCGCATTTCTGATACTCCATATCATGGGCTCCCTGCAAGGTGTTTCTATTAGCCTTTTTTATAAAATCATTCAACTTATTTGGAAAAATCATTTTTTTATTTTTTATTGCGCCTATCAGTATGAAATACATAAAGTATAAACTACCTAGACACCTTTATTAAGTGCTTGGTTTTCAATTTCTTGCAGGTAACGGGAAAAAATATTTTTTTCGTATATGCCGTTCAGTAAACCGATAACTTTAGCATTAATTTAACCGTTTTCTTAGTATGAAAAGAGTTTCTTTTACAATCGAGTTTCTGTTCAGAGCATCTCCTACCATATTATATAGATTTGTTACGACACCATCCTGTCTTATTCGCTGGTTTTGTGATGAAGTTGATATCACCGGAGAGATTTTTACATTTTCCTGGGAAGGTTCGGAAGAAGTGGCAGAGATGATCGATGATATTGAAGATGAAAGAGTTCGCTTCAAATGGGAAGATTCCGACGATAATGAGTTTCTCGAATTCAGATTTAGTAAATCACCCGTAACGGGTGAAACAATTCTGGAAATCGAAGACTTTTGTGATGAAGATGAAGTAGTAGAACAAAAAGACCTTTGGGAAAGTCAAATTAAGGTGCTTAGACAAGAAACTGGTGGTTAAAAAACGCCCTGTCTGCTGACAAAGCGCCTTTATTATCTGTTTTCACGGGTAGATTTTTCTTATTCATTTCAGATCAATACTATTTCACAGCAAATTTCTTTGCTTGTGTATTGTTTCTATTCTTCATTCAGGGTTTTCGAATTAAAACTGAATCAGGCAAAGTATTCAATTAAAGCCCAAATCATTAAAACAAATCCTACGAAAACAGCTAATCCGCCGACCCAGGAAATAAAACCTCCAAAACCAATAAAAAGAGACCATAATAAAAGCAGTACAATCCCCGCTCCGAAAACGATTAGTCCCAGGCGGAATCGCGAATCCTCAAGAAAGCCCATATCTGCCCCAGCCTTTTTTAATTTTCCTTTGCGCTTTAGCCGGGAAAGTTTCTTCTTTAGTTTTTTCTTTTGCCTTGCATTTAATTTCTCGTAAGCTTCCTTAGCCTTTTCTTTAGCGAGGGTTTCCTTTTGATGTTCCGGATGTACGGCAACTACCGCATTAATATCTACGGGACTTAATAAAATCAGCATGGAAAACAGCAAAAGGCTAAAAACAGGTTTCATAGAAAAAATAGTTTGATAATGAGGAAAAATTATAGTTCTTTAGGAAATTATTGAAATATTGTGCCCTGCCTAAAACTTGTTTGCTATGCCGGGAAAGTAATATTTTAGGTTCACCAAGTTTCTTTCTATTTCGAGATAGCATTAGCTATTGCGGAAGAAAAAACTGCTAAGTGAGTAGAAAAGACGCTTTCGCAGGCCAGCCGATAATTTTTTGACAGGTTCTTAGACGATCCTGATAGCTGCTATCATTACAATTTCTATTTTTATAGCAAGCTATCAGTAAATGCCGAAGTATTTTTTAAGTTTTCGTTCAAATATACCTGTGTATATCATAGAATTGCCTCGAAGTTAAAAAGAAGCGCCAGAAAGTAAATCATGAACCCAAAAAAAATTTTAATCATCAATGGTCATCCCGATAAAGAAAGCTTTAATTACGGGATTTCTGAAGCGTATAAAAAAGGGGCAAAAAGTTCTGAAGCAGAAGTAAAAGAAATCAGAATCAGAGAGTTAGAGTTTAATCCCAATTTGCAGTTTGGCTATAGAAAAAGAACAGAACTCGAACCCGATTTGCTCCATGCCCAGGAATTAATAAAATGGGCAGATCATCTAGTTTGGGTGTATCCGGTATGGTGGGGTTCTGTACCAGCCATTATGAAAGGTTTTCTGGATCGGGTCCTGCTTCCCGGTTTTGCCTTTAAAAAACGCCCTGGTTCAGTTTGGTGGGATAAATACCTTAGCGGTAAAAGTGCCCGATTAATTTGTACCCTGGATCAACCGGCCTGGTATTACAAATTGGTTTACGGAAGTCCGAGTCATAAAGCCATGAAAAAACTGACTATGCAATTTATCGGGATCAGGCGGGTACGCATTACAGCTATTGGCCCTATACGTTTATCCAAAGATACCTTCAGAAATAATTGGTTAAAAAAGATAGAAAAACTGGGCGCGCAAAATAAATGAAAAAAATATTCCATTTGCTCCATTAATTTATGCAAACGAAACTCAATCGATACAAGTATCCACTTTTTTTCTGGTCATTGATGACCGGGCTCTGTTTATATTTCGGTTATCTACAAATTTTTCACTATACCCCCCGCTCGACTCACCAGTGGCGTCAGGCCGATAGTGCCTCACTGGTAAAAAATTATTATCAGGACGGGCTCCATTTTTTTAAGCCCAGGATGCATTATGCGATGGGAGGCGATGGCTACGTTACCGGTGCCGGAGAAGCCCCTGTGTTTTATTATCTGGCTGCAGTGGCATACAAGGTTTTTGGCCCCAAAGAAGGTATTTATCGTTTAATGAGTTTACTCACCTTTTTAATCGGGCTTTTTTTAATCTGTAAAATTCTGGCTCGGGAACTGGACGACTGGTGGATTCCAACCACATTGGCAGGCTTAATTATGACTGCGCCAATCATTGCATTTTACGGTTTTAATTTTACTCCAAATATTCCGGCACAAGGCCTGGCCATGATCGGAATTTATTTCTTTTACCAGTTTTACAAAAAGAAGCGGATAAAACTTTTCTATTGGAGCATGTTTTTTTACATGCTGGCCGGTTTGATAAAGATATCAGCTTTGATGAGTTTCCTCATCATTCTTGGTTTATACTTTTTGGACCTGTTTAGATTACTCGACAAAAAAAGGAAAAACAAAATATTCGAAAAAGCCTTAGTCTACCTTCCGGGCTTCTTATTAGTTTTTGGAGCGGCATTTCTCTGGAAGTTATGGGCGGATCAATACAATGACACCCATAATGTCAAATACTTCCTTTCCACCACTCGTCCGATTTGGGATATAGATAAAGGTAAGATTGTATATATATTAAAACGAATCTGGGATGTATGGATGCCTGCCTATTTTAGTCCTTCGATGATCGGACTTATTGGCCTCTCCCTTTTGTTTTTATTAGTCAGCCCCCGAAAGCATGCCAGGGTACTGTATCTTGGCTTACTGGCTTTGTTTTTTGGCTGTCTGGGTTTTTTCTGCCTGTGGTTTCAACAATTCAGCGATCACGATTACTATATTATTGAAATATTCTTATTGCCAATTCTGGTACTGGTAATGCTGTTTATATTTATCAAAAAGAAATGGCCCGGACTATTTAACAACTGGATATTCCGAATCGCACTGCTTGGTTTCGTTTGGTATAATGCCTATTATACCAAAGATATATTAAGCTATCGCTATGATCAGGATAGTGTTTTTATGTCTTATTTTAATCCGGATTTATACAAAACCGAAGAGCTGCAGGCCTTTCTTCAAGGATTGGGAATTAGTTATCCGGACAAGGTTGTTAGCGCTCCGGATACCAGTCCAAATAATACACTTTATCACTATAACCTACTAGGCTGGACAGAACTCTATCTCGGCACTGAAATGCACACGGCTTATGTAAAAAAACGTGCAAAGGATGGTGCGCAATACTTAATTATTAATCAAAAAGATTATCTCGAAAAAGAAAACCTAAAAGAGGTCTTGATATACCCTATGGGGAATTTTAATAATTCCGTTTTTGTATTTGATATCAGGCCCTTTGGAAAAGAATAACAAACCTCGAGCATCGAATAACGAATAACGAATAACGAATAACGAATGAAAATTTTCTTTGGTCTACAGTTTGAAGAATTGGTGTACCCACAAGCAGAAGGCATACAGGGAGGGCTGAGTTATCTGGGACCACAGGGTTTACTTTTGATGCTTGAATCCTATCTGGGGCTAATTGGCCATCCTGCGGATAATGAGCATATCCGGATCGAGCAGTATCGACAAGCAATCCGGAAGCATAGAGAACAAAATATACCGTCTTTTTATGAAAACTCTTTTCTGGCAGATCAATTGGCAACAGCGGCCCGCTTGTTACAGCTCAGGGATGAATTAAAATTATCGGGCTGGAACTTCCAAACCGGTGAAGCGAGTCCAAATCGCCTACGAGTCCTGGCTGCAATAGAGCGTATTTTACAAAATGGTGAAAACAAGCTGGCCCCCGGCTTTGCAGATCGTTTTATGATGATTCTGGAAAAACTCCCCGCAACTGTACTCCCGATAAAGGATTTTTTTCACAATGAGCCCCTGGAGGTATTACCCGGTTATTATAAAAAGCTTTTTTCGCTATTCAAAGCTCAGGACATCAACATTAGCAAGCTACCAGAACCGGAAGCAAAAGGCGAAAAGGACCTGGACCATTTCAAAAAGTTCTTGCTGCGAAAAAATAAAAATATACGAAAAACAGCCAGGGCCGACGGATCACTTTTTATATTAAAAGCCAAGCGTGAAACCGAAGCAGCGACCTTTTTGGCCAAACTTCTGGAAAACAATGCTGCGTTTCAACCACTCTGCCTGATCCCGGAAAAAAACAGAGCCTTGGATAATGCCATTATTCAGGAGGGAATGCCGAGTTTTGGAATCTTATCGGCGAGCCTGGCCAGGCCAAGCTTGCAAATTCTCAAACTCGCTCCGGCTTTTCTCTGGTATCCGATCGACCCCTATAAAGTCATGGAGTTTGTTTCGCTTTCGCTCAAGCCTCTGGATGATGAACTTGCCGAACTCATTGCCAATCTCATGGCTCAGAATCCGGGGTTAAATAGCGATATCTGGCATTATCAGATTAATGATTTTTTTAGAAACTTAAAGGAGCAAGCTGCAAATGATAAAAGTATCGATTTCAAAAAAATAAAATCAGAATATGAATTTTGGTTTGAGCGCAGAAGATATGATATTGGAAAATCAGTACCTAAAGTTGAAGTCATTCGGGTTTTCAACTTTATCTCTAACTGGGTAAAAGCATTACTGGATGAACGCGCTCAGCGCAATAGCTCCCTGATTGTTCTTGGAGAACAGGCCAAACGAATTATCGATTTGCTTCAGGCATTTCCGGAAAGCGATAAAGATCTGACCAACCTCGAATTGGAGCGAATCGTGCGTACAATTTATAAACCTTCTCCGGTCACCTTCACAGAAACGGCACTCGGACATCTGCCTTTTGTCTATCAATCCAGCGCAGTTATCGCTCCGGTAGATAGCCTCGTTTGGTGGAACTTTTCTCATCTTGAACAAGAGCATTTTTTTTCAAACTGGTACGAAAGCGAAATACGCTATCTTGCTAAAAAGGGAATCAAGCTGACAAGCCCCCAGGATGAAAATGCCCGTTTACTCTGGCAAAGACCCAGAGCCATCCTGCATTGCCAAAAACAACTTTTATTGGTCATCCCCGAAAAAGTTGATGGCTCAGCCGTTTTTCCACATCCGCTTTTCGACGAATTGCAAGCCGCTTTTGGAGATATATCCGATATTACTTTTTCAATCGAAAATAAACATTCAAGGGAGCAGGCTTTCACAGGTTTTTTTAATATACCTCAACAACAAACACTGGCCTATCGCCAACTTGGCAAGCCAAAAGCTTTTATACATATTGAGCAAGCCGAAAAACTGGATCGCCGACCAGAAGAAACCTTTACCAGTCTTGATAATTTATTCTATTATCCCTATCAGTGGATTTTCCGTTATAAAATCAAATTACGCAAATCAAGTATACTAAGTATTGTCAAGGATGTCACTTTAATGGGTAATCTGGCACATCGTTTTTTTGAACTCTTTTTTTCTCAGGAGGATATAGAACAGTGGAATCAGCAGGAAGTGGAAAAATGGATAGATGATCAATCCTATAGCTTGCTTTCCAAAGAAGGTGCAGTACTGCTGATGTACGGCAGAGAACCAGAAAAAATAGCCTTTATCAATCGGGTAAAATATGCAATCTGGAGTTTACTGACGATGATTAAAAATAATAGCTGGAAAGTCCTGGGTACAGAGCAAAAAACCGGTGGAAAATTCCTCGATATTCCGGTCAAGGGAAAAGCAGACATCGTCTTGCAAAGAGGTGAAGAAAGAATGGTGATCGATCTTAAATGGAGAGGTAGCCATTGGCGGGAACGAGTGATCAAAAACGAGGAAGATTTGCAGTTGGTCACCTATGCCCGTTTCCTGACAGCAGATGAGAACTGGGCGCATACCGCTTATTTTATTATTGAAAATGGAAAAGCCATCGCTCGTAATAATCTGGGTTTTAAAGAAATTACCGGCGCTGCTCCCGAAAGCAATCACATTGAAGTCAACGAACGCATCTGGAAAAAGATGGAAGCCACCTATCAATGGCGAATAGAACAAATCCGGGAAGGGCTTATCGAAATCAGAACCAGCCAAACAGTCGGAGAAATCGAAGAATCTTACGGTGAGCTTTTGATGGATAAACTGGAAATGAAAGATCAGGATGCTCCTTATGATGATTACAGGACCTTGATTAATCTAATTGAGTAAATAGCCTTCGCAAGATATTAAACTGTGTTTGGATTTGGTTCTTTTAATCGAGAATAGTTAGTTTTAGCAACTCTCATAGCTGATGCTTTTTACCGGTATTTCCCTTTTTCCTTCCCTTACCAATAAAAATTCATTATTTACCCAACCTTTAAGCTTTACTGCTCGTGTAGTTTTATGTCTTTATAAATATTCAGCCTAATGTTAAATAAGACGATCTTTTTATCCTTTTTATTCACCGGGTATCAATATCCGGTCGGGGAAAAGTCTGTATTTGGCTTATCCTATACGATTAGTGCTTACATAAAAGCAAAACAAGTGGAGTTTGAAGCGGAAAGTTTACTTTTTCAGCAGGGAAATTAGCACTGTTTTATATTTTTAATACAAACAAAAAATATAGGAATGAAAAAAATACTACTCATTAATCTCTTAATCTTATCCGGAGCTTTTCTTTTCGGGCAATATAATGAGATCAGTATTTCGACCAGAGCAACGTATAAATCTATTCTGGATAAAGGTCTCGCACTCAGTTATTTCAGAGCGACTGCTCCTCAATCTGCTTTGGGCATCAGGCTGAACTATAGTAATAACCGGGAAGATTATGTTTTAAAAAACAGGCCAATCATTGATTTGGATATCAGTCATCGATGGAATCTGCTTCGTAATGAGAGGTTTCGCTTTTTAACGGAAGTGGGTTCCTCATTCAGAAGAGAACAGCACTTCTGGTTCGATCCCTTATTTTGTGGTACAGGCTTACCAATAGACGGTCGCGCGCCATATATTGATCACTACCGGGAGTATTCGACTAACAGTTTAATGGGAATTGCCCGTCTGGGTATAGATGTCCGTATCTTCAAATCCTTTCGACTGGGTACCGGCTGTGATGCACGTTTTTTTATATTGAGAAATAATAATGAGAATGGGGAAAATCTGCAAACTCAGTCTTACCTCAATTTTTCTTACATCTTCTAAGCTATGAAAAATTTAATCCTGCTTTTTTGTTTATTGCTGAGCTATACTACCTGGGGACAAAGTCACGAGGTTCAAATTAGCTACCAAAAGCCAATCAAAAAGCATGGTATAGGGGATGGTTTGGCCCTGGCTTATTTTCACAATTTCAATGCACAGGCAGCATTGGGCTTCAAAACAAATCTTAATTATTATCAATCTAACGATTCTCATAATATCCGGCGGTATACAGGAAGCTTGGACCTGGTACAAAGGTGGAATTTTATTAAGAATAGTAAAATCCGTTTGATGCCGGAAGCTGGTCTTTCTTATCTGAGAAGATATGAAAAACGAGCACAGATAACTGATGGTTGTTTGTACTCATATCTGGGAAGCGACCTGATAGATACCAGTATCAACCACCTTGGCTGGCTAATGGGGCTAAGTGCGGATTTTAGTGTATTAAAATTTCTAAATATCGGAATCGCTTATCAGCACAGTGCTTATGTTTTCAATAATATGGACCATGAAGACTCCCGGCTCTATAAGGCAGGCTTTAATTTTTTTACCAGTCTAAGACTTTAACGTATGAATTCAAAAAGCTTTTTCTTCTTCACCCTGCTGTTTTTCAGTATTGCCAAAATAGAAGCGCAAAACAATGAAATCATCATTGGCAATGCTTACTTCAATAATGGGAACATACTTTCGGGACTCGAATTAAGCTATTTTAGAACTGTAGAGGGCAATTATGCCCTGGGCCTACGCAGCGGTTTACAATTCGAGCACAGTGAAAGTCCCTATCTTAGTAGAAAGCATTGGTCCTTTTCTATACTTAGTCGATTCAAAACAAGCAGCCATAAAAGAATCAGCACTTTTATTGAATCCGGTCTTTCTTTTTTTAGAATAAGAAAAATGAATTTCCTGGCCGTGAGGCCAGTAGAAAGTACTCTTTTGATGGTCCCAGAAAAATCGAATTATACCGGTTTTACCCTGGGCGCAACTATCAATTATCGCATTAGCAAACATTTCCAATTCGGAATAAATTATCGTTCATACTTAATATTTCCAATTGATTACAAAAACAATAAATCCACAAAATTTGAATCTTTTCCAGTAAGTACATTAATTTACACCTTTTAAAAATATGTTATGAAAAATAGTATTCATCTTATCGCCCTGTTAAGTCTTTCCTTTTTCTTTTCTGCATGCTTAAAGGACAAATGTGAAAGAGAGGTCACCTATCTAAAAGCTACTCCGGTTTACTACAATCTGGAAGAAATCAGAAACAGTATCGAGCTCGAAGCGTCAAAAACACTGAAGGTTCCCGGCAAAATTTATTATTACAATAATTACCTGTTCATTAATGAGCAAAAAGAAGGTGTCCATATTTTTGATAATAATGATCCGCAAAATCCGGTAAATCTGGGCTTCCTGAAGATTCCGGGTAATGTTGATATCGCAGTAAGACAAGGCATCCTGTACGCTGATAGCTATATCGATCTGGTTGCCATCGACATTCGGGATATCAGCAATCCGGTAGTCCTGCATCGGGTAGAAGCAACTTTCCCGCAATACGGAATTACTCAGGAGGGACTTCTGATCGATTATATCTATGAAGAAGTTACGGAAATGAGAGATTGCGATATTGACGGTATTGGAATTTTCAACGAGCAAATAGACCTTGCTACTGCCGAATCCACCGGTGTTTTAAACAGTAGTGGCGGTAATGGAACAGGAGGTTCTCTGGCCCGTTTCGCCCTTTATGACAATTATCTTTACACCATTGATTATAGCAATCTGCATGTTTTTGACATCAGTCAGCTCAATCAGCCTACCGAAGTGAATGAAGTAGTCGTTGGCTGGGATATTGAAACTATTTTTTCCTATACGGATAAATTATTTATCGGCTCGACCACTGGTATGATTATCATGAATGCGGCTAATCCAACTGCTCCCGAATACTTGTCCTCATATGATCACTTCCTGGGATGTGATCCGGTTTTTGTCAAAGAGCCTTATGCTTATGTTACCCTGCGATCCGGTAACCAGTTTTGCGCAGATAACGGGAATCAGCTCGACCTGGTAAATATCACAGATATGAGTTCCATCTATCTGGAAAAATCATTTGGGATGGACAACCCACATGGTTTAAGTATCAAAGACAATACGCTTTTCATTTGTGAAGGGGATTTTGGTTTAAAAGCTTTTGATATTGAAAAACCATTGGAGCTGGATCAGCATCAACTGGCACATTTGAAGAATATTCAATCTTTCGATATCATTTCATTACCCGGCACCAATGGGCAAATACTGGTAATTGGTACGGATGGTTTTTATCAGTATGATGTAAGGGATATTGAAAATCCAGTTTTACTAAGCCATATTCCTGTTGAAAAATGATTTTAAAAAAATTCAAAATATACTTTAGTTTAGTTTGCTTATTGCTGGTCTCCGGATTAGGTTCTGCTCAGTCCAGCACTTCGGAGGCGGAGAATTCCGAGACCATCAATAAGCGACTATACTATAGTGCGATGATCGGCTTCATGCCTGGATCTCAAGACGATGATTTTGAAAATTCGGGGTTACGCGGTTTGAACATTATCAATTTTATGATAGGACACCGGTTCAATCAATATGCCCATTTAGGGGCTGGCCTAGCCCTGGATATTTATGATATGGGATTGTATTCTTTTCGTCTTGATTTTAGAGGATTTATTTTAAAGGAAAAGAATGTCAATCCTTACTACAGCTTACAAACCGGCTACGGGGTCGCATTTGACCTCAATAACCGTTGGGATGATCGTCTTGAATTAAAAGGTGGTCCGCTGATTCACCCGGCTATCGGCTTAATGTTTAATACTCATAAAGCCGGAGATATTTTAGTCGAAGCGGGCTATCTTTTCCAGAAAGCAGCAAGAAATGATCCGGATAGGCAGCGTTTCGACGATATCCTTTATCAAAGGCTAAATATTCGACTGGGACTGATTTTTTGACCGGGGCACGACTCATTTCCCTGCCCGGTTTTATTTGACTTTGCTTCTAGTTTGCCTTGTTAAGTTTATGGAAGCTTGTATTCCCTACTATAACATTCCCCCCTGTTCTCCCGTTAATAGGAATGCAAATCCGAAACACTATGTCGAAGCTATCTGAAAAAATAGTCCAGGAAACCGCACAGGCTTTTCTGTATCATCGCTACAGAAAAAAGGCAAAACGGGGAAAAATATTTTCCAAATTGGAAGCCCGTACCCGAAAAAAATACGGAGGGAAACGAGCCGATGGCCTGTTGGCTTTTCATCATTATTTATTGGGCCCCTATACCGTTTCCATGGAAGCCAAGTCCTTTAAAACCTTGTCGGCAATGAAGCCCAAAAGAGATGACGGACTCTTGATTTTAAATAGTTTTAAAATAGGCCTATACTGCTGTATTCTGAGCGGGATGTTTTTTGCAGTTTATAGATTAGACGATGGATTTTTGCAAATACTGCTGCCCGTTAATACATTATTTTGTACTGCCTTAATTTACGGTTTTTTCACGATTGGAAGTTATCGGCACAAAACGGTTAATGTCATCAGGCAATTGGCTCAATACCCGGCTAACGAGCGTTGGCTGGCCTTTTCAAAAGACAGTTTGAAAGCTTTATCCAGGTCTCAGTTAAAAAAACTGGATAAAATTTGCAAATACAAAGGGATTGGAATCATCGTCGTCAGCCAAAAGGGCAAAGCTGAAATATATCGAAAAGCCGGGATGCGCTGGAAATGGTTTGGCGATTTTATTACCTATTACAGCAATGAAAAACGAATCAGGCGGGCCATTAGTTCTTAATTCTTTTCCGAAATGAGTTTTAGTATATAAGCGCTGCCCGGTTTTATCCTTTTTACTTTCCATTTTGAGACATCTTGTCGAAGATTTATTTTTAAATTAAGCTCTGGATTTTCCTATCTTTAGTGAAAAAGAAAATGCGTTATTTTTTCCTTTTTCTGGCCTTGCTTGGCTATTCTTTTTCGTCAGGTCAGAACAGTGATTACTGGACATTAAGGGATCAAAAGTCTATCATCTGGGAGCTTGAAAAAAAATCACCATTACCTCATGCCGATAACATTGAAATGGCCGGAAAAAGAGTGGCTGGAATTATTTCTTATTCAGTAGATACAGCCGGAATTTTGAGTCTTGAGCGACAAATATTTTTTCCGCAATTACATCCTTATATCAAATCCAGTGATCCGGACTGGTATATTTACCGCGCCTATTTGAAGGATATTTATGACGATGATATTTTGCCTGTGCTAGTAGTTGATGAAAAGGTATTTGTTCCCGGAAAATTAGAATCCGTAACAATTGACGGGCATTTAAATTTCTCCCATCATCCTGCAAAAAGTGGTTTGCAATTAGAGCGTAAACTATACCCTTCGATGAGTGAGCGTTTATTTGTGGAGGAATGGATTTTAAAGAATACGAGTGATCGGGAGCTTTCCCTTAGAGCTGGTAATAGTCACTTGAAGTATGTGGATTATGGTCAAAAAGGAAAATTTACCCAAACGGTACTTTCCGATGCTCCCGAAAAAATACTGCTGGCTTCGGGAGCCAGCTTTTCTTTTTCCATAAAAATAATGGCACAGCTTAACGATGAGCAATTGCCCGTAAAAAATAATGCCCGTGCAGAAAGAAGTCATTTTTTAAAAGAAATGAGTGAAGCCCTGATACTGGATACACCTGATCCGGTTTTGAATACCCTCTTCGAATTTTCTAAAATCCGCGCTTCGGAGAGCATTTTTGAATCCGAAATGGGCTTAATTCATTCTCCGGGAGGCGGCAGATATTATGCAGGTTTTTGGGCTAATGATCAAGCCGAATATGTAAGCCCCCTGTTTCCCTATTTGGCTTATGAGACCGGGATTGAGTCAGCCATGAATTGCTATAATGCTTTTGCAGGAGAAACCAATCCCAGGTATAAAAAAATACGTTATGCTTTTGAAATTGAAGGCCTGGTTTCTCCTTTCCTGTTGGATAGAGGGGATGCAGCCATGATCGCTTACGGAGCAAGTCATTTTGCCCTGGCCAACGGTGATCGGGAAACAGCCGAAGCATTATGGCCCCTGATCCAATGGTGTCTGGAATATTGCAATCGCCAGCTCAATGAAGAAGGGGTTGTAAAGTCTGAATCCGACGAAATGGAAGGAAGGATCGAGACCGGAGATGCAAATCTTTCCACCTCTTCGCTTTATTACGGAGCTTTGATGCATAGCATCGATCTGGCCAAAGCTCTAAAGAAACCAAAATCTGTTTCCCGAACATATATCGCTCAACAAGAGGCACTTCACTTAGCCATCGAAAAGTATTTCGGTGCAAAAGTGGAAGGGCTCGACACCTACAAATATTACAAAACGCATCAAAAATTAAGGCACTGGATTTGTCTGCCTCTGGTCGTAGGCATTCACGAACGAGTAGATGCAACAGTCGAAGCATTATTCGACCGGCTCTGGACAGATAATGGGGTCTATGTTGAAAAGAATTCCGACAATGAAGCCAATTCCAAAATTTTCTGGGATCGCGGTACATTATATGCTTTGCGGGGTACTTTTTTTGCCGGGGCAACCGAAGTTTCTTTAAAACGTCTGCAACAATACTCCAGACAACGCTTGCTTGGGAAGCGTGTCCCTTATGCAGTAGAAGCTTATCCGGAAGGTAGTATGGCGCATCTCTCTGCAGAAAGTGGATTGTACTGCCGGGTTTTTACAGAAGGGATGTTTGGGATTGTTCCAAAAGGATTCAATCGCTTTACCTGCTGTCCACGCCTGCCGGAGAAATGGGATCACATGGCACTTCGAAAGATCAGGGCATTTGGAAGTAACTTCGATTTAGAAGTACAGAGAAAAGGACAGCAACAGCTTGAAGTGAGGATAAAAAACAGTCAGGGAAAAGTGATGGATCGCAAGGTCTTACAATCCGGAGAGGTTGTGGAATTCCGTGTAGATCAATAGATGAAAAAAGCAGGAAGAACTGTAATACACCGGAATTCTTTTAAGCAAAGTTTTTTCTTCGCGTTCACTCAATGAAGTGAATTAAACTATTGGCAATAATTCAAAGCTGAATTGATACTTTTTAAAAAATAATTTATACCTATCATGCGGATGTGCCCCCCAGCTATCGTCTCCACCTAATCCCGTCTGCCGATAATCAATTTGCAGACTAACGAAGTCTTTTTTTTCCAGGTCAATGGTATGTCTAAATGGTTTTTCGTTCGCTATAAAATCGAAATCTTCTACGGTATAATGCAATGCCGAAAAATCAAATTTTGGTATTCCCTGAACCCGCCAGCCAATTCCGCCCTTCTTCTTAAGTTCCAGCCAATAGTTATCGCATCGATTAGCATTTTCCTGGGGGCGAATGTAAGGATGATATTGAGCTGCAACTGTACTTTTGTATATGCCGATAAAAGCACTGGTTTTCCGATCCGGATAATTCTCCTGTGGTCCGCGACCAAACCAATGCAATTGATCCATATCAACCGGCAATATCAGACTTAGTCCAAAACGAGGCAATTCCGGTAGATCTTTCTCTGCTTCCATAAAGCAAGCCTGAACCAGAATCTTACCCCGTTGGTCCACCTCATGCCGCAATCGATAATCAACATTTACTCCTTCAAGTTGAAAGACCGATTCGAAGTAAACACTACCTGTCGATAAGGTTCCGTATTCAACAGACTTAAGTTTTCTGCTTTTACTGGCCAGCTTCCAGCATTCCAGACGCCAGGGCATAAGATTACCCAAATCATTATCCGTTGGTGCACGCCAGAAATTTGGAACAGGGCCACTTTTTAAAAATTCTTTTCCATGATAATGGTAAGCTCCAAGGAGACCGCTTTCTTTATCAAATTTTAAATCAAAAAAACCTCCCTCCAGGCGGAGGCTGGAATTTGTTTCCCGTAAAATAATTTTAGCAGCGATATCTGCAAGGGAGATCATTGGAGCTTCCATTTAAAAAAAAGCATCCGGCTCAATAATAAACTGCTCTTTGGCTAGTTCATAGCCCTGCGGAATCAAGCTTTGTTCATTTTTTGTTCGAAAAGAAAAATTGATCCGGTATAATTTTTCATAAGCCCATTGAACATCGAGTGGCAATAACACCTCAGCTTTGGCATTCACTGCTATATTCAATCGCTCTATTTCTCCTTTTCGCAATAGGTTATCATTTTCAAAAAACTCCCAGGTCAATACAATGTGATCCAGACTGGAAAAGTCATTTTTATTAAAAATCCGAAAACGCCCCTCTCTTACATTAATAAGTTCAACCGAAATATTCTGATACACTTTTTTGACTTCCTGTAGTGCAGGATGCGGCTCGCGATTGGGTAATACCAATCCGTTGATACAAAAATTATTATCACTGGGGACCTGTTTGTCTCCATAATCTCCACCGTATTTCCAATAGGCTTCTCCCCTATCCGAAAATGCCAGTAAGCCCTGATCTACCCAGTCCCAGATAAAGCCACCCTGCAAGCGGGGATAGCGTTCGATTACTTCCCAATAATCCTGTAAATTGCCAACACTATTTCCCATCGCATGAGCGTACTCACACATGATCAAAGGGCGATCTTTGGCTCGCTGAGCATATGCTTCAATCATTTTAATTTTCGGATACATCGGACAAACAATATCCGTATTCGAAGCTTCACCAGCCTGTTCGTATTGTACCGGACGTGTACAGTCAGCAGATTTCAACCAGTTGTAGGCCGCCTGCATATTTATTCCATTTCCGGCTTCATTGCCTAAGGACCAGACAATAATTGAAGGATGATTTTTCGTCCTTTCAAACATACGCTTTACCCGATCGAGATGGGCCGCTTTAAAATCAGCGCGAGCCGAGGTATGTGCTGCTTCATCAAAAGGTTTTTGAAAACAAGCCCCCATACCATGAGCTTCAATATTGGCTTCGTCAATTACATAGAGTCCGTATTGATCGCAGAGTTCGTACCAGCGATAATGATTCGGATAATGACTACAGCGTACGGCATTAATATTATGCTGCTTCATCAGACGAATATCATTGATCATGCTTTCTTCAGCAATTACATGCCCCTTGATTTCATCATGCTCATGTCGATTAACACCTTTTATAGTAATGGCTTTTCCATTTAATAATAATTGACCGTTCCGGATTTCCAGAGAACGGAAGCCAATTTTTGCACCGACAACTTCCTCAATTTCACCACACTTCAATTGCAAAGCCAGCTGATAAAGGTTGGGGCTTTCTGCTGTCCATTGTTCGGGCCGGTCAATGCTACCCGTGAATTTTAATTTTATTCTTTTTTCATTTTTAAAAAAAAACAGATTGTTCGGCATGGAACACCTGCTTATGATAAGCATCAAATAATAATAATTCTATTTGTACCAGCTCAGACCGTTCTTTTTTATAAAAGTTTTCAATATCGACAGAAACTTGTAAAACGCCATTTTGATAATTTTCTTCCAGATTGGCTTCTACAAAGAAATCCCGGATGTGAATTTTCGGTACGGATAAAATTATTACTTCTCTTTCGATTCCACTTAGTCGCCAAAAGTCCTGACATTCCAGATAAGCACCATCTGACCATCGGTATATTTCTACTGAAATTGCATTCTCTCCGGATTGTATGTAAGGGCTGATATTAAACCTGACTGGCGTTTTGGAGTCCTGATTATAACCGATAAAAATACCATTGATCCAAAAATAAGCTGCAGATTTCACCGCTCCAAACTCGATAAATATTTCCCGCTCTTTCCAGGTTTCAGGCATTGTAAACGTTTTTTTATAAGAAGCTACTGGATTATAATCCCCTGGCACATGAGGCGGATTTTTTGGAAAGGGATATCGATCATTGACATAGATGGGAACTCCGTATCCTTTTAGTTCCCAATTAGCGGGTACTTCAATTTCGTCCCAATTTTCGACACTATAATTATTTTGATAAAAGTCCCGGGGGCGATCCGCCGGTTTTCTTACCCAGTGAAATTTCCAGGATCCATCAAGGCTCATAATCCAGGGAGACGTTTTTCGTGAGCCATCAAACAGTTCATCGATTTTGGAAAAAGGGATCATCGTAGCCCGGGGCTGCTCCTGACCGACATTGAACACTTCCGGGTTTTCGATCCATGATTCATCGTAGACCAAAGTATTCATTTCATCTGATATGTTGTGCCGCGAAATCATTCTCCAGTTGAAGTACTATTTTCAAAAAATAAATTCGAAAACATCCGGATTAGTTCAACTCCGATTCATAATAGTGCGTCGCATCGTATATCAGCTCATCGAGTTTATAATTCTCTTCCGCTATCTGTTCGTTACCCCATCCAAAATACTCAGCAAAATCTTTTATCACCGCTTCGCGAATCAAAGCAATACTTTGAATATCAAAATAAAGTCGCCCGGTCCGTCGAACGAAAAAATCCTCCGCGCAACTCACCATCTCGTAATAAGCAGCGTACCAGGCTTCTGCCCGGGCAAGTTTAATTTCCGGATGCATATCACTGTCCAATTCTTTTATTTTGTCCATGATGCGGTAAGCCTGTTTTCCATAATTCGTGGTAAGATACCAGGCGTAGTATTCTTCCAGACCTTTCTGAATAAGAAAGGGTTTTATATCTTCGATAAACGCACTGACTTCTTTAAAGCTGCTAAAACTATCAACTGTCAAGGCAATATTCTTAGTTTTACACCTGGGAAATTTTCGTTCTCCTTCATCATCAAACTGATCCACTAGCAAATCGACAATACGCTGGGCCATTTTTCGATAACCGGTTAATTTACCTCCCGCTATCGAAATAAGTCCCTGATCAGAAATGAATATTTCATCTTTTCTTGAAAGCTCGGAAGGAGACTTCCCTTCTTCGTGGATCAATGGCCTGAGCCCTGCCCAGTTGGAAATAATATCCTGTACATTAAGCTGAATAGAAGGGAATGCGTGGTGTACTGCTCTCAGCAAATAATCAGCATCTTTTTTAGTCACCACTACTCTATCCAGGCGACTATTGTAACTGGTATCGGTAGTGCCTACATAAGTGACCCTTCCACGAGGAATGGCAAAAATCATTCTTCCATCCGGGCCATCAAAATAGGTCGTGTGTTTTAAAGGAATTTTTTCATAAGGGAATACGATGTGTACTCCTTTAGTGAGGTGTAATCGTTTTCCGGTCAAAGAGCCATCTTTCTTTCGGAGATGATCTACCCAGGGGCCACTGGCGGAAACGACCTTTCTGGATTTAATGGTCAAGCTTTGATGATTAATCCGGTCCACACATTTAACGCCATTTACTTTTCCATTCTCATAGGAAAAATCGGCTACTTTACAATAGTTCAAAGCCAGGGCTCCATAAGTGGTAGCGGTCTTGATTAATTCAATGGTCAGGCGTGCATCGTCGGTTCGATATTCAGCATAATATCCACCTCCTTTCAGCCCATCGGCTTCCAGTAAGGGTTCGAGTTCGAGTGTTTCTTTTTTGGAAAGCATTTTGCGTCGATCATCCCCTTTTACTCCGGTAAGGATATCGTAAACTTTAAGTCCGAAAGAAGTTGCCCACTTGCCATAGGTCCCTCCTTTGATCAAAGGCATTAACATTTTTTCGGGAAGAACCAGATGGGGAGCGAGGCGATGTACTACGGCTCTTTCTGTTCCCGTTTCCCTGACCAATCCGATGTCCAACTGTTTCAAATATCTCAGGCCACCGTGAATTAATTTAGTAGATTTACTGCTCGTGCCCGAAGCAAAATCATTTTGTTCAACCAATGCGATTTTCATACCTCGTGAAGCCGCATCGAGTGCGATACCACAACCTGTAACTCCACCGCCTATCACGATTAAATCAAACATTTCTGTACTTAATCTTTGTATATCCTCTTTGCGGTTTATCAACGAAAAGCCAAGTCGTTCCTTTTCCATTTAATACGCACTTAATTTTTTAACAATAAAGTTTCCGGCGGTATAATTAATGTAAGATTATTTTCAAAATATAAAAAACAAAGGTTTCCTCATTCTTTTGATGGCAATACAGAAAGGCAGTCAAATTCAAAGAAGGAATAAGCATCTTATTTTTTAAATTTCTACTTTTTGTAATCCATCACATAATTTGATTTCATAGATTTCAGCTTCAATACCGGTTTTTGCAAGGTATTTTTTTTTGATGGTTTGCAGTGCGCGAGTGCTATTCTGCTTTTCTACTAAATTAATGGTGCATCCACCAAAACCGCCGCCCATCATTCTGCTTCCCAGGATGGCAGGCTCTGCCCGGGCAAGTTCAACAAGGTAATCAATTTCCGGAAGGCTAATATCGTATTCCTCACTCATTCCCTGATGACCACGAAATAAAATTTCTCCTACTTCAGCAAAGCGGGCCCGTTCCAGGGCTTCTATCATCTGAGCAACCCTTTCATTTTCATCCAAAACATATTTCGCTCGAATAAAATCCAGCGAACTGATTTGCTCTTTATAAAGTACTAGCAGATTCTTTTTTACATCTCTTAAAGATTTCACTTCCGGATGATCTTTTGCGATGATGGCAACTACCGCTTCACAGGAGTTTCGACGATCATTATAGGGCGAACCTTCCAGCTCGTGTTCGATTTTAGAATTGATTAATACCAGGGCATAATCTTCCAGCTTCATAGGAAAATAGTTAAGACCAAGAGTCTGGCAATCCAGACAAAAAACATGATCCTCTTTACCAAAGAGTACTGCATACTGATCCATGAGTCCGCAATTGAGGCCAATACGATGCTCTGCTTCCTGGGCAATCAAAGCAATTTCTTTTTTCGAAAGATTAAGATCAAATAAATCTGACAATCCAAAAATAAAACCACAGCAGAGTGCCGCAGAAGAAGATAAACCAGCACCAACAGGAATGTCACCGCCGAGGATGCAGTTAATTTTAGCAATTGAAAGTCCCCGATCAGAGAAAATAGTCAAGATTGCTTTGAGATATCTCCCCCAGGCAGGCAGGGGATTTTCAGAAGTAATAGTAAAAGAAATTTCTTCCTTGTAATTTACCGAATATACTGTGTTTAGATTTCCTGCATTTTGTTTTCCCATCGCAAAATACATCGCCTTATCAATAGCTGCCGGCATCACGAAACCATTATTATAATCAGTGTGCTCTCCGATCAGATTGATCCGGCCCGGTGCTTTTACCAAAATAGCCGGTGTAGCAAACCGCTCCTCGTATAACCTTTTGACTGTCTCGATCATGGTGGTTCCTGATTCGTGGTGTGACTTTTAAAAAAGGTTCTCAATACGATTTTTCTGAATAGATTGAAAAGCCATCAGACTGAAAAGTTGAGTGGCTTTATTCAAATGAGCAAATCGTTCGTCCGTAGTCAGGCCTTTTTTATAGCGATAATAGATTTGTTGAACAATTACTGCAATTTTAAAAAGTCCGTAAGCATAATAAAAGACGAGGTTATTGATATTGCGTCCACTTTTACGGGCATACATCTCCACGAGCTCTGTTCGTCCGGGATTTCCCGGCATGGTAGTTGGCGATGGCCAGCCCTTCGTAATCATCTCATGATCAGAAGCTGTCGACCAGTAAGCGATCGAAGTACCTAAATCCATTAAGGGATCCCCCAGTGTACACATTTCCCAATCCAAAATAGCTTTCACAGCTTTCCAGCTATCATCCTCAAAAACTACATTATCGTATTTATAATCATTATGGATCAAACTATGATCATAATTTGCAGGTTGGTTTTCTTCCAGCCATTTCATTACTTGCAGTGCCTCCGGAATTTCTTCAGTAGCAGCTTTGAGATATTGTTTTCCCCAGTTACTCACCTGCCGTTCAACATAACCTTGGGGGCGTCCCAGCTCTCCGAGTCCCACGGCCTCATAATCCAACTGGTGCAATTCTACAAAAGTATCCATCCAGCTATCGGCTATAACCGGAAATTCTTCAGCTGATATAGCGCGTTTTCTGGCTTCTTTGGCCGAAAGGATAATACCATTAATTTTTTCCATGATATAAAAAGGCGCACCGATAATTGAATCATCTTCTGCATAAGCATAAGCTTTGGGAGCTTTCGCAAAACCTTTATTCAAACCGGAAAGCACTTTAAATTCGCGCCCCATATCATGTCCCCTTTTAACTGCACCAACTGGTGGCCTGCGAAGGACATATTCTTTATTCTCGATCCCTAACTGATAGGTTAAATTGGAAAAACCATTAGAAAATTGGGAAACCTCCATTGCACTTTCTGCTGAACTAATCAAGTTTTTATTTAGCAGAAATTGCTTTAGTAGTTGAACATTCAGTTCTTCCCCTTTTCTCACATTTTGTTTCATTATATTCCATTTTCGTTTTTCAGCCTAGGCCTTCAAACAGCAAAATACGAAAGTAAGTATCTGCATCAAAAATTAAGGTATAAGTACGCAGAACTTTTTAACTTGTCAAAAAATTAAATCCAAATTTATGAATTTCGAATATACCGAAAAGTCAAAAGCATTGCAGCAACGAGTTGATGAATTCATGCAAAAGTATATTTTCCCCATAGAAAAAGAATATGCTGAATTTACCGAGAACAATCTTTGGCAACACTATCCGGGATTGGAAGGCTTAAAAGACCTGGCTAAAGAAGCCGGTTTGTGGAACCTCTTCCTGCCGGAAGAGTATGGAGCATTCAGCCCTGGACTTACAAATCTGGAATATGCTCCGCTAGCAGAATTAATGGGGCGTGTACTATGGTCCTCGCAAGTATTTAACTGCTCGGCACCCGATACCGGGAACATGGAAGTTTTAGCGAAATACGGCTCACCCGAGCAGCAGGAAAAATGGTTAAAACCATTGATGGAAGGAAAGATACGATCTGCTTTCCTAATGACCGAGCCGGGCGTTGCTTCCTCAGATGCAACCAATATTGAAACTTCCATTGTCCGGGATGGTGACGAATACGTAATTAATGGTAGAAAATGGTGGTCGACCGGAGCGATGAATCCCAGTACTAAAGTTTATATCGTAATGGGAAAAACCGATCCTGAAGCGCCGCGCCACGTTCAGCAAAGTATGATCATTGTTCCGGCGGATGCACCGGGCGTAAAACTCATTCGGCCTTTACAGGTTTTTGGGGCCGTAGAATCCCCTGAAGGGCATGCGGAGATTGAGTTGAATAATGTACGCGTACCCGCAGATAACCTCTTGGTGGGCGAAGGTAAAGGCTTTCAGATTGCGCAGGGGCGATTGGGGCCGGGAAGGATTCACCATTGTATGCGCTTGATAGGCGCAGCACAAAGAGCCCTCGACCTTATGTGTGAAAGAGTAGTGACAAGGGAAACCTTTGGGAAAAAAATTGCCGAGTACAGTAGCATCCGACAGGACATCGCCCGATCAAGATGCGAGATTGAACAAGCGCGTTTGCTGACACTTGCGGCAGCAGATAAAATTGATCGTTTTGGTATCAAAGTGGCCAAAGATTTGATTTCGATGATCAAGATCGTCGTTCCGCAGATGACTTGCGAAGTAGTAGACAGAGCGATCCAGGCACACGGCGGCATGGGGGTTTGTCAGGATACACCTTTGGCTTTGTTTTGGATTTATGGACGTTCGGTTCGAATTGCCGACGGACCGGATGAGGTACATATGTATCAATTGGGGAGAAATATGATTAAAGAGAAGATGATGAAATAAGGAAATTTAAAATCATTTTTCATTCGAAAAGCAGGTGGTCAAACCAGAACAATAGCTTGAGCACGAAGGCTTTGTCGAGCCCTATTGGGGTGAGGAAACTGCCGAACGCGGAGGCAATCGACGCCGCTACTATAAGATCAGCGGTGCCGGAAAACGCGCCCTCCATGAAGTGCAATTCGGATTATCCAGGATATGGGGGTTGAATTTTGCGTAGATAAAAATTGGTTATTGAAGAAAAGAAGAAATTAATCCATTTTAAAAATCAGGATACAATAGAATGTTTTTCAAAAATGCAGAAATTTAAAACAAATACTAAAAATAGTTCCTTATAAATGAAGGGTTACAAGCTCAATTTAGCTTGCTTATTTGACTTAATTTACGTAGTTTATAAAGCAAATCATTTCCACCTACATTTATAAGACTGGATTTACTAATGGGAAAAGGTTTACAAAAGAATATAAAAGGTTTTTTTCGCCATCTTTGGCAAGCAGCTAAATGGACCCCTCCATTTGTTGCAATTTATGTCCTGTGGGAGTCTATTGGGGATATATCGACTATCTTAGTATTTAGTTCTCTCTTAGTAATATCAATTTTGAAGTCTAATCATAATTCTTTAATTAGCTATTCATTGCAATTCATTAGCTGGTTACTGCTCATAAAGTCGGCTATGCTTAATAGGCTAAAGGCTATTAAAAGGAAAACTCTTGATAATATTTACACAATATCCATTATCCTTATGGAATCACAAAAAGAAATTAAAGTGTACCTCTATAAAAAGCAAGCAAGTCTAATTAAAGTAGGTAAAAGTTTATTCAAGAAATATTGGAAATGGTTGAAAAAGGATGGCTATTACAATCTGGTAATATTGTTAAGCTTAACAGGCGTAACAGGAGCATTACTGGGGGGAATAGGCGGAATAGGATTAGTGGGAGTAATTGCGTATATCCTTTTCGAATTTGGTAGAATGAAACTATCGGGGAACAAGGCAAATAGACAATTTCCGAATATTAAATATTCACACTTCAAATTGTTCCTAAAGAATAAATCTACGGCGATCTAGCTGAATACCAAGTCTGTCTTAAATCAATCGGTTAGTATAACCGGGAATCCAAAGTACAAGTATCAAAATCAAGTATAAGTGCAAAATAATCTTTGATGCTTGTTTTGAACCTGAATTTTACTTTTCAATGGGATTGAAGACTATTAAACTCCGTCAGGAAATGCTCAAAAAAAGGAAAACCCATCAAAGACAGATTTCCCTTACTGCAGTATTTTTATTATGGAGCTAAGGCCGATAAATATTTAATCCGCCCTAGTAAACTTATATTTAACAGAAAAGCGTATTGGCACAGCATGCAATTAGTATAGCTAGATTTAAAGCAGATACTAAATTGTAGTGATCCGTTACATCATTATAGCAATCTTCGTGTATTTCCTGATTCGGTCCTACCGGGCAATCCGCTAAGTCATTCGCATATCCTAATTCGATGTTATTCTGTTGTACCAGGTACGAGCTTATACAGCCAATAGCATTTGATGTAGTCAGTAGAGTAAAACTAAGGAAGAGAGTCAAAAATATTTTGCTTGATTTTTTCAATATCAACTTTTGCTTTCTTCAAGAGCGGTGCAAATAGTTTTTTCCGATTTTCCTTGCTCATATCTTTAATAAAGGGGTATTTATCGTGGAGCGCCTTTAATGATTTAATTAATCGGCACTGAGTTTCAGCAATTTTTTCCATTACTGGATCATCTTCCAGTAGTTCACTATCAATTTGACAAGGAGTTTCGTTGTTATCGCGAAGAATCTTCTGGAATTTTTGGGCCTTGGCATTTTCCTCGGCCATCATCTTTGTAGAAGCAGCAATGGCCTCGAAGTATTCATTAGATACGGGTTCATCTTTCATAATCTCAATTTGCATCGAGATATCTACTTCTGATTTATTTGAATCACATAACTGAATGAATAGGATAAGTAAGCATAATATAGGGATGGGGTATTTCATAATCATATATTGGGTTAGCATTCATTTAAAAGTAAACAATTATGAATGAATTATAAATCACCAGAATTAATGATTTTATAGATAAAGCCCTTGCAATCAATACCTTTTATTCCCTTTTATATCAGGTATAGAACGAGAGTTATATGGAGCAAGTAGCATCATGGCCAATATTGACAATGAGGTGGAGAAAAATTTCCGGAAGTTTAATAAGCTCGTTGAGGAAAGTAGAGCAAGTATGAATTTATGATATGAAAATATTTTCATCATGCTTTCTAAAGCATTATATCATGAATCGCAATGATATCAAAATTGACCTGGGCCATATTATTATCAAAACTGTAAGCATAAAAACTCTTAGCAGCAAAGAGTTTTGCTTAACTTAATTGCAGAATCAATTGTCGAATCGTACTTAAAGCGAAATGAAAGAAAAAGCTCAGATACGAGAAGAAAACAGGACTTAATCAAAATCGAAAGAAAATCAATAAGAAACTGGAGAAGCTGGAATGTAAATTCATCAATGATGAAATAGAAAAAGGGAAACCAATCAACAAAAATTTGATCAATTTCCCCTTCGCAGCCCGTAGGGGAATCGAACCCCTATTACCAGGATGAAAACCTGGCGTCCTAACCGTTAGACGAACGGGCCTTTTCACATGCAAAATCTTTGTAAAATTTTGCATATAAAGCGTTCCCGAGTTCGTTAACAGGGTGGACCAAAGCTGAGTTTTTATGCTTAAAATGCCGCTTTTGGCATCCTTTTTTTCAAAAGCAAGGCAAATATACATGCTTTATTGGAAAAAAGAAATACCCGCCAATTATTTTTGAAAAAAAATCAAACTTTCCCAAAGTTCTCTGCTTCAAGAATTCTTTTATATTTGCAAAAAAATCTATATCTGCCTAAATGCAATATTTTATTGGCTTGTTTTAATCATTATTGTTACTTTTACACTAAGTGTAAAAACAATTGACTCTTGTGTTTGTATTTTTATCGTAAGGTTTTTATAAAAATCTTTTAGAATCTAATAGTTTCGATTCTTCGAAATTTTTCAAAACTCTATAATCTAATTTCCAAAATGGCAAAAAGAATTGCAATCAACGGCTTCGGTCGTATCGGAAGATTGACATTGCGCAACTTATTAAAAAGCAAAGATGTTGAAGTTGTAGCGATCAATGATTTGACTAATAATGAGACATTAGCCCACCTTTTCAAATACGATTCTGCCCAGGGTACTTATCCGGCAAAAGTTACTGCCAGTGATAAATTTATTCAAATTGGCAATAAAAAAATTACTGCACTTACTGAGCGCGATCCGGCCAAGCTCCCCTGGAAAAAACTTAAGGTTGATGTTGTTCTTGAATGTACCGGCATTTTTCGGACTTCTGAAAAAGCTGGTTTGCACCTAAGTGCCGGTGCCAAACGGGTAGTTGTTTCCGCTCCGGCAAAAGGTGATGATGTTCAGACTATTGTACTCGGCGTAAATGACGAAGAACTGGATGCTAAAAACACCATTTTTTCCAATGCTTCCTGTACGACGAATTGCCTGGCACCTTTAGTAAAAATCATTGATGAGAACTGGGGTTTTGTACAAGG
Source organism: Saprospiraceae bacterium (assembly GCA_028280415.1). Taxonomy (GTDB): domain Bacteria; phylum Bacteroidota; class Bacteroidia; order Chitinophagales; family Saprospiraceae; genus JAHDHW01. Next base: position 43,711 of record JANQLV010000010.1, read on the forward strand.
TTCCATGACTACTACCCATGCGTATACTGCCGATCAAAGAATCCAGGATGCGCCGCATCGGGATCTTCGCAGAGCCCGTGCTGCTGCTTTTAATATGGTGCCTACTTCTACGGGTGCAGCCAGTGCAGTCGGTATAGTTTATCCCTCTGCAAAAGGAAAAATGTTTGCAATGGCAATACGAGTTCCGGTGATCACAGGTTCTATGGTAGAACTAAATGTGATTGTGGAAAAAGATACGACTGTTGAAGAAATCAATAAAAAATTCGCCTCCAATGCAAGAAGAAAGTTGAAAGGCATTTTGGAATATGCAGATGCTCCTTTAGTCTCTTCCGATATTATTGGAAATCCACACTCTTCGATTTTCGATAGCCAACTAACTCAGGTTTCGGGCAAATTGATCAAAGTAGTAAGCTGGTATGATAATGAGGCTGGCTATTCCGCTCGCCTTGCTGATATGTGTCAGAAAATTGCCGCACTTCCTCCGGTAAGAAAGCCAAGAACGAAGAAAGCTTAATCCTTATCTTTTCCATAATTAGCCTGATTTGAATATCTTTATTTCCGATTTCAAATCAGGCTATTTTTTTGTAAAAAAACCACTTTAATCAAATGGATCTAAACTTTAAAGATAAAAAAACACTGGTCAGAGTAGATTTCAATGTCCCGCTTGATGCCAGTTATAAAATTACCGATGACACACGAATTCGCGCTGCCTTACCTACGATCAAACATATTCTAAAATCCGGTGGAGCAGTGATTCTGATGTCTCACCTTGGCCGCCCTCAGAAAAAGCTCAAGGAGGATGGTTCAATTAATGTTGAAAAATTCACGCTGCAGCATGTTGTCAAACACCTGGGAAAATTATTGCGCAAAAAAGTAAAATTCTGTCCGGAAACCGTAGGGAAAGAAGCTACGAAAATGGCCAAAGAATTGCAGGCGGGAGAAGTCCTGATCCTGGAAAACACTCGTTTTCAAAAAGAGGAAAGCGCAGGGGATGAAGCTTTCGCAAAAAAACTTTCCAGATTAGCTCAATTATATGTTAATGATGCTTTTGGAACCGCTCATCGAGCTCATGCTTCTACTACAACCGTTGCAACTTTCTTTAAAGCCAATGCTAAATGTTTTGGTTTTTTAATGCAAAAAGAAATCGAAAATGCGGAAAAGGTGATCAATAATCCAAAACGTCCATTGACCGCAATCATTGGTGGTGCAAAAGTATCGGACAAAATTTTACTATTAGAAAAGTTGATCGACTTTGCTGACAATCTACTCATCGGTGGAGGAATGGCCTATACTTTTCTAAAGGCACAAGGCGGCAGTATTGGAAATTCATTAGTAGAAGAGGACAAACTTAAATTGGCTAATCGTTTGCTGGCAAAAGCAGCGAAAAAAGGGGTGAAAATATATTTGCCAAAAGATTCTATGGCCGCAGATAAATTCGATGCAAAAGCCAAAAAAGCGACGAAATACAGCAAGCGAATTCCAAAAGGCTGGATGGGACTTGATATCGGTGAAAAAGCGCAGAAAGAATTTGCGGAGGTCATACAAAAGTCCAGTACAATTCTCTGGAACGGTCCGATGGGAGTATTCGAGATGAAGCCTTTTGCCAAAGGTACCATGGCAGTAGCAAAAGCAGTAGCAAAAGCGACGAGCAAGGGAGCTTTCTCTTTAGTCGGAGGAGGTGATTCTGTAGCAGCCGTTAATCAAATGGGATTGGCTGATAAAGTAAGCTATGTTTCCACCGGAGGGGGAGCGATGCTTGAATTCCTGGAAGGAAAAGAACTTCCGGGAATAGCAGCCATGCACTAGCTCAGGTTTTCTGGCTTCGGTTTACTAAAATTCAAAGTGTAGTAAACCGAAGCCCAGAGCCTAAGATCGTTCCGCATACATGGCAGCGTAGTAATCCTGGTAAGCACCACTGGTTACACTCTCCAGCCACTCTTCATTTTCCAAATACCACTCAGCTGTTTTGCGAAGGCCTTCTTCGGCAAAAACTGTTGGCTTCCATCCCAGTTCATTCATCAGCTTGGAAGCGTCAATAGCATATCTGCGATCATGCCCCGCACGATCTTTCACGTAAGTAATTAATTTTTTAGACGTACCCGCTTCCCGGTCAAGTAACTCATCCATCACTTCACAAAGCTTATTGATCAGGTCTATATTTTTCCATTCATTATTGCCTCCAATATTATAGGTCTCCCCTACTCTGCCTTTAGCATAGATCAAATCAATCGCCGCCGCATGATCCCCCACCCATAACCAGTCACGGGTATATTTTCCATCCCCATAAACCGGCAGTGGTTTATTATGCTTAATATTATTGATAAAAAGCGGTAACAATTTTTCAGGAAACTGATAAGGTCCGTAATTATTCGAACAGTTAGAAATAACAATCGGCAGATTATAGGTATGATAAAAGGCTCTCACCAAATGATCAGAGCTTGCTTTGGATGCAGAGTATGGTGATCTGGGATCATAAGCCGTTTCTTCGGTAAAAAAGCCGGTCTCTCCAAGTGTACCATATACTTCATCTGTCGAAATGTGATAAAAGCGCTTTCCGGAAAAATCAGACCAGTTGAATTTTGCAGCATTTAATAAATTCATCGTACCCAGTACATTGGTTTTGATAAAAGCCGCCGGGTCTTCAATAGAGCGATCTACATGGGATTCAGCCGCAAGATGAATAACGCCATCAAACTGATATTGATCAAAAAGATTATTTATAAAATTAGCATCTACAATATCTCCTTTTATAAATGTATAATTCGACTTGTCTTCAATATCTTTCAGATTAGCCAAATTTCCCGCATAGGTCAATAAATCCAGATTCACAATATGGTACTCAGGATACTTGTTGACAAATAATCTTACTAAATGAGAACCAATAAATCCGGCACCTCCTGTAATTAATAGGGTCTGTTTCATGTCTTAAAAATAAAATTTTACACTTTTAGAGCTTATACCGGTTCGTCTACCTTGACAACCTCTTTAAAATATTCATAGGTACGTTTTAAGCCTTCTGCTCTGGTTACCTGCGGTTCCCATCCCAGGATTTCCTTGGCTTTTGCGATATTCGGCCGGCGCTTTTTCGGATCATCTTTCGGTAGTTCTTTATAGATTAAATGGGCCTTGGGATTACCGACCAGTTCCAGAATTTCTTCTCCGAATTCTTTGATGGTTACTTCTGCCGGATTTCCGATATTGACTGGCAAATGATAATCACTGTGCAGCAAGCGATAAATTCCTTCTACCAGATCGTCCACATAACAAAAAGAACGAGTTTGCGAGCCATCACCAAATACGGTGAGACCTTCGCCGCGAATCGCTTGTGAGAAAAACGCAGGAAGTACCCGCCCATCATTTACCCGCATTCTCGGGCCATAAGTGTTGAAAATCCGGACAATCCGGGTTTCCAGACCATGATAGTTGTGATAAGCCATAGTAATCGCCTCCTGAAATCGTTTTGCTTCATCGTATACACCTCTTGGGCCAATTGGGTTCACGTTCCCCCAATATTCTTCAGTTTGTGGATGTACTAAAGGATCACCATATACTTCAGAAGTCGAAGCAATGAGCATTCTTGCTTTCTTTTCTTTAGCCAATCCAAGTAAATTATGTGTACCCAGCGCCCCTACTTTCATCGTCTGAATTGGCATCTGCAGATAATCAATCGGACTTGCCGGCGAAGCAAAATGAAGGATATAATCCAATTGCCCGGCAACATGGACAAACTTTGACACATCGTGATAGTGAAATTCAAATGCCTTCAAAGGAAAAAGGTGTTCAATATTTTTCATATCACCAGTAATCAGATTATCCATTCCGATGACATGATATCCTTCTTTAATAAAACGATCACATAAATGTGATCCCAAAAATCCGGCAGCTCCGGTGATTAAAACTCTTTTCATTTCTATAATTTTTCAATTGAAGCTAATTTTTTATATCACTTCAAAATCTAATAACAATATTAAAACTGAATTCTATTCGTTTAATTTTATAAATTGGCTATGAAGTAGTCATCTCATAATAAGGTAGAATGACTCACCTTTTTGAGTATTTATGGAATTGCTAATGTTGCCTAAAAAGCAACTGTTGAATAAAATCCAACGTACATCGATTATTTCATACGCCAGATTCCAAATATTGTTGCCCGATCAATTCGCATGACTTATGGGTTATTCAGAATATCATCCGGGCAAATTGCCGGTCAAAGATAAGTATTAATTGATTAAATATAAGTTAAACAACTTCCAAGATTAGTTTTCGATATTTAGCTGGACCGGTACAGGATTACAAAACCTGACTTTTTATGATATATAGTTTGTCCAAGTGGACGATTCTAACTTTTTTAGCGTTAAAAAGGTAAGCTAATAAGCAGATATGCTTGTATATGTTGAATGAATATTGCCAAGACTCTCTATTTTTGAGTCAGCATAGTCCCTTTTACAAGCGGTTATCCTTTATCTATCAATTTATCTAAACGCTAAACCTTTTCGGGAGACTGCTAATAGTAACTATTTTAATTAAAACTGACATGAAGTACTTTTCCATAATATTTTGTCTTATTCTGCCTTTATTAGTTTTGGGCCAGGGAGAGCAGGACAATAAAAATACTATTCTTAATTTGGGCTTTGATTATAGCTTTCAGATACCCGGTGGAGATTTAAAAGACAGATTCGGTGGAAGCACCGGTTTGGGTGGAAAAATTGAATTCCTTTTAAAAAATAATTTCTCTATCAGTGGAGACGGGTTTTTCTTTTTTGGCAGAAATGTAAAAGAAGATCCTATTGCCTCCCTGAGAGGTAGAGATGGACTTTTCATTGCTACTAACTTCAGCCAGGCCAATATTTTCTTGCGTGAACGTGGATTTTATATGGGGGGCTCTATTGGAAAAATTTTCCCAGTCTTAAAAAACAACAAACGTTCCGGAATCAAGATTGATCTCGGGGTCGGTCTTTTTCAACATAAAATCAGAATACAAGATGATCCGGAAGCTTTTGTTCCGATTATCGCTAATGAATATAAAAAAGGATTTGACCGACTAAGTAATGGTCTTGCATTAAGGCAGTTTGTTGGCTACCAGCATTTATCCAATAACCGGCTGATAAATTTTTATGTCGGTTTCGAATTCGTTCAGGCATTCACTCAAAACCGCAGAAGCATCAATTTTGACACGATGGCTTCCGATGATACCAGACGATTCGATCTTTTATCTGCTTTTAAAATAGGATGGATTTTACCTTTCTATCTTGGAGAAAAAGGCGAGGAAATTTATTACTAATTGCCCGGTCTCTTTTCCTTACATTTGCAAAATGTCTGGAATCTATAATATAATTATCCGGTTTTATGGCCTCCTGATTAGATTAGCTGCGCCATTTTCCAAAAAAGCCAAGCAATGGGTACAGGGGCGAAAACGGGTCTGGTCCAGCTTAGAATCTTTTGATTTTTCTGCTCGACAGCGATTAGTCTGGATGCATGTAGCCTCCCTGGGAGAATTCGAGCAAGGTCGCCCGGTAATCGAATCCCTCAAAAAGTATTATCCGAAGGTACAAATCGCACTCAGTTTTTTTTCTCCTTCCGGGTTTGAGGTAAGGAAAGATTATCCATTAGCAGATTATGTTTTTTATCTTCCTCTTGATAATCGTCAAAATGCCCTGCGGCTTTTAAATATTCTCCGTCCCGATCTGATCATTTTTGTCAAATACGATTTCTGGTATCACTATTTGCACGAAGCTCAAAAACAATCCATCCCGGTACTTTTGATCTCTGCTCTTTTCCGAAAAGACCAGTATTTTTTCAAATGGTATGGCAAATGGATGAAAACGATCATCCAAAATTTAACGCATATTTTCGTGCAAAATGAAGCCTCTGCAATTGTACTGCAAAATAATGCTATCCTTTCGTTTTCCATTTCCGGAGATACCCGTGTCGACCGGGTAGCCCAACAAGCAGACTTGCCATTTTCCAATCCTGTTGTTGAGCAATTTCTAAACGGAAAACCACTATTAGTATGCGGAAGCACCTGGCCGGAAGATGAAGAGATTTTGTATGCTTTTATTCATAAAAATTATCAAGAATGGCAGTTTATAATCGCACCTCACGACATCAGTGAAAGCAGAATAAAGCATATTGAAAAATGTTTAAAAAATACCGGTATTCGCTATTCCGAAGCCCATGCAAATTCGGTAAAAGGCAAAGATGTCTTAATAATCGATAATATTGGTCTATTGTCTTCCCTTTATCGCTTCGCAAAAGTGGCATATATTGGCGGAGCATTCGGAAAAGGCTTGCATAATACACTCGAACCTATCAGTTATGGCATTCCCGTAATTTTTGGACCTAAATATCAAAAGTTTGAAGAAGCCCGCTGGCTGGTTCAACATCAAGCCGGCTTTTCTATCCAGTCGGCCCGGGAGTTTAATCAAGTAATGAATAAATTAGCCAATAAGTCGTTTTATACTAAAGCTGCAAAAAAAGCCGAAGAATATATTCAACACAATAAAGGTGCAACGGAACATGTTTTAAACCATATCCGCAACCAGCAGCTATTAAACTAAACCACTATGGATTGGAAATCCATAGGTTTAAAAAAACATAAAGAATGAAATTCTTATTCCAATATAATATTGTCGCTATCGCGATTAGACGAG
>JANQLV010000024.1 GCA_028280415.1 Saprospiraceae bacterium
GTAAATAACTACTTCCATATATACCTCCCCATTCATAATCTCCTTCTTTATCACGCTTAATAATATATACATTAGTAGTCTGGAAATGTCCCGTTAGCAGATAGCCATTATCGCTCGTACTTACTATTCCACTTGCTCCATAGTCTGGCGGAACTCCTATTGAAACAATCTCTTCAAAAGGAATTTCCCATATTTCTTCTAAATTATTGTCAAGTTTAATTAAATCCTTTCGATATCCTGCAACCCCTCCCAGTTCATTTAAAGTCAAAAAATTAGCTCTATTTTCAAATGGTATAATATATTCATTAATTAGATTACCCTCAAAATCAAATTTTTTAATCTTTTGAGGTAATACCGAATAAGAAGTAAATATTGCATTATTTCCCACATGCATTTCTGAAATTTCTGTATCATTAAAAGACTTCTCTTCAATAACTTCTCCTATTGTATTTAATTTAATAAATAACATATTATCCATTCCTTCCAGGGTACGTATAAATATTTCTCCATTAATATAATTCAAATCCAAACTTCCCGGTATTTGTTTTAGGGAAAGACTATCTCCATTTGAATCTGTTACAAAAGCGTACATAAACATAGTATCCGAATCTGTATATTTTCCGGTCATAAAAAAATTACCATTCTCTAACTGAAGGGCATCTAAAGGTCGTCCACCCCCTATATTATTAGGTGGGCCACCACTTATCGCCCCAAAATCATAATCTTTTTCCCATTCCAGTTCCCCTTCACTTGTGTATTTATACATGGAGTGAATCACTCTAACGTAGTTTTCCAAAACTTCATCTTTTTCTAATAATATCAAAAAACCTCCGTCTTCGGTCTTTGTTAGTTTCTTTAATATACATTCAGGGCAAGTCGTTTCATACGGAATCAACGTATTCCAGGTCTGACCAAAAAGAAAAACTATAACAAAAAGTAAAGGAATCGTAAGTACTATTCTTTTCATATAATGATAATTAAAATAAAAGCACCAGCTTAATTTATCTAAGATATAAAGTTCTATTTGTTTCTCTAAACGAGAATCGTACTTGTGATGGACTGGTGACCAAACGGATACGCTTGCTTATACAGGACAGGATACAGGCAGGTCTTTTTTTACTTAAGATATAATTTTAATCCGATTATGTTTCGTTTTTTATAAAAGCCTCTTCTATTTAAAATCCAAAAGTTCAATTTCAAAAATCAAACAGGAATTAGCAGGTATATACGGTTTGCGTTCTTGCGGGCCATAAGCTAATCTCGAGGGGATTACAAAAGTACCTTTACCTCCTTTTTGTAGCATCGGTATTACTTCCTGCCATCCGGCAATCACACCTCTAAATTTGAACTCATAAGGCTCGTTCCTTTTATAGGTAGAATCAAACTCTTTCCCATTTAGTAAAGTACCCCGATAATGCACCTTAACCTTACTGCTTAGCGCGGGAGCTCCTCCTGTTCCCGTTTTTTGAATATCGTAATAAATACCGGAAGCTGTGCTTTTAAAATCCCAAAGACTATCAATCAACAGATCGATGATAAGGTTTCGATCAATATCGTTCTGCGTTCGTTCGGTTGGAATCATCTCCGTCATATAACGCGCCACAAGCGCATCTTCCTCCCCTTTTTTCTTGCTTGTATGCTGTCGTTCTGCCGTACACGAAAAAATAAGTACCAATAAACTAATAAAGGGAAGAAGATATTTTTTCATTATTCTTATTATTAATAATCAACCTTATACCTCGGATAATCAAGGAATTATTTTGCTGTACGAATCGTGGTATTTTCCTGAATCCAGCAAGGTACTCTAAACGATTGTCCTTCTTTAAGTCCTCTCTGGAAAATATCCTCTACCGTTGGCATAAATTTGCGGTATCGGGCAATCAGTTTATTTGCCTCTCTAGCAACGGAAGGATCAAGGCTCTTTGCCTTTTGCCATTTATCAATTGCCGGCCAGGTTACTACCTGACTGTTCCAGCCCCTTCCCGATCCACAGAGCGGGCCACTGGAAGCATATAGCTTGCCAATCAGGAGGTAAGGTTCACCCCAGTTGGGTTTATGTTTCAATGCTTCAAGAGCTGCCCGTCTGGACTTCGAAAACTGCTTCAACTCCCCGTAATAAATTTTGGCAACGAATAAATGATATTTGGCTTTGACTTCCGGGTCGGTAGATTCGCCGGCTTTTTGCGTATAACAATCAATAGCTTCCTGATAACGTCCCTCACTGAGAAAATCTCTACAGCCAGGTCCTGTTGGTGGTTCCTGACAATGTGCTTTATAAGCAGTATAAACCTTGTCTACCTCTGGATCCTTTCCTGAGCAATCCGCCCATTTCATTCTACTAAGTACCAGGATGATCGAATCGCAATCGGTGGGCCCATTTTGGAAACTGCTATAATATTGCTCTTTGTAATAATCGCAATCATAAAAACCTTTCAAGCCTTCCAGTGTTTTTAGTCGGGCCGGAGCATAAGACATCACAACATCCCAACCCTGGCGTTTCCATTTCGTCGCATCTATTTCCGATTGGTTTTTCTTTAGGATGCCAAGCATTTGATTAGCATATTTGCTGGCGATATCCGTTGATAATTTTCCTCCCGAGGCCATATTGGCTATTAAGGAAGTAAAAGGGTTGAAAAGAAAAGCGGGGGCCTTATCTCCTTCCAGATCGAAAGCCCTTTTGAACATTTCAAACTTCTCCATATCTGTCGCATATTCCGGGTATTTATAAAACACATCAAATGCTTTACGGCCAATAGTAAAGCCTTCGAGTCCATAACAGCGAATCACTTCATCGTATAATTCTAAAACTTTTTTAATGTGTTCGTCTCTTTTTAAAGAATCCTTTTCCTGCGATGCCAAAAACTCATGTAGTTTAATTCCATCCCCGTAATGCGTATTTCGTTCGCCATCCGCGGCCGGTGCGATATCGTAAACCGTTTGCCAGTTTTGAAAGGTCCGGTCAAAATCTTCCTGTGTTATTTTAGCCAAATCGCTGGCGGCCCCGATCCCTTTCATCACATCCCGGTAAATCGAATGCAGCATTTTTACTTTACTCTGCTCCGCTTCTGGCAAAGACAACCAGTTTTTACAGGGACTCAATTCTTTTTTAGGTTTCTCAACAACTGGCTTTTCGACAACGATAGGCGGCGTCGGTGTTTCCTGAGGTTTAGGTGTACAGGCAGCCAGTACCAATAAAATCAAAAGTTGAAATCCGAATTTAATTTTCATAATCATTAATTCTTGATTTAAAAGAGATTGTGTCATCAAAAACAGGATGCTACTATGGAGGTATTTAGTTGTATTGATAAATCAAGTTGAGATAAAACAATCTAAAATCTTATACTTAAGCCCCTAAACTTTTATATTTTTCCAATAACATATCATACCTGATGGAACTCAAGGGATATTTAAACTTCGAAAATAAAAAAAGCTCCGTTTTTTTTGAATAAACAGAGCTTTTGATTTTTTCTTAATTTCTTAAAGCCGGAATGATTAGAACCGGAGTTTTACGGAAGTTCCAATACAAGAAACCTGAACGGTATCTCCTTCTTTAAGGCCTCCACGCATAAAGGCAGTATCTTTATCCGGTCTGGTACCTGCGAATTTTCCAATTTTATCATTGGCCTTTTCTGCAACAGATGGATCGAGTGACTTGGCATAACGGTATTTATCAACTGCGGCCAGGTATGCACATTTCTGTAAAAATGCATCTCCACAACTCTTACTTTTCTGGATATATAAATCGCCAATCAGAATATGAGGAAGCCCCCAGCCAGATCGCAATTTAAGTGCTTTGTTAGCATTGGAAATTCCACCATTAAAATCTCTGAGCTTTTTCCCTTTAATTTCTGCAATCCGGTAGTAGTACAATCCCTGCTTTTCAGCATCTTCTTCTTTATCAATTGCTTCCTGATATTTAGCTAATGCTCCTTTGTAATCACCGGCATCTCTTAACTTCTTAGCCATTACATCGGGATTGTTTCGCTCAAACTCTTCCTGGCGTTTTCTATTTTCTTCATCTGCATATTTTTTCCAGCGGCTCTCCAGATCAGCCAGGAAAGGGCTACTGGCTGCATCACAACCTTGTTGTTTCAATATCGTGATAGAATTTTTCAAAAACTCCGGGTTATCCTCATTACCAGGAAAATCCGGCTGGATTTTATTAATAAAGTAATCGCAGTCAAAAATATTTCTTTCGATTTGTGCAAAAACCTTGTTCATTCTATCTTTTGCAAATTCAAATTGAGCTTTAAGCTGAGCATTATTAGCGATATTATAATCTGCAATTTCATTTAATTTACCATGAATGGCTCTGGCAGTTTCCTTATCCATTTTTTCATTTGTAAATTGATAAACAACTACACGTGCATAAGGATCAAGTACAATATACTCTGTGGCATTTCCACCGACTTTAATTGCTTCGGCCAATACCTCGGTCATAGCGTCGTAAGTACCTCTAAGTTTCGCATCCTCCGCACCGAGGCCATAGAACATATCAAAAGCTTTACGACCTAATGCGTAAGAAGGTAAGCCTTTGGTTTTGTAACATGCCTGCTCTTCATCGTACAAACGTAGGATTGTATCAAAATACTCCTCCTTTTTCGCATCATCTGTTTCGTTCATAAGCATGTAAGTATAAAACTTACGACCATCTCTCCAGTGAGCCGGGCGTTTGCCATCGGCTGCAGGAGCTGTTCCATAAGCTGCTTTCCAGTTATCAAAAGCAATTTTGAAATCCTCTTCCTTTAGTTTGGAAAGATCTTCCGGATTAGTGATCCCACTCATATAAGTACGATAAACGGAATGCGCTTTTAGTGCGCTTCCACCCTCGGGGCTGTCGTTGAATTTTCCACACTGCGCATAAGAAGACATGTTTGCCATACCAAGTAATAGAGCTAGTGCAAAAATAGATTTTAATACTTTTCCAAATTTTTTCATGGCTAATTGAATTTTCGTTTGAAGAACCATCTGTTATCGTTTAATGTGAATCCTACAGTCATTTGAGCGTAGGTTTCTTTTAAAAATTGGTCTGAACCAAATTGCCCGAGTTCAAAGGCTATGTTTATAAAAGATTGTTGTTGCCTTGGTAATATAACAGGTAAACCTAGGCCAATTGTTATACCGTAGTTAGTTAATTGTTCGTTAAAACCATCACTCCGGGGGTCTGTTCCATAAAAAGCTCCTATTCTATAGCGAATTCTCTTGGCATAGCTATTATAAGAAGAAATATCCGGGATAAACTCTGCACCGCCCGCAATTCTGAAAGTGTTACTCAAGGTCTCATTTCCTTTGGCTTCATTCCGGTAATTACTCCACAATGCCTGGCTGTAATTCAGCCCCAGTTTCATTTTGTTTTTATTCTTGTAGATAATACCAAGTGCGAACTCGGCCGGTAATTGCCCGGAGCCGGAGGCGAGTGGATCATAAAGGATGGTATCCAGAGAATTATAGACTTGATTCAGGCGACTGTTGAATATCGTGCTCTTGGTATTGAAATCAAGATTCGAGTTTCCGGTAAAACCCAAAATAATTTGCTTTCCGTTGGGTTTAAGCGAACCATCAGATTGCTTATCCTTGAATACAATATCGTATTGCATACCAAAATTCCATACAAAACCACTATGGCTGATATCCGTTAGGATAACATCCCGGTATGAAGCAAAAAGACTGTCGAAAATCACCTCCTGATTTTGCTCAATTTTTCCAAAAAAGTAACCAATATTTACCCCTACTGAAAAATCTTTATACTTCACACCATTTCCCCAGAGTATTTTATTCGTCCCTCCTTCTCCCTGAAAAATATAACGAATCTGGCCAATATCGGGGCGTTGCTCAGTCGTTTCAACAGTATAACCAACCGTTGTATAGGGGACAAGAGAGATATTCATTCCCCAATTGAAATTGGATTCATCCCGGTCCAGGGCTCTGCTAATTGGATTTTTAAGCGGAAAGCCCAAAGACATATAAGCCAGGTTTCCACTCCATACATCCAATTGTTCTGTAGGAGATTCCAGATCTCCATATCTGGCACGAACCCCCACTTCAAAAGAGGTGGTGAAAAGATGCCCCAAAGAAGCCGGATTGTTGAGGTTGACATTATGAGGATCGTGAAAAGCAGCATAAATATCAGCCATTCCGTTTAAGGCGGCGAAATTGTTATTCCACGAATCCCCCAAACCAATCCGGGAATAAGGAGAATTGAACTTGGGTTGCCCATAAAGTACTCCCCCTACAAACATTAAAACCAATACTAATCTATATCTTCTCCAGAAGTTGGACATTATAATTTAAAATTTTATTTAAACCCAGCAGGACCAAATTTGGACTTACAAATATCTGAGTTTTCAGGTTATTGACAAAATATTTCGCATCCCCTCCAGTAATAAGTATTTGTAAACGTCCGTAAAGTTCCTGGTAATGCCTAATCATCCCTTCGATCTCCATGGTTGCTCCTATTTGAGCCCCCGTCCGGATTGAGGTGACGGTATCCTTACCTATAGGAAACGATAGTTTTCTTCGTTTTACTAAAGGCAAATTAGCCGTATAGGCATTCATAGCTTTTAGACGCATTTCTATGCCGGGAGTAATGCTTCCTCCATGATAATTTTTCTTTTTATCTATAAAATCATACGTAATACAGGTTCCTGCATCGATGATCAGACAGTTTTGCTTTGGAAAAAGCCCCGCAGCAGCTACTACAACCGCAAGTCGATCTCTCCCTAAGGTTTCTGGTGTTTTATAAAGGTTTTTTATTGGAATTGCGGTTTCATGCGTCAATTTCAGGTACCGGTAACGTTGATTCAGTGTTTTTTCCACTTTATGCTCGATCCCGGCGGTAGTAGAAACCGCAGTATATTTTATATTTTTCTTCCCTAGCCAATTATCCAAATCCGCTATTGTCCATTTTTTATCCAGCGTTCCTTTTTTCAAAAGTTTTTCCCCGCTAAAAACGCCCACTTTAGTTCTGGTGTTGCCAATGTCAATAATCAGATTCAAATATACTTTTCTTTTATGATGCTAAATAAAAATGCTTTGGCGGATAGAATTTTAATATGCTCTTCTGCTTCGTTTATTACCTAAGCAGGTAGATCATCAATGCTTAAAATGCCGCACACCCGTTTTCACCATGGGGATGCCATGTTCATTACAAAAATCCACACTTAACTGATCCTTGATCGAACCTCCGGGTTGTATGACGGCGGAGATTCCTGCTTCATGAGCGATTTCAACACAATCGGGAAAGGGGAAAAAAGCATCGGAAGCCATGGCTGCTCCCCTTGTATCAAAGCCAAAATGTTTGGCTTTCAGAATTGCCTGTTTTAGAGCATCTACCCTACTGGTCTGTCCACAGCCCATGCCAATCAACTGATTATCCTTCGCCAAAACGATTGTATTGGATTTAAGATGTTTTACACATTTATTGGCAAAAAGCAGATTCGCGATTTGCTCTTCACTTGGCTTCTTTTCTGTCATCACTTCAAAATCAGCCGCAGTTTCTGTTTTCAAATCTGTATCCTGTTCGATGACTCCATTGAGCAAACTTTTGAAAGACCGATTGTGCGTATAAAACTCTTTAATTCTTAATAATACCCGTTTTTTCTTTTTTGATAAAAGTTCAAAAGCATCCTCGTTAAATCCGGGAGCGATCAATACTTCATAAAACAGTTGGTCAATCTCCATTGCGGTCTCCAGATCAATCGATTTGTTGCAAATCAATATTCCTCCGAAGGCAGAAATATTATCACCGGCTAAAGCAGCTTTCCAGGCTTCGACCAGAGTAGGTCTTACTGCTACTCCACAGGCATTGGTATGCTTTAATACGGCAAAAGCAGGATCACCATCTTTAAACTCAGCCATTAAGTTGACTGCCGCATCTACATCAACCAGATTGTTATAAGAAAGTTCTTTCCCGTTTAGTTTATCAAACATTGCCTCAAGGTTTCCAAAGAAAACACCTTGTTGATGTGGATTTTCGCCATACCTCAGCATCCGGGATTGATGCATACTGTGTTTAAAAGTCAAATCATCCGAGCCTTCGTTAAAATACGCAAAAATGGCCGTATCATAATGTGAGGATACTTTAAAGGCTCTTCTTGCCAGCTCTTTCCGGTCAGCAAGATCGGTAAGCCCCTCTTTGGTTCTCAATAAATCCAGGATCATAGTATATTCTTCCCGGGAAGGAACAACAACAACATCCTTATAGTTTTTGGCAGCAGCGCGAATCAATGAAATCCCTCCGATATCAATTTTTTCAATGATCTGAGCTTCCTCATTGGTATTTGCCAGGGTCTCTTCAAAAGGATATAAATCAACAATTACCAGATCGATCTCCGGGATTTCATACTGCTCCAACTGAGCGAGGTGTGCTTCTTCTCTTCGAGCCAGCAATCCGCCAAACACTTTCGGATGCAGGGTTTTGACCCGACCATCAAGAATAGAAGGATAAGAAGTGATGTTTTCAACTGCTTCTACTTGAATCCCCAGCTGCTCTATGAAGCGTTGTGTTCCTCCTGTAGAATACAACTGAACCCCTAAATGATTCAGTTCTTTAACTATTTCTTCTAATCCGTCTTTCGAAAAAACAGATATCAATGCTGATTTTATCTTTTTAGATGCCATGAATAATGTTTAAAAAGAATGGTATAATTTGGGTTTCTTCAAAAAGATTTGCAAAGGTACATATTCTATATTGTTTAAAAAACTAAAAACCAGCTTCATTTTTTCATTTCAGAAACCTGACTTTACATGATTTTTCGAGTGTTTTGTTGTTGTTTTTACCCTAATTTGGAATCAGCAATCAACAGGAACCGGGCAGCATATAATTAATTCAGGAATATTTCGTGCAGCTGTCCGGTTTTTTAAACTACTTGCAATGAAACTAGCGAAACTCACATTTTTACTACTCTTTATTGGTATATCCCTATATGGCCAATATGATGGTAATAAAGGGATTGTTTTTACTAGTTTGGAGTCTGCTCTAAAAGAAATCCCATCCAGAGTTTACTATTTGGACCTGAAGCAAAAGGACTTGCAGGAGTTTCCAAAAGAAGTCTTACAGTTCAATAATCTAATCCATCTTAATCTTGCTCATAATAATATCAAAAACCTCGATGGCATTGATTTATCATCCCTGATATCTTTGGAATCAATCATATTGTATGATAATAAATTCCGGTTTATCCCTTATGAAGTATTGGGTAGTGCACGTAATCTTCGCCAAATTGA
This sequence comes from Saprospiraceae bacterium, assembly GCA_028280415.1. Taxonomy (GTDB): domain Bacteria; phylum Bacteroidota; class Bacteroidia; order Chitinophagales; family Saprospiraceae; genus JAHDHW01. Next base: position 9,226 of record JANQLV010000024.1, read on the forward strand.
TTTGGGGGAGAACGATTTGAAATCACTTGATGCTTCCATAAATCAAATACGTTTTTTAGAAAACATTGACCTTGGCGGTAATCGAATTACTACAACGGCAAAAAATATAAAGCTACCTTTTTTTAAAAAACTGAATATCGAACGGAATAATTTAAGCGCGTTTCCGGACTTCCTTCAGTTTTGTCCCAGACTGGAATCTCTAAACGTATATGGAAACAATATTCGGTTCGTTCCGGAGAGGTTAAATACCAATTCAAAGCTGGATTATCTCAATATCGGAGATAATCCGCTTCAAAACATCAACAAAAATATAAAGCTAAGAAAACTTAAAACCCTGATTCTGGATTGGATTGATCTTTCGGAAGATTCTTTGTCTCTGAATATTATCGAGCAGGCCTCTTTTTTGGAAATTTTGTCTTTAGAACATTGTAACCTTAATACAATTCCAAAAGAACTAAACAAGTTAAAAAGGCTTAAAGAATTATCCTTACTCAACAACGAACTTACGGGTATCGATAAGCAATTTTTGAAAAAGAAAAAGCTGAGTAAACTTTGGCTCGGTGGCAATCAAATCAGTGAGAGCAATATCAAAGAATTAAAAGCCACCGCAAAACGAACGGAAATTATCCATTGAAGCTAAAAACAATAAAATCAAATCAAAAGATGAAGCTAATATTATCATTTAGTTGTCTCGTATTGATCTTTATTGTTTCAGCATTGGGTTTACAAAACCCGGTTGATTACACAGGTACCTATCAGACTTATGCTTCGAATCCGGAAATCCTGCAGGAACAGATGCAGCTTAAAAGCGACTTTACTTTTGAATACAAAATCGCTTTTGTAAAAGTGGATGTACACAAAATAGTAATCCGGGGGAAGTATCGGATAAATGGGAAAAAACTTTCACTACTGCCAAATGATTTCGGAGATCAACCATCGTTTGACAAAGCAATACTATCAGAGTTTGAATCCGGAAATATCCGGTTGCAGCCTGTTTACCACCTTCGCCAGCTAAAAGATCAGCTTTCTTTATGCCAGCAAGATGTAAAGCGGGATTTGTTATTGCCCAGATTTGTAAAGATCAAGGATTTTTAAAATATTCTTTATGAAGATCTTATTCATTTTAGTCGGGTTAGTTTTTTCTATGATGGCCGGTTTTGGTCAGGTTTCTTCGGTCTACGGGAAAATCGTGAATAGAGCGAATTATGAGGAACTGCTTTATGCTCCAATAAGGATTGAAAAGAACGGTGTACTCGTAACCGAAGGAACTACCGATTTTGAAGGCAATTATTCTATTCTCATCGACCCTGGTATATACAATATAAAAGTGTCATATGATGGATATGTCACAAGAGTTATTACCGGTGTAATAGTCAATAAAGGACAAGGGGTTAAATTGGATATAAAACTAGATTCAAGTAATATCGATTCTACCGATGAGGAAATTATGATTATCTCCTATGAAAAAAAACTTAAAGAGCATTATTTAAAATATCACAATCAAAATTACAATTACCTCCTTGATTTTGTCAGACGCTTTCTTAGTGAAATTGACTTAAGTGAGATTCAGGTAGAATCTATTGACAAAACAAAATCTCTTCAAAATCCTTTCGCGCAACAAAGTTCCATTTACGGGAAAATAAGCGATCAGAAAACCGGAGAAGAACTTCTCTACGCGAAAATTATCCTTTATAAAAATGGTGTATTTGTAACTGAAGGAACTACCGATTTTGAAGGCAATTATTCCATTCTCATAGACCCTGGCAAATACGATCTGCATATCAGTTACTGGGGATACGATAATTTGATTGTTAAGGATGTTCCTGTTTTTTACCGACAAAAAAAGCATTTAGACATCCAGCTAAAAAATGCTCCTGATCAATATCTTGATCATTGTTGCAGTTATAAAATCCCTTTGATCAAAGCAGATGCAACAAGTACTGATCACACCATCACTTCGGATCAAATCCGTAATCAGGGAACGAAGAACATCAAGGAATTAATACTCAACACACCAGGTCTTTCAATTGAAAATTTTTAATTCAAAAGAATTAACAGGGATATTAGAAATCGTAAGGGAACATAAATTTTTACAGATACAAAAATATTTAGCTATGAAAGTATTATTATTCTTTATCGGATTGTTTTTCACTATTCATACATATAGTCAAAATACATCTATCCATGGCAAAATCACTGACCAGGAATTAGGGGATGAATTAATATATGCTAATCTTATTATCACAAAAAATAAAAAATTCATAAAAGGAGGATCCACAGATTTCGAAGGTAATTATTCTATTCCTATTGATCCTGGAGTTTATGAGCTCAGTGTTAGTTATACCGGATATGCTAATCAAGTAATTACCGGAGTAGTGATAAAAGAGGGCCAAAATTTAAAACTGGATATTGAATTAAAACAGTCTAATGATTACATACCCTTCACTCACGAATGCGGCCTTCCACTCATTCCATTCATTTCACATATTCCACTTATTCTACATGATGAAACCAGTAGTGGTCACACTATGGAGTCCGAAGAAATCCGAAACATGAGTACAAAAAACATCAAGCAATTCTTGCTGAATACTCCCGGAGTTTCTCTAGGCAACTTTTAGGATGTATGCCCAAAAGGCTGAGAAATCATTGAGGTTTTTAAAGCGAGGGTAATACTGTTTAAAGGTATTCTATTTTTAAATCTAAAAAGCAAAGTTATGAAGACTTACACAATTCTAATTGGATTACTGTTGATAGCCAATATTAGTTTTTCTCAGACCTCTTCTATTTACGGAAAGATAACGAATGAAGAGACGGGTGAAGAGCTCATCTATGCTAACCTCGTTCTAAGTAAGAATGGAGTTTTCCTAACAGGGGCATCAACAGACTTTGAAGGGAATTATAGTATTACTATTGATACGGGAACGTATGAAGTAAAAGTCTCTTACACAGGATACACGGATAAAATTATTACTGGGATTCTTGTAAAACAAGGACAAGGAGTTAAACTTGATATCCAGCTTCTGGAAGGGGTGACAGCTAATGTAGTCGAAGTAGTTGACTACAAAGTTCCCCTGATTGATAAGGATAATACTTCTACAGAGTCGACGATTACCAGTTCAGAAATCCGGAATAAACCTACTAAAAACATTACCGCATTGGCTGCAACTCCTGCCGGACTTTCTCAGGTTGATGAAGGGGATGCTGTGACCATTAAAGGGTCCAGACCAGATGTGACCGATTATTATATTGATGGTATTCGGATTAGTGGTAATTTGATTCCTCAATCGGAGATTGAGATTGATCAGCTTCAGGTAATTACCGAACCGGTTGTACCTCATAATTCTGAAGAAAGCTATGAATCAGTTCAGGAAAATGATTTTGTCTCTGCTCGAAAAAACAAATTCTCTACTTTTTCAATCGACGTAGATTATGCTTCTTATAGTAATATTCGCCGCTTCATTAATCATGGTCAAACACCACCAAGAGATGCCGTCCGGATCGAAGAAATGATCAATTATTTTGATTATGCTTATCCTTTCCCACAGGATAATACTCCTTTTAGCATCAATACGGAGCTGAGTGAATGTCCCTGGAACAGGGGGCATAAATTACTGCATATAGGATTAAAAGGCGAAGCTTTCAAAATGGAAAAAGCGACCTCCAATAATCTTGTATTCCTTATTGATGTTTCAGGTTCTATGGGATCGCCTAATAAACTCCCGCTGCTCAAAAAGTCTTTCAAATTACTCGTCAATGAGCTGCAAGCTGATGACCGGATTGCAATTGTGGTTTATGCAGGAGCGGCAGGACTGGTATTGCCATCTACTCCGGTCAAAGAAAAAAACAAAATACTTGATGCCATTGATCAACTCTCTTCGGGAGGTTCGACCGCAGGTGGTGCAGGAATAAAACTCGCTTATAAAATAGCTATAGAAAATAAAAAACCGGATGCTAACAATCGGGTTATTCTGGCAACTGACGGAGATTTTAATGTCGGAATATCCAGCAAGGAAGACCTGCACAAACTGATTGAAACCAAACGACAATCGGGTGTTTATCTTACCGTACTAGGATTCGGTATGGGAAACTATAAAGATGATCGCCTGGAAACACTGGCCGATAAAGGCAATGGACATTATGCTTACATCGATAATATAAAAGAAGCCGAAAAAGTTTTTATAAAAGAATTAAACAGCACCTTGTATACTATCGCAAAAGATGTAAAAATTCAATTGGTTTTTAACTCAAGAAATGTAAAATCCTACCGATTGATTGGTTATGAAAATCGTCGACTAGCCAAAAAAGATTTTGCAGATGATACAAAAGATGCCGGTGAACTCGGAGCGGAACATACCGTAACGGCCATTTATGAATTGGAATTAAAAACCAGAAATCCCAAAGCCAAACTAACAGATGTCCGGCTTCGCTACAAAAGACCCAATGAAACCAAGAGCCAGTTAATCAATAAGTGGGTTCGCAATCAGACTGTCCCATTTCCTGAATCTTCGGACAATTTCCGGTTTTCCGCGGCAGTTGCTGCCTTTGGTATGCTCCTCAAAGATTCTAAATACAAAGGAGATGCTGATTGTAAAATGGTAATAAACATAGCCGAAAATGCTCTGGGGAAAGACCCCCATGCTTATAGACAAGAATTTATTGACTTAGTTGAAGAATACGAATCTATGACTTTAACCAGTTCAAAATAAGAGCTATGAAAATCAGACTTCTCTTCGGCCTTTTTTTAATCTACCCGGCTATTATGTTTAGTCAAAGCGTCGTTCAGGGAAACATTAACAATCAGCAAGGAACACCTTTGCCTTTTGCCAATTTGACCCTGTATCAGGACAGCGTATTTATCACTGGTACTTATGCGGATTTTAACGGTTATTATATGCTAAAAACCAAACCGGGAGTTTACGATCTTAAGGTTTCCTATATAGGTTTTGATGATAAGATCATACCGGGCATAGAAGTGTCTGAAAATATACCTTTAGAATTAAATATAGAAATGCAGGAAGGTCTGAGCCTGGAAGAAATCGTAGTTGTGGGCGATAGATATGAAATATATCGCGATACCATCCCCTGCTGGTTTGGGCAAACGGATTGTTTCTATTCTGATCATTTCCAAGATAAAGAGCTCAAGAAAAAAGAAAACGGGAATATGGAAAATGTCAAAGCAGCAGATATTCAGTTATACCCCAATCCCGCAGTCGAACAAGTCAATATAAAATCCAGTCAGGAGTTTGCTGCACTACATATTTTCAATATCAATGGCCAGCTCATCCAATCGGTTTTGAATATACAAAAAGGACATAGCACTATTAATGTCTCCGGTTTTATCCCCGGGACCTATATTCTAAGATTCCAGGAAGCTGATGAGCTGATCAGTAAAAAACTCATTGTCAAAAACACTTTTTGAGTTCAATTTTATAAAGAATTTGTTTTTCGTAAAAATCAGGTAACAAGCTTAGAAGTGATTTAACAAGTCCTTATCAACTTATCATGGAATTACTGTTTATTTTCGTGTAAACAAATAGTGCGAACAATGAAATACGGTCTATTGATTCTGATTTGCTTATGTTTTATATTTTGTAAGAATGAAAAACAGCAACCGCAGTATTCGGAATTATTTGTACCTCATATCATCTCTACCAAAGCTCCGGAATTCGCAACAAGTGTAAACGCACAACAAACGGAAATCTTTTTCAATCGCACTACGGATAATCGTTCAAAGATGTGGATCATGCTTTCCAGATTAGAAAAGGGAAAATGGTCCAAAGCAAGGCCTCTTCCCTTTTCTACAGGGGAGTATCTGGATGTCGATCCTTTTTTGACTAAAGACGGACAAAGGTTGTACTTTAGTTCGAACCGCCCCGATAATGATTCTTTTGAGTCAAGAGGTTTTAATACCTGGTACGCTGAGCGTAGCTTAAGCGGATGGTCAGCTCCCCAAAAAGCGGCTACAGCACTCAACTCCGATTCAACGGATATTTTCATTAGCCTGGCCGATAATGGGAACGCCTATTTCAGATCGGAAAGAACGGGCGAGCGACATATAATGGTTTGTAAATTCGTAGACGGACAATATCAAGCTGCTCAAATAGTAGAGCTAAAATCAATCGACCAGCTGATTCGATTAGGTAATCCCTGTATTGCCGCCGATGAAAGCTTCCTGATTGTCGCAGCCAGTAAACCGGGTAAGAATGGTACAGCAGATTTATATTTATCCTGGGACGAGAATGGTAAATGGTCCGAATTAATCAATATGGGTCCGGAAATTAATTCCGAGTATACAGAATTTGCTCCGGGGCTAAGCAAGGATAATGAAACCTTGTATTTTACCTCCGAACGCCCCGGGATCGTAGCCGCTCAGGCGGAAGGTGTTCGCCCGCCCGGAGATATCTACCGCATTTCAATCAAGCCTATACTTTCGAAATTAAGAAAAAAGTAAGCTTATAGCAGCGTTTGTTGATTCGTTATTTTCTCTTCCTTCTTCTCTTCGGCTACCTTTAAATTGAGGATATTACCCATATGGTAACAAGTCCGGCAACGCGCTTCATAACGATCTTTTTCTCCCAGTACGACCGTCTCTCCCTCATTGGAAATACGATAAGAATGGGTGGCCAGATTTCCACAATGCTGACAGATAGCATGTACCTTGGTAATGTATTCTGCAACAGCCAGCAAGTTGGGCATAGGACCAAAAGGTTTTCCCTTATAATCCATATCCAGACCGGCTATGATTACCCGGTTTCCTCTCAGAGCAAGCTGTTGGCATACCTCCGGTAGTTCCCCATCAAAAAACTGTGCCTCATCAATGCCAATCACATTGATCCCGTCTGTTAGTTCCAGTAGTTTACTGGAATGCTCGATTGGAACGGAGAGAATAGAATTTGCATCATGAGAAACAACCTTGGCATCATCGTATCGCGTATCGACTTTGGGTTTGAATATTTCGACTTTTTGATTGGCGATTTTAGCGCGCTTCAGGCGTCGAATCAGTTCCTCGGTCTTCCCCGAAAACATGGATCCGCAGATCACTTCTATCCATCCACTTCTCTGTCCTTTAAAATGAGGCTCTAAAAACATATCTGACTATTTAAACTTACGGGCTCTTTTCTTCGTTTTAGAATATATTTTAAAAATGAACTTGTGCCGATTCCAAAATGGTTTGGATGAAATATAATCATCGTTTTCTATAAGTCTTATTTAAAATAAGTGATTTTGGAAAAATCAAAATTTCAATACATTTTATCGGGGGTATAAAACCAAGAATAGAGTTTTACCGTTTCTTTTTGATTATTTTTGTTTCGGTATAAAAACTACTTTATTTTTGAAGATACGAAGATAGGGCTTTTTCGAGCCATTTAGTGATCAAAAATCCAGAAATCCTCTTATGAATCTTAAACAAGCAGAAATAATTCTCGAAAAGATTACCCGGCTGTATAAATCCATGAAACTCGATGAGCGGAATATTGACGCTTTTGAGCAGGATTTGATGCTCAGTTATATTCGCCAATTATATGAATCTTTTTCACCGGATAAACCGGTAACTAAAAAAGTCAAACCCGTATTACCTCCGGTAGAGCCAAGTCCGGTAAAACCTGTTGTTAAAGAAACTCCAAAGCCTAGCGAGCCGCTTAAGCCCAAACCTAAACCGGTCGAGCCCAAGGTCGTAGAGAAAACTCCGGAGCCACAACTCCCGAAAGTCAGTGAAGCGCCTAAAGTCGTGCCCCCCCCTGCCTCTCCCGCAAAACCGGTGAGTCCGGCGCCCAAACCTGTATCTAAACCAAAACCTAGTCCACCTCCTTCCAGACCATCGGTCAGCAATGCCAAAAACGGGCTTTCTGTGGCTGAAAGAGCTGCACTCTTTGAATTTAAAGAAGCTACCGAGCTTTCAGAGAAATTAAGTATGTCTCCTATTCGGGATTTGACCAAAGCAATGGGACTTAACGAAAAGATCTTCACGATCAATGAACTGTTTGGAGGGGATAGCAAAAGCTTCGCTGAAACGATTCAAACACTCAATACATTTACCTCTTTCGAACAAGCTGCCGAGTACCTGGCTAATGGCGTAGCATTCCAACAAAAATGGACCAATAAAAACAAGAAAAAGAAAGCAATTAACTTCATTACCCTCGTCAAACGAAGATATAGCTAGTTTATGAAAAAAATCGCAGTTTTTACATCAGGAGGCGATGCCCCGGGGATGAACGCCTGTATCCGGGCAGTAGTGCGTACAGGCTTGAAGATGGGCGTGGAAGTGATCGGAATCCGCGAGGGATTCGAAGGCATGATCGATGGAAATTTTGTCTCTATGGATAGAAAATCCGTAAGCGGGATCATTCATCTTGGAGGAACGATATTGCATTCAGCAAGGAGTGATCGCTTTCGAACGAAAGAAGGAAGAAAAGAGGCTTTCAGACAGCTTCAGGCTGCGGGAATCGAAGGGGTTATTGCTATTGGCGGAGATGGTACCTTTACCGGCGCTGACATTTTCACTAAAGAATTTAATATCCCCTTTGTGGGGACACCCGGTACTATTGATAATGATTTGTACGGTACCGATTTTACCATTGGTTATGATACCGCAATCAATACGGCAATGCATGCCATTGATAATATAAAAGATACGGCAAATGCGCATCACCGGCTCTTTATTATAGAAGTGATGGGCAGAGATGCAGGCTTTATTGCCCTTAGAAGCGGGATTGCTACCGGAGCCGAAGCCATATTGATCCCGGAAAGTAAAACGGATACCGAAGCATTGACCAGAATACTTAGCCTCAATGAACAAAAGAAGAAAAGAGCCAATATCATTGTAGTAGCTGAAGGAGATGAGGAAGGCGGAGCCTTCGAAATTGCTAAAAAAATTAAAGAACAATTTCCTTCTTTTGAAACAAAAGTCACCATCCTCGGCCATATTCAAAGAGGTGGAAGACCAACCTGTATGGAACGCGTGATGGCCAGCCGCCTGGGGATGGAAGCAGTCAGGGCCTTACTTAACGGGAAGCGCAGCGTTATGGTTGGACAGGTTCATAAAGAAGTAGTCTATACGCCTTTTGAAAAAGCGATCAAACATCATCAAAGGGTCAATCCGATTTTGATGGAAATGGTAGAAATGTTAGCCTAGACATTCAATTTGTTTTATTATGGAAAAAACGGATCAAAGCTCTGAAAAGCGCCTGCTACTGGAAAGCCTTAAGCTACCGGTTATATTTTTGCTAATCATCTGGGCAATCCATATTTTCCAATTCATTTTCGGATTGCGCTGGGGCTTCCTGGGCGTTTATCCCCGAAGTTTTTCCGGGCTTAAAGGCATTTTTACTTCCCCTTTTATCCACGGAGACTTTTCTCACCTTTTCAATAATACTATTCCATTTTTCGTACTAGCTACCATGACTTTATATTTTTATAAAAAAGTAGCTATTCGAAGTATATTAATGATTTATTTGCTCACCGGTTTGAGCGTGTGGCTTATTGCCCGGCAAACTTATCACATCGGTTTAAGTGGTGTAGTCTTCGGATTGTTTGCTTTTGTATTAGGCAACGGAATCTTTCGGCGCAACATTCGCTCTATCGTTCTGGCGCTTATTGTTTTTTTACTTTACAGCGGAATGCTCGTAGGTTTATTTCCTACCGAGGAAGGAGTTTCCTGGGAGAGCCATGCCTCCGGTTTTGTGATCGGCTTGTTTACCGCTTATTTTTATAAAAGGGAATTAGAAGCCGAAGAAATACGCCAGTCTCCCTGGGAAGAAGAAACGGAATCCGATAATCTTGCCTATTTTTTACCCCGCGATACTTTCGATAAAACCAAGGCCGAGCGGCAAAGGGAAGCCGAGGAAAGAGCCAGACGACGGAATGAAAATGACGACTGGATTTCAGACTCGACTTTCGATCTTTGATTCTTTACAAACTATACCATTCGTTAAAAATCAGTACTAAATACATTTTTTTATAAAAATACATCTTGAACCCTGTATTATTTTACGAAAGTGCATAGTCAAAAAACTATCAAAATGTCAAGTAAAATATATTGAACTTTTTTTTCTTTATTGAAATCTCTATTTTTGCCGACTTTATAAGAATATAAACCATTTATTATTGATATGCGGTAGTTGAAAATGCTTATGATCAACCACCCACTTTTAAACCTAAATATAATCGAGTATGAAAAAATTATTTTTCTTTTTAGCAATTTGTTCAGGACTACTATTTGCAGCTTGTGGTGATGATGATGACAATACGCCAGAAGAGTTCATTACAGCCGAGATTGATGGTGCCGCTTTCGAAGCCGTTACTATTACTGCTATCGTGGATAATACTCTCGGAGAACCTATTGTTTTTGCTACGGGGGTCAATGCTGATGCTTCTTTCACTATCGGAATGAATATTCCGGTTAGTACTGCAGAAGGAACAACAGCTACGATCGATGAATTAGATTTGGCACTGACTTTTACAGATGCCGCAGAAAATACTTTTTTCACTGTTGGCGAATTCAAACTGGATACGAATGATACGGATGATAATGTCATGGAAGGAACATTCAGCTTCACTGCTACGGATAGCGATGATCCAACTAATGTTATTGAAGTAAGCAACGGAGAATTCAGGATTATGTATTAAGGCTTTTCCAAATCATTAGTCTTATTCAGAAATAAGAATTAATAATAAAAGTGTATTCGGCCAATAGATCGGATACACTTTTAATTTCTCACAAATAGCCACTTCACAGAATGATAAAGCCCAAGACCGATATAACCCAGTATTCCCGGTTTTTTGCGTTCCTTTAAATTAATATTTATAGTAGAAAAAGCTTCCAGATGATCTATTCGATTGATTCTTCCTCTTAACAAATCCAACTCTGTATTCAAGCGCTCTAATTCTTTTTCTACTTTCAGGATTTCATCCACTGTTTCTGCCTTCTTTAATAATTCCAGATATCTATTTCTTGCTTTTTGGGCATTTTCCAGCCTTATTCCCGCATCTTGATAGGATACAGTAACATCAGAGCCTATGATTTCTTTGTTTAAAACTTTTCCGATCTTCCCAATTTGTTCAATAGCCTCATCCAAAGTATTACTCTTCACCCGAATAACTGTTCTGTACGTTCCAAGTTCCTGCACATAACCGCCAAAATTATTAGCAAGCTGTTCAAGTGCTACATTCGCCGTATCAGGATGATCAACGCGCAAATCAAGATTAGCGGTAAAAAGTACTTTACGGTCCTTAATCTCTGTTTTTTCGTAGTCATCATGTGCAGCTGTCAAGACTGGTCTGGCCTTAGTTTCAGCCAGATCACCGGAATAGAGATTGTATTTGGATTTACAGGCAATAGAACTGATTAGAATAAGAGAAAGGGTGAATAATTTTAATAGCTTCATTTCATTTTTTTAGTATAGCGTCTCCAGGCGTTTTTTATTTTGCTTACAGACAATTTTATTTAGCCGGAATTACAGTTTTTTCGCTGACTGTCTAAAACTGTTTGAGCTGAATCTTATTTCAAATCTTTCAAATTTCTCAAAAAACCATTAACCCCTTTCGCTTTCATTCTTTGTTGTAAGCGTTTGGCATCATCCCGATTGGCATAAGCTCCCACTACTACCTTATAAACCGTTTTGCCATTCAATTCATTGATACTTACAATCACATCGGTATTGAAAGCATTTTGCAATTTTTCTACCTGTATCAAAACATTGCCGTACTCCGCAAATGCTCCGATCTGTATCCCAAATCCAACCGGTTCCTGTTTTCGTACATCAAAGCGAAAAATTCCGCGGCCATTGCTTATGCTGTTTCCAACTTCAGGCTTTGCTTCATTCTGCTTGTCCAATCGTCTAAGAGCTTCCGCTACAGCTTTATCTGCATTGATCCTGCCATAACCATATTTAGTGGAATGCCCATTGACATATTCACTCGGATTTCCAATTTTATCTGCTGTTTTGATAATCACCTCCTTTACTTCTCTGGCCGTCAGGCCGGGATTGACAGAAAGGATTAAAGCACAAATCCCCGCTACCAGTGGACAGGCACTGGATGTACCTCCAAAATGTTTATACTTTGATCCCCGATTTTTCCCATCCCTGTAATACCGGAAAGCTCCGGTCTCCCAAGTCACTCCTTCATCCCACCAGGCACGTGCCGCCAGTATTGGCCAATCGCCATTAGAAGGTGCGCAGATGGTTACTTCCCGTCCCCGATTAGAATAAGAAGCATGTTGATCCTGGCTCGTACTGGCCGCTACTGCAATCACATCAGGATGAGCCGCATAATAATTTACAAAATCCAAATCCTCATTACCGACTGCATAAACGATAACACAGCCTTTCCCATTTCTTCCTTCCCGGGCAGCTTTAGCAATAGCTGCTTGTTTCATCGGATTCAAATCGAAAGCGGGATCGGTTGTCCCCCAACTGCAACTAATCACATCCGCGCCATTTTCGATACAATAATTAAACATCTGCTCCGTTGCGCGCAAGCTGAAAGAAGTTCCGCTGACCGGCATAAACTTAGCACTGGGCGCAGCGCCCACTATTCCTTTCCCGTTCGAAGCAGCGATAGCCACACTCGCACAAGGCGTACCATGTGTAAACCGGGAATCTCCCTGATCCAGTTCACTGGATTGATTCCATAAGTCAAAAGGTTTGTGAATTTTATCTTTCAAATCAGGATGCGAAACATCAAAGCCATTATCAATTATCGCAATAACAATATCTCCGGATCCAGTATTTCCGAGTCTTGACCAGGCATCAAAAACCTTGGCATCCGCACCGCGTTTCAAAGGAAAATTGACATCCGCAACAATTCCGCTGTTGCGCAAATGCCACTGATGTTCCAGCATATCATCCTCAGGGGCTACAAAGGGCGCGTATTCATCAACAAAAGTATCTAAATCCGGTTCGGCCAATTTTACCAGCGACGTTTTCTGCAATCCATTTGCTACTTTAATCGGATTAGGGGAATCTTTGGTTACTGCAGCAATGATTCGATCTGTTCCACGTCGCTCCACCAGTGCCAGGTGATATTCATCCAGGGCCAGTTGCTGCTCCTCTTCGCTCAGACCATCCTGAAAAATGATATAGATTTCTCCCGTCGGGACTAAAGGTTTGGAACTCCCGTAAGCATAATACACATGCGTCCCTACCTCAACTTCCTCTTTTGTTCGTACTTCATCCAGTTTTTCATCAATACTGCTTCCGGATTTCTCCAGATTTACCACATTAAAGCCTCCCAGGTTCTTAAAAACCTGCGATTTGACATACTCTTTTTTTGAAAAGTCTTTTTCCTCTGAATTTTTTAGCCCAACCAGATTTCTGCTTTTTCGCAGAATGAGCGCTCCTTTTCCACTTTTTACTTTGAGTTCTTTCATGATTTTCAAGGATTAAGCAAAGCGTTTATAAAGGTTAGCAATCCGACGCTTGTCATCAAGTTCTTATAGGGTTCACCAATTCAAAATCGGGATAATTTTAGCTGGCTCGTACACTTCATGCCTGAAATTTGGATACCATCTATTTAGCCACACTAACTGTTCTGAAATGCAGGCAATTTTTCACTCTTTGCAAGATAGTAAAAAAAAGAGCAGACGGATAATTTGTGTTAGCTTACACTTGCCGTTTGCAAAATTCTTTGGTATATTTAGAAATCATGGAAAATACATACCGACCTCTGAATCTGCTTTTTTATGGCCTTATAGCCGGTATTCTTTTTAATCTTCTTCCGTTTATCTTTTTACAGGGCGATGATATCTATTCCGGCAATGGTTTCCTTTCTCTGTTTTTTTTGATAGCTATTGGTGCATTTTTCTTTTTTATTTTAAAAAAGGATTTCTCTACACCTTATGACAATCCTTTGCGCACCGTACTCATTTTTAGCCTGATCTTAGGTGCATGCATGGGTATTGGCCATATCATTCACGCCACATTGATTGATCCGGAATGGTCGCAAAATGCTCTTATCGTCGCGCAGGAGAACTGGATGGCCCGTGGTTACTCTCAATCTGCAATTGCCGAACAGATAGAACTCACCGATACTTTTCACAATCCATACAAATGGGCAGTCGTGATGAGTATTTTCTTTACGGTAATTACTGCTGTTCTTGGATCAATCGTAGCATTTATTCTTTATTTGAAAAATAAGTGGCTGACCATCAAGTCCGAAAGCAGTCTGGACTTTCAATAAGTCTATTCTACTTCAACAACCAATTCAATCTCGACAGCAATATTACGCGGCAGGGAACCCATGCCTACGGCGGCTCTTGCATGCTTTCCCTTTTCGCCAAAGACCTCTACCATAAGATTAGAAAAACCATTGATCACCTCGGGATGATTTTCAAAGTCCAGCGTCGAATTAACCATCCCCAAAACTTTGACAATTCGCTTGACTTTTTTCAGATCACCTAATTCTGCTTTCAAAACGGCCAGCTGATTTATAGCTACGATTCGGGCAGCTTCCGCTCCCTGCGCTTCTGTAAGGTCAGCCCCGACTTTACCTTTAATATATTCCCCATTTGACTGTTTAGGGCCCTTACCTGCCAGAAATAATAAATTGCCCGTTCGCACAGCATTGACGTAATTAGCAACCGGTGCTGAAACCGGCGGGAGTTCAATCCCCAGCTCTTTAAGCCTGGCTTCCGGATCAGGTCCTACCTGACTGCTCTCTTTCTTTGTAGTCATAACCTGAGCGGTATCCTCGCTTTCCGAACAGGCAGTAATAAAAATGAAAGTCAGTGCCAATAAAGAGTATAGATAAAATCGTTTCATGACTAGAGTTTGATTATGTGATTGATATTCATCTTTTAAAATCCAATGCCCGGTATATTTTATCCTTTTCGATTTCAATATGACTTCCTTTTGGCAGATGCTCCAGCTCCAGTTTTCCAATACTAACCCTAATCAGTCGCAAAACGGGATAGCCTACTTTTGCACACATTCTTCGCACTTGTCTGTTTTTTCCTTCGATCAAAGTCATTCGCATCCAGGAGGTTGGAATATTCGCCCTAAATCGAACGGGTGGATCGCGCTCTTCTATTTCGGGCGGTGGATTCAGTAATTCAACTTTTGCCGGCAGCGTATGATGTGTTTTTTTATTCACCCGAATATCCACTCCTTTTCGCAGACTTTCCAAAGCTTGTTGCTTAATCGCTCCTTCTACCTGGACCAAATAGGTTCTTGGATGCCTGAAGGCAGGATTGAGCAAACGATGGTTCAATGCCTTATCATCCGTTAGCAATAATAAACCTTCACTGTCTTTATCCAGGCGCCCAACCGGATAAACCTCCTTGGGAAAATCTCCCAGATCCGCTAAAGTCAAATGCTCCGGCATCTCTTTTGTAAATTGGCTTAGATAATTATAAGGTTTATGTAGCAAAAAGTAGCGGTGCATATTATTGAATTTATCAAAAGATGAATATAAAAATATTTCCCTGCTCTCGGGCCATTCGGGCATTCGCAGTAAATTAAACGCCGGGTTTTGTTTTTGAGGTAAAATATCGTAATATGTTGAAAAATAAAATCCAATGTCAGAAAATAAACTTAATCAGTTATTCGACCTGAGCGGAAAAATAGCGATCATCACCGGGGCCAGTAAAGGGATAGGAGAAAGAATGGCACGAGGCTTAGCGGAATTCGGAGCCCAGGTTGTCATCAGTAGCAGAAAACAGGAGGCAGTAGACATTGTTGCCGAGGCTTTGCGCGAAGAAGGTCTCGAAGCAAGAGGTATTGCCTGTCACGTCGGTAATAGTGAACAACTGACCAATCTGGTAGACAGAACGGTAGAAATTTATGGCGGTGTAGATATATTGATCAATAATGCGGCTACCAATCCAACTTTTGGCCCAATTGCAGAAGCTACTGATGAAGTCTTCGATAAGATTATGGATATCAATGTAAAAGCTCCTTTTAAACTTTCTAACCTCGTTTATCCGATTATGAAATCCCGCGGCGGTGGCTCAATTATCAATATTGCTTCTGTCGAGGGTTTAAAGCCTTCTTTCGGACTTGGTCTTTATAGTGTTAGTAAATCGGCCTTGATCATGCTTACTAAAAACCAGGCAAAAGAATGGGGCAGTGACGGTATCCGTTCTAATGCTATCTGTCCGGGCCTGGTAAAAACCAAGTTTAGTTCGGCAATCTGGCAAAATGATCATATTCTTAATCAAGTAGAAAAACACTTGCCGGCAGGTCGGATGGCTATGCCAGATGAAATGTCCGGACTGGCTGTATTTTTAGCTTCACAGGCTTCGAGTTATTGTACCGGAAGTGTGTTTACAGCTGACGGAGGGCATATGATTGCCGGATAAAAATTTTAAAAATCTAAAAACAAAATAAAATGAAAAACGCGTTTTACTTTCTATTCCTTGCAATCTTGTCTTCCGCCTTCTTTTCCTGCGATCAAAGCAATTATACCGCTGAAATCGAGTCTTTAAAAAACAAACTTGAAACGGCTGAAAAAAAGATAGCAGACGCGGAAGCTAATGCCGCTCAAAAGCCCGCTTTGATCCATACTGTGTTTTTTTGGTTGAAAGAAGGTATCTCCGAAGAGGAAAAAGCAAAATTCCTCGCTGGTGTTCAATCTCTTAGTAAAATCGAGCATATTCAAACTTTCTACACCGGGCCCTCCGCCGGAACAGAGAATCGGGATGTAGTAGATCACAGTTATGATACTGCTTTAATTTGCCAGTTCAAAGACGTTAAGGATCAGGAAGCATATCAGGTTGACCCTATTCATCTCAAATTTGTAGAAGACTGCAAAGACCTTTGGACCAAAGTAATTGTTTATGATAATCTGGTAAAATAAAATGCAGGTTTTGAAACAGACTATTTATAATGATATCTTGCTTCCCGGAAGAGATAAAAGGAAAACCCTAGTTGAGCAAAATTCGTCGAATTGCAAAAATAACCAATAATAAAAATACAAAAGCCAGCCAGACGATTAGAGCAGCAGCTTCCATATGCTCTATGCTTTTGTAAAACTTATAGCCCAGAAAGCTCAGGAAGACCGTCAGCAGACTGTAGCCAATAATTTGCTTTAATAATTTCATGCTTCAAAAATGGCGAAAATAATACCAAGTAATGGAAGTGAACAAGACAATTGAAAGCTTGAATTAACGTTTGCTTATTTTATTATTGGAAATAGTCCGCTGGCGGGAGCACTTATGCCTTCCCTCTATAAAATTTCTTTTTTTCATATGTTTAGTAGAACGACTTTGCACTCTTGCTCGCCACATTTTCCAGCTTTTAAGTTTCATTTCCTGTCGCATCAACTTAATCACTTCTTTCTCCGGTATTGAAAATTGAAATTTAATAGCATCAAAAGTCGTACGATCCTCCCATGCCATTTCTATGATCCTATTGACCTCCCGGTCACTAAACTGGTATTTTTCCTTGATTTTCATGGTCAATAAACGGTTGAGGTCTCGAAAGGTTGAATTACAGAACCTTAACTAAACCATGGACGACGCTTACTGTTTTATAAGCATGAAAAAATCAAACCTTCCGACAAAAGTATGTTCGGTTTGTAATCGTCCCTTTTCCTGGCGCAAGAAGTGGGAAAAGTGCTGGGAGGAGGTAAAATATTGTAGCAAGCGCTGCAGAAATAACAAGCATAAAAAGCTCATTGAAGAAGTTTGATTAAGAGCTTGACCAAGACTAAATTACTCCTGCAGTCTGTTGATTAGTTTTTTTATAAAAGCAACTCCTTTATCCAATTGTTCAATGCTGATAAACTCATTCGCCCGGTGGGCCTGTTCAATTGATCCGGGACCACAAATGACGGATTCAAATCCAACTTCGGCGAATTGGCCAGCTTCTGAAGCATAGGCGACCGCAGCAAGCTCATCATTGCCGGATAATTCTTTAACAAACTCCACAATAGAAAAGGATTCCGGTGTATCCAAAGGCGGAACAGGCGGATGATATTCTTTGATTTTAATCTCAAAACCCGGAAAGCGTTCTCGTAAAAGGACCTCTCTTTCCCGGCAATAGTTTGCGAACTCCTGTCTAATCTCTTCCACATTATCCGCAGGAATTACACGCGCATCCCAATGAAAAACACATTCATCAGCAATCACATTTGAAGCAATGCCACCTTTGATTTTTCCGATATGAATAGAACTGTGTGGAGGAGAAAAGCGCCGATCAATATTCCCTGCCTTCACCAGCGCTTCCATTTTATTTTCCAGCCAAAGTATTAAGCGCGCAGCTTCATGAATAGCACTCACCTCCTGTTTGATCCTGCTGCTATGCCCGGCAGATCCATTTACGATTACTTCATAAATACAAATTCCTTTTTGTCCCA
The DNA here is from genome assembly GCA_028280415.1 of Saprospiraceae bacterium. Taxonomy (GTDB): domain Bacteria; phylum Bacteroidota; class Bacteroidia; order Chitinophagales; family Saprospiraceae; genus JAHDHW01. Next base: position 27,520 of record JANQLV010000024.1, read on the forward strand.
CTACTACCTGCATCATAGTCGGTTCACCAATAATTGCATAATGCGGTTGTTCTGTATAAGCATTATTAATCGCATTTGCTAATTCGGGGCCAGCCAGACAACCGATTTCTTCATCATAAGAAAAAGCAAAATAAACCGGCTTTTTCAGATCGGCAGCCAGCATATCCGGCAAGCAGGCCAAACAGCAAGCTAAAAACCCTTTCATATCGCAAGAGCCCCGGGCATAGAGTTTTCCATCTTTTTCGGTTAATACAAAAGGCTCTGTTGTCCAGGCCTGCCCTTCTACCGGTACGACATCCGTATGGCCCGAAAGGATTACCCCTCCATCTACCGCAGGACCTATTCGACAATGCAGGGATTCTTTCGTCCCTGTTTTATTAGCAAGCAATTGATAAGTCACCCCATATTGCTCAAGGTAGTTTTTAATCCACCCCATAATCGATAAATTGCTTTCCCCGCCCAAAACCGAAAAAGCCACTAATTCAGAAAGAATTTCTCTAGCAGATTTCATATGTATTTTTTACTAATTGCTTTTGTTGGTCTGTAATCCGGCCTTGAGCCATAGTGCCTGAACCCTATTATAAAATAAATAACTGCCATCTCTTTTATCCTTCTAACTAGGTCCATTCAATATAAACGCCAAACAATAAAAACAGCCAGGAAATAAATAGCAGTAGAAAGACTAATGGTGAAATAAAACGTAACCAGCGATCAAAAGGTACACGACAAAGGCTTAACATGGCAATCAATCCTCCAAGTGTCGGATTAAAGAGGTTAGTTACACCATCTCCAATCTGAAAAGCCAGAATAGTCGTCTGGCTGGTCAGCCCCAGTAAATCACCTACTGGAATCATAATGGGTAAGGTTGCCAGAGCTTGTGCGCTACCTGAAGGGATTAACAGGTTAATGCCACACTGCGCAATCGACATGAAGACAGCTGAAATATAAGTCGGCATCGTTTTAAGCATTTCTGAAAGCTGGAAAGCAATCGTATCATTGATTTTTCCTGTTTCAAGAATAACACTAATTGTTCGTGCATAACCAACCATAAATGCTCCCGGTGCTACAATACCAATTGATTTTAAGACTGTTTCGCTAAACTCCGTTGCCTTAATACGAGCAGCGATCCCAGCTAAAATAGCAATGATAATAAAGATTGAAGAAATCTCTACCAGATACCATTTATACCGGAACACGCCGAAAAGCATTACTCCCAAACCTCCCAGGAAAATCAGCAATACCAGCCAGTTATTATTGGTCATTTTGTATTTGTCAATCGTCCCGGAAAGCTGAAACCCTTTGGTATCAATATCAATTGTCATGCTTTTTTGTCGATCCTGACTAATTTTTTTAAAATAACTTACATTATACCAGGCCAGTGCCGACAGAGCAAGAAAGCATAATATGCTTCTCAGTAATGCTCCGGAAAACATAGGTATCTCTGCAATCTGATGCCCGACACCTACAGTATAGGGATTGATGGGGGATAAACCGAAGCCTACCGTGATCGCTCCTACAGAAATACCGGCTGCCAGCATCAAATCCCCTCCCAAGGCCAGACTGAGGATTGCCGCAATCGGAATCATCGCTATATTATTTTCATACCCAACAGCTACTCCCAGCATTCCATAAACGAAAGTAACTGTAACTACAATCAAGTATTTGTGCCTAAGTCCTAATTCTCGCACTATAGTGCCTACTGTATTTTCAATCATTTTTGACTTTTCCAGAATACCGAACATCGCACCACTCACCAAAACTAAAAAAATGATACTTGAAGCTTCGGAAAAGCCTTTTGAAAGCGCATTAAACATGTCCAGGAATCCCACCGGAGCGGCTTCCAATAATTTATAGGAACCGGGAATTACCCGCTGCCGCCCATCTACCAACTCGCGTTCGTAAGCTCCTGCTGGCAGGATATAGCTCATAATTACTGCGAGCACAATGATCCCAAACAGCATCACCACCGGGTGAGGAATCCATTCGTACCACCTTTTTTTAGACTTCTTCAATTTAATTTTTTAGAAAAAATGGTTGGAAAGATAGAAACTTAAGGCAAGATTTTTGACAAAACAAAGGAGTTTAGGGGCAGGTCTTGCCGAAAAGCTTTAATAATTGTATTTTTGTAACATGAAAACGCTGTTGAATTTAATGTTTTTGCTTGTTATCCTGGTGCTTGGAGTGCCTCAGGAAGCCCAAGCTAGCTGTTGTTCAACAGAAGATTCTTCTTGTACGATAGACTTTGATCAGGATCATGATGAACATCATAATCACGATGAACCATGTGGTAATAATTGTTGCGACTGTATATGCTGCGGAAGTATTTCGTTTTTGTTTTTAAAAAAAGCAGCTCCTGCAACAGAAACTTCCCAAGAATACCATCCACTTATTTTCCAATATAAATCTCTTCACGACGCGCTTTTCAGTGCATCGATCTGGCAACCGCCAAAGCTTGGATAATACCCACTTTTTATATTAAAATACTTTTTTCGGGATAGCATATTCTGCTATTTGGCTTAAAGTATTATTGGTTTATTTATCCAAGTTTAAATTATATGAAAAAAATTATTCTAATAATTTGTGCCTTCCTTATTGGAACACCACTTTGGGCCCAAACGGTATCCGGTACAGTAAAAAATGAACTGGGTGAAGTTCTTTTTGGTGCTACGGTCCAATGGAAAGGTGCAAATCAGGGAGTAGTTACCGATGAAAATGGTTTTTTTGAATTAGCTCAACAGGACACCATAGCTATGCTACAAATAGACTATGTGGGTTATAATTCTATTTTTATTGAAGTTTTAACCAGCGAAACTACTCTCGATATTGAAATAGATGGTATTACAGATTTAATAACTATAGAAGTGGCTGCTGAACGTTATGACAATTATGTTTCTACCATAGAGGTATTGAATATGGAAACTATTGGCTCGGGAGAACTTCGAAAAGCTGCTTGTTGCAATCTTTCTGAAACTTTCCTGACGAATGCAGCTATAGACGTTTCCTACAGCGACGCTGTTACCGGAGCTAAAGAGATTATGATGCTCGGATTACGCGGTACGTATACGCAAATGATGGTTGAAAACAGACCCTCTATGTCGGGATTAGGCAGTGCTTTTGCCTTGGAATACCTGCCCGGAACCTGGCTCGAAAGTATTCAGATTTCCAAAGGAACCGGAACGGTACAAAATGGATATCAGGCTGTCGCCGGGCAGATCAATTCCGAATTGGTTAAACCTTTTGAAGACAAATCTTTATTCGTCAATCTTTATGGCTCTACTTTTGGAAGAGGCGAAGCCAATATCCACCTGAATCATAAAATTACCGATGAACTTAGTGCCGGATTACTTCTGCATGGCAGCTTTATGAAAAATCGCATTGACGATAATAATGATAATTTTTACGATACCCCTCAGAAAGAAATGCTGAATGGGATGTTTCGCCTTTTTTACAGATCTGATATTGTTAGAGCTCAATTTAATGTACATGCTTTAAAAGACAGACGTCGTTCGGGGCAAATCGTCCCTAAAGGAGAAAGTCCCATCGGTTATTATGAAATTGGGCAGGATCACGACCGGGTAGAATTATTTGCCAAAATGGGATACCTCGGCTTTAAAAATCCAAGCCAAAATATGGGCTTTATTACCAATGCCTCCTGGCACGAGTTGGACTCTTATTATGGCAATCGTTTTCATCGAGGCGTACAGAAGAATTTCTATGCCAATTGGATGTTTAATACCGATTTGGGAAATGCTGATCACAAACTAAAAACAGGTACAAGTTTTCTCTATGATGATTATCAGGAAAAGCTGAATGATACAGACTTTAGTCGTACGGAAAAAGTACCCGGTATATTTGTAGAATATACTTTTAGTCATAAAAATTCAGAAGATAGTGAAGAACAAGAAGTCCAGAGTAATAAACTGAAAGAGAATCTTGGATTAGTACTCGGTTTGCGATTGGATCGTCATAATCTTTTTGGCTGGTTGTTTACTCCAAGAGCTAATGTGAGTTATAATTTTTCTGATAACAGTATTGTAAGGTTAACTACCGGAAGAGGTTATCGTACTGCCAATGTGATTGCCGAAAACATAGGGATGCTGGCTAGTAATCGTTCGGTGGAAGTACTGGAAGTACTGGATATGGAAGATGCCTGGAACTTTGGGCTCAATTTCACACAAAAATTTGAGCTTGGAGGGAAGTCCGGGAGCTTTTCTGCTGACCTGTTTCGAACCAGCTTCAACAATCAGATAGTTATGGACATGGATGCAGATATCAATCGCGTACTTTTTTATAATCTAAATGGACAATCCTATTCAAATAGTTTTATTGGTGTCTTGTCTTATGATCTTTTTAAAGGCTTCAGTGCCAAAGTCGGTTATAAATTTAACGATGTACAAATTACTTTCCGAGATGGCGAGACAAGAAGCAAACCAATGGTTGCCAAACATCGTGGACTGATTGCTTTGGAATATGAAACGCCTGATAAAAAATGGGATTTTAATGTCAATAGTCAATTAGTTGGAGAATCCCGTTTTGTACATATAACTGATAATCCTTTTCATAATGATGAGCAGCATGCTGGAGCAACCAAACCGTTCATGTTGATTAATGCACATATCAATTATAAGGTTACCAGTGCATTCGAAATTTATGTAGGAGGGGAAAATCTTACCAACTTCACACAGGAAGATCCGATCCTCGACTGGCAAAATCCCTTTGGGCAATATTTTGATGCAACGCATATCTATGCACCTATAGCCGGAGCAATGGGATATTTTGGGATTAGATATTCAATCGATTAAAACTTTATAAAATTTATAGTCAAGGCGGCTGGGGAAGAAAATTCCTCAGCCGTTTTTTCTTTGTCAAGTTTACACTTGCAGTACATAATATTTAAACATTCTTTACAGAAATATCACGACAAAAGCACTTTTGTAAATTAAACCTCAACTCCAATTAAAATACCCTTTTCAAGTACCTAATTCGATAAATTTCGTGTAAAGTCTCCCCTATTTTAGGTAATCAAAATTAACTAGTATTTAAATTCAATTAAAAAGTCGGGCAATACTTGGGTTGTAGATTCGCATCGTTCTTTTTTCTATACAAATCAAAACTAAATTTAGAACTATGCAAAAGATTTTATCCCTTATCGCAGCACTATTCCTATGTGGTGTTGCTACCTCCCAGGTCATTTTCGATGAGACAATCGAAGTACCTGAGGGTTATGCTCCAGTAGAGTTTGTCATGCCTCCATCACCTTTGGACATGCAAGTACTCTTCGTTGGAGGAACTGACATTGTACAGACCACCGCTACTTATGGAAATCCTGCAGGACAAACCACGGCTAAAGAATGGCATGATTTCATCGGTTTTACGTCTGACGATACTGGTGAAAGTTTGGGTTGGGTTTCTGTAAACCACGAAATGATTTTCAGCGATGACAATATCGGTGACGGTGGTGGAATGACTACTTTCCGTGTAAAAAGAAATGCGGATGGACAACTGGAAGTAATGGAACAAACTCTAGACGATGGTCGTACCGGTGAATTCTTCAATGTTGACTTTGTTAACACGGTTGGCGAAACAGGTATGAACTGTGGTGGTATTCAGTCTCAGGCTGATGGTCGTATCTGGACCGCCGAGGAATGGTTTCGTTCAAGTAATAGCTCTATCTACAGAGGTGGAGACGGAGTGCGCGACACTTCTGATTATACCATTTCTTCTGACATCCCTGGCTGGGATGGTGTAACTATCAAGCGATATGAGAACTTCAACTGGATGGTAGAAATTGATCCAAAACAGGCAAAAGCAATTCGCAAGCAATACAACTGGGGGCGTCAGCCATTTGAAGGTGGAGTAATCGAGCATAGTAATAAAATTGTATATCTTGGTCCTGATGCGACTCCCGGATTCTTTGGAATGTTCGTTGCTCAAACACCTGGTGATTTTACCAAAGGTACCTTATTTGCTTATAAGCATGACAAGCCAGGCTGGAAATGGGTTCCAATCTGGGAGCCAGGTTCTGCTTTGAATCACAAAGATTTTGCAGTAGCTAAAGGTGCTACAATGTTTAACCGTATTGAGTGGGTAGCTATCGACCCTGTTGATAATTTCGTTTATTTCACTGAAACAGGTCGCGATAATCCAGGTTCTCGCTGGGCAGACGAATATGAAGATGGTGCCGTTCATCACCCCTACCACATTCAAAGAGCGCAGGATTTAGGCTTTGATTCTCCAAATGATCCGGATTATCCGGATTATTACGGACGTATCTGGAAATACGATCCAAGAACTTCTGAGACTTCAGTATATCTGGAAGGTGGACCTTTCTTTTCAGAAAGCCCGGAAGAAGCGGACTATCCATCTGTACACCTTTCTAACCCTGATGGTTTGAACATCATGCAAATTGGTGGTCAGTCCTACATGGTCATTTGCGAAGACCTCAACGGAACTTCTTTTGGTAGAACGCCTGCCGGTGTAAGCAACAGAATGTGTGAATTGTACCTACTTGATATGTCTATTCAAAATCCAACGCTGGATGATTTGATCCGTATCGGTATTAGCCCTGCTGGTTCTGAGGTGACTGGTGCTCAACCAACTCCTGATGGTAAAACTCTTTTAGTAAACTCTCAGCACCCACGTACTGATAACCCTTTCCCTTTCAATCACTCTTTGACTCTTGCTATCAACGGTTTTGACAAACTAACTCCAAGCAGTTTTTCCAATTCTTACTCAAGCCTGAATCAAGAGTTGAATGCTAATACTACACAGCAAGTAGATAATGAAGCGTTTTCTATTTTCCCGAACCCAACTACCAGAACAGTATTCTTGAATGATGTTACTGATGTTGCAGTTTACAATGGAAACGGAGAACGTATTATTGTAAAAAGAAACGTAAACAAAGTTGATGTTTCTAACCTTACTCCTGGTATTTATTATATCCAGAATGCCGCAGGTGAGGTTGTAAAACTTTCTGTACAATAAGTAATCTTTGTATAAACAAGAGGTTTTCCGGTGAGCTACAATCCGGAAAACCTCTTTAAATATTCATCACAACCATGAAATATTTTATTCCTTTTTCACTTCTCTTATTCGTCTTTATTGCGAGTTCATTCCTCCCTATCCATGACACCACACCTGAACAGGCTATTAAAGAAGTTAGCAATCAATTTCACATAGGTCTTTCAGATTTCGAGCATTCTATAAAAGCACTTATTGAGGAAACACAAAGTTTGGAAAATAATCCCGCAGCTATTCTCCAGCTTCAACAAATACATCTTGACAACAGATTAAATTTTAAAAAAATAGAATTATTCCTTGAATACTTTGATCGATACAGTGTAAAGAAAATGCTCAATGGTGCTCCGCTATTGAGCGTTGAGCCCAAAGTCCCGGAAGTATCGGTCATAGAGCCATCCGGTTTGCAAGTGCTGGATGAATTGATATTCAGTGAAAACCCTTATACTGAAAAAGCAGAGATTCTAAAACAGGCCCAACAACTGAAGAATGATTATAAAAAGATTCACCAATACCAAAAGAAAATAAAATTTACGCATCGTTTTATTTTCGAGGCCAGCCGCAATGAATTGATCCGAGTTTTTACCCTGGGCATAACCGGTTTCGATACACCGGGTTCGGTTAATGCGCTTCCCGAAGCAATCGTAAGTATGCAAAGTATTGCAATGGCTATGCAGAATTATATTTTGATGGCACAGGATAAAAATCCGGAACTAGCCGGGGAAGTGGGCCAGTTATTCTCCGAAGGAATTAATTATTTAAAAGCCAATCAGGATTTTGATTCTTTTGACCGGATGCATTATCTCCGTAATTATATCGACCCTTTATACGGCAAATTATATCAATTACAAAAAGCATTACAAATCGAAACGGTCAAGGAGACTAATGCCAATGTGCTTCCCGTCAATTACGAAGTGGAAAGTATCTTTGATAAAGATTTTTTAAATAAAAGTTTTTATTCTAATATCGATTTTAATCAGGAGAATATTCAAAAACGAATCGAGCTTGGTAAATTACTATTTTTTGACCCTGTCTTGTCTTCTAATCTTGAACGATCCTGTGCATCTTGTCACCAGCCCGAAAAAGCTTTCACCGACGGAGTAGCCAAGAGCATTGCCTTTAGCCAGAAAGGAAGCATCAAACGGAATGCACCAACGATTATTAATTCCGTTTATGCAGAACGCTATTTTTATGATTTGCGAGAACCCAATCTGGAAAGACAAATCAAGCATGTAGTCCTGGATACTAAGGAATTTTCAACCGACTTTTTTACGATTATTAATAAACTCTCTCAAAGCGAAGAATATAAAAAACTATTTGCCGAGGCTTATCCTGAATATCCAAAATATCAACTATCAAAATTTTCAATTTCCGATGCACTGGCCTGTTATGTAACCAGTGTCAGTTCTTTTAATAGTCCGGTAGATCAATACATTCGAAAAGAAATTGACGAACTGAATCCGGATGTGATTGCAGGTTTTAATTTATTCATGGGAAAAGCAGCTTGTGGCACTTGCCATTTTGCTCCGACTTTCAACGGTACTGTACCTCCGGTTTTTGATGAAAGTGAATCCGAGGTCTTAGGCGTACCATTAACAAAGGACACTATTAATCCGGTACTCGATACAGACTGGGGCAGAGCACATAGTAAACGTCCAATAGATGAAACTGCTTTTTATAAACACTCTTTTAAGACGGTAACGGTTCGCAATATTGCCAAAACCGCTCCTTATATGCATAACGGAGTCTACGATACACTGGAAGAAGTTGTTGATTTTTACAATAAAGGCGGAGGTATCGGCCTTGGACTGGATGTACCTTACCAGACCCTGCCAGATACACCACTAAATCTTTCTGAAAAAGAAAAAGCACAACTTGTAAAATTCATGGAAGCATTAAGCGATGAGACCCTTGATATTTCCATGCCTGCGAAGCTTCCCGAATTCGAAAAAAATCCTTCCTGGAATGAAAGAGTAATCGGTGGAAAGTATTAAAGTGTAAAATATGAGCAAACAGAATAATTTGAGGAACAAATGAAACCAATAATTTATTTTTTCGTCGCTATTTTTATAGCGGCGTTTTTTTTATTCTGCAAAAATGATCTTAACAGCAAAAGCGATGAGGAATTAGCCAAAACCTATTGCAGTTCTTGCCACCTTTATCCCCAACCCGATATTCTGGATCAGAAAACCTGGAAAAAATATATGTTGCCCCGAATGGGAGCTATGATGGGACATTATACCCAGGGGCTGGAAAGAGACAGTTTGCTCGGAAGTGGTGTTGATCGACGTTTGCTTTTACAAGCCAATATTTATCCCGAACATCCAATAATTCGCAAAGAGGAATGGCAAAGGATTCAAAACTTCTATTTGAGTCATGCCCCTCAAAAATTAAACGTAGATTCCGCTTCAAGTCAATTTCAAAAAACGGATTTATTTAAGGTCAAATATCCGGAAATTTTTCTTTCCCCGCCCAGCCTTACCTATACATCAATTGACAGTAATAAAATCATTATTGCTGATGCCAATAAAAAAATGCTTTTAGAACTGGATAAAGATTTTGAAGTAAAAAAACAAGCAAAAGTTGGTGAAGGTCTGGTCAATCTGCACGAAACTCAAAATACACTTTATGCTACCGTCATGGGAAATTTTTCTCCGGCAGAAGCTCCTAATGGTTATATTTTAAAACTGGCAAAAAACGAAAATATTTATCCTCAAAAAATAATTACAAATCTGCAACGCCCGGTTCACAGTAGCTACGAAGATTTTAACAATGATGGCAGAGAAGATATTTTAATCTGTGAATTTGGCAAATGGACCGGAAAATTGTCTCTGCATAGTCAAAATGAAGATGGAAGCTATACGGGGATCACATTGCTAAATCGTCCGGGGGCTATCCGCACAGAAGTGATAGATTATAATAGCGATGGATTAAAGGATATCATTGCCCTTTTCGGACAGGGAGACGAAGGTTTTGTTTTATTAAGCAATCAAGGGAACAATCAATTCAAGGCAGAGCCTTTAGTCCGTTTGCACCCGAGCATGGGCTCCAGTTATTTCACCCTCTACGACTGGAACCAGGATGGTAAATTGGATATCCTATATACCGCTGGCGATAATGCCGATTATCCTTCTCTGCTGAAACCCTATCATGGCATTTATATTTTTATTCAAACAGAAAACTTCAAGTTTAAACAAAAAGACTTTTTACCATTGCACGGGGCCTATAAAGTTATTCCTGCTGATTTTGATATGGATGGAGATATCGACCTGGTAGTCATATCTTTTTTCCCGGACTATAAAAAACCCCTAACTGGGGACTTCGTCTTTTTTGAAAATAGAAAAAGCAAGTTTATCCCTCATACTATTGATTTAAAAAACAAAGGCAGGTGGATTACACTTGATCATGGAGATATAGATCAAGATGAAGACCTGGATATTATTCTGGGTGCTTTAACTTTTGAAGTTGCAGACAGACCTGAATTGGTTAATAGCTGGATACAAGAAGGTTTGCCTTTTGTCATCTTGGAGAATCAAAAAAAATAAAAAGAAGCCTGGGATTACCGCTTCGTTGGTAGATAAGCTTTCCGCGCATTATGACCAGGGATTGCTGCCCCCAGCGTTCTCGCGTTATCCACTCTTTCCAGTCGCCCGGTCGGAGTACTTATCTGATGCCAGATTTATCCGATGATTCGGATATACGTTGTGGTTGATCAGCATCTTAGACTTGGCTTGCATAGTGGTTCTTTCGCCCACGCTTTGCAATAAAAGAGGGTTGGTTCCCTCGCCATTAATCAAGCGTTCCCCAAGGCATTGCCCTGAAGCCGGCTTGAAAGAATGTACACTGCCTATGACTGACTTGCGGCCAGACACAGCCCATATTTTTCAATGGGTTTAGGCAACTACTACACCATAACGCCCGGGACTTTCGCTTTTAACGAGTTTAAAGGTGGGAGTCGAACCCACGACTTTCTGATTTTCAATTCAGACGCTCTTCCACTGAGCTACTTTAGCGTTTTCGGATATTTGAAAGAAGCGTCCCGGGTAGGCTCCGTAGATTTTCGCCTACAGAATACCAGGCTCCTTTCTGTGAGTCTCCCAACTCACCGTACTTAAGGATAGCGATCCGTTACCAGACGGCTACCCCGGATACTGAATCCAGCCACGTACAAAGTGGATAACTCGGTACGAACCGGTATTCTACAACTTTCTCTATTGGTGTCTCCACCTCAACCCTGCTATCCTTCACAGGGTATACGTTTCCTTTTGCCTCAGCGGTCGCCCCTGACAAAATGGAAGCCGTACGCTAGTTGCTTGCTTACTCAAACTGTACATGACAGTCTCCAATACAGTTACTTCTGCAATTGGATTTATCCCCGTTACCAGGTTTATTTTTCGGAGCAAGCTCCATCGACAGTAAGCTGCCGATTCAACTAAAGAGTAGCAGAACGTTTCTCTGCCTTCCTCTTAGCTTTATACTTTTGTTTTATCAAAGAACTTTTAGTCGCGATACATCCCGACCGAGTTAAAGTATAACAAAGGTTATTTTGAACAATTCAGGGAGTCGAACCCTGTCCTTTCTGATCATAACAATCAGAACGCTCTCACCCCCAGAGCCTAATTATTCAAAATGATATCATCAAATTCATTGCTTAAGTACACAGACTCTTTTTGAATTTGAATTTTGTTATTTGAAATTTATATTCAATTGAAAGGGTCACAGCTTCGGCTCAGCCGCAACCTCCTTTGAGATGGGCTTTTAGAACCTTGACGATTCCAATTGGTCGAAGTGTTTGACTAATTTATTTTTGCAAAATGGTGAAATCATTTTTGTAATTTTTGTTAAACACAATAGCTAAAACTACTAACAAAGGATAGAAGTTCCCGGGATGTATTTTTTTTATAAAAAAAATATCCAAGCTAGAAAAGATCAGCTTTTAGAAAAATGAAAGCCTTTATGTGGGGAATGAGGATCAGGATTGAAACATGTTTCAACTATAGAATCCTCATCCCCGATATCCCAGTACCTACCTGATAGAAATTTTCAAGAATTAAGCAATGCCTGTCCAGTACTACTGAATCGTTATTTTTTCAATTAATAATTGTTGATTCCTGCGATCAGTCATTTTGACAAAATAAATCCCTTTTGGTAAAAAGGAGATGTCCATAGTATTGCTTGATGATCTTACATTTTCAACAAGTAGCACAGTTCCGCTTATATCCAAGATTTCTATTTTTTCTATATCGGCATCCGTTTGAATATTAATCACACCCTGGCTTGGATTAGGGAATACTTCCAGCTTAGAAAGTCCATAATTTTTAATCGAAACTATATCTGAATAATCGAAGCGGCCATCGAAATCAATCTGCTTGAGGCGATAATAGGTGGTTTGGTAATTCAACTGAGCATTATCGTTAAAGCTATAATATTGAGGAATCGCAGTCGTTCCCATACCTTCAACAAAGCCAATGCGTCGCCACGATTGACCATCCAGAGATTGTTCTACGGCAAAGCCAAGATTATCCGTTTCTGTTTGCGTCACCCAGTATAATAAATTGTGTTGCTCATGAGCTTCCACTTTGAATTCGGAAATCTCCACAGGTAAGACTGTGCTGCTGGTTAAGCGAACATGGTCAAAGGCCACATCTTCTGAGGACTGGCTATGAAAGAACCGAACACGGATCGACAAAAAAGTAGGGTTTCCCACACTGGTAATGGTATAACTATAGTCCGTAAACACATTGGATAAGGTTGCCCCTCCCACATCCGGCATTCCATCCAGGTCAGTATCCGCTTGATATAGATTCGTTGTAGTATTAGCTACAAAGGCTCCAACAATGGTATACGTTCCGGTATTTACATTCGCTCCCGCAGGTAAACAATTATTACAGTTAGCTCCGGTGGCAATATCACTATCAAAGGCATATTCAACATATATAACCTCTTCCCCTTCAAAAAGTCCCGAACTCTCAAATTCAGCAGCAAGCTTTATGGTTACCTCAAATGTATTATTCATACCTACAATTTGCTGGGTAGGAAAAACCATATATGCACTCTCTCCATCACCAAGTGGATTTTCCCCCGCATTGGCCTCGTCTACATCACTTCCCGCAATATAGAAGGTTCCGTCTTCGTTGATTGCATTATTACTGGCTGCATCTCTAAAATTATGATTATTGTTTGCACATTCACCATCAAAAGTTCGTCTATACCAATCCGTACCGCAACCTACAGTAAATTCATTGGATTCATAGCGGCTACCCTCTCCATCCGTTTCGAAAGATTCTGTAAATGTTTGTCCTGATAAAGAGATCGTACAACATAAAAGGCATATTAGCAAGAAGTAAATTTGATACATATAAGTATTTTTTGTTATGAGGAAAATTGTCTGAAGCGGAAATAACTTATTAAAAATTACTTAAATGTATTCGTCTGATAAAAGCTACTCAAATTTTGCATTAAGACATTTTTAAGACAAGAACCGAATAGCTCTTTTTTAGCCCCATACAGATTGGACATTAAAGGATTATCTATTTTATAAATCCTTAACAAACAGCAATTTATATCCTAAAATCAATAGGACGTAAATCTCTTAAGTTTTTTGTAAACTGCTAATAAACAAGATGGGTGAAGGGAGAGGAGTCTTTAAATGGCGTTCAGATAGTTCTCCAGACTTTCCCGTCGATCAAGGCCGAATTGCTTGCGAAGTCGATATCTGGCTTTGTGAACACCACTCATAGAGATACCCAAAATCTGAGCAGCGTCTTTGGGTGAAATATTTAAACGAATCAAAGCACAATGCCTTAGTTCTTTATTCGACAATTTAGGATATAATTCAAAAAGCTTGTCGAAAAAGCCGGGAGAAATCTGCTCAAAAGACTGTTTAAAATAGTCCCAGTCTTTTGCATTGACATCCTGAAAATGCAGGGTATTTAAAAGTTTTTGAGCTTCTCGATTTTGAGGATGCTTTTGGACAAACTCATTGAGTTTTTGAGAAAATTGATGGATAAATTCATCTTTTTGGATAGTCGTAAGAGATAAAAAAGCAACTTCTATATTTTTTTGCTCCAGAGATGACTGGAGATTTTTCAAATGTTTATTTTGTACCTCAAATTCCAGTTGCAATTGACTTTTCTGCTTTTGGAGCTGCCACCTTTTATACAAAAAGAAAGAAAGGATTCCTCCAAGAAGCAGGATGATAATTATTCCCAAACCATCTTTTGCAGTATCTTCTACTTCTAGCTCTTCCTGTGCTGTATTTTTCAGCAGCTTTTCTTGTCTTTGGAGCAGGATACGCGTTACCTCTTTATGACGATCAAGTCCGTAAACGCTATCCTGTGTTTCTTTGTATTCCGTCAGATATACCAGGGCTTTTTCCAAATCTCCTTTGGCTTCGTACAGGTTGGCCAAATGCCCGGCAGTACTTGACAAATCCTTTACCTGCCCGATTTCCGTCCAAAGTGCATATGCTTTAAGCAAGTATTTTTCAGCTTTTTCCAATTCGTTTTGTTTCAAATAGTTTTCCCCTAAATGCATATAGCGATGAGCAATTCCGGGAGGTTTATTTAACAAGGAATCATTTTCTAAAGCCCGAAAAAGCATTTTTTCAGCAGTTTCAAAATCCCCTCTTTTCTCATGTACGTCAGCAATATTACTCAATATATTGCCTATTGATTTTACCTTAGCCTGTTGATAATAATCAAGCGCTTTTTCATAATTCTCTACCGCTTCATCATATTCTTCCAGCCGAAAATGAACGATCCCCAGGTTATTGGAGAGTATTCCCAGGGTTTTAACATTGCCTTCTTGTTCATTGAGTCGTATAGCATCCAGAATTACTTCTTTAGCTTCTTCATACATTCCTACCCTTTTCAGGACCAAACCAATCTCACTCAGGATATTAGCGATGAGCGCCTGACTATTCGTAGCCTGGTATAAATCAAGAGCCAGGAAAAATTGCTCTAAAGCTTTTGGATGATCCCCGGTAAGGGAGTTGATGCTCCCGGCATTTTTAAGGTTGTTGGCCCAGATAATGGTATCCTTGTTCTCTTCTCCATACTCAATTAATTTATCATAAAAAATTAATGCCTTTTCATAATCTCCCTGTAGGAAATAGATACTGCCAATATTACCTTCGATTATTAGCATAGAACCGGTATCTGCCAGGATTCGAGCGATTTCTATCGCTTTATTCAGATAATTCAGTGCCTCTTCATATTGAGCCTGATTCATCATATTAATGCCTTTCACATTCCATCCTTTGGAAATATATTTTGCATTATCCAGCTTTTGATGAATTTTCACACAGTCGTCCGCATATTGATTGGAAACTTCATAGTCTCCTTTAATAGAATAGATAACACTCAAATGATAAGTAGCCAAGCCTTCTCCCTTGGTATATTCGAGAGCTCTCGCTAATTGAAATCCATCTTCCGCAAATTGCCTGGCCGTTTCATTTTTAGAGAACTTTAAAGTCCAACTCAGCCGGTTTAGAAGGTCCACCTTTTCTATCCCTTTAAGCTGAGGCAAAATCTGAATCAGACTATCGGTATTATTGAAAGCCAATAAACCTGATGAGGTAAAAAAACAAAAGATGAACGCTTTCCAGAATTGCATATAATCAATGGTAATTAAACTTCACTCTTTTCAAAAAGCTAACTTATCCAAAACAATTTACAGCTTTAAATTAATATGTTTAATAAATGGCTTGATGGATTTTCAAATGATATACCTTATAATCAACGTAAGCATTTAATCCTTCACTAATTTCTTAATTATAGCAAAGCCATTTTGATCCATAACTTTTATCAAATAAATTCCTTTGGGTAAATCTGCCACAGAGATATTTGTAAAAGCAGTTCTAAGTTGATAGCTTCTTATCAATGTACCATTTACATTAAGAAGATCCAGCCGACCACTTTCAATATTTGAAATAAGGGAGACCAGGTTTTGAGCTGGATTCGGAATCAGGTTCAAACGGTATAAAGATTGGTTTTCAATTAGAATGACATTAGAATAATCAAAGCGTCCATCCGTATCAACTTGTTTTAACCGGTAATAATTTGCCCCGGCAAGTGGTGTATCATCCCTAAAGGTATCGTGACTGGTATCCAGTCTGAATACTGTTCATCCGTCCGTCCAGTAAGATATTTTATGAATAAGTGAAAACTATATTTTCAAAATCACTTTTCCTTTCACTTCTCGCTTGGCAATCATATTTAAAGCCTTACTCACTTCCTCCAGTTGTAATGTAGCATGAATACGCGGATTAATTTTTCCTTCTGCCTGCCATTGTACTAGTTGCATGGTATTCGCCATATTTTCATTCGGAAAAGTCATCGCAAATTTCCCCCAGAAGACCCCTACGATCTGGCTCCCTTTTAGCAAAGGCAAATTAAGTGGTATCTTAGGAATCTCTCCTGCGGCAAAGCCCACTACCAAATGGCGACCTTTCCAGGCAGTAGAACGAAAAGCGGGTTCGGAATACGGTCCCCCTACCGGATCGTATACAACATCTACTCCCTTGCCATCGGTAATCGCTTTGATTCTGGCACGGAAATCCTCCGTTCGATAATTGATGGTTTCACTGGCACCGTAGGCTTTGCAGATTTCCAGTTTTTCATCCGTCGAAGCAGCTGCAATTACCTGAGCCCCCATGAGTTTACCCAGTTCGACAGCAGCCAGTCCCACTCCACCAGCGGCTCCCAAGACCAGCAAACGCTCCCCTTCCCGGAGTTGAGCCCGGTCTTTCAAAGCATGGTAGGAAGTTCCATAAGTCATTAAAAAAGAAGCAGCCAGCTCAAAACCCATTCCCGGTGGTTTGGGGAAACAATTGTGTTTGGGAACAAGTACCTGTTCTGCGAATCCACCAAAGGGAACCATTCCAAAAACTTCGTCTCCCGGTTTTAGATGTTTCACATTATCTCCCACCGCTTCTACAATTCCTGCAATATCACTTCCGGGGGTAAAAGGACATTCGGGCTTAAACTGATACAAACCCCGGATGATCAAGGTGTCCGGAAAATTGACACTACAGGCTTTGACCCGAACCAACACATCATTGGGTCCAGGACTTAAATCAGCGATTTCTTCGATTACTAAATCTTCGGGTGGCCCATATTTCTTACAAATTACTGCTTTCATTTTTTATGCTTTTAAGGTAAATGGGTAAATAGGTTGACAGGATGTTTTATATGTAGATACTAGACATGGCCTCTGGTCCACTGATACAAATGGGTGATGCCAGCCAGGTTAAGTAGTTTGATTAAAATTCTTAAAATAATAAAAATCTGCCCGATTAGGAATAGTAAAGCAATACTACTCATAGTATCTGGTATAATCCGATCACTAATTTGCCAATACACTAAAAACACCAGCCCCAATGTCAGCATATTTAAAAGGTATAGCGAAAAGAAGCTTCTGAAATTTTGGAATACTTTTTTAAAGCTTCCCCAAAATGTCGAAGTGAGCCACTTGGGATCACAATGAACAAGTTCGATTTTGGCATAATCCTGTACTAGGGTAAGCGTTGTAAAACAAAGAAGGTAGATCGGGGCAACAACAAAAAACGCATTAAGTAATTGTTCTTCGCTTTCCAGTTTAAAGGGGTTTAGTCCATTAGTCATCGTAGAAAAGATGCTCAAAAACAGCACGAATAGAACTACATGCGAGCTAAGAAAATATACAGTTAGACGAACCAGGCGCCAAAAATATTTTGATGCACCCTGCCAGAATAATTTTAAGCTAAAGCGCTCCGGATTATTTTTAAAAATAGTCAAAATTCCTCCCATGAGAAAAATCGAAATGATCAGATACAAAATAACAAACCAGATCGCCTGATCCAGTATTGCATTGATCTGATCGCCAAAAACCTGTTTCATCTCGCTCCAAAAAGTATAATCGAAGCCGGGAACACTACGTTCCAAAGACATTGAACGGCCAACGGATTGTCCCAGAAAACCAGAAACCGGAAATGCTGAAAGCAGAGCCAGTATAAAATTAACCAGATATAATATTAGCGTCATTCGTTTGTAACGAATGGCTGAAGACCACCCTTTAAAGTACGCTTTTAAAGATTTCATATCAACCCGCTCAAACTTTGCATCGTATTTTGTATCCAGCCCATAAACTGCGTAAAATATTTTCGAATCGCCGGTTTTTGCGATTTTAAAGTAATACTATTATTTAAAAAATTTTTATCCAGATAGATTTTTCTTTCAGGATCGAGTTCTGCACATATGATTTCTTTCCCGGGGTAAGTAAAAGATTTACTACGCGCAATACCGTCCCATTTTTGTAAATAGGTGCTGCCATCGGCAAATTCTACCAGAATTTCTACCGGCATGATGACCTCACCTTTCCGAAAAGCAACAATCGTCGCATTGGATTCCGCTTCTTCCCGGTAATCTTCCGGTATTTTTTCGCATTCTTCCAAATCGTCGTAATAACCTTCCAGAGGCTGATCTTTTTGATGGGACAAAACTCCCAGTTCGTAGTCACAAAGATCAGAACCGTACAAAACCTGATCAAAAAACCAGTTCATATCATCACCAAACGTATCTCCATGATCTTCCCGGACTACTTCATTTACAATATTGATAAAATCACGGGTACAGGGATGGTCAAACTTCCATCTTTCAAAATAGGTCTTCATGATCTTATCCACAGTCTCCAGACCTACCAGCCCTTCCAGGGTACGTAGCCAGATGGCTGCTTTATTATAAGAAATCGGACCATAACCTCCATGGATAAAGTCTCGGGCATAATAAGAGTTATCCGCAATTTTTGGATTCCTCATATTAAAAAACTCAATTCGATTGTATTCAATATTTCCTACATGAATCCCCAAAAAGTCAATTGTCGAAGTGGTCTCTCCATAATAATGATTCAGAATTCGCCCTTCGTAATAAGTTGTAATGCCCTCATCCATCCACGGTTCTTCCTGCTCATGGGTAGCTACCATCTGCATAAAATACTGGTGAATGAATTCGTGAATGGCGATGGTTTCAAGGGTCTTTACTCCTTCAGGTAATAGACAAAAACTTAATGTAGTAATCAGTGTCGGATATTCCATCCCGGAACTAAATATTCCGTGCAAGGGAGGATTCACAATGGTCAGGGAAGGATAGGGATATTCCCCTATATGCTCATCGAGATATTCCATCGAATTTTTAATGGCCCTAAAGTATCGTTCTGCCAAATGACGATGCTCCGGATAACACAAAAAGCGGATATCAACATCCTTCCATTTTGTATGTTCTTCAACAAACTTTGGAGAAGCCGTCCAGGCAAAATCAATGACATCTTCAACTTCGTAGCGATAAGTAAGTTGTCCTTTTTCTAATTTCCTATCTTTTAAAACACCACTCGCACCTACCACAAAATTTTCGGGAACGGTAATATCCACCTTATAATTTCCAAAGTCGGCATAATACTCCCCGTTTGCATGATACTGATGGCAATTCCACTGCCCTTTCCTGGCATAGCGCATACCCGCTGATTCGTAAACACCAAGCTTGGGAAACCACTGCACCATAAAATAATAGTCCTTGTTGTATCCGGTACGTGGCCTGATCTTCGGGAGTTTGGTTTGCCAGTCCAGATTAACCTTGATTTGTTCACCGGGTAAAACAGGCTTTTTCAAAGGAACCCGAAGCACTGTCTGATCAAATTCATTACCATCGTCGGGTTGAATATACTCCATAGCTCCGGTGAGATCGTTTCCGTATTCGTCAGTAATTCTTTGTACATCAACATAACTCCAGTTACAGGGATCATCATCGGTATTCAATAGATCGAACTCCCGGTTTCGCATGAAGGTAGTCTTAGAATTTTTAAATGCATTATGATAAAGATGGTACTGCAATTCAAAAATTGTATCCGAAGAAGGGTTGCTCCAATACAGTACCTGCTTGCCATATATTTTCTTTGCCTCTGCATCCAGCTCAACAGCTATATCATAACTGGCAATCCGTTTAGAAAGCGCTTCTTGCGCAAAGCAAAAGGAGGCAACAGATAAACTCAAAAAACTAAAAAAAACTCTGATGATCATGTTATCCATATCCTTATGTTGTTATGTGGTAATGTAGCTAAAAAAATATTGGTTATACAAGCTACCATACACATATCCATATCTTCTTTTATTTAAAAATACCAAAACTAATTTTAAATTCATTCATTGAACAAATTACACCTACCAAGAGTTTTCTAAGCGTTCATACACTTGAATAGTGTAATAAGTATGATTCGTTTTAAAAACGATTTATTTTTCAAAAATAAAAAAAGAAAAAATGTTAACAGATAAAGTTGCCATTATCACCGGAGGGTCTAAAGGAATTGGTTATGGAATCGCAGCCAGCTTTCTGGCCGAAGGAATGCGCGTAGCAATTACCAGTCGAAGTCAGGAAGCAGCAGATAAAGCCGTAGCAAATCTAAACGGTGATCCGGAAAAAATTATTGGCATTCAATCGGATGTGAGAAGTTTTGAAGATGAACAAAGAGTAGTACAAACTGTGCTGGATAAATGGGGAAAAGTAGACGTTATGGTGGCTAATGCCGGTGTAGGGCATTTTGCACCGATTCAGAAAATGAGCCATCAACAATGGAACGATGTCATAGATATTAATCTAACCGGTGTGTTTAACAGTACGAAAGCTTCTTTGGATGCCCTGACTCAATCCAAGGGTTATCTGATCACGATTGCCAGCCTTGCAGGCACTAATTTCTTTGCCCAGGGAGCAGCCTATAATGCGAGTAAATTCGGTCTGGTAGGCTTTACTCAGGCAGTGATGCTGGATGTGCGAAACGATGGCGTAAAAGTAACTACCATTATGCCCGGTTCGGTAGCTAGTCATTTCAACAAGCATCAGCCCTCTGAGGCAGATGCCTGGAAGATACAACCGGAAGACATCGGGAAGTTATGTGTTGATCTATTGACCATGCCGGCGCGTTCGCTTCCGAGCAAGATTGAGGTCCGACCGGCCATACCGCCTAAAAAATAATTCAATTTCCCGGCCTAAGCTCAAGTTCAACATTCTGTTTTTGTATTGAATATTTTTATTTAAACATTCAGAGTATTCGTAAAAAAGAATGGCAGGAAGCCTCCACGTCCTGCCATCTTGATACGAGAACCAACACTATATAAAATTATTAAAAAGGGAGTTAGTGATTTAACAGATTTGGGAAAATGAAAGTCAAGAATATTAAACGTTTTATATCCTGAAAATATTCAAATAGCAGACCTAAAAACTACATTTTACGTGCATTTATCCTGCCTGGACATCTGAATTTGTTGCAATTAGAGGTAAAAATGTTGCAACCAGGAAAAGGCTTGGGAAAACGAGATTTAGGACTCTGATCTCAGCACTTCCCCGGGGGTAATGCCAAAAGCATCTTTAAAACATTTGTAGAAATAATTGGCATTGGAAAAGCCAACCATATTCGCGATTTCGGAAACGTTTCCAGCATTCTGTTCCAGGAGTTCTTTAGCTTTTCCAAGCCTGATTTCCCGAAGAAATACGTTTGGCGTTTTTCCGGTAAGTGCTTTTACTTTCCGATAAAGCTGACTCCTGCTCATATGAACAGACTGAGCTAGTTCCTCCACGCCAAAGCCATCATTTGCAATTTCTTCTTCAATATTCTCCAGTAAATTCCGAATAAAGATATCCTGACGGGAAGCCACCGATGTTTCTTTAGTACGATAAACAATTTCCCGAGAAAAGCGCTGTTGTAGTTTTTTCCTTTGCAAAATGAGTTGTCGGATTCGGGTTTCGAGTTCTTTTTTATCAAAAGGTTTTACCAGGTAGCTATCCGCACCGGATTCCAGACCTTCCAGCTTTTCTCCCTGCGTCGCTTTTGCGGTCAACAGAATAATCGGGATATGGCTAGTACGTTCTTCGGTTTTCAAGCGCTTACAGAGCTCATAGCCACTCATTTCCGGCATCATCACATCACTAATTATCAGGTCAGGAATCTGATGCAAAGCAATCTCCAATCCTTCTTCACCATTGACCGCTTCGACCACTTTGTATTCGGGGCTTAGTTGAGTTTTTAACAAAAATCTTAAATCAGCATCGTCTTCTACCAGCAGAATGAAAGCTTGCTCCTTATCTTCAGGACTATTTGTATAAGCTTCATCATCCAGCGTAAACGAGGGATGAATCAAGGGTCTTTTAAGCTGATCAATTTTCATAAATGGAAGATCAGCTGCTATTTGCTCTTTTGTATAGTTTTTTTCATTAACCGGTAATTGTACCGTGAAAATACTACCTTTTCCAAGACGACTATCGACCGTAATTTGTCCCCCGTGTATTTTCACCATTTGATCCACTAAAGCCAGGCCAATGCCCGAACCTTCATAGCTCCGTGTATCGGAATAATCTACCTGATGAAAACGATCAAATATATGCTTTTGGGCAGCCTCCGCAATTCCAATACCGTTGTCTTTGACTATTATCTCAACATTATCTTCCTCGTTTTTTAATAATAACAGATTTACTTCTCCCCCGTTCGGAGTAAACTTTATTGCATTCGCCAACAAATTTGATACGATCTTCTCAACTTTATCTACATCAAAATAAGCTTTGATTTCGTCTATCGGACTAAAAAACTGCAAACGGATTTCCTTTTGACCGGCGATTGATTCAAAGGAATGTGCCAGTCTTTTGAGGAAGGCCACCAGATCATTCTGACTTACTATAAGTTTTGCTTTGCCTGCTTCGAGTTTGGATAGATCCAATAGCTGGTTGATCAGGTTTTGTAAACGATCTGCGTTCCGTTGGATAATATCCGCTTCATTTTGGCTGAGACTTACCCGATTTTCATCTATTTTTTTGTTAGCGAGTCCATTGAGAATTACGGTAAGTGGCGTTCGGAACTCATGGGTAATATTGGTAAAAAAATTAGATTTAAGTTCATCTAATTCCCGAAGCTTTTGGGCATTCAGTTTTTGCTTTTGGAGTGTCCAGCGCGACCAGAAAAATAAACCGAGAATTAAAGCCAGGATACCCAGACCAATCAGCAAATATTGGTTAAAACGGCTCTCTTGCCGGGCAATCAGCAAATCTTTTTGCATCAGGTCTTTTTCTTTTTTCTCCAATTCAAACTTTGAGGACATTTCGGCCAATGCCTGATTAGTGTCTTTATTGCGAATGGAATCCTTTAGTTCTTTATAGCGATACAAAAACTCATACCCATTTTGATAATTACCGCTCTGATAATTGGATATAGCCAGATTTTCCAATACATCCTCCATTAGAAAAACATCCTCCCCTTTACTTCCATTGCTATAGGCTTCTTCGGCATACTTCAAGGCTCTTGGTGCATTTTTTTTCTTTAGATATAAAGATGACAGTTCATTCAGAGTATATGCAATCGAGACAGGGTCACCTATTTTGCGTTTCAGGTTAAGTGCATGTAAAAGTGCTTCTTCCCCTTTTTCAAGTTCGTCGATATCAATATAGGCACTACCGAGATTGCTCCAATTGATGGCCTGTTTAAAATCGGAAAGCTTAGTACCACAGGTCCCTTCGATCACTTCAATCAAAGAAGCAATCCCTTTCCTTTTCAAATCTATTTCATCAAAATGCTTATAAGTTATTGCCATGTAAAAAAGCAGGCGACAATAACCGCTTTCCAAATCATTTTCCCGGTAAATGGTACTCGCTTTTTCAAAGTAGCTGATAGATTTTTCATAGTTGTGCTGCAAACGATGAAAATCGCCCATCTCAAAAAGTATCTCGGCTTGCAAATCCTGTTTATTTAATTCGTCGGCTACTTTCGAAGCGGTTAAAAGACTTTCCAGCGCATCTTTTGAACGTCCCAGTTTTTGTAATGATCTGGCTTTATTTCTAAAAACTAAATATTCGAATTTTTTAAAACCTGCTTTTTCCGCAACGGGAAGAATTCTGTCTAATGTACGAATAGCTTCTTCATGCTCATTCCCTATTTGTTGAAAGTCCGATATTTTATACAAGGACTGCAATTGTCCGTTATAGTAGCTCATAGATTCGGATAGTTCCAGGACAACTTTCCAGTAATTCAGGCAAGAATCGTCATCTGCTACCCCGGTAATTAATCGCATCAATGGCAACACGACATTTGAATCTTTCTCGATTCGAACAACCTTTATCAAACTATCAATTTGGTGATTTTGCGCTTGAGAAGAATAGTTGAGCAATAATCCGAATAAAAACAGACAGAAGTAAAGAGCAGGAACTTTGAGGTTGACAGCCATTTTTAATTGCTTTGTTCATCTCTAAATATATAAAATATTTTTAATGTATTTAAATTCTGGCCAGCCCTTGCTCCAAAATATATTTACAAATAATCACTTCGCGCTAGTATATTATATTCCTTTCAGATTTTTCAAAAAGCTTTCCATCCCTGCTGCTTTGACTTTTTTCTGAAAATCCCTGGCTAGTGACTTAGTGTTAAAAGGGCCCAACATAATTTTATAATTGGGCTGTCCATTTAGTTCGCTGATATGGATCATCACTCGTTTACCAAAACGTTTTTGCAGTTTATCCACCATTTTCAAAACGTTGCCATACTCTCGCAAAGCACCGGTTTGAATGCCCCAGCCGCTTGAGGGCAAAGGTTCCACTTCAAAATGATAGAGGCCATTGCCCGTACCTGTATTTATATCCGGCAGAACGACAGATGGATCTTTCAGGCGAAGCGCCTCGGCTACGGCGGCATCCGCATTGACCCGTCCGTAACCAAAGCGGATAGAATGCCCATTGAGATACTCATCCTGAGTGCCGATTTTATCAGCAGTGCTCTGTAAAATATTTTTGACCTCAGTTGCGCTAAGATCGGGATTGGCGGAAAGCATCAGGGCACAAACTCCGGCGACCAGTGGTGTAGCTGCGGATGTACCTTCAAAATGTTTATACAATCCGGGAGTTCCACGAGTCTTTCCATCGATCCAGTAATCATCTGCCCAGGCAGCCTTTGCGGTGATCAAGGGCCAGTTGCCTCCGGGAGCCGCAACACTCAATTCTTCTCCCCGGTTGGAATAAATCCAATGCCCGTCACCACTCGTCGATCCTGCTACACAAATCGTATTCGGCATTCGAGCCATGACATTGAGGCTCTCCGAGTCTTCATTCCCTGCGGCAAATAATACCACACAGCCTTTTCCATTACGCCCTTTTGTCGTAACCTCTCTAAAAATGTGATCGTGCATCGGATCATGTCCGGAAGGAAAATCCTGCTGTCCCCAACTACAGGAAATAATATCCACCTCATTATTCATACAAAACTTAAAAGCTGTTTCTAATTCATACCAGGAAAAACTCGGTCCTTCGATAAGTACCAGTTCTGCATTCGGTGCAAC
Organism: Saprospiraceae bacterium; assembly: GCA_028280415.1. Lineage (GTDB taxonomy): Bacteria > Bacteroidota > Bacteroidia > Chitinophagales > Saprospiraceae > JAHDHW01. Next base: position 52,874 of record JANQLV010000024.1, read on the forward strand.
TCCGACAATCCCTTCACCAGATTCGGAAGCTATTGCCAGTGCAGCACAGGAGGTTCCATGATGTGAACTAGCATCTTGCCAGATTATATGATCAGCGATAACCTTGTCGACAAATGCGGGATGACTTCGGTCAAAACCAATATCAAAAATGGCGACTCTGACTTTATTCGAACCTTTGTTGCCCAGACGTTTCCAGGCTTTTACGACTTTTAGATCAGCTCCCTGGATAATTTTTCCTTTGGGCTCTCCGGGAGTCGCACCATTATTTTCCAGATACCACTGCAAAGGGAAAAGATCATCTGTCGGCATTGTAAAAGCATAGGTTGTGATTGGTACATCAAAATCCGGAATAGCTTCCACAACAATTCCCGATTCTAATAATGCGGTACATACCTTCAATGGATTACTTGAATCTTTTGTTACCTGTACAATGATTTTAGTATCCGAAAGACTGCGTTCTTTTTTTAGCTTAAGCCTCTTAATAAGCTTTGAGCGATCACTTTTTTTAGAATCACTATTAAAAGCAAGCATTATCAATCCGTTGGGAACAATCGGTTTATCACTTGCATCCGTAAAGTAAACATGTGTCCCCAATAAAATATTCGGATGCTTCCGCACTTTATCAAGTATGCTTTCTACTTTTTTATAGGACCTTGCTACACGATAAATTCTAAATCCGGCAAGATGAGGATATACCATCCGGCGTTCGGAAAGTTCTTTCGGAAGGGTTTTAGCACCAGGTCTAATTTTTACACCAATAAGCTGCTTACTCTTTTTAAGGACATCAAATCCACGACCGAGATTGACTCTAATTTTGTTCATTGCTTTAAGCTTTTACCTGCTAAGTTAAGTTTTTTTGAATGCCTGGTGATTTTTAAATACTTGTACGACCAGCAGGCTCTTCCATAATATTTTGGTTGTTCGGTAGGAGAAATTGAAGGTTAATCGATTTTAGGTTTTTTTACGTCTTTTATTTTTTAGTTTAAAATTGATCTTAAAATGCTAAAATCATGAAACTTATTTACTCTTTACTTTTTATCCTTCTCGGTCTTCATCTTAATGCACAAAGTCTGGAGCGGGGCGGTTCCCTGGGGTCCTATATCGCCACAGCAGAAAATGAGGGCGGCGTATTAATTCAAAAAGTGATTCCCAAAAGTACAAGTGAAAAAATTGGATTACAAACTAATGATATTATTACTGCTATCAATGGGGAAGAAATAAAACGGCATACTGAGATTGTAAACATGACCCGGGAATGGCGGGCAGGTGATCCTTTAAAATTACAGGTATTGCGTGCAGGTGAAACAATTGAGCTCAGTGGGTATGTAAGTGGAAAGCCATTGGAAACTTCTCCTTATGGGGAAGTAATTTATGGCGCAGTTGCTTATGACAAAGGCCTGTTGCGAAGTATCCTGACCCTTCCTGAAAATGTGGAAAATCCTCCGGTAATTTTCTTTTTGCAAGGCTTCAGCTGTAGTACTATCGATTACTATTATAATCAAGAATCCGTCATCCGCAAATTGATAGATAGCTGGGTTAAAGAAGGGATTGCAGTTTACCGGGTAGAAAAACCCGGGGTTGGAGACTGCAAAGACCTGCCTGCTTGTGCAGATATTGGTTTTAATTACGAAGTTGATGCTTTTCATACTGCTTTGTTAGAGCTAAAAAATATCCCTTCGATCAATCCGGAAGAAATCTATCTTTTTGGTCATTCCCTCGGAGGTGTTACCGCTCCCCTGCTCGCCGCACGTACTCCGGTCAAAGGCATTGTCAATTACGGCAGCGTAGCTACTTCCTGGTACGAATACCTGATCAAAGTGCTCCGGGAGCAAGAGGCCATCAGTGGAACACCTTATGATCAGATCGAAATTAATGTTAGACAAAGAACGCCATTGTTGCACGAGTATTTAGTCGAAAAAAAGAGTCCGGCAGAATTGGAAAAGAATCCTTTGTACAAAGAACTGATGCCAACGGGCTTGCCCGTACGCGATGGAGATAAGATGATAGGCCGACACTATACCTTTATGCAGGAGATCAATGATGCAAATATTGTCCAGGCTCTAAAAGAAGCAAACTGCTATGTACTTGCGCTTCACGGTGAATTTGATCTGCATGCCGTAGACTATGAATGGGCAGAACAAACAGCCAAGATCGTCAATAGTTTTTCTCAGGGGAAAGGAAGTTGGAAGATCATTCCAAAAACAGAACATGGATTTGCTATCGTTCCTTCCATGGAGGCTTATTTAAAGATGCGCAACGAAGGCATCTTTAACGGGCAATATATGAGCGAGCACTATAATCCCGAAGTAGCTGAAGCCGTCATTGAATGGATCAAAAAAATCAATTTAAAAAGTTAGAAGGCGTTTGGAAATTGCAGGGGTGGGTAGTATCATTGCCCTATGGAAGTAAAGAAGCTACAAGCCCGAATACAAGATTTTAAAAATTTTCTTCGAAAGGATAAAGAGTTTAAGGAACTTTATAAATGGGAAGCATTGAACCATTTTCAGGCGCGCTGGGATATTGATGCTCCTGATTTTGGGAAAATGTATGAACAGAGTTTACGGAGTACTATCACTCAGCGACTATGGAAAAGAGAAAGCTGGCGTCCCAAGGAGGTTATGCTTCAACTAATCCGCCTCGAACCAGATTTTGCGCGCAGAATGTTTAAGAACCTTTTTGATGAAAGCCAAAATATTGAGACCCGCATTTCAATGTTTAAGTTTGGCTGCGAAGAAATGCTCCAGGAGTTTAAGCGGCAACATCCAACGACTATTGAAAACAATCATTATCACGATGATAATGAAATAATCTTGCTCTACCTGACTTTCCACTATCCACAGGAATACACCTTTTTTGAGTATCCGCCTTTTATTACTACACTTCAACAAATGGGCATTCAGGACCTGCCCGACCCCTATAATCTTGACCGCTTTTTCAAACTCACGAAAATTCTTTACACCTTTTTGAAAAAAGACGAAGAGTTGTTAAGCATCCATCATGAACGATTAGCCAAAAATCGCATTTATCAAGAGAACAGTAAACTCATTGTCCATGACTTTTATGTCTTTTGCGGAAAGGGCTAAAATTTATTTTTAATTCATTGAACTAACTATATCCCATCGCAGGTTACAAATGATGAAAAGTTTGTGATACGATTGCAGGATAGTATTTCTTTATCACTTTTAAACCTAAATCGGGGTTTACAGACATTTCATAGTTATAAAATTCTTTTGTTTGGAATAAATGAGTGATGAGTTATAGAAATAAAGAAAAAAGGTTCTCTGATTTTGTACCCGGAATACTGGTATTAAAATTTATCATTCTGTTTTTTTCCGGAATATCTCGTATTGGGAGCTGTACTCAGTCGCAGTCATCAAGCTCTGTTTATCAGGATTTGGGCCTGGGAGACTCTGAAGTTGACAGAGCTTTGGAGAAAAGAATAAAAGCGATTTATAATTCCAGAAAAAGCATCTATGGCGTCTGGAAAGCGGATTTTAAAAGTCCGCCTGATCACTTACATTTTTCTGCTATACTCGATTTCCGGATACAGGGATGGGCGAAAATAAAAATAACCGTCAAGGATCAGCAAGGCAAGGATTTATGTTTTTTCCAGTGCTCTGGTCCCTGGGGTAAAACTAAGGATTCAGCAAGTCAACCGGATTCAATACCAAAGATCGGTATACATTTTCTGGGGAAAAAATATTTTGAAACCTTTGCAGATATCTCGAAAGAGCAGCAAGCAGAAATTGATCGAATCCTGTTCCTATTCGAGAAAAGAACGGTGATTAATGCTTATTTCAATCCGGAGGATAAAACACTGCCTCCCGATAGTCTGGTATTAAAAAATATCAAATGGCAGTTTAGCCATACTGAATAAATCATACATTCCAATTGGACCTTGTAGTGTTTATCGGCTGATTGGTATACCTTACAAGTCCCAATACCAGGGAAGTTGAAAAAAAACTTGCATCTGTTAAACCATTCTAATAAATTTGTATTAGAATGATCGTTCTAATTGATCAAGTTGCGAGAAATGAGACAAAAACACGATAAAACGGAGATTATTCAAAAGGGAATCCAGTTGTTCCGGGAAAAAGGTTTTCACAATACCGGTGTGGATGATATACTTCGGGCTTGTAATATCCCAAGTGGTTCTTTTTACAATTTTTTCAAAAACAAAGAAGGATTTGCTGTACAGGCATTAGAACTATATAATCAAAAGTACCTGGAATATCTGGATTCCGTATTAGATAATCAAAAACTGAGTCCGGTTAAAAGGCTCAAAAAGATGTTCAATCAAAATGTAAAAGAGCATGTTAATAATGATTGCAGCCTTGGTTGCCTGCTCAATAGTATGACTTCTGAAGTCGCTGCGCTCAATTTAAAAATTGCCGAGCGAGCCGGACAACACTACGAAAAAAATGCAGAACGGATTGCAATGGTTCTCAAGGAGGGGCAAGAAAGCGGCGAAATAAGAAAGGATTTCACCCCTCTTGAATTAGCTTTTTATCTGATCGACGGATTCAGCGGGGCAACAGTCAGAATGCAGGCCGGAAAGACAGATCAGCCGCTTAAGTTGTTTATGAAAACTGCTTTTAGTTTTTTGGAAGCACACAGAAAATAATTTGAAAAATTTTTTAACCTTTTATTAGATAGAACGTTCTATTTAAAAATCAAATCAATAAAATACCAAAAATGAAAAAATTAGAAAACAAAGTCGCTATCATCACCGGCGCAACCAGTGGAATGGGTTTGGACACCGCAAAATTATTTTTGAGCCACGGTGCTAAAGTAGTACTTACCGGAAGGTCGCAGGAAAAACTGGATGCTTTGCAGAATGAACTTGAAGGAGATTTCCTCCTGGTCAAAGCAGATGCAGCAAGTTTACCGGATAGCAAAACCCTGATTAATCAAACTATTGAAAAATTTGGAAAAATCGATATCCTATTCCTTAATGCAGGTATTTTCAAAGCTGCACCAGCAGGGCAGATTACCGAGGAACTATTTGACAATATCTATAATATTAATGTCAAAGGCCCTATTTTCACGGTAAATGAAGCAGTGCCGCATCTCAATCAAGGCGGGACCATTATTTTTAATACTTCCGTATCAAATGTCAAGGGAATGCCCGGGGTCTCAGTCTATGGATCGAGCAAGGCCGCCCTTCGTTCAGCAGTCAGATCATTTGCTGCTGAATTGGCTCCGCGTAATATCCGCGTCAATGCGATCAGCCCCGGACCTATCGAAACACCTATCTGGAGTAAAACCAATCTAACAGAAGAACAAATCGGTGGCTTTGCCGAAGGCGTGAGTGGGCAAGTTCCTCTCGGACGTTTTGGAAAAGGCCAGGAGATTGCCAATACCGTTTTATTTATGGCCTCTGACGATGCTTCTTATATCACAGGAACGGAAATTCCTGTAGATGGCGGAATGGCACAAGTATAGTCAAAGTGCTTAAGGGATCAGGTGTCAGGTATCAAATAAACCAGTACCTAAAACCTGATCTCTTCTATCCAAAAAAGGCTATCTTGCACCCATGAAAGAACAATTAAAAGAATTTCCGGTTATCACTGAAATTAAAGTTCGCTGGGGTGAAATGGATGCCGCTAATCACGTTAATAATGTTGTTTATCTTCGCTGGTCCGAAGCTGCCCGTTTCGACTATTTTGAGCAATTAGATATTCCGGTTGTACCCGATAATAAAGGTATCGGATTAATTCTAGGCTGGCAAGATTGTAAATATATTCTGCCGGTTATTTATCCCGACACGATCTATCTGGGCACGCGTACCAGACATTTCGAAAGCGATCGCTTTATTATGGAGACTTATTTTTTTAGCAAAAAATATCAGAAACTAGTTGCAATCGCTCAGCATCGAGTGGTTTGTTATGATTACAAAAACCAGTGTAAAGTTGATGTTCCGGAGACTATGAAGCAAGCTATTATTGACCGGGAAAAGGCACATCTTTCCTAAAGAGAAGTTTCCATAATCCGGTAAACTACTGGATCGAAAGAGAAAGATCAAGTACAAATTACAAGAATCCGTTCAATTGAACTCGATCCCTGAGTTTGTACTTGAAATTTCATAGCTGCTACTTACTGCCAAAAATACCTTTCAGCTCTTCAATCACTCCATTCCCTCCATTGAGACTAATTGCTTCGATATTCTCTGCAATCTTTTCAATGAATTCCATTTCTTTCAAGCGATAAAGCATTTCATTATTTTCCATAAGTTTGGCAGTGTTGAGCAAGCTCCGGGTAGAGGCTGTTTCCTCTCTGCGCATGATAACATTTGCCTGCGCTTTTTTCTCAGCGATCAAAACCTGATTCATGATTTCTTTCACCTCTCCGGGCAGGATAATGTCGCGAATTCCCGCACCCGAAATCTGAATTCCGATCTCCGAAACTTTAGCCCGCACAGCTTCTATGATTTGCGGAGCTATTGCATCTTTATTGGCCAGTAGCATATCCAATGTTTGGGTACCAATAAAAGTACGCAGCGCCAATTGTAATTGGATGTATAATTGTTTTGCAAAATCTTTGGTGTCAAGCATCGCTTTACGAATATCGACAACCTGATAATCAGCATAAAAACTCATCCGTACTGCCGCTTTATCTTTGGTCAGTAATTCCTGACCGCTGACTTCCAGGAGCTGTTTACGTAAATCTGTTTTAAGAATTTTTACTAACCGATCATTTTTCCAAAAGTAGTATACCCCTGGACTTAGTTCTTTTTCAAAATTACCATCGATAAAGAGTAAGCCTTTTTCTTGTGCTTCTACTAACTGGATATTGACAAAAGAAGCCAGTTGCGGATTATGCAATACCTTTCGGGATAAATCCTTCGGGATTTCTGTGCTATTCATATCGTGGATTTCGTAAGAATAATCTAAAACATCTTTCCAGTAAGCATGCCGTCCGGGTCGTAATATTTTGTAAAAATTCCCCGCCTGAAAATGCAAACCAATTTCATTATCCTTGATTTCGATGACATCAAGTAATGATCTTAGCCTTTCATTTCTAAGCAAAATATCCAGTTCTGTTCCGGGCAAAAACGGTTGCATCATATTATATCGCTCAACTGTTCTGCCCCAGCCGATCCAGTAAGTTCCGGATCGAAGCACCTGCTCTAAAGCACCTAGTCGAAAAACCAATCCTACTTCATAAGCATTTACTCTAATTCGTTGCATGATGATAATATTGAAAGTTAAAAAATACCTATAAAAAAGCCTGGATAAAAGCATCTGTCAACAACGGGTAAAGCGTTAAGCTGATCTGATGCTGACCGGTTTTGAAACAAGTGTAATAAATCATTATCATTCTCATCTTCGTTCACCTTACACTCGTAAAAGCGAAAAGCCTCCAACCAAACGGTATCCCCCTTTACGCAGGTTCTTGATAGATTGAAACAAATAGCTCGCTATCTCTTCCGCGCTTTTAGCCAAACTTTTTGAGACGGGCATTTTTAAGAGTCCCCAGCTCTGTACTACATGGATTAAAAGTCCAGTACTCTACCAATTGAGTTACATCGGCCATGAGCCAATGACGGGAATCGAACCCGCACCAAGTCAGATGTTCTAGCCAAATTGAACTATCCTGATTTGAAACCAGGAGTGGGATTCGAACCCACAACCCTCTGAGTGAATGGTGACAATGCCTAAAAAGATTAGCATATGCTCACATCATAGATGCGCATACTGCGGTGCTATTCTGAAACACCCGCTTCAACCTTTAATCAGACACTATCCTCTTTCGTGCCATTGCACAATCCTTTGCTTTGGGATTTCGCGGAGTACAACTTCAATATTCCACCCCAGAGTTCCATTTATTTAATTTTTATAAAAAAGAATTTATCCGGAACTTTTCAGCAAAGAGACTCCGTTAGGAAATTGTTTACGGATTTTTAAAATCTATAAAATTGAAAAATCATGTTTGCTCAATATTTAAAATCTATTCTTGACTCGTCTGCCAGACTTCAGTGTTTTGGCAAGCGAGCGGTCAATATTATCTCGTCTTAACAGCCATCTCCCAAATGGTATCAGCTTGGTCCTGGATGGCTTAGAATTTTCAATTTTTTCATTAAGCTTTAAGATCTGCTACTGATTTTATGTAGTAGATGGTGAGCTATAAATCATATTATAATGAGATCGAAACGAGTAAAAAATTATTGGGTGAAGTGCAGGGAATTCTATCAAGAAGGTAAAGAAGCAAGCTCCCGTGCCAAAACTTTACGCCTCAACGAGCAGGTTGTACATGTAGTTGTAAAACAATCAGAGGATGTTTACATTGTTAAATATTCCGTCGCTCGCTGGTATTACGAGCAAATTAATGAACTGGGTATTAGCCTTTGAAAAACAGGCAAAGTGCAGGTATCAGGTACAAATTCAAGTATTCCCGTTTTTGCCTGAATACCTCACATTTTCCCATAAAATTAAAACCAAACATTATACAGAATATCGGAACTATAAATTACAGGAGCTGTTTTTATTTCATATATTCAGTTTATGAAAAGATTCGCTATTTCTGATATCCATGGTTGTTTGAAAACCTTCAAAGCATTGCTAAAGCAAATCTCATTTTCAAAATCAGATGAACTATATTTATTGGGAGATTATATTGACCGTGGGCCAGACAGCAAAGGTGTTATCGACTATATTTGGCAATTACAGTCCAAAGGTTTTCAAGTTCATTGTCTGAAAGGTAATCACGAACAGATGATGCTGGATAGTTTTTCAAATTTGAAAAGCCAGCGGAACTGGTTAATGCACGGCGGATGGACGACCATAGAGAGTTTTAATGTACAAAACCTCAATGAAATTTCTCGCGAATATATTCATTGGTTAAAAGAACTTGCCCATTTTAAAGAGATAAAAGGTTATATCTTAGTACATGCTGGCCTGAATATGGATTTTAAAAATCCTCTGGAAGATCAGGTCTCTATGCTGTGGATTCGAAACTGGTATCAAAATATCAATAAAGACTGGCTGAGGAATCGGGTAATTGTACACGGACATACACCCGTTCCGCAGGCAGTTATTGAAAACAGCTTAAAAAACCTTGCAACAACTCCCGCAATTGACATTGATGGTGGCTGTGTTTTTGTGGATGATAAATATCAGAAACTTTGTGCCTTTGATTTGGATGACCAAAAACTTTACTTTCAAAAAAGACGTGAAAAGCGACCTATGCGGTAAATTTTAACATTCCCGGATTAAACGTTCCGCCCCCGGTATAGTCAGAAATTGTAAAAACGAAATGAAAATAAATATACTCCTGATTGTTTCCCTGTTTTGCTTCCACCTCAATGCCCAGATCGATTATTTTCCTCCCCTCCTTGGAAATCAATGGGATACCCTTTCTATTGAAAGCCTTGGATGGTGTACGGATGAAGTCGACAACTTATATGCCACGCTGGAAAACGGGGGTACTAAAGCTTTTCTTTTATTGAAAGATGGAAAGATTGTTCTGGAAAAATATTTTGGTGACCATGATCTAAGCAGTAATCTGCCATGGAATTCAGCGGGAAAAACCATCACGGCATTAATGATTGGTGTGGCTCAGGAAAATGATCTTTTATCTATTCAGGATAAAACTTCCGATTATCTTGGAACGGGCTGGACCTCTCTGCCCCCCGAGCAGGAAGATTCCATTACTATTTGGCATCAGCTTACGATGACCAGTGGTCTGGATGATTCAGAAGGTTTTTGTATTACGCCTGAATGTCTGACTTATTTAGCCGATGCCGGTACCCGCTGGGCCTATCATAATGGTCCTTATACCCTGCTTACGGAAGTGATTGCCAATGCCAGCGGTGTGAGTATGAATAGCTTTACCAATACCAATTTAAAATTCAAGACCGGTCTGCTCGGAGCTTATATCCCCATTGGCAATAATCGCGTCTTTTTTGGCCCGGCAAGAGGCATGGCTCGTATGGGCTTATTGATGCTTAATCAAGGAAACTGGGATGGTACTACTGTCCTTGGTGATATGGAATATTTTCAACAAATGATTAGCCCTTCCCAGGAGCTTAATCAAAGTTATGGATTCCTTTGGTGGTTAAATGGCTATGATAGTTTTATGCTGCCAGGAAGCCAAATTGTATTTCCGGGTCCGCTCTCTCCCAATGCTCCAGCGAATGGCTATGCTGGTATTGGCAGGAATGGCCAGTTTTTGGATGTTATTCCCGGCGAAAACATTGTGGTTGTTCGTATGGGAGATGCTCCCAATGATGATCTTGCACCTATCTCCTTTCACAATGAAATGTGGGAACATATCTCCGCGATCATCTGCAATCCAACCTCGACTAGCCAGACAATCCCCGAAAAAGATATTCTTATTTACCCTAATCCGGCAGAAGATGTTTTATATATCCAAAGTCCATTGAATAATCTAAATATAAGCCTGTATAATTCCTCGGGAATGCTGATTTACCAACAAATCAATACTACTTTACAAATCGACCTGCAGCAAATGCCGGCCGGCATCTATTGGCTCAAAATAGCGGATGTAAATGGCCGAAGTATTACCCGAAAAATAATTCATCTGTAATTTTTATGGTTTTTGAAAACAAATCCAAAACTTGGAATGTTCATTCCAATGAATTACTTTTGTATGGTGAATAAAAAAGAAGACATCAAAGCTGCTGCTTTGGAATTATTAATTGAGAATGGCATTCATGCGACGCCTATGTCAGCAATTGCCAAAGCTGCCGGTACCGGCATGGGTACGATATATAATTATTTTCCGACAAAAGAATCTTTGATCAACGCCATATACCTTGACATTAAAGAAAAAGAGGAAGCATTACTTTCAGCTTCAAATAAAAAACAAACAGTCAAATCTTTGTTTACACACTATTATACCATAGTAAGCAATTTCTATTTGGAATACCCCAATTACTTTATATTCATTGAGCAATTGAAAAGCTCTCCAATGATTACTCTGGAAAACAAACAAAGAGGCTACCAGGCTATACAACCAGTCATTGATACATTGAAACGAGGTCAGTCAGAAGGGGTCATTAAAAAAATTTCTATAGATGAACTGCTTCAATTTATTGCAGGCAGCATGCTTTCTCATCTGGCCTGGATTATAAATAATAACAAAGCCAAAGAAGATGTAAAACTTAGCAATCAATTACGTCTGATTTGGGACGCGATCAAAAAATAAAAATTTTTCATTCAACATGGAATGAATGTTCATTCCAAAAAACAATTTAATATGCAAACAATATTTATGACCGGTACTTCTACCGGATTAGGGAAAGCAGCAGCAGAATTATTCGCCGATAAAGGCTGGAAAGTAATTGCTACAATGAGAAACCCGGCTAATTCGACATTAGGTGATCATCCTAATATTGAATTGATGGCACTGGATGTAACAGATTCCGAACAAGTCATTCAGGTAGCTAGGGAAGCAACATCTAAATACAATATAGATGTGGTTTTTAATAATGCAGGTTATGGCCTGGCTGGTCCTTTTGAAGGAGCTAGTGAAGAGCAGATTTTTAGAAATATCAATACTAATTTGATTGGCGTAATGAGAGTTACCAAAGCATTTCTACCACATTTCAGAGCCAAAAGAAGTGGCCTTTTTATTACAACAACTTCAGTAGGAGGCAGCATTGCTTTACCTTTTAATTCCGTTTATCATGCAACAAAGTTTGGACTAGAGGGCTGGAGCGAAAGTATGGACCTGGAATTAAGAAAGTTTGGGATCGGTATTAAGACCGTGGCACCCGGAGGCATTAAAACAGATTTTGCCGGACGTTCTCTGGACATGATACAACACGAAGCCTATCATGAAATCTTCGAAAAAGTGGCTGTTGTCTTTACGGATCCAAAACGAGCAGAAAGTTACTCCAGTGCCGAGCAAATTGCCGAAGTTGTTTATGAAGCCGCTACAGATGGTAAAGATCAACTACGTTATTTCGCCGGTGAAGATGCAAAAACCTATTATAAATTAAGACAAGAGCTTGGTTATACTGCTTTTAGAGACGAGATAGATAAAATGTTCTTGGGGCATAGATTTTGTAAACCTTGAATCACAGGTGTAAAGCTTTGGAAATCAGTTATTTCCAAAGCTTTATTCATATTAAAGAAAGGCGTGGAATCCAAATCTGCCCCCTGATCGTATTTATTTTGTGAGTATTTATCCGAGAATCAAGCAAATCATTTAGTATTGATAGGAACAAAATGTATTGCAAGTCTGTTCTTTGATATACTTTCAACCGCCGTTTATCGAAAAACCTGTATGGTACAATTACTAATACATTACTTTTGAATTCGAAACTATAAAATAAGAAACATGAGGTTAACTTTTACACTACTTTCATTATTAGGTTTTTTCTTCTCACAAGGTCAGACTTCAGGAATTAAAGGTCAACTACAAGACCAAGAAAACAATCCCGTTGGCTACGCAAATGTGGCACTCTATAGCAGCAAGGATAGTAGTCTGGTAAAAGTAGAGACTAGCGATGACAGCGGCGTTTTTCAAATGCGCACCTTAAATGCCGGAAATTATTTTCTAAAAGCCAGTTTTGTGGGTGTCGGAGAGATTGAAAAAAACAATCTAGAACTCACCGAAGGACAAATCCTTGATCTTGGGGTTTTACAATTTGGCAATAACTCCGTTGAATTGGGAGAAGTAACGGTCACCGCACAACGTGCCATGGTCGAAGTAAAGCCAGACAGAACAGTATTTAATGTACAAGGAACTATTAATTCTACCGGCTCGGATGCTATTGAATTATTGCGAAAAGCGCCGGGAGTAACGGTCGATAATAATGATAACATCAACGTTTTAGGACGATCCGGGGTTTTGCTTTATGTCGATGGAAAACGCTTGCCCTTAACCGGGGATAATCTCAGTAATTTTCTTAAAAATCTTCCCGCTGAACAAATTGACCGAATGGATATCATTACAAATCCCGGTGCAAAATACGAGGCAGAAGGTAATGCCGGAATTATCGACATCCGTTTGAAGCGAGATAAAAATCATGGTACTAATGGTACCGTGAATGGAACTTTCAGTCATGGAGAATTGCCACAAATGAATACCGGTATCAGCCTGAATCATCGAAATAAGAAAATGAATATTTTTGGGAATATTGGCTATGGCGATTACGAGCGCTTCAATCTAATGAACTTTTTAGGCCTCCAAAACGGACTTATTTTGGATGAAGTCAATCGGATAAACAATTTTTCCACCAGCTTTAATTATCGAGTAGGTGCAGACTTCTTTATTGGCAAAAATCAGACTATTGGTTTATTAATCGGTGGTACGAACAGTGATAACCGTACAGAAATCGACGATCGTATTGCAATTTCCAACCAAAGTACCAGTACACAAATCGATAGTTTTCTGGTGGCTTTTACGAATAGTAATAATGATTTGATTCAAAATACTTTTAATGTCAATTATCGTTTTTCGAAAGGCGATAAAAGTCTGAACATTGATTTGGATTATGGAAATTATAACAGTGAAATCGATCGCCGTCTGACCAATAATTACTACAAAAGCAAAGCACAGGATATTTTGCTGACTCAGGTTATTAATGATTTTGATACACCTTCTGATATTGATATCTATACAGCCAAGTTAGACTATGAGGATAAACTTGCTGGCGGGAGTTTCGGTATAGGCGCAAAATATAGCCGTGTCGTTTCTGATAATACATTCTTGTTTTTCGATGTGGAAGGCGGAACTGCCATTCAAAATAATCGCCGTTCCAATATTTTTGATTATGATGAAAATGTAGCTGCTGCTTATACAAGCTACTCCAGATCGATCAATCAAAAGTGGAGCTTTAGTGCCGGACTACGTGCAGAGTATACGGATATCCTTGGTGATCTTACTACCTTTGACCCTTCCCTGCAGGAGCCTCCCGTAGATACCAGCTATCTTACCTTATTCCCCAGTGCAGGAATTACCTGGCAAGTAGCACCAATGCATTCCCTGGCCTTAAATTATGGTCGCAGGATCAATCGACCGGATTATAATGTATTGAACCCTTTTAATAACCAGTTAAGTGAATTGTCTTTTGAAAAAGGAAACCCCTTCCTTTTCCCGGAGATCGTAAATAATATTGAATTGGGTTATACCCTGAAATACCGCTATAATTTCAAAATCGCCTATAGCAAAACGACGGATCAAATCACCCGGCTAATTGCACCGGACGATATTGACGAGCGGGCAAGTTTCATTACCTGGGCCAACCTGGCCACCCAGGAAATCTGGAGTGCCAATGCAAGTTTACCCATGCAGATCGGTAAGAAATGGAATGCCTTTTTCAATGTTAGTGCCGCTTATCTGGACAATCAGGCAGACTATGGAGAAAATGGTGTAGTAGATGTGCAAAAGTTCACTTATAATATTTTTCAACAACATACATTTGACCTTCCCTGGAAATTGAAAGGAGAAATCTCCGGTTGGTATGCTGGTCCGGGTGTCTGGGGAGGTGTATTTGAGTACGACCCGAGCTGGAGTCTGAACCTGGGTTTACAACGTAAATTCTTCCAAAATAAACTCAACGTCCGAATCAGTGCCAATGACATTTTCTACGAAACCGGATGGAGCGGTATTTCCGTATTCAATGGCCTGGAATCTACGGGTAACGGTAATTGGGATAGTCGCAGAGTAGGCATCAGTTTAAATTACTCTTTTGGAAATCAAAATGTAAAATCCCGCAAACGAAAGACAGGGCTTGAAGAAGAAGCAAGTCGTGTTGGTAGCGGAGGGTAAATAGAGATGGATATTTAAGTAATAGGCTTCAGATTAAAAAACCTGAAGCCTATTATTTTATGCCTTTTTATTAAGATAATTGAGCGTCGCTTCCTTTCCGGAAGCAATTAATTTATCTTTCGTAGCATCATCGATATCGAAATCCGTCGCGGAGATTCCGAAATCATCAATAATGACTGATCGAATAATTTGATCGGGGGCATTATGAAAATCGATATTCTGCGAACGCAGTAAAGTCTCAAAAGTATTTTTGACATATTTCCCCCAATGGCCATAGCCAAAATCCGCAGAGGTTCTTGCTTTTTGTGTATCTTCTAAACGCAAACCAAGCGTTTCCATATTCGGCTTCCCACCTACATCGAATGCCGTAATCGGATAATTATAAAGCATTCCACCGTCAACATAGAGATGATCATCGGGATTATTATTAGAAAACTTCCAGGCATTAAAATATAGAGGTATCGACATTGATGCTCTTACCGCTTCGGCTACAACAACGTCAGGAGTCGTTTCAAAGGAGAACTCTTTGACATCATGCATGTATATATCGGAAGAAAAAACGTGAAGATTCCGGCATCCCGCATTCTTAAGATCACGGAAGGTCGCATTTTCATCAAAATCGTGTTTGGAATTGGCAATTTGCTCTTTGATCCAGGTCAGAAAAGTATCTCCCGGATGTAAACCATAGTAATGGAGTTTTTTAAGCAAGCCTTCTTTGTCATCAAATGAACCCAGATTCATGTTTTTAATAGTCTTGCTGATATCATCCGGGCTGTAGCGAAGGCTTACCAGGCAAGCAGTAATCGCGCCTGCAGAAGTTCCGGCTACATTCTCAATATTTTCCAGGATTCCTTTTTGGCCAAGAACCTCCAGGGCTCCGGCATAAGCTACACCTTTTACACCTCCGCCTTCGAAGGCCAAATTTTTAAAAGTTTGTTGCATGATGCATTTTTTAGGGTTATAAAAATAATAGGCATGACTGATTAGAATCAGCCTTTTGAGGCTATTAATTACCAATACCTAAATCAGTAACATAAATATATTATCTATTTTCCAAATGTGAAAAAATCTTATCAATTATCATTATTTTCGAAAAGAGATAAAGGAATTTAATACCTTCAAAAGATGGATGCTGCCCAAAAAGTAAGTAAAACGAGTATACAACTGCTGCTCTCTGATCCTTTTTACGGAAATTTTCTAATTGGTATTCCAAAAACTTTCGACCACAATATGCAGTCCATTGGTCTCGGACTCGGCCCATCATCCAAAATAATGTTATTGATTAACCCTCGCTTCTGGAGCGAGGCCGGAGAGGAAACAAAAAAAGGTTTAATCAAGCATGAAATCTTACACTTGATTCTCGGACACTTCACTACATATGACTATTATGAAAATCGCCTGCTGTTTCACATAGCGGCAGATCTGGAATGCAATCAATTCATCCCTTCTAATCAATTACCTTCCACAGCACTAAGAGCCGAAAATTTCGGTTTTTCTGAAACGGATCAGGATGCAGCTTTTTTTTATAAAAAACTAAAAAGCTTATATGCAAAAAAAAGTACCGCTTCACTAGCCCCGCATTATTCGGAAATCAAAAAACACCGGCACTGGATAATCAAAGAGAAATTCCCTTCTGGCAGAAAAAAAATAATCGCATATCAAATCCAAAAGATGTTGACTCAGACTATTCAGTCTATTGAAAAAGCCACAATGGCCAGCAGTGGACTTCCAGAAGGATTAGTTGAAAAAATATCTGTCGACTTTATTGAACAACCTGCTTTACCCAAATGGTATGCTCAACTCCATAACTTTCTAGCGAGTGGTACAAAAACCTGGCTAAAAAATACTTTGCATCGTCCTTCAAAAAGATACGGCACTGTACCCGGCATTAAAATTCGGCGTAAGCAAAAGTTATTGATTGCTTTGGATACTTCGGGCAGCATCGATCAACAAGCCTTAAATGAGATTTTTACAGTGATTGAACTAGTGCGAAAGCAGGTCGGAGCAGTCATCATTGCAGAATGCGATTTTGAGATTCGCAAAATTTATTTATTCAATGGCATTATTCCGGAAGGTATTAAAGGTCGGGGCGATACAGCCTATGAACCGGTTATCAATTTTGCCAACGAACAATATCAGCCGGATGCCTTGATCTATTTTACCGATGGTTTTGGAACAGCTCCTGAAATCACTACCCGATATCCTTTGCTATGGATCATTACCTCGGAAGGTATTGAGAAAAACACAGCTGCCTGGTCTCAATTCCCCGGATCAATAATCAAACTAACTTGATAAATACCTAAACGTCTTTGCAAGAAAAGAGTCATCCAGGATTTTGTTAAAAACATATCGTGAGATTGAATAGTATAGCGTTATGTTTTGAAAAGCAAGTGTAGGCACCAGATTTGAGGTATTGGGCTTTAGGTAATAAGCGATCCCGGAAAACCTAAGACCTAATGCCTAAAACCAATTGCATATTATTAATATCCTATAAATCCCTTTAGATCAACCTTTTCAAGAGGCTCACTGATTATAATTTTTCGATAAAAAAGTAATCTGTGCAAGATGGTGATCATCGTGTTCTGCTACAAAGAATGCCAGATCGATTAAAAACATGGGGGTTCCCAAACGAGGATGTCTGGCAGCCTTTTGCAAATCTTCTGGCTGTAGATTGCGTAGTAACTTTAGCAAGGTTTGCCGTTGATCGCGAAAATCCAATACAAGACTTTCCAGTGTTTGTTTATCGTGCCCGGCTTCATGCGTTTTGGTATTTTGTAAATCAGCTTCTTTTAGATCAGCAAGACCATCGATAATCTGCTGAAAACGTCTCAGCCACAGCGGTTCCAGATCAATTAAATGACCAATTTCTTTTTTAATCCCCCATTTTCCATCCATGCTAGTTTCCATCTGCCCTTCCTGGAGATTCCGGATTTTGGCTTCCAGACGAAAGGGGGTTCCTTCCAGGCGTTCCAGAATTCCCGGTAATAAGCCATTATCTTTAATTGGGGGGAATTTACGCTCGAACCATTTAGTTTTTTCCATGTCAAAAAGATTTTATTGCAAAGCGATTAATAATTCAAGGTATGTAAAAAGTCCTTTTTAATACTGAAAATTTCAGAAATAATCTTTCGATACTTATTACAAAAGTATCTTTATTGGTAATAAACAAAAAACAACTTTATGAAGCCTTTTAGACTATCTCTGATTTTAATTTGTGCTTGCTTTAGTGTTCTGAGTTTTAGCCAAAACGAAAAAGACAGACCTGCACCAGTTCCCGAACCAGCTGTAGAAGCTCAGGCTCCCCAAAAAGCATTTCGAGGGCAGCGGCAGGGGCGCTATGGATTTTATACCTCCACCGAATGGATTATTCCAAATATTTACGATGAATTACCAAAGAAGTATTCAAACTTCATGATCGCAAAAAAAAATAATAAATACGGTATCATCAATAAATTGAATGAGGAAATCCTTCCTTTTGAATACAAGTCTATCAGGCCTGTTTATGTCGACTATAAAGCAAAAATCACAACCGGTTACTATATCATTGAAACAGGGAAGTTGAAAGGAGCTATTGATCAAAAAGGGAAAATAGTCATCCCTGCCATCTATCCCTATTTTCAGCAGATGGGAGCAGAAGGCTATGTAGTAGGAGATGCCAATGATCATTATGGATTATTGGCGCCTGATGGCAAGAGCCTATTTCCCCTTAATCTGGAAAGTAAACCCGCTTCTGCTCATAACAATCATTTTGTCTTTAAAAAAGAAGGTAAATACGGTGTATTGAGCCGAAAAGGAAAAACGATCATTCCATTCAAATACGAAAGTTTAAAGTTTTATAATTACGGCGAGAATAACGATGATAAATTTTATGTTGCCAGAATGGGAGAAAAAGCGGGAATGATCAATACCGAAGAAAAACAAATTATCCCTTTCGAATACGATGATATACGCAATACTTCATATCGCGGTTTATTATCCGTTAAAAAAGATCAGTTGATGGGGGTTCTGGATCGAAAAGGCAAAGTACTGCTTCCAATAAAATATGATAATTTTAAACAATACTCCGATAATTTTTACCTGGTTCAGAGGGATAATAAACATGGACTGGTCAATCGCACCGGAAAAGAAGTAATCCCCATCGAGTATGATAATATCGAAAGAAAAAGTTTGCGTTATCTGGTTGCTTACAAAACGTGGAAAAGAGGCGTCCTTGATACTTTAGGTAATGTCGTTTTGGACTTCAATTATCGAAAACTGAGATTCAGTGCGGATAAGCTGATTTTTGCGGCCAAAGAAGGAGAAGCATTAATGGGCGTTTACAATGAGAAGGGGGAACAGTTACTAGCACCTAGTTATTACGAAGCCGAAAGAGCCTATCACTACTCTATCGTTTGGAAAACACAATCCGGCAAACGTGCTTTATTTGATAATACCAGTCTCACCGAGCTTACTCCTTTTCAATATGACCGGATAAAAGTGAAAAAAGATCGAAGGAATGAAGGACAATTCATCATTACCGGATGGAGGGATGGTGTAAAGGTGGAAATTGGAGCAGATGGCCGGGAAGTAGGTGGTCCTAAGATATCCAGAGCAGCTATCGAAAGAGAATTAGAAATCAAGAAAAAAGCCATGCTGGATAAAACACTGGGAGATGATAAATGGCTGAACCTGATCAGTATCAAAGGGGAACAATATTTAGAGGAACTCTATTTTTTAAATAGTGAAAACGGAATTCGAAGAATTTACTTTTTCAAGGATGATAAAAAATGTTTTATCGAACAGACATTTAAGCTGATCAATACAGAAGGCAACAAATATTACTTGAAAATCACAAGTTACCCTGCTAATCCTGCCTGTGGTCTTAGCGCTCCGGCAGGTTTTATGAGGAGCAGCGAGGTAATGGCCCTGAAAACGATACATATTTATGTCGATTATGATAAAAAGTTAAGCATCCGCAATTACGAAAAACGAGGCAAATATACCAAGCTTGATATCGAAGCTTTAAAAGAATTCAGGCAACTTAAAGTCGTTGCACAGAATCTCGCTGCTAAAATCGAGTCCCGCCCGGGAGGTTTAAAGAATCCTTATCTAACCATTGATCCAAAAAGCAAGGAAATCAAAATACATTCTCAATATGGCTCGATCGACAATATTGCATTCCTTGAATTTAATGACACCCAAGCTATCCTGAAAACAGAATTCTGGGAAAAGGATGCTTATTATTCCCTGACGGGAATCTGGCGCAATGTCACTTATATTGATCAAAATGGCCTAAAAAAGACCGGCGATCTCGATATCTGTTTTGTAGCCACCAAACCACAAAAATACTGGTTAAGAGAAACTGGAAAATAAAGCAATCCGAATTCTCTTTTGATTTTTGGTGCTGATCTTTTGGAATTGTTTCGAAAAATTGAGATAATGAATCTTCGGAATAATTTTCCACATCAATGAAAAAAATCATCTTTTTATACGGAACGGTTATCGCTTTGCTGATACTTTTATTACGCTGGATTGATTACCGCCTATTCGTACGTGATATTTCTATTGAAATCTATGTAGGAATCATTGCCGCTATGTTTACAGTACTCGGTATCTGGATGGGCCTACGGCTTACGCGCCCCAAAAAAGAAGTGATCATCAAAGAAACCCCCTTGAAAGTTTTCCAGCCCGAACCCGAGATTCTAAAGTCCATGGGCATCAGCAAGCGGGAATATGATGTACTCAAACTCATGGAGCAGGGCTTTTCCAATCAGGAAATCGCGGACCGACTTTTCATCTCGCTTAATACCGTCAAAACTCATGCATCAAAATTATTTATAAAACTCGATGCCAAACGCCGAACACAGGCCATTCAGAAAGCAAAAGACTGTGGATTGCTCCCCTAAAAGTATGATTTCTCCCAAATCACCCTAAAGTATGAGCCTTTTCAGCCCCTTCTGCCCTACTTTAGCGATACATTTGTTAATCAACTTCATTTCAACATCATGAAAAAAATTGTACTCACTTTCGGAATTATTGCCGGACTTATTACCGGTGGAATGTTTTTTATCATGTCTCCTTCGGATGGAAATATCGATTTTGAAAACGGACAACTATACGGTTATATCAGTATGATTATAGCCTTTTCTACCATCTTTTTTGCAGTAAAACAATACCGGGACAAATATAATGAGGGAGTTATAAAATTTGGAAAAGCTTTTTTAATCGGTCTGTACGTTACTTTAATCGCGTCCGTAATCTACGTTGTGGCCTGGGAGATTTATTATCAGAAGTACGGCGGAGAATTCGTTGCGCAATATATGGAATATACGCGCTCAGAGATGTCAAAGAAAGGAATGAGCGAAACGGAAATAGCAGCTACCCTTGCGCCTCAATTGGAGATGATGGAAACCTATAAAAACAATTCAGCCATCCGCCTGGCCATTACTTTTACGGAAATCTTTCCGGTAGGCCTAATCATATCACTTTTAAGTGCTTTGCTCTTTGGAATTATTTTAAAAAAGAAAAAGAATATTGCAGCTACCTAAGTCTATTACGAATCATCCCGGATTTTGCTTAAAATCTACCTCGAAATGGAATATGATATTGCTTAGTAGACAGGTATTAAATGTACTGATAAAACAAGGTTGGGACAATGATCACTAGAAATTAAAAAATCATTCGGAACTTTGTTCGATCTTCGTAATTCGTTAGTTCGATGCTCGATTTTCGAAATACGATTTTGTACAAATAGGTGTTAGATATTGGGCGATCCCGGAAAACCTCATACCCAAAACCTAACACCTATTTTATGAAATTTAAAAGCTCCCTATATTCTACCAACCCCTTTCGAGATACTATAATTCGGGATAACTTTTCTTAATTGATAAACTACCCACAATCAAATCGGCAACTCATCAAACATTATTTAACCACCAGTTTACCATTACTCAGTTGCTGTCCGCCATCTCGAATTTCGAAGAAGTAAAGTCCGGTCGCTAATCCATCTCTGTAAAAAGACAAACTATTGCCAGTGAAACGCTGAGTCCTGAGCAAACGTCCCTGTGAATCATACAACAAGAATGTCCCGTCTGTTAAGGTATAGCCTTCCAGATTTAAAACCGTCGAGGTACTGATCAGGTTTGGGTATAGCTTTATATCAAAGTGTCGATCAGGTGTAGAAATAATATTATTAATAATATCCAGGAAATTCTCCCCTATAGTATGGAAAGTGGTATTAGTAATTATCGGCTCGTTGAAATCAAAATAAATTGCCGCCTTGTTTTCAATCACTGTACCGATTGAATTGTCGGGCCTTTGTGCAATATTGAATTTTACAAAGCCGTGTGAAGCAGCTTCATTGACATTGCTATCCGGTAACATAATATTTGGATAAGTAAATACCAGGATATTGCTATCAAGCATCGAAAATCTATAATCGTGACTCGATACCCCGGGATTCACAGTAGCCGGATCGAGCCAGGGAGACAAGGTATCGCGAATAACGATATTAAAGGCTGTATCCGTACCTGTATTTTGAAAGCGAATTCGATATTCCAAATCCGTATTCCGCTCAATATAGTGTTCTTCTCCATGGCCAGTCGGAATCGCACTTTTATCATTCGGATCGAAGGCACCACGATTTTCCTCGCAGTCTATATCTACCGAAGGACCGGAAGTATACTGTGGAAACTGAGTAACAAAGCCAAGACTAAAGGTTCCGTCACCATTCACTCCACAGCCTTCAATCGCCGCACTGAGCATTGCGTTAAGAGGATGATTCGGTGTCTGATCTACTTCCATCCGCCAGGTTGAACCATTGGCCGGAAACTCAAAATCCCGCATTTGTCCAGCTCCTAACTGAATCGGATCAGTATCTCCGTTCATCATAATCATATCATCCTCGATCACCAGGTATTCTACCGGGACAGTCATTGGATCACCAGTATTAGTCACTTGAAACGCTACTGTTTCTTCCGTGCATTGTCCGCTGATTTCGATATTGGAACCATCCCAAAGTGCCGGTAGTGGTCCACAGATAGAATCCGGAAAGACCTGGGCAGTCGAGCAATGGGTTTGACCAAGCTCTGCCTCACAACTTACTTCCACTTGTACCTGAATACTTCCACATTCATTAAAAGGTACATCTCCAATATCAAAGGTATAGGTATTCTCGTTTTGGCTAGTCCAGGGGATTGAGGTATTCAGTACAGTGAAAAAAGAGTCAAAAGTCACTTCAATATAGGCATCCTCGGCAGTAACAGTACCATGATTACAATAATCTATATTATAGGTGTTTTCAAAGCAACGTCGAAGAAAAGGCGTCCCCATGTCTACTTCCATCACGGCACAGCTTGCTTCAGAAGTAGCCCGAAAGTCAATTGTCGATTCAGTATTTTCAACTACCGTTACCATTTGATCATTTTCGCAGATACTCCACAGGTTATTGGGCGCCAGGACCGTCACTGTGTAATCAGTGGGAAAAGCGTTTATGTTATAATTACCATTCGCATCTGTCACTCCAAAATATTCCAGGCTGCCAGCAACTGCCTTGACAATCCAGCCTTCCAGTAATCTATCCGCCGATTCCGGAATATCCGGTAGACAATTGTTATTCTGATCAAAACGCACATTTCCCTTTATCGTTCCACAGGAAATTGCGCAGGGATTCAACACTATACCTCCGTTAACAGCAGAACCATTCAAATCTCCCGTTCTTATAGCAACAAAATCCATATTCGTAACATCCACTCCTGAAAGGTTTAAAGAATGAGCAGAGGGATAAGCTGTTTCAAATGGATCATTAGGATTTGGAAATACAAAATCCGAAGTAACAAATTTGATAGAAGGGCCCGGGAAAGAATTGATAAAGCCCATGATCAAATCGCGATATGCCAGACTATCCGCCAATTCTAGTACACCATTACCATCCGTATCGGCAGCAATAATTTGGTATGGAGAATCCAATAAGTCTGTTCCATTAAAGTGCTTCGACCAAAGTACAACGTCAAAAGTGGATATACCATTATAAGGATTAATAACCCCTCCATAAGGTGTTATAATGTAATTGCCGCTTGATTGGCTGGTGTTAAACTCATAATAGCCTTCGCCATTCGTCAATACAAGAGCATTTTCATCACCGGAAATTGCAACGGCTGCATTCGAAACAGGATTTCCTTCCCAGCTTATAATATGGCCGCTAATGGTAGTTTGAGCGCTTAATCCAGCTGAACTTATTATGAATAAGCAAATAAATAAAAGGTTTTTATAATTTTTTGTAAAAGTTTTCATGGGAAAAAAGCATTTTAAAGAGGTCCTCAGATTTAGAAATTCTTAGATGATACAAATGTGCAACGGTTTTTGTAGCCTTTCAAAGACAAAAAAGCGAATTTGTAATTATTTTCAATTATAAAACCTCCTTTTTAAAGCAGAATAGCTCATTTTCACAAATATTTTGTAATTTGAATTTATTTTTTCATAATATAAAAAGATGAAAAATTCGCGCCTTGTTGCCCTACTACAGACCTTGAGTAACAAGGAAATTAAAGAAATTCGAAAATTTCTGCATGATTCATACTTCAATAATCGCCCCGAAGTATACCGTCTTTTCGATTATTTGAGCGATTGTATTCAGTTGTATAAGGTCATTCCAAGTAAAGAAAAAGCTTTTCAGCAAATATTGGAAAAGGCGAACTATGATGACCAAAAGATGCGGCTTTGGATGAGTTTTTTATTAAAACTAGTTGAAAAATTCCTGGTGCAAGAAGCCCTTTTCAAAGATGAAGTTAAGATAAAAACTACTCTTACAACTATCTATCGAGAACGAAATCTGCCCAAGCATCTGGAACGAAACCTTCGTGAATTACAGATATTACAACAGAAACAGATACATCGTAATGCTGCTTTTTATAACAAAGACTATCAAATACAATATGAACAGTATCGTTTTGCTTCGGCCAATCGGCGAATGAGTGAACTCAACCTTCAGAAAATGTCTGATGATCTGGATATCGCTTATCTCTCGGAAAAGCTAAGA
This sequence comes from Saprospiraceae bacterium, assembly GCA_028280415.1. Taxonomy (GTDB): domain Bacteria; phylum Bacteroidota; class Bacteroidia; order Chitinophagales; family Saprospiraceae; genus JAHDHW01. The sequence goes on from JANQLV010000024.1 coordinate 77,631, forward strand.
CAGTCCTGCTTCTCGCTGTCTCATCAGACCATTTACAAAACCGAATATCATTTCGGAATGCTGCCAGAGGTACTAAGCTACATCGAAAACCAAAACCTGCTCGACACGCCGGCTATTGCTATTTACTATTATGGTTATCAGACATTATCCCAAGCTCAACAAGCTGAATACTTTCAATCTTTCAAAAAAAACATAGTGGATTACGGCGATTTATTTCCCGCCGAAGAACTGGGAGATATTTATTTGCTGGCCATTAATTTTTGTATCAAACGCTATAATGCCGGAGACCGGTTTTATCTCAAAGATGAATTCGAACTCTATCAACAGGGGCTTCTACAAAATCTCTTTCTAAAAAATAATCTCCTTTCCCGTTTCACTTACCGCAATATTGTTACCATCGCTCTGATTCTGGAAGAGTTCGAATGGGTGGAGCAATTTATCAATGACTATAAGAGTAAACTCCAAAAGGAACATCGGGAAAGTATGTACAGCTTTAGTTTAGCCCTGCTCGAATATAGTCGCAAGAATTATGACCTTGCACTACAGTTATTACAAAAGTCGCCTTACAAAGATTTATTACTCAACCTGGCTGCAAAAACAGTAATGCTAAAAATTTACTATGAATTAGACGAATTTGATCCCCTGGATGCCCACCTGGAAGCAATGCGAACCTTTATCCGCCGCAAAAAGATCATGGGTTATCATCGTGAAAACTATCTCAATCTGATTTACTTTACCAAAAAACTGATGGAAAGCAATCCTTTTGATCGCGCTAGTCTAAAAACACTCCACGAAGAAATTGAAAAAAGCAAACCCATCGCGGAGAAAGACTGGTTGTTAAGACAGAAGTTGTTTAAAAATAGATAATAGATGATTTAAGGAAGGAGCGATTGCGAATATGTATTCTTTTTGTTATATTTATCAACAATAAATTTCCCCTAGCTCCAATCTTACGATAAATGCGGCCGCATTTGAATTCATTTTTAAAAATTCAAAAACAAAAATTATGTTTACGTTCAAAAGAAATCCAATCTTTTGGGGCTTCTCTGTATTGTACCTACTCGTTGCCTCAGCCGCTTTTATACCTTCTGAAGACAAAGCGGTCGAATCCGAAATAATTACAATGGAAATCAATGCTGAAGACTTTGGTCCACCTTGCCGATGCGAATATCTGGTTTCCGGTGCTAGCGGCTTAAACAGTTTTGTGGTTACTCAAAGTGGAAATCCAATTTTCGATGCTTCAGCACTCGGGAACCATAGCGGAAGCTTCACAGTATCCGCGCCATATACTTATACTGTTAGCTGGGAATCCTTCAATGGAGGTACGGCTTCGGTCGGTATGGAATGTTGCAATTTGAATTGTCAAATAACATCAGTTACGATCCCAAGTGGTGGTGGTTCAGCAACTGCTTTTAATTACAGCACATCCGGATGTAGCAGCTCCGGAAGCTGCGGACCAGTATGCTGGTAATTATAATATTCCGAAAGCTGGCAGTATTGCCAGCTTTCTCTACTCTTGATCTGAGCTATAATCAAACGGCGACCGCATTCAATGCTTCTCTTTGTTGCCGGATCCGGTCCGAATGAATATATTCATCGTAGCTTAACAAACTATCAATCATTCCGTTGGGCTTCAGTTCAATAATTCGGTTTGCTACAGTTTGCATTATCTGATGATCATGCGAAGTAAAGATCATATTCCCTTTAAATTCAATCATCGCATTATTGAGGGTAGTAATCGATTCGAGATCAAGGTGGTTGGTAGGTTCATCCAGCAATAAAAAATTCGGATGTTGCAACATTATTTTTGAAAGCATACAACGCACTTTCTCCCCTCCGGACAAAACACTCGATTTTTTGTGTACTTCTTCGCCAGAAAACAGCATGCGCCCCAGGAAACCACGGATAAACTGTTCATCTTTTTCTTCAGAAAATTGTCTTAACCAATTGATCAGGTCTAGATCATTTTCATTAGAAAAATAGTGCTCATTTTCATTGGGTAAATATTCGTGCTTAATCGTCTGGCCAAATTCAATCAGCCCGGAGTCTGCTTCCTCAACTCCGGCAAGAATATTGAAAAAGGCTGTCAAAGCCGTCGTATCCCGGCAGAGCAAAGCAATTTTTTCACCGTGGTTCATCGTGAAGTCAATATTGGAAAAATACATTCGTCCATCCGGAGCGCGCTTACTCAGATTACTAACACGCAGGATTTGATCCCCGGGCTCCCGTTCTACTTTGAAATGTATAAAAGGATATTTCCGGCTGGAAGGTTGAATTTCCTCGAGATTGATCTTTTCCAATGCTTTTTTTCTGCTTGTAGCCTGACGAGACTTGGAGGCGTTTGCGCTAAAGCGTTGGATAAACTCCAATAGTTCTTTCCGCTTCTGTTCTTTTTTCTTGTTGTCGTTCGCAATTTGTCGCGCCATGAGCTGACTGGTTTCATACCAGAAAGTGTAATTACCCGTTGTGATTCTGATTTTTCGATAATCAATATCCACGATATGCGTACATACCATATCCAGAAAATAACGATCGTGCGAGACAACTATAACGGTATTTTTGAAATCTGCCAGAAAATCGGATAACCAGCTTACGGTCAAAGCATCCAGGTCGTTGGTAGGCTCATCGAGAATCAGAATATCGGGATCTCCAAAAAGTGCCTGTGCCAGCAGTACCTTCACTTTATCTCCACCACTCAAATCTTTCATTTGTCTATAATGCAAGTCCTCCTTTACGCCCATATTGGAAAGTATTTCCGCGGCATCACTCTCTGCGGTCCATCCTCCCATTTCGCCATAGGTATTTTCCAGCTCTCCCGCGCGAATATTATCCGCTTCACTTGCATCAGGATTCATGTAAATGGCATCCTTTTCCACCTTGATATCATACATCTCTTTATGTCCCATAATCACTGTATCCAGTACCCTGAAATCCTCAAACTCAAAGTGATTCTGCTTGAGAACCGCCATGCGGTTTCCGGGCTCCAAATGTACAGAACCCTGATTAGGGTCAATCTCACCGGCCAGAATTTTTACAAAAGTAGATTTTCCAGCACCATTTGCTCCAATCACTCCATAGCAGTTCCCACGTGTAAAATTGACATTTACTTCTTCAAATAATACCCGTTTTCCATATTGCAGTCCAAGATTCTTTGTACTTAGCATATTTTTCTTTTTTTCTACATTAAAAAGCTAATTTCCGATATCCAAAGTTGATACCTGATCTATTTGCGGGCGCAAAGGTACGATTATTTTTAGCTGATTACTTTAATTTACTGTTAAATACACTTGAAATCTGCCATTCTTAGCCTAAAATCGGTTATTCGGACGAAAAATAAGGTTACTCATCTTTTCGATATTCAGAAATCCATAAAAAAGAAGACCTTTGTAGTATGTCATTCAGAGTCTTTATACATATTGGCTTTTGGGTTTTCTTTGTGATGCTTTACGCTATTACAAAAGTTTTATTTGCTCCACCGCACCTTATGGAGCTGGCCCCATTAGCACGATTTTCGAGATATTTGCTGGCTGAATTATGTTTTTTCCCCTGGAAAATCCTTCCGTTTTATTTCGTATTCTATTATCTCGTACCAAAGTATTTTAGAAAGGGAGAATATTTCAAATTCGGGCTTTACGCTTTGATCAGTATTGTGATTTCTCTATTTGGACACCGAACGATGGTCTTTCCAGTATCCACTTATATTTTTGGCGAACCGATTGATTTCAATGCTTATAGTTTAAAAAGGATTCTTTTTACCTCACTCGATATTTTACCCGCTATCGGTTTAGCCTCCACGATTAAGCTGCTGCGAAGCAGTGTCACTTCACAACAAAAACAACAGGAACTAGAGAAAGAAAAACTCAAGTCGGAACTTAATTTTTTAAAGGCACAGACCAATCCTCATTTTCTGTTTAATACCCTTAACAACCTTTATGGATTGGCTCGAAAAAATGATACGAATACGGCTCCCTCGATCATGAAACTTTCGAATATCATGCGCTATATTTTATACGAATGCAGCGCTCCTACCGTACCCATTGAAAATGAAGTCATGATCATTGAAGATTATATCCAATTAGAAAAATTGCGCTATGATGATCGTTTAAAAGTTCGATTCGAAAAATCAGTAGATAACTGGCAACAGGAAATTGCTTCTCTGATTTTATTGCCCTTTGTGGAAAATGCTTTCAAACATGGTGCAAGTGAATCCCGGGTAGATACTTATATCGATATACAGCTGGTCCTGAAAGATCATCATTTATCTTTTAACATAAAAAATACCAGAGATAGTGAAAATATAAAAACTTGCAATTCTCCAAGGGAGGGTATTGGTTTGAAAAATGTCAAACGACAATTAGAATTGGTTTATGACTCTCAGTACTCATTGGAAATCCGCCCCGAAAAAAATACCTATTCCGTTGAATTATCAATGCATTTGAACCATGACAGCTAATCAAAAATTAAATTGCCTGATTATTGAGGATGAACCTATTGCTGCTGAGGTTTTGAGTGATTATATTAATCAGATTTCCTTTCTCGAATTAAAAGGAGTATGTAAAGATGCACTCTATGCTTTGGATATTCTGAAAAAGGAAAAGATCGATGTTATCTTTCTGGATATTCACCTTCCCAAGCTCAAAGGATTGGAGTTTTTAAAAATGCTGGAAGAAAAACCACAAACCATTCTGACCACGGCCTATCATCAGTATGCGCTGGATGCTTTCGAAGAAGATGTTGTCGATTATCTGCTGAAACCTATTGAGTTTTCCCGCTTTCTTAAAGCAGTCAACAAACTCAAGATGAAACAAAGATTAAAGGCTTTGAAAAAATCCAGCACAACGGATAACTCCAAATCTTATCAGTTTTTTAATGTAAATAAGAAAATGGTCAAGGTTTTCAATAATGATATTCTTTATATCGAAAGCCTAAAGGATTACTCTCGCATTTATACCCGGGATACCTCCCTGATTACGCGAAAGCAAATTGGAGAAATGGAAGAAATCTTCAAAGAAAAAAACTTTCTGAGAATACATCGCTCCTACATTGTGTCACTGGAAAGAGTACGGGCTTATTCAAGTACCGAGGTCGAAGTAGATGGCCGGTCTTTACCAATTGGACGCAGCTATAAGGAGCTGGTAGCAAACGGGTTAAAAGCTTTTTTCCAGGGAGAATAGTTATTCCATTTGCAGCATTTTAATCGCAACGATCATTATAGGGCATAATCGTATAAAGACTTTCCAAAGATTCCAGGTGAGGCAGGTAATATTTTACGAAAGCCTGAGGATCATAAGCAATCAAACCTCTGGGTAATTTACGCTCTTTCTTGTCCCGCCATTTCCAGGGCGCGCGGGCCTTGTCTTGATGGCTCCCTTCAAAAGTTCCACAGGAAGAAAATGTTTTCCCGTGATTACGCCGATCCCAAAGTCCCTTGTTTTTAAAAATATTAATCAACTCATAAGTAACTTGTCGGTCATTCGGTCCTTTGGGAGCACCTGCCGGAGTTTTGGTATCCGGAGCAGGATGATAGACGATTCCATCACCTCCTGGAAAATCATAATTATCTTCTGTCACACAGTACATCCCGTGTCCTTTCGATTCCTGCCAGGTCTTGGGATGATACCTTCCATTGGTAAAATCAAACTTGATCGTTCCGTCATTTTCATAAACATGAAAATCATCATGTGCCTGTGAAATAATCGCTTTTAGGTCTCCAAAATTATCTTCGCTAAAAAACACGGGACGTCTGACTACTGTTAGAACACCTTCCATATCATTTTCGTGATCTCCCCAGGATTTGAACGACCAATCTCTGGGATGGTAAAAAGCATAAATAATAAACCAGTAATCCGGCGTTTCTACCAATGAATAATAGCAATAGGCTCTGAGATCCACTCCCGGCTGATCGAGATTGTCCCAGTTATTGGAAGTATCCCATTCACCGTCGTAATTGATCCTTGTGATATAATCTGAAACCCCGTTCAATCCACCTACCCGGCTGGTATTATGTACATCCTGATAATGTACCGGAGCCCAACGATGCACCAGATCATTATAGAATCTTTTGGAAGGTTTTGGTTGTAATAAATCCTTTTTATCACAGCCTGTATTAGCATTAAAGAGCAGGAGCAAAAAAGCTCCTATCAAAATTCTTGTAATCAAAAAGGTTCCTGAGGTAGAAGTCATCATTGAGCAAAATATTTCTTATACAGCTTTCCAAAATCACAGTTCTTCGCCAAAACTTGAAAATTATCTAATCTTTTCCGGCTTTTCAAGAGTATAGCCATATTTTCTTTCTATAATCCATTATTTTGCCAAATTATTTTCCATCAACGAACTTTAATAAATTTTTCGTCGTTTGAAAGACGCCCTTTAAGAAGCAAATTTTGACTGTTTAGGTTTATTGATGTAAGGGAGAAGAGCCATTATTAAGGAAGAAGGGCAAATAAGAAGATAAAAGCAGAGAAACAATACTCATTGCCTCTGTTCCCGGCTTCTTTTATACAGTTTGGTAGCAATGTATAACACTAGTCCAAAAGCTATAACACCAAGAAAGGCATACAGTGTATTCAATCCATTTTTTAAAACTGCCAACAAAACAATTGAGACCAGGAACAAAGTTGGAACTTCATTGAGTAATCGATACTGGAAAGAAGTGTATAAACGAATTCCTTTTTCCAGTTTTCGGATAACAGATTTGCAATAAAGATGATAAGCCAACAAAGCAAAAACCAGGCTAAGTTTGAGATGCATCCATCCCATTTTGAGATATTCTGGATTAAGGTAAAGCATTCCAAGACCTCCAATGAAGGTAATCATCATGGCCGGATTACAGATAATTTTATACACCCGCCATTGCATGATATTAAATTGCTTTTTCAAAATAGATTGTTCTGGCTCGGGTTTATCCAGTGCTTCTTCGTGGTAAACAAACATTCGTACCAGATAAAAGAGACCTGCAAACCAGGAAACAAATCCCACTATGTGTAATGCTTTCAGATAGAAAAGAGCCATACTTGTTGTTCGTTGTTCGCAATGAAAGGTACGATGAATTCGGTGTTTTAAAAAAAGTAAAATTGGAATTGACAGAAATATTACTCCAGTAAGGTATTGAGTAGTTCATTTCTATTTGGAAGTAGCTAAAAAACCTCCAGGTTATCGGACAGGTAATTGGTCGCGGGAGTTTTCCGAAGCATCCCTTTAAGTTGTAGAATCTCGATGAAGGTCAGACAAGCCTCTTTCTCAATTTTATAAAGCGTTCTTTCGTTTTTCAAAGCCATTTCCTTCATACTCAATAAAGCAAGCGGATGTAGATTAGTGGTATTTTTATATTTCTCAAAAAGACCTTCAAACCTATTCTCGGTAATCTGTCGACGGATAAGCTTTGCTTCTTCTCTAAGCTTTGTAAAAGAAGCATTTAGCGCCGCAAGTTCATCTTCAATCTCCTTTTCCAATAAATCCATCTCAAACTCTTCATCCAGTTTATCCAGCAATGCCTCATTGATGTTAAGTCGATTGGTCGTTTTGGTCGGGATCTGTAAACCTAATCCAAAGGAAAACTCTCTTTGAATATCGAGGTTATTCCTGCCTGCGTATTTCAATTGTACAAAATCCAGAAGTCGCCTGCTTTGAGCTTGTTCCAATTCGAATTCCAGTTGTTCTGCATCAATTTTCAGCATTTGTAAAGCCTCCTCCAGATTGGCAGAATTGATATTTGCTGTTTCATTTAAAACAAAATCCATTGTTTCTATACTGATCCAGTCACTGGTATCCAAAACCAATTGTGCACTTTCTTTACTCGCTAATTGCTCAATAATATAACTCCGTTGATTTTCCAGTTCAAAGATATCCCTTTCCAGTTCCTGTAAATCCTCATCGATTTTCAACAGATTAGTGATATCCGGGGTTTCAGCATTTGCCAGCATTTTTTCGAAAACCGTTTTGCGATCTTCCAAGATAATATTTTTTGCCTGATAATACTCCAGTTCCATTTGCATATAATACCAATCGACCATCAGTTCATAGCGACGAAGCAATTCCGCTTCGCGGATCATTTCTGTTCTCAATTCATAAAAGCGAATATTATTATCAGTAATTCTGTCCTGAGCCTTTCGCGCTTTTTTATTATTAAAGCTAACCCGCAAGAGGTATTCTTGCCGGTTAAACGCCATCTCATCCGTTTCAGTTCGAAACTCCATCTCGTCAACCAGAGGCATTCCCTGTTCTACATTCTGTAAAAAATTACGTCCTTCCTGCAAAATTGAATAGCCTGGCAACTGGGAAAGATCGCTCAATATCTGCTTGCTTGAAATAACTCTCTGAGCAATCAAGGGATTAATTGCTTGTACGGTTAATAAAAAAACACAGCATAGCGATACTTTAAAAAGAGTGCTTAGCCCATGCCTGTCAATAAAAACACGAGTTATCCTGGCTTTAGAAGTTTTCATTATTTATTAACTGAAATGGAAGATTTAATTTTCTTTTCTTCTTTTTTAACCTTTTGATTAAAAATAGAAAATAAAGAAGCCAGGGAGTTACTACTTTGGGGGTTTAGGGAGTTGAGCATTACCTTTTCTTTTTGTAAGAAAGGATTATTAAAAGGAATCTGGATCATTACTTCACGCCCATAGGTTTTAATATCGGGCACCTTACGCAGACGCTCGGGAATTTCAACAATACGAGAGCCCAGACCGATCACTTTCCCTTCAATTTTTTGCTCGGGATGCAAGGTTGAAGATACAATCAGACTATCGCCTTCTTCCACTTCCAAAATCAGGCTTTCATGCACATAGCCTTTAACCAGGGTAGGATTTCTTTCGTAGAAATTAATTAAAGTTGAAAAGGCAGAAATATTTTCTCCTTCTTTGCAAAGGATATTTCCAATCAAGCCATCTGAAGGAGCCCGAATAATCAACTGTTCCTGTTCATTTTTATAATAATCAATCTCCCCCTGTAATTTTTCTTTTTGCACCAGAGAAGGCTGGCCGATCGCGTTTAGTTCATTTTGTAGTTGGGCAATTTCCACATCAAAAGGCTGTACAGCCAATTTTAACTGATCCTGTAGTGATTTGAGTTTGACCTGATTAGGATTGTTTTCCTGATTAATCTCATTATCGTCCAGTGTCTTTAAATCCTCTAATAAACTTTGATTATACCTGATTGTAGCCTCCAGATTTTTAATTTCTGCTTCAATAATTGATACTTTAGTTAACCTTCTGGATTTAAGCTGCTGGATTTGATCCAGTATATTTTGTTTCCTTTGTTGAGCCTCAATACCTATGCGCTCTATATCAAAACCGGCATTATCAATTTTCAGATCAATCGCAGACTGCTTCACTTCCATCAATAATTGTCCCTTCACCACGGTCTGACCGGGTGTGACCAATATCTTGTGTATTAAAACATCTTTGTCATGGCTCAATTCCGTTTCTTTATTTTCAGCAAAACCATAAAAGAAAGCAGATGCTTTTCCAAGGTTGATGTTCATTTTAAACAAAAGATAGAAAAGCGGTATGACAGCAATGTATAATAGATTAATCCTTTTCATAAGGCATGATTGATTCTTGTTTATCCAATAGTGTATTTGAAAATTAGCATACCAACATGTTTTAATTGTATGTGCATTTTCAGTTCGGTTACGGTATCGATAATCAAGAGCTGAAGTAAAGTGATTATGTATCTTAAAAACGGATGAAACCTTCGTCTTGATACATCTTTTGTCAATCCTTTTTGCTACTTAAGCGCTCAAATCGATACAAAATCGGTATCGAGGGGTAAAAATCAAGTAGGGTATTGTTTTTGAGCAACGAATTATATATTTATCCCGGAATTGTTCTGAAAAATCAAGCCAAGCACTTTTAGTTCCGGAAACTTTTTTAATGCCATCATCAAATGCCCTCCTTTATAGGTATCCCGCAGTTTCAGGCGATATTCATATAATAGCAAATGCGCCTTTTTTTCACCGGGAAAAACCTTATAACTCATTAAAACATAGTTTTTACAATAAGAGTCCAGCAATTTTTCAAGCTCCGGAAAGGCTTCATAATCCCGTGGCACTTCAATACGCAGTGTCCCACTCAATGATTTTTTCCGGCTAAAGGAAGATATTCTTAATAAAAAAGCTGCTGCACAAAAACCAATAGTTCCTACAAAGGCAATTAAAAATCCAAAGACTCCACAAGCAATCCCCGCAGCAATCGAGGCAAACATAAATACTATGTTTCGGGGATCCCGAACCGTCGTTCGAAACCGAATAATCGATAATGCCCCCAACATCCCCAATCCTCTTGCAACACTATCTCCAATTGCCTGAATAATGGTAGCAGCTACAATTGTAATCAAGACCATCGCCTGCAAAAAGTGATCCGGGCGATCTACAGCCCTGCTTGTTTTTTCATAAGTGAATGCAATAATTACACCCAATAGTAGCGCACATAAAACCGTAAAGAATATCGCAATCAGTGTCGGATTGTCAGAATTATACTGTAAGGATGATATGTCGAACATCAGGACTATCGTTTAATTTAGGTTAAATGCAATTAAGTATTAACCAAAATAAGAAATCCCTATTTTTTTCAACCCTTTATCAGAAAATCTGTAAGAATCAAACAAAAATGGGCACTTCCAACTTAGTCAACACGTTGGTCAAATTTTATTGTACAATACTAGATTCAACAACGTAAACTAACTACTTTTTTACCTAAAATAGTTTTCTCATTTCTCAATGTTAAGCCAAAGTTAAGTTTTAGTTAATTAAAATGTTCAAAATATTCGACATAAAAACAAATATTTTTTTATTAGATAAGTTAAAAATCGTCCCAAAAGGCTTAAAAATTGCCCTTCTTATAACAATTTAATGACGAGTCAGATACTGCCCTTATTGCGCAAAGCATCTATGACCGCTGGCCCCAGACTTGAATTCAATATTTAAAACTTGATCTAACCGTATCCGGACGCAGGAATCAGTACGTTCTTTGTTAAATCATTGTACTAACTGTCTACTTATTATTTAAAACAATAATATTCAGATGCAGCATAAAATCCATTTTTAGCAAAACCTAAAAAGAGGATTTCAAAATATTTTAATTTTCTCACTATTTTCGCCCAAAATCTAAAACTATGATCAGAATTACTACACTGCTCACATTATCAATCTTTATCTATTCTATTTCCATCACTGCTCAGGATTTATCGGAAAATATAATCTCCAAGGGCCTGCGTCATCCCGTCAAAACCAAAGCGGCAGATATCAATAATGATGGGCTATTGGACATCGTCGTACGCACTTCTGATCAGGAGTTGAACTGGTTACAAAATTTAGGTGGCGGTGAATTTAGTGAACCTATATTTATCACAAATGCTATTTCATCCTTTAATCTTTTTGATAGAGATAATGATGGAGATACAGATATCATACTTTGCTCTACGGTGGAAGGAATTATCTGGTTGGAAAATATAGCGGAAACGTTCAACACTATCCATGTCATTGCAGGCGATGAAATAAGTAGTCGCTCTGCACATTTTGCAGATATCGATGGGGATGGTGATCTTGACGTAGTAGCCTGTAATAATGGATTGGGTTCCGTATTCTGGCATGAATATTCAGGCGATGGTAACTATGAAAATGCTGTAAATATCTCCACGACTCTTTCAAATATTTATCAAATCACTCCGACAGATGTTGATGGAGATGAGGATATTGATATTATTTCTACTTCTACCCTTGCAGGTACCCGATTATACAGAAATACGGGTGATGGCAACTTTTCTTCTTATGAATCGATTGGCGGAGATTCCCGTTCTTTACATGTGGTCGATATCGAAGGAGACAATGACATGGATTTTCTATTGACGGACCTGAATACCATTGTCAGGCTATATAAAAACGACGGAACGGGAACATTCTCTTCCCAAAGTTTAACCAATGAGCTTTGGGCTCCAACGGATATTGTAGGAACTAATCTTGATAATGATGGTGATAAGGATGTTGTAGTGGTCTCTTTTAATCTTCAATCAGTATATCGGATGAAGCAAGATGCTTCGGGGAATTTTGAAGAGCCGGTAGAAATTCTGGATGATTTCAATAGTAATAATGCACTGGTCGCGGGCGATTTTTTCAACGAAGGGGTAAACAGCATTATGGCTATTAGCCAAAGTAACAGCTTGATTAAGCTTATTCGAAATACTGGTACAGGAAATTTTACCTCCGGTGATTTTATTTTTCCGAAATACAGGATTCCTCAAAATGGGCATTATGTTGACATTGATAGTGATGGCATCAAAGATATTATTTTCATTTCCGATAACTCAGAAGATATCTTTGTCGCCCTGGGTAGATGTGGAGGAAATTTTGAAAAGCCCGTTTCATGGATGGCAGTCGGGGAAGGAGATTTACAGCATCTCAAGGTAGCAGATTTGGATCTGGACGGGGATGCAGATTTGCTATTATATCAGCATTACCCAGAAGGAGAGGTCAAATATGCTTTAAACGATGGAAACGGTAATTTCGGAGCTTTTACTGTGCTTTACGCGGATAATATCTTCGAGCTGGAAATTGCAGATTTTAATGCTGATGATTTGCCGGATATTCTGGTCAGAACCAATGATTCTTCCGAGGCGCTTTTTTACTATCCCAATATGGGGAATGCTACTTTTGGTAATCCTTATATTTTTAATCATAATCTATTCTGGTCAGGGGATGTTGAAATCGGAGATTTAGAAGGAGATGGAGACTTAGATATTGTCCAAAATCATGGACAGGGAGTCATAAGCTGGTATATCAATCAGGGAAATGGAGCTTTTGAGGAACAACAATCCCTCGATGATAATTCCAGTCTTGGATATTACAGTTATAATTTAAAAGATGCGGATGGAGATGGTGATCTGGACATATTTATCGCTCGTTTTTCGGATTTTAAAGTAGTCTGGTACGAAAACCCCGGAGATAATCAATTTAGCACTTCCAATTTGAATAGCTTACCGACTTATTCAGGTCTATCCTTTTCTACGAATCTGGCTCAAACCTGGGCAGATATTGATTATGATGGCCTGGAAGACCTGGTGATCAATGATCGGGGGAGCAATCAAAAATTCTTGTGGTATCGCAACTTAGGTGAAGGTGAATTTGCAATACCGATTCTAATTGATGAACTAAATATTTTCAGCTTTTTACAAGGCTATGATATCGAAGAAGACGGAGATGATGATTTACTCCTGTTTGGAGAATCCAATCATCAGATTTCCTGGCTCAAAAATTCCTTAGGCACTGATACGCTGGAGATTTTGGTCGAAGTTGAATCCGAAAATGCCGGTCCCTGTTTTGATGAACCATCCGGTTTTATTCAGGTAAATACCAATGCCCCGGTTTGCACCCCTTACACCATTGACTGGTCAAATCCTGGCTTCGAAGGGTTTAGCCTGGAGAACCTGAGCCCGGATTTATACATTTATACCATTACCAATTCATTGGGCTTTAGTCTGACGGACTCTGTATTGATCACTGCTCCGGATGAACTAATCCTGAGTGGAGATGCAACTGCTTCTCTGGATGGACTTGCACAGGGCATGGCCTGGGTGGAAGCAACAGGCGGGGTAGCGCCTTATACCTACGAATGGTCTGATGCCGCATCGAGTACCACTGATACCATTAGCAACCTTAACCCCGGAACCTATAGCGTCACCGTTACGGATGCACTGGGTTGTACGGAAATAACAAATGCTACCGTAGAAATAATCGTAGCATTAGATGAACCTTTTAATAAGCCGGATATCCGAATCTATCCTACGCTTGTCAAGGCTGATGAAATTAATCTTCAAACGTCAACCGGGCTTTCGGAAAATGCAACAATTGTAATTACCAATCAATTGGGACAGATTGTAAAACAGTACCATAGACCACAATTGACCACATCCGAGCATTTTGATGTATCAGATTTGAAGAATGGTATGTATTTCTTTAAGCTCCGAGTAGGTGAGCTGCTCAAAGCGAGTGTTCCTTTTATAATTGTTAAATAGGGAATCTGCTATTTATTTTAAAACCAATTATCATGAAATATATCTACGAAGCAGTAAGCATCTCTTATAGCATCTGGACCGGTAGAGCAGAGGAAGATTATTTGCGCATCATTAATGAAAAAGGCCAGGAAGGCTGGCGCTTTGTCGGTTTTCTCCCCTCCTATGCCAAACCCAGAGATGTAAAGGGAACAGAATTAATTTTCGAAAAAATAATCCATGAAAACGACTAGTTCAAAATAGCTGCACTCTAATTAGTTTCAACGGTCTCACAGCCAGCGCTGTCGATGTACTAATTGAATGACCTGCGCGCGATTATTTACATGCAGTTTTTCATAAATATTCGAAACGTGCTTTTTTACCGTCAGGGGAGAGATAAAGAGCGTTTCGGCAATTTGCTTATACTTTTGACCATTAACAAGCAGTTTGAGGATTTCGATTTCGCGCTTACTCAAATCCGTAGCCTCGCTGATACTCGTACGACGTTGCTGACGTTGCTCTTTACCGATGAGCATATTCATCGCTTTGCGGGCAATGGCCGGACTCATTGGAATTCCGTTGAATTCATATACATTTTTGATCGCTTCAAGCAGATTGACCTGGGTATCTTCTTTAAGCAGATAGCCATTTGCTCCGGCTTTGATCGCTTCAAAAATTTTATCATTATCCTCAAAGATAGTCAGGACTATAAAACGGATATCCGGATAGCTTACACTCGCATGAGCAATCGTCGAAATACCATCCAGTTCCGGCATTTCCAGATCCATTAAAGCAATATCCGGTAAGACTTCCGCAGTTTTACACTGTTCTAAAAAATCCTTGCCATCCCGGGCTTCCATGATCACCTCAATTTCCGGATAGTCGTACAGCTTTTCCAATACAGTTCTCCGGTTGACCTGTTTGTCATCGACGATTGCTAGTTTGATATTCATTTTTTATTCTTTTAATTCATTTTTTGTCTGGATGCCAAAGAAGCAATAAGGTCACTGCCTGCCTTTGATCACAAACCTGTAAATCGTCCCCTTTTCATTCGATTGAAAATCCAGCTCCGCTCCTATTTGCTCCATTCGCCATTGAATATTTTCCAGTCCATTACCTTTGCTAATGTTATTTTCATCAAAACCTTTTCCATTATCCCCAAGCTCAAAATTAATGGCTTGTTCTGCTTTAATATTAAAAGTGATACAATCTCCTTCCGCATGTTTGATGGCATTGTGGATGATCTCCTGTAAGATTGCCTTGAGATGTACCACCATTGGCGCATCCAGAAGATGATCTTCAGAAAGATGTTCATTGACCAATAATGTATAGCCGCTATCCTCCCCCATCAAACGCAAAGCATACATTTTAATCTGATCAATCAAGTCTGTGAGGTACATTTTTTTATTATTCAAAATAGATATGGTATCCCTCAGACCAGACATGATATTTCGGGCATCTTCCTGCATTCTGGAAAGCCGTTTTTGCTGTTCCGCATTTGCCACTTTTCTTTGTAAACTCTGGATATTGGAAATCAGAGCAGTCGTATGTGCCCCCATATTGTCATGTAACTCTCTGGCAATACGCTGCCGTTCTTCCTCCAGTACTGCATTTTTTCGCGCTAATGCTTTTTGCCTGGCCAGTGATTTTTTTTGATAAAATAGCCCTACTAAATAAATCAGTACTAACAAAAGCAAAGTACATAAACCAATAAACCATTGTTGTTTATAAAATGGCAAGGCAACCGTAAAGTGGTATTCCTGTAAAATACCGGGTAAACCCTCAGCGAGTTTTAGCTGAAAGCTGTAATCTCCCGGTGGCAACTGCGGATAACGAACCGCATTTTGATCCGTTTGCACCCAATGTTCATCAAAATTTTTTAAGCGATAACTATACGAAATACCACCGTAGCGGGGAAGTAATAAATCGCGGAAATAAAAGGTCAGCGTATTTTCATCAGAACTGAATTCCCTTTCCTCGGAACCATGGGGCAGGTTCTCCGGTATACGATCATTAATACTCAAGGCGGATATTATCAGCGGAATCGAATCTACCAAAGGTTTACTCACGGAAGGGTCGACAATAGTGATGCCTCCCATTCCGCTAAAGTACAATCGTTCGTCGGGCGCTTTCCAAAAGCCATAGGAATTAAACTCGGTAGAGGCCAGACCATCTGCTTTACTAAAATTTTGGATCGAAAAATCCCGGGCATTAATTCGGCTAAGGCCATTATTGGTAGAAACCCAGAGGTTGTGTTCTGCGTCGCTTAGTACGCCATAAATGTAGCTGTTTTTTAAACCCTGCTGCTGGTTTATTATTTTAAGACTATCATTCAAAATATATAAACCAATGGATGTGGCAACCAATAATCCGTGCAAGGAATCTCTTTGAATAGATTTGATGATAAGGTGATCAAATCGCCGATCTGTTAAGCATTTTTTATCCCTGCACTGGTATAAGCCCCGGGTCGTTCCAATCCAGTAATTTTCTTTTTCCCGATAGAGTTGGGTAACAGGAGCTAAGAAGCAATGTTTTTTAATAACTGTTTTTTTATCAAGATCAAATTCATAAACACAAGAACCACTTGCTACCAGAGCCTTCCCTTCTTCTAATGGCTCAAAAAACAAATACTGATCAGAAAACAAATTATCGGGAATTTGTTTTTTTAAATAGAGATAGTAATCCTCCCATAACATTCGTTTAGCATCGAATTTACCGAAAACATTATTTCCGCTAATAATAAATTGATCTGGCGCTATTTTGCGGAGTCCATTAAAACCCGCAAAGATTTTTTTAGATTTCAGAACCTCAGGTAAACCAATTTTCGAACTGATATTTTTTCCATTTGTATCAAAAACCTGTAGGCCTTGTTTTAGAACATATGCATATAAATTCCCCTTTGAATCCGTAAACAGATTTTTGATAACTGGCGGTGGTTGTTGAGGAATTTCAATAGTAGAAAACTGATTATCACCTAAGGGGCGGTAGAGAACACCTTGCGGGTCAACCGCCAACCAGATATTATCCTGATGTACAATTAAGTCGTGAAGATATAATGTGCTGGCATGTTTCGTTTCCCGATTATAGGCATTTATTTTTTTTATAAACTTCAAATCCCGATCCCAGAGTAATACATCTCCTTTCATCGTAACACCACAATATCTTTCTTTAGATTTTTGATATACAACATCAAATAAGGGCTCAGCCAATTCTACTGTTTTAATCTGCCGGATACCTTTTTTACTAATTTGCGCAATAGCAAGGTTCCTTTTTTTTCCATTTATAAAAGCGGCGAGGATTTTTTTTGAAGGAAGGCACTGAAAAATATTCGTCAGCCTAATTCCTTCCTGGTTTTTTATTCGATATTCCACAGCACCATTTAGAGTCCCCACTAAAATTTGATTGCTATCACTGGACATCGTATATAACAAATCCGCTTTTTTATCAAAAGCTAATTGAAAACCCCTGGGAGACTGGGCGATAATTATATGCTGAGGATTCGTAAAATAAGGCTGATACCAAGTACTCGAAATTTGTATTTCCCCTCTTGCATCCATAATCATCTTATCAAATGGATGATTAGTGGGTAGTTTTGTGAGGAGCATACTGGTATCGTAAGCCAGCGAAAGCTTTTCAATCGCATAATTGCCAAGAATATAAAGTTCATCCCTTTCTCCCGCAAGAATATCATAAACTGCTAAATTGTGTATCCGTCTCTGCTCATTTTGATATCGATACTGTGCTACCGTATTACCATCAAATCGATTGAGTCCATCTTCAGTTCCAATCCACATATAACCCCGGTGATCAATGGCAATTTTGTTTGCGCTGTTTTGCGAAAGTCCCTGTTCTGTAGAAAGTCTCTGAAAGCCGAATTCCTGAGCATAACAAATCCCTGTCTGCATAAAACAGAAAAAAAGCAGCAGCTTAATCCTCGCAGATTTTCCCAAATACAACATTTCAGAATAAATAGATTTCATTATCGTATCAAAGCTCTGATTTATTTAGGTACAAATAAATACTACCAAAGTAGTATTGATCAAGGGAGCCTAAGGTCTTAGTTTTGAATATACATTTTATAATTCCATGATCCTTTTTCTGTCAAGGCTCTAGAAAACCAAAACTTCCTCCTATCAGGTGCACTTGCACTTTAATCCTGTCTTTGCCTGGCATCGGTGATTGGCTTGTTCAATATTATGGAAAATTTATCTAATATGAAAAAATTTATAGCATCCTTCAGTTTGATGCTCATAACTGTGACTTGCCTACTGGCTCAAGCTTTTAAAGTCGAAAGTGACCGGCGCTTCGACGGCCAGCCAGAAGACATACAAGGGACGATTAAGGAACTCCAGTTTTTCTCCTATAATAAAATGGGAACCATAGAAATCACGATGAAATATTCCAAGGTATTTGAAAACAACCAGCTAGTCTATCAAAAAATGGATACGGATTGGAGCAAAGGCTTCAGCAAATATTTTTACAACAAAGATGGAAAAATAGAAAGCGTAAAAACCTATACTGAAGATAAAGGTAATAGTATACTCGATGAAGAACAGCTATACGAGTATAAGGATAAACAAATTACGCTTGCTTTTAAAAGAAAATATCAATCTACCAGTGAAAAACTGGTTTGGAAATACGACAAACATGATAGATTAGTTGGCTACAATAGGTATAATGGTGATAATCAGTTAGTATCTGAGCTTGCGCATACTTATGATTTCAATTCGGATAAAAGCTTATTGATGAATACTTTAAAAGTAGAGTATAATGAAAAAGGTCAGGTAGACAAGACAAAATCTGAAATTTACAGTTCCGAATCTTTTAGTATTGATGGAGAGGATTGTACAAAGGTAAGAATAGAAAAAGTGATTCTTGACGGTGATAAAGAAAGTAAAGAAATAGATTATAAGTACGTAAATAGCCGGGGCCATATACTTCGGGAAGGAATACATTCCTGGGGAATGCCCATCATGCACGAGTCCCGCTATGAATATGACGAAAGAGGAAACTGGATCAGTCTGGCTATATACCAGAAGCCCAAAGGAGACCTTATAACTTTGTACAAAAGAAAAATCACCTATACTGACGGCTATGTAAGTGGCGGTGAAGTACTGGAAACTAAAGTTTCTGAAATTGATGCTTTAAGCTTAAAACCATCTTCCGAACAAGTCTATTATACGCGATACCCCAGTAAAAAAACCGTAAAAGTAGAGGATGCCAATCTTCGGAACATCTCTTCCAAAGTGACATTCTATGGCGGCTTAAATACCAAAAGCGCTTTCATGCACTACCCCGAAAAAAACCAAATGATCGAGCTGATCGATTATTATTTGGTAGAAGACGAATTCAGACGTGAGGCCAAGGCACATCAGCTTTCGGAAAAAGACCATTTATTCAAATCCAGGGGAGGCCATTATTTTATTTTTATCAACGATTCCATTCTATTTAGTAACGATTACAAAAGCTATGGTTTCACAGATAAAACAGGAATTATTTATACTGAAAAAACAGCTCAGTCTTATGCCTATCAATGGAATAATAATAGAAAAGCTGAAAACATTGCTTTGGAAAAATTACCCGCAACCTTAAATCATACTTACTGGATCATTACAGAAGGTAATGAAAAAGCAAATGAAAAGGGGCTGTTCCTTCTTAGAAAAGGGCAAATTTATACCGACGAGAATCTAAAAATTTACCTGCTTGGAGAACACGCCGTGGTCTATATAAAAGATGAAATACTCTTTTTGGAAAATGCTCAAAATTTAAACCTAGATCGGTTTTATCCGGTTCGTGAAATCACAAAATCCGAAATTGCTGATTTGCAAGCCAAGTATAGCTCTAAACCTGCCAACAGTTCTGCTAGTCAGGCTTCCAAAGCCCAAACAAATAAAAATAATTTTGGCTGTTATAATGATATTGCCTGTCTTAA
This sequence comes from Saprospiraceae bacterium, assembly GCA_028280415.1. GTDB lineage: Bacteria > Bacteroidota > Bacteroidia > Chitinophagales > Saprospiraceae > JAHDHW01. The sequence continues at coordinate 97,549 of JANQLV010000024.1, forward strand.
CCGCTATGCCATCAATCAATTCAATACGGCTAAACAAAATGGTCAAACCGATCAGGAAGCTTATCAAAAAATGGCAAGTACAGTCGATCAGATTTTTCTTTTTAAAAAGGAACTGGTTTTCGAAATGATGATGAAACTCGATAGTAAATACTTCCTGGAATTAAATAAAGAATTATCTCCTGAGGTAAGGGGATACATTCGGCAAAAAAGCCGGGAAACAGTTAATCAATACACGGAAAAACATGGAAAACCGAAGATCAAAACTATTTATACAAAACCTAATAATTAAAATGAAAAAATATCTATTATTCTTTTTTCTGTTTCCAGTTTTTTGTGTTGCTCAGGTTCACTTTTCTCCCGGAATCTCTATCATTTCTGAGTACAGCATAAATCAATTTGATGCTGCAGGAATGAATGGTTTTGTCAATAGTTTTAATACATTTTGGGGCAATAGATTAGAAAGGCCATATCAAGAGTTTTCCGGAAAAGAATTTTCGCACCTGAATTTTGGCCTGGGTTTCAGAATCATTTCTACGGGGAAAATAGGCTATACGGCTAGCAGTTCGTTTTTATACGGAAGAAAAAAGTACATTCACGATCCGGTAATTTGGGATGGCGGAGTGGAAAATGAGTTAAATTTTAGGGTGCGTGATCTACAATGGACCTTCACCAATGGTATACATATCAAAAACCTTATTTATCTCGAATCCTATGTTGATGCCAACTTTCGAAGGATACGCTTAAAACATTATACCGTTTATCAGGATGGTTCCAAAAGTTTGTCCTCAGAATACAAAATCAATGGTTTATATACCGGAACCGTCGCTTCCTTTGATGTAGGGTTTCAGGTCGGGGTCCGAGTTAAAAGTTTTCTCTTATACCTCAAGCCTTCCTGGGCTTTGAAAAACTTTCCACCGGCTAAAGGATTGGTATCTTTGAGTGATTATGATTCAAATAATTTCCCTCCTACGGATTTTCCCTCTGACTATATCATCTACGGAACTGATCCGATTCAATTCGTACAAAATGATCTGGGAGTAAAAACCGATGATTTCGAAGGTTTTCGTCTGGCAATAGGGCTGGAATATATCCTGGGAGCTGAAAATAACTATTAAAATATAAAATTTCCAAATACTCAATTTTTAACATATGCTAAATAAATATATTCTGTTATTCTTATCTGTCATCTTCTTTGTTGCTTGCAAAGACGATAAGTTTAAATACCCGGATAAGCTGGATGGAGAATGGACCATCGAAAGATCCGAACGAATGTTGATCCATCAGGATGGAAGCGTAGAGATTTTTGAAGATATTGAAGATGCGGGAAAAATGGATATTTTCGAGCCCAGCCCTCCAGCTGAAACACTCAAAGAATTTACAATGGATTATACTAACTTTCTGGGTGAGCAGATTTTCCTGAATAGCTTGCTCTATACAGATGAAGCGAGTAGCCGGGTGATGATGTCCAAGGTGCTTTGCGATAGTCCTTTTGAATGCGATATCGTCTGGACGGTTGATACCAATAAAAAAAATAAACAAGTATGGTCCACCTATGGCAATGAAACGCATTTTTTCTACCCGCCTGATCGATACGATCCAAGCAATGATAATGCACATCTCAAATGGCGGATCACTTTGAAGAGGGATTGATGGTTTGAGGTTTGAGGTTTGAGGTTTGAGGTTTGAGGTTTGAGGTTTGAGGTTTGAGGTTTGAGGTTTGTAAAACTATTATATTTGTACCGACAAATAAAATATTTGATTTCTCAAACCCGATACCTCATACCTAAACATATATGACAAAGCCTCTTAGCCTTTCTCAACGCGGACAAATCGCTTCCCGGAGCGCAATGAGAGTCGATCTGGAAGTTTATGCAGAAGCCATCGAGAATCTGTACCACCCGACTAAAAATCCGGAAGGTGCACTTATTTTAAATATGGCGGAAAACAATCTTAGCTGGCCGCTACTTAGGGAAAAGATCGAAACCGTAGCTCTGGAAAACGGTATCCCGAACTGGGTTTCCAATTATACCTCCGCACTGGGCGCAGCGTCCTTTCGAGAAGCGCTTGCCGGATTTCTGAGTAAATTTCTCTGCCATTGCCCAATCAGCCCTGATCATCTGGCCTGTTCTGCCGGAGCCACTCCGGTTATTGAACTGACTTCCTGGATTCTGGCGGATGCCGGTGATGTAGCAGTATTCCCCGCTCCCAGCTATCCCGTTTATACCCAGGACATTGGCAACAAAGCTGCCGTAGAACGTTTCGATCTGGTTATTCAAAACACAACCAATGATCGTCCGACCTTAAATAGCAAACACCTGGATGAAACCCTCACCAATATCGAAAGCCAGGGCAAAAAGTTTCGGATGCTGATCCTGACCAGTCCGGATAACCCGACCGGATACATTTATAGTTTTGAACAATTAATAGAAATTTCAGATTGGTGTATTGAACAGGAAGTACACCTCATCGTCAATGAGATTTACGGCCTGTCCTTAATTGACACGAATCATCCTGAGCTCCGGGCTGATTATCAGACTGAGGTTGATTTCGTTTCTTTTGCACAAATAATGCAGGATCGACAAAGCGACTATCTCCATTTATGGTATTCACTTTCCAAAGATCTCGGATCATCCGGTTTTCGGCTTGGCCTAGTGCATTCACTGAATGAATCATTTATCAAGGCCTATAATAATTTAAACGCTCCGCACATGGTTTCCAATTATACACAGTGGACCTTTCAGGAAGTTTTAAGCGATCATGATTTTATGGCGGATTATATTCGGAAAAACCAGGCAGCTCTGACGGAGTCCTATGTACTTGTTGTCAAATATCTCCGGGCAGCTAATGTTCCCTATGTTCCTTCCCGTGGAAGCCTTTTTGTCTGGATTGATTTATCTGCTTTTTTAAAAGATGACTCTGTACAAGCAGAAACGGATTTATGGCTGGAAATTTACCAGAAAGCTAAACTACTTATTACACCAGCGAATGGCTTTGGTCATCAAAACAGAGGGCATTATCGACTGGTCTATACTGCTATTTCTAAAACAGGTTTAGAAGAAGCCATGAGCAGGCTTAGCGATTTTATAAAAAATAAAAGATGAACGAATACGAAGAAAAACAGTTAAAAGCCAGAAATATTCGTCCCACTGCAATGCGAATACTCGTTTTGCAATATCTAACTAAGCTCCAAAAAGCAACTTCTCTGCTTGATCTGGAAAATCATTTCGAATTATCGGATCGCAGTACATTGTTTCGCACTATTAAAACTTTTGAGAAAAATGGACTGGCCCATAAAATAGATGATGGCTCGGGAACCATTAAATACGCTCTTTGTGTCGAAACCTGTGAATGCTCCGTAGCTGATCAACATTACCATTTTAGCTGCGATCAGTGCCGGGCCATATATTGTCTTCCCGAAATAAAAATTGCAAATATTAATCTTCCCAAAAATTTTAAAATGAGACAGGCTAATCTTGTACTAAAAGGTATCTGTGCAAATTGCAATTGAGTTGCAGAAGACTCCCCTTATCTTTGTAAAAAGATAATTACACATGTCCGATCATCATCATCACCATTCGGGGTCCAATTTAAAACTTGCCTTTTTCCTCAATTTAGGCTTTGCATTAGTGGAAATCATTGGAGGGTTTTATGTTAATAGTGTAGCGATTATTTCCGATGCAGTGCATGACCTAGGGGATAGCCTCTCTATTGGCAGCGCCTGGTATCTTGACAAAAAATCCAGGCAAAAGGCCGATGGCAAATATTCTTTTGGTTATCAGCGCATGAGCTTGCTGGGAGCATTGATCAATTGCCTTGTCCTCATTTTGGGTTCTGTCTTTGTAATTATCGAAGCGACAAAGCGATTATTTGCCCCGCAAGATGTCAATGCACAGGGAATGATCCTCCTGGCTATCTTAGGTGTCATTGTTAATGGCTATGCAGCCTGGAAAGTTAGTAAAGGCAGTTCATTAAATGAAGAAACAATCTCCTGGCATCTTTTGGAAGATGTTCTCGGCTGGCTTGCAGTTTTAATCGGTGCCGTAATAATGTATTTTTATTACATTCCCTGGCTCGATTCGGTACTTTCTTTGGCCATTGCATTTTTTATTTTATATAACATTATAAAAAGGCTGGTAAAAGTGTTACATATTTTATTGCAAGGTGTTCCGAAAAACATCAACCTGGATCAAATCGAGTCTAATATTTTAAAAATTAAAGGTGTGGACTCTCTGCACAATTTAAATGTATGGTCACTGGATGGTGAAAAGCTGGTCTTTTCTGTACATGTCCGGGTAAAAGATTTTATCGAAGCAGCAGAATACCCCAATATCAAGCAAAGTATCATTGCTCTACTTGAAAAGCAGCATCTGGAGTTTTGTACGATCCAAATAGAGCGCCGAGCAGAATTTTGTACCTTTGAAAAAGCGGATTGATTGGTTTTGCTTGTTTCGTAAAATTTTCAAAACTCAGATCATGTTCCTAGCAACAAATATACCCTGGTTTTTCGCTTTGTTTTTATTCCTTTTCAATTACCAAAGTCCGGTTAAAACACCAGCTGTCTCCGAGTCAGAAAAATCCTGCATTGATCATATGATATCCATTGATGCTCAGGCGGGTAAAATCAGGAACAGAGCCTGTGAAAAGCAATCCCTGACTAAAACGATCGAGGAATATGTTGCAACAATAGATGCCGTGGATTTATCGAACTGTCCCAGGGAATTCGCTGCAGCATTTAAGAGACATATTCAGGCCTGGAGAGCCATGATCCCTCTTTGCGATCCACATGCAAACCTGAGAGGCGAAATGCATGACCTTTTCAAACAAATTGAACAGGGAGCCGGAGGAGCAGCTTTCAAAAAAGGGTTTGATAAAGTCTGGAGTACCTGGTCGGAAGTCGAAAAGGCTATGGAAAAATAAGCTTTGAAGGCGCTCATCAAATAAATATAAACCGCGAGCACAAAATCTGATGAATCTCTGCGTCCAGAAGTTAACAGAAATTAAATCTGCACAGGTTTTAAAAAATCTAGGAAGCAAGATCACCTCCATTCCAGCTATTATGTGATTCCAAATACCTACTGAATTCCGGATAGTGTGCTTTAAAATTATTGAGAATAAATTCATAAGGCACATCCGCAAAATGGCCATAATCTTCGAGGTATTCCATAAACTCCTGCCCATCCCGATTGTATTCCTGAAAAATCGAGTCTTGTACGCCATCAAAATCCAAAGGTGCTACATTACAACGTTCACAGAGTGCAGCATTGAAAGCCGGAGATGCTTTTAGCCATTTTCCATCGAGAAAGATATTGACCATCCCGTGTGGAGAAAGCTCATTTGTACCCAGTTTTTCTACGAGCGTTTCCACCGCAATATGGTTTTTAACCTTGGCCAGCTGAATCCGGGCAGGAATTCCCAAGCCTCTCAGACAGGCAATCAACAAAACCGATTTATCAATACAATGCGCTTCCTTGCGTTCGGCAATATCACTTGCCCGCCATTTATCTTTATTTAGATAAATATTATAAGCATTATAACGCCAGCCATCCCGAATTTTCAGATAGCAGGCCACCGCTTTTTCACGATCTGAATATTTACTATCTTTCAGCTCTTGAATCAGATTTTGAATCTTATCGTTTTCATAATCAAAAAAATAAGTTGCCTGCAAATATTGATTCATATTTTTCGTTTTAAATCAGTATTATTTTAATAATATTCATAAAAGTAATTATTTTTAAGACTATCCCGTAAAAAGAGTATTATATCAATTTTAAAGTGGTTACTAATAAATCAGTAGGCATCTTATCTTGATTATAATTATTTATTCTGCTAACCTCATATATTTTTTCTAGCAATTTATCAGTTATATTTTCCATAGTTCCGGAATAAATAAATAGGCATTTTAAACTACACTGACAAAATATTAAAACTATGAATTTCTCCCTTCGAATTTTACCAATAATAATCGTATTTCTTTTTCAAACTTCCATTGCTGCACAAAAAAAACCGAGCATTGATATTTCTATAGACAGCACTAAAGCTTTATTTAAAGTCGGGAAATATCAAGAAGCTATTAATCACAGTAAGCAAGCTGCATGGGCCTGTGTAAAAGATAAAGAATGTCCTAATGAAAAAGCAGCAATTGCATTTACCTGGACCGCAAATGCACTCGCCCGTCTTTCTCAATCTGATTCTTGTTTTTATTATGCGCAGCAAGCACGTTCATTACTTCACAAGGACTCTTTAAACCACCAATGGCCCCTGGCTAATGTTTACACTACGCTTGGCCACTATTATGGCTTAATAGAAGATTATAATGCCGCCATCGATATTTTCAAACAAAAGCTTGAACTAAAGTTAGATACTACCTCAAGAGAACATCTACAGAATCAAAGCACAGCTTACAGCAATCTCAGTATTCTCAATAGTTTAAAAGGAGATGTGGAGATGGCTTTAGAGCTTATACTAACAAGCCTAAAACTGGAAAAAAAAATATACGGTGAGGATAACATAAAATTAGCTACTACTTTTCACAACACAGCAATTTTGTATACGAGCGCTAAGGAATATGAAAAGGCCCATCAATATAATAGAAAAGCAATCGAATTAACCCTTGAGCATTTTGGTGAAACGCATCCTTATTTGGTGACTATTTATAGTAATGCAGCGATCAACTATCGGCATCAAAAGGATTATGAAAAAGCTATACAATATATCTTTAAAGCAGAAGAAGTACTCTTGAAAACAAACGGCAAACAACATCCTTACTATGCGAAGCTCAATGTTGATATTGGACGAATTTATGAAAAAATGGGACAATATGAACTAGCTATACAATATGCCGAAAAAGCTAGTAAAACCCGGGTTCAACAATATAATTTTAAGCATCCGCGAATCGGTAATGATTACATTTGGCTCAGTAGACTATACCTGTTGAATAAAGAATATGATAAGGCCTGGCAATCCTTAGAAAAAGCAAGGGATATTCTAAATTACGACGAGGCTGAATCAAAAAACTTTGAAGCCATTAATGAATTGAACTACTTATTTTCCTATTTTGAACAACGGGTCATCTATTACGAAACCTTATCCACACTAGAAAATCAAACAAGCTACAGAGATTCTATTTTACAATCATTAGATCGTCTAATGTTATTATGGGATAACATTGAAGAAAAAACCAATACAAAGGCTGATAAGTTTTTAAAAATAGAACGAGCATTTCCCGTTTTTGAAAAAGCAATCAGTCATCGTTTTCAAACTCGTGATCGGCAAAAATGGGAAGAAGCATTCATCATCGCAGAAAAAAGTAAAAGTCGTTTACTCTATCAAAATTTTAAAACGCTCCAAGTTGCCAGTTTTTATAATGTCCCGGACTCTATTATTAAAAAGGAAAATAAAATTCAAAAAAGCATCACTGATTTCGAGACAAAGCGTTTTAAAGAAAAGTTTTCCAGTAATCCCCTCAAAGACAGTCTAATAAGCGATCTGGAATTAAAAATTTTACAATTTAACCTGGAAAAAGAAAGTTTAACAGAAACCATTAAAAACCGACATCCAGAATATTACCGGTTAAAGCACTCTTCAAAAGATGTGGATATTTCAATAATCCAGTCGACTTTGGATAAAGATGAAAGTATAATCGAATATTTCGTTGGTGATAGCAGCATTTATATTTTTGTACTTGGTCAAACAAGTTTTTCGGTAAAAGAGATAAAAAAGGATTTCCCTCTGGATGATTGGATCAAGCAATTCCGCCAAAGCATTTACGGTCACTGGACGAACAAAGAATATTCGGATGAACTCTATCAAAAAAACGCCAATATCTACACGGAGAGCGCTTTTCAATTGTACCAAAAATTAATTGCCCCCGTCAAACCATTTTTGACTAAACGATTAATCATCATCCCCGATGCCTCCCTCTACCTTCTGCCATTTGATGCTTTACTGGTCAACCGGCCCCAACAAAGAAATAATGACTTCAAAACGCATCATTATCTAATTCGGGATTATCAAATAGCTTATAACTTTTCCGCAAATTTTAGAACAGAGGCAACTAAAAACAAGCCTAAAGACAATGATAAGAATCTAATTGCTTTTGCACCTTCTTTTAAACCTCTTTCCGGAACGACAACTAATATCCGAAGTCAGTTATACGAGCTTCAATACAATCAGGAAGAAACCAATGTAATTAATTCGATTATTCCAAGTACTGTTTTCCTTGCGGAAAAAGCGAGTAAGGAACGTTTCATGCAATTATTCGATACTTCTTATAAGATCGTACATTTAGCTACTCATGGTAAAGCGAATAATAATAGCGGTGACTTTTCCTTTCTCGCTTTCACTCAGCTTGATACTAGTGAAGAAAAAAGTAATTTACTTTACGCCCGTGAATTATACAATACCTCAACCAAGGCTGACATGGTGGTTCTTAGCGCCTGCGAAACGGGGATTGGAGAATTAAAAAAAGGCGAAGGAATGATCAGTTTATCGAGAGGATTCACCTATGCCGGTGCCCAAAGTGTATTGTCCAGTTTATGGACCATCAACGATCAGCAAAGTGTTGATTTTTTCAAATTATTTTACCAAAACATCAAAGAGGGGATGCCCAAAGATAAGGCTTTACGACAGGCGAAATTATCTTACCTTGAACAAAGTCCCCTGCCCGATCCTTATTTTTGGTCCGCTTTTGTAATCACTGGTGATATGACAGCTATTGATTTGAATTCAAGCCGATCGTCCTGGAAATGGATAGGTTTTGCTTTTGCTCTAATTGTTGTCTTTATTTTTTATAAAAAAATAAGAGGTTAAATTTCTTTTAAAAGGAGATTGGCTTCTTCTTTTTTAAAGCCCTTAGATTCGGATTGAAAATCCAACAAAATCTTTCGGGCTGTTTCTTTTTGATTTATTTGCAGGTAAGCAAGCGCAAGATACCACTGTGCTTCTGATTTCAACAAAGCACTTTCATTCGATAAAATAGCTTCCAGTAGAGGAATGGCTTCTTCGGCTTGCTGTTTAGCGAGCAATGAAATGGCGTAATAAAAAGGGGTATAAGAATTTTCCGGTGCTTCTTTTTCGAGTAAGGCCGCAAACAATAAATTGGCTTCTGCATAGTTCTGTCTATCATAAGCGACCAGGGCCCTGCGCAGTTTTTGATCTTCGGAGCCTGGAGTACCTCTCTGCTCAAATACGTTTGGATAAGGTTCAAAATATTTTGCGAAAGCAATCTCAGAATGGTTTGACGGAATTTCTTTTGTGAAAAAATAATACAATGTTATAGATAAGATAAAAATCCCGAAAGCGGCAGCCATTGCCATTCTTCTTCGTCTCCTGGGTTGGGAACTGACAACCTCTGTATGAATTTTTTTTAGCTCAGTTTGCAGTTTAGAGCGGGATGATAAACGCACAGATTCTTCTGCTACCTGCTGTGCAAAATCTTCCTTTTGCATTTTTTGTTGAAACAAAGAAAGCTCCTTTTCATCAAGGCTTTGCTCCATAAATTTGCGAATTAATTTCCGATCTTGTGAAGGAAGATCATTCATTTTTCAGCTCTTTGGCTAAACGACTAAATTCAGCTGATTTAAGAATTATTTTTTTCAACTGTTCTATACATTTGTATTTTTTGTTCCTCGCTACCTGTGCATTATTAAACTGCATTATTTCTGCAATTTCTTTCATCGCTACTTTTTTATAAATAGACAATTCTAGTATTTTTTGACAATTATCTCCCAATTCGTTGATTATTGATTCCGCAAAAACCATCATTTCTTTTTGGAACAATATTTCATTGGCTGAAATATTATTATCCTTGCCCTCATGCGCCGCAACATTGAGGCCAACTTGCCGGTTATTTCTTTTTGCTCTGTTGATCCAATTATTTTTAGCGATCGTATAAAGATAGGTTTTGATTTTTGCATGGCGAATATATTTTCCATTTTTTACCTGTTCATAAAAAGTAATTAAGGTTTCCTGAAAAACATCTTCTGCTTCAAAAGTATTTCCGCCTTGTTTAATGACTAATTGCTTAATGCTACCAAAATGTATTTTGTAAAGATATTCTAGCACCGAACTTTCTTGCGGACCTCCCGATTTGAGGATGCTTATTATTTCCTCATCATTATATTTTTTAGCTTTTTTAAATAGCTTCATTATCAGCCTAAATTACTCAATAAAAACGATTAAAGAAACAGTTGGGACACCTTTTTATTCGCTTCCATTTATTCATACGTCTGTATCCGATAAATATTGTCAGTCTTGGCCTTAAGCCAAATCGGATTTACATTTTTTCTTAAAATAAAGCCAACCTATCAAAAAATATTTCAAAAAATGCGGTTACGTTTTTTCGACTTGATTGTTAAAGGGTGAACTTATTCATCACTAAAAAACATAAGATTATGAAAACACATTTTTATCTTCTTTTAATATCCATTTTTTATTTTCAAAAAGTTAATGCTCAAACACCTAATCCTTGTATGAACGGAGACTACGAGTGGGCTGGTTGTTTCGAAGACGAATTGCTAGATCCGACTGGTACAGGAGTCTGGGTTGCTGTAAACATAGTTAATTGTGTAGGAAGTACAGGTTCCACTATTTCTGTCAGTGATTTAGTATCAAGCGGCTACTTAGTTGATCCATCCATTTCCGCCTCTACTCCTCAAAGCTTAATTATCTTCGGTAATTTAGAGATAGATATCGATTATCATTTTTATCAAAGTAAATTATTTTTTGAGAATGAAACTCATACTCCGGGTGGTTCAGGAATTGGTATTGCTCCCGGGAAAAAACTTATAATTGATGATACCTATATTTCCTCTTGCGGTTTTGCCTGGGATGGAATAAATGTAAGAGTTGGTTCTACGCTTGAAATCATCAATAATTCGCTGTTGTCAAGAGCATCTCGAGCAGTGAATGTTAACAATAATACAACGATAAAAGTTGAAGATTCCTCTTTTAGATCTAATTCCGTTTCTATTAACATTTCTAATGTCCAAGGTGCCACGTATCAAATCAACCGAAATAAATTCGAAGGGATTTTAAGATTTTTTCCGGACTTTTTTAACGGAACAGGTGATAACTTTGGAATTACGTTGGTCAATTCAGATCCTGTCACTATCGGGGATGAAAATCATTTTTTAAGTTTTAGAGAAGTAGGATTAGGCGTAGAAAATACCGAACTCACCTTAGGTAACAGAAACATTTTTGAAAATTCTTTATTTGGTTTACGAATCAAAAATGAGACTGATCCGAACGCGTTTTATGAAATTTCCAGAAATAGTTTTATCAATAATTATTTTGGATTATCCTCTTTTGCAGTAGACTCTAAAATTGAGCATAATTATTTTGAAATATCAAAAGTAAATTGGACGCATCCCTTCAATGCCAGAGCGATAACCGGATCAACGGATGATAATACTGTAGATATTAATAACAATGTAATTAATCGCTTAGAATATATAGATGAAGTACTTGATGGAATCGTAATCGAAGGTGAACGAGGAACAGTAGATGTATATGATAATCAGATTAATCAATATGGTCGTGGAAGCTCAATCTACGTTAGAAATGGCAATTTGATCTCCAGTTTTATTCACCATAATGTGATTACACATGAATCGATTTTTGATGATAATACAGGTATCTATTTTAAAGAATCAACAGGTATAAATCAAGCTTATGAGAATACAATCATCAGTAATGCTGAAGACGCTTCTTCCTTTTTCACAGGTATATTGGTTGATAAGGCCGATAATGTAGAAATCTTTGACAATAATCTAACTTCTAAAGTTAATCAACTTTTTGAGAGTCCTCCCCCAATACCATTCTTCTTTGATCAAAATAATATAAAAGGCATAGAGTTACTAGCAGCTCAAAATTGTAGGCTCGAATGTAATGAAATCGAAAAATTCCAATATGCTTTGAGATTCACTGGCAATTGTTCTCCAACTACTGTAAAGAACAATATCATGAATGAATCGGGAGTAGGAATTATGGTTCATCTTATTTCAAGTTTTGGATCAATAATCAATGGTGCTAATCGATTTACCGGTTCTTTTACTTATGCCGAAGCAGTCTGTCACGGTGATCTGACTCAAAATATTTTTCAAGTTGGTTATAATGTAAATGATTTTTACCCAAATCCACACGAACCAGTTGGTTGGGTTCAACTCAATGGTATAGTAGAGAATTTTGACTGTCCCCCAGGTTCAGGTCCAGGCTCAGGCTCGGGTCTTCAATTAAGAAAAGAAGCCACTTCTGACTTTAATCCAACAATTTATCCGAATCCGGTTACCAATGACTTCAAAATATTGGGCATCGACCAATCTGCTACAATTACCATTTATTCTACAAAAGGAAGACTTGTTTTTGAAAAAATTATCTCTGGCTCAGATGAAGAAATCAATATCAATACTTTGTCTGCTGGCATGTATATCGTTCAGATCACAAGTGCCGATCAAGTATCTAATCTTAATCTTATAAAACATTAAAACCAAAATGGTTTAGGGTTGAATATTCTATTTGATCCACATTAAAACACCATTGTATGAAGGGGGCTATGCCTTCTTCATATATTCCGCAAACATTATTTTCAATCTTAAATTTTAAAAAGTATTTATGAAAAAAATCTTAAATTTTTATTTACTCATTGCTTTTTTAATGTTGAGTTATACTACAGCTCAAGGCACCTGCGGTGAGATCGTTCCCTTTGCATCCGAGCCAGTGGTTGATGGCTGTAATGTAACTTATGAAATGGATTTATCAATCGGTGTAAACTGGATATTATATCCGGGTAATGGCTTGCCTCAGTCCGCATCCGTATCTTCAGCTACTAATGGGAGTAATGTCTATACACATACCTACCAAAATGCGCAGGGTGTTATCTATCCCAACATCAGATATTTTGATGCAAACTGGAACTTCATCTGCTCCAGTTTTTATCCGGTCACTATAAACTGTGGAACATCCTGTACAACGCCCCCTACTTTAGATTGCTCTATTAAGACCTCTCAGGGAACTATCCTTTCTTCTTGCCAATCTACTACTTGTGCAGGGGATTGTGTGGTATTAAGCCTTACCGAGCCTGGTTTTAATCCAGCAAATTACACCTACGTATGGTCATCCAACACACCCGTCAATGCAGCACCCAATAATTGGTACACGCAATCGATCTGTACCTCTGACATCTATTCTGTAACTATAACGGATGCTCAAGGATGTACCCAGGTCAGGGATTTCGACATTTCTATTGTCCCACTTCCAAACATAACTCTAAGTCAGGATGGGCCACTGACTTGTGACAATCCAAATGTGACCATCAATACTAATTCTTCCGGTTATTGTTATCAGTGGAGTGATGGATCAAGCAATTCATCCTTAACCGTAAATGCTCATGGTCAATATTGCGTAACCGTTTCAGATTGTGTGACAGGATGTGCCGTCGAATTATGTGAAGATGTAGTAGCGGATCAGGAAGCTCCGGATCTAGATTGTAGTATTCTCGATCCTGATGATAATTCTGTTTTGGCAAACAACTGCTCCTACGCGATCTGTGAAGGAGAGTGTGTAATATTATCAGTCAACGGAAATGAGGATTACACTTACTCATGGAGCCCTGTAGTTGGCAATAATAACGAATGGTTTTCTGACAAAATATGTGAAGCGGGAATTTACACCGTCACGATCACAGCAGCTAATGGTTGTCAACAAGTAAAAACGTTTGATATCACGACCGTCCCTCTTCCGGTAGTAACACTTACCAGTAATGGCCCCATCAGTTGTGAGCAACCAGAAGTGACCATCACTGCTACAGAAGGCTATTGCTATGAATGGAGTGATGGTTTGGGAAATGATAAAACAGCCACTGTAACCAACGCAGGAGAATATTGCGTAACTGTTTCAGATTGTAATTCAATTTGTCAAACGATAAAATGTATTACCATTGAAGAAGAACCGGATGCTTTTGATGTGACCTGTTATATCCTGCAACCATTCCCATTCGAGTCTGCGTCAGAGACTGTTGGGATCATCGAGCAGAGTTGTGAATATACGCTTTGTGGAGATGAATGTATTACATTATCGGTAGGGGAAGAACCTATGAATACGGGATATACCTATAATTGGGAATCCAGTTTAGGTTATTTTCCTTTTAACGGAGAATGGGTCAAGCCCAAACTCTGCGAACCAGGTAATTACAGTGTTACTGTTACCAATCAAGAAGGATGTTCCATTGTTAAAACTTTTACAATCACTAGTACAGAATCTCCAACCCTTGAAATAACTGTAGATGGAGAGATCGATTGTAATATGGTAGAAACGGTTACACTCAGTGCTACATTCGATGCGAATTATGAATATTTCTGGAATCAAAATTTGGGAACTAATCCTGAAGTAGAAGTTTTAGATCCAGGTGAATATTGTGTGACTGTTACGGATGTATTGACAGGCTGTAGAGCCTCTGAATGTGTAAATTTGACCGGAGGTTCGTTCTGCAATGTGGGAAGTTTTGATGCAAGCGCTGAGATCAATGGCGTACAGGGTGGAGGTCCCTATCTTTTTGCGGATGGTTTGCTGGAAGGAGAATCTTTGTGTTGGGAATTCGAGCCTAATTCAGTTCCTGATTATCTGATTATTACGATTGGTGGAATAGAAGTTGTAAATACAGGAAATGTCGCAGGCTTAAGTTCTTCTGATTGCAATGATCCCCAAATTAACTATTGCGATTGCGTTGATTATTTTTTGGGAGATTATAGTGATGGAGATTGTATAGATTTAGTTGCTGGTAGTGCTTTAGTTACTCAAGATGAGGGAGATGTAGATCCAATTGCACAAGCTACAATTAGTGGGAGCATCCTAATCACCCCTGACTTAGCTTGCAAAGAGATATCGGTGACCATTGGTAACGATTGTGGGGAAGACATTAATGAGATTTGGGACGCGTCTCTGTATTGTTGTGATTATCCTGTCGAATGCTTCGATGGTTATTTCCCGCCAGTGACCAATGGATATTGTAGAACCAATGATGTCGGCACCTCTTTCCTATGGGATGCAGTGCCAGATGCTGTTGGATATATTATTACTATTGATCAAGGGAACAGCGAATGTTGTCCTACTGTAGCACCTGCTAATTTTGCCCCCATAAATATTGAAGTCTCTCAAAACTTTTTCGTCTTACCAGATGATTTACCAGAATGTTTTAACTGGTATGTACAAGCCGTAGGGCCCAATGGTGAGGTTTCAGCACCAGGCCCTTTAAAATGCTTCAACGATGCAGCTGTCTGTCAGGAAGTATATGATCTGGAGCCTTGTGAAAATCCGGAAGCACCTGGTCCTGTTAGTTGTGATGTGGTAGCAAATGGCTTGCAACTGACTTGGCCGGCCCAACCTGTTGCAGTAGCTTACACGGTAGTCGTTAATGTCGGACCAAGCGCTTGCTGTCCAGATATTGAAGAATCAAGTACTAGCATTTTCCAGACAACCCGAAATGAACTCATCCTCCCAAGAGATTTCGGCGAATGTTTTACCTATACTATATTCTCTGTTTGTGAGGACTACACAGCCTCCCCTGTTTCAGAGCCGTATTGCGTGGATGACATTTGGAATTGTAATGGCAAAGAAGAAGGCCCCAAGGGTAGAAGTCAAAACTTTGATACATTAAGTTCAAACGCCAATTTCGAAGCCTATCCTAACCCTGCTAAGGACAGAGTAAATGTATTATTCAATGCACTTCAGGAAGGTCAATTGGAAATTCAATTACGAAGTATTGATGGGCGCTTAATGAATACGATGGTTTCGCAAATTTCCAAAGGAGAAAATATAGTTTCTATGACTACGGAAAAAATTCCTTCCGGTATTTATTTCTTGCAGATTGAAACCAAGCAGCAAAAAGTATTTAAAAAAGTGGTGATTCAGAAATAGTAAATCTATTTGATATAGCAACATGAGAAGTTCTAATTCTTTGGGATAGCTCATGTTGCTTCTAATTGACAGTTATTTCACCAATCAATCTAATTAATTATTCATTTCTAAATTTTTAATCATGAAATCATTAAAATTAAAGCATCAAAGAATTCAAGTGCTAAAACAAAAATGCACGCTTCAGGAATTGCTGGTTTCAAAGTCACAACTTAAGGCAATTAAAGGTGGAAGTATTGTGGAAGAAAACGCTGAAGGCTTTTAAATCATTATTCATCATCTATTAATTTTTCAATCATGAAAACATTAAAATTAAAGCACCAAAAAATTCAAGTGCTAAAACAAAAATGCACGCTTCAGGAATTGCTAATTTCAAAGTCACAGCTCACGGCAATTAAAGGCGGGAGCATTGTAGAAGCAGATGCCGAAGGCTTTTAAATTATAGAAAATATTTATCATTCCGTGATTTGGGAATATTAGCGTTCCCAAATCACTATTTTCCGCCCTCCTCCCTTCCTCTTCCGTTTCCACACGATCAGAATATTTATTATCTTCCCGCATGTCAAATTTCCTAAACTTTAGATCGTGCAAAATCTAATTGATAAAATCAACTCTTATATTCCACTCGGTGAAGAAGAGCTTAGTTTCTGTACACAATTTTATAAGTCTCGGGAAGTAGCTAAAGGGGAGCTAATTATCCAGCCGGGGAACCATGTCAGGCACTGGCACTTCGTGGATCAGGGTTGCTTTTGCTTTTATTTTTTGAAAGATGGGAAAGAGAAAGTGATTGAGTTTTTTACCGAGGGGGACTTTTTTACGGATATCTATGCCTACCTGCAGGAAACGCCCTCTAATTCCTTTGTCAAAGCTACCGAGGATTCCAGAGTATATTCTGCTTCGAAAGAAGATGTACAAAAGACTTTTGATTTTTCTCATAAAATGGAGCGTATCGGACGATTGACCATGCAGGATACCGTACTGGAAACCTTTCGGCGGATTGCCCATCTCAACAATTACTCTAATGAGGAACGCTATTTAAAGCTGCTGGAAAAACGCCCTTCTCTCTTTCAAAGGGTCCCTCAATATATGATTGCTTCCTATCTTGGCCTTACTCCAGTTGGCCTCTCTAAAATCAGGCGACGCTTAAGTGGCGGTTAGTTCAATCTGTCAAATTCAAGTCTTAACGCTTCGTTTTACACGAAAATACCCTTCTTTACAATGTCTCACTACTTTATGCTATTTCAAGAACATTGTGCTCAAAAAATTACCGGAGCATTAACTTATTAAACCTGTTTAATGAAATTGAGTTAAAAATTCTTTTTTTTTGGTTTACAACCAAAAAATTTAAGTCATGCCGAGTAAGTATTTAGATAATGATTCTTTGAAGTTTTTATTATATGATGTTCATCAATTACAAGATGTATTGGACAGAGATTACTTTTCTGATTATGATCAAGAGGCTGTCGGAATGTTTCTCGATTCGGTAAAAGATTTTTCTGATAAGGAGTTGTTCCCTTATTTCCAGGAAATGGATGCTGATCCGGCACGTTTTGAAGATGGAAAAATTCTTACGCATCCGCAGGTAGGAGTGATGATGAAAAAAGGTGGAGAAATGGGCCTGATCTCCGGAATTTTTGACTATGAAGACGGAGGGCTGCAATTACCTACGATGGTACACACAGCAGCTACTTATATTCAGGACGCAGCCAATAATCATCTCCCCGGATATACCGGCCTGACTTTGGGAGCAGCCGAATTGATTATTCATTTTGGCAATGATCATTTGAAACAGGCCTATACCCCCCCAATGCTACGTGGAGAATGGGGCGGAACCATGTGCCTGACCGAACCACAGGCCGGGAGTTCTCTTTCTGATATCACTACTTCTGCCAGTCCAACGGAAAAGGGCTATTACAAAATCAAAGGACAAAAGATCTTTATCTCCGCCGGGGATCACGAGCATGTCGATAATGTGGTACATCTCGTATTGGCCAGAATTGAAGGAGCCCCTTCCGGAACTAAAGGGATTTCCCTTTTTGTCGTTCCAAAAAAACGTATTAATGAAGACGGGAGTCTGATCCCAAACGATGTAGTCACCGCAGGAGATTTCCAGAAGATGGGACAAAAAGGCTATTGTACTACCCATTTGATGTTTGGTGAAAAAGAAGACTGCCAGGGCTGGCTCGTCGGTCAGGCTCATAATGGACTGCGTTATATGTTTATGATGATGAACGGTGCACGGATTGGGGTCGGCAGAGGTGCCGCCGCTATTGTGATGGCAGCTTATCAGGCATCGCTGGAATATGCTCAGGAAAGAGCTCAGGGCAGGAAACTGACCAGTAGCGGAAAAAAAGATGTACAGCAAGAACAAACTTTGATCATAAACCATCCCGATGTCCGAAGAATGTTGCTTTTACAAAAAGCCGTAGCTGAAGGTTCTTTAAGTCTTGTTTTATTGGCTTCAAAATATCACGACCTTTCCAGAACAGCCGAAAGCCCGGAAGAAAAGGAACGCTACCATCAAATGCTGGAATTACTAACCCCTGTGGTGAAAACCTATCCCTCGGAAATGGGCGCAACTGCAGTTTCCAATGGTTTACAGGTACTCGGCGGTTATGGCTTTTGTTCCGAATATATTTTACAACAATACCATCGCGACATCCGAATATTTTCCATCTATGAGGGTACTACCGGTATTCAGTCACTCGATCTTTTAGGTAGAAAAATGACCATGAATGGAGGTGCTGCTGTTCAGCTTTTGTCAAAAGAAATAATGTCTACGATTGCTAATGCCAGTCAGTATGATGATTTAAAACCCTATGCGCTTAAATTAAAGGAAAAGCTCCAGCTTACTCAGGAAGTAATGGGCTTTTTACTAGAATTTGCAAAAAGAGGAGATTTTCAACGTTTTACTGCCGATGCTAATCTGTTTATGGAATTTTTTAGCAATATTGTACTTGCCTGGTTATGGCTGGATATGGCAAACCAGGCAAAACAAGCGCTGCTTACCGGAGATAAAAAGTTCTCCGAGGATTTTTACGAAAGTAAAATTCATACCATGCGCTTTTTCTACAAATATGAATTAGTAAAAACGACTTCTCTGGCAGAGGCTTTAGTCGATCCGGATGTTTTGACCATCCCCACAGAGAAGAAAGTATTTGCTTAAATTGGCTTCGGTATTCGACATTCGAACATCGAATACCGAATAACTAGAACCGAAGATCGAAAAATATGACTGTAAAAGACAAAGTGGTAATCATTACTGGAGCCGGAGGTGGAATCGGAGCAGCAACGGCCAAACTATTTGCCCGTAAGGAAGCGCGAGTAATTATTTCCGATATCAACTTTGGAAACGCCCAGCGCACAGCTTATGAAATAAGTCAGGAAGGATTTGCGGCAACAGCTACCAAAACCGACGTTAGCCGCTATGAAGAAGTCGAACAACTAATCAAAGAAACGGTAGCAGATTTCGGTCGGCTGGATGTGATCGTTAATAATGCCGGCATTGGTCCAAAGCAGCCTGCAAAAACGGCAAAACATAGCCTGGAAGATTGGGATCGCATTATTGCGGTTAATCAAACTGGTGTATTTTATTGTATGAAATTGGCTCTACAACAAATGATGATCCAGGGATACGGAAATATTGTCAATATCTCTTCTCTCGCCGGTCTCAAAGCTTCGGGAAATAATATTTCCTATAGCGCCAGCAAATTTGCCGTAGTTGGAATGACAAAATCGGCTGCGCTGGAATACGCTTCGAAAAATATCAGAATCAATGCAGTCTGTCCGGGATATACGCAATCCGACCTGTTGGATCAGTTAAAAGCAGTGCGTCCGGATATGGAAGATATCCTGCTGCGTACAATTCCCATGCGGCGTTTTGGAGAAGTTGAGGAAATAGCGGAAGCAGTCGTTTGGCTAGCCTCGGATGAAACTAAATTTATCACCGGACAAACCATCACCCTCGACGGTGGAACTTCGCTTTAATTAAAACCTAAGACATGCAATATCTGAACATTACGCGGAAAGCAGCATATGCAATCGTACAATTAAACAGAGGAAAAGTAAATGCTCTCAATCATGACATGGTCGAAGAGATTAGAGATACTTTTAAGGATTTTGCAAAAGATGATGATATACGTGGTGTTATCCTCACCGGAATTCCGCATATCTTTTCAGCGGGATTGGACCTGATCGAGTTATATAGTTATGATAAAGAAAAAATGAATGATTTCTTTATTTCATTTGGTAGCATGCATTTGGAACTGGTACATTTCAAAAAGCCTTTAATAGCAGCCATTACCGGACACTCCCCTGCCGGAGGAACCGTAATTGCTCTGGCTGCTGATTACCGGATCATGGCCGATGGTGAAAAATATACCATAGGATTAAATGAAGTCGCTGTAAACATACAAATAACCAATAATCTAATTGAAGCCTACTCTTTTTGGATTGGCAGAGGTAATGCGCATCGTTGTGTTTTGGAAGGCAGGCTTTTGCATACGGATGAAGCATTGCAGGTTGGATTAGTCAACGAAATTTGCCCCCTGGAAGAAGTTTTAGACAGAGCTGAAAAAAAAATGCAGCATTATTTATTAGCAAATAATGAAATTTTAATCAATACAAAAGCTAAATTGCGAAGGTCCTGGCTAGACAATCTTACGAATGATGCCAGTGAAGATTTAAAGGAATCCAATAGAATCTGGTGGTCTCCGGAAGTTCGCACAAAAATGAAACAATATATCAATTATTTATCTAACAGAAACAAACACTCATGAGTATGAATAAACAGGTAATCCTCAAAAAACGACCAGTGGGTATGCCCGATGCCTCGACCTGGGAATTGACAAAGGAAGCAATTCCTGAAGTTGGTGAAGGGCAAATACTTATCAAAAATCATTATATATCTCTTGATCCCGCAATGCGCGGCTGGCTTGATGATCGAAAATCTTATATCCCCCCGGTTGCAATCAATGAAGTAATGCGAGCCGGTAGTATTGGTGAAGTAATCGAAGCGAATAAGCACCCCAAGTTTAAGGCAGGTGATTTCGTAACAGGTTGGGGAGGGGTACAGCAATATTCACTTTCCAATGGAGATATGTATTACAAAGTTGATCCCAATCTGGCGCCTTTGCCTACCTATATCGGAACATTGGGTATGCCAGGAATGACAGCCTATTTCGGAATTCTGGAAGTTGGAAAAATTAAAGAAGGAGATATTGTATTAGTTTCCGGTGCTGCCGGTGCAGTTGGAAGCGTTGTTGGTCAAATCGCAAAAATCAAAGGCTGTACAGTCATTGGTATTGCAGGTGGTCCTGAAAAAACCAGGTATTTGATGGAAGAGCTTGGTTTTGATGCCGCTATTGATTATAAAAACGAAAATATCTACGAAGCCATTAAAAGAAATTGCCCAAAGGGAATCGATGTTTATTTCGATAATGTGGGAGGCGAAACTTTAGATGCAGCATTAGCTTCTTTAAGAATGCATGCCCGGGTAGTCATCTGCGGAGCTATTTCTCAATATAATAATCGTGAAAGGATCAAAGGCCCCAGTAATTATCTTTCACTATTGGTTAATCGGGCAACTATGCAAGGCATGGTCGTAATGGATTATGCACAAAATTATAAAGATGCCGCAATGGAAATGGGTATGTGGATGATGCAAGGCAAACTGAAAACCCGGGAGGATGTTTACGAAGGTATTGAAAATTTTTATGAAACCTTCACCCGTCTTTTCAGTG
The DNA here is from genome assembly GCA_028280415.1 of Saprospiraceae bacterium. Lineage (GTDB taxonomy): Bacteria > Bacteroidota > Bacteroidia > Chitinophagales > Saprospiraceae > JAHDHW01. The sequence goes on from JANQLV010000024.1 coordinate 119,196, forward strand.
GTGATAAAAAAGGGAAACTGGTATTAAAAGTTCTGGAAGATTAATTTTTCTCTGAATAAAGTGTCTCCTCTATGCATCTGGTCTATTTCCACAGAGGAGGCACTGCTTTTTAAAAGATATTCGGCTTCCAGCCTTTCTCGTATTCTCTTCCCCATAAGGCCATCGCTTTCGGGCTGTTCATTACCTTCCCGCTATTCGTATCAATCTGCAAAGTCTTTCCACTTGCCTGAGCCATATTCCCGAGATGACACATCAATGTACTCTTGTGAGCTTCTTCTATATTCGAAGCCAGCTCCGCACCTTCCCGTATCGCATCCAGAAAATTTTGTAAATGATATACATCTAATGCACCAATTCCTTTTATATCTGTTGTTGCCGAAAGGCTTTTTTCTTTTTCCTCCCTGATTACTTCACCTTTCAAATCATAAAGAATATAAGCATTTCGATCCAGCAGTATCGTACCTTTGGTCCCGTGGATCGTTGCGCCACGTCCTCGACCAAACTTGGGTAAATTATTGCAACTGATTCCTTCCCAACTCAACATTTTTCCTCCTTCGAATTCAAAGCTGGCAATCTGCGTATCGTAAAACTCCCAATCATCCTTAAAATGATAACGCCCTCCGGAAGAGGTAACTTTTGTTGGAATATCCACGCCGAGCGCCCATCGGCAAATATCCATTTCATGCAGACCGTTATTATTGATCTCGCCTGTCCCCCAATGCCAGAACCAATGCCAGTTATAATGCACCCAATTGTCCTTATAGGCTTTGCGCGGAGCTGGTCCCTGCCAAAGTTCCCAGTCCAGCCAATCCGGAACGGGCGTCTCTTTACCCTGACCGATGCTACCTCGGGTATTGGTATACCAGGCTTTTCCATTATAAACTTCTCCAATGATTCCTTCCCTGATTTCCTGCATTGCTTTGATCGAGGTAGGCGCAGAACGTTGTTGATTTCCAATCGCCAATACGCTCCCTGTTCTTTTCTGTACTAGCATCAACCATTCTCCTTCTTGCGGATTGTGGCAGCAAGGCTTTTCCAGATAAACATCTTTTCCTGCATTCATCGCCATAATTGCCATGGGTGCATGCCAGTGATCCGGTGTAGCAATCGCCAAAGCATCAATATCTTTATTTTCTAAGAGCTTCCTTACATCCTTATAGGTTTCGGCTTTGCTTAAGCCATTTTCCTGCATGCTTTTTTGAACCCTGGCAAAAACCCTGGAATCAACATCGCATAAAGCAATTGTCGATGCATTTTTACTCGCCGCGATCGCACCAACATGTGCTTGTCCCCGCCCGTTCAATCCGGCAACGGCAAAGTTGACCCGCTCGTTAGCGCCAACAATACGGGAATAACTACAAGCAGGTATTGCAAATAAAGAAAGCCCGGTAATGGTTTTTTTAGCAAAGGTTCGTCTGTTCATCCTTAGAATTCTTTGATTTTTATACTTCGAAAATGGACGGTATCGCCGTGATCCTGCAAGAGAATATGACCTTGTGGCCACTGCCCAAATCCATTCCAGTTTTTGTATTTGCTATAAGCCACCAAAGCCCTAAACATCTGGGAGTAGCGGTTGTATTCTACGGCTTTTTCGCCATTAAGCCAATGTTCAACCAGTCCATCCCGGGAAACAATTCTGGCCCGGTTCCATTGTCCCACGCCTTTGAATTGTTTACTTCTCCCTTCTGTATTCAAATTTTCAGCTGCAATCAGATCGTATAAAGAGGCCACTGTTCGGTTGCCATTTACTCCTTTTTTTGCATCGGGATGTTTGCGATCATCCAAAATTTGAAATTCACAACCAATCGCCGAACCTGCTCCTTTATTCAGTTCGGCATCTACAAAATACTTGATGCCACTATTTGCCCCTTCGGTGATCTTAAATTCCAATATCAACTCAAAATCACTATACAAATCTTTGGTGATGATATCGCCCCCACCTGTAGACTCTCCACCATCAGAAGCCAGCACTGTCAATACCCCGTTCTCTATTTTCCAGCCCGACTCAGGAAAATGAGCCTGTTTCGCTCCCCGCCAGCCTTCTGTCGTTTTACCATCCCAAAGCAATCGCCAGCCTTGCCTTTTTTCCCAGGCCGTAAGCTGATTAAGCAAAAAACTAATTTGCGGAACTTGCGGATCGTCTGGCCAGACAGATTTTTGCAGGTCTTTCTCCAGTATACGAATATTTCGCCAACGAACCTGTGCACCAGCTTTTTCATTTCTACCAATACTATGCACCTGTAAGCCAATAAATCCACTTGCAGTCATATCATCAACCAAATGCGCGCATTGTACTCCGTTGACCCAGGTTTTGATCGTATTGCCTATGGCTTCCACATGAACCTTATTCCAAATACCATTTCTAAAAGCCATTCGACTTTTTTCGTTACGGGATAGCGGATACATCCAGCCGCGCCGCGCCTCATCATAAATCCCCCCGCTAAAAGCCCGTTTACTCGGATCCATTTCTACCTGATAACCATGAACTCTGCCTTTTTGATAACTGGCTTCGCTATTACTTCGAATCTGTACTCCGGAATTGAGCGAGGGGTCCAGTAATATCTCAAATTCCAAAATAAAGTCTCCGTATTTTTGGTTCGTTGTCAAAAAACTATTTGGCGTATTCGAAACTGTAGTACCAACAATTTGACCGTTTTCAACTTGAAAAATTGCTTTTCCTCCGAGCTGTGTCCAGCCATCCAGATTTTTTTCATTGAAAAGTGTAACCCATTCCTGAGCAGATAATTGAAGAACAATTAATAAACATGCAGCTAAACTTAATTTCTTCATTGGGCCTTATTATAAATGACTTGAGTTGTTGTTATAATCAAATCGTCTTATGTAGATTTTTGATCGCATTAAAAACGCTCCTTCTGGTTATCTTTTCGTTGCGATCCATGTGTTCGATTTCATCTATTAAAACTTCTAACAAATCCCGGGCTTCATTTCTTCGATTTTCCTGAAGCAGGAAATTGGCATATTCCAGCCGGTGCTCATAATTTGTAAATTGATGGTTCATTGCCTGAAAAACCTCCTCCGCTTTTCGATGCGCTCCGGTGTTAAACAAAGCCCAGGCATAAGCAATCCGTTCTTCCGAGTTTTGAAAAATCTTTTCATTTTCAATGGGCTTTACATAATCAATAATCACATCATAATTTTTATTTAGATAACATGCTTTGATCAATCCCATCAGTAAATCCGGATCATCCGCATAACTGCCTTTCAGACAAAATTTATATAATTCAATCGCTTTTTCATAAGCGCCTACTTTTACATATTCTTCAGCCAGTAAGGTCTTATTCTTAATCGTATCACTAAATACTACTTCTCTTTCCAGTTTTTCGATTTTGTGGTTGGTATTGACCGCCTGGTTCAGGTTTTCGGTAACAGTACTAATAGTATTTCTATTATAAAAATAATAATAGAGATAGATCAAAGAGCCGATTAAGGGCAGGAAGATAATCAACCAGAACCACCGTTGTTCGGTATTATTTTTATAGGCATGATACAAGCAGAAAGCGGAAAGTATCAGTGAAAAAGGGAAAATCAAACTCATTCTCAACAATTTATATGCGTATACAACTCATTCAGCGTTCACACTTTGTTCATTGAAATTGTTAAAAAATAGAGGTTAAAAATAGTATAAGTGCTTGATTACCAGGACAAAAATGCGAATGTATCAGGAATCAATGACTTGTAAATATACCATCAGCCTATTTTTTAACAACTTCTATAATAAAAGATATATACATATGATGCATGCGATTCGGTGGTTTTCATATTTATACTTTGAGTTTTTAATACGTGGTCTCAGACTCCATGAGTGTTATCGGGTTTTGATATTCTTTAAAAAGAGCCTGAAATTTCGGGTTCTGAAAATTACAAAATAAAAACTAAACCCTTACAGCCCTGGCTTATAATTCTCTTATCCATTTTTTTAATTCTTCCTTTAGTCCCGGATCTTCCAAACCAAAAAGCAAATTTGTTTTAATGAAGCCCAATTTATTACCTACATCAAATCGTTGTCCCTCAAACCGCCAGCCGTATATCGCTTGTTTTTGTAACAATAAAGACATGGCATCTGTTAATTGGATTTCATTATTGTATCCTCTCGAGGTCTTTTCAAGTGCGGTAAAAATATCGGGTGTTAAAATATAACGACTGGCAATAGCCAAATTGGAAGGTGCATCATCAACAGAGGGTTTTTCGATAAGGCCATTTATTTCAAAAAGGCGATCAGTCAAGGCCCGGCCATCAATTACTCCATAACGATGGACAATCGCCCCGGGTACTTCCTCCAGGGCGACTACCGCAGCTTGTTTTTCTTCGAAAACCTCGATCAATTGCCCCAAAACCGGATCGCTATTCCCGGAGCGAAGAATCGTATCCCCCAGCAATACAGCGAATGCTTCGTCTCCAACAAAGTCCCGACCATAGCGAATCGCATCTCCTAAACCATTCATCTCTTCCTGAAAGGCATATTCTATCTGCAATCCCCGGTTTATATTGCGAATATTTTCCAGCGTTTCGAGTTTATTTTTTTCTTCTAAAAAAAGCTCAAGGCTTTCCTTTTTTCGAAAATGGTCCCGAATTGCAGGTTTATCTTTATTGATAACAATCAGGATATCCCTAATGCCCGCAGCTCTGGCTTCTTCTACGACATATTGGATGACCGGCTTATCCAAAACCGGAATTAATTCTTTTGGAACAGCTTTGGTAGCTGGCAGCATCCGCGTTCCAATACCGGCAGCGGGAATAATAGCTTTTCTAAGCATGATCCACAATTTTTGGTTTGATTAACTTAATCCGGTGCGAGGCCAATTCTTCTTTTAATTTTCGGAAATGCTGATCATCATCATAAGTCCCAATGATTGCTCCCCCCGAACCTGTAAATTTTGCACTTGCTTTGAGTGCCCGAGCTAAAGTGATCAACTCCCGTTGTTTTTGAGGAATCGGACAAATCGATGCCCGAAGGTCAAAATTCATATTTATTAAATCTGCAATTTTTTCCCTTGTTCTATTTTTTAAACAAGTATATACCTCATCCGTTAGCCTTGCAAAATTTTGCATAGCACTTATAATATCTTCATGTCCATGATCGAATAATTGCCGAAGATTATTATGCAGGACCTCCGACCCTTCGGCTGCTGTTTCCAAATAAGCTACATAAAGGTTTGGTAGTAAATCCGCAGCAAAAGTTTCATACCTTCCATAGCCTTGGGCATCCATTATTTTTTTATCAAAATCCATATAAACCGGCCGTTCGTAAACCTGTGCAACCCGGTCTTGTAAACCTGCTGAAATATTTAGTTCCTCTTTTTCTACCGCTAAAGCCAAATTGGCCAGTTCCGGTTTTGCAATTTCTATTTTATAAAAACGACACAGTGCCTTCAAACAGGCAATCACAATAGCTGAAGAGCCCGATAAACCCAAACGAACCGGAATATCCGAATAATAGCTAAGGGTGAAGTTTTTATTCTGGAGCCGCATATCATTTTCTTCGGTATAGGAAAAGAATTTATAGATCGTTGCTTTAACTAATCTCAAGCCACCATAATAACCGTAGTATTGAATATGTTTTTCAAATTCAGCTCGATCCTCAAAAGCATTCTTATCTGCATACTGTGGAACAATCTGAATTTCTCTGCTCTTTACAATTTCAACTTTAGCTGAAAAATTACGAAATACAAAGGCAATCGTTTTTCCATAATAGCCATCCGAAGGGTTTCCGATCAGTGCAGCACGAGGATAAGCATAGCTGGTAATCATTTAAAAACAATTTTACAAACCAAACAAACCGGGAAGCCACAAAGATAGCCCCGGGAAAAAAGTAATGAATAATAATATAATAATCATTGCGAGTAATAAAGGCATGAGTGGCCGAACCACATCGGCTACAGAAACTTTAGCTACACCACTACCTACGAATAGAACCGTTCCAACCGGAGGGGTACACAAACCAATACAGAGATTGAGCACCATCACCATTCCAAAGTGAACCGGGCTCATCCCAAGTTCTGTAACTACTGGTAAAAAAATAGGCGTAAAAATAAGAACGGCAGGTGTAATATCCATAAAGGTCCCAACAATTAGTAAAATGAGATTAATGATCAGAAAAATCAGGATGGAATTACTTACCGATTCCAATAAAAAACGGGTCATTAGTTGGGGAATACTTTGAAAAGAGAAAACCCATGACATAGCCATTGAAGCACAAATCAAAAACATTACAACTGCTGTAGTCCGCGCACTGGCCAGCAAAATACCAGCCAGATCATAAATTTTGATTTCCCGATAATAAAAAGCCAGGACAGCCGCATAAAGCACTGCAATAGCAGCGGCTTCAGTAGCCGTAAAGATACCTTTTACAATTCCGCCAACTACAATTAGCAATAAAAGCAAACTGAAAAACGACCGCTTAAAATCCTGCCATAACTGCCTCCAGGAAACGCGCTGGCCAGCTGGCAATCCCTTGCGTTTTGAATAAATCGCCGCGGTCAGCATTAAGGCCAGACCAAGCAAAATACCGGGAATATATCCCGCCATAAATAAAGCACCGACCGAAGCGGCACCACCACTGGCCAAGGCAAAAATAATCAGTACATTACTCGGCGGAATTAGCAGCCCGGTAGTAGCAGCAGTGATATTGGCTGCTGCACTAAAAGGCCGGGGATAGCCTTCATCCTCCATTTGATCTGTCATAATCCCACCTATGGCAGAAGCGGCGGCTACAGCAGAACCGGAAACTGCTCCAAAGAGCATCGCCGCCAGGATATTTACATAAGTCAATCCCCCGGGCAGGCTGCCTACCAGCGATTTCGCAAAGCGAATTAACCGCTGAGCGATTCCTCCCCGGTTCATCAACTCCCCGGCCAGAATAAAAAAGGGTATAGCCAATAAAGCAAAGCTATCAATGCCGGTAGTCATTTGCTGGCAAACAGTTGTAAGTCCGGGTAGAAAAGCAATATTCAGCAAAAGAGCCAGCGTCGTGGATATCCCAATGCTATAAGCAACCGGTACACCATATCCCAGCAGGAAAAAAAACACCAGAAACAGCAAAAGAATACTGATTATTTCGATGCCCATCTTTTTATTTTTTTAGGTTAAGGATATGATAAACGGAATAAAAAATAATGAGCATCCCGCTAAAAGGAACAACTGCATAAACTACTCCAAGCGGCAAATTCAAAGCGGAGGACACCTGCCCTAAATGTGTTGTAATATAAACCAGGTTAATTCCTCCAAGCACTAACACAAAGAAAGCGAACAGTAACATCAGGCATTCAATAATGATCAGGCGCCTTCTTTTTTTGGCTTCAGGAAGTTTGCGCAACAAAAAATCCATCGCCAGATGAGCTCGTTGTCCATTGAGATAGGCCGCTCCGAGAATAGCCAGCCAAATCATCGCAAAACGCGCCAATTCTTCGGTAAAAGAACTCGAGCGATTCAGTACATTTCGATAAAAAACCTGCCAGAGTACATCCAATACCAATAAGGCAAAAATGCCGATGAGCAATTTTTCAATAATGCGATTAATCGTTTTATAAACCCTTTCCATACTTCATTGTATCTCTTGAATCTGATCTACCAGTTTTTTCATTTCCGGATCTTTTGAAAAAGCATCTAAGACCCTTTTTGCTTTCGCAGCAAAAAGACTTTGATCCGGACGATATATTTCTACCCCGGCAGCTTCCAGCTTTTGCATACACTCCGCTACCGATTTTGCCCAGTACCTTTTTTGAGCGCTTACACTTTCTTTAGCTGCAGTTTTGAGCCAGGCTTGTTCCTGGGGACTTAAGCGATTCCAGAACTTGGTCCCGATCAATACCACATCGGGCACGAAACTATGTTCGTCCAGAGAATAATATTTACAAACTTCATAATGATTGGAAGAAACCAAAGAGGGTGGATTATTCTCTGCCCCATCGACTACTCCCTGCTGAAGTGCCGTGTATAATTCGCCAAAGGACATTGGCGTAGCGGAAGCTCCCAGGGCATTAACCATATCAACCGACATCTGATCATTCATCACCCTGATTTTCAGATCCTTTAGATCATCTGGTGTCTTGATCATTTTTTCTTTAGTATAAAAACTGCGGCTACCCGCATCGTAAAAGCAGAGTCCCCGCAACCAGTAATCGCTTCCCTTTTGAAGTAGTGCTTCTCCAAGCGGACCATCCAGCGTTTTGAAAAGATGTGCTTTATCCCGAAAAATATACGGTACTCCCAGTACTTTATATTCCGGAGCAAAATTAGCCATCGCTGCAGCACTGACTTTGGTCATAGCGATACTGCCAATTTGCAGGAGTTCGAGGACTTCTCGCTCCGAGCCCAATTGTCCGTCGGGGTATATTTTGAGGATCAATTTTCCATCGGATTGTTCGGCGAGTTTCTTTTGGAGGCTCAGTATCCCAAGATGTACGGGATGACTCACGGGCATATTATGTGCAAAAGAAAGTGTTTTGACTTCCGTTATTTTTTGACAAGCGCCTCCGAAAAAGAGTATGGAAAACAGGCTTATATAAATTGTGGTTTTTCGAATCATCTGCTATGAAGTTCCGAAAAATCGAGAGGAATACAAAAGAAATTTATATCAAAAAACACCAATATGGAGACTTCCCAAATAATCCAATTCTCCATAGATGATAAGGGCACAAGCTAGCAGTGCTGCATGCCAGAATATGTCCTGCATTCGAAAATTTATTATAAAATAAAAACATCCGACAATAGAATAATATGGGATAATCCAAAAGCAATAAAGGTATGATGGCAAATCCCAACCCAAAAGGGTTTGTAGAAAAGCAATAATGAGCAGCATAAATATTAAAGCAACCAGCGAAGTACCAATAGAGATCACAGGCGTTAATATAATCATCCCAATAATCTGATAAACATTTTTATTTCTATAAGGCCAGATGAAAGAACGAAAACTTTTTATATAATGATAAAGAACAAGTATCGCCACCAGAACAAAGGCATATACTATTAAACGATGGAGAAAAATGGTTTCTTTCAAAGTGGGTAAGCGTTTTTCTCTTTTTAAATGACTCTTTTCTGCATATTCAATTGCTTGCAATTCTCCCCCCTTCCATTTTTCGATCCATTGAAGATTTCCGGTTGTATCTGTAACTTTCCATTCTCCGGATTCAAAGCCATTGCGATAAAATCCATGTTTAACAAGTCCTTTTGTAGTATCCCGAAAAATGCTCCGTCCTTCCAGCACGCCATTCTTAAATTGCAAATCCAGGGTATCTCCAAAAACATAACTTTGCCAATGCAAACTATCTACAGGGCGCATCAAAGTATCTGACATTTCAAATTCAAAAGGTATTGCATTTTCATTAAAAGCATAAGGATCAGACTTAACCTCAATCGCATTTCCCATACCATAGAATTTGCTATTAAAATCCGTTAGGGGAACAAGTGCATCACGAATCAGATTTGGACGTCGCTCTCTTAAACGAGACTCAAACCTTACTTTGCCGGATCGCTGATTTATAAACTCATAAAAGCCACAAATTGCATAATCTACTTTGATCAAAATCAAAGAATCATTGATCCAAACCGAGCCATAATATGGCCCGACTTGCTCCGGATAAAGTTTATATCCTCCATCCTGTAACAGCAAAGCAAAGGTATCCTGTTGAGCCAGTTCGTGTACTTTATCTATATCCAACTCATGATGGTAGGCCAGGAATACCGGATTTTGAAATGTATACCAAAAAAAATCAGGGATCGAGCAGCCCGAAAAGGAAAAAAGCCCCAAAGCTATCAATAAACAACAACAAGCCAATCGTATATTTCGATAAGAAGTCAACACTATTCTAAAGATGCAAAAACCTTAGTTGTTGGTGGATTCAAAACCAAAGGTTATTTCGTAAAAAATTGACTCAAAGAAACCGGATTTTCCACAGGAAATATCGTACAAGCTTCTTAATAAAATTTAAAAGATGCTGAGTTAACAATTCTCAATCAAATATTATAAAACCCAGCAAAAGCTAAGCAGTAAATCTCTTTTTAATTTATTTCTTAAAATCTTCTGCATTTAGCGGTCATTCCCCTCAACATGAATTATTTTTAAAGCAAAATAATTTCAATGAAAAGTATTTATATCGGTTTTATATTTTTAATAGCTTTTGGAAGTGCCGTATCTGCACAGGAACACCCGGCATTTTCAAGTATGGATGTTTTTGAATTAGAATGGGTAAATAATCCGCAAATTTCTCCGGACGGACAGTACATTGTTTACGAAAGGCGAGGAATGGATATTATGAAAGACAAAAGAAGTTCCAGAATCTGGTTGATTGGTGCAGATGGGCAAGGGCATCATAAACTAAGTAATGCGGATGTTAGAGAAACTCAAGCTTGCTGGTCACCGGATGGACAGCGCATTGCCTATGTTTCTGCTACCGATCAGGGAGCAGAAATATTTATCTATTGGATGAATACCGGAAAAACTGCCCGGATTTCCCAGCTCCATAATTCACCCGGTAATCTGAGCTGGTCACCGGATGGGAAACAACTCGCGTTTACAATGTTTGTCGATGGCTCAGAGTTAAGCCTGGTCAAAGGACCTAAGAAGCCCAAAGATGCCAAATGGGCGGAAAGGCCAAGGGTAACGACTCGTTTCAAGCACGAGCGCGATGGTTCCGGAAAAATGAAACCCGGTTTTACACATATTTTCATCATCCCGGCGGAGGGTGGAACCGCCCGGCAAATCAGCCAAGGAAACTTTAATCACGGAGCACCGGTCTGGGCTAGTGATAACAAATCTTTATTCTTTTCCGCTAACCTCAATGAAGACTGGGAATACGATTTCAGGAATTCTGAATTATATAAAATAAACATTGCCGATGGAAAGGTTTCCCAATTAACCGACCGAAAAGGTCCCGATCATGGTCTTGCACTTTCACCGGATGGAAAAAAGATCGCCTATTTGGGCTACGATGATAAAGTACAAACTTATCAGATCACTCGTCTATACACTGCTGACAGTAATGGCAATAACAAAAAAGAAGTCAAACTAAACCTCGACCGCAGTATTTCCAATCTTGCCTGGGCAGCAGATGGCAAAGGCATTTATTTTCAATATGATGATAAAGGGAATACCAAAATTGGATATACTGCTTTTGATGGAAAGGTGCAAAAGCTGAGCGATAATGTCGGAGGTACGGGAGTAGCTCGTCCCTACGGGGGTGGCTCCTTCTCTCTTGCTCAAAACGATGTAATTGCCTTCACGCACACAACTCCTTACCATCCCTCGGAACTGGCCATTCACTCAAATGGAAAGACCAAACTGGTCATGTCTTTAAATGATGATATTTTAAAACAAAGAAGCCTGGGAAAAGTAGAAGAGATCTGGTATAAATCCAGTGTTGACCAGAGAGATATTCAGGGTTGGATTGTCAAGCCTCCATTTTTTGATTCAAGCAAAAAATATCCCTTATTAGTGGAAAACCACGGTGGCCCGATTGCCAATTACGGCGATCGCTTCTCTCCCGAGATGCAACTTTACGCAAGTGCAGGTTATGTAGTATTTTATCCTAATCCCCGCGGGAGTACGAGCTATGGCGAGGAATTCGGAAACCTCCTGTATCATAATTATCCCGGCGAAGATTATAATGATGTGATGGACGGAGTAGATGCCATTTTGAAAAAAGGATATACCAGTGAGGATAGTTTATTTGTCACCGGAGGAAGTGCCGGAGGGATTATGACCGCCTGGATGATTGGCAAGAACAATCGCTTTCGATCAGCGGCGGTCATCAAACCTGTGATGAACTGGATCAGCAAAACGCTGACTGCTGATAATTACTACTATTATGCTTACTCCAGATATCCGGGACAGCCCTGGGAAAACTATCAGGATTACTGGAAGTTCTCCCCGATCTCACTAGTTGGAAATATCCAAACCCCTGCCCTCGTGATGGTAGGCTCGAATGATTTGCGAACACCACTTTCGGAGGCTAAACAATTATATCATGCCCTTAAAATAAGAAAGATCGATACGGCTTTAGTAGAAATGCCCGGAGCTTCTCACTTCATTGCCAACCGACCAAGTCAATTGATTGCCAAGATCGAATATATCCTGGCCTGGTTTGAGCGAAGCAGATAGTTTATTTCATAATCTTATTCAGGACAGGCAAAACCTTTTGATCAAAATGAGTGAAATACTGGATGATAAAGCGATGATGTCCAATGAGCAAACGGACAAGGTATATAATGAGCAGGCCATATTATTTGGTACTTTCATTGGTGGCCCTCTGGTGACCGGCTTTTTTATGGCAGAAAATTTTCGGGCGCTCGATCAAAAGGCTAAAATTAGGATCACCTGGATCATAACTATTCTGTTTTCTATCGTCCTGGGAATAATAACGTTTTCGATTCCCGAATCCTGGAAAATTCCCAATCAACTGATTCCGCTTAGCTATACTGGTTTAGCTTTTGGACTTTATAAGTATTTTCAAGGTAAACCGATAGATTCTTTGGTTAAAAACGGGGGACAACTTCAATCCTGGGGAAAAATCATTCTGGTCAGTGTCATCGGTATGATTGTCACCGTAGCTTTAATAGTCGGTATTGGTCATATTTGGGATACCATTGATCAGCGCAATCTGGCTAATAAAGAATATGGTACAAGCGTCGTACATGAAATTGCTTATTATAAAAACAAGGTATCAGAATCAGAAGTAGACCGGATCGCTGATGCATTGACGGAAACAGGCTTTTTTGATGATTATGTTGCGAAATACGTTTTTTTAAAAAAGGATGGAAACAAATATGTTGTGCATACTTCTGTCGTAAAAGGGACCCAGCATGATCCTGAAGCGTTAGAACATTTTATCCGTTTACAAAAGGACCTGGATAATGCAATACCGGAAAACGATATTGTACTAAAGCTGATCGTTGATTATATAGATAATGTAGTCAAAACGATCGAGTGACAGCTGTTCTCCTAAGTTTTCGGAATCACCAGCTTCCCGGCAAAAGTTCTTTGAGCATCCAAATGAATTGTAAAAGAATAAACTCCGGAAGGCAGGTTATTCCTCAGTAAGGAAAATTCCGGTTGATCAAAATTAATAGACCGGATAAGTTGTCCCCGAATATTAAACAAGTCCAGCCGGCCTTTCTTGAAAGTCTGATTTTCAATTTTAAAATGAACTTCCTCTACAAAAGGATTTGGAAAGGCAATCAGCCGGCCAGTTTTTTTGAACCCATCGTTTACGATATCCAATACCATTGCCATACCGATCGTATGTGTTGTTTGATTCGTAATTATCGGTTCATTAAAATCAAAATAAATAGCGGCAGTATTATGGATTTCCGTGCCGATTGGATTATCTGTTTGTTGGCGAATTTTGAATTCTACAAAACCATTAGAACCTTCATAATTGGTAGTACTATCCGGCAAAAGGATATTATCAAAAGTAAACTTCAATACTCCATTTTCCAATAATTCGTATCGATAATCGTGACTGCTTCCTCCCGGTATCACGCTAACAGGATCAAGAAAAGCAGATAGCGTATCTCTGATCACTACTCGAAATGCTGTATCATTGCCCGTGTTTTGAAAACGGATCAGATACTCTATATCGGTATTTTTTTCAATAAAATTTTCTTCCTCATAACCCAGTGGAAATCCAGTTTTATCATTCGGGTCAAAAGCCCCCAGTACTTGTTGGCAATCAATATCCACAAAAGGGTCCGCATCATTCATGGGAAAAAGATTGATCATCCCCGGTGTAAAACCTCCACAACCTTCAATCGAAAAAGAGGGTTGAGAATTACCGGGATGCAAAGGTTCCTGCTCTGCCTCCATCCGAAAAGTTGCCCCCGTTGCTGCGATAGAAACTTTTAGGCTATCATTCGCCGATAATTCAAATTGTTCCTGCATCATAATTACCTGGTCTTCCACAACGATATACTGCAAAGGCATTGAAGTCGGCGCGGCTCCGAAATTATAAATCGTAAACAATAAGGAATCCTCATTTACACACTCTCCGAAAACATCAATGCTAGCTCCCGACCAAAGTGGATCAATATTGCAAAGCGTATCGGGAAAAATATGAGCTTCGGTACAGAGCGTCTGATCCAATTCTGTCTCTGCACAATCCACTAAAACGGTAAAGGTAAATGTCCCGCATTCATTAATGGCAACCGAATCCAACTCGAAAACTACAGTACTATCCGGTCGATAGTAAAAGTCAATTTCAGCATCAAGCATTGCTAATTCATCGGGTAATGTAATTTCAATATAACTATCTGCAACATTGACCGTCCCGTAGTTACAATAGTTGACATAATAAGTATTCTCAAAACATCGACGCAATCGATCTGTGCTTATATTTACCCACATTCCCGGACATTCCGTTTCCACTTGCGCGGCAAAGTCAACCATAGTCGTATCGTATCCAGTGGTAAAAACTACTTCCTCTTCCGAATCACAAAAGTCCCAATAATCGACAGGCGGGAAGATTTTTATGTTAAAAGTATCTACTCCCAGGCTCATGCGGTAATTTCCAAGGCTGTCCGTCCAGGCATAATGAATACTTTGCTCATTGCTCGCTTCTATAAGCCAGGCCCATAAGCCAAGCTCCGAAACCTGTTTCTCACAATCTAAATCAGAATCGTAAAAAACATTCCCTTCGACCAGATTAGTCAGTCCTGTCCCGTCGGCAGACAATGTTTTAATATAGCTATAAGTCGGAATGGTGATTCCACCCAAAGTTTGCCCGGCTTCTCTGCCACTGTAAACATAACCTCCATTATTCAAGCGTTCCAGGTCTCGAATCGACAAACGCCGAAGATTCATATCCTGCTCGACATCGAGTAATACCTCTCCCTCAGGTGTGATCTTTCTGAACCTTCTGACACTAAAATCATCTAAACCAGTGGAATCATACAAGGCATAAACCAGGGAGATAACCTGGAAATTATTCGCTTCATCCAAAGTAGTCGAAATGGAAAAGTCTCTCGGGGTTCCAACCTCGTGAAATATCGAATCAGAAACAATCTTCCATTCCAATAAAAAATCTGGACCTAATTTATAAAAGGCTTCCCTATAGTAATCATTAGTGTTTCTTTGCTCGAATCCCAAAAAACCAAAACCTCCATCCGGATGAGCGATTAATCGATTTACCCGTACATTATCCCAATCTGCCGAAGCATTATCAAAAGACGTTTGTTCAATTATATTCCCATCCAAATCCACTTTTGTAATTGCAACATTATCATTCATACCAAAAAACACCAATTCCCCTTCCGCAGTGATCGCTCCGGTGAGCCATATTGGTCCCAACAACTGTGGGGCAAAGGGATTTATCGTCCAAAGAGAATCTCCTGTCGTATTTATTTTCATAAGAAAGCTGGGAACAACGGAGGTATCCTGATCAATATCAATGTAGTTTCCATAAAAGAAAAAGCTGCTACCTTTTCGGAGTACTTTTGAACCTATAAGATGATTCCCCGGTTCTTCGTAATAATGCTCTTCCAGAATACTTGCTTGAGGGGAAACTTTCAAAAACATCAGTTCTTGCCGGTCTTCGAGTTCTCTTTCCCCCAAAAGATAGAAATTACCATCCCCGCTGGGGTAAATTTCAATTATAAGCAGATTGTTCGCCGCTCCTTTGTCAATTCCGTGGCGGCTAATCTCTTCACCATCCTGGTCCAACCAAAGCAAATAACTTTCGTTAATGTCATTTCCTTCATCCACATTATATGCCATTACTATATTTCCTGCTGGCGTTTCGTAAAATGCACTAAGAAAATTGGACTGATCTCCGGTCGTATTCAAATACTCCCAAGAGGATTGAGCAAAGGATAAAGAAACTCCCCAAAATATCAATAAGTATAAAATGATCTGTTTCATGGGCTAAATATTGGCCTTATATTTCTTGATAGTACAAATATGCAATCTGTATATTTCGTTTTCAAACACAAAAAATCAAATTTGTCAATTGATAATTATACAAAACTTGTTTAACTTATTCATTATCAGTTATAAATCTTTAAAACTATCCATAATTGTATAATAGTAATTTGTATCACCTCTTTCATTCTTTGAGTAAAAAGGAGCTGCGTGACCTTTCTAAATGGCTTCAATCTCCTTTTTTCAATCAAAGATTAGACATCCGGAGTCTTTTTGAATATTTAAAATCGAATCAGGGGAAGGAGCCTCATCATTTTGAAAAGACCATCATTTTTCAACATATATTTGAAAATCAGGCTTATGACGATGCAAAAATCCGATACCTGATGTCATTTCTAATGCAGCAAATCAAAAAGTATCTGGCCTATCGCCAATGGGAATCGCAAGCATTCAGACAAAATATTGATTTACTCCAGTCTTTGCACCAACATCATCAGGAGAAATTATTCGCTAAACAGCTCAAGCAACTCAGGGATCAATTTCGCAAAACACAAAAATTTACACATCTCCGTCATTTCTATATTTATCAGACGAACCTGCAAAGCTATCGCAGTTCCCTAAAAAAATCCCGTACTGAAGCAATGGGGTTACAGGAAACTGCAGATGCCTTAAGCAAATTCTTTATCTGCGAAAATTTGAGAGTAGCTTGCCTGATGGTCGCCCATAAAACTATAAAACCACAAATCAACTATCAAGCCCAACTCCTGGACGAGACCATTGAAAAGGCCAGACACAAACCATTTGCAGACTTGCCTGAGATTGCAATTTATTATAATACTTATCAGGCTTTAACACAGCCTGAGCAAGACCATTTTTTTGTAAAATTAAAACAACTTATTACCGAAAACTGGCAACGTTTTGCTGTAGATGAAATGCGGGATATTTATATTTTGGCTATTAACTATTGTATCAAACGACTTAACAAAGGCCAGACAAAGTTTATTCGGGAAGCACTGGATTTATATAAATTAGGATTGGAAAAGTCAATTTTACTGGAAAATGGAGAATTGTCGAGGTTTACCTATAACAATGTACTAACCTTAAGTTTAATGATCGAGGATTTTCAATGGGCACTTACTTTTTTAGAAAAATACAAATCCCATCTTCCAGGCCGTAACAAGAAAAATATTTATCTCTATAATTTGACTATCTATCACTTTAAAAAACAGGATTATCAAAGGGTCATGGAATTATTACAACAGGTACAATTCCGGGATGTTCTTTATAATCTCGATGCTCGTCGAATGCTTCTACGTTCTTATTTTGAATTGGGGGAGTTCGATGCACTGGATTCTCTGCTGGACAGTTTTCAGATATTCATTCGAAGGCGCTACGATCTGGGATATCACAAAGAAAACTTTATGAACCTTATACGCTTTGTTCGCAAATTGCTGAATATTGGCTCTAATAAAAAGGAACGCCTTGCACTACTGCAAAAAGTTAAAGCAACTTCGGCTATCGCTGATAAAGATTGGATTTTGTCCAAAATAGAACTTTAACGCACCTCAAACTTTCCGGCATACAAAACCCGGTTTCTTCCATTTGGAGCAATAATAAAGTAGTATAAACCGGGGACCAGACTTATACTTTCCTCAAAGTCAAACCTATAAAGGTTTTTCTCAGTAGATTCCTTTTTTGCGTTTTCCTTTAAAAAGGGTAAGACATGCTCTGAATGTTTCTGTCGTTGAGTGAAGGAAACTTGATTATTATTATAAAATTCGACATTGAGCGCAACATTATTTTCCAGATTGATATCGGTTCGAAGCGTTCCTTTTAATTCGAAATCAATCTTGCCATTATTCAGTTTATATTCAGGTGTCTTTTCCTCAAAAGCCGCAAAAGAAAAGTCAAAATCAGATTTGTTTTTCGAACTTTCCAACAATATTTCAAAATCATTATGAATTATAAAGGGATCAACAGATTCCTGCCGAGGCTTATTTACTGTGTATTGTGGCTGGTATTTATCGGCAGAAGCATTCTCATCCAATGAACCTTCTCCGGGAACCTGCTCTTCGGTCATTGTATTTATTGTATCCTCATTGGAGACTTTATCTTTTTGAAAAAAGTAATACCCAAGGGCAAAGCCAAGGAGTACCATAAGACCCAATAAAAGTTTTCTATTATTCATGATCATTCGTTTTATATAAAATACAAAGCCCTAGACAAAATCATCATCCGGATTCCGCTGTTGTTTTGCTAAAAGTTCATTCGCCCATTTCAGAAATTTTTTATCCAATCGGGCATATTCTTCGGTATATCCGCAGTCCACACAAAAATAGCGATCGATCATCGCACTGGGCATACCCCATTTATTAGTCGCTCCAATTGAATGCTGCTGATACGATTTCGCTTCTGCGACTACAATACGAGACGAATTGCATTTCGGACAATGATAACTTGCTTTCATAATTTTCAATAATCTATTAAAATGGCAAATTCGCCAAATCCACATTACCTCCAGAGAGGATGACTCCAATTTTTTTATTTTTAAAAGGCTCTTTTTCTTTAAGTAAAGCTGCAAAAGGCACTGCACTGGAAGGTTCGATTACAATTTTCATACGTTCCCAGATCAAGTGCATGGCCTGAACGATTTCTGCTTCTGAGACCAGGACAATCTTTTCCACATAATTCTGAATAACAGGAAAGTTATGATGTCCCAGATTGGTGCGCAATCCGTCGGCAATCGTATTGGTCGTTTCATTTTTCTCAATTTTACCGCTGATTAAAGAGCGATAAGCATCATCCACTTCGGCAGGCTCTCCGCCAATCGTTTTGCAATTCTTTCCAAAAAAATGCGCAGCCAAAGCTGTTCCGGCAATTAATCCGCCACCACCCACCGGACCAAAAATATAATCCAGATCAGGCTGCTCTTCCAGTAGTTCCATTGTAGCGGTACCATGTCCAAGGATCACATTTATATCGTTCGAGGGATGCAATAGTGTAGCTCCTTTTTCCAATCTAATTCGATCTGCATTTTTCTCCCGGTCTTCAATCGTCGGAGGGCACAAGGTAATCTGACCGCCATAAGATTGTACCGCCGCTTTTTTCACTTCAGGCGCATTGGAAGGCATCACGATATAGGCTGGTACACCGATATTCCTCGCAGAGAGCGAAACGGCCTGAGCAAAATTGCCGGAAGAATGGGTAACTACTCCATTTTGGCGGTCGGTTTCACTAAGCTCTAGGATCGCATTCACCGCACCTCTGATTTTGAAAGAACCCGATCTTTGAAAATTTTCACACTTAAAATATACATCCGCATCAACCATCGCACTTAACTGCCTGGATTGTAGTACCGGAGTGTGATGAATATAGGGTCGAATGCGATCGTAGGATACCTGGAGGTCTTCTTTTATCATAAATTTAAGTTATCAAATCCAATCCTGATATCAATAAATATACTTGAATTAAATTTTTCTATATTTGGATTTTCAAAAATAAGAAATCAATCCGAATGTCCCTTAAGTACAAATCCAAATTTGATTTTATCTCAAAAGTTGTTGACCATTACGATAATTTAAAATACGCCTTACTGGAAGCTCAGACTTTTGATCCGGTCACATACGGTTTTCCGAATTTTTACTATAAAGTAATGGAAACCGATCAACTGCGGGTTGATGCTTTTCGGAAAGCTTTCAAAAAATACAGAGGTTTAAAAAACAAAGTAGTTTGTGAAGTTGGAATCGGTACATTGGCTTTGACCAAGTATTACCTTGATGAAGTCAAAAAAGCTTATCTGGTGGAGAGCAATCCAAATGTAATTCCCTTGGTAAAAAAAGAACTAAAAAAGCATGGATGGGACAAAAAAGTAGAGTTGATTCACGCTGACGCTTTAAAGCTTGAATTGCCGGAAAAGGTGGACTTTGTTATCGGTGAGTTGATGAGTATTTTTTGTGCAAATGAACTACAGGTGCAGATTTTCAAGCATATGCGCCAGTTCCTAAAACCAAATGGAAAGCTCATCCCGGACAAGATTATTAACCTCGCCCAGCTCTGTTATACCTCTTTTGATAAACCCTATTCGCATTATCCCTTGTTTTTCACTCGCCATCTGCCAGAACAATATACGCCCCAAAAGGTAATCAATACTATCGATCTCTATAAAGAATCAAAGTTAAACATCATCAAAAAAACCAGCTTCAAGCCCTTGCTGAGCGGTACTGTAAATGCGGTGTACATCCATTCCTGGATACAGGTTGCGGAAGGTGCAAATTTTACGGGAACGGATAGCCTGATGCCACCAACAGTTGTCAAGCTGAAACGCCCCGTGAAAGTCAAAGCAGGTGAAATGGTAACGCTGCATACTGATTTTCAATACGGAACTTCTCTAGACAAAGCTGTTTTTCGGGTAGAAAAGTAATCGTATTCGGGATTCACCAACTCGAAGTCCGGATAACAAACTATGCCAGTACATTAATATCAAAACCAATGATATCCCGCCAGGCTTCTGCTTTTTCAGGATCGACAATATGAAAAGGGGTAACATGATGCCAGAGATCGGTACCATAAGTTAACTCATCCCGGGTATCGGCCTGAAAAACAAATTCACCGGGCTGCAGAGTATGCCGAAAGATGATTTCCTTCTTACCATTTTCCAGCTGTTCGATAATCTGAGTCTGTCCACCTTTAAGATTCTGGCGTTTGATCACCAGGGCCGAAATGATATAATCTGCTCCATCTTCATGTGCTCCTTCGGGAGAATTATCTCCAGGATGCGCAGTTGAGGCTTTTACACTCATGAAATGAGCGGTCATACTGATCTTCTTGACCTTCTTCCCCACTTTTGATCTGACCTTTTTGACGATCAAAAAAACTGATTGCATCAATTGATAAAAAAAATCATTCTCTACATGGCTGGCCGGTGCTTCTGAAAAAATACGCGGTAAAGCACGGATATCCCTTGCGTCAACGCTTTGTTTAAACTGTGGCACTTCAACCCGCCGAATTTTGATTCCCTTTTGTGTCTCACTTAATATAAATTTGGAAACCGAACGCCGACGCCAGGGTTTTATCGCTTTAAAAGCCAGTCGTCTTTTTCTACTCAATTGGCTGATCCATTTACGCAAGCTGCGTTTATCTTTTTCACCGGTGAAGTAAGCGGGCAAACGACTCAGCAACAGAGCCTTATCCTTTGGAAAACACTGGATCAGATATTCTACCTGCATCCTTCGAACATCATAAAGATCCCAGGCGAGTTCTTCTGCGAAAGGGGCAAAAAAAGATAAAAAAGCATCCTTATCCATACCGAGCTTCTCCAGATTACTCACCACGATGGGAGACTTGATTTTACGTCCTATCGCTTTTGAGATTTCTTTTTCAGTATGAGGAAATTGCCTAAGAGCCATCACTTATGATTTTTTCTCGGATTTCGGCTTTCGAGCTTCGAAAGCCGAAATCCAATTTTGTTCCCAAAATTTCATATTAGTACAACAAATTACTAAAGTAGCAATTCTAATGAATTCCAACAATTTCGTTTTTCAGCTTTTAAATATTATGAAGAGCAAATGAAGAATATTTCCCGCTTTTAGATTAAGATTCTGTTAATCTGTAAATTTTTCTTCAAAAAGATTTCAACAAGCGGAAATAAGCCGTAATTTTGCGGATTCTTTGGAAGGAAATAAATTGAGGAAATCCCAACATGGAGCAAAGAGAAACAGGAACAACGCAGCAGAAAACAGGAAAAAAACTTTACGATTACCAATTGGATGATCTGAAGCAAATTTTTGAGAGATTTGATAGCTGTCCACATAATTATAACTTATTGTATCAACTTCCTACCGGAGGTGGAAAAACAGTAGTATTTTCTGAAATTACCCGTCAATATATCAACAAGAAGCAAAAGAAAGTACTCATTCTTACGCATCGTATTGAGTTGAGCCGTCAGACCTCCAATATGTTGACAGAATTCGGGGTAAAGAATAAAGTGATCAACAGTCAGGTCAAAACGTTGCCCGATCAGGATGAATACAGCTGTTTTGTCGCAATGGTCGAAACACTTAATAATCGGCTCAATGATAATATCTTTACGCTGGAAGATGTAGGTTTGGTCATTATTGACGAAGCACATTACAATTCATTCAGAAAGCTTTTTAAGTTTTTCGAAAACTGTTTTATTCTCGGAGTGACTGCAACCCCCCTGAGTTCCAATATCAAACTTCCCATGAAGGATATTTATCAGGAATTAATCGTAGGCAGTTCCATTGCTTTTTTGATTGAAAATAAATTTCTGGCCAAAGCCGTAACCTATAGTTACGATGTCGGTTTGAGCGGATTACTAAAAGTAGGGATCAATGGAGATTATACTGTTAAGTCTTCAGAAGACTTGTATAACAGCATAAGCATGCAAAATAAACTGCTTACAGCTTATAATCAAAGAGCTAAAGGCAAGAAAACCCTGATTTTTAATAATGGTATCAATACCTCCCGGCAGGTATACGAAACTTTTACTGCTGCGGGCTACGACATCCGGCATCTCGATAATACGAATACCAAGCAGCAACGCCGTGAAATCCTGGAATGGTTTAAAAACAAGCCAAATGCTATCCTGACCTCTGTTTCTATCCTCACTACCGGATTTGACGAACCAACGATTGAAACGATCATTCTCAATCGGGCTACCCGATCCCTTAGCTTGTACTTTCAGATGATTGGCCGCGGATCGCGAATTCTGCCTAATAAACCGAACTTTGATGTTATTGATTTAGGGAACAATCTGGCTCGTTTTGGGTTGTGGTCAGCTGAGGTTAACTGGCAGAAGATTTTCCGATCTCCACACTATTTCCTCGAAAATATCATTAGTGATGATGAGATCGAACGCAAGTTTAAATATATTATGCCGGATGAACTACGTGCCCGATTTCCCAATTCTGAAACTGTAGAATTCGATATCAGTGCCGAAAACCAGCGTGTGATAACTGCCGGGTTGAAAACTTCCGTGATTCTTGAACGCTCTTTGGAACAGCATCTGCAGATGGTCCTGGATAATACCGAAGATTTTCCGGAAGCACTGGCTTTAGTCAAATTACTGGAAGATGATATTGCCGATCGAATTCGACGCTACTCCTATTGTATAACCAACAGTACCCGCAATTATCGCGAATGGGTTTTTCAGGATTATAAGAAAAAGTTGAGAACAAGGTTGATTCAGGAATTCTAGACCAGAAAAGAAGCGTTAATTATATTGCCGAAGCCTCCATTATACCTGGCTTGGGCTATTGTATTTATTTTCCTACTTTTATTCACAAATAGTACAGGTTTTCAATTGTCAAATCCCTCTTTTTATGAAAAGATTCATTTATTGTTTCTGTATAACTTTGCCTTTTTTATTGCTGGGTTGCAGTGGTTCAAAAAAAATGGATACTGTGAACACAAAGTCAAAAGATAAAAAGGGGCTTGATTTTATAGCCTCCTCTTCATTGACCAAAGTACTCGAAGATGCTCAAAATAGCGGTAAAATAGTCTTCCTTGATATGTATACGACCTGGTGTGCACCGTGTAAAGTGATGGACGAAGAGGTATTCACCGATCCGGCAGTGGAAGCCCTATTCGACAGTAAAGTAATCAGCTATAAAGTTGATGCCGAGAAAGGAAATGGTCCTGACCTTGCGCTTATCTATAATGTCCAGGTGTATCCAACGCTTTTATTTTTGGATGATAAAGGCAGGGAGATCGTGCGCAATGACGGAGCGCTCGGTACTACCGGCTTCCTCGAGTTAACGAGGCAGGCACTCGATCAGCAAGGATTATGATGCTTATTCTTCCTCCTGTTCTTTTATACTCTGCTTGAGAAAATATGCCTGTATTTTCCAGGCGAGCGCTTTGCCGATAACGGCTTCTACCTGTTTGTTGCTTGCTGCTTTCAGCTTTTTGACCGATTTAAAGGCTTTCAATAATTTTTCCGCAGTCTTCTCCCCTATGCCTGGAATATTGGTAATTTCTGATCCGGCAAATTCTTTCGATCTTTGATTTCGATGAAAAGTGATCGCAAAGCGGTGTGCTTCATTTCTGGCTTGCTGAATGAGTTTGAGTGATTCGGATTTTTTGTTGATATACAAGGGGATAGAATCTCCAGGGAAAAATATTTCCTCCAGTTTTTTGGCGATACCAATCACGGTAATTTTGTCTAAAATCCCGAGTCGCTCCAGGCTTTTCACTGCAGAACTTAGCTGCCCCTTACCCCCGTCAATAATAATCAATTGCGGAAGGGACGCTCCCTCCTGCAACATCCGCCGGTATCTTCGATGCACTACTTCTTCCATCGACGCAAAATCATCGGGTCCGATGACCGTTTTAATTTTGAAATGGCGGTAATCCTTTTTAGACGGTTTGGCATTTTTAAAAACAACACAGGATGCTACCGGATTACTTCCCTGAATATTGGAATTATCAAAACATTCGAGATGCATCGGTAATTCCTTCATATTCAAATCTGACTGCAAGGTCCGCAAAATGCGCTCGGCAGGTGTTTGTTTGTTTTGATGCTTGAGTGCTTCCCGCTTTTTCTGCATCAGATAATACTTCACATTCTTTTCTGAAAGTTCGAGCAACTTACGTTTATCCCCTCTTTGTGGAATGGTCAGCGTCATATCTGCTTCCGGCAGCTGTACAACTCTGGAGGCTACAATTTCTCTGGTGATACTATTGAACCTCGATCTGATTTCCGGGATTACAAACTCCAGTAAATCCTTTTCATCATCATCCAGGTTTTTGGTCATTTCCTGAGTATAGGTATTAATCACCGCACCGTTAATCACTTTCAGATAATTTACATAGGCCGTTTTCTCATCAGTAGCAATTGCAAAGACATCAAGGTCCCGAATGGCTGTACTTACTACTGTAGACTTTCCCTGATAATCTTCGAAAGCAGCTAGTTTGAGCTTCGCTTGTTGTGCTTTTTCAAAATCAAGTGCTTCGGCATGTCGTTGCATTTCTGCTTTCAGATGTTGCTTGACAGCCGAAAAATTTCCTTTGAGCATATTTTTAATCTGATCAATCTTGGCATTATAAGCTTCTTCAGATTCCAGGCCGACACAGGGTGCCTCGCAGTTTTTGATATGATACTCCAGACAGACTTTAAACTTGCCTTTCGCAATATTTTCCTCCGATAGATTGTAGCTACAAGTACGAAGAGGAAAAAGGTTTTTGATCAGATCAAGGATGATCTTGACTCTGGCTTTTGACATGTAGGGTCCGAAATAAACAGAGCCGTCCCGAATAACTCGCCGGGTCAGGAACACCCTGGGAAAGCGCTCTTTTTTAATACAAACATAGGAATAGGTTTTACCATCTTTCAACATCACGTTGTACCGAGGTTGAAACTTCTTAATCAGAGTGCTTTCCAGCAATAATGCATCTGTTTCTGTTTCTACAATTGTAAATTCAAAATGATGTGCATTGCGTACCATTGTCCGCGTTTTTGCGGATTGATGCTTTTTGCTTCCAAAATAGGAAGAAAGCCGATTCTTCAAATTTTTCGCTTTCCCAACATAAATAATTGTTCCACTGGCATCGATAAATTTATAGATACCGGGTTGTTTGGGTAAACTGGAGGATACTTTCTGATAATCTTCAGTTGTCATCTATAAGGCTCTATGCTTTGATCATATATTGAGTTGAGTATGAATAAAAATCTGTCAATCGACTGCAAATGGCAAATTTTGTTTTGTATCTGCTTCACCGACCCCCGCTTTATCCAAAATAAAATTTCCTCATTTTTGAATGATCCTAAAAATTTAAACATACACTTCATTTGTTCTCATTTTAAAAACAAATTAACCTGATTTTGGATGTAAAAAAGTTCTATTTAGAGCAAAATTTGTTCACTTTCGCAAGAGTCCAAAACTTCTGGAACCGGAATGAAGTATCTGTTTGATTTTCAAGACCGTTTTATAAATTCAAATCCATTCTACAATAATTCATTAAGTTTTTCTAATAGCCATTCTTCTTCGGCAATCACTTTTTTAGTCTTTACCCGTTCAATCAACCTTTTGATTCTGACAGGGTTGCCAATGGTTTTAGGAGCGTTAATTTGCCGGACCATATCGGCAAAATTATTGTTCCCTTTTTTTTGCAAAGCCGTTAATTTTGATTTGGCAATTCTAAAAATATAAATTTTATAGGCTTCCAATTTGGAGTCCAGCAAAATAGATTGCGTTTCGTAGTAAATTTTGATTTCCAATCTCCTGGATGCAATTTGATAATACCAGTCTTCATAATGTTCTGATAAATACTGTAAAGCATCGTCGTAAGCTTTGATCGCAAAATAATAACTTGCCAAATTAAAATGATAAACCTCCTTTTTATGTTTGGTCCCAACAACTCTATCTTTATATTTTTCTAAAAATTGATACACCCAGTCAATCTCTTTCAACTTCAAGCCAAGTACAACTATATTTTTGATCGTACTCTGTAGCAAGCCATTATTATAATACAAGAAACCCTCTTCGAGATGTTTTTTATACAAGTCAAAAGAGATTTGCAAATAATCGCGATTCCCTTCATTATAAAACTGGACGCTATAATTCCGACATAGGGCCTGCATGGCTTTGAGCTGTTCGAGCGGGATACGATCCTGATATTGTTCAAGCAACTGATTAAGTGCCTTGAAAGCTTCCTCTTTTTGTTCACTGTCTTGTAAAAGCCGTAAAGCCTGATCATAGATGATTATCAAAGGAACATCCAGATAATCCTTTCGCTCCCGAAAACGCGTCAACTTTTCCAGATCAACCAAATCATCCTGAAGATCGAGCGGTGCATGATGCCGGTCTTGCGAGAGTAACCAACTGCTGTATTCCTGTTTGGCAATAATATAAAAAATATCCAGATTACGTAAAGTGGAGGGAAGATTCAAATCCTTTTGCCGCGTATTATAAAAAGATTCATATTCTACCCATTCCTTGTCGATGAGATATTGATTAAAAAAAAAATCTTTATCCCGTTTTTGGTTTTGCTCTTGAGCAGTCCTAATCTGTTCCAGCGTTCGCCTGAAAAAACGATCCATTTTTTTCTGTCGATAAAATCGAGCCAGCGCAAGCATATCCTGAGTGGTTTGGCCTTGCTGGTCTTTAGAATACTGGATAATAAATCTGCGTATCTCCTGCAATAGAGCCGTCATCACTTTTTCCAGTTTTCCTTTGATATATTTCTCATCCGGAAAAACATGAAGGTATACCACTTCTTTACTGATCTGCTTCGATTCAAACACCGGATAATAGGTTTGTAGATACTCAAAGAGAGGAATGATATTCTTCCCGTTTCTTTCACTTACAAAATAGGGAGATTTTAAAAACAAGCCCAGTTGTCTGAATTCATTCGGATTGAGTGCTTTCAACGTTTTAATTAGCTTACTGGAGAACATTTTCTTTTAAATTCAATTAGGGGCGAAGTTATGCACCCGGAAAAATGCAAAAAAAATGTAATAGTTTTTTAATTCGTTAAGCATCAATTTGAAATATTGAATCTAATTTTTTAAAAACAAACACTAAAACATGAAATTCGCCAGATATATGCTGATCTTTTCAGCTTTTAGTTGTTATTCTATCCTTTCTTCTGCACAGCATTTCATTTCAGTTTATCCCGAAAATATACCAGAGGCAGTCGGTTACATTTACGAAACTTATGGAGAGCAAATCCTAATCGAACAGGAAGTCCTGAATAATTTTATTACCGAAGGGATCAATTCTTCTAATTATAATCCGGAATGCACCGAGAGTCCGGTAGAAATCAGTGAATATGAAATCGATTATCTCACTTTTTCCTGGGAAACCCCAATCGAAGGCATTGACTATTTCGAACATCGTTCCCTGGATTTGTATACGGGTGACACGAGTTATGAAATTACGGAAGAGGGAATAGCTATTTATCCTTATAATTCAGGCTTCTATCTTTTTATGTTCAACACTGCATGCAGCTCAAATGCAGTAAGCAGAGCCCAGATTATTATTGTAGATAAAGATGTAATGCTTAATGGTCCGCCCGACTTCAGGAATTGTGATTGCGATAATCCAAGTATTTCTGTTTTGCCCATTCGCTCCGGCTCTCCTTCTCCCCCTGGCGGAGGTTCCGGAGGTGCTCTTGTGTTGGGTCATGCGAAATTTTCCTGGCCGAAGTTCACAAGTTGTATTTACAATAAATACATTTTTGAAATCCGGGATTCGGTCACCGGATATACCGCCGAGGCTTTTATTATCCATGAACCAAATTCAAATCCGGAAAATATTTACCTGCATCTTTCGTGTAGCAAAAACTTCTTCGCTAATGGAATTACAAATCTCAATCCCGGTGATTTCGGAAAGTACTTTTTATCGTTCACAAGCAATCAAACCTTAATTAATATTCAGGATCTTAGTATTATCCAAAACGGAGAAGTGAAAGTAAAAACCTGTACCTGTGTTGGGGGCGAACGCTCCAAGGTACTCAGCCAATCCGAAAACGCTCAAGAGGATTTGATCATTAATTTGCAAAATCCGGTGACCAACCTGGTGAACTTCAATATTGATTTCCCGGAAACCGGAAAGCTAAGTTATCATCTCCGAAATATCAACGGACAGCAAATTGGTCAGGAATACACTTTAAACGTGTTGCCCGGCCAATATCATTTTAATGTCCCCGTAGGAAACCTCCCGGCAGGCGTATATACTTTCATAATTCATTATAACGGACAACTGAAAACCAGGAAAATAATTAAGATCCATTAATTCCAAAATCGGGAATCAAAAACTGTTTGTTTTTTAGATTCTACCAGTACCCTCTTCGACCTGTGCGAAGAGGGACTTTTACCTCAAAACCTCAAACCAATCAGATAAGCGACCACTAGAATTTGGGTTAAAAAGTGTAATGGAATGAGTTGAGACTTTAGTAGACATTTGAAAATGAAAACCGGTTATTCAAACAATTATTTTTTAACCATCGAATTTACTAAATCACAATATGAAATTTTTATTCTCAGTTTTATTTAGCGCATTATTAATTTGCAATTACACTTATGCCCAATTTTTCAACAATAGCTATACCTGCAATGAAAATACTTACAGTAAACAGTCAAGTTTAGTCATTGATCTTGACGGTAGTAGCGTCACCGCTCACACCATCCGGGAATATCCGAATAGCCCGGTTTATGATGTCCGTGTACTAAAAGTAGATGATAATGGAAATATTCTCTGGTCAAAACAGTTTGGAGTCCCCGGAGAGGACGACCGGGTCAATGGTATCGTTCAAACCGATGATGAAGGCTATCTGATCCTTGGTTCGAGAGATGATGTCAACTATGGTTACGGTAGCTGGATATTCAAACTGGATAATGGTGGAAATTTAATCTGGTCAAGATGGTATGGCGTGCCTAATGCTAATCACTATAGCGAAGCAAAGGTAGGCGTTAGGTCCATGGAAGATGAAGAAACGTATATTATTGCAGGAAATACCCATCTGCCAAAACGAATTTATGCGATGCAGATTAATCAGAATGGTGATTTGTATTGGTCCTATCAGTACTATCGTCCGGCACTGGTTAATTCCAAATATGACTACGTTAATTCAATTGTTGCGGACAAAGTCGGGAGCAAATATATCATCGCAGGTACGGAGCATGATTATTATACTACCGGATTTTCAACTTTGGACCTATTCACCCTTGGTATTCGGCAAGATGGCAACCTGGTCACACGCTATAATAAATATGACCTTTCTCTGGGCGATAACGAAAACGAGCCTCATATCACCCGGGCCATGGATCAGGGTCAGTTCATTCTTGGATTTGGCACGAGAGCGGGCAATGTTCAGGCGAATACAGTATCTTTCATCTCCACTATGCTCATAGATAATGCCCTAAGCCCAATCAAAGCGGATATGTATGCTTCTCCAAATGGCTTAGAGCATCATGCACATTCCATTCACTTTGATCCTCATGGCTTTTACGATTTAGGATGTTTTATTTATGAAGATTATATCTCTCAGCCCGGTGGTGAGCGCAATGCTTCCTTGTTGAGAATCGACCCCAATTGCAATCCTATGTATTATTACCGATATAACGTTGGACAAGATCAAGTATCTACTTTTATGGCTCAGGATTTTACAGCTTTTCACGAAAATTATGTTTTAAAAACGGATCACTTGGCTAATGGAATCTGGAGTATTGGTTTAATCAGAACAGAATTGGATGGTACAACAGATTGTTTTCAGGACGAGCCGATCAATCATTATTTTCCGGATGTAAACCACTGGCAGCAGGGGTATCGAAAATTTGCAATCAATGAAGTATTTGAAACGCATATCGAAGAATGGAATACTGATCCGCAGATCATTCATTGCGCTGACCTGATGTTTTCAGGTAATGAAAAATTGCCTTCGGCTTCCAGTTTTGTTGACAATACAATCATAGAACAACAGCAGACCCTATCAACTGATTCTGAAGTAGAGGTTTACCCAACTCTAATCAATGATAAAAATGAAGCAATCACTTTGGATTATCAGGCGGTACAAGGTCATGAAGTTACTATTATGGTTTATGATGTTCAGGGTAGACTGGTTTATCAAGCCGAAGAAGGTGTAGCGGAAGGGATCAATCGATTTTTCATCGAAACGAGTCGACTTTCTCAAGGTATGAATACCATCCTTATTTTAGAAAATGAGAAAATCGTCCACACCAGTCGAGTAATAAAAATTTAGCCTTACATATGTCAGTGTTGAAAGGCGGCGTTGCATAATGCAACGCCGCTTGTTTTATTTCCTAAAACAGGTTTCCCTGACCATTTTCATCTTTGCCCAGATCAAACTCAATACTATCACCAGCAGATAGTTTGTTTTTCTCTCCGGTTTTAGCGCTACCAATTTCCTTTACGCCTAGTAATTTTTGATCACTGACTTTGTTCCCCAATGCTTTCCATCCTTTAACTTCAATGAAGTCCGCTAGTTCCAGTTCCCAGTCTGTTTTTTGATTTTTGACTTTTGTGGAGTAACGTACCTTTGGATTTTCGCTTATAGAAGCGAAGAATAATTTTGAAGACTTATGCTCGGTAATGAAGGTGAATTTCTGGTTATTTGTAGTCGTTTCAACTTTGAAGCGCTTTGCAACCGACCAGCCTTTATTACCATCATAATACAAGGCACTGATCACTGTATTTTCATCAAATTTACCAATGGAGAAAATATTTTTGGGGTCAAACTTACGCATCATATCCAAATCAGCCACTTCGTAAGAACCATCTTTGTAAATAATTAACAAGCTATTTCCTGTATCAAAATCCCCCAGAAATAATCCTCGTTCATCTGCATTAAGCTTACCGCTGACTTCATCCATCCAGACCTTTACTGCTCCCAGAGTTGATTTTCCAACTTCAACCTGTGTAATTTTTCTAACCGGATATTTTGTCACGATATTTCCTTGCGAACCTCTTCCTTTAATAGCAATCCAGTCAAAATCAAAATCAAAAACCTTTTTATGAGCCTTACAGCCTTGCGTCAACTGAATACTGACTATTTCCGATTCTCCGTTTGGATTATGAGTAAAGTAGTGAACTTTTGAACCTTTGGTTCCCTTAGTCAGATCATAGGCTTTATCTCTGGTTATCGCCGTTACATTAAATCGCTTAGCCATTGATTTGCCGGATTTCCCATCCACATAAATCATATTATAGGTTGTACGATCATCGCCTTTTTTCCACACCGCAACATGGATGATATCTTTTTCTATGAAGACCTTATCCGCCATACGAACCACTTTGAAAATCCCGTTTTTACAAAAGACAATAATGTCGTCTATATCCGAACAGTCAGAGACAAATTCATCTTTTTTCAAGCTGGAGCCAATGAATCCGCCCTTGCGATCAACATACAGTTTAGTGTTATTCTGAACTACCTGACGAACTTCGATATTGTCAAACTCTTCAATTCTCGTTTTGCGTTCTTTGCCTTTTCCATACTTCTTCAGCAAGTCTTCAAAATAAGCAATTGCATATTCCGTAAGATGTTCCAGATCGTACTTAACCTGTTTTAATTCCTCTTCCAGTCTGGCAATTAACTCATCTGCCTTGAAAGCATTGTATTTAGAAATTCGTTTAATTTTAATTTCCGTCAGCCGGGCAATGTCTTCTTCCGTAACGTCTCTAAACAAACGAATCCGCTTATCGGACTTTGCCGCTTTTTCTTTCGGACCCAGGACATATTTTTTTAACTCCCGGTCAATCGTTTCGATGACTGCTTCCCAGGTTTCACATTCCTCGATCTCACGATAAATGCGATTTTGTATAAAGATTTTTTCCAGACTGGCAAAGTGTAATTTCTCTTCCAGCTCGGCTTTTTTGATTTCCAGCTCTAAACGAAGCAACTCTTTTGTTTGCTCCGTACAGGTTTTCAGAATCTCGTTGACCTTTAAAAAATGCGGTTTATCATCAATGATAACGCAAGCATTGGGAGAAATAGAAACTTCGCAGTTTGTAAAGGCATAGAGCGCATCTATAGTCACATCCGGCGATACTCCGGGCGCAAGATCAATCATGATCTCAACGTCTTTTGCCGTATTATCAACAACCTTTTTAATCTTTATCTTTCCTTTGTCATTTGCTTTCAGAATGCTTTCAATCAGGGAAAGCGTCGTGACGCTATACGGCAATTCCCGAATAGCCAGAGTATTCTTATCTACCTTTTCGATTTTGGCCCGAATGCGAACTTTACCACCTCTTTTTCCACTATTATAATCACTGACATCAATCGATCCACCAGCCTGAAAATCCGGATAAATCTGCACGTATTTACCTTCCAGAATTTTGATGGAAGCCTTGATCAGTTCGATAAAGTTATGAGGTAAAATTTTCGTTGAAAGTCCTACGGCAATACCATCAGCCCCTTGAGCCAGAAGCAGCGGAAACTTCATTGGCAAATTGATCGGTTCTTTTTTACGTCCATCGTAGCTAACCTGCCATTCGGTAGTCTGATTATTAAAAGCGACATCGAGTGCAAATTTTGTCAGTCTTGCTTCTATATATCTCGGAGCAGCCGAACGATCTCCGGTGCGATTGTCCCCCCAGTTTCCCTGACAATCAATCAAGAGGTCTTTTTGCCCCAAATTCACCAGGGCATCCCCTATCGCTGCATCTCCATGGGGATGGTACTGCATCGTCTGACCAATAATATTTGCTACTTTATGATAGCGGCCATCATCCATCTCCTTCATCGAATGCAGGATACGCCGCTGTACCGGTTTCAAACCATCCTCTACGGAAGGAACTGCCCTTTCGAGTATTACGTATGATGCATAATCGAGAAAATACTCCTTGTACATCCCCGAAAGCGTAATAATATTATCTCCAGACTGCTCATTCGCAGCTGTCCCATTCTGATCTTTACTCATATGTATCTAAGATTTATTCTCCAAGCACGGTAGATTTATGTGCCAAGTTTATATTATTCCAACGTCAAAATTACCTAAAAGCTTCAATTATGAAGGGCAAAGATAGCAAAAAAATCAGATATTAAAATTTTTGTTTCTGTATTTAAAACTTTTTGTTTTATCAATTGCCGATTGGACCTAATTCTACTCCTTCAGAGTAAGCTACTTTAATACCTGCGCGGCTAAATGCTTCTTTGATTTTGCTATTTACTTCAAAAGTAACATCCCAGTAATCATCAGGTTTGATAAATGGCCGAATACTAATAATCACACTATGGCTATCGTAGGACTCGATACCTACCAGTGGTGGCGGGTCTTGCAAAACCCCTTCTACATTGGTCAAAGCATCCAGAATAACTTGTCTGACTTTGGGGAAACTTTCTTCGTAGGGCATGGTGACGTTTAGCTCAAGACGAATATGGCCCTTTGCTGAAAAATTGGTAATGACCCCTTCGACCACCTGCCCATTGGGAATAATATGGGTTTTCATTCCGGGGGTAATTATGGTGGTATTAAAAATCTGGATACTTTCCACTTTTCCGAATTTTTCGCCGATTTCCACCCAGTCCTCTACTTTATAAGGCTTGAAAACCATTACCATGATACCGGCTGCAAAATTTCCAAGGCTTCCCTGCAAAGCCATCCCCACTGCAAAACCTACTGCTGCAATAATTCCAACCAGAGAAGTCATTTCAAAACCAATAATCCCCGCTGCAATTAATAAAATCGTAATTTTCAGGGCGATATTGACAAGTGAAGAAAGGAAAGAGATAACTTCGGGAGCCATTTGGGCTTTCTTCAGGGAAAAGTCAAATACCCGGCTGATTTTTTTAATTAACCAAAAACCGACTAGCAATATAAGTATCGCCAATCCTAGTTTGGGTGCAAAAGCTACTGCCCAGTCTGTGAGATCAGACATGTATTTACTCAGTTTATCCGTACTGTCACTCAAAGAACCACCCGCGTTCAGTAAACTATCTTGTTGTTCCATAAAAGCTTTGTTTTTGCGCTAAAATAAAAACTAACTGTAGAACAACATAACAATACAATGATATTAAAAAGGCCTCTTTTACTAATAAAATGGACAAATTCCACGTTTTTGATATCCCAATACAATCGAATGGGCTTAATTTCCGATAGCTGAGCAGCATTTCCGGGAATAAGGTCGTTTGGTTTAATGTAGCGTTAAACTTCTTGATCTAAGGCCTTTTACTGTTGGAAAACACAGCAATTTGGACTAACTTTAACTATTGTTTTTCATGGATATTGTTTTAAAGTTGCAACGCGAGGAAAAAGATTTCATAACAGCTTGTATTAACAAGGAGCGCTGGGCGCAAAAAAAGCTTTACGAAGAGCATTACAGCCGTATGATGGGGGTATGCCTGCGATATAGTAATAATCGCGAAGATGCGCTTGATATCTTGCACGATGGCTTTTTAAAAGTATTTAACAACATATCCAAATACCAGCCCGGAACATCCATATCAGCTTGGATTCGTCGCATAATGGTGAACACTTCTATCGATTTTTATCGTAAGAATATCAGAAGACGTACCGAAGATATAGAACAGGCTTATGATTTAAGTGGTACAGAGGCTGATGCGATTAGTCAGTGCGGCGAAAAAGAAATCTTAAAGGCTGTACAAACGCTGTCTCCGGCGTACAGGGCTGTTTTTAATCTATATGTCATAGAAGGGTTTTCGCACAGAGAAATTGCAGAACAACTAGGTATCACTGAAAGTACATCACGATCGAATTTAGTGAAAGCAAGATTGAAGCTTAAGGCTTTACTTGCGAAAAATTACATTGAACATGGAGAATAACTTCGACAAGTCTATCAAAAAGTTGCTCGAAAACTACGAAGTGGAATACCGCGCTTCGGACTGGGATCGTATGGAGCAAAAGATCGAAGAGCAAGCTGAGCTTAGCCCGGAGATGGAGGATGTTCTACTTGATGGTACGGCCTATGATAGTCTTTATAATTTTAGTGTAGATTATAATCCAGAGCATTGGGATCTAATGCAGGAAAGACTTAATGATCCTTATGCACTTCGTCGTCGTTTGATGAAATACAAGGTTGCAGAAGTAGCGCTTGTATTATTATTTATTCTTACCCTAATTCAGTTTTTACCGATCAAAAATATTTCTTCCAAGAAAAACATTGCTCAGCAAACTCCTGATCAGATCATTCAGGAGGAAAATACACTTCTTGCTACGCCCGATTTACAAACAGACCTGACCGTACTGAATAAAAAAGATGCAACTCGTCCAAAAGCTTTACAGCAAAAATCAACAGTAAATACAATCAATCCATCTAGTCAAGCTGAAACGAAAAATCTTTTTAACAATAATGTTGCACTAAATGCTCCGGAAAGCAATCATTCATCTGAAGTTGTTCCGATCATCCATGATTCAGCTAAAACACGGATAGCGGATGATGATTTCAAAAAAGAGAATATTGCTTCTGGTGCAAACACTATGTTCTCTGAAGAGGGCATCCCGGAAAATGAAAATACCGGCAACACTTCTGAAACAGTTGCTGAAAATGTCAACAACTATGCTTTGGGTATGATGCAGTCCATTCCGTTAAAAGCTGCAGATAATATCACTGTTCCGGGTGTTGATCAATTTTCAAATGGGAGATTATTTGAAGATTTGAAAAAACCAATCAGAGTGCGAATTGGGATGTCTATCGGTCCAGATGCCAATTACGTCATGACTCCACATGATCGCCGGGCCCGTCTGGAACAATTCAATCAATTAGCTTTGGGATACAGCGGTGGTTTTACCCTGGGCTTCCAGTACGATAACTGGGAAATTGAAACTGGTGCGCTTTATTCCGCCATCTCCTATGATTCCAGAAATATTTTTCAGATCAAAGGTAGTTTTGCCGAGGGCGGTTATGTTGAGCAAGGTCTAATCGGTGCGGAGCTGGATATTATCCGAATTCCGGTCAATCTGCGATATAATTTCTTCAAGAAGAAAAAATGGAACTTTTATGCCTATTCCGGTGCTTCTTTAAATTTTGCAGTGGAGACTTTCTACCATTTTACAACGAGAGACATCGGACAGTCGGATGCTTCCAGAAATTTTGTAGCACCAAGCAGAGATCCAAGATCACCGGAAGAATCTTCCAGGCCTTATTCTCATGCCGCATATGATGGACTTTTCGAAGGGGGTACAATTTCTAATAATACCTTCCTGACGGCTAATCTGGGCTTTGGAATCGAGCGATTCTTTACACCGAGAATGAGTATTTTCTTCCAGCCGGGTTATCAATATCAATTCACTAATGGACTTGGCCCACAAAGTGATCGAGTCAATTCACTTTCTATAATGACCGGTGCGAAAGTAACCTTGAAGAAACGAAAAAAGAAGTAATCCATCAATCGATTTTCGTTATTTGCTTCTCGCTTAATATTTCTTTGAGCAGTTGGTTTAGTTTATGGTCAACCAGCAAATGACCTTCCTCGATAATATGTGTACGAATATTGGGCATATTTGTATTGAGCCTTTTAGCCGCAGAAACAGGTATAATCTCATCCTGGCTTCCAAAAAATAACTCTACACTAAGTTGATGCTCTTTAAGCAAACGCTTAACACCCGGTGGCCATAACCTGAATTTGCCAATAGAATTCCAGGTATTGAAAATTCTTTCCCTCTTTCTGGTGGAGCTGATATGATAGAGCACAAAATTGTGTACAAACTTGGTGATGAGTCCGACACGCTTTAATCCTCCGAGCAATCGAATGAACCAATCCGGTTTTTTGAGTACGTAGCGCAGAAAAGTTTTTATGCCCCTTGGCATCAAGTTTACATTAAATATCCATTTGGTTTCCAGTCCATCCGGCGCGATAAGATAAACTTTGTCCACCTCCAGGATTCGCTTGAAAAGCATTTTCTGTACAATCCGTCCCCCCATGCTATAGCCCATTAAATCAAAGCGATCCTTGCTTTCTTTTTTTAAAATGAGATCAAATAAAGCACTTATATCAGCGGGATCAAACTGAAGTTTTTGCCAGATCGTTTGACCATGATAGGGTAAATCAAGACAGTAAACCGTATAGTGGTTTTCCAGACTTTCTTTTAATTCCAAAAATAAAGCCGCCTCGTCCGCAAAGCCATGTAAAGCAATCAGCAGACGATCTCCGTTCCCGAAACGGATATAATGTACTTTTGAATTTTCGTATTTTAGAAAGCCTTTGTCCATATCAAGTTTTACTAAAGGTCTGTACTCTGACATTCCACTACATTTTTTATCCTCTGAAAGATGATTTCTGCCTTTGAATTGTTGTGCTTATTATTCACCAATCAGACCAAGGTTTTTATAACAGACACTTGTAGTTAAAATTTCAAGCAATGTCCTTTTTTACTTTATCCCTATTTTGAAAAAATATTTGTTTTTTGGGCTAAATGAAATCATTTGACCTTACACCGTAAAACAAACTTAAACAATTTATATAATGAAAAAAGTATATTTTCTGTTTTTGGGTATTCTTACATCTTTTTTGTTTATCAGCTGTGGCGTAAAGGATTATCAATCTTCGGCCAGGCCAGTCAAGCATGAACTCTGGGACAGCTTATTGCAGAAACACGTTACAGAGGATGGACAGGTCGACTACAAAGGCATCATTCATGACAGCCTGAAATTTAACCGCTATATTCAACTTTTAAAAAATAATCATCCCAATGAAAAACATTGGACAAAGCAAGAGCAACTAGCTTACTGGATCAATGCCTATAATGCTTTTACGGTACAACTAATCATCGATAATTACCCGGTGAAAAGTATCAAGGACATCAAGAATGGGATTCCTTTTGTCAATACGGTTTGGGATATCAAATTTATCAAAATCGAGGGGGCTACTTATGATTTGAATAATATTGAGCATGGGATCATTCGTAAAAAGTTTGACGAGCCCAGAATTCATTTTGCGGTAAATTGCGCATCTATTTCCTGTCCAAGATTACGCAATGAAGCATTTACAGCTGACAAGCTAGAGGCACAATTGTCGGATAATGCAAAGTATTTTCTGGCGAATCCGGTAAAAAATAATTTTGATGACCCTAAAAATATCAGACTTTCAAAATTATTAAAATGGTACGGAGGAGATTTCAAAGGTGGAGACTATAATGGCGTCAGGGGTTTCATTAAAAAGTATGGCCCGGCGCATGCCCCGGATGCGAATATTGACTATCTGGATTACGACTGGAACCTGAATGACAAAAAATAATCTCCAGTCATTCACTTTCACAATTGCTGTCCGGTTTTCAATCCAATACTGATCGCGACCTTATAATCGCTAGCGGTACATTTTCTTTAATCGATCAAGATCTCGCTTGTTATCTCTTTCTTTGATAGCTTCTCGTTTGTCATAAGCTTTTTTACCTTGAGAGAGCATGATCGTCAATTTGGCTAAACCTCTTTCGGAAAGATACAATTTGTAAGGGACAATGGTAAAGCCTTTTTCCTGCACCCGGCGACGGAGTTTTTTGAGTTCGCGTTTTTTGAGGAGTAATTTACGGATGCGTTTGGGATCATGATTGTGAATCGTACCGTATTTATATTCGGCTATAAACATATTGCGGACATACAGTTCATTATCTTTAAAAACGCAATAGGCTTCCTTCAAATTGGCATTCCCTTCCCGGATCGATTTGATTTCTGTTCCGGTCAGTACAATACCGGCTTCATATTCCTCACGGAAATAATATTCGAAAGAAGCCTTCCGATTAACTATTTCTACTTTCTTTTGCTCTTTTTTCATTATCACTCCTTTTGCACAGCCCAAATTGTGTTTCAACTTAAAATTCCATCCCGATAACTATCCGGAAAATATGAAAAGCAGGTTTATAGAACCAAAATCATTCTGTAATCTGGATGTATCAATAATCTCTTTTATCAAAATTTTCTTTTTTCTTTTCTTCAAATCTCCGAAAAACCAAATAGATGATAATCAGAAATACGATTACCCAAAATACCACTTGTAAAACACCCAAAGCTAAAAAAAATTCCATTGCAAGTTGTAAATTTGTTAAAAGCCTCCCCTATCCGAGCAGTGATCATTTAATCTTTCTACCTCATTGTCAGCCACTTATTTCAGTTTTACTGCTGTCCCATAAGCCAGGATTTCCGAGCAACCCTGCATTACCATGGCGGTAGTAAAGCGAACATTGATCACAGCATCTGCACCAATGGACTGCGCATCTGAAACCATTCGCTGAATCGCCTGCTCCCGGGCATCCGCCATCAGTTTAGTATACTCCGAAATCTCACCTCCTACCAGATTTTTTAAGCCTGCGAAGAAATCCCTTCCTATATTCCGGGCTCTTACTGTACTGCCTCTGGCGATATCAATTACTTCGGCAATTTCTCTGCCGGGAATCCGCTCTGTAGTGGATATTAACATGATTTAAAAGTTTTAGGTTTTAGATATGAGGTTCCAGCTAATTTTAAACCTGAAACCTCATATTTTGTACATTATAATTTCTCCAAAATAAATTTAGTCATTTTAGTATAAAGGTGATGCCTTGCATTTCCTCCTGACAGGCCATGATTTTTATTCGTATAAAGCATGGTATCGAATTGCTTATCCGCTTCTACCAGGGCATTGATCATCTCAATGGAATGTTGAGGATGCACATTATCATCACCCAGCCCATGTACCAGTAAATAATTTCCTTTAAGCAAATTAGCAAAATATACAGGAGAATTATTTTTGTAGCCATCCGGGTTCTCTTTTTCTGTTCTCATATATCTTTCTGTATAAATGGAATCATACCATTTCCAGTTTGTCACCGGTGCTACAGCTATCGCTGATTTGAAAACATCTGCACCTTTAAACAAACAGAGCGAAGACATATAACCACCATAACTCCATCCAAAAATTCCAATTCGATTTTTATCAATATACGGTAGATTAGCCAAATATTTAGCCGCTTCAATCTGATCAATTGTTTCGTATTTCCCCAATTGAAGATAGGTCATTTTTCTAAACTCCTCCCCTCTTGCACCGGTTCCCCGATTATCAACACTAACGACCACATAGCCTTTTTGAGCAAGTAGCTGAAACCACCAGTAATTTCGATTTTTAAAAGAATTCAAAACCGTCTGACTTGAAGGGCCACCGTAGACGAACATTAAAACCGGGTATTGTTTACGGGCATTAAACTGAGGTGGTTTGATCATATAACCATTCAGTTTTACATTTTCGGAAGTTTTGAAATTGAAAAACTCTACTGTTTGAGCATTATACTCTTTTTGAAAATTCCTGATCCCCCGATTCTCTTCGATTACCCGAACGACTTCTCCTTCCCGGTTATATACCGTATAGGTCGAGGGCTCATTAGCCGTAGAGTGATCAATGATGTAATAATCAAAAGTTTTACTAAACTGAGCTCTATTTGTTCCGGGAGCTGCGGCAATTGCTTTTTTATTTTTTCCATCGATTCCGACGCTATATACTTCGCGATCGAGCGGCGACTTTTCTGCCGCCTGGTAAAACACCTGCTTATGCTTTTCGTCATAACCATAAAAACTGGTTACATCATATTTTCCTTTTGTTAATTGCGTTTTTAAATTTCCTGCCATATCGTAAAGGTAAATGTGATTATACCCGTCTTTCTCACTGGTCCAGAGGAAATGATTCCCATCTTTTAATAGTGTCAAATTATCATGAATTTCGATATAATATTTACTTGTTTCTTTCAGAATCGTTTTGACATTACCGGTTTTAGCATCCGTAGCCAATAATTCCAGTTCGTTTTGATGACGATTCATTTTAAAAATCACCAGTTTTTTAGAATCTTTTGACCAGGCAATTCTTGGAAAATATTCCGCTTTCCCGGTCTGTGCTTTTACCGTTTTGCCCGTTTCGAGATGATAAATATGAATACTAACGGTAGAATTGGTTGCTCCGACCTTGGGGTATTTAAACGTTACATGCTCCGGATACAAAGCATCTTTATATTTAAGCATGGTAAACTCTTTTACCGCGCTTTCATCAAAGCGCCAAAAGGCAATCTTGGTCCCATCGGGCGACCACTCAAAGGCTCTGGCCATTGAGAACTCTTCTTCATAAACCCAATCTGCCGAGCCATTAATGATCTCATTATACTTCCCATCCTGTGTCACTTGTTTTTCCTTTGCTTCTGAAAGTTTTCGAATAAATAAATTATTATCCCGTACATAGGCTACCTGATCTCCCTGGGGCGAAAGCCTGGTGTAGCGCTGTTTGCCTCCGGGGGCAATATTCATTAGCTCCTGAGTTTGCAAATCATAGACATAGGCATGTCCTTTGGACGATCTTCTGTATATCCTCTCTTTGTTCGTATGAACAATAATCTTGGAAACATCTTCATGAAGATCAAAACCATCTATATTTAAAGAAACTTCTGTCTTTTGTATCTTCCCTTTGCCATCCGGTACGGCCCCTTTATTATATTCTACAACCATTTTATTCCTTGCATCAAAAATCGTTTTAGTGTATTTGCCGGTGGTCAGATCATACTGTTTGATTTGATTTCCTTCCAGGCGGGTGTAGTGTTTACCATCATCTTGAAAATTGAATCCGGGTACAGTCCTGGTAGAAAAAATTCTGTCTTTCCAAATCTCTGCTATCGTAATTTCTTTTTGTGCAAACAAAGCTCCTGTGAATAACAGGCTAAGGAGCATTAAAAAATATCTCATATTTCTCTTGTTGTTTAGAATAATTATAATTGCTCTTATTCGGTTTTATTTCTGAATAAGACTTTACTTTTTGTTACCAATGATCTTTTGAAGTGCTTCCTGCATCTTTCGTCGTTGCTCTCGTTTCTCGACGATTATTGCCGGAGCGGCGCGCTCTTCGCAATCTTTGATCGGACAACGTTGACAGGTATTATTGACCAGCCTCTGACTGATAGAATGATCTTTGAGGAAACGTATTTTTTCGGAAAGTTCTTCATCGATCAGGATTCCAATGGTTACAGAAACATTGATATCCGAGCCCGGATTACCTGGCCTGGCTAGTGTCAGCGCAAAATATTCATCATCCGTACCAAAATATTTCGAACGCTGAGCACCGACTATCGTTCCGACGTACTTTCCCCCTTTTTGAATATCGTACAAATCTTTAAGCAAGGAAAGCGAAAGCCAGCGCCGGCAATACTTTTCAAAAAGCCCATTACTATGTGGCTGGTGTTGCCTGTCCAGATGCAGTTCTTTATCCATTTGAAATTTATTCTGGGCCGTATCGTGAAAAACACGCATAAAAAACATTTTCCGGATACCAAAAGTTCGGGGTAATACATTGGTCAGCCTGTTGAAAAGCATTTCAGCTGAAGCATTATATTTCCTCATCAGACTCAATAGTGCCTCGCCATCCCACTTTTCTTTCTGGAAAAACAGTTTTACATCTTCAATAAATTCATTCCTGCTAATCAGGATCGCTACTGAAAAATAGGCCGCATTGAAGTGGCTCAAAACCTGATCAAAAGATTTGATTTTCAATAAAGATGAAGTAGCCGATCTGTCCTTTAAATCCAGATAATTGAAGGCCAGTTCTTTCCCGTATTGAAAAGCTCTCTGGATATCGGTTATTGATTCGTTGAGCAATAATTTATGTTCTTTTTCCACAAATACGGATCGCAATTTGCTCATTTCCGGATAATCCCTGAGACCATTTTCTACGATTTCATATTTGTATTTGTTTTTTAGAATCTTTTCCAAAACAGCAGTACTTACCACGCCACCTTTAGGGATATTATACTCTTCGATAAAACGGTCTGCCGCCACTTCTATATCTTCAAAATAATTATAGTGTAATTCCATATACGCCCTCATCGCACCGAAGTAAAAGCTTTCTTCTCCAAGTGCATAATTCCTGGAAATTTCGACCAGTGTTGAGATAAAAGCACCCACCCGTACCGGGGCATTGGCAATAATTTCAACAACTTTTGAAAGTTCGATGCCAAACAAATCAAGCGGAAGTTCATTGAGAAAATTAGATTTCAGCAATTCCACTACCGGAGCAAAAGTGCCGGAAACATCCATCGAGACCAGGTTTGAATATTCTTCATCCAAAACCTCCGCAAGAACCTGGATTTTATCCGCTTTGGGAAACTTCTTACCCTTTTCAATCTCATTAAGATACGAAATCGACATACCGGTTTTAGCGGCCAAATCCGAAAAGGATAATCCTCTTTCCAGTCGAAGTTGCTTCACTTTCAATCCAAAGATGATCCTCTGATTTAGTCTTTTATTATTCATGTTTCACTATTCGATTTTCTATGCTGGTCTTGTGTTTTATCAACTTTGCATAAATATGCTTAAAAATAGTGTTTTTATCTAAGAGCTTATTTAAAAATCGACCATTTGCGACTTAAGGGGGCTTTTTCTGCCATTTTCGTCTTATGTGCTGCCGTATTCGAAAAACGAAAGTGGAAAATCGAAAATCGCAATTCAGTTCCTTACCTTTGCGGGGATGGATTTGCAAAGTTTTTATAAAGAAAGAATTAGCGTATTTTCTGAACGCGCAGCTTTTCTGAAAGCAAAGTATAACCGGTACTCGATTGTAAGATTGATCACTTTTTTGGGTGGATTGGTCCTGATTGCGCTGATTGCTACGAGTATTCCCTGGTTTTTGACTATACTATTAATAGCTATCAGCCTGGCCGGGTTTTCCAGGTTTGTCAATTGGCATCAAACTATACAGGAGGATTATTTACATCATCAGGCGCTATCTACCGTTAACAAAAATGAATTAGATTGTTTTAATGACGATTATTCTGTTTTTGAAAACGGAGAAGAATTCATCGACCCAAAACATCCTTATACCATTGACCTCGATATTTTTGGAGACTATTCCTTTTTTCAGTACATCAATCGAACCGCAACGGTAATCGGGAAAATGCGATTAGCCGAATACCTGCGGAAAAATGCTAGCCGTGAAGAAATTCATGTAAGGCAGGAAGCCATTGCTGAGATGAAAGAAAAAACGGATTGGCGGCATCATTTTCAGGCCAGGGGCATGCATACCAAAGATAGTTTACAACATATTCAATTACTGAATGAATGGATAAAAGCGGAGCCTTTCGTTATCCATAATACCTTGTATAAAATTGCTCCATTTATTGTACCATTTATCGTCATTACAGGAACCATCATTTCTTTTCAACAATCCTCCTGGTATTATTTTCTGGCATCCCTAATTCCTTCGGGCTATATCCTGCGAAAAACCCATGAAAAAGTTTCGGAAACCCATCAACGTACTTCAAAAGCAGAAAAAACCCTGGCTTATTATTCCAGAATGATTGGGCATATTGAAAGCGGTCATTTTGAAAGTCAAAAATTAAGAGAACTTCAATCCATTTTTCTACATAATGATCAAGCGGCTTCAAAATCCATCAAAAAACTATCTTACATTATCTCGCAACTCAATGTACGCTATAATGCTTTCGTGATATTGTTAAATATATTTATGCTTTGG
The DNA here is from genome assembly GCA_028280415.1 of Saprospiraceae bacterium. GTDB lineage: Bacteria > Bacteroidota > Bacteroidia > Chitinophagales > Saprospiraceae > JAHDHW01. Next base: position 163,972 of record JANQLV010000024.1, read on the forward strand.
GATCTGGTCTGGATCAGAGCTCTGGAGAACTGGAAAGCGCAGCATAGCGATCGATTAGCTCAATGGTTTGAAGCATTGCGAGAATTTGAAGCAATTAACAGTTTTGGCAATTTATATTTTAATAATCCCGAATGGGTTTTCCCGACGATCCAGGAATCTTCTCACCTCAAAGGAGAGCAACTTGGACATCCTCTAATCCATCGAAAGAAACGCGTTTGTAATGATTTGATGATGCCTACTCAGGGACATATCAAACTGGTGACCGGCTCTAATATGGCCGGCAAGAGTACTTATTTGCGAACGGTGGGATTGAATATTGTTTTAGCTATGACCGGCGCGCCGGTTTGTGCCCGAGTCTTTGAACTGCCGATGATCCGTGTTTTTACCAGTATGCGTACCCAGGATGCTCTACACGAAAGCACTTCTTCTTTCTATGCGGAATTAAAGCGGTTGAAATTTATTATTGAAGAGGTCGAAGATCGAAAAAATGCAGAAACGGATGTTTTCTTTTTGTTAGATGAAATCCTGAAAGGTACCAACTCCACGGATCGACACACTGGTTCTAAAGCATTAATCAGACAGTTGATCAAAAGTAAGGGTTCGGGTATTATCGCTACGCATGACCTGGAACTGGCTGCCTTGGAAGCAGAATCAAATGGTACAGTCGAAAACCTTTGCATTGAAGTAGAAGTAAAAGGCGATCAATTGTTTTTTGATTATAAAATCAAGCCCGGTGTAAGCCAGAGTTTCAATGCAACGCAACTGATGCGAAGCATGGGAATACGCGTATAGCCTCCGGCATTGCAACGAACAACGAAAATATATGAAAGGACAAATTTTTCTGATTTTAGGCCTATGTGTTTTATTTTCTGCTTGTGAGCAAGTAAAGGTCAAAGAGGTCGAACAACAAGCGGAAGCAAGGAAAACGGAATTGATTCCGGGACGTTATAATGTAGCCTTTTTGATCATGGATGGCGTCTATAATACCGAGTTGACGGCTCCTTATGACATCTTCCAGCATACGATTTTTAGAGAGGGTATTAAAGCGATGAATACCTTTATGGTAGCGAATACCTTAAACCCAGTTACTTCTTTTGAAGGAATCCGCATGCTGCCAGATTTTAATTATTTAACAGATGAACTACCTCCTATAGATATCCTGGTCGTCCCTAGTGCCGAAAATCATCTCGGCAGCGATCTGGAAGATCAGGCAATGATTGATTTTGTTAAAAAAGTAGCACAAAAAGCACAGTTTGTCACTTCTCATTGCGATGGAGCTTTTGTTTTGGCGAAAGCCGGATTACTGGATGATGTAGAATCCACGACCTTTCCCAGCGACATTCCAAAGTATCGGGAAATGTTCCCGCAATTGAACGTACACGAGAATGTACTGTTTGTCCACGATGGCAAATACATTACCTCAGCAGGAGGAGCAAAGTCTTTCGAAGCAGCGCTTTATCTCTGTGAACATCTCTACGGAGATTCTATAGCCCGAAGATTAGCCAAAGGGCTGGTTATCGATTGGGATTTAACAAAAGTTCCACATATAGTCGTGAGAAAGGATGGAGTCAATGATTAATTGATTGCAGTAATTTTTTATTTCCAAGTAAAGCCAGAACACCTATGGGAAAACAAAGTATCCATTGAGGCGCGAGCGTTTGGTTAAAAATACTAACCATTAGGAATACGATTCCAAAAGCTATAAACAACCAGGCCAACAGGCTAATTGAATTATCCGGAGCGGAGTTCGGTCGAAAACCATTTTTTAATAAGACTATTGCCGAAATAAAAATGATAACGGTGACCATATGCCATACCCCAAGTAACTCCGTCTTTTTCTGCCTGTGTAAGTCACTGTCCAATAAAGGACCGATCAAATCATATTGTCCGCCAATGGTATGCAGAAGAGCAGTTGCTAAACAAATTATTCCCGCAATGATGAGATAATAATTTTTCGGCTTCATTTCTTTTTTGGTTTTAATATAAATCGACAAATTTTTACCCAAATTGACCAGGGCGTTTTTCGCTTTCCATGATCAAAATAATTCTCTACTTTATCAAAAGCATCCTCAATCAAGGCATCGTGTAAGCAACGTATTATCAATAACCAAAGCAGGGTATCTTTCCCTTGAGTCTGCATATCGATAGTATGGATAATTTGAGTTTCCAGATTGTTCAGTGATTTTAGCTCCAACTGATGTATACCCCGAAAACCTTTTGGAGAAGTAAATTCAAACTGGATTAGCTCCCCGGGAACATGCTCCTTTATGAAATATCGAATAGGGCCATGCCCTCCTTTGGAGCCGATTTCAAGGCCATTATTCATTTTCATACGAGGCCATTTTTCGTATGGCCAAACCCGGTCTTCTGGACTCGATAAAGTATTGAGCAATTCAACCAGGTCAGATTTTGATTGCCGGATAATACGCTTGTGAATATTCAAAACTTTCACGTACTAAATCTTTCGTTTTAAAATATAAGCCAATTCTTCTTTAACGAGTTTCTGATATTTTTTATCCGCTGCTTTTTCCCGGTATATTTCGTGGAAGCCAATCAGGTATTTATAAAAAATACTGGCTATTCGCCGGGATTCTTTTTTGGGAAAACCCAGTTCCTGAAAAATACCTGTCGTATAATCGAGCCTTTTTTGATCAACTTCTTCTATAAGCTTCTGGATTTTCGGATGCTCTCTGGCATAGCGTTTTAAATGGAAAATAAACTCCAAATAAGGATCATGCTGAAATACGAGTTCAATGAATTTATGATATTTCTTTTGCGGAGTCTTTTGAGCTTCCACCAGCTCAATGATCTGATTCGTTTCTGTCTGTATCCAGTAATCAATCAATGCCTGAAGGAATATCGCTCGGGATTTGAAATGCCAATAAAAACTGGATTTATTACAGTTCAGGGTTTTGGCCATATTTTCAACTACAATTCCCTTAATACCTTCCTTAGAAAAAAGCAGATAACCGAGCTTTAACCAGTCTTTTTTTTGAGCAACAACTTTTGGCATAATTAGACGATACCGTTTAAAAAAGCAAATTACATCAAAACCTTATTAGACGCAAGCGTTTAATAAAAATTTTTTAGCCTCTTTTTCAAATAAGGTTAAAAATCAATCATGCTGGAGAAAAAATCGACGTGATAAATGAATAGAATTATCCGGTAAATGCCATGAAAGGAGCAGACTTAATTTCGCATTTTTATAAAAATGCTTTTAAATTATCCCTTTTTCCTTGATCAGCTTCATAAAACTGTCTTTTGACCTTTTACTAATCACCAATCGATATTGATCGATCAATACTTCATTAGCATCGATCTCTTTAACATGATCAATGTTGATGATGTGAGAGCGATGAATTCTGAAAAAAGTATCATCGGGCAACATCTTTTCCATAAAGGAAGTTGTCTGTAGCGCAAGCAGGATATCATCTTTAGTATAAAGCTTTACATATTCTCCATAGCTTTCGACAAACAGCAGATCGCAGTATTTTAGCTTGACGAGCTTGCGATTTGTTTTGACGAAAAAATAATCAGAGGTCAAGCCCTGGCTAGTTTTATCGTTGGTATTTCTGGAAGATTTATGAAATGCTATAAGCTCTATTGCTTTATCAATTGCTTTGCAAAAACGTTGAAATGAAATAGGTTTTACCAGATAATCAATGATATCCAGCGCATATCCTTCCAGTGCATATTCGGAGTAAGCGGTTGTAAAAATCGTAACCGGAGGCTGACGAAGTGTTTTGATCAAATCTATCCCGGTCAGAAATTCCATTTCAATATCCGTTAGTAAAATATCGACTTCCTGTTCATCCAAGATTTGTTTTGCGCTCAGGGCATTATCTACGACAGCAACTAGTTCAAGGTTTTCCAGTTTATCCACATAAGTCTGTAGCAAATCTCTTGCGGGTTCTTCATCATCGACAATAATTACTTTAAATGACATAATTTATTTTTTTCTTTCCAGAGGGATACTCAACTTTAAATGATACTGATTATTTTCTTCTGAAGTTTCCAGATTATAGTTGGTCTCATACTGTAAATCTAATCGTTTTATGATATTTCCCAATCCAACCCCCTGATATGGGCTATTTGTCTTTATTTTTTTCTTAATTGAATTGACTACTTCACAAGTACATTGATCTTCTTCGTTAACGCTAATGCTTATCCGAATAAAGCCAGCGGGATTGGTCACGGCATCACTGTGCTTAAAAGCGTTTTCAACTAAATTTACAATAATAAGCGGCGCAATCAAATGTAAGCCTTTCACGCCAAACGTAGTAAGACTGATATTTTGTTGCCGGGCATTTTTCATTTTATAAATCTCCAATAAATCTTTAACCGCTTCTAGTTCCTTAGTGAGCATAACGCGTTCTTCTCCACAATCATAAACCATAAACCTCAGAATAGAGGACAGATGTTCCAGCATTGGAGCAGTCTTTGGATTATCGGTCTGAGCAAAGGCATAAATATTATTGAGGGTATTAAACAAAAAATGAGGATTGATTTGTGATTTTAAAAAATTTAATTCTGCCTGAAGTTTTTGGTTTTTAAGGTTAGCCTCTTTTTCGGTATTTCGAAACCATGCCTGTATAAAATAATATATACTGGAAACCGCAACCAACAGTGTTAGCAGCAAGTAACCGTAAAAATACTCCAACCATGCCGGAGATTGATCTTCGCTGTCATCTTCCACTTCAAAGGGAAGGTTAACATCTATCAGATCGTATACTAGCATGAAAAAACTCATCAATGCAAAAGTTGTCAAAAAATAAAAGATCCTTTTCCTTTTCAGGTATAATGGCAAGACAAAAAAGTAATGGAGATAAACCACTCCTGCAACCATTATGATATAATTCAAAGCGAAAAAAAAGGAAGCCACTGGAGAAGAATAGGGCAGCTCATCCATATAGGCAATTACAAATAAGATACACCAAATCCCCGCTTGTCCGAAGATGTTATATTTTCGAAACTCTGATCGTTGCATAAGGTTATAAGGTTACGAAGAAATAGGATAATTGCCAATTTTTTAATCGAGTAGTTATATCTTCTCTATTAGCGGGCAGAATTAGCGGATAAGCGAATAGAGCTTAGCCAAACAGAACCGCTTATCGGATACCTTCACCCGTTTATAAGCTCATTTATTACTTCTGTTGATGAGATTTTTTTTAGTCCAAAAAAAAGAATAGTATTGAAGTAGTAAAGCATAGTTTAAAATGATCCAATTGAAAAATTTATTCTTGTGCCTGGGATTGCTTTTTTGTCAAATATCGTTAAATGCTCAGGCAAAATCCACGCAACCTTCTATCTCTGTTGCCTATCTTGGACAGGTGTTCATTCAACCGGGTGTTAAAGTAAGTTCACATTTCAATCTAAAAACATGGCCCGCAGAATCCGAACAAGTAAAAAAAGTAAAGCACCTTTTTATCAGTCCGCAATTGGGCTATTATGCCTGGCCGGGGAACAATTTCAACCTTCTGGCAAATGTAGAAATTGGATATCAAAGACAAAAAACCGGGCGTAATTCCTTTTCATCCCTGTCCCTGGGCCTGGGATATTTAAACACCTTCCAAATCACCTCCATTGTTTATGACCAAAGTGATGGCAGCATTGATCGCATCAACAGAAAACGCAAAGCTTTCTTTTTACCGACTATCAATTACGAATTTGGAAAATCAATCAATAATCGCCTCAGTTGGTATAATAAATACGCATTGGGGCTTAAGTTATCGGCGGCAGAAGAGCGCACTATGCTTATCTTCTTTGAACTAGGCCTCAGATTCAATATTAATCAAGAGTAAGCAAGCCTAAAAGGACCTATCAATATATTTTAGGCTCGCTATTTAAACAGTATTCATTTTTCAAAATATTAAGGAAATGACTAGAAAAAACTTCATTAAAAACCTCATAACACTGGGAGCAGCTACCCCACTCATGACTAGTCTCTTTACTTCCTGTAATCGGAGCGGTTTTGATTTCTTTGAAGATTTCGAAGTAAATTTTAATGGCAATGTTTTGATAATCGGAGCGGGAGCAGCCGGACTAATTGCCGGGCATATTTTAAACCGCTATAATATTGATTTTCAAATATTAGAAGCTTCATCGGTATTCGGCGGAAGAGTAAAAAAGATAGAAGATTTTTCGGATTTCCCGATCGACCTGGGAGCAGAATGGATACATACCGAGCCTTCGATATTGGGTAAATTACTCAATGATCCCCAAACAGATTTGAAAACGGACGCTATCGTTTATAATCCTCAAACCATTCATCTGTGGAAAAATAATAAGCTGAAAAAGAGAAATATTTTTAGCAGTTTTTACAGTGAACACAAATTCAAAAACTCAACCTGGTATGATTTCTTCGATCAGTATATTGTACCGGGGATTAGCGATAAAATTGTATATAATAGCCCCGTTACGGAGATAGATTACAACTCTAACAAAGTCAAGGTACAAAGTCAAGATGGAGAAATTCGGGAAGCCGATAAAGTAATCCTGACGGTTCCATTAACTATTTTGCAAAACAATTTCATAAACTTTCTGCCAGCCCTGCCTTCGGAAAAAACAGAAGCCCTGAATCAGGTAAGCATGCCGGATGGGATCAAAGTATTTATTGAGTTTTCCGAGCGTTTTTATCCGGATATCCTGCTATTTGGCAATATTATAGAAGCGCTCCGAGATGAAAGTAAAATTTTCTACGATGCCGCTTTTCAGAAAGATTCAGATAGAAATATTCTCGGATTATTCAATGTTGGCGATAGTGCTGCTGCTTATACCAGCCTGAACACAGAACAGGAAATCATCGATAAGATCATCGGAGAACTGGATGAAATTTTTGATGGAAAAGCTTCGCAGACTTATCAAAAGCACATTATTCAAAACTGGTCAAAAGAACCTTTCATTAGCGGTTCCTATTCTCATTATGATGATTATGATGCTCTTGAAACGCTCGCCCAGTCAATAAACGATAAAATTTACTTTGCGGGAGAAGCTTATTCTTCCGATTCACAGGCAACAGTACACGGAGCTGGTGAAACAGCTTATAAGGTCACCGAGCAAATACTGAAAGGTTAGTATACAAAAATATATTTTTCAGCGCCAGGGACATTCCTTATACAAAACCTGCCGAGCTCTAGAATAATTCGGGTTTAGAAATTGATTTGTACAATTGATACTTTAAATCCGAATAACAATTTGATCCATAAAAATCTTATTTAAAAGGGTCTCTAATCCAAAAATGACTTTTCATTCTTCCCGGGTTTACCTTCACCCTTGCAGCGTCAATGCGCTGATTCTTAAGGGGATATTCCAGCTTTCCAATGAAGGCTGGAATTATTTTTTGACTTCAAAAAAAGAAATTCGCTTTCATTTTATGTAATCCGTACATTTTCTGCATCCATTAGTTGTCGACACGAAAAATTATCCCGCGTGTCATTAATGATCATTTTTATAAAATCAAAAATATCAAGTTATGACGAGAATGATGCTACTATTATTTGGTCTTTTACTGACCTTCCCTACAATTGCAAAAGAAAAGGAAAATGAAAAAGAAGTCAAATCAACGATCAAAAGAGTAACGGTTTTTACCAAAGGAGCTCAGGTCAGTCGAGAAGCCAAGACGAATATCCCTGCCGGAAACTCGATCCTTAAATTTATTGAAATTGCACCTTCCATCAATACCAATAGTATTCAGGTAAAAGCTGACGGAGACTTTACCATTCTTTCTGTTACCAGTCAGTTGAACTATTATGAAACGCCAATCAAAAAAGAAGAGATCGAAAAGCTCCAAACCGAGCAAGAAAAACTACAAGATCAAATTGATGATGAAAATACCCTTTCCAAAGTGCTGGATGAAGAAGAATCTCTAATCCTGAGTAACAGGATTCTGGGTTTTGAACAAAACGGTGTACAAATCGATCAACTCAGGGCTACTTCAGAGTTTTACCGTAGTCGGCTAAAAGAAATTCGGCTCGAAAAATTAACCCTCAGACGCAAGGTTAAATCCCTGCAGAAAAAAATCTCGGAGATTCAGGCCCAAATTAAAGAACTAAACAAAACAGAGAAAAAAAATACTGTCCAGATTCTGGTAGCTGTAAATGCTAAAAAAGCTACTTCTGGTCTATTTACAATCAGCTACATGGTTAATAATGCAGGGTGGACACCGATTTATGATCTAAGGGTAAAAGATGTAAAAAGCCCGGTTCAACTTTCATATAAATCCAATGTTTACCAAAGTTCAGGAGAGTCCTGGGAAGATGTACTGCTTACCTTATCAACTGGCAATCCATACAGATCAGGAACAAAACCTATTCTCAATCCCTGGTTGCTCAATTTTTATACGCCTTATGCTTATCAAAATAGAGGGCGTTACAAGCCGGGAGTCTATAGTGGCACTAATAATGCAAATGTCAGAAGAATAAGCGGAGTAGTTATGGACGAATATGGAGAGCCATTAATTGGAGCAAATGTCATTATCAAAGGGACATCCATTGGAACGAGTACGGATTTTGATGGTCGATACAGCCTGGAAGTTCCCCAGAACGGAAAAAGAATAGTTATTTCATACCTTGGTTATAAGTCACTGGAAACGGCTATTAACTCCAGTAGCATGAATATCGTATTGGGTGATGGAGGTGCTAGTCTGAGTGAAGTTACTATAACCGCAAAAAGCTCCGGTATAGCCAAGAAAAGACGGAAGAGAAAAGATGAACCTATGGCAGCAACTCAGCCGGTACCAGTAGAGGAAAAAGAGCAAGCAACTACTATTTCTTTTAAGATTGATATCCCCTATAATGTACCTTCCGATGGCAAGCGGTATATTGTAAATATAAAGGAAGAACAACTTCCTGCTTATTATGAGTACTACTGCGCACCAAAGCTGGATACCGATGCCTTCTTAACCGCCCAGGTCACAGGCTGGGAAGCGCTCAATTTACTCGATGGAGAAGCAAGCCTTTTTTTCGAGGGAACTTATCTTGGAAAATCTTATCTCAGTGTTCAATCTGTAGAAGATACACTTGATTTATCGCTGGGGCGCGATAATAGTATCGTCGTTAAGCGTACCCGTCAAAAGCTGAATACCAAAAATAAATTCTTGAGTAATAAACGCGTAGATACCCGGGCATGGGATATTGAGGTAAGAAACAAGAAGAAGCTTCCTATTAATATCATTATTGAAGATCAAATTCCGGTAGCAATAACTGAAGAGATCGAAGTAGAATACGAGACTAAGGAAGCTAAATACGATAAGGATAAAGGTATGCTTAGCTGGAAATTCGAATTAGCCCCTAGCAGTTCGAAAAAACTAAACTTCAAGTACACCGTAAAATATCCCAAGAAAAAACAGATACAGCTGGAGTAGGTTTGTTATTCGCTATTCGTTCATCTTTTTTGATGAACGAATAGCGAACTAAGCGGTTTTAAGGCGGAAGCCTACACCGTGAATATTTTCTATTTTCAGGCTTTCGTCCTGCTTGAGGTATTTGCGCAACCGGGAGATAAATACATCAAGCGAGCGCCCCATAAAATAGTCATCCTCGCCCCAAAGCGTCTCAAGAATATCCGAGCGCTTTAGCACCTCATTTTTGTTGCGAACAAAAAAGCGCAACAAATCGGCTTCCTTTTGTGTAAGCTTCTTGATTGCTTCGCCGAGCTTTAATTCCAGATTTTTATAATCAAAAGTATATTGTCCCAGATCGAATTCAGTGAGCTGTTCATCTGTGCTTCCGACAATATTTCTTCGTTTTAAAAATATTTGAACCTTCAAAATAAGCTCTTCAATGCTAAAGGGTTTCGTAATGTAGTCATCTGCCCCTAATCGCAAGCCATGAATTTTATCTTCTTTTAACGAACGTGCCGTTAGAAAAAGAATAGGCACTTGCTTATCAAATTTTCGAATTTCATGCGCAATACTGAAGCCATCCACATCCGGTAACATAACATCCAGAATGCAAAGATCAAATTGATGATTTTTGATCGTCTCCATTGCTTCTTTGCCATCTACACAATGCTTAACCTTAAAGCCTTGCAACTCGAGATTATCTTTGGTTACAAAGCTTAAACTTTCATCATCTTCAACGTAAAGTAAATTCGCCATATTTATTATTTTATTGAATTCGCCAATGTCTATTTGTTCTAGAAGGATATTTTAATTTTCGTTCCTTTATCCAGTTCGCTTTCCAGATTCAGTTTCCAATGATGCAATTCACAAATTCTTTTAATGTAAAATAATCCCAGTCCAAAGCCCTTGACATTGTGTACATTCCCTGTTGGGACCCGAAAAAATTTATTGAATATTTTCGCCTGATGCTCCTTACTAATCCCAATCCCCTTATCTTCAATCGTAAGCTGTAATTTCCCATTTTCTTCGAAGGTCCGAATAATAATTTCCGGAATTTCTTTACAATATTTTATTGCATTATCCAGCAAATTATAAATCACATTGGTCACGTGAAATTTATCCGCTTTGATCTCCGAATTGATTGCAGCAAACTCACTTTGCAATTTTCCTCCTTTTTCACTTACTTTCAGTTCATTGCTCCGAATGACATTATTAATCAGCTCGTGTAAATCCAGGGCTTCTTTTTGTAACTCAAAACTATCTCCTTCTATTTTAGCAATTTGCAATACTTTTTCTACCTGATTATTTAATCGCAGGTTTTGCTCTTTGATGATATTCGCATATTTATAAAGCCGCGGATCGCTCTGGATTTTTTCATGGTTTAAAAACACATCCGAAGAAACCCGGATCGTAGAAATTGGTGTCTTAAACTCATGGGTCATATTATTGATGAAATCTTTCTGCATTTCCGACAAACGCTTTTGCCGGATAATAACGAATATGGAGTATATAAAAAATAAAATGGACAATAATAATATGATCGTAAAAATGAAAACCCTTTGCATCTTTCCAACCAGATAACTCGGACGGTTTGGAAACTTTACCCCGAAATAATAAGTCAGCTGATCCAATTTTGGAAGTTTTCCCAGGTCTTCCGGTTCACCGGCATTCGAATAGCTGCAATAATTACCGTATACCATTTCATCACTGGAGCAGTCGAATATTGCATATTCAAAGTCAATATTCATAGCCAGTTCTTCAAATTCTTTATATAAAAAAAACTCTAGTTGCCCAGCGTCAATCACATCTTCCATGTTTACAACATAGTAATTGGACGATACTTGTGTAATCAGATTTTTAAGGGGTAAAACACTATTGTTTAACTCAGACAAATCTTCGGCAACTCTGCGTAAAGCAATATTTACGGTTTGGTGAAACTCCTGTTCTCGTAAGTCCCAGGTCTTCATCACCCAATAGGACTGTACTCCGATAATCCCAATGATTGCCAGCGCACCAAGCACCACTACCCGTCTAATCGTGCTATTTTTCATCCTGGTATTTTAATGATTTGTTTATACAAATATTACTTTTCATGCAATTTAAACTCTTATTCCAATTGTTAAAAATCGATTAACAGCTCATTAACAATTATTGAAAACTCATTAACAGCAAGTCCCCTTTATTTGCCGATATCTTTGTAAAGACAAAAAGATAAGGCCTTATCTTATTTTAAATTCATTGTCCTTCAAGACACCAAAATTAATTCTTATGAAAAACTTATTAGCATTTTGCTTCTTTAGTCTTATCTGTAATTTCACGGTATTACAAGCCCAACAAGCCCTAAAAGTTAGCAATTCCGCCGAAAAAGCGGTAGCCCCGGAGATCAGCTGGGATCATACCACTTATGATTTTGGCGAAATCCCTCAATCCGTACCGGCAGAAGCAAGTTTTACCTTGACCAATACCAGCGATCAGCCGCTTTTGCTTAAAGAAGTTAAACCTACTTGTGGTTGTACGGTAGCCGCCTATGATCAAAACCCGATTCTACCCGGCGAGTCTACCACTATCAAAACGACATATAATGCTAAGAAAGCAGGAGTTTTCCAAAAAACCATCAAAGTTCTGACCAATCAAAGTGAAAAACACATTCCTCTAAAATTAAAAGGAACCGTCGTAAAAGAAAAATCTTAAGATTTTTCCCATTTTCAAAAAACTAACTGATAGCCTGATGGTATATAAAAGCAAATCGGGCTATCAGTAATTTATAACTTACCAGCAGTTAAGCTTGTTGTTTAAATCCTGACAGCATTGTTCCCCGATGGCCGAACATACATGAAAAAGGAGGGTCAGACATCGAAAATCAAGGCCTTTTTCGTAATTTACCAGCCCTATGTCAAGACCATTGTACATCACTATTAAAATCTTATTGAGCTGTCTGATTATCTTTAAGGCTCAGGGAGATATCAATGCGCAAAATGGAAACAATCCTTTTGACCTTGATCATAGGCTTTCAAAAACCGTAGATCAGGATACTTCTACCCGGGTTCAGGGAGATAATAATCCCTTTGATTTATCTTCCAGGGCCTCTGAATTACCTGCCAGCAAGGATAGTATCGGGCTTGCTCCGCAAACACCTGAAAACCCCTTCGATATCCAAAGAACGGAAGTTCCTCAAAAGGAGCAGGCAGATCCTGTAAAAATTATCCCTTCAAGGCAAGCAGAGCAGGAGCGTATCCCCGAGGATAAACGCAGTGGATTTTTGTTTTGGGCAATCCTGACAATGATGATTATGCTGGCCTTACTTTTTACCTTGTACCGCTCTCTGATTGGTAAAATTTACCGGGCGTTTATTAATGAGAATATTTTGAAATTATTGCAGAGAGAGCAAAGCTTGGTTATTTCCGTTCCCTATTTCTTTTTGTATATCCTCTTCTTTCTAAGTGCTGGTATGCTGCTATTTCAGCTGGCTTATTACTATGGCTATCTGCCTTATAAAATGAATTACCTGATATATTGTATCCTGGGTACAGCTGCTTTTTTCACTATAAAACATATCATCCTTAAATTCCTTGAATTGGTTTTTCCAATTTCCAAGGAAGTCAAGCAATATAGTTTCACCATTGTTATTTTCAGCATAATCCTGGGAATCATACTCATCCCCTTCAATGTATTTATCGCTTTTGCACCTGATACACTGACTTATCCCGGACTCATGGGAGCTATTATAGCTATCATAGCTGTGTATTTATTCCGATCCCTGAGGGGGATTTTTATTGGAAGTAAATTCCTTGCATTTCATAAATTTCATTTTTTTATGTACATTTGCATCGTCGAAATTGCTCCTTGCATTGTGTTAATCAAATTACTGCTACTGAACGGAGCTAATATTCAATAAGATTTTATATCAAGAATCATTTTGGATGGCTATAAATGGAAAAGCTGTGGGTGAAACTTATAAGAAAATCAAAAGTATTTTAATCTCACAACCTAAACCGGAGCGTTCCCCCTACTACGAGCTCGAAAAAAAATACGGTCTACAGATTGACTGGCGTCAATTCATTCAGGTAGAGCCCGTATCTGCTAAAGAGTTTCGTAAAAACCGGATTCGCCCAGACGAATATTCTGCTATCATTTTTACCAGTAAAAATGCGATAGATCATTTTTTCCGTATTTGTGAAGAAATGCGGATTAAAATGTCCCAGGAAACCAAGTATTTCTGTCTTTCCGAGGCAATTTCCAATTATTTACAAAAGTTTATTGTCTATAGAAAGCGTAAGGTTTTTACAGGTAAACGAAAAATTCCGGATCTCAAATCCTATCTACTGAAATACAAAGCTTCAGAAAAATTTCTCTTGCCCTGTTCTAATCTAGGTGCTAAAGATGTTTCTGCTTTTTTGGACGAACTGGAACTGGATTGGCAAGATGCTATGATGTATAAAACCGTTAGTAGTGATCTTTCTGATTTGAGTGATGTTTTTTACGATGTATTAGTTTTCTTTAGTCCACTAGGAATTACCTCGCTTTACGAAAATTTCCCTGATTTCAAACAAAACGAAACCAGAATTGCCGTTTTTGGAAATAGTACTTCAAAAGCTGTTCTGGAAAGGGGGCTAAACATTAATATTAAAGCACCTGCTCCTGATACACCGTCTATGACAATGGCCTTAGAAAAGTATTTACAAGTTTCTAATAAAGAGTAAGCCATTCCACTTTACTTTTATCGAGCCCCCCTATTTCTTTCAAAATCACCAATTTATGAAACAGGGTTTGTTGTGTTTTCTCTATTTTTCTATGCTACCATTTGTAGCAGCAGGTCAGAGTTGGCGGACAGGGTATACTCCTTTAAATAGTATTTATCGGGATACAGGTTTGTTAAAAAAACTAGATCATAAGCTTGAAAAAGACTTAGGTACTCTCCCTGCGTCTAATCGGGAATTCATCAGAGAAATTTATACAGATCGGGTCGAAACCATTAAGGAAAATATCGAAAACGAACATTACTTATTTGATACTCCTATTAATAACTATCTCGATCAAATTCTTCAAGAAATTTTAATAGCTAATCCCGAACTCCCTAAATCGGAAATAAATCTTTTCGTAAGCCGATACCCTTCTCCCAATGCAAGTTGTCTGGGTGAAGGCAGTATTGTTTTTAATATTGGTTTGATCCGACGCTTGGAAAATGAAGATCAAATTGCTTTTGTTTTGTGCCACGAACTCGCCCACTACATGGATCATCATGTCAATAATAATATTGAAAAAACCGGTAATAGCCTGGCTTCCCTGGAAGACAATGCAAAAATTAAAAAAATCAAAAAATCAAAATATAATCGACAAGCCCAATTGGAACAATTACTTAGTGGTCTAGTATATAATAATCGCTTACACAGTCGTATGGACGAGTCTAGTGCAGACTCTTTGGGAATGAATTTTTATTTAAAAACAGATTATGCGCCGCAGGAAGCGTTAAATTGTATATTGCTACTTGATCAACTGGATACGGACAAATACGTTGGTACTCCAGATATAAAAAAGTGGTTTAATTTTAAAGAATATCCTTTTAAGGATCGATGGTTGCAAGAGCGTAAAGTAGGGCTCAGTAAAATGAAGGTAAATAGAGACTGTCCTCTTCCCCTAAGCCGCAACCGGTTTAAAGTAGAGTCTATGATTAATTTGCTCTAGTTCATCCGGCGTCAAATAGTCGATAGAACTATGAGGC
>JANQLV010000026.1 GCA_028280415.1 Saprospiraceae bacterium
ATTATTGGTCCGATTTGAAACCAAATCACATACATGGATGGGCTTACACTATTTAGCGTTTTCACTCATCCTTATCAGAAATCATTTTTAAACAACTTCACTTTTTAAAAAACAGCTACATAATTTATCATACTAAACCTTGTCATTTCCCAGTTGCTTGATCTTAATACTAAAGGCTGCAAAGAGCAGTGTCATAAATGGGCTGAGCCAGTTGAAAATGGCATACATAAAATAAGCGCCAACGCCAACGCCGAGTACCTCTGATTGGTAAGCGCCGCAAGTATTCCAGGGAATCAAAACAGAAGTAACGGTACCGGAGTCCTCCAGGGTCCGACTGAGGTTCTCTGGTGCAAGTCCACGGTCTTCATAAGCTTTTTTAAACATTTTACCGGGAATTACCAAAGCAAGATATTGATCGGAAGCGGTGATATTCAAAGCCAGACAACTGGCCACCGTACTGGCGAAAAGACCAAATACAGATTTAGCAATGCTCAGGAGTGATTTGGTAATACGGGCCAGTGCGCCGATCCCATCCATTGCTCCACCGAAGACCATCGCTGAAAGCACCAGATATACGGTCCACAGCATTCCCTGTATTCCTTTTCCTTGTAATAATTTGGAAAGGGCATCCTCAGCATCTTCTCCCAGGTTCATTTCTTTTACGAAAGCTGGCAAGCTTAATTCGGTTTCGACAAAAAGAGATTGAGTAACTGCACTAAAATAAGATTTAGCATCCAGCGTACTGATACCAGCTAACTCTTTGATCACTTCAGGCTGGAAAATAACTGCAAAAACACCACCCAGAAGCGCTCCAATACTAAGCGCTATGATGGGTTTTACTTTTAAAATAATGACAATCAATACGATTACCGGGACGATAAATAGCCAGGGTGTTATATTGAATTTATGCTCCAGCATATCGCTAATTAAGGTATTATTTTCTGCTAGTTCTCCACTGCCTATTACAAGTCCTAAAATAATAAATACGATCAAGGTAACCAGAATGGAAGGGACAGTAGTCAGCGCCATATAACGGATGTGACTGAATAGCTCCCCACCTGCCATGGCCGGTGCAAGGTTGGTCGTATCACTAAGTGGAGACATTTTATCTCCAAAATAAGCCCCCGAAAGTACGGCGCCTGCCGTCATGCCCGGAGAGATTGTCATGGCACTACCGATTCCTATCAGGGCAATTCCGACAGTAGCAGAAGTCGTCCAGGAACTTCCGGTAGCCAGAGAAATGACTGCGCAAATCACGACACAGGCAGCCAGAAAAATTGTGGGATTCAATATTTTTAAACCATAATAGACCATAGCCGGTACGACACCGCTCATCATCCAGGTACCGGCCAGTGCTCCGACTAAAAGAAGAATTACAATCGGTATGAAAACACTTTTTATATTGTCCCATATTTCCTCAATGATTCTTCCGATGCTGACCTTATTGAACAATCCCATGATAGCCGCAAAAACTCCGGAAGCCAAAAGAATATGGTGATTCGAATAGGTTCCCAGCCATTCTCCATCGTGTAAAAGAATATTATATGCTAATAAACTAATGAGTACCAGTGCCGGGAGCAAAGCTTCCCATAGTGATAATTCCTTATTCTCCTGAATTTTGTGCTTCTCCATTTTAGACCGTTTCTTTGCCTAAAGATATTCAATTGAACTTAAAATCAAAATCCAAATGTTAGCAGGCCAGGGCGCTTATTTTTTTAAATACCTTTTTTGACCGAAATAGTCTTTACTCAGTTTGCGGGCCAGACCGGATAATAATACCAGGGCAATCACATTGGGAATTGTGCCCAGGGACATTGCCAGATCACCCATCTCCCAGATAATATTGAGTGAAAGGATCGCTCCGATAAAGTGCATGACAACATACAGGATTCTATAGGGCAGGATTGCTTTTTCGCCAAAGAGGTAAATTGCACAGCGGTCTCCGTAATAACTCCAGGATATTGCAGTTGATATCGCAAATAATATGACGCAAAGTACAACTATCAAAACCCCAAAGGATCCAAGTGCATCTTTGTAGGCCCACATGGTAAGCGGAGCCGAGTTTTCGACAGCGTTTGCATAGAGCTGATCGTATGTTTGCCGGCTACTGCTTCGGGCTATATTTTCGGAAGGGTAAATAAACCCTGTGAAAGGAGTTTCCATAGCTTCATCTTCGTATAATATTTTTACAGGGACCTCGTGCCAGGAAAGCAATACTTTACCCTGCTGAATGCCATTTTTTACTATAATGCTATCCCTTGAATGGGATTGAATTTCGTAGGCATTGAGGTTTTCAGTTCGATAACTGAGATCACCCGAGTGGAGTAAAATATCGGTAGGAGTAGTTTTATACCATACTCCGGTCGTCAGGATTACCATAGCTGTGATTGTGCAAATGGCCAGGGTGTCGATAAAAGGTTCAAGTAGTGCTACCACACCTTCCGATACTGGTTCTGTGGTTTTAGCGGCTGAATGGGCGATTGGAGCAGAGCCTTGCCCGGCTTCATTGGAAAAAAGCCCTCTGCGGACCCCCCAGAGCAAGGTTTGCAAGAACACTCCGGTGCCCGTTCCAGCTATTCCGGCACTGGGATTAAAAGCTTCCGAAAGGATTAATTTCAAGGCAGGAATAATTTCAGTAGCATTGATAAACAGAACCATTAAGCCTCCTAAAACGTATAATGCCGCCATAGAGGGAGCAAGTATCCCGGTGACTTTTCCAATACGTGAAATCCCGCCAATAATTACCAATCCGACCAGGGCAGCAGTAATGCATCCGGTTAACCAGACCGGGATATGAAAAACGGTGTTTACCAAATCTGCCAGTGTATTAGCCTGGATGGCGTTTCCGGAAATCATCGCCATAGTAATCAGTGCTCCGGCAAAAAACATCGCCATTGGTTTCCATTTTTTGCCCAGGCCCTGTTCGATATAATACATGGGACCACCGGATACCGTACCGGAGCTTTGTCCGTCTTTTTTGGGCATGCTCACCCTGAACTTCTGAGCGAGGGTCACTTCTGTAAATTTTGTAGCCATCCCCAGAATTGCGGTTACCCACATCCAGAAAATAGCCCCGGGACCACCCCAGTGAATTGCAATAGCTACCCCGGCAATATTGCCTATCCCAACGGTAGCGGAAAGAGCTGTGGTTAATGCCTGAAAATGACTTACATCACCCTGCGCCTTAGGATCATCGTATTTACCCCGAACGACTGCCAGTCCATGCCCGAACCAACGAAATTGGATAAAGCCCAGCCGGATGCTTAGCCATAAACCGGTTCCCAATAGGGCAACAACCAGTATGTTTTCCAAAATGTCATTGACATGATTGAGTACTACTTCCATTTTTTACATTTTTGATAATGGAATACAAAATGCTGTTAATGAATGATTTAGGGCAGGAAAAGTCAGAAGCTTATTAAAAATGTCAGTAGATATATTACTGACAAAAGAAATAAGAGTTAAAAAGAAAGATTAGAAGCCGGGATTTTTAACCTGATTTTTCGTTCGCGTTTTTCAGACATTTCAAAAAAACAGTTTTTTAGCGGGAGAAAATGTTGTTCTTTCTTCCACTTGCCTTTTCCAAACAGACCATCAAGCAATGCTTGTATCAATCTGCGAATCTCGTTATGATCCTTGATATCGTAAACTTTGCCTGAGCGTGTTTCGTTTTTGGGCTTGATTTCCAGCCATTGATTGTCCCCGGAGTTTTTTCGTTGGGCAAATTTGAGCAGGAGTTCGTAAGACATGGGACTCAGCAGAATGTCCCGGTTTTCTTTTCCCGGGAAGCCCTTGATTTTTACAATATTTTCGAATTTTCCTTTCTCATTTTTTTTGCGGATAAAAGACAAATGGATAATCTCCGGGCCGGGAATAATATTCTGGGCCAGTTCTTTAACCCAGCTGAGCGCCAGTGCAAAAAACAGCATGATCAGGCAGGTTTTGAAAATGGCGGAAAGTAAAGTAAGGTCAAAATCAGAAGCACTGAGTTTGTACAATTGAGCAATAGAGGTAAAAAGAACAACTACGATAGTTAACCAGGCCAACAGTGGAAGGCGTCTTTTTCGAAAGGATTCCCAGAGTACGGCTCCTAAAAAGAACAGGGTGAGTATACCGTAATACACGTCCAGTTCGCTGATTAGTGCCAGTTTATTTTCAAAAAATAATTTACTAATCGTAGGAAGCAGGGAAAATAGAAAAGGCAGACCTATGATGTAATACCAGTACCTGGATTTGATTAAGCCTGCCAGGCGGCCGGGGATATTTTTAAACCAGGGCAAAGCCATCAGGATGAGTAAGCTGTTGAACAAAGAAAGGATACTCCGCCAGCCATTGAGCTGGAATAATTGTCTGGGATAGGCATTCAGACTTTCCTGATAAGTTTGGCGGATTTCGGAAATACCCATTGTAGTATTACTGTTTTCCTTTAGTAGCTGGCTGATTTGTTCATAGCTTTTACTGCGATCCTGATTTATCTTTTGAGAAAAATAGATATCCGCTATACCGGAAAAGCTCCAGCAAAGTACCGAAAGCGCCAGCCATACCTGCCCAAGGTCATTTTGCTTTTTTCCGATGTGCCACCAGATAAAGAGCAGGGCAAGACAGGCTACCAAACCGGTAGCAAATTGCCACCAGCCATAGAAGGAAAGAAGTTGGGCTTCAGTCAGGTATTGGAGTGCTTCGTTCAAAGTAATTCTATATTCATTTTTGCTTATTTAAAAACTTTAGAAAAATCCTGCTATGTAGAACTTTTCGAAATCTGAATATAGAATTTTTTTGGGAAAGCAAAAATTAGGTGGGGACTTAGCTGCGCTTGGCAGAACGAGCAGCTTCGCGGAAGTACTTCAAGGGTACCCAAAGCATACCAAAACATTCACCATCTTCTTTACCGAGGTGTTTGTGATGTACTTTATGCGCTTTTCGAATGGCTCGGAAATAAATATTGTCGGTTCTTCTCAGTACTTTAAATCTTTGATGAATAAAAATATCGTGTACAAAAAAATAAGCGGCCCCATAAGCGGCAATACCTATTCCCACAAAAAATAGCCAGTTGAATCCGGCTTGTGAGCCAAAAAAACATAGTAAAATACTTGGTACGGCAAAGATGATAAAAAAGGCATCATTTTTTTCGAACCAATGCTCGTGATTCGGCTGGTGATGGTCCTCGTGCAGATGCCATAGCAGGCCATGCATTATGTATTTGTGGGTAAACCAGGAGACGCCTTCCATCAGGATGAATGTTGTCAGAAAAACCAGTATATTGAATATAATCGCCATGTCTTAAGATTCTTTTAAAGCATATTAAATTGATAACGAAGCATTGAACTCATCATAAGTGTAAATTTGCGGGGATTGGAAATTCGAATGCGTTCGCTCATTACCCGACTTGCCGGAGCGCTTTTTATTTTTCCAAACAGTTTTCGATAATAAATGTAAGCCAAATATACACCGCGTTTGGCTCCGGCTGGTAACATTTTGATACCTTTTAATGCTTCTTCAAAATCTTCTTCAATCTCTTTTTCAATCAACAATTTATCTTCGGGGGTGAACTCGGCCAGGTTGACTCCCGGGAAGTAACTCCTGCCCAACTCTTCGAAATCCGCTTTGGCATCTCTGAGAAAATTGACTTTTTGAAAAGCAGCTCCCAGTCGCATCGCATAAGGCTTCATTGCCTGGTAGCTTTGCTCATCACCATTTGTAAATACCCGCAGGCACATTAAGCCTACTACTTCTGCAGAACCCAGGATGTATTCTTTGTAACCTTCCAGCGAATAGATTTTTTTATTCAAATCCATTGCCATGCTTTTCATAAAGGTATCAATCAATTCTCGTTCAATATTATACTTGTTGACCGTATGCTGAAAACTATTGAGAATGGGATTCAAACTGATTCCTTGTTCGATCGCTTCATAGGTATCTTGCCAAAACTTATTGAGCAAATAGTCCTGGTCATAGCCTTCGAATGTATCTACAATCTCATCGGCAAAACGTACAAAACCGTAAATATTGTAAATCGGGGTGTGGTATTTTTTATCCAAAAAATAAATGCCAAGCGAAAAACTTGTACTGTAATTTTTAGTAGTGTATTTACTGCAATGTGTAGAGACCTGATCAAAAAGTGCTTTCATTTCCTCGTGATTTTGGTACTGGGAATTTGCTGGTGTTTCTTAAAGGTTCAGTTGTTTCATGAGTTCTTTGGCCGCGACCTGTCCGGAGATAATAGAAGGAGGCACTCCCGGCCCCGGAACGGTTAGCTGCCCGGCAAAGTATAGATTTTTAACTTTCCTGCTTTTCAGCCGGGGTTTTAGAATAGCAGTTTGCCTGAGTGTATTTGCCAAACCATAAGCATTGCCTTTATAGGCATTATAATCGTTTATAAAATCAGAAACACAATAACTTCTTTTATAAATGATGTGATTTCGAATGTTTTCCCCTACGTAATTTTCCAGTCGATTCATTAAAATTTCAAAATAATGTTCACGAGTGGCTTCCTCATCTTTCAAACCCGGAGCAATCGGCATGAGTATGAAAATATTTTCATGACCCTCCGGTGCTACTTCCGGATCCGTTTTCGAAGGGCAACAAACATAAAATAAAGGCTTGCTTGGCCATTTGGGGTCGACATATATATCTTCGGAATGCTGTTTTAGATTATTATCAAAAAATAAAGTATGATGCCGCAATCCGGGTACTTTTTTATTAATACCCAGATAAAACAATAAAGAAGATGGTGCGAAAGTCTTTTTTGACCAGTAGCGTTCGTCGTAGTTGCGGTATTGCTTTTCAAGGAGCTTGGATTCTATATGATGGTAATCGGCTGCCCCGATAACGGCATCAACGTCCATACTATGCCCATTGGCACTGACATGTTTGACCCTCTGATTATTGACTGTTAATGCTTGTACCGGTTCGTTTTGATAAAAATGCACCCCTTTTTCCTCGGCGATTGTTTTCATTCCCTGGATTACCTTGTGAAAACCGCCCATTGGATACCAGGTTCCCATTTTCAAACCGGCATAATTCATCAAACTGTACAAGGCGGGGGTCTTTTCGGGCATCGCTCCAAGAAACAAAACCGGAAATTCCATTAATGCAATCAGTTTGGGATGTTTAAAATATTTTTTGACATGTTCGCTAAAAGAAGAAAAGAGTTGTAAACGGAAAACGTCTTTGAATAATTTGAAATCCGCGAATTCTGTTAAGGATAAGCCCGGTTTATAAACCAGGTCATTGATCCCCACTTCGTATTTATAAGCCGCCTCTTTCATGAATTTTTTCAATTTGTCAGCGGTACCTTTTTCAATGGATTCAAACAGATTGCACAGCGCCTCAAAATCGGCCGGTACTTCTATTATTTCATTCCCTTCAAAAACCATTGTAAATCCGGGATCCAATAGTTTTAGCTCGTAAAAATCTCGTGGATGATAGCCAAAACGCTTAAAATACCTTTCGAAGACATCCGGCATCCAATACCAGCTCGGTCCCATATCAAACAGAAAGCCTTCTGCACTAAACTGCCGGGCACGACCGCCAACTTGTTCGTTTTTTTCGTAGACGTAGACCTCTTGTCCCTGTTCTGCTAAAACAGTAGCGGCACTAAGGCCGGCAAAGCCGGAACCAATAACTGCTATTTTCTTTTTCAAAATGTTTTTTGTTTAACTTTTTACATAAAAACCTTAAACAAAATAAGGTACAGATTTCAAACATAGGTTTGTTCAAATGGTTCAAGTAAGCAGGAAAAATTTATGAATATAAGTAATCAAAGAATCTTCCTGTGCTTTTTAAAATTCTCAAAATCTCTTTTCTGTATAAATTACTGTTCGATAAAGACGCCATTGACGCTTTGCTGTCTTTTTCCAGATGTCTATACGATTGACATCGACCGGTGGATTTTTGCTTTCTCTGTTTTCTTTATAAAAGATAGTCCAGCGAAGCGCGACATGTGCAAATTGCGCTCCGGCTTCTATTTCATTGATCTGTACTTTTATTTCAAAATCGTTTTTCTCAAACTGATGCACACTATGTCTGACAAAATTTGGGATATTTTCAGGTTGAATGACAGGAGACCAACTTTGGTATGCCGGATCAAATAATTGGATCAGACAGTTCGTATCGCGTTTATTATAGCAATGAACGAGTTGCTCAACGGAGTTTTGAATTGCAGCAACTTCAGTCTGGGCACTTAGCTTTTTGGTAGAAGAACAGGAATTGAGGGGCATTGAAAAAATGCAGATCATCAATAAAAACAGGCTACTGTAAATAAAAGAAAACCCTAACTTTTTATGGTAAAGAGAAATCCGGTTAAGCTGATTCATTTTATCTGGTTGAGGCTAGTATTCTGTTTGTAAAATAGTAAAAAGCAGGAGCTTTTTATCGGGAAGGGCAGGAAATTTGTCGGAATGCATATATCAATTTGGGATATTTATCTGAGCGATATAGAGGGTTTAGTATAAAACGGATATAGTGAAATGATAAATAGGCTTTAGTCCATGCTTCCTTTTTAGGTATGGGAGCAGCATTGAAAACCCGATTACCAGAGTACTTTTCATTTTGGAAATTCGTATTTAGAGATATAGGTTGAATCTCCTAAAAAGGTTTACATTAATTTAATACAAATATATATGACCTTGAAAAAGATGAAGTCCGTAATTGTATTGCTATAATCATTGTTTTTTTGATTTTCCACGGTAATTGTTAGTTATTAACATTTTTCATAGTCAAATGTGGATAATTTGTGGAAAAGTACTATTGTAGAATCGAAAAGCTATTATCATATTTGTATTGTATATAATATGTAATAGACGAATTTGCATCCGATGCTCAGTTTTATTTCTATGTTAACTGGAAATTTTCTCCCTTAAAGTTTCGAAGCTCCTTATAACCAAATGCCTAACTGAATTTTTCAAAAGCCTGGTTCCAGGTTTTTTGGAGTAGTATTTTTTTACCGGATTACTCCTCACGACTTTATGAAACACTATAGGATTTGTAATAACTATTTATCCTAACCTGAAATCTTGGAGACAAAATCGCGTTTCGAATTTCGAGCCCCGAAAATCGAATAAAGAAATTAATCGATTTCTGGCTTTTATCTACTGCAGGTTGGGAACAATAAGACGAATCGAAAATCTTTGAAACAAAAATGTACTGGTCTATATCTCATTCATAAATGCAAAGCTTATGAGTGGGATCATGTCTTTTTGAGTTATCCGCTTGATGAATTTAAAAATCATACCTCTGATGAAACACTATATTCAGCGGCAGGGAGAGCTGTAAAGCAACTCTATTTTTCATCGGTATATCAACAACTTGAAGTAGTGCATTAGATGAAACGATCTATTTGTGTTTTAAATGATTGCCTCATTCTACTAATTTAATGGATTGAAAGCATGCAATTTATAGCGCGATCATCATAATCACATTAACCACGCTTTCTCTGTCTACTACCTCCTCGTTGACCGGGGAGGTTTTTTGTTGGGAAAACAGAGGGATATACGAGCAGCCAATTATTTCAAAATAGCCAAGTTGATGCAGTTGAAATGGTAGAAATTCTGTAGAACCCTCCTATTTTTTCATGCCACGATTTCCGGCTGTTTCTCATGGGAATTCATTAGGCTTGCGTTTATTTATCCATAACAAATTGCTGACAACGATTATATATTTTCGGGCCTGTTTTTTTAAGTAGATATTACATTTATTTGTTATATTGTGATTATGACAATGAGAGCAATAATGTATTATTTTTTAGTTTAATCACTTTAAAAATAATATCCTTTTCTGAAATACCACTTCTTCCAGGATAAGCTTACATTAATTGCACCTCCCAAAATTTTAACCCACCTGTTAACCACTAAAAACTACTGATTTTGTAAAAAATTAATCTTCAAAATTTTCTTTGATAATGAAATATGTATTCTGTACTTGCATTTTTACTTTTCTGTCCTCCATTTTCAATTCAGCCTATACCCAGGACTTATATTATTCAAGCGGGATAAGTGACCTTATCGTATCTGCAAAACAGGATGGCTCGGGTAGTCCGACTACCTTGTTTGATAGTAGTGATGGAATTGACAATCCCAGAGGTGTTGCAGCTGATTTAACCAATAACAAAATCTATTGGTCGGATTTATTAGATAATGATATTAAAGTTGGAAATCTGGACGGTAGTGGAAGCGCAACTGTTTTATTCTCTGGTTTAGACCTGCCAACAAATATCGCCATTGATCCCATAAATAATAAAATCTATTGGTCGGAGGCAACTAATTCTACTTCAGACAGAATTATGGTTGGAAATCTGGATGGTAGCGGAAGTCCAAGTGTGGTATTTAGTAATGTTGATGCAAGAGGAATAGTTGTGGATGCCACTAATGCTAAATTATATTGGGCCGAAGTAAATAATGATAATATCAAATCGGGTAATTCGGATGGTAGTGGAGTTCCTGTAATCTTATTCAATAATGCGACTGATGGGATATCTAAACCGTATGGCTTAGCAGTTGACTTAGTTAATTCCAAAATCTACTGGTCAGAAATTAATGCTGGAGGTAATGGAAATAATAGAATTGCCATGGGGAATTTAGATGGCTCAGGAAGCCCGACTGTTTTATTTGATAATCCTACAGATGGAGTCAATAATCCCAGAGAAATAGCAATTAATACCAATACGAACGAAATATTTTGGACTGAAATAGGTAGCGACGCTATTAAATCGGGTAATATTGATGGTTCTGGAAGTCCAACTACTCTTTTTTCATCCCTAAACCGACCAATTGGATTAACTATTAGTGGGCATTTTGTTTTACCTGTCAACTTAGTTGATTTTACTGTAAAAGAAGAACAAAATAAGGTAAGGCTGGAATGGTTTACCTTAAGCGAGCAAAACAATAAAAAATTTGAAATAGAATATAGCTTTACTGGAAGAGATTTTGAAAAATTAGGAGAAGTTGAAGGCAGTGGAACAACTTTTGAAAATCAGCGCTATTCTTTTAGCCATTATATTTCATCATATTCAGGTAATCTTTATTATCGCCTGAAGCAAATTGATTATGATGGGAGATTTGGGTACAGCCCGGTAATAAGTATTTATCTCAATAATGAGAATGGAAAAAAGGGTAAATTATATCCTAATCCAAGTGCCTTGGGTAAAGTGACATTAGAGCTTCCCGAACTAAATGGTTTGGATATTCAGGTGAGTGTCTATGATATATTGGGAAAATTACTATTTGATGATGTAGAAATTCAATCGCAAGGTCCTGGAATATTTGAGCTTGATTTTAGCAGGCTTGGAAGAGGTACTTTTATTATTAAAACAAGCCAGGGTAATTTTTACAGTTTTGAAAAACTGGTAATTCAATAAAGGTTATCCTCCTTTTCTTAAATAAAGTATATACAAAAGAATGAGGTTCAAATACCAAAATCCGGATTCAATTTAAGGGCTCTAGTCTAAACTTGTGTAAATTGTGCGGATTTAAGAGTCAAAGCCTGATTATGAGCCTCATTTATTTTCTTGATCTTACGGGAACCTTTGTTTTTGCGATCAGTGGAATGCTGG
The DNA here is from genome assembly GCA_028280415.1 of Saprospiraceae bacterium. GTDB lineage: Bacteria > Bacteroidota > Bacteroidia > Chitinophagales > Saprospiraceae > JAHDHW01. The sequence continues at coordinate 11,549 of JANQLV010000026.1, forward strand.
CGGCAGCAGAGAAAAGGTTTGATCTGTTTGGAGCGGCGGTGATTGCTTTTGTGACAGCCGTAGGAGGCGGAACCATTCGGGATTTATTGATTGGCAAAACACCTGTAGGCTGGATGAAAGATCTGAATTATCTCATCTGTATTGCCAGCGCTGTTCCTATAACCTTATTGTTTAAAAGTTATATCCAGGGCCTGAGAAGAACGATGTTTCTTTTCGATACGATCGGCATAGGTTTGTTCACTATTTTGGGTTTAAAATCAACTTTGGCTTTGGGCCTTTCTCCGGTTGTTGCCCTTATGATGGGGGTGGTATCCGCAGTATTCGGTGGTGTACTCCGGGATGTACTCGCGAATGAAGTACCTTTGATTTTTCGCAAAGAGATTTATGCAACGGCTTGTATTATCGGAGGATTGAGCTATCTGCTACTTACCAAAACGGGAATAGAGGAAGACTGGGTGATTTTTCTGACCGTTATGTTAGTAATCGCTATCAGGATTTTAGCCGTTTGGAAAGGACTCAGTTTACCGGCTTTGGGAAAAAAAGATGCTTATAAATCAGATTCAGGGAACAAGTTCTGACACAAATTTAATTGATGCTTGAACCAGTTCCCTGAGTCTGAAATTTTATAGCTAGTTTTCCGTACTTTCTTCTGGCATCATTGTTACCTGAATAACATTATTACCATCAAAGTACAGATTTGCAGCGTTCTTAATTGCTTTGGAATTCAAAGAATTGATGAATTCCTCATAATTTTCAAATTGAATGCTGGAAGGATCTACATCGTTTTGATAAGCGTAGCGAAGGCTACGACTCCAGAAACGATTTTCTTTGAGGTCCTTGATTCTGCTTTGCCTTTGAGTTTCTTTGACTTTTGTCAAATCCTTTTCTTCTGCACCGTTTTGTCGGGCATAGTTGATATCCGCTTTGGCAGTTTTGATCAATTCTTCTACCATCGGGGGATCGGCATTAAAGGAAATCGTGATAGAATACTCTGATGAAGGATAACGAGAAACATTACCGCTTACCCGAACCCCATAGACCCCGCCTTTATCCTCGCGCATGGATTCTCTCATTTTAATTCTCAACACATCGATCATCGATTGGAAATTGTATCGATTAACCGGATCCCATTTGAAATCACCGTGATACATGATATTAACCAGGGCTTTAGGTGCTTTTCCTTTCGTCAGTTTCTTGGATATATTTCCGGGGATATAATTCACTCCAATGTCTTTGAACTTTTCGTTGCGATTCAGTGCAGGTAAAGTACCGAGATAAGTCGCCAGAAGAGGCTTGATTTTATCCATTTCAAAATTTCCTACAAAGAAAAACGTGAAGTCACTGGCATCGGCAAATCTTTCGTTATAGATTTCAAAAGCCCGATCCAGATCGATTTTTTTCAAATCGCCTTCCGTCGGAAATCCTCTTCGTGGATGATTTCTGTAAGCAATTTTCATTACCTGATCCGAAAACCAGTAATCCGGATTCGCCATCAGGTTTTTGAAAACAGAGCTTTGCTTGGCCACATAGGATTGCAGTGCAGATTCATCTTTTCTGGGATTTGTGAAAAACAAATGCACCATTTGCAACATGGTTTCTACATCCTTGGGCGAAGAGAAGCCATTGAAGCCTTCGTAAAGTTCACTGATATATGGAGAAATACGGAAAGTCTTACCGGTTAGCTTTTTTTGTAGCTGTGGCAAATCGAAATCGGCAATACCCGAGTTGCTGATAATCCTTGCAGCATTACTGGCACTGTGATAATCTTCATCTCCGTATAGCGAACTTCCTCCCGGACTGTAAGCTGAAACCAAAATCTCGTCATTTTTAAAATCGGTCTGTTTTAGAACGACTTTAACACCATTTGCCAGTGTTAGCTCGGTTACACCGATATTATCCAGCGTTTTTTCCGATTTGACTGGTGCAGCTGTCGGGATACTAGCCATTAAAGGTGCATCAGAAACATTATCGACATAGGGCTCGATGTTTTTACTTTTTACACTTTCCAAAATCGCAAATACATCATCCTCAGAAGGCATCGGCACATTGGACTTATCTGGACCGGTAATAACTACTACACGATTTTCATTGGTGATCCACGTCTTGGCCAACTGATTGATCTCTTCTAAAGTGACTGTTGGCAATAACTCTTTATACATTTCCAGTTCCTGTGTAATACTTGGAATCGCCAGTTCGTCCACAAAATGAGCTACATATTTGGAGGCAAAACGTCTGGAATCGGTTTTGTCCTTCTCCTTGTAAGTGCGCTCCATATTTGTCATGACTTCTACTTTCTGACGCTCCAGTTCGCCTTTGGTAAAGCCATGGCGAAGTACTCTTTCGTTTTCTTCGAGCAATACATTCAGGCCTTTTGTCGCTCCACCTTCGGGAACCATAGCAAAAGAAGAATAGGTATCGATATTGCCAAGGTCTCTGGAATATCCGGTAAAAGCATAATTAAACGGAGGGTCCGCACTTTGTGCCAATTCATCTAATCTTGTACCAAGCATATTATTGTACAAACGATTGACAATACTCTGACGATATCCCTTCATATCTTTCACGGGTACGTGATCATGCTTGTACATTAATTGAACATTGGTAAAAGGCGCTTCTTTATCCGTTACAATAGACACAAATGTTTCTTTATGCTTGGGAACATCATATTGTTGATGTTTTCTTGGACTGGCCGGGTTTTTCAATTTTCCAAACCGGGTTTTAACTTCTTGCTCCATTTGATCCAAATCGATATCTCCAACAATGATTACTCCCATCAAATCAGGACGATACCAGTCTTTGTAAAAGCGCTTAACGGCTTCGTAAGGTGCATGGCGGATAATCTCGAGTTTTCCGATTGGAAGCCTCTCTGCATAGCGGGAACCGTAGTACATTACAGGCAGGTATTCGTTAAACATACGCTGATTGGCGCTAAGGCGCGAACGCCACTCTGACTCTATGACGCCTCTTTCCTTATCGATCTCTTCATGGTCAAAACTGATTCCGCCAGCCCAATCTTCTAATACCAGCAGTCCTTTATTTAATAACTCAGTGCTATCTGTACGTACTTGTAGCATATAAACGGTTTCATCGAAACTTGTATAAGCATTCAAATCCGGACCGAATTTAGTTCCGATAGATTCCAGATAATCTACCAGTTCACTTTTTTTGAAATTTTTGGACCCATTGAAAGCCATGTGCTCGACAAAGTGAGCTAAACCTTGCTGATCCTCGTCTTCTTGCATAGAACCGGCATTAAGCGTGAGTCTTAATTCAGCGCGATCTTCCGGTTTTGCATTTTTTCGGATAATATAGCGAATGCCATTAGAAAGCTTTCCGATACGGATGTCGGGATCGACCGGAATTGGTTTAATGACAGGGGGCGGTGGAGGGGGCGGCGGCACTTCTACCGCAACTTCTTCATCTGCTATTTCAGCATCTTGAAAGACAACATCCTCTGCAGCATCCATTATTTCTTCTTTGCTTTGCTTTTTGGAATCCTGAGCGACAGTTGCTGATTTTGGGGAACAAGCGAAAAATATCCCGGTAGCTAAAAAACTAAACAGGGCAATTCTAAGGAGGTTTTTCATAATAGAAACAGGGTTAGAATTTTAGTAAATGTTGAATTGTTTTCAAACGAAAGCAGTATTGACACTTTACGTTCATCTGAAAATATAATTAAATCTCTCAGAATTTATTTTCCAAGGCAGATTTCTTAACGATTGCGATTTGGTATTGATTAGAACGGTCTTTTCCCTTTTCCTATGCCCGGCATGCCCCCAAGCATGTTTCCAAAGCCTTTATTATTGGAAAGCTTGTGCATCATTTTCCGCATCTGTTCAAATTGCTTAATGAACTGATTGATCTCGTGGATAGACTTTCCACTTCCCGCTGCAATTCTTCGCTTTCTACTCATATTCAGAATTTCGGGGGCACCTCTTTCTTCCGGTGTCATAGAAAAGATGATACTTTCAACTTTAGAAAAAGCGGAATCATCTATATCAAGGTTTTTAGTCATCTTGTTCATCCCCGGAATCATATTAAGCAAGCTCTTGATGTCACCCATCTTGCGGATTTGATTCAGCTGGCTCAGGAAGTCATTAAAGTCAAATTTGTTTCGCTTAATTCTCTTCTCAATGCGCTTGGCTTCCTTCTCGTCGAATTGTTCCTGTGCTTTTTCCACAAAGGAGACAATATCTCCCATACCGAGGATTCTTTGTGCCATACGATCCGGGTGAAAAACATCGAGGGTATCCATTTTTTCGCCCATACTGACGAATTTAATGGGCTTTCCAACAGTGTATTTCACCGTTAAGGCAGCACCACCGCGAGTATCACCATCCAGCTTGGTCAGCACAACACCATCATAATCCAGTCTTTCGTTGAAGTTGGCAGCAGTAGTTACCGCATCCTGCCCCGTCATAGAATCCACTACAAAGAGCGTTTCATTAGGAGTGATTGCTTCTTTGATATTCTGGATTTCCTGCATCATCTCTTCATCGATGGAGAGTCGCCCGGCAGTATCGACAATGACTACATCATGTCCGTTTTGCTTGGCGTGCAGAATTGCATTTCCGGCAATCTCTACCGGATTTTTATTTTCGGGTTCTTTGTATATATCGACATTGATCTGCTCTCCGAGAACGGTAAGCTGATCAATCGCAGCCGGACGATAAACATCGCAAGCTACGAGCAGTGGTTTTTTATTTCGCTTTCCTTTCAGGTGAAAAGCCAGTTTACCGGAGAAAGTTGTTTTACCGGACCCTTGCAATCCGGCAACAAGCACTACGGCAGGGTTCCCTTTAATATTAATGCCTACGGCGGCACCTCCCATGAGTTCGATCAATTCGTCCATCACGATTTTGACCATTAACTCACCGGGCTTTACAGCATTAAGAACATTCTGCGTTCCTAGCGCTTCATTTTTGATTTTATCCGTAAATTCTTTAGCTATTTTATAGTTTACGTCGGCAGCTACAAGGGCTCTTCGAATCTCTTTAATGGATTGTGCAACATTTATTTCCGTTAATCGACCTTCTCCTTTCAGCGTTTTAAAGGCACCTTCCAGCTTTTCATTTAAACTATCAAACATGTTCTTATTTCTTTTTTCTGGTTTAGGCTGCAAATATAATCAATTTTGTGATTGGTCGCCTTGCTCCCTTGTGATTAATTACCGATGCAGTTTTGTAATTATACGGATGCTGGTCCGATACTAATTTTCGTGCGATCCTGTGAATGGAAAATTGGTGAATTTGAAATTTTTATATTTTTGGAGAAAATTGTGAAAATTATGAAAGGATCAAGGTATTTATTTCTGATTGCTGTCCTGGCATTGGCTTTAGCTTGTAATCAGCACAAAGAGAATCCTGCCGCAAAAGGATTTAATGCTGCTCTTTCCGATGCCCGGGCAGTTGAAATTGCAGATGAAGTAATGGAAGCCATGGGCGGACGCGATGCCTGGGAACAAACCAGATATCTAAGCTGGAATTTTTTCGGGTCACGTAGTCATCACTGGGATAAAAAAAACGGAGATATCCGGATTGAGTCCAAAAAGGATGATTTCACCGTATTGATGAATATTCATACGATGAAAGGAAAATTGAAAAAAGACGGGGAAGTGCTTACCCATCGGGATTCGCTTTCGAAATATCTGCAAATGGGTAAAGAAGCCTGGATCAATGATGCATATTGGCTGGTGATGCCCTATAAACTCAAGGATTCCGGTGTAACCTTAAAGTACAAAGGGGAAGGCACAACGGAATCAGGTGCTTTGGCTGATGTACTGGAATTGACTTTTGAAGGAGTAGGCATAACCCCTGAAAACAAATATGATGTTTATGTGGATAAAAAAACGCGTTTGGTGTCTCAATGGGCTTTTTATACCAAAAAATCGGATTCCGAACCGCGTTTTATTACTCCCTGGGACAATTATAAACAATATGGAAAAATTCAGCTTTCCAGTGGGCGGGGGAAGTATGAGTTGACAGAGATTGCTGCTCCCGCTCAGCTCGATCAGTCCTTGTTTGAGGACTTTTAAAGATGCGTCTATAGAAAATATGGCCTATTATTTCTCCAAGCAAAAAAGTAATTGAGGTTTTTGATTGAAGTAGCCAAAGACAATAGCGTTTTGTTCGAACTGTTGGGCAAGTTCCAGCGCTTCTTTTTTTGAAATATCGAGAATAAAAAGGCTTTTTTCTGCCCAGGTCTTATCCATTGCTCTTCCTTCACCTTCCAGAAAGCGCCAACCCCTGTTTTTTACCTGTTCCATCAGGATTTCATGCCGTTTTTGGTTTTCTGAGTCCGAAATTTTTATCGAATAGGGATTACAGGCCGAAACATAAGCCCAGGTAAAAGCATTATTGTCAAACAGAAAGACAGTCAAAGGTTCGTTTTCCTGACCAATTCGGATGGATAGCTCCGGTTTGAACGTCCGGTATTCGGTATTCTCGTAAGCCAGGCGTAAAGATTGGTCTATGTTATTCGAATTATAATCCATTGATTTCATTTTAAAATAAACAAAATTGTACCTTTGCGGAGCTTTTCAGAAATACTGTCAAAAAGATAAGGATCATGAAAAGCAATAACAAATTAAGCATACTTAATTTTATACTCAAATGGATAAAAGTAATATAACGGGTTTAGTCTTGATCATGTTACTGGTTGTAGCCTGGTCATGGTTTACGAAACCAAGTGCGGAAGAGATTCAAAGAGATCAAGAAATTCAGGATTCTTTGAGAAATGTAGAGGAAGAAAGAGCTCGCCTGGAGAGAGAAACGGTAGTCGACCTGGGGGAAAGTATTCCCATCGATACCAGTGAAACAGATTCGGCTAAACAAGTGCTTTTACAGCGAGAGTTTGGAGCTTTTGCAAACAATGCTTCCGGAGAACCGAAGTTGTATACCCTTGAAAATGATCTTTTCAAGGTTGTTTTTACCAATAAAGGAGGACGGATCAAAGAGGTGGAATTGAAGAACTATCAAAAATTGACAATTGACAGCAACAGGGTAGAACATAAGTCTCCACTTAAATTGCTGGAAGATGATAAAAATAAATTTGATTTCGATCTGAATATTGCCGGAGTACCGGGCGGGAAAATCAATACGGATAAGCTTTATTTTGGCGGGCAGATGAGTGGTAATACCATTATCTTCAAAGCAGATGCGGGCAATGGGGCTTATATTGAGCAGAAGTATACGATTACCCCTGACGATTATACAATCGATTACGATATCAATTTGGTAGGATTGGAAGCTCTGGGACACCGGGCGGGTAGTCTCAATATCAATTGGGTTAACTGGCTGGATAGAATCGAGCATAATACGGATTACGAGACAAACTATACTTCTATTTATTTCAAAGAGATCGACAATGATCCGGATCACTGTTCCTGTACTGCTGCTGATACCGAAGATGCGGATGGAAAACCCTTGAAATGGGTATCGCATTCCAACCAGTTTTTCAACTCGACTTTGATTGCTGATAACTTTTTTACGAAAGGAAATATGGAGATAGAGCTGACGGACGAGACTTCAGAGGATTTGAAGAAGTTGAATTCATCAGTGGAAATTCCATTAAACGGAAATACTGCTTCCATGCAATTTTATATTGGTCCGAATGAATTCAAGCGACTGGCCAGCTATAATCTGGATATGGAAGATATTATTCCTTACGGCTCCAGTATTTTTGGCACAATCAACCGCTGGATCATTCGTCCGATTTTCAATTTTCTGTCTTCATTTATAAGTAGTGCAGGAATCGTTATTCTGCTGTTGACCTTTTTGGTAAAAATTGCCCTATATCCTTTGACTTATAAGATGCTTTATTCGCAATCAAAAATGTCTGCATTAAAGCCTCGTTTATCCAAATTAAAGGAAAAGAATCCGGACGATGCGCAGGCCGTACAAATGGAAACGATGAAGCTCTATCGCGAATTTGGAGTAAATCCACTGGGAGGCTGTTTCCCGATTGCCTTGCAGATGCCGATCTGGTTTGCTTTGTATCGCTTCTTTCCGGCCTCTATTGAATTCAGGCAAGCGAGCTTTCTCTGGGCCACCGATTTATCGAGTTATGATGTAATCGCCTATTTACCTTTTAATATTCCTTTCTACGGAGAGCATATTAGTTTATTCACTATTCTCTGGGCTTTGACTACGGTAATTTACACCTACTACAATACCAAGCACATGGATATGGCAGTCAATCCGATGATGAAATACATGCAATATTTTATGCCAATCATGTTCTTGTTTTTCTTCAATAACTTTGCTTCTGGTCTGTCCTGTTACTTGTTTTTTAGTAATTTGATGAATATTACACAGACTATTGTAACGAAGAATTATCTGATTGATAAAAAGAAAATAGAAAAGGAACTGGAAGATTATCGCAAGAAGCCGAAGAAGAAAGGAGGTTTTCAGGATCGACTGGCAGAAGCGATGAAACAAGCGCAAGCTGCTCAGGCCGAGCGGGAAAAAAATGTGAATAAGAAAAAGAAAAAGTAGATTCGAAACCTGATCATTGTACAGGTTGGAGGATAACGCGGCATTTGATTTTCGTTATTCGATTATGAAATATATTTGTTTTTGTTTTGCTATTATATTGTTTGGGACCTGTAGCCGGAAAACGAATCTTCCTGCAAAGACTGAAGATTTACCAGCAAAGCTAGCGGTAAAGGAGGAAGCGGTTGATGAACCGGAAGAGATCATAGTAGAAATAGAGGAGGAAGAAGAACAAATGTATCTGCTCTGTGAGTTTAGACGAACTTCCTGTTATGGAAAATGTCCCGTTTATGCAATAAAATTATATTCTGATGGACGGGCGGAATTTAATGGCGTAGCAAATATTGAAAAAATTGGCCTTTACGAAGCCCATTGTGATCCCCAGGATTTCGAAAGCCTATTCACTGCTGCTGAAAAAGCAAATTATTTTGTTTTACGCAGTCAATATCCCGTAGATGGGCAAAAACTTAGCGATCTACCCAAAACAATTACCTACCTGAAAAGAAATGGCCTGGAAAAGCGCATTATCAATAATTATGATGCTCCGCCTGCTCTGATTAATTTCGAAAAATGGCTGGATATTTTTTTCGAGGCATTGGATTGGAAGCCGAAGGATTGATGAATGCTAATGCTTGAATGAATGAGTTTTGAATGATTGAATGATTGATTGGCGGTAATTTTTTTATTAGTTCGCTATTACAAAAGATGCTGCGCCGCTTTGATCTTCATTTTTAATCAGGATAAAATAAGTTCCATTAGAAAAGGCGCTCAAGTCAAGGTTAAACTGTTCACAATGATTTTCATTTTTAGAAATTAAAACTTTTCCCCTTTGATCGATGACAGAGATATCGAGCAGTTTGCAATTCATGGGTTCCGGTATTTTTATCTGAATAAAATCAGTTGCCGGATTTGGAAAAACGTTTAATTGAAAATCAACTAAGCGAAGATCGAAAACCTTTAGCGGAATATCTTGCCAATCCAGTCGCCAGACTTTGTTTGTCACGGTTTGATCAGTCAGCATACCACCTGCCAGATATTTGGTGTTTTCACTAACATCGGCAATCCCTCGCAAATCCATCGGGAGTTCTTCTGCAATATAGTGATCTGTTTGACCATCTATCGGACGATAGGCTGTACTGCGATTATTGGGCTGAACGCCTTGTCCATTATTATAGGCAATACCGTCGAAGTTATACGTATTATCTGCTCCTCCGAGAAAATAGACCAGCCCATTGGAAGTGGTTGCGGCAGCCCGGTAAGTTTTGGAATTAATGACTTGTCTCGACCAGTTAATTTCAGTTGGATTATCGGGATTGATTGCACCTTTTCTCAGGAGTACCTGAATGGCAAAATTTCCAGTTCTTGCACCTCCGTGAAAATAAATAGTATCATCGAGGATTGTCCCGGCTGCTCCGAATACGGGCACCTGGACGGGTTCAAGCGGAGTCCCCACCTGCCAGGTATTATTGGCCGGATCGTAAATTTGCACATTGGCCACATTGCCATTATTACTCCAGCCGGTAATCACATAGATTAAACTGTCTTTGTATACTACCTGAACCTGATCATCAATGGGAATCGGGATAGGAGTAGCATCTTCCAAAAAGGTATTACTTGGGATGTGATAACGATGTACTCTGTTTGATGATATTTCCGAATCATTTTCAAAAACATGATAGCCTCCGATGATATAAATGATATCTCCGACCCGGCTGGCCGAAGCGGCTATTTTCCCCAGAGTATCTGGTAATTCACCAATTGATTCCCAGGTATCCGTTTGCGTGTTATAGCGGTAAGAGCGATTGTGAATTCCACTATATATTTTGGTACTATCAATGCCTGCAAAGGAATAAACATAGGGTACACCATTCACAAAACCCTCGCAAACAGCATTATTACTGACGGATTCAGGCATAGGATGAAGTTCGGTGATCGACCAGTGCTGAGCCAGACACAGTGTGCCAATGGAGTTTAACAATAAAAATAGAAATAACTTCATACCTGATGGGTTTTATTCTTGGGACTGTAAAAGTATAAAATAATAGCTTATACCTGTTTCCAAAGAAAGAGTTATCCTGTGGTTGTTTCGAAAATTAATAGCTCTATTTAAGTTCCACCTGCCGGAACCTGTTAGTGCAAGTGATTATATGAACGGCTTGTCCGTTTCGGTCGGATTTTTCAATTTTTATAATTTTGCCATCGACATGACAAGTGCTTGGCTCGAAAGGCAAGCCATAAAAGAATACATTTACATGCAAATAACTGTCCGCATGTTCACCTGATTTTTTCTGAGTGATAGTGACTTGCTCATCTGTACCGGTGTATTCAAAGTCTTTTAGACTGTAGGCACTACCTTTATAATCAAAACCATCTCCCTGATCCTCGTATAATTGACTGCTAAAAGTACCTTTTTCATAAAAAGCATGTAGCATTATTTCATCAATAGGAACTTGATCTGTATTCTGACGAATAGGATAATGCGGAAGGATTGCACCTGCCTTAACAAAAAGCGGAATCTGTTGCAGAGGTGTTTTAACGGTTATTTTTTGTTTGCCCGAAAAGGCTTGAGCCGTCCAGTAGTGATACCATTTTCCGGCTGGCAGGTAGAGCGTTTGCTTTTTACTCCCTTTTTCTACCACGGGGCTAACCAGCAGTTGTTCTCCAAACATAAACTCCCTTTCCACTTCTTGTAAAACCGGATCATTTTGATCTTCGAAAATCAGGGAACGAAGCATCGGTTTCCCGCTTGTTATATACTTTTTGAAAGTCGTATAAAGATAGGGGAGTAGCTGATAACGCAATTCAATCGCATATCTGGAGAGAGCGGTATATTTTTCTCCAAAGGCCCAGGGCTCTTGATCCAGCCGGTTAGCCAGCTCTTGTTCTTTTACTGCTTCACTATCGACCTCGGTAGCCCCATCGGTATTATTCCCCATACTATGTACGCGGTAAAGGGGATGAAATACACCGAGCTGCAACCAGCGGACAAAAAGCTCTCCATCGGGAGTATCTACAAATCCTCCGATATCCGACCCAACAAAAGAAAAACCAGAAATACTCAAGCGCTGACACTGACGATTGGCAATTTGCAGATGCTCCCAACTCGCTACATTATCGCCCGTCCAGACACAGGCATAGCGCTGACCACCGCTGTAGGTTGCACGGGTAATTACAAAAGGACGTCTGTGTCCTTTTAAGCGCAATAAGCCTTCAGTAGTCGCTCTGGACATATTCAGCCCATAGATATTATGAGCCTTGGCATGGCTACAGGGATGGCCATCATAGTGATGCCGGATGTTTTCGGGAAATGATTTTGCATTGACTTTAAACACCGCTGGTTCGTTCATGTCGTTCCAGAAGCCAGCTACCCGGTTTTTGGAGTAAAGCTCAGCGTATTGATGCCCCCACCAGGAGCGGACAGCAGGAATGGTAAAATCAGGGAAGGCACAATTAGGGGGCCAAACCGGGCCTTCCATAATTTCCCCATCCGGTCTTTTGCAGAAAAAATCTTTTTCTTTCCCTTCCTTATAAACTTTATAATCTTCATCTACTTTGAGACCGGGATCGATCATCACGACTGTTTTGAAGCCAATCTCTCTCAGACTTCGAATCATCTGAGTCGGGTTTGGAAAATATTCTTTATTCCAGGTAAAACAGCGATACTCGTCCATATAGTCGATATCCAGGTAAATCGCATCGCAAGGAATTTTTCTGGAACGAAATTCTTTAGCTATTTCCATTACTCTGGCTTCCGGATAATAGCTCCATCGACACTGGTGGAAACCCAATGCCCAGAGGGGAGGAAGTTCAGGCTTGCCTGTAATCTCCGTATATCGAGTAGCGACCTTGTCGAGTTCGGGCCCATAAATGAAGTAGTAATTCATTTCGCCTCCTTCTGCCGAAAATGTTATTTGTCCGTTTTCTTCGCTATCAAAATCAAAATGGGTTCGATAGGAGTTATCGAAGAAAATTCCGTAGGCCTTCCCTTGATGTAAACCATAGTAGAAGGGGATGGCTTTATATAAAGGATCAGAGTCTTCATTGTAAGCAAAAGCATCGGTAGCCCAGTTTTGCAGCTTTTGCCCCCTTAGATTCAGCGCTCCGGATTTATCACCCAAACCAAAATAGCATTCTTCCACTTGAGTTTTCTTGGATAATTCGATAGTTTCCAGGCCTTTGAGAATCGTTGCCCGGGCATAAAAGCCCTGATCTTCTTCAGAGATGATGTTTCCGTTTTTATCAAAAAAACTAAGCAGGAGACCGGCCTTGCTAATCCTGCATTCCAGATCAGCGGTGCGAATACTGTAATAATCCGGGCTGATATTAAAATCAATGGCTGTTTCTACTGCCTGAAATTGCTCATCGATTGCGTAGGAAAAATCTGCGGGGAATTCCTTCTTTAAACTATAACGACATCTAAAAATGGAATCTGAGAAGATTTCGATCTTTAATTGGATTTCGTTTTTACAAGAAAATAAAAACAAATTACTGGCAATGCGATTAACATTATTTACCACATCCGGTCGATATTCCATATATACATCCGGATAGCGCTCGCTTCCTTCTGTCAAATCGATATTAATAACTTCGTCTTTTACCGTTGATTCTGCATCCTTCTGAACAGCATCTGTTATTTGGGCATTAACTGGTGTCTCAATCGCTTTTTCCGAATCTTTCATGATTTGATACTTTCAAAAAATAAAAACTGAAAATAGTGGCTTTATCAGGAAGGCTGTTATTGGTAAATTCAAATCTAAATGACTGCAAATTTAGACGGATAGAATTGAAGGACTAAAGTTAGTGATAAGAAAACGAACGAGGAAATGTTTTGAAAAATACCTGTGAAGCATGAGGTCAAGTTCCGGCATTTCCTGGAGTATTCTAATCTTTCAGGTAAATCCCGGCTATAGTTTGGGATTTTCTTCCGGGGGAGTATCCGGATTGGTTTCAGGTTCCTTTAATTCATTAATAATTCCCAGGTCTTTAGCGCGACGTTCCCAGTTTTTCCGGGCTAGCCTTTGCATATCGTCTACATTATCAAATTCATCCACGATTTCCATTCCCAGCAAGGTCTCAATTACATCTTCCATAGTTACGATGCCCGCCATTCCGCCAAACTCATCTACAACCAGGGCAATATGCTCGCGACTTTCCATCAGCTTGTTGAATAATTCTGGCATCGGCAATACTTCATTGACGATTTTTATTGGTCGCTTAATGCTTTTCAAAGGATGCTCTCCTTTTTTGTGGATGATCGAGGAAAGTAGTTCGTCTTTTAGTATGAAACCGGTAATTTGATCTTTTACCCCTTCAAAAACCGGAATTCTGGAAAATCTTAAATTTTTATTTTCATCAAAAAAGCTCTGAATACTTTTCTCTTCATTAGCGGCTTTGACGACTGTCCGGGGAGTCATTATATCTTTTGCCTGTATAGTATTAAAACGCAGGAGATTATTGATAATTCTACTTTCGCCTTGTTTCAGAGCGCCTTCCTTGGTACCAATATTGGCCATGGCCAGAAAATCTGCGCGACTAAAAACACTTTTTGATTTATCTTTTTTTAGTTTCCTGGTGATCAGTTGAGTGATCCAGATAATCGGCCAAAGCAGGATAATAACCCAGTGCAGGGAGTTAATCGTAAAACCAGCCAGGGGTTGCCAGTAATTGGCACCAAGGGTTTTGGGAATGATTTCCGAAGCGACTAAAATAACGATAGTCATTGCAATAGGAACAATGATATCGGTTACTAGGGGGTTGCCGGGGAATGCTTCCGATGCCGAATTACCGACCATGATGGCACCGATAGTATGGGCAATAGTATTTAGGGTAAGAATAGCAGCCAAAGGACGGTCAATATTGTCTTTAAATGCTTTTAGACGCTTACCAAAAGTAGTGTTTTCCTGAAATTTGCGTTCGGCGAAAGCAGGTGTAATACTTAACAGGGCCGCTTCCCAAATCGAGCATAAAAATGAAAAAATGGTTGAGACTAATCCCCAGGCAATTACGGAGAACATGTATGTGATTATTGTTGAATTGCAAATTTAAAAGAAATCCCGAATCTTCACAATGAAAATTCGGGATTGCTCAGTAGTCAATGAAAAGACTGCTTTAATTCACATATAATCGTTGATAAGGAATAATTATCTCATTAATTTCGAGATTGTTAAGAGAGCGTAATTCATCTACTGAAAGGCTATAGGATTTTGCAATACTGTAAATAGTCTCATTTTCTTTGACGATATGAATTTGTCTTTTTTGAGGACCATTTTCTACAATGATTCGCCCTTCGGTCGTATCGTATCCTTTTGGAACATCGCCGGTAACTGAAACGGTAGTAGAGGCGGGTGTTGGAGTGGTTGTCGGACAGTTACAATCTGAGATTCGCAATTTCTGACCTACTCTGAGAATATTGGAAGTCAAACCATTAATGGCTTTGAATTTATCAACCGTATAGCCATATTTTTTGGCCAATTGATAAAGTGTTTCCCCGCTTTTTACGGTATGTATGAAATTAGAACCGTCTTTGGCTACCAAAATATCTCCTTCCCCCGGACTAACTTCATTAGCAGGACGGGTATACAGTTTCTGACAAGTGCTGATAACATTATTTCTCAGCCCGTTAAAGCTTTTCAACTGACTTACGGAAAGACCGTACTGACGGGCGATTCCATAGAGTGTCTCATTGGGTTGTACGACATGTACGCCGTAAGTGGAAACTTCCTGACAGTAAATATAGGTACTTGGTCCCGGGTCCACATTTACTACATTGGTATTCGTATTGGTCTCTATGGTTGGGGGAGAAGTGATTACTGTACCAGGACTTGTGTTATCTCCAACGAGCTGTCCATTTCTAAAGGTATTCCCTCCGCAGGACGTATTGGCAGGTAATCCGGTAGAACGATCCATATACAGATTGCGATCCAAATCTTTATAAATTGGACAGTTGCCATCGTAATTGGTGTTTGTTGTAGTATTTACTTCACCATTCGAGGGATTATTATCCGGATTATTGGTCGCAACTGTATTCTTATCCACTTTATTGCTAAAGATCGGGCTGGATACACTACCTCTCCGGCTGCTGTAGAAAGAGCTTGCGATACCGTCGCGATTGCGATTACAGTAGGAATTTATATAGCTTTTGATTGCTACACCGTTTATGGATATCAGATCCAGAACATTGCTTTCCGCATCGGTTTGATTAAAACCTGTTTTTTCCTGAATCACACCTATACCGGGAATAATCGTTAGCTCCGAATAGTTCTTTCCGGCTTTTTGCTTCGTTTTAGTAAAAAGGAATTTCTTGGGGCATGTATGTGAAAGTGTACCATTATAGAATACTTTTGCATCGCTCCCTTTTCTGGCCAGATTAGCACCATTGGCAGGTTGCGAATAATCATAGGCAAAAATATTGTCTACGCCAGAGAAGCCTATACCTCTTTTTGAAATCTGGGCATAAGTACTGATTCCAACAGGAGAAACATTATAGCCTTTTCCGTTGCGCTTTACAATAAAAACCTGCAAATCGCCACTATTGATCTCCCTAACCATTCTTTCGTTGATAGAGACATCTCTACATTTTTTGACATTATTGGGCTTTGTTTCGTAATCGATCTTGCTTTCGATTCCAACTTCCAGAATTACTTTTTCCTGTTCGTTTAGCCTCAAGTGATATACGATATGGCTAAATCCGGATTGCACACCTTTATAGCGGTATTCGTAGCGATCCATACAGGCCGCATCATACTCCAGATAAAGCGTGTTCGCCATGCTTGCTTGGTACATAAACATGCCCAAGAATAAAATAAAGAATTTAGACACTTTCATTGTTTAAAATTTTGTGTTTCTAGAGTGTAATTTTCTATTTGATAGTATTCTACTTATGTAAACTACTTCAAATATCTAAATTTTACAATAAATACCAATATTTTATAGCTTTTATTATTTAGATGATGCAATCAGGTAAAGAGCTAACTGTCAAACTATTATATGTATTAGTTAAAGTACTCGTTAAAACAAGCATTATTCAAAACAAGGTGATTTTGTTCACAAAAAAGGTGAATATCAGGGCTTTGTATTAAAATAGTATGTCAAAAAGAAAGGAGCTTTGCAACAGAAAATGTACTCTGGAAAGAAAGCAAATTTTGCCGGACGACAACTATTGGAGCAATGATAAAGCGCTTATAATATAACTGTTAATTAGAAAATAATCGGCAAAGGTATTAACTAAACAGCCTCGATCAAACCTTTGCTAATAGCATATTTAACCAGATCAGAGGTAGAGGTAAGCTGTAGTTTTTTCATAATATTCTTGCGATGTGTGTATACCGTATGCGTACTAAGGTTCAATTCAGCAGCGATTTCCTTGGCAATTTTTCCGGAGGCTACAAGCCGGACTACTTCACATTCTCGCGGGGAAAGGATAGTGGGTTCGCATTCTTCTTCTTTTGAAAAAGATTTCTCTAAAATGAAATTGAGTACCTTACTACAGAAAAACTTCTCTCCCCGGGAAGTAGCTCTAATTGCTCCGATAATTTCATCTTCATTACATTGCTTGGTTAAAAAACTGTTTACACCGGACTCAATAGCCTGGTACACACTGCTTTTGTCGTTGTCAGAACTGATCACCAATACATTAGACCGGGGGGAAGTAGTTTTGATATGGTGAATAACATTTTCACCAAAATTACCGGTCTGCAGGTGATCGAGGATGATCACATCGGGAGAATCCGATAAAAGTAAATGCTTGAGATCAACACCATTTTTAGCTTCACCGATGATTTTAAAGTCATCAATTCGCTCTATTAAATGCCTTAATCCTAATCGGATGAGGTATTGTGCATCGGCAAGAATTATAGAAATGGCTTGCATATTTGATTTGTTATAGTTACTTAGACTAATTCTAAACAACAATTTCTACGCGAATATAGTTTAAAACGATCTTTTATCAAAGTACGATTAACGTTTAATTGTAACAGTTTCGTAAAAGCTTCTGTCATTGGCAAGAATTATCCCTGATCTGGGATAAACGGCCGGTTTCTGTTGTAAAGTCTGTTTAAAAAATGCTTCTTTTCAGCCTGAAATTTAAAGCCTTGAAGCGGTGGCAAATTCTACACTGAAAGAGGCAACAAGACTTCTTTGGTCCTGTCAAAGATCATTATTACAATGATCAAATACATCGAAAAATACTTGTCTACAAAAGTAACCTGATAAGCTGCCTTTAAGTTTAACCATCAAAGGT
Organism: Saprospiraceae bacterium; assembly: GCA_028280415.1. Classification (GTDB taxonomy): domain Bacteria; phylum Bacteroidota; class Bacteroidia; order Chitinophagales; family Saprospiraceae; genus JAHDHW01. The sequence goes on from JANQLV010000026.1 coordinate 29,279, forward strand.
TAATTCCTTTTTTCGTATTATTTCTATTTGCGGTTTTTGGCAGTATGATCATCAAATAATTCAGGCCTCAACGGATCAATATTTTGATTTTAAAAACTGGATATCACAGAAGAAACACAAAGTTTCACAGACAGAATGACAAAAATGTTAATCAAAACTTTGTACTCAATGTAATATTCCATGTACGTCCCAGGGCCGGTATAATACCTGGACCGGGGTAGGCCGTAGCTCTACGGGTAAAATAGAATCTGTTCAATAGATTATTAATATTTGTGGACAAACTCAATTTGTCTGAAAAATCATATTTAGCAGAAAAATCCATCACGGTATAAGCGGGAATAACTCCGAAAATTCCTTTGAAAGCATTTTCCGTATTGGCTGCATCCGAGAATTGTCTACCTACAAAAGTCGATTGAAAGGATGCCGAGAATTTACGATATCCATAATTTATACCCGATTTTATATTATAATCTGGCAGATCTTCCAACCTGTTACCAGATCGCACTCCCACCAAAGCTCTTTCATTGATTTCCGTATAGACCCCACGGTTTATCGAGCCGTTTACAAATGCACTGATTTTATGTTCACTGCTTTTTTTCAATGCGGCTAAAAGGTCCATTTCAAAGAACAACTCCATTCCGAAGATTCGTGCGGATCCAATATTTGTTCGTACCCTTAAACCATCGTCGATTACTTCACCAATCCGGTCATCATACAAGATGTAAAAGAGGCTGGCTTCAATAAAAAAGGGAGAGAAGTCCCTTTTCCTGATACCTAAGTCAAAACTATAACCGCTTTCATCCCTGATCAAGGTGTCGACTAACTGTGTATTCGTTTGTATCTGAACGTCAGTGAAGTTGATTGCTCGATAATTGGCTGTAGCATTAGCGTATAGTTCATATTTGCTATTCAGCTTTTTCGAGAGCCCTAATCCGTAAAGAAAAATATGCCTTTGCTTATCGGAAGTATCATTATTGACTTCTTCGATAAAATCTCCAAAACTGTTCGTGCGGATGGTATTGGTAAAAAATCCCTCGGATTTTGTATCGATATACTCATACCTGATTCCGGGGATTAAGCTAAGTGTGCTATTCAGGCGGACGATCTTTTCTGCAAAAAGAGCACCATTGAGGTTGGGAAATTCAAAATCCGATTTTCTTCGATCCAAAAAAGCCGTGTCTACTCTTGTGAAATTAGCATCATTTCCTGCCGTACCGAAGCTTTGACTGAAATTGGTAAATCCCCGGTACAATCTTGTACCGATCAATAGCGTATTTTTTAAATTTGCAACGCTTTTATAGGAGAAAACAATTCTGGTTTCATTTCCAATATTTCTAAATTTTCCGTCGATCAGGTCCCTATTGGACATGGGGTCTTCTACATCGGGAGTCTCTAGCAAACCAAGGGATGTACGACTGGCTAATAAACCGAAGGTACGGTTGTAAATTTTGGTATTTGTTGAAAGATCGTATTCAAGGGATAAAGCGGCCAGATTCCAGTTTACCCGAAACCAGTTCCTCGCCCGGTTGGACATTCTGGGGTCCTGTACAAAAACAGCATCAGTAAGACCACCTGCCTGCTGGCTCAGATAATGCATATGAGTAAAGTCAAAACTCAGATTAAGTTTATCCGAAGCCTCATAATGGAGCCCCGCAAATGCTCCGTATTGTTCGAAATCTGAATTGCTGCGCCAGCCATCCCCCCGCTTGTATTGAAAATAGCTGTAATAATTTAATTTTTTAACCTGACCATGCAAGCTATTAAAAGTATTAAAAAATTGAAAAGCGCCATACGTGTTTTGAGATTCAAAGTTTATGGGCTTGCTTGTATCTCCTTTTTTCATTTTGAAATTGACCAGTCCTCCGAATTGACTTCCATATTGTAATGCGCCGGCACCTCTGATAATCTCGATCTGTTTTACTGCCTGCAGGGGAGGGGTGTAATAGCTTTCGGGATAACCCAGTGCATCCGCACTGATATCATAGCCGTTTTGACGGGTATTGAAATTGGAGGTTCGTTTGGGACTTAATCCCCGGCCTCCTATATCCAGTTGAAGACCGGCATTATCACTTTCCCAGATATTAAGACTTGGTATTTTACTAAAAGCCTGTCTGGCATTGTTAGTGGCTTTATTGCCAAGTAATTTTTCAATATTTATTACTTCTGTTTTCTTGCCTTCGTATAGTCCGCCCGCTTCTATGGATCGGAGTCTTCTGATTCCAAAGGCATCGGATTCTGCATTGACAATGATTTCGGATAGATTTTGAATGTTCTGCTTTACCTGGATTTGCAGCGTGGTATCGCCGTTCAGGAATATAGTTTTTTCCAAAGGCTCGATACTGATACTTTGAATAGATAAAACATATGTCCGCTTATTGGGCAATTCGAATGAAAATTCTCCCTCCCTGTTCGTAAATGCCAATTTTTTATTACCATTCAAAGACACCATTACGTCTTCCAACGGTTCATCATTATAAGTAGTAATGACTCCGCTTAAAGTAGATTTCTGCTGCGACCAGCCGCATTGTATACTAAAAAGGCATCCGAATAATAATATTAAAAATTGTTTTTTCATCGTTTCTTTAATGGTAGAATCCAGTTATTATTCATAGGGTCAGCTAGGGCGTAAATATCCAATGTATCATTCGTGAAAAACTGGCTTCTTCTTCCATTGAGTGAAAGCCTGCTTTTTACATAAATCTCTGGGGCATATCCATGTTTGTCTTGAAAATCATCTCCGATATGTCTGGCAAATTGCAAGATCATATCCGGTTGAGATCTCATTTGCTGTCTCTGAAAAGCGGTTAAATACTTATTCTGGTTTATTTCTTTTTGGATATTTTTTACCCCGTCTCTAAGGATAATTGAAGTATAGCCATTTTTCTCTATTAACATCACCCGCCAGCTAAATCGATAGCCTTTCTCATGCCAGAATAAATTACCGGGATATTGTAAATATCTCAAAGGAAGGTAAAATTGAACAATGAAATAAATAAATAGCGTAGCGGAGATATACATACTCCATTTCGGTCTCTGATTTCCTTTGCTTTTATAAGTATCCACAGAAGTAGAAAAAGGCAAAAAGGCCAGTACTTTCTTATGCCATGCTGGCGAAAAGAAAATGATCGTGGAAGTGATCATGATAAAGGGAAACATCCCGATTCGTGGAAAAAGAATGGCTGTGAGAATGTGAAAGACGAGGACGAATACATAGGCCGGTCCACGGGTTCTTTTCATCCATAAAAAGAGCCAGATCGTTAGATCATATATGCAGCCTGCCCAGCTGAACAGGAAAGCTGTTTCTTTATAGTGCATCCATTGCCCCAATACGGGAAGATCATATTTACCGGGTAGCCAGGTAGCCAGAGGTTGTGCATGAAAAAGCCAGTCCGGATTTACTTTAGCCAAGCCTGCAAAAAAATAAACGATAGATAATTGAATCTTGAAAATCAGAACGTGCCAGTTGGCACAAGTTGCGGATTTTATTTTTGGAAAGAGCAGTGTATCGAGAGCATACCATCGGTTAGCAGGTACGAGAATAAGCCAAAAGGTAAGCAGGGATACCAGATAATAGTGGTTTAGGTAATAGGTTTTATCTAAAAGCTCACAGTAAGTAAACAACAGAAAAAAGAGTAAAGCGCTAATTCGGTAAAATAGTCCTAATATTATTCCTAAAGCGCTCAATCCTAATAAAAGAAAAACCATATACATGCCATTGGCATCTAATGGTTTTAGCCAGGAAAAGAAACCAAAATGATAAGAAGGTTCGATATATAATTCCGTAATCCAGCCCTCCTGCCAGGTTCGGATAGTACTGTACAGCAATAAACTACCAAAGGCCAGTCTCAACACTACCAAAGGCGCAATTGATACTGGTCTGAACAAAATATTATCGAGTCTGTTTAAGGCATTGTACATATCAAGAAAAAGCAAAAAAGGTACTGGATTATAGCACCTTTTCTATTCGGGTTATCATTATTATCTAAACAGGCTATTAATTAATCTCCGTCATTGGCGCCATCGGCATCCTGAACATTGAGTATGGGGAACAGGTCCGATTTATACCATGTCACCAATGCCTGAACACTTTCGTAGAGCGCATCGTCTCCGGAAATTGAGGTTCGGTTGGAGATTTGATTATAAATAGCTATGTATTGTGCTTTAATATCCTCATCAATAGATGACTGTTCACGAGCTATGAGCAAATCATCATATCCCTGATCATCAGTACCCGTTGAAGTCTCCCCTAAATACAGGTCTTCCATTTCTTCAATTGAAGCTCTCAAAAGCGCCATTGTAAAATTCTCATTGCCATCATACAAAGACTGATAGTAGGCTTCGATTTTTGTTGGATCGGCTGGAATGGGAGAATCATTGGGGCCAAGACGCCCTATCGGAATGCCCACTTTATTTTCTCTGACATGAACTTCGTAATAAACCAGGCTTTCATTAAGCTGGACACTAATTGAACTTCCCAGTGAAGTACCCCCGTTTTCTACAAAATTGGTTTTCAGATTACCGTTCCACTGATTTACAAGTACATCCGATTTGGATTTCATATCACTGACCAGGGCCTCCAAAAAAGCTAATCTTTTGCTGTCTTCATTGAAATAAGCTATAACATCTTGAGGACCATATAGCATATAGTCAATCGCCGGAAAGCCATTGGCTCTTTCCTGGGCGGAAGTGTTGAAATTATAGGATTCTGTTTCAATTAAATTTTCCAGTAAAGCAAGATCAATAGGAAAAAGGTTTGTCGTTGTTACGAGTGCCTGATTGGCGGTAGCAAAATAATTGTGTACTGCAGTTGCCTGATAAGCAAGATAGGCGGCTTGATAAGCTGATCTTAAATTAGCAAGGTTTGCTTCATCAACTGATGAAGCAAACCCGTTTACAGCAGTAACAAAGTCACTCATTTTATCCTGATAGGTTTCCATGGAAGGTATGATGACTTCATTGACCTGATTAGAAAGAAGATCAGTAAAATCAGTTTCAGAAGGACCATCATCATCTGGATCATTATTACAGGCAGTAAACATTACCGAAGTAATAATGATAGCGATGAGTGAATAGACAACATACCAATTTATATTTCTTCTAAACATTTGTATCGTCTTTAGTGGTTAAAAAGGAATAGCACCAAAGCCCGGGAATGATTCATCCAGGAGATCTTTGGCTTCTTGCAATTGAGCATCTGTCACTTCCCAAAGATTGATATCATAAACACCTCCCAGTGAAGAGTCGGAGCTTGACCATCCTAATGCAATAAGAACCTCATGAACATCAGAAGCAGAAATTCTTCCTTCCGAATTGAAAGATAGCGAATAAATAAAGGCTAATGCTTCAGACAAATGATGGATTTTATCTTCATCGGTTATATCTGCGATTGCAGAATTCAGATAATGGTAAGCTGCAGCGGCTATTCCGGCTTCTGTATATAATTTGATATCGGTTCTTGCTGCTTCGTAGTATTCTTCATTTGTCGTTTCATCACCGGGTCCGAAACCTTCTCCCGCTTTAAGAACTGAACGTCCAAAAATGAAAGCATCCATTAATTTTTGAGCCATATTGATCCCAAAAACTTCCTCCGTTTCATCACTAAAATCGAAAGTGTAATTTGCGATAAATACTCCATCTCCATTGGACGTATTGGCAGTATTAGGATAGGTATTGGGATCTGCTCCAAGATAGCCAAAAACTTCGTCAAAACGATGTTGTCTATCCGTCCCTTTAGTAGCATAATCCGCACCGGCAGCAGATTCGTTATTCCCTTTTGAGTTTTGTGCACCTGATTGTGAAGGACGCAAATAATCATCCACCATTTGATCGTACATCATGGCTCCGTATAAACCTTTTTCAAGAAGCTGGATGTATTCCAAACCATTGGCACTTACATGTCTTTTCTTATCTCCGGTAGTAATCATACCCGCTACACCATTACTGGCCGTAACGGTATAATTTGCCTGGCTGGACATGCTTAAACTATCGGCAAGTTCCGCAAAACGATCAGCAATGGATTGATCCACTGGCCCTATGTCGCCATCATAGTTAAGCTCATCAATTTTAGATCTGATATCCGAAGTTCCCTGTGCTGCAGCACTTGCAAACTGATCAAAATTTTCATTAGCCAGTGCTGCTCGCAGATCCCAATAGATCGGTTCATTTCTGGAAGAATCTACTATCTCTTTCAACTGAGCTATTCTTCTTTCCTGTCCGCTATAAGCACCAGGAGCAAAAGCACCAGTTATGTCATAAGAAGATGGAATAGTAAAACCATCAAGATCGACATTTCCAAGAGCATCCACTGAGCTGGCCAAGAAACCAGCATCAGGAATGGTTGGTTCATCATCATCATCATTTTTACAAGAAGCAACAACAACTAGTGCTGCTATCAAGATTAAGTAAAGATTAAGTTTATTCATTGTAATACGCCTTTTAATTAGATTGAGTCTAAATAAATTTAGCGCAAAGATACAGCCCCACTCGGGTTTTTCTAATACCTAGGATTAGGTATTTATTAGGACTTTTTTTTAGGTAATAAAATGGAAGCTTTACCTCATATTGGGTATATGTACATCCGGTTTGAAAAATTAAAAAATCAATCTGTTGAAGACATAAAACAATACCCGGAAGCAAACACTTCCGGGTACTTTAAGGAATTATGAACTAGCGTTTTGAAACTGAGTAATAACCTTTAGGCTCGCGTTTCAATGAAGTCATTATTATTTTTGGATCACGACTTTTTTATTAAAGATGCCACGATCTGTTTCTAAACGCAGTACATAGATTCCATTGTTTAAATAACCAAACTCTAATAACATAGAATCTGGCACCTGTTTATTATATTGCCATTGTAATTTACCACTGACATCGTAAAGCTTCAAACCATCAATATTGGTATTGTCAGTTTTTAGATTAAAAATACCTGTAGAGGGGTTTGGGAAAATTTCAATTCTGGAAGGCTCAATTTCCTGTACATCAGTGATAATCCCGCACCAACTATTGAATTGCATATCGTACATCTGCTTGACTCGTTCAATATCGGAATACATCTGATTGATTAAATGCTGTTGATTATTGGAAAAACTATAGCGATGAAAGGTATAAGCCATATCTATGTCAACGACTTCACCGGGTTCAAAATGGCCTATCTTAGTAGAACCAATGACTTTTCGATCTGCATCAAAAGAGAATGCTTGTTTCATGGACCAGCCTAAAGGATCATAGGGATTATCGGGAAAAGCGTGATTGACATAATCCGTGCTATTTGGATCATAACCATCATTGCCGTAAGTTAATCTGACACCATCTGCAAAACTGCCGGTCATATAGTTGTAAAATTGTTGGGCAATTTCCGGGAAACCATTACCAATGGGTGGTGGCCAATTTGCTTGATTATTGAAATACATGAAATAATCCATCTCCCGGTTTAAAAACTGCGCGGACTGTACAGGCAAATCATAAGCATAAGTGTTTAGCCCCTGACAATCGAGCGGTGAACTTTCTCCATCCAGGTCATCTGAGTTATGAACAAAAAAAGCATTTTGCTCCGGTACACTACCCATAAAATCATCCGTAAAGCAGCCCAGGTCGAAATCTGCCCATAATGCTACATGAAAAGAGTCTAATGCTTCATTTGATTTATTGATGATCCTGTGGCGGGTATAAACGCTACGGTCGAGTTGAGGATTTTGAAAACAATCAAAACTCCAGGTAGTTAACTGAACCTCGGCCTTAATCGGGATACCATTAGTTTGAGTATGAATGGTATTATCATTAAATACGGTCCAGTTGATAGAAGCTGGCGTAAATTCCGGAATAGTGTTTGGCGGATGCGGATAATCTCCTTGATCCGGATTGTAAATACCATCGCCATTGAAATCATAAAATGGGGCATAGTCGCTGGTCATATCCGGTAAAGGAAAAGAGTTGTAAAAATAAAACGACAAATTGCCTTTCCCTGGCCATTTAAAAATACTGTCGATCGGATGATCAATGACACCATTATCTGCAAAGTCGGCTTTATGTGCTTCGATATCTGCTTTGTTCACTTTCCAGATTTTATTAAAATTTTCGCAATTTGCTTCATTGATTGTCCCATCCGGATTAAGTGGCCCGCTGGTATAATCGAAGCTCCCGGATGACCGGCCAAAAGTTTGAGCTGCGAGCTTTAAGCTTCCTTCGGCATCGAAGCCACCCATCCAGAGGCCTACCGCGAAAAAGGTAGACTTGGGCAATTCTTCATCGACAGGGACAATAAATTGCCCCTCATCGCCATCCCAAAACAAGTCACCTCCATTGGAAATCACCGTCCGGATACTATTGCCATCTTGAGTCTGCAAAGCACTGGGTTGCACACATTGGCCGGGTAAAATAGAAGAATAGAGCAAGAAGAAAGCAAAAAGCAGTAAAAATTTAGTTTCCATTTTTGAAGTTTAGTGATTAAGCGATGGAGCAATAAGAACTATAGTAGCAGTCTCTGGGGACAGAGACTTACTACTTAGCTCTATTGGCTTCGATCATCTAATCGCGCAGTGAAATAAATTGGTTCGTGAAAATTTGGTATGATGATGTTGACCGAAGCGCAGTTTTCAATAACTTTATCATTTTCAAATCTAACAGCTTGATTTGCTTTTAAAAAACCGGAATTTTCTAAAATGTCAGGTTTTTAAAGTAAGTCTAAAATCGATTTTTGAATTCGTAATAAATCGATACTTAATTGTATCTTTGCAGCCTGCTTAGCTAATCTTTTGGAATTTTAAAATTATGTCTGACCAATATAAATATGATTTAAGGGGAGTATCCGCTACAAAGGATGAAGTACATGCTGCGATTAAAAATCTGGACAAAGGGCTTTATCCCACGGCTTTTTGCAAGATTATGCCTGATGTAGCCGGAGGAGACCCGGATTATTGCAATTTGATGCACGCTGATACGGCAGGAACCAAAACCAGCCTGGCCTATTTGTATTGGAGGGAAACGGGAGATGTAAATGTTTGGAAGGGGATTGCTCAGGATGCAATTGTAATGAATCTGGATGATATGGCTTGTGTAGGCTGTACACAGGGAATTTTGCTCTCTTCGACCATTGGACGTAATAAGCGTTTGATTAGCGGAGAGGTGATCAGTACCATTATTAATGCAGCTAATGAGTTTTTGGAAATGCTTCGTCCCTTTGGAGTTGATGTTCATTTAGCCGGAGGGGAGACAGCCGATGTTGGTGATATCGTCAGAACGATTGATGTTGGATATACCGCTTTTGCCAGAATGAAAAAATCCGATCTGGTGGTCAACGATATCAAAGCGGGTGATGTTATTGTTGGCTTTTCTTCCAGTGGCCAGGCTAGTTACGAAACGGCTTATAATGGTGGGATGGGAAGTAATGGACTGACCTCAGCCAGACATGATGTTTTGTCAAAAATATACGGCGAACAATATCCGGATAGCTTCGATCCGCAAATGCCTCCGGAAGTAGCTTATATCGGCAGCAAAAAATTAACGGATAAAATTGATATTGATGGATTGGGAGGACTGGATGTTGGCAAGCTCATTTTATCGCCGACCCGTACTTATCTCCCGTTGATCCAAAAGCTGCTTTCAGAATTACATCCTGCAATCAACGGTATGATTCACTGTACCGGAGGCGGACAAACCAAGGTGAACAAGTTTATTAAAAATAAGCATATAATTAAAGATAATCTGTTAAACACGCCTCATCTGTTTCAATTAATACAGGCAGAATCCGGTACCGGCTGGAAAGAAATGTATCAGGTTTTCAATATGGGACATCGTTTGGAAGTATACCTGCCCGAATCACATGCCCAACAAGTTATTGACATTGCCAAATCATTTAATATCGAAGCGCAGATTATTGGGCGGGTGGAAGCATACGAAGGAGAGCAAGTCACGGTAGAGAGTCCGTACGGGACATTTGTTTATTAAAAGTAAAGATCGAAAAAGAAAGAAGCCTCGACGGAAAAAACCGGATCGCGAATCAGATTATCTTGTAAAAAGAGATTTTTTAGCCTGCTATTGATAAATTAGGGGCTGGTTTTTCATATAAAAAATGTTGTTGTGCATTGGTATTACAAAACCTTGTTGCTCCTTGCACTTTCATTAGGAGCTGCTCCAGCGACTATTTCCGCAACGTTTGCAGAACAGAATACTTTTTTAAAAGGGAAAGTAGACAATCCGAAAGTACAGCAATTAGCTTTGTATTTCTATCGGGATTATATTTCGATGGACGAAGAAATCTTTTACATTCCCCTTGATTCTAATCAGCAATTTTCCATCAAGTTTAAACTTAGTGAACCCGCATTGGGGAAACTGATCTATAAAAGTGAAGAGATTCCTCTTTTCATGGAACCGGGAAACTATTTGGAACTGACTATTGATGATACCTCATCTCCGCTAAGTATTAATTTTGAAGGAACTGGTTCGGCTGAAAACACCTTTTTTACCAGCTTTTACAGAAAATTTGAATACGCTATCAATGATGGGCTTTTTTATGAACTCATAGGAAAGGCTCCCTTGATTTTCAAAACTGCACTGGATAAAAAGCGGAACGAAAAATGGGCTTATTTCAATTCCTATACACCATTTTTTAAAAAACAGTTTTCCGCCGCTTTTAAGCAGTATATATATGCAGAAATCGATTATTGCTGGGCTTACTATTTGTTGCGATATCGACAAGAGCATGCCTCGACTGATAAATCTTCTTTTCCGGATTTACCGGATAGCTATTTTGATTTCCTTAATGAAATATTGATTTCTAATGATCAGGCACTGAATAATCGGCATTATTTATTTTTTCTGGATCAATATTTATTATTTAAAAAACAAATGCTCCACACTATGGGAAAGTTATCATTGAATACTACCCAAATAAGGATTACAGCTCCGAGCATGCTTTTACTTTCCGAACCGGAAAGGCCTCCGGTACTACGGCAGCTTAATCAGGGAGAATCATTGCAATACCTTAAGGAGAAATCTGATTTTCGTTCAAAAGTCATGATTAAAGAGGTGCTGTACGAGGATTATTGGTATAAAGTCAGAACTGTAGATGGCCTGGTCGGCTGGATCATTGGAGCAGGGGCGACCTTTGAAGAACAAGCGGATAGCTTTTCGGTCAATATGAGGGAATTGCTCTACGGGAAGACCAAAGAATATCAGATGGCTCGGGACCTTTACAGGCGTTTACCTTTGGAGAATAAAGAAAATTCTGAAAAGGCAATAGAAGAATTGATCTTTCTAAAAGTAGATGAACGATATTTAAACAAGGTCAAAAATGCTTTTGATAAACTGTATCCCGAAAAGGAAATTGCCTATGATACAATTAATTACCTGGTATTTGACGAGCCCACAGTAATTAAGCAGGATGAATGGGGAAATAATATGCCGGATGTGTCGGCGATGAATGCTTATAGCAGGTATCAATTGCAAGGTGTTGAAGATCGGCAAAATCAGCTTTCCTATGCCAGTAATTTCTCTTTGACAGATATTAATGGTCAATTGGTTTCCCTGTCGGATTTGAGGGGGAAAGTGATTTATCTGGACTTTTGGGCGAGCTGGTGTACCCCCTGCATTTACCAGATGAAAAACAGCCGCATTTGGAAATCAAAATTTGATAAAAAAGAAGTCGCTTTCGTTTATGTATCCCTGGATGAGCAAAAGGAACAATGGCAGTCTTTCGTGAATCGACAGGGATTTGATGGAATTCACCTTTTTGCAAAAGGAGCGTATCAATCCCAAATTGCCCAAAATTATAGGGTTGATAAGCTTCCCTGCCTTTACATTATCGACCAAAAAGGCCGAATTGTTTATAATTCCACTAAAGAGCAATTGTATATGAGCAGTGAAGATTTTATTCGCTATTTACTTTCGTTTGAGTGAGTTTGCTTTTTAATTGTTCAGGGTTCAAGGGATAAATAGTTTTACCTGTTCAACTGCTTGTCTTCCGGCCTGTTTTTGTCTGAAAAGCACCGTAATTTGCCAGCTAAATAAGCATATAGTCACCTAATCCTCTCTCTTTAAAAAGCCCTGTCCGGATACCAAAAAATCCTAGCCGAATCATTATATTTGCCGGATGAATGAGAAGATAGTAATTTTGGATTTCGGATCCCAGTACACACAGCTCATCGCACGTCGTGTCCGGGAGCTTAATATCTATAGTGAAATAGTTCCCTACAACAAATTACCTGATCTGGATGCTGGAATTAAGGCCGTGATTCTTTCCGGAAGCCCCTTTTCCGTGACGGATGAAAAAGCCCTGAAAGTGAATCTGGACGATTTTATAGGTAAAATTCCGGTTTTGGGGATTTGTTACGGAGCGCAATATATTGCAGATTATTACGGTGGGCGCGTACAGCGTTCTGAAAAAAGGGAATATGGAAAAGCCAACCTTAGTGGTTTTGAAGCCGACGATCCTTTTCTGAAAAATATCTCTAAAGACTCCCAGGTTTGGATGTCTCACGGGGATACAATCATGGAAGTCCCAACAGATTTTAAACTATTGGCTCATACTGAAAGCATCCCCGTTGCGGCTTTTCGGTCTAACGGGAATTTTGAGCAGCCGGTTTACTGCATCCAGTTCCATCCGGAAGTTTCTCATAGTTTGGAAGGGAAGCAGTTGCTGAAAAACTTTCTGATAGATATTGCTGGCTGTAAAGGTAATTGGACCCCCGCATCTTTTGTTGAGGATACGGTTGTTGAATTGAAGAAAAAAATTGGAACGGATAAGGTGTTGATGGGGCTATCCGGTGGGGTGGATTCGACGGTAGGAGCCATGCTCTTGCATAAAGCGATAGGCAAAAATCTTTTCTGCTTTTTTATTGATAATGGTTTACTCCGGAAGAACGAGTTTCAGGATGTGCTTGCTTCGTACGAAGGCATGGGGCTTAATGTGATTGGGGTGGACGCTCGGCAGCGCTTTTGGGATGAACTCAAGGGCCTAAGCGATCCCGAAGGTAAGCGCAAAGTGATCGGCAGAGTTTTTATTGAAGTTTTTGAAGAAGAAGCAAATAAACTGGAAGGAATCGAATGGTTGGGACAAGGGACGATTTATCCGGATGTGATTGAATCCGTTTCGGTACATGGACCATCGGTGACGATCAAATCCCATCATAATGTCGGAGGTTTACCGGACCATTTACAACTTAAGATTGTTGAACCACTGCGTATGTTATTCAAGGATGAAGTGCGTAGAGTAGGGGCGGAGTTAGCTATTCCAAATGAGATTTTGAGACGACATCCTTTCCCCGGGCCGGGCTTGGGCATTCGAATTCTGGGAGATATTACTCCCGAAAAAGTAGCTTTATTACAAGAAGCAGATGCTATTTTTATAAATAATTTAAAAAAATACGACCTTTACGATAAGGTATGGCAGGCAGGAACCGTTCTTTTACCGGTTCAATCCGTTGGGGTGATGGGCGATGAGCGCACTTACGAGCAAACAGTGGTTTTGCGATCCGTCGACTCTCTGGATGGTATGACTGCTGAGTGGAGTAAACTTCCACATGATTTCCTGGCTACTGTATCGAGCGAGATTATCAATAATGTAAAAGGTATAAACAGAGTAGTTTATGACATCAGTACAAAACCTCCGGCTACGATTGAGTGGGAATAGCGTTTTACTTGTTCTATTTGCTTTAATCATTGGTTTTTCTTCCTGTGATGCTTTTCGAAAAGCACAAACAGATGATAAGCGGGCCGAAGATCGCAAGGAGTTGGATGAAGTGCAGGGCGAAGGACGCTATAATCCCGAAACCGGAGAGTACGAGCCGAGTACTTCTATTAATAGCGAAGTCGATACCGTCAATTGGACCGTAGATCCGGATGAAGCTCCTCCAATTGGTTCTGATGCAACCCCCGTCGATGAATCTGTAGACCCGGTTACCGGAGACCCCCTTGATGAAGGTTCGGGAGAAAAACTGTCTAAATATCGCGTGGCAGTACTCCTGCCTTTCTTTACCAATCGTTTTACCGACGGTGATAACATTGATAATGCTTCCTTATCGGCGATTAATTTCTATGGGGGAATGAAAATCGCATTCGAAGAACTTTCTCGCCAGGGCCTCGATATTGAAGCTACAATACACGATACCAAAGGTTCTGAAAGCACTACTGCAACCTTGATGGCCAGCCCCGAAGTAAATAATGCACATTTAATTATCGGACCTTTTCGAAAAAATAACATCAGGCTAGCTGCGGAGAAAGCAAAAGCTTTGCGAACTCCTTTCGTTTCTCCAATTAGCGCCAGTTCGGGAGTGACGAAAGACAATCCATATTTTATACAGGTTAGTCCCTATTTGCAAACACATTGTCAGGCAATCACCCGTCATGCCAAAGAGCGCTATCGAACGGATCAGATCGTACTCGTTGCGCGTAATAAGAAAGCAGAGATTTCGCGCTTTGATTATTTCCAGCAGGAAAACAAGAAAATCGAAGGATCGGATGATGCAAAGCCTTTTCAGGAATATATCATCACCGGCGAAGAAATGAATTTTGACGATATTGATGTCGGTCCATACCTCAATGATAATGATACAACAGTGTTTATCGTGCCATCTTTCTCGAACAAAAATTTCATTTATGGCCTTTTGTTGCAAATTTATAATACCAAGGGGAATAGTGAAGTAGTGATTTATGGCCTGCCTCAGTGGATGGGCTTCGAACCACCCAGTTATGATTATTATGAATTGCTCAATTTGCACGTGAGCAGTGCAAATTATGTAGATGAAGATATGGAAGAAGTCAAAAATTTCCAACGGAAGTATTTTGAGAAATACGGTACAATCCCGAATGATAAAGCCTATAGTGGATATGATGTGACGATGTATTTTGGGAAAATGCTGGATAAGTACGGAACAAAATTTCAGGAAAAAATTGATGCAGAACAAGCGGCTTATCTGAATTCTACCTTCGAGTTTATACGGGAAGTTCCGCTGGCGGCAGCATTACAGGAAGACTTTAGTAAAACCAATCTATACGAAAATAAACATGTATACATCCTTAAGTTTGATGATTATATGTTTAAAAAGGCAGAATGAGCCTCAAACTCATGACGAGCGTACTAAACTTTCTTTTGATAGTATTAATTGCGGGAGTTTATCTTATGATTTCCTCTTGTAAATACGATGCTGTCAAAGAGCAGAGGACTAATGCAAAACCGGTTTCTGAGCTAATTGCTACTACTGACCTTTCTGAAAAAAAGCAGCCGATAAAAAAAGACAGCCTTCCAAAAGACTTGGGCTATGCTTTTAATCCGAATGAAAATACGCTAAGACTCAATGATTTAATTGCCCCGCCGGAAAAATACGAACGACTAAGAGTAGAGAATAATTCTTTTGCAGAATGGTTGAGGTTTTTACCGGTAAAGCCTGAAGCCAGCCCGGTTCGCCTGTTCAATGGCGAGTTAAAACCAAACCAGAATATTCATGCCGCGGTAGTAGATATTGATGTCGGGAAAAGAGATTTGCAGCAATGTGCAGACGCTGTGATGCGACTCAAGTCAGAATATCATTACAGCCGTAAAGAGTATGCCCGGATTCATTTTAATTTTACGAGCGGGCATAAAGTTGCTTTTGATGATTGGGCAAAAGGCAGGAAACCCCGGATTTCGGGTAATAATGTAACTTTTTCGAGCCCTGCGGGAGCAGCGGATTATTCCTATTCCAATTTTAAAAAATATATGATTCAGATTTTTAGCTATGCCGGAACCGCTTCATTGAGTAAAGAACTGGATGCAGTTGACTTAGATCAGATGCGGATCGGAGATGTTTTTATTCAGGGAGGATTTCCCGGACATGCGGTGCTGGTCATGGATATGGCTGAAAATGAGCAGGGGGAAAAATTGTTTTTGCTGGCTCAAAGTTATATGCCTGCACAGGATATTCACATTTTAAAAAATTTTAATGAACCTGATATAAGCCCCTGGTATCGACTCGATTTTGAAAATAACCTGCTTACGCCGGAATGGACCTTTGACAGGAATGATTTAAAAAGATTTTAGGATAATGGTAGACAAATTACTGGATATATTTGATAATCTGACTCGTGGGGCAAGAATCGAAGAACTTAATCAACTCGCGCAAGAGTACAATTTGGGCTTTCAAAAGCGACTGGATTTTGCCAAAGAACGCATAGATATCAAAGGTTTCAAATTATTTGGTAAAAAAGGGGCAAAACGACTGTTGGGAGTGATCTCTATATTATCCGAATCTTTCGAGGGAAGCGTTCGGTTTTATGATTATATGAATACCCGGGATTTGGAAACCTATACCACTTCGGTAGTTGAAGTCTATTGTGCCCAGGTGAATAATCCCTATGTTAAAATTGAACCGAAAAATGCCTTTGATAAAATGAAGGGCTTTTTTGTATCGGAACAAAAACAGTTTGAAAATATTGATGCTTTTTACCAAAATTTTCAAATTTCCACTAAACAGGAAGGAGATGATTTTTGGCTAAAACCGGCAGCGCTTCAGCATTTGCTAAATTTCCCGGGCATAACACTGGAGGCGGAAGGCAGTAGCTTCATTTTTTACATCCGAAAGAAAAAACTGGAAGTACCTCAAATAATTCCCCGAATGGATTTTGCTGAAGAATTTGTTCGTTTGATTTGCTTTGACTATAGCGGTGATTTTGTGTAAAACCAACCACTAAGCACATGATGTATCCAATGACTCCCGAACGAACTGAAAAATTTAAGCGGGTTGCCGATTGCCGGCAGGGCAATCTTACCGTTATTCTCGAAAATGTACACGATCCGCATAATATAGGGGCCGTACTTCGAACCTGCGATTCGGTTGGCATTCACGAAATATACATCCTCTACACCGAAGCCGCCCTGGGGGAGAAGCATATTCAACTCGGCAAGCGTTCCTCTGCCGGTGCGCGAAAATGGGTGAATGTTAACCACTACACGAATATTGACCAATGCTTTCAGGATATCCGTCAAAAGTACGATAAAGTCTATGCAACCCATTTGAGCCAGGATGCCTCTGATCTTTATGAGCTGAATTTAAGTGAATCGGTAGCGCTATTATTCGGAAATGAACATGATGGCGTCAGTGAAGAATCACTTAAATACGTGGATGGAAACTTTATTATTCCCCAGGTTGGGATGGTCGAGAGCCTGAACATCTCCGTCGCTTGCGCAGTAAGTTTGTACGAAGCCTTTCGGCAACGCAAACTAAGAGGATTTTATGATGAAAATCCTACAACCGATATAGCGGAAAAAGAACGATTATTAAGTGAATATACCGATCGGCATAAAAAAAGACCCGGAAGTATTACACCGAAAAGAAAAGGTTAAATGTTTCTGAGGGAAATCAACAAACCTATTCCTATCCATAAAAAGATGCTGATCCAAATCGTTTGGAATTTCAAAAGTGCTTGAATGATAGCTTGGTTTTATAAAATTGGCTTACATTTAACAGGATTGCTTTTAGTAAATGGATAGTCGAGCATTTGTTTATGCTTTTTTGAAGTTGTTTTGCTGTAATTATTTGGTTGTCAGTTGTTTGTGTGCTGTTGGGCTTTAATCTACTATTAACCTTTCCCTAAAAAATCTTTGTCTCGATCCCCCATAATTGACTGATATTTGGTATTTTTGCAAGCTATGCGATTGAAGAGTCTAGAAATAAAGGGTTTTAAAAGTTTTGCTAACGAAACGGTCATTAACTTTGGTGAAGATGTTATTGGAATTGTCGGCCCCAACGGGTCGGGAAAATCCAATGTTGTGGATGCCATCCGTTGGGTATTGGGAGAACAAAAGAGTAAAGAGCTTCGTCTGGAGAAAATGTCCAATGTCATTTTTAATGGTACGAAAAAGCGAAAAGCCGGTGGCCTGGCACAGGTTACCTTGAATTTTGAAAACACAAAAAACCTTCTGCCTACCGAGTATCAAAACGTTGCTATTACCCGGATTCTTTATCGCACCGGGGAGAGCGAATACCGAATGAATGGTGTTACCTGTCGCTTGAAAGATATTACCTCACTCTTCATGGATACCGGGATCGGTTCCAATTCCTACGCAATCATTGCCCTCAACATGGTTGATGATCTCTTGACGGATCGCAATAACTCCCGCCGGTTGATGTTCGAACAGGCTGCTGGTATTTCCAAATATAAAAAACGCAAGCACGAAACACTGCTCAAACTGAAAAGTACCGGAGAAGATCTGGATCGCATTGAAGATTTGCTCTACGAAATTGAAAACCAGTTAAAGGCACTGGAAAAGCAGGCTAAGCGGACCAAAAGGTACTATGAGCTTAAAGAGCAATACAAAGAACTGAGTATTGAGCTGGCGACTTTTAAACTAACCAGTTACAAATCCCGTCATGAGGACATAACTTCCAAATTGGAGAAAGAGGAAGATAATTATCGGACTTTGGAAATCGAGAGTCGCAAGCTGGAAGCAAAACTGGAAGAAGAGAAAAAGATGAATCTCGATAAGGAAAAAACCTTATCAAATGCACAAAGGGAGTTAAATGAGCTGGTGGGACAGATCAGAACCATGGAAAATGATAAAAATATCCTGGTTCAGAAGCAGGGCTTTGTAAGTCAGAATAAAGCCAAACTGACGGAGCAGATCACCCACGATAAGCTACGTATCCAGCAATTAGGGGAAGGGATCGAGGAATATCGCAGCCAGTTAAATGAGGAAAAACTCAAAGAACGGGATTTAGAAGAAGAGCTGGACAATGTCCAAAACGAATTGAACGAGATTAAAGAAAATCACGGTTCCTTAAAAGCAGAGCTGGATGAAATCCTTTCCGAGCAACAGGCTATGGAACGACTGATCTTTGAGCTGGAAAAGGGAAAGGCCGTTAATCTCAATCAAATTCAAAATCTTAGTAGAGATAACCGGAGTAATGCTGATGCTATCGAGGCCCGGCAAAAAGAGATTAAAGAGCTGGAACAAAACCTCAACGGGATTCACAAGAATCAGGAACAGAAGCGATTCTTGCTGGAAAAGCTGGAAAGGGAAGAGGCACAACGCCAAACTGATATTCTGGAAACGGAAGAAAAAATTGAGGATTTTCGAAAGGAAGTTGCCAATATAAACCGAAAGCTGGATGCCAGGCGAAATGAGTATAAACTTACTAAAAGTCTGGTCGAAAACCTGGAAGGCTTTCCGGAATCCATTAAATTTTTGAGTAAAAACAAAAAGTGGTCGAACGAGAAAGAGATTCCTTTGCTTTCTGATCTGATTTATTGTAAGGAAGATTTCAGGGTAGCGATTGAGAATTACCTTGAGCCATATCTCAATTATTATGTGGTACACTCGGTGGATGAAGCCTATGCTGCGATCAAATTGCTCAACCAGTCTCAAAAAGGAAAAGCCAACTTCTTTGTACTTGATGCGTTTAAAGATTACGAGCAGCCAATGGCCATGCTTCCGAATAATACACAAAGGGCCTTTGATATGATCGAAACGGAGGAACCGTATCAAAATTTGATCAGTTTCTTATTGGAGAATGTATTGGTAACCGATAGTGACGATATGAGAACCGAAGTAACTGATAAAGCGGTTACCCTGCTGTCCAAAAGCGGCCGGTTCATCAAAAAGAAATTCAGTATTTCCGGAGGTTCCGTTGGGCTTTTTGAAGGTAAAAAGATCGGTAGGAAGAAAAACCTCGAAGTACTTGAAAAAGTTATCAAACAACTGGAAAAAGAAGAGCAAAAGGTTTCTACGGAGTTTTTTAATTTTAAAGAAAAACTGGAAACGCTAAAATCTCAAATCAATAATGAAGCGATCAGCCGGGAAAGAGAAGCTCTGAATCAGTTGACTCAGCAAAAGGTTTCGATGATGACCCGTCTGGAAAATTTCGAGACTTTTCTCAAAGAAACAACTTCTAAAAAGGAAGAAGCGGAGGCTCAGATTGCACTTTTGGAAAAATCCAATAAATCGATTGAAGAAGATTTGCTCAAAAACCG
The DNA here is from genome assembly GCA_028280415.1 of Saprospiraceae bacterium. GTDB lineage: Bacteria > Bacteroidota > Bacteroidia > Chitinophagales > Saprospiraceae > JAHDHW01. The sequence goes on from JANQLV010000026.1 coordinate 49,217, forward strand.
GGAAGTGGCAGAAGCTGCAAAAGAAAAGATTTCCAATACGGATGGTACTTTCCGGGAGGTAGCTGAAAAATTAAGTGCGGCCTCTACAGCCTATAATGAAAAGAATATTGAATTTATTCGCCAGCAAAATAAAGTGACTACGATTCAACGCGAGTTGAAATTTAAAGAAAATCAACTGGACGAAACCAGGGTAGGACTGGATGCCAATCAGATGACCGTCGCCGAATCGGAAGAAGAGCTGGTATTTATTGCGGAAGATATTGAAAAGTTAGGGCTGCAGTTAATGGAATCTTATGGCCTGAAGGAGCAGCGGGAAAAAAATCTGACCAGTGCAGAGCAGTTGTACTTTCAGGCCAGGGGAGGGATCAATGAAATTGAAGAAAAACTGCGGGAGACGCATCGCAATCGTCAGAATGCGCAAATTCTGATCAATACCCTGAAAGATCGATTTACGGATTTAAAACTGGAGTTTACTTCCATCGGAGAGCGTTTGAAAATTGAATTTGGCATCGAACTTAAAGATGTACTGGAGCGGGAACCTGATGAAAAACTCGATCCGGAAGAATTACAAGCAAAAGTTGACCGACTGAAATCTCGACTCGACAATTATGGTGAAATCAATCCGATGGCGGTTGAAGCCTACGACGAGATGAAAGAGCGTTATGATAATATCAATGGTCAAAGAAATGATATCCTTGAAGCCAAAGCATCCTTATTGGAAACCATCAAGGAAATTGAAGAAACAGCGACCGGGCATTTCCTGGAAGCTTTTGCTAAAGTCCGCGAATACTTCATTGATGTATTTCGCACTCTTTTTTCCGCGGATGACTCCTGTGATCTCAAATTGGAAGATCCGGAAAATCCGTTGGATTCACGGATACAGATCGTCGCTAAGCCGAAAGGAAAGCGGCCTCAAAGTATCAATCAACTCTCCGGAGGGGAAAAGACCCTTACCGCTACGGCGCTTCTTTTCTCCCTCTATCTGTTGAAACCTGCACCTTTCTGTATCTTTGATGAGGTCGATGCCCCGCTGGATGATGCGAATATTGAGAAATTTAACAAGATCATTCGCCGTTTCTCAGAGATGTCGCAGTTTATCATCGTGACCCACAATAAGCAAACCATGGCAGCAGTAGATGTAATTTATGGCGTCTACATGCAGGAGCAGGGAGTTTCCAATGTCAGCGCTGTAGATTTCCGGGAGCTGGAGCATAGTGCTACCCTACAGGAAGTCGTTGGTTGATCCTTTCCATCTATAAAATTTCAGGCCAGTATAAGGGAACGGGCAACGTAAAATTTAACAAAAGTTAAAATTTAAAACTTTTTGTGTTTTAATTGCAATATTACCACTCAATTTGTAGTTTTATAACTGTAAATCCTTAGGTACATAATATCTTACCTGTACCCAATTTCACTAGCACAAATTAAACGATATTCGATATTCGATATTCGATATTCGATATTCGATATTCGATATTCGTTAACTCGTTACTTATCGTTCCAGCCATAAGTGATGAAATACGAAAAAAGAACTAAGGAAGACGAAAAATAAGAGGCCCTTATTGATAGTTGAACAGGTCTGATCATCCTGTCCGACACGGAATTTATTTTTTAAAACTTTTAAAACATTTGATTATGAAAAAGCCATTGAAGCTTGGTCAAGTCTGCTTATTGCTGACTCTGGCCCTGGGATTTTTTGCCTTTACTCCCAAAGAGAGCGTGGCTAAAAATCAGGTGGAAGAAATATCAGCTTGTTATATCCTCAAAGCTGATCTGACGACCGCAAAATGGAATGAGATTGCCGGCCCGCACGGCTATACACAGTATTTCGTGATTGATGGA